>CAVZWZ010000001.1:0-621112 GCA_963779195.1 uncultured Alphaproteobacteria bacterium
GCGCTTGCCATCGAGCCGGAGATCGCCAGCGAGGGCGGCGATCCTTCCGAACTTCCCCTCGACGTGCGCGAGCGGATGCTGGCGAGCATCGTCGCGCGGATCGCGGCGGAGCACGGGTGATGGCGATCATGGACAATAGCGCCGTCGCACGGATCGCCGCACCCGATCTGGCCGGCGACGTCAACGCGCTGCTCGCGCGGTTCGGCGAGAATGACGATGTCATCTTCTTCCTCGGCCGCCTTGCCTGGCAGGGCGACATGCGCGTCTGCGTGCCCGCCTTGCTGGCCATCGCCATCGATCCCGCGCGCGGTCGCTGGGCGCGCGTTGCCGCGATCCGCGCGGTGATGACGCTCGGCAAGGACGACGACAAGGACGCGCTGTGGAGCACGATCGCCGCCCACCCCGGACCCCTCGACCGGTACCTGCTCAGCGAGCTGGTCGACGATGCCGCGCCGACCATGCGCAGCGTCGAGCTGCTACTGGCGACTGTGCCGCACCTGGCGCCCAAGGAGGAGTTCGAGATCACCCCGGGCTGGGCGGGGCTGGTTCCACGGCTTCATCGATCGCCTGCCGGTGATGTCTGACGATGCAGAGGATCAGCCGCTCGCCACATTAGTCGAGGGTCTCGACGCCTTTCTCGATATCGAACCCTATATCGAACGCCGGGCGAGTGCCATGTCTCGAAAGCCTATGGCTGGCTGCTCGCACCGGCGCTCCACGCCGTCGGCCAGGGCTCGTCGCGGCGCGCGCGGGGCAGGCGCTTGCGCCGGCCAGCATCGCCGTGCTCCGCAAGTCGACCGCGCGTGCCGGGCGCGGCGACGACACCACCGAATATCGCACCGCGCTCGCCGACAATGTCCCGCGCTGGCGCGCGCTCAACGACCTGCTCTACTGGGCCAGCGTCGCCGAGCGCCGCGCCTGGCTCGCCGAGAAAGGCGAGCGGGTGACCGACGACTGGCGCTTCTCCTATATGGGCCATTACTGGCAGTTCGGGCCCGTGGATTTTGCGCGCTGCCTCGCCTGGGTGCGCGAGCGGCCCGAGCACGACAACCGTCTCGTCGCTATTTCGCGCTGCCTTGCAATCTTTTTCGAGAATGACCGCCCGGCTGCCTGGCGTGCCGAGCTCGAGGCAGCGGCAGCTGCGGAGCCCAGCTTGCCGACGCGCTCGACGCGCGGCTCAACCCCAAGCCCTCACCCCCAGATCGAGGAAATGGAAGCCAAGCACCGCGCATGGAAGCGCAAGCGCGACGCCGAGGAGCGCGAAGCCGAAGCCGAGCGCGCCGCATGGATCGCCGATCTCAAGGCCGACCCAAGCGCGTCCGCCATACCCGCCAAAGCCAAGCCCGGCGAATGGAGCGGCGACCAGTATTCGCTGATGCTGAGCGTGCCCGGCAATTCCGACACCGAGCGCGGTGCCGACTGGCGCGGGCTGATCCCCAAATTCGGCGAAGCCGTAGCCGTGGCGTATCGCGACGCGGCGGTAGCGTTCTGGCGGACCTATACGCCGAAACTTCGCTCGGAAGGCGCCGACACCAGCGGCACCCCCTATATCCTGCTCTTCGCGATGGCGGGCCTGGCGATCGAAGCGCGCGAGACGCCCGACTTCGCCGCCAGCCTTTCCCCTGCGGATGCGCGGCGCGCGCTGCGCTATCTCACCTGGGAGCTGAACGGCTTTCCGGCCTGGCTCGAGCCGCTCTACAAGGCGCATCCCGATCTCGGCTGGCAGGCGATCAAACAGGAACTGGTCTGGGAGCTGGAGCACAGCAGCGCCGACGCTCCGACCCACCATATCCTCCATGACCTGGTCACTCTGCGGACTGGCTGCACCGCGACGTTGCGCGCTTCCTGCTCGGTTGGTTCGCCGGCGACGACATGCCCAGCCCGAAGATACCGGCTCTACCTTCAACCTCCTGTCGAGCGGCGAGGTCGGGGCGGCGGCGCTTGCCGGCCTAGCCGAAGCCAAGCTTACGGGCGGGGTTGCTGCGGCGCAGCGCCCGCGTTGGTATGCGTTCTGGACCGACCAGGGATCCGGACCGCGCGATCGCCGCGCTCGACGCCGAGCTCGCCGGCATGGAAAGCGCCCGACGGCCTCGGTGTTCGCTCAGGCCTTCATCGTCGCCCTGCTCGGCGACCGCGAAGGCGGTTCGACCCGGATCGGCGCCTATCGCACCCCGGCATATCTTAAGGCGCTCTACATCCTCTCGCATCGCTATGTCCGCACCGCCGATGATATCGAGCGGGCGAACGAAGCCGCGTATTCGCCGACGGTGCGCGACCATGCCCAGGAGGCGCGCAACCGCCTGTTCGACATGCTCAGCAAACTGCCGGGCCCCGACAGCTATGCGGCGATCAAGGCGCTCGAGCAGGAGCACCCCCGAGCCCGGCCATCGCCGCTGGATGGCGGTGCGAGCGCGCGAGCGCGCGATTGCCGATGTCGACGAGCCGCTCTGGCAGGCCGCCGATGTCGCCGCCTTCGCCCGCGCGCGGGAAGGCTAGCCTGGTGCCGCGGCGCATCTTCTACTCCTGGCAAGCGGACAAGGCGAGCGCATGCGGCAAGAACCTGGTGTCGCGCGCGCTCGGCGACGCCATCAAGGCGCTCAACGTCGACGCCGATGTTGAGGCGGCGGCGCGCGAGAGCCGCGACGAGCGCATTGCGCTCGACCAGGACACGTCCGGCGAGCCCGGCTCGCCGCCGATCGTCGAGACCATCTTCGGCAAGATCGACCGCGCGGCGGCCTTCGTGTCCGACCTCACCTTTGTCGCGGCGCGCAGCGATGGCCGCCTGATGCCCAATCCGAACGTGCTGCTCGAGCACGGCTAGGTATTCAAATCGCTAAGCTGGCGCGCGGTGATCTCAGTGATTAATGTCGCACACGGCCATCCCAAGGATCATGCGCTGCCGTTCGACCTGCAGCATTTTCGCGGGCCCATCTTTTTCGAATGCCCCGACGACGCGGACGACGCTATGCGCGGCGCGGCACGCCGAGCTTCTGGCAAAGGCGTTGGTGCCGAAGCTCCGCGCAATCCTCGACGATGCCGTACTATTCGATGCCCGGCGCCCGCCTGTTGTAGCCGAGCCGCATCCGCACGACGTCGAGTTGGTCGCTCGCTGGAGGGCGAGCCTCCGCGATCCGCTGCGTCGCTTCCTCCGCGACCATGACTTCAACGAAGCCTATCGTCGCAAGCTGCTGCATCCGCTGCACGAGATCGACGCACAGTGGCACGGCGCGCAATATGAGCTCGACGATGCCGAACTGGACCGCGCCTTTCGCGCTTTCCTCAAGGCCAACCGGGCCTTTTGCGCGCTGTTGGCTGAACGCACGCATGCGTTCGACAGCAATAGCGAACTCGCCAGTGCGAAGACGACCCTCGACGGCACATTCGGCCTCCAGTCTGGTACACGCGACGCGATGACGAGGCTCAACCTCGCCGCCCGCACGCTCAATGACGTGATCGACGGCGTCGAGCGCGAAATCCGCATTCGCATCCGCGCGGTGGTCGCGCCGCTTGTCGTAGCTCCTGATCCGCGCCGCGAGCCCGCGCTAGCGGCGCTCGGGGAGCTTGCCGCTGATCGTTTCCGCGGTGGTGTACCCCAGATAGTCTCGCGGCCGCGCATGACCCTCAGGATTGCGCCGCTTGCCGCATTCGACGGCAAACGCCTCGACCCCGGCGCCGTCGCCCGCGCGCAAGGCCGGTTCCCGCCGGACCCAATGGTGCGCGTCGAGGAAGGATCGGACGCGCGCCAATGGTGGACCTGCGCCATTCCTACCGCTCGGGCGGGATAAATCCCGAGACGCCATGGCTCGCAAGGCTGGTCCGGCCCGGCTTGCTGGAAGCAGAAATAACGATCGGCAGCCGCATCGACGATGATCCCCAGATCGTGGTCGAAGGAGAAGCACTCGAACGCGAAATCATCTTCTGGCTCGACAACTCGCCAGTACGCTTCCGGCATTGGAGTTGGAAGGGCCCGGCCTGATCGAGGTCTCGTTCGACGACATGGTAGATGTCGAGCTTCACCGCGCCCGCCCTGGCGGGCGGCGGATCGGCCAACCGCAACTGCAATTGCCAGTGGTCGCTATTGAGGATCTGTCCGCGCGGTTGGCGCCGGACTTCCGCGAGGCCTTCGACATTCTCTGGCAGGCGGCGGGCTGGCGCGACGGCTCGCCGTCCTTTGCGTCCGGCAGTTGGGCGGGGTATCGCGAGGTTTGATTGGGCACATGCGGCGCAACGCTACTAAGCCAGCTAATGCTGTCGGATGCTGGCCGGTTCAGTCGGCTGGTCGACCGAGCCTCGTCGTGATGTCCGCCACGGGCAAAACGTCGCTGAAAGCGGTCCGTCCGCTTCCGGCCCAGTTGCTGTCGACGGCGAGCCTGAATGGATGGCAGGTCTCGATGAGCTAATCCGAGCCGGGGAGCGACCGCTTTGTCGGCGGAAAATGCCATTCATCTGCTCGGCCAGCCAAGCATCTTGTGCGGTTCAGGAAACAACTCCAGCAGGATGGCGCCCCACATATCCAGCAACTCGCGCCGGCGTTCCAAGTAGGCTGCGCGATTGTAGGCCCCTTCCGAGCCGGACACGCCTTCGGGAATGTGAGCGAGGATGAGATCGATCACATGCCGGTCGCCCGGCGTGCCGCCTCGTTCGGACCATTCGTTCATGATCGTCGAAAACGAGGCCCGCCAACCGTGTGGCACGTGGCGGCCCTGATAGCCGCAGCGGTTGTAGTAGTAGCCGAGCGTGTTCTCGCTCATCGCCACCCGTGCATTGCGATTGCTGGGAAAAATCAGCGGCCCGCGCCCGGTCAGGACATGGGCGGCGCGCAGCACCGCTACCGCTTGCGGCGACAGCGGCACAAGATGTTCGAAGCCCGCGTCACTCTTGAGATCGAGCATCAGCTTCATCCGCGAGGCGGGCACCCGCCAGAATGCTTCGGGCGCCGCATCGTCGCTGCGCCAATCGATGCCCTCGATCTCGTCCCAGGGCAGGGCCCGGATCATGCCGGGGCGCTGCGCTGTCAGCGCCAGGAACCGCGAGGCAAGCTTGGTCAGCGGCGAGGCAGGTTCGGCTTCGGTTTTGCGGATCATGTCGTGCAGCGCCTCCACCGAGACCAGCGCCGGACGCTTGCGCGCGCGGGGCACGGGTTTGAGCGCCCGGGTGACGATGGCAGCCGGATCGCGCGATCCGGCCCCTTCGGCGATGGCATGGACGAACACCGCCGACATGCGCTGGCGCACCCGGTGCGCTGTCTCGATCGCGCCGCGCTTCTCGATCTTGCGCAGCACCGAAAGCACCATGGGCTCGTCGATCTCGGTGATTGGCAGCTTGCCGACCCAGGGGAAGACTTCTCTCTCCAGGCTGGCAATCACGTCCCTCGCATGGATCGGGGTCCAGCGGCTCTCCTGCAAGCCATACCATCCCCGCGCCAGCGCCTCGAACGTGTTCGCCGAGGCCACCGCGCGCTCGACCCTCGCCTTGACCGCCTCGATCCCCGGGTCGCGCCCATCGCGCAGCAACAGCCGCGCATCGGCCTTGCGGTCGCGGGCATCCCGCAGACGACAGCTGGGGATAGGCCCCCAACACCAACCGGCGCTCTCTTCCGGCAAAGCGGTATTTCATCCGCCAGCTGCGATGGCCCTTGGCCGTGACGAACAGGTAAAGGCCATCGGAATCGGCGAGCTTGTAGTCCTTGTCGCGACCCTTGGCGTTCCTCACTTGCATCTCGGTCAGCATCGATGCCCCCAAATTTGCGTTTCGGTGCCCCCACGCGTGCCCCCAGATTGTATGGATGCATGCGGAAGGCATGAAACAAATAGAGAACAATATTGGCCGAGAATCGGCGGAAATGCAAGAGAAATAAGAGCTTATGGGAAGCCTGCGGCAGGCAAGCTGGCGGAGCGGGAGGGATTCGAACCCTCGATACGCTTTTGGCGTATACTCACTTTCCAGGCGAGCGCCTTCGACCACTCGGCCACCGCTCCGCATGCTCTGGAAGGCAGCGCCCTAGCGGCGGGCGGGGACGAGCGCAAGCATTGGCGCTTTGTGCGCCAGCGGCTATGGCGATGGCATGCGCAGGACCTTCGGCCATGCCCCCGATGCGGCGGAAATCGAGGCGCTGGCGCGCGCGGCGCTGGCGCGGCTGCCGGGGCGGTTCCGCGCGCATCTGGGCGATGTGCTGCTGCGGGTAGAGGAATTCGCCGACGCGGAGACGCTGGCCGCGCTGGGGATCGGCGATCCCTTCGATCTCACTGGGCTCTATGAGGGTGTGCCCTTTGGCGAAAAGAGCCTTGAGGCGAGCGGGGCGATGCCCGACCGCATCCGCCTGTTCCGCGCAGCCATCCTCGACGAATGGATCGCGCGCGGCGACGAGACGCTGGAGCATCTGGTGGCGCATGTGCTGGTGCATGAGGTGGGGCACCACTTCGGGCTGAGCGACGCCGATATCGCGGCGCTGGAGGAAGGGGAGGACCAAGCTGAATGACCGAACGCCTGACCCACACCGCCCCCCTGTGGCGCTGGACCGGCGCCACCGGCACTGGCGCTTGGTTCTTCGTCACGATCGACGGCGCGGCGGGCGAGGCGCTGTCGGCCACCGCGCTGATGCGCAAGCTGGAGGGCGGGGGCCGCGGCTTCGGCTCGCTCAAGGTGACGGCGCGGATCGGCGACAGCCGCTGGCGCACTTCGGTGTTTCCCTCGAAAGAGGAGGGCTGGATGCTGCCGGTCAAGGCTGCGGTGCGCAGGGCGGAGGGCATCGGTGAGGGGGACGAAGTGGAACTCGCGCTCGAATTCTAAATCCGCTCCGCCTCGGCCACCGCGTCGCTCGCCCGCAGCGAGCTGACGATCCGGGTCAGATGCGCGAGATCGTTGACTTCCAGGTCCACCTCGTAAGTGCCGAACAGCTCGTCGCGGTTGATCAGTTCCAGCTGGACGATGTTCGCCTTGTTGCCGGCGAAGATGCCGGTCACTTCGGCGAGCGTGCCGGGCCGGTTATACAGCACCGCGCGCAGCCGGCCGATCGCCCCGGTCGAGCGTTCGCCCCACGACAGGTCGAGCCAGTCGGCATCGACGCCGCTGGCCAGCGCCAGGCAGTCGATCGCATGGACTTCGACGCCGATCCCCGGCTGTTTGAGCCCGACGATGCGGTCGCCGGGCACCGGGTGGCAGCAATTGGCGAGGTGGAAGGCCATGCCGGGGGTCAGCCCGCGAATCGAGATGGCGCGCTCCTGCTTGGGCCAGTCTTCGGGGTCGGCGTGGTGCTTGGCGCTGCCGGGCACCAGCGCCTCCATGACATCGCGGTCGGACAGCTTGGCGGTGCCGACCGCCGCCATCAGCTCTTGCTCGCCGGCGATGCCAAGCCGCTTGGCCGCCGCGACGATCGCCTTTTTGCCGATCTTGGTGGGCAGCCGCGAGGCGATCTCGTCGAACAGCTTGCGGCCGATCGCGGCAACCTCCTGGCGCTCCTTGGCGCGCACCGCCCGGCGGATCGCGGCGCGCGCCTTGCCGGTGACGACGAAGCCGAGCCACGACAGCTGCGGCGCGGAGTTGCGGCTGCGGATGATCTCGACGACGTCGCCGTTGCCCAGCGCGGTGCGCAGCGGCATATGCCGCCCGTTGATCTTGGCGCCGACCGCTGCATCGCCGAGATCGGTGTGCACCGCATAGGCGAAATCGACCGGAGTCGCCCCCTTGGGCAGCTGGTGCAGCGCGCCCTTGGGGGTGAAGGCGAAGATGCGGTCCTGGTAGATCGCCAGGCGGGTATGTTCGAGCAGTTCCTCGGCGTCGTGGCTGGCATCGACGATCTCGATCAGATCGCGCAGCCAGCCGACCTGGCCGTCGGGCTTTTCGCCCTGCTTGTAGGCCCAATGCGCGGCGAGGCCGAATTCGTTGGTGCGGTGCATCTCGCGGGTGCGGATCTGCACTTCCACCCGCATCGAGTTCTCGTGGATCAGCGCGGTGTGCAGCGAGCGGTAGCCGTTGGCCTTGGGGGTGGAGATGTAGTCCTTGAAGCGGCCCGGGATCATCTGCCAGGTGGTGTGCAGCACCCCCAGCGCGCGGTAGCAGTCGGCCGGGCTGTCGGTCAGCACGCGGAAGGCCATGATGTCGGTGATCTGCTCGAAGCTGACATGGCGTTCGGCCATCTTCCTCCAGATCGAATAGGGATGCTTCTCGCGGCCCCATACCTCGACCTTCATCCCCGCCTCGGCCAGCGCCTGCTTGATCGCCAGAGCGATGGCGTCGACCTGGCCGCCCTCCTGGCTGTGGATCGCGGTGAGCCGCCCGGTGATCGTGGCATAGGCCTCGGGCTCGAGCTGCTCGAAGGCGAGTTGCTGCATCTCGCGCATATATTCGTACATGCCCACCCGCTCGGCCAGCGGGGCGTAGATATCCATCGTCTCCTTGGCGATGCGGCGGCGCTTGTCGCCGCTCTTGATGAAATGCAGCGTGCGCATGTTGTGCAGCCGGTCGGCCAGCTTGACCAGCAGCACCCGCAGATCCTCGCTCATCGCCAGGAAGAACTTGCGCAGATTCTCCGCCGCGCGCTCGTCGTCGGTCAGCGTCTCGATCTTGGACAGCTTGGTGACGCCATCGACCAGCCGGGCGATGCCGGGGCCGAAAAAGGCCTCGACTTCCTCGATGGTGGCGAGGGTATCCTCCACCGTATCGTGGAGCAGCGCAGTGACGACGCTTTCCACGTCGAGCTTGAGATCGCACATCAGGCCCGCGACTTCGACCGGATGGCTGAAATAGGGATCGCCCGAGGCGCGCTTCTGCGACCCGTGCTTGACCACCGAATAGACATAGGCGCGGTTGAGCAGCCCTTCGTCGGCATCGGGGTCGTAGGCTTTGACGCGTTCGACGAGTTCGTATTGGCGCAACATTGGAAGGGATGATGGAGGGAATGGGGCGGCAAGGGCAAGGGGAAAGCGCCGGGGCGGCCAACCGGGGACGAATGGCAATACCCAGGAATTAACGTTTTTCTGTCATGACTGGCGGAAAGGAGCGCCCCGATGCAGCAGCATTTCGCCCGCGAGTTTGCCGTATCCGATCCCGCCTCGGCCAGCCTTGCCGAGATTCTCGGCGCTTTCAGCCATGCCCTGGACGTCACCGAGGGCCAGCCGGCCGGGCACAGCCTGCGCGCCTGCTGGATCGGCATGGGGCTCGGTCGCGAGATCGGGCTGGGCGAGGCGGAGCTGCGCGAGCTGTTCTACACCGTGCTGCTCAAGGATCTGGGCTGCAGCAGCAACGCCGCGCGGGTTGCCGCGCTGTTTGCCGGCAACGACCGCCAGCTGAAGCGCGAATTCAAGCTGATCGGACCCGCGCCCGAGGATTTCGGCGCCTTCGTGATGGGCCGCGCCGGGGAAGAGGCCCGGGCGGAAGAAGGCGGCAAGGGGGCGGTGGTCGACAACATCCTCGCCCATGCCGGGGAAATCATGACCGGGCTGATCGACACCCGCTGCACCCGCGGCGCGGATATCGCCCGGCAGCTGCGCTTTTCCGAAACGGTCGCGCTGGCCATCGCCGGGCTGGACGAACATTGGGACGGCTCGGGCCTGCCGCATGGGGTGGCCGGGGAAGCGATCCCGCTCGGCTCGCGGATCGCTCTACTGGCTCAGGTCGCCGAGGTGTTCTTCACCGCTGGCGGGGCGAAGCAAGCGCGCGAGGAGATTGCCGCACGCAGCGGCGGCTGGTTCGATCCGGCGCTGGCCGGTGCCTTTGCGCGGATTTCTGCGGCTCCCGGATTCTGGGAGGCGCTGGCGGCGAACGACCTCGACGCGCACCTGTTTGCGATGGCCCCGGCGCGCTGCGCGGTCGCGGTCGATGAGGCCTATCTCGACGATATCGCCGCAGGCTTCGGCCATGTCATCGACGCCAAGAGCCCGTTTACCGGCGGCCATAGCGAGCGGGTCGGCCAGATCGCCGATGCCCTCGCCGCGCGGCTGGGGCTGGACGAGGCGGCCCGGCGCGGGCTGCGGCGCTCGGCGATGCTGCACGATGTCGGCAAGCTGGGGGTCAGCAGCCGCATCCTCGAAAAGCCGGGCAAGCTCGACGGCGGCGAATGGCGCACGATGCAAAGCCACGCTGCCTTGACCACCGACATTCTGGGGCGGATTTCGGTGATGCGCGACATGGCCGTCATCGCCGGATCGCATCACGAGCGGCTCGACGGCAAAGGCTATCCGCTGGGGCTCGATGCCCGGATGATCGCGCTGGAAACGCGGATCATCACGGTGGCGGATTTCTTCGATGCGCTGACCGCCGATCGCCCCTACCGTGCGGCGATGCCGGCGGAGCGGGCCTTCGCGATCATGGCCGAAGAGGCCGGCACCGGCATCGACGCGGGCTGCTTCGCCGCGCTGCAGGCGGTTGTGGCGGAGGGCCTGCCAGCGCAGCCGCTGCCGGCGGTCGGAAAGGCGCTGGGCTAATACCAACCTGCACTGATCCTGACCCCTCATGGGTCAGGATCAGTGCAGGTTGGTATAACTTCGTCTGGCTCGAGGGCAAACTCGTCGAAACATGAATCGCCCTAACTCCAAATCCGACTATCCTGAGCTTGTCGAAGGATCGCTCTTCCTTCACGCAGTTGGGCATGAGGCGCGAAGACAAGGCAGTGGTTGACCTGCCTTCGCCTTCGGCTCGACAAGCTCAGCACAGACGGACTATGGTTCGGATAGTCGCTCCGACGCGCTAATGCGCGAACAGCCGCTGCGGCGGATGGCGAGGCACGAACGATGAATGCCAAAAGGCTGATCGCAATTGGCGCGGTTGCCATCTGCCTGATGGTCCTGTTGCTGCCGGACCAGCGGACCGAAGCAAATCTGCGCGGCGTTTTCGAAGAGCGCGGTTTGGAGCTGATCTCGATCGAACCCTCGTCCGGGTGCTACCGGGTTGGCAGCTATCGCTATGCCGTTCGCAGCCCGTCCGGCGAGATCGAGCACGGATTGCTTTGCATCAACAAGTCGTTGCGGGTTTTCGAGATGCGGAAACTGCCTGACTGATTTCTGTCGGACTTGCGCTGGCCGGGTCCGCGCAACCGGCAAGTTCAACTCCACACCGCTTCCGGCGGCAGGCTCATCAGGATCGCATCGATATTGCCGCCGGTCTTGAGGCCGAAGGCGGTGCCCCGGTCGTAGACCAGATTGAATTCGGCATAGCGCCCGCGCCATTCGAGCTGCTGCTGCTTCTCCGCCGGGGTGAACGCCATGCCCATCCGCCGCCGCACCAGCCGGGGGAACACCGCGAGAAAGGCCTCGCCTACAGCCTTGGTGAAAGCGAAGTTCGTCTCCCAGGCGGCTTCGTCGGCAGCATTCGAGGTGGTCGTAGAATATACCGCCCACTCCGCGATGGCACTGGCGGTGGGGGATGTAGAAATAGTCGTCGGCCCATTGCTTGTAGCGTTCGTAATAGTCCGCGCCGTGGGCGTCGCAGGCGGCTTGCAGCGCGGCATGGAATTCGGCGGTGTCCTCATCGTATGGCAGCGGCGGGTTGAGGTCGGCGCCGCCGCCGAACCAGGCCTTGGTGGTGGTGAGGAAGCGGGTGTTCATGTGCACGGCGGGGACATGCGGGTTTGCCATATGCGCAACCAGGCTGATGCCGGTGGCGGAGAAGGCGGGGGCTTCCGCGCTGGCGCCGTTGACCGAAGCGGCGAATTCCTTCGACAAGGCGCCGTGGACGGTCGAGACATTGACCCCGGCCTTCTCGAACACCTTGCCCTTGATCGACCCGCGGGTGCCGCCCCCGGTTTCGCCCCCAGTCCCGCCTTCGACCGCTTCGCGCTGCCAGGGGGTGTAGGCGAAGGCGGCGTCGCTGCCGGCCTCGCGCTCGATGCTCTCGAACTCGGCGCAGATCTTGTCGCGCAGGTTCTCGAACCAGTCCTTGGCGCGGGCGGTGTGTGGGGTCCAGTCGGTCATGCGCAGCCCTTGCCAAGCGAATCCGGATCGGGCAAGGGATAGCCATGGTTCCCTTTATGTTCGCCGACGAGGAAATGCAGCTAGTGCAGGGCCGTGCGCTCTTCTGGCGGCGCGAAGGTGCTCTATTGGTCGCCGATATGCATCTCGAAAAAGCGAGCTATTTCGCCGCGCACGGCCAGATGCTGCCGCCTTACGACAGCCGCGAAACGCTGGAGCGGCTGGCGCTGGCGATCCGCGAAACCGGCGCGCGCCGGGTGTTCTGCCTCGGCGATAATTTCCACGACGGCGACGGGGCGGGGCGGCTGGAGCCCTATGCGGCGGGCATGCTGGCGGCGCTGACAAGGGCGACCGACTGGGTGTGGATCGCCGGAAACCACGACGCCAAGGGCTCGAAAAAGCCTGCGGGAACAGTGCAGGAGGAGCTCGAAGTGGCCGGACTGCTGCTGCGCCACCGCGCGACTCCCGGCGAGACCCGCCCCGAACTCTCGGGCCATTTCCACCCCAGGCTGACCCTTGCCGCGCGCGGCCGCCGCCTCGCCCGGCCCTGCGCGGTGATGAGCGAATCGCGCATCATCCTCCCCGCCTTCGGCGCTCTGACCGGCGGCATGGACGCCGCTTCGCCGGAAATCCTCGCGGCAATGCAGCCCGCCATTGCGATCGACGCGGTAACCTCCGCGAAAGGCCGGCTGGTGCAATATCCACTATGGCGCGCGGGGATGTAAGATTCCCGCTTTGCTTGGCCGGGCGAATCGATCTAAGGACGCCCGCGAAGGACATTCTTCCATGGAGCACAGACGATAGCACCCCCACCACGGCGTTCGATGGCGCCCCCCGTCAAGAGCGGGCCACGCTACAACCAGATGATCTCGGTCGACAAAGTTCGCGTAATCGACGAGAACGGCGAGAACATCGGCGTCATGTATACCAATGAGGCGATCGAGCAGGCGGCGGGTGTCGGCCTGGATCTGGTCGAGGTTTCGCCCAACGCCGACCCGCCGGTCTGCAAGTTCCTCGATGTCGGCAAGTTCCGCTACGAGGCGCAGAAGAAGGCCAATCTCGCGCGCAAGTCGCAGAAGACGCAGGAGATCAAGGAGATCAAGATGCGTCCCAACATCGACGATCACGATTACGACACCAAGATGCGCTCAGTGAACAAGTTCATCGGCGAAGGCGACAAGGTGAAAGTCACCCTGCGCTTCCGCGGACGCGAGCTGTCGCACCAGCAGCTGGGCATGAACCTGCTCAACCGGGTGCGCGACGATGTCGCCGAGGTCGCCAAGATCGAGGCCTATCCGCGCATGGAAGGCCGCCAGATGCTGATGGTGCTGGCGCCGAAGTAGCGTTCAGCCCCCCGGATCAGGCGGCGGGCGGCTCCCATAGTTCGATCGGATTGCCCTCGGGATCGTGAATCCTGGCGAAGCGGCGGACGTCGGGATGGTCCCATTCCGCCCGTCGCTCCGCTGCAATTCCGGCAGCTTCGAGCCGCACAACCAAAGCGTCCAGACCGGCGACGCGGAAATTGAACATCACCTGGCGATCGGCGGCGAAATAGTCGCTGTCGCGCGCGAACATCGCGAAAACCGTATCGCCGGCTTCCTGCCGCCAGGTCCAGTTGCCGTCGGGATCGGGCTCGCCGCTGCGGGTGGCGGCGATGCCGAGATGGCGGCGGTACCAGGCGGCCAGTTCCTCCGGGTCAGTCGCCCGCAGGAATATTCCGCCTATCCCCAACACTTTTCCCTGGGTCATGCGTTCTCTCCCGTTTGGCGGGGCCCTTGCGGTGGCTAGGCTAGCTGATACGGCCTGCGAGGCAATAAGGGATTGGGAGGCAACATGACTGCGCGCCGCATCGGCTTCTGGATCGGCATCGCCGGCTTCCTGCTGACCATCATTCTGCCCGCCCCTGCCGGCATGCCGCCATTGGCCTGGGCCACGGCGGGCCTGGTCTGGTGGATGGCGGCCTGGTGGATGACCGAGGCCTTGCCGCTTTCGGCGACGGCGTTTCTGCCGTTCTTCGTTTTGCCGCTGATTGGGGTCGCGGACGCCAACAAGACGGCGGCGACTTACTATTCACCGATCATGTTCCTGATTCTCGGCGGGGCCTTCCTCGCGTTGACGATCGAGCGGACGGGTCTGCACCGCAGGCTGGCGCTGGCGATCCTCAAACGCGCGGGAACCACGCAGATGCAGCTGCTACTAGCGGTTATGGGGGCGACCGCGCTCATTTCCATGTTCATTTCGAATACTTCGACCGCGCTGATCATGATGCCGATGGCGCTGGCGATGCTGGCGGCAGGCGGGGTCAAGCCTGATCAGACCGATGGCATGGCCGGCGCATTGCCCATGGGGATTTCGTTCGCCGCCTCGCTTGGCGGACTTGGCACCATGGTCGGCTCGCCGACCAACGCGTTGTCGGCGGGACTGATCGAGGAAAGTCTCGGCGTGAAGATCGGTTTCGCCGAATGGAGTCTTTACGGGCTTCCTGTCGTGCTGATCGGAGTTCCGGTCGCGGCTCTGCTGGTCGCCAGGGTGCAGCGCCTTGGGCGCGAAAATTTCGATCCCGCCGCAGCGCGAGCGGCGATTGGCGAAGAGCGTGCCTGGAGCATTGCGGAGAAGCGGCTCGTCCCGGTGATGGCGCTGACCGTGCTGGCATGGGTCTCGCAGCCCTGGATCGAACCGCTGCTGCCCAAGGGTTCGCTGACCGATGGCACCATCGCCGCGATTGCCGGCCTGGCCCTGCTGATCCTGCCTGACGGGACCGGCCGCCGTTGCTCGTCTGGCAGGAAGCGAACCGCGCACCGTGGGACGTCATGCTGATGTTCGGCGGCGGTCTGGCGCTGGCCATGGGGATGACAGAATCGGGTCTGGCTGTCTGGCTCGGCAAGATGCTGCTGCCGCTTTCATCGCTGCCGCTGATCGTTGTGGCGCTGGTCGTGGTCGCGCTGGTCGTCGTCATCACCGAATTCGCCAGCAATATTGCGACTGCCAGCGCGATCATGCCGGTGGTGGCGGCGCTGGCTATTGCGCTTGGCGCCGATCCGATCCTGCTGGCGCTGCCTGCCGCATTCGCCGCCAGCCTCGGCCTGATGCTGCCCTCGGGCAGCGGGCCCAACGCTATCGCCTGGGCAACCGGTCATGTATCATTGCCGCGCGTGCTCAAGGCTGGGCTGCTGCTCGATATTGCCGGGACATTCCTGATCGTCGGTGTAGTGTGGGGCGTGGCGGCGCTGACATAGCGCGCGAGACCGGGAGAACGACGATCGCCTATTTTGCGGAATTGCGCGCCCATTGGCGGCCGCTGCTGGCCGCGACGATCGGGCTTGGCACCGGCATGTCGCTGATCGGGATCGTCATCAGCACCATGGCGCCCGCGCTGATTTCGGGCAACGGCTGGTCGCCTGCCGATTTCGCCATGGTCGGCACTCTCGGCCTGTTCAGCTCGCTGACCCTGCCGTTCGTCGGACGGCTGGCCGATGTGCTGGGGGTCAAGCGCACCGCGCTGATCGGGCAGGTGGCGATGCCGCTGACCTATCTCGCCTATAGTCTGCAAGACGGCGCAATCGGAACCTATATCGGCATTTTCATCTTCCAGGGCATCGTCGGCATGACCACCACGGCGACGGTCTATGCGCGGCTCGCAGTGCAATATGTCGAGAAGGCGCGCGGGCTGGCGCTGGCGATTGTCGCCTCGGGTCCGGCGCTGTTCGGGCTGGTCGTCGGGCCGGTGCTCAATGGCTATGTCGAGACCAACGGCTGGCGCGCCGGCTATGAAGGGCTGGCAATATTCGCGGTGATATCCGGCATCGTCACCTATCTGCTGATCCCGTCCGCACAGCAGGACTCGGCTAAAGCCGCGCAGCCCAAGCGCAAGGCGCGCGAAGACTATCCGATGATCTTCCGCAGCACGGCCTTCTGGATTCTCGCGATATCGATGCTGCTGTGCAATCTGCCGCAGACGATCATGCAGGCCCAACTCAAGAATTTGATGCTGGAAAACGGCGTCGATGGCCGCGCGGTGGGCGCGATCATCACCGCGTCGATGCTCGGCATGCTCAGCGGGCGGATCCTCACCGGCCTCGCCATCGACCGCTACAATCCCTATTGGGTCGGCTTCCTGACCATGGCGCTGCCCAGCCTCGGGCTGTTCCTGATCAGCTCCGACCTCGACGGCTACTGGCTGCTGTGGGCTGCGGTCTATTTCCTCGGCTTCACCTATGGCGCGGAAGGCGATGTGATCGCCTATCTGGTGGCGCGGCGCTTCGGGGTGCAGATCTACTCGTCGGTGATGGGGCTGATGACCGCCTTCATGTCCGCCTCGACCGCGCTGGGCGCATTGCTGCTCAGCGTCACCCTGTCCGCGACCGGCAATTTCAACCTGTATCTGCTGATTGTCGGCACTGCGGTGCTGATCGGTTCGGGAATGCTGCTGATGCTGGGCAGGGGAGAACGGGAGGCGCTCGCTTCGGCGTAGCGCTATCCGCCCCACGCCCGCCGCTCTTCGGCAGCGCGCAGCACTTCGTAGGCCAGTTGCAAGGCCTGAAAGGCCTTGGCGGCATCGGCGTCGCCGGGGCGCAGGTCGGGGTGGACCAGCTTGGCCTTGGCGCGCCAGGCTTTCCTCACCGCTTCGAAATCGGCGTCGGGATCGAGCTCGAGCAATTCCAGCGCGCGCATCTCGTCGCGGCTGCGGCTGCCGTCGCCCGAGCCCGCCCAGCCGTAATGCGCCGATTCGCGGTAGCCGGAATTGTCGGCCTGCTCGCGGCTCTCGCGCGCCGCCGCTTCCTCGGCGGTCAGCCCGGCGAAATAGTCCCAGCCGGAGTTATATTCGGCGGCATGGCTCTGGCAGAAATACCAGCGATCCGGGCTGTTGGGCGATTTGGGCGCGGGGCAGTTGCCCGCCTCGTTACAGCCGACGCGGTCGCACAGCCGCACCGTCGCCGCATCGCGCGAGCTGCCATAGCCGCGCCAGCGGGGAAAGCCCCAGTCGTTCGAAGTTCGGGCCTTGGCCATAGACTCTGGCGATAGGCGCAGCGCAGGGGGGCACGCAAGCCCCGGC
The DNA here is from genome assembly GCA_963779195.1 of uncultured Alphaproteobacteria bacterium. Taxonomy (GTDB): domain Bacteria; phylum Pseudomonadota; class Alphaproteobacteria; order Sphingomonadales; family Sphingomonadaceae; genus Novosphingobium. The sequence continues at coordinate 16,957 of CAVZWZ010000001.1, forward strand.
TCGCGTTCATGGGAGTTTAAGCGTTTGCCGTCTATTGCTGCGTTGCAATATCAACTAACAATGCTTATATTCAACAGGCTAAGGACCACGAGGCGGCGATGAGCGACAGGCTGGCGATATCTTCCGCGTTCTCGGTGCTGATGATGGCGAGCTATGCGCTGCTCGGTCCCGATGCCGCGCGGGTGGAGCTGGGTGCGCCGGATGGCGCACATGTCGCTGCTGCGGTGATCGAGGCCGTGCCGCTGGTGACGGCGGCGGTGCTCGTCCGCGACTGATCCTGCCCTAGTCGATCGTCACCGTCACCGCGCGGCGGTTCTTCGACCAGCTATCCTCGTCCGAACCCATCGCCGCCGGGCGTTCCTTGCCATAGCTGACGGTGTTCAGCCGTTCGGCGCCGATGCCCTGGGCAATCAGGAAGTTCTTCGCCGCGTTGGCCCGGCGTTCGCCGAGCGCGAGGTTGTATTCGCGGGTGCCGCGTTCGTCGCAGTGGCCCTCGATCGTCGCGCGCTTGGCCGGATAGCGCATCAGCCATTCGGACTGGCTGCGCAGCGCGGCGACATCGGCGTCGTCGATGTTGTAGCGGTCGGTATCGAAATAGATCGTGTCCTGGCCACGGGTGAAGGCCACGAAATCGGCCTGGCTGCCCGGCGCCGGACCCTGCGACGCGGGGTCGGTCGCGGTGGTCGCGGGGCCGGGATCGGGCGGTAGCTGCTTGGGCGCCTTGCTGGCGCAGGCCGACAGGACGGCGCAGGCGGCGAGCAGGAGGGCGAGGGTCCTCGGGGTTAGCCTGGTATGCATGGCAGTCTCCTTCGGTTTGCCGGAACGGGATGGATAGATGTCACGGCCGCACCGGACCCCAGGCGGGGTCGGAGGCGTCGGTCAGCGTTGGCAGCTTGCGCTGGTTGCGCCCGGTCAGGTCGACCTGCCACAGCGAGGCCTTGCCGTTGCCGCGTTCGGTGCGGAAGAACTGGATGATGCGGCCGTTGGGCGCCCAGCTCGGCGCTTCGTCCTGCCAGCTGTCGGTGAGATAGCGCAGCTCGCCGCCGACCGGGCTCATCACCGCGATGCGGAAATTGCCGGCGATGTGGGTGAAGGCGATCTGGTCGCCGCGCGGGCTCCATTCGGGCGTCGCGGCGCGGCCGCCGAAGAAGCTGATGCGGCGCTGGTCGGTGCCGTCGGCGTTCATGATATAGACTTGCTGGCTGCCCGAGCGGTCGCTTTCGAACACGATCTTGCTGCCATCGGGCGAGAAGCTGCCGCCGATGTTGATCCCGGGGGTGCTGGTCAGCTTCTGGCTCGCGCCGCCGCTCGCGGGGATGCGGTAGATGTCGGTATTGCCTGCCGTCGCCATCGAATAGAGCACCCATCTGCCGTCCGGAGACCAGCGCGGGGCGAAGGTGGGATTGCGGTTCTGGACAATCAGCCGCTGCGTGTTGGTGGCGACATCGAGCGCATAGATGCGCGGATTGCCGTTGAGGTAAGAGAGGTAGAGGATCGATTTATAGTCCGGCGAATAGCGCGGGGTGAGCGCCATCGCCTGGCCACTGGTGAGATAGCGTTGGTTGGCCCCGTCCGAATCCATCACCGCCAGCCGCTTGATCCGGCGCGATTTCGGCCCGGTCTCGGCGATATAGGCGATGCGGCTGTCGAAGAACGGGTTCTCGCCAGAAAGGCGCGCATAGACCAGGTCAGAACAGCGATGCGCCGCGCGCCGCCAGTCGCTGGGCGGCACTGTCCAGCTGGCTCCGGCGAGCTGCTGCTTCAGCGCCACATCGAACAGGTAGCAGCCGATCGCCAGCTGTCCGCCTGCTTCGGCGCGCACCGAGCCCTGCACCAGCATCTCGGCGCTGCGCCCCTGCCACAGGACGTAGTTGGGCGACTGCACCTCGGGAAAGGTCGGCTGCGGCAGCCCGTCGGGACCGGCGGGCTTGAACAGCCCGTTGTTGCGCAGATTGCCCGAAATGATCCGGGCGAGCCCGCGGCCGAGTTGCGCGGTCGAGCCGCCGCTGGCCTGGGTCGCGACATCGGCATCGGTGGGGAAATCGGTGATGGCGATGCCGAGATCCTGCCAGTCTGCCTCGTCGGAGACGGAACCCGACAGGCCTTCGTCCGCAGGGGGCGGTGCGCCCGGGGCCGGCTGAACAGGCTGCGCGGGCGGCGGCGCGGGTTGCTGCGCCAGCGCGGGCGCGGCCAGCAGGGCGAGGGGGACGAACAGGGCAAGTTTCATTGGGCCAGTCTCTTGTCGAAGCGGAACTCGGTGATGCGGCGCCAGCCGCTGTAATATTCGGCGGGCAGATCGAACGGGGCGGCGAGCTGCACGGAGCGGATCGCCTGTTCGGCGTGCCGCGCGGCCTGCGGGCGATTGCCCTCGGTGATCCCGTCCTGCCGCACCACCCGGGGGGCGCCCGCCAGACTGCCGTCCTGGTTGAGCTCCCAGGCGAGCACGGTGACCAGCTTCTCGGTATCGACGCCTTGGGGCACCTTGCCCTGCCAATGCGGCTTCACCTCGCGCGAGATCGCCCCGATCAGCGCGCTTCTCACCGCCGGGCCGATGGCGGCGGCGGGCGGATTGCGCGCCGCTCCCGAGGCCTGGGCATTGGGAATGCCGCGCAGGAAATCGTTGCCGATGCGGCTGCCGCCGGGCGGGCGGGCGGAAGGGCGGGCGCTGGGCCGCGCGCTGGGTTGCGGGCGGGGCTGGGCCTTGATCTGCTGCTTGGGCGCGGGCGGCTGGGTTGCGCGGGGCAGGGGGCGCAGCTGGGGCTTGGGGACGACGGCCAGTTTGGGCTGCGGCCGCAATGCCGGTTCCGGCTTGGCCTCCGGCACCGGTTCCGGCGCGGGTAGCGGTTCCGGCGCCGGATCGGGCGCAAGTATGGGCGCGGTGGCGGGCGCGGGCTGCGCCTGCGGTTCGGGCGAGGTCGCGGTCAGGCCCACCTCGTCCGCCAGCGTCACCGTCATCCGCTCGGGCTTAGGCGCGGCGGGCGGCGTCATTGGATGCAGCACCAGCAGCGCCAGCAGACCGGCGTGCGCGGCCACCGCCAGGATCAGGCCGATGCGTTCTTCGCTGCGAGGCAGGGTTAGCTGCATATTAACAAGCCTATGGCTCGCTTTCTGAACCACCGGTGAGCGGCGGTTCCAGCGCGCTTGCCCCGGTGACCAGCGAGATCGCGTTGAATCCGGCGCGGTTGAGCTCGCCCATTGCGGCGGCGACCCGCCCGTAATTCAGCGATTTGTCGGCGCGCAGGGTGACCAGCGGCAGTTTGCCGTCCGCGCCTGGCTTCAAAGTGCCCAACCGCGCCGCCAGCTCGCCGGGCGGAACCGGCGTGCGGTCGAGATAGACCGCACCGTCGCGCGACAGGGTCAGCGTAACGGAATCGGGCGTCTCGGCCAGCGCCTTGGCGCGGCTGTCGGGCAGGTCGACCGGCACCCCGGCCTTCAGCAGCGGCGCGGTGACCATGAACACCACCAGCAGCACCAGCATGACATCGACCAGCGGGGTGACGTTGATCTCCGCCATCGGCATGCGGCGGGAGGAGCCGCGCCTGGCGATGCGATGGATGCCGAAGGCCACTAGCCGTCCTCCAGATCGCGGCCCAGCGCGCCGTGCAGGCGGTCGGCGAAGCGTTGCATCCGGGCCTCGATGGCCCCCACCCGGAAGGAATAGCGGTTATAGGCGATCACCGCCGGGATTGCCGCGAACAGGCCGATGGCGGTGGCGAACAGCGCTTCGGAAATCCCCGGCGCGACCACCGCCAGCGAGGAATTCTGCTGCTCGCCGATCTGGAAGAAGCTGTTCATGATCCCCCACACCGTGCCGAACAGCCCGACGAAGGGCGCGACCGAGCCGACCGTGGCGAGGAAATTGAGCGGCTCGGCCAGCCGGTCGGCTTCAGCCGCCACTGCGCTGTCCATCGCGGCGGCGATGCGCTGGCGTGCTCCCTCGTGGTCGGTCGTTTTGCTCGTTCTCGAGCGCTGCCACTCCGTCAGTCCCGCCGCCGCTACCCGGGCGGAGGGGACATCGCCCTTGCCGCGCTCGGCCTGAAACGCTGCGAAGTCCGCCGTCTTCCAGAAGTCGCGCTCATAGCCATCGCAGCGCCGCCGCACCCCGCCCAGCCGCAGGGTGAAGGCGACGATGCCGGTCCACACCCAGATGCTGGCGAGCAGCAGTCCGGCGATCACCGCCTGCACGACGATATCCGCGCCGAGGAACAGTTCGACCGGGTTGAGATGTTTCGGCATGGCGGCCGACTGGAGGAGCGTCAGGATGGTCATTCTTGTCCTTCGGGTTGAACCAGGGCGGCAAAGGCCATGCGCCAGGCGGCGGGCTGGCGGCGCGGGCGGCCGTCGGGGCCGACGAAGCCGATCCGCAGCCGCGCCTCGGCGAGCAATGTATCTCCCCGCCACGCCTGCTGGTGCATGCGGCAGCTGGCGGCGCCGATTTCTTCGGCGCGGGTCTCGATCGTCACCGCGTCGTCGAGCCGGGCGGGAACCAGATAGCGGATGCTCAGCTCCGCCACCGCATAGGCGCCTTCGCCGGCCTCGTGCACTGGGCGCTGCTCGATCCCGAGCAGGCGCAGCAATTCGCTGCGCGCGCGCTCGAACCAGCGCAGGTAATTGGCGTGATAGACCACGCCGGAAAGATCGGTATCCTCGAAATAGGCGCGCACCGCGAAGCGGTGCACGGTGCCGTCGAAGGTGCCGGTGGATGGTTCTGGCTGCCCCGTCATACGCGCGATTTTAGCCAGTTACGACGGGGCAGGGCAAGGCGGGACAACCGGTTCGGGCCGTTTCCAGGGCGGCCTGTCACCAATATGTGCGTCATTGCTAGTCGCCAATCATGACCCGGAACTGCCGCCCGCCGAAGATGTGGACATGCAGATGCGGCACTTCCTGGTGGCCGTCGTGGCCCATGTTGACCATCAGCCGATAGCCCGGCCCGGCCAGACCCAGCTGCCGCGTCACCGCGCCGATGGCGCGGGTGAAGCCGGCGATTTCCTCGGAGCTGGCCGTGGCGGTGAAATCCTCCCAGCCGACATAGCGCCCCTTGGGGATCACCAGCACATGCACCGGCGCCTGTGGGCGGATGTCGTGGAAGGCGAGGCTCCATTCGTCCTCATAGACCTTGTTGCAGGGAAGTTCGCCGCGCAGGATGCGGGCGAAGATATTGGCGTCGTCATAGGGCAGGGTGGCGTCGATCGGCATTGTAAGTCACTCTTTTCGTGCGGCTTTTTCGGCGATGCCCGACACGCCTTCGCGCTGGTCGAGTTCGGCCAGCACGTCAGCCAATGGCACACCTTTGGCGCCCAGCAGGACCATCAGGTGGAACAGGAGGTCCGCCGCCTCGCCGACCAGTTCCTCGCGGCTGCCCGAGAGCGCGGCGACGACCGCCTCGGTCGCCTCCTCGCCCAGTTTGCGGGCGATGACCGGCAGGCCGCGGGCATTGAGCTTGGCGACATAGCTGCTGGAGGGGTCCGCGCCGCGCCGCTCGGCGATCGTCGCTTCGAGGCGGGCTAAGGTGCTGTCGGAGGTCATGCCGGGGCTTTGCGTCGGCTGGCGCGCGCGGTCAAGCACCGGCGGGCTTTATCGGCACGTGTCGAAGGGAGCTCCCTCGCGCAGTAAGGGAGCCCCCTTCAGGTCCCGTCTGCGGTGGGCAGGGAGTGCCCCTGTGCAGGCGGGATTACTCGTCCCGGCCCTTGCGGGCCATATGCCGCCCGACGATCACTCCCGCGACTGCCATCGCCAGCAGCGAGAGATCGGCCGGCTCGGGAATCCGCACCGCGGCTTCCGCCTGGACCGGGGACGCGGAGACGAGCGCCGTGACGGCAGCCAAAACGAACGTCTTCATCGTGCCCCGACCCGGTTTGATTCAATTCCCGAAAAGGGTTACGCAAGCGTCGTGCCAGAGGGGTGAGCGCGGCCCTGCGCCTTGCTTGCAATGGTAAACGGGATTGGCCCGGGCGGGCGCTATGTAAGCCATTCCGTCAGCTCAGCCGCGCGCGGGGAGACCCGCAGCCCGCAGCGCGGCATGGGCGTCGGCAATCGAGTAGGCGCCGAAGTGGAAAATCGAGGCGGCGAGCACGGCGCTGGCGTGGCCCTTGGTCACGCCTTCGACCAGATGTTCGAGCGTGCCGACACCGCCCGAGGCGATCACCGGCACGGAAACCGCATCGGCAATCGCGCGGGTGAGATCGAGGTCGTAACCGGCCTGGGTGCCGTCGCCGTCCATCGAGGTGACCAGCAATTCGCCCGCGCCCAGCTCGGCGAGCCTTATCGCATGGGCGACGGCGTCGATCCCGGTCGCCTGGCGGCCGCCATGGGTGAAGATTTCCCAGCCGGTTCTGGATTTTCTGGCGTCCACCGAGGCGACAATGCACTGGCTGCCCATCTTCGCCGCAATATCCGCCACCACCTCGGGCCGCGAGACGGCGGCGCTGTTGACCGCGACCTTGTCCGCCCCCGCCAGCAGCAGCGCGCGGGCATCCTCCACCGTGCGCACCCCGCCGCCGACGGTCAGCGGCATGAAGCAGACTTCCGCCGTGCGCCGGACGATATCGAGCAAGGTGCCGCGTGCTTCGTGGCTGGCGGTGATATCGAGAAAGCACAGCTCGTCCGCCCCGGCGAGATCGTAGGCCCGCGCCTGTTCGACCGGATCGCCGGCGTCCTTGAGGTCGACGAAATTGACGCCCTTGACCACCCGGCCATTGGCGACGTCGAGACAGGGGATGACGCGGATGCGGACGGTCATGAATCCTCCCCCTTGGGGGAGGGGGACCAGCGCAGCTGGTGGAGGGGCACGTGCCCCAATTCCAGTCCTGCCGGCGTGACGATATTACGAGGGTGCCCCTCCACCATCCTGCGGATGGTCCCCCTCCCCGTTCCGGGGAGGATTAGGTTGTGCAAGCCGCTCACGCCCGCTCCGCCATCGCAATCGCCGCCGCCAGATCGAGCCGCCCGTCATACAGCGCCCGCCCGGTAATCACCCCCTCGATGCCCCCCGTCTCCATTGGCGCGCGCCAGCAGCGCCAGCATGCGGATATCGTCGAGGCCCTTGACCCCGCCGCTGGCGATGACCGGCAAGTCGGTGCGCCGCGCGAGGTCTACCGTCGCCTCGATATTGCAGCCGTTCAGCAAGCCGTCGCGGCCGATGTCGGTGAACAGCAGGCTGGCGACGCCGGCATCCTCGAAGCGGCGGGCCATGTCGAAGATCGAGACTTCGGAGACTTCCGCCCAGCCCTCGGTCGCGACCATGCCGTCGCGCGCGTCCACCGCGACCACGATCCCGCCAGGGAAGGCCTTGGCCATGTCCTTGACGAAATCCGGGTCCTTCAGCGCGGCCGTGCCCATCACCACGCGGCTCACGCCGAGATCGAACCAGCCCTCGACCGCCTCCGGGGTGCGGATGCCGCCGCCGAGCTGGACGTGGCCGGGGAAGGCCTCGAGAATCGCCTCCACCGCCTCGCGGTTCTCTGCGCGGCCGGCGAAGCTGCCGTCGAGATCGACGACATGAAGATATTGCGCGCCCGCGCCGGCGAACAGCAAGGCCTGTGCGGCGGGGTTGTCGCCATAGACGGTGGCGCGGTCCATGTCGCCCTCGGCGAGGCGGACGACCTGGCCGGCTTTGAGATCGATGGCGGGGAAGACGATCATGCGGCGGCACCCCTCCACCACCAGCTACGCTGGCGGTCCCCCTCCCCATTCCTGCGGAACAGGGAGGAACCCTTGAACGCCAACTTCCTCCCTGTTTTGCGCAGCAAAATGGGGAGGTGGCGCGCGCGAAGCGCGTGACGGAGGGGTGAAGTCACGGCCGCCACTCCAGAAACCGCGCGAGAAACGCCAGCCCATAGGCCTGGCTCTTTTCCGGATGGAACTGCACCCCGATCAGATTGTCGCGCGCCACTGCCGCGACTACAGAACGCCCGTGGTCGGTCAGCGCGGCGATATCCTCGCCCTGATCGGCGACGAAGTGGTAGGAATGGAGGAAATAGGCCTCGCCCGGCTCGATCAGCGCTGCGCCGTTGCGATGCCGCATCGGCGCAACGTCGTTCCAGCCCATGTGCGGAATCTTGATCGCCGGGTCGGTCACTTCGATGGCGCGCACTTCGCCGGCGATCCAGTCGAGTCCCGGGGTCTCGCCGTGCTCCAGGCCGCGCGATGCCAGCAGCTGCATGCCGACGCAAATGCCGAGGAACGGCGCCGCCCCGACGAACACCCGCTCCTGCATCGCCTCGATCATGCCTGGCAGCGCGCGCAGTCCCTCGGCGCAGGCCTTGAACGAGCCGACGCCCGGCAGCACCACCCGGTCCGCCGCGCGCACCACCATCGGGTCGGAAGTGAGCGCGACTTCCTCGGCGCCGGCGGTCTTCAGCGCGTTCATCACCGATTGCAGATTGCCCGCGCCGTAATCGACAAGCGCGACGATCTCAGCCACCGAGCTGGCCTTTCGTCGAAGGAATCGCGCCGGCCTTGCGCGCATCGAGCTCCACCGCCTGGCGCATCGCCCTGGCGAAGCCCTTGAAAATACCCTCGATGATATGGTGGTTGTTCTCGCCATAGAGCAGCTCGATATGCAGCGTGATGCCCACCGCATGGGCGATCGAGTGGAACCAGTGCTGAAACAGCTCGGTATCCATTTCGCCGAGGCGCGGCTGGCTGAACGCCGCCTTCCACACCAGCCAGGGCCGACCGGAAATGTCTAGCGACACCCGGCACAGCGCCTCGTCCATCGGCGAATAGGCCATGCCATAGCGGCCGATCCCGGCCTTGTCGCCCAGCGCCTGGACGATCGCCTGGCCGATGGCGATGGCGCTGTCCTCGGCGGTGTGGTGCTGGTCGACGTGAAGGTCACCCTTGATCTTGCAGGAGATATCGATCAGCGAATGGCGCGAGAACTGCTCGATCATGTGATCGAGGAAGCCGATGCCGGTCGATACCGCATAGGCCCCGTCGCCATCGAGGTTCACCGCGACGGCGATGTCGGTTTCGCTGGTCTTGCGGGCGATGCTGGCGGTGCGTGCTGAAGCCATGGGGTCAGGCCTATAGACCCGGGGGCGCGGGAATCAATCCGGGCATTGGCATCCGGCCTTGGGGATTTGCGCATTGCGGCCCTTGACCGGCGGGGATGCCGGGGCCACTTCAGCGTCGATGAGCGACGATGCGCCCGACAGCCTGATCCCTTACGACGAGATCGTGCAGGAAGCGCTGCGCGCGGTGGTGGGCCGGGTGCTGGGCCAGGTGGTGGCCGAAGGCGGCTCGCTGCCGGGCAATCACCATTTCTACATCACCTTCAAGACCGGGGCGCCGGGCGTCGATATCCCCAAGCATCTGCGCGAGCGTTTCCCCGACGAAATGACCATCGTGCTGCAGAACAAGTTCTGGGATTTGCTGGTCGAGGCGGAGACGTTCTCGGTCGGGCTGACGTTCAACCAGATCCCCGCCAAGCTGACGATCCCCTATGCGGCGATCACCGCCTTCGTCGATCCGGCGGTCGATTTCGGACTGCAGTTCCAGTCCGAAATCGCGGAGAACGAGCATGAGCCGCATGAGGCGGCGGAAAACGACGCACCCGCAGATGCTTCCGCCGCGCCCGAGGCGCCGGCTGCGGAGGATGGCTCGAATGTCGTTTCGGTCGATTTCGGCCGGAAGAAGTAAGCGCAGGGTCCCAGCGGTCATGGCCAAACGCCTGCTTGCCAGCATTGTCCGGCGCGGCGGCGGCAGGCTGCTTGATCTGGCGGCGGCGCGGCTGACGGGCAAGGCGGCGAAGACTGCCGATGCGGCCAGGCCGAAGTCCTCGCTGACCGGCGCCTTGGCGGGCGCGGCGATCACCCGTATCGCCACGCGCTCGGTGCCCGGCGCTATACTGGTCGGCGGCGGCATGCTGGCCAAGGCGCTCTACGACCGTCGCCATGCGCGGGGCAGCGCGGCGCAGCCGGCAGACCCCGGGGAAGCAGCCGATGACGCAGAGTGACGCGCTCCATCGGCGCGGCCTGATGTTCGTGCTGTCCTCGCCCTCGGGCGCGGGCAAGACGACGATTTCGCGCAAGCTTGCTGGCCAGCGACCCGGCAATCCGCCTGTCGGTCTCGGTAACGACGCGTCCGATGCGGCCCGGCGAAGTGGACGGGCAAGGACTATCATTTTCGTCGATCAGGCGGAATTCGAGCGCATGGTCGAGCGCGAGCATTTCCTCGAATGGGCGCACGTCTTCGGCCACAGCTACGGCACCCCCAAGGCGCAAATGAAGGCCGGGCTCAAGCAAGGACAGGACTTCCTGTTCGATATCGACTGGCAGGGCACCCAGCAGCTCTACCAGAAGATGCGAGACCGACGTCGTTCGCGTGTTCCTGCTGCCGCCCAGCATCGACGAGCTGCGCCGCCGCCTGACCTCGCGCGGCACCGACAGCGCCGCTGTCATCGCCGGGCGGATGGAGCGGGCGCAGGCCGAGATCAGCCACTGGGACGGCTATGACTATGTCGTGGTCAACGACGATATCGACGACTGCTTCGGCCAGGTGGAGCAGATTCTGGCGGCGGAACGCCTCAGCCGGGCGCGGCAGACCGGGCTGATCGGGTTTGTCCGGGGGTTGATGGGGCCGGGGTGACACGAATCCTCCCCGCGACATGCCTGGGGAGGACCCGCATCAATAGCTCCGCAACCCCGTCGCGTCGCTTTCCTTGAACACCGGGATTTCTTCCTGCCGCAGCATCATCACCAGCGGAATCTGGCGGGTCGTCCAGCCCTGGTAGTCGCCGTAGAACGGGTGGCAATCGACCATGAAATTCCACACCTTCTCGCGCTCGGCGCCCTTCGGGCTCGCGCCAGGTGGCGCGGAAGGCCTGGGTGCCGATCTGGAATTCGATGTCGGGGCTGGCGACGACGTTGAGATACCATTCCGGATGGGTATCCGCGCCGCCCTTGGAGCCGACGATGACCACCTCGCCGCCGATATCGGCATAGCTCAGGGGGGTGATGAAAATCCTGCCGCTCTTGCGCCCCTTGTATTTGAGCAGCAGGTGCGTGCCGAAGGTGCGGCCGTTGACCGCGGTGAGGTCTTCGATATGACCTTCGACCCCGCCCGAGCGCAGATATTTCTCGCGGTGTTCGGTCACCCAGTCGCGCCGGGCTTCGCGGATGACAGAGGCTTCGGCGTCGCTCATGATACTCTCCCGATGGCGCTTTGCGTTGCCGCCATCTTCGGCATTCCGGTGCGCCATGTCCATTGCCAAATGCGCGGGAATGGCGATAGGCTTGAGGGAAACACCGCACAGCGGAAGCCCCGGAGGAAGCCATGGCCGATATCAGCAATGTCATCGAAAGCGCGGACGATCTCGCCGATCCGGTCGTCATCGGCCGCGACGCCTATACCAGCCGCGACTATCTCGCCGCCGAGAAGGAGCGGCTGTGGCGGCGGGTGTGGCTGCAGGCCGGCCGCACCGAGGACATCCCCAATGCCGGCGATTACATCACCTATGACATCGCCGACAATTCGGCGATTATCATCCGCGGCGACGATGGCGCGATCCGCGCCTTCCACAACGTCTGCCCGCATCGCGGCCGCAAGCTGATCGACACGCCGGCCGGGCAGCGCAATGCGCGCGGCAACAAGGCCAGCAACATCGTCTGCGGCTTTCACGCCTGGACCTTCGATCTCGCAGGCAAATGCACCTTCATCGAGCACCAGGACGACTGGCAGGGCGTGCTGACCGAAGACCGCACCAGCCTGGGCAAGATCGCGGTCGGCGAGTGGGGCGGGTTCCTGTGGATCAATCTCGACGGGCAGGCGGGGCCGCTGCGCGACTATCTCGAGCCCGCCGCCTCGATGCTCGATCCCTTCCAGCTCGAGAACATGCGCTGCCGCTGGCGCAAGTGGATTATTTTCGAATGCAACTGGAAGGTGGCGATGGAGGCCTTCTGCGAGACCTATCACGTCCCCGGCACCCATCCCGAATTCATGGAATTCGGCCAGTTTCGCGGCTGGGGACGCAACCAGGGCAAGCATTCCAACATCGGCTACGACGCGCCCAAGGGCCAGGAGGAAGACGCCGCCAAGCTGCGCCTCGGGCGCCGGCGAGGACCCGCGCCTGTCGACCTGCGAAATGCAGGACTTCACCTGGAAATACGCCAATACCAACACGACGCAGACGCTGGTCGATGCCGCCCGGCGGCTGAAGGACGAGCTGCCCGAAGGCACCCCGGCGCCCGAAGTTTCGAAGCACTGGCTGTCCAGCGCCCGCGCCACCGACGAGGCGCGCGGGGTGGTCTGGCCGACGGTCGATCCGCAGCATACCGCCCAGAGCGGCACCAGCTGGCAGATCTTCCCCAACCAGCAGATCGGCCACGCGGTCAACAACATGCTCTGCTATCAGGCGCGGCCCTATGGCGATAACCCGGACATGTGCATCTTCGAGGGCGCGGTCTACGAACTCTATCCCGAAGGCGAGGCCCCCGCGACCGAGTGGGAATATACCGAGCCGCAGGACTGGCCGCCGGTGCTCCAGCAGGATTTCGCCAACATGGCGGCGGTGCAGAAGGGGATGAAGAACGCCCACTGGAAGGGTGCGCAGCCCAACCCCTATATGGAGCGCACGGTGGCGAGCCTGCATTACAATCTGTCGCAGATGATCGGCATGGGCGCGCCGAAGAAGATCGGGGGCTAGGACATAGCGGTCGTTCCAGGAGAGAAGACAGCATGAACGCCAACCCCAATTTCACCGGCTGCGGCCAGACCGACCGGCCCGAGGTCGATGCCGCTGCGCTGCTCGCCCGCTACGAGGCCGAACGCGCCAAGCGCCACCGCGCCGAAGGCTTCGCGCAATACACCGAGGTGACCGGCGAATTCGCCAGCTTCTTCGAATTCGATCCCTATACCGAGCTGCCCCCGCGTGCGCCGGTGGCAGGCGAAAACGACGTGGTGATTCTCGGCGGCGGCTTTGCCGGCCTCATCGTCGCCGGCCGGCTGCGCGAGGCGGGCATCGAGAACATCCGCATCATCGACCGCGGCGGCGATTTCGGCGGCACCTGGTACTGGAACCGCTATCCCGGCGTGCAGTGCGATGTGGAGAGCTACTCCTACATGCCGCTGCTCGAAGAGATGGGCTACATGCCCAGGGACCGCTATTCCTACGGCACCGAGATCTTCGAATATTGCCAGCAGCTCGGCCGTCATTTCGGGCTCTACGAGCATGCGCTGTTCGGCACGGTGGTCGACAGCCTGCGCTGGGACGAGGCGAGCCTGCGCTGGCGGATCGGGACGAAACAGGGCGACAGCATCGCCGCGCGCTTCGTCGTCATGGCGGTCGGCCCGCTCAACCGGCCCAAGCTTCCCGGAACCCCGGGCATCTCCAGCTTCAAGGGCCACAGCTTCCACACCATGCGCTGGGATTACGACTACACCGGCGGCGACTGGCACAATCCGGTGCTGGACAAGCTCGCCGGCAAGCGGGTCGGCATCATCGGCACCGGCGCGACGGCGATCCAGTGCGTGCCGTTCCTGGGCAAATACGCCAAGCATCTGACGGTCTTCCAGCGCACCCCGTCAGCTACATCGACTATCGCGGCAACATGCCGACCGATCCCGGCTGGGCGAAGCGGCTCAAGCCCGGCTGGCAGACCGAGCGGATGAGCAACTTCCACACCGGCATCAACGCGATCTTCGAACGCGACGATGTCGATCTGATCTGCGACGGCTGGAGCGAACTCAACCGCAACGTCCAGGCGCGCCGCGAGGAGATGGGCTGGCCGGAGCTGGGCTTCGAGGCGCTGATGGCGCTGCGCGAAGAAGAAGACCATCGCGCGATGGAGCGCATCCGCCGGCGCGTCGATGATACGGTGAAATACCCGCACAAGGCCGAACTGCTCAAGCCGTGGTATCGCTTCCTGTGCAAGCGGCCCTGCTTCAACGACGACTATCTGGAGACCTTCAACCGCGAGAACGTCGATATCGTCGATGTTTCCGCCACGCGCGGGCGTCGAGCGGATCACCGAGCGCGGCATCATCGCCAATGGCGAGGAGATCGAACTCGATTGCATCGTCTATTCGACCGGCTTCGAGAGCACCACCGACCTGCGCCGCCGCTATGGCATCGACACCATCGAAGGCCGGGGCGGGCTGTCGCTTTACGATTACTGGAGCGAGGGCTTCCGCACGCTCCACGGGATGAGCCTGCACGGGTTTCCCGGTCTGCTGTGGACCGGCTGGATCCAGGGCGGCGTCTCCGGATCGACCACGCTGATGTACGACCAGCAGGGCCGCCACCTCGCCTATGTCATCGGCGAGGCGATGAAGCGCGGCGCGGCGACCATCGAGCCCAGCGCCGAGGCGGAAGCGGCCTATGTCGATCACGTCCGCGAGACCTTCTTCTACGACGCCGGATTCTGGTCGGCCTGCACCCCGGGCTACAACAACAACGAAGGCGTGGCGGCCAGCCGCTACACCATCTTCGGCGACATGTACGGGCCGGGCTACAACGCCTTCGACGATCTGATCCGCGAGTGGCGCGAGGAAGGCAGCATGGCCGGGATGCAGATGGTGCGCGAGGGGCAGAACGCGGGGGTGGGGTAAAGTAACCCACCGGGCCCAATCCTGTCCTGCCATGGCAGACGCGGGGGCGCGGCAAGCGGCTTGCCTTCGCCTCCCGGCAGGTGCCATGCTGGCGCAACGAACGAATCCCGGCGCAGACCGGCATCATGGGCGAGGCCAAGACAATGACCACCGGGAACGCGCAGTCGATCCTGACCTGCCTCGCCGATCTGGAAGGCGCGGTGGCGAACCTTGGCGACACCTGGCGGCCGGACGATCCCGCCTACCATGCGGACATCTATCGCCAGACGATGGCCAGCCTGTCCTACAGCTATTTCATGTTCTTCCACGCGACACCCGAACATCCCGACTGGGCGCCGCTGTGGAACCCGGTGTTCACGCTGCAACCCAATCCCGACGACATCTATGTGCAGTCGCCGATCCGGGGCGATCTCACCTACCGGGTCTCGGGCAATCGCGGCACCTGCAAGATACTGAGCTTCACCACCCAGGCGGCATTGTCCGGCACCTATGACGAGCTGCCGCAGCCCAATGCCCACAACGAGCTCGACACAAACGATATCGGCATCGGCCTGGGCGAGGACTTCGAGATCATCTTCAGCGCCGAGCGGCCCAAGGGCTACACCGGCCACTGGGCGCCGATCCATCCCCAGGCGGGCGGCATGTACACCCGCTATCGGCTTTACGACTGGGCGAAAGAGATCGACCCGGTGCTGTCCATCGAATGCCTCGATCCCGTCCCGCCCAAACCGCGGCTCACCCCGGAGGAAATCTACCACCGCATCGGCGAGATGGCCAAATTTCCCGCGCGCAAGACCAGGCAGTATTTCCGCATGCAGAACGGGGTGATGGACCGGGTCGGCTGGAACGTGTTCGAGCCGATCCGCATGGCCGGGGCGCTCGTCAAGCAAACCTATTGGCCGGCCAACTTCCAGTTCGATGCCGATGAGGCGCTGATCATCGAGACCGAAATTCCCGCCCGCGCGCCCTACTGGAACATCCAGCTCAACGATCCGCTGTTCAACGCGCTGGAATATGTCCACCGCCTGTCCAGCACCAACGGGGCGATGGCGACGCTGTCGAGCGACGGCAAGTTCCGCGCGGTGATTGCGCTCGATGACCCCGGCGTGCCCAACTGGCTCGATCCGGCGGGCTATACCGAGGGCGGCATCTATGGCCGCTGGTACGATTGCGACAGCGAGCCGCTGCCGATAATCAAGCGGGTGAAATTCGCCGAACTGCGCGATCACTTGCCCGCCGACACCCCGGTGGTGACACCGCAGCAGCGCGCCGAGGAACTGCGCATCCGGGTGCGCGCCTGCCAGCGGCGGCGGCGGTGGTGAGTATGTTCGCTGGCAACGTTTTATGTCCAAATAGCCCGACTACCCTGAGCTTGTCGAAGGGCCGTCCTGGTTCTTCGTGCGTTTGCGCGCAAAGCCCGAAGAAAAGAACAGCCCTTCGACAAGCTCAGGGTAGTCGGATTTGGGGGAGAGGGAATCCCTTGGCAGCAGAATTGGAGTTGTCGGGGGAGGCTGCATAATGCTTACCGAGCAACTCTCCTTCACCGGCAAGGTCGCGATAGTCACCGGCGGGGCGACCGGCATCGGCTATGCGAGCGCGCTGCAATTGGCAAAGCTTGGCGCAAAGGTGGTGATCTGTAGCCGCACTGTCGATGAGCTTGAGGCTGCCGCCGCGCAAATTGCCAGGGAAAGCGGCAGCGAGTGCCTTGCCGTGCCCACCGATGTGAAAGACGAAGCGGCCTGCATCGCCCTGATCCAGCGCACCGTGGAGGAATTCGGCCGCATCGATGTGCTGATCAACAACGCCGGCGGCACCCGCATGGGGCCGCTCGAAACGATCCCGACCAAGGGCTGGGATTCGATCTTCGATCTCAACGTCAAGAGCGCCTATATCCTCACCCGCGAGGCCGGCAGGCACATGATTGCGCAGAAATCGGGCGCGATTGTCAGCATCTCCTCGGGCGCGGGGATCAACGGGGTGAAAGGCGGGGCGCATTATTCCGCCGCCAAGTCGGCCTTGCAGATGTTCACCAAGGTGACCGCCGCCGAATGGGGCAAATACGGCATCCGCGCCAATTGCGTCGCCGCCGGGGCGATCGCCTCGCGAGCGGGTGCTGGAGGCGTGGAAAGTGGCGGGGCTTGAGATGGACGCGTTGAGCAAGGGCATGCCGCTGGGCCGCACCGGCACGCCCGACGAGATGGCCAACATGATCGTGTTCTTCGCCAGCGACGCCGCGAGCTATATCACCGGGCAGACCATTGCCGTCGATGGCGGGCCCAGTCTGGGGGGGATTCCCGATGCGTGAAGATAACTGACCATGGACGCCAGCTACGATCCCCCCGCGCAGTTCCGCACCGCCTCGGACCAGCTCCACGATCTCGTCGCCAAGGAACTCGGCACCACCGATTTCGGCCCGCCGGATTACCTCCCCGGCCTGCCGTCATGCTCCAGTCGATGGACTACGACCCGCATTTCCACGAACAGGGCCGCCGCCTCGCCTGGGGGCAGGTGGCCGGCTGCCTGCGCAGCCGTGCATCGGCGATAAAGTCGATGAAGGAGAACCCCGGCTTCGATGCCAGGCCGATCCTCGATCCCGTCGTCATCGTCGGCGTGCCGCGCACCGGCACCACCGCGCTGCACCGGCTGATGGCGGTCGATCCGCGGTTTCAGGGCCTGCAGACCTGGCTGATCGACAGCCCGATGCCGCGCCCGCCGATCGACAGCTGGTCCGACTATCCGCAGTTCCGCAAGACCGTCGCCGGGCTCGATGCGCAATATGCCGCCGCCCCGGAGCAGCGCGCCGCGCATCACCGGGCGGCGGAGGAAGTGCACGAATGCTGCATGATCCTGTGGCACAGTTTCAACTGCAACATCTGGGCCTGCGGCAGCTGGTCGACGCCGACCTATGACGCCTGGCGGCAGACCCAGCAGGAAGACGCGGCCTATGCCTATTACTACAGATGCGTCCAGCTGATCGGCAGCAACGAGCCGGACAAGCGCTGGCTGCTCAAGAACCCCGGCCATATCGAGCAGCTCGACCTGCTGTTCGCCACTTTTCCGAACGCCAGGGTGATCCAGACCCACCGCGATCCGGCCAAGGCGATCCCCTCGCTGGTGGCGCTGCTGATGCACCTCCACCCGATCTACGAGGAAGGCCGCACCGAGCAGCGCGGCCAGAACATGCTGGCGCGCGAGGCGGCGAAATGGGCGCGCGACATCCGCCGCTGCGACAAGGTGCGCGAGGCGCGTCCCGGCGCGGTGCTCGACGTGGTCCACGCCGATTTCCACGCCAATCCGATGGGCGAGCTCGAGCGCATCTACCGCTTCATCGGCATGGAAATCGACGATACGCTGCGCGCCGCCTTCGCCAAACGCATCGAGGACAAGCCCGAGCTGCAGCACGGCGTCCACCGCTATAATCTCGCCGACTTCGGCATGAGCGCCGAGCGGGTGCGCGAGCAGTTCGGCGACTATGTCCAGCGATTCGATCTGGTGGAGAAGAGTTGATGAAGGTGTTTTCTCCCCTCCTCTTCAGGGGAGGGGCAGTGAGACTTGGCAGCTTGCTGCCTGGTCGCAGCGGGGTGGGGTTTTGCCCCGCACGCCGCGCTGCCCGGACAGACCCCGCCCCAACCCCTCCCCTGAAGTGGAGGGGCTTAAGAGAGGTAAGCAGATGAAAGCCGCCATTTATCCCGGCCAGGGCAAGCCCATCGTCATCGAGGACCGACCGGATCCCCGGCCCGGCCCCGACGACGTCATCATCAAGGTCGCGCGCTGCGGCATCTGCGGCACCGACCTGTCGATGACCAAGGGCGGGATGTGGGATTTCGGCGAGAACGTGCAGTTCGGCCATGAATATGCCGGCGAGATCGTCGAACTCGGCAAGAATGTGAGCAGCTTCAAGCTGGGCGAGCGCATCGCCGTGCTGCCCTCGGTCGCCTGCGGCCAGTGCCATTCGTGCCGCATGATCGAGAACAATGTTCTCTGCACCGCGATGCCCGGCTCCGCGATGCACGGATTTGCCGAGCTGGCGAAGGTGCCGGTCAGCGTCGCCACGCGGCTCCCGTCCACCCTGTCGCTGGCCGACGGCGCGCTGATCGAGCCGCTGGCGATCAGCCTCTACGGCGCGAAACTGGCGCGGATCGAGCCGGGCGACCGGGTGCTGGTGCTCGGCGGCGGCACCGTGGCGCTCTATGCGATCTACTGGGCGCGGCGGCTGGGGGCCGGGCGGATCGTCGCCATGTCGCGCTCGTGCGCGGCGCAGGGAGCTGTGCCTGGAAATGGGCGCGGATGTGTTCATTCCCTTCGGCGATAATGAGGTGGGCGAGGTTATCGAGGCGCTGGGCGGTTCGCCGCAGCATGTGCTCGAATGCGTCGGCGCCGAGGGCATGCTGACCAAGGCGGTGATGCATGTCGCGCAGTTCGGCAAAATCGTCAGCCTCGGCTTCTGCACCTCGCCCGATCCGGTGATCCCCGGCATGGCCAGCTACAAATGCGCATCGATCCAGTTCGCGGTCGGCTATTCGATGAAGGAGTTTCACTACATCGCCGACCAGATGGACCGTGATAAAATTTATGGGGGCGGGCACTGCGATCCGAAAGCAATCATCACCAACGACATTCCGCTGCTCGATCTGCCCACGATGATGGCTGTGCTGCGCGGGCCGAATGAGGAAACCAAGGTGCATGTCTGTATGTGAGGCGGCGCATTGCCGCCATCCTTCGACAGGCTCAGGATGAGCGGGTCTTGGTGCGATTGCCAATGAGAAACCCCGCTCGGGCTGAGCTTGTCGAAGCCCGCGCGTTCACCGGGAGCGGAGAACATGAGCGAAGAATTTGAAAAGGGCTTGCAGGTGTTTCGCGACGTCTATGGCGACGAAGCGGCCGAGGGCTGCCGCAAGGGCATGGAATCGGGTGCCGATTTCACCGCGCTGCACATCAAGTTTTCGATGGAGCTGCCGTTCGGCCAGGTCTGGACCCGCGAGGAACAGCTCTCGCGGCGGGATCGCAGTCTGGCGGTGCTCGGCATGTGCATCGGCCAGCGCAGCTTCGACGAAATCCGTTACCACACGATCATGGGCGTGCGGAACGGGCTGACCCGGGCGGAAATCGAGGAAGTGTTTTTCTCGTCCATCCCCTATTGCGGCTTCCCGGCGGCGAATACCGCCAAGGCGGCGATGACCGAGGGATTCAAGGAGCTGGAGAAGATGGGGGCGTTGTAGGAACGGCCACCCAAACCGAAACGCAATCACGGAGTGGCAGATGAGCAATCTCGATGGACTGGGTTACCGGGGCAAGACCGTCGTCGTCACCGGCGGTTCCTCGGGCATGGGCGAGGCGGCCGCGCGGTTCCTCGGCGAGCTGGGCGCGAAAGTGCATATCGTCGATATCCAGCCGCCCAAGGCGCCGCATGAGAGCTTCCACCAGTGCGATCTCTCGGACTTCGCCCAGGTCCGCGCCACCGCCGAGGCGCTGAAGAGCATCGCACCGATCCATTTCCTGTTCCCCTGCGCCGGCCTGCCGCCGCACATCAAGGGGCCGCTTTATTGCATGCGGGTGAACTACATCGGCACGCGGCTGTTCGTCGAATCGCTGACGCCGTCGCTGGCCGACGGGGCGGGGATCGCCCTCATCTCCTCGGATGCGGCAATGGGCTGGCAGCGCAATCTCGCGCAGAACCTGGAAATGCTGGCGATCGCGGACCCGGACGAGGCCTATGCCTGGTGCGAGGCCGATCCGGACAGCCGCGTGCGCGACGGCTATACCTCGTCGAAGGAAATGCTGGTGGTCTGGGTGCAGAACGCGGCGGTCGAGCTTGGCAACAGCCGCCGAATCCGGCTCAACGCCATCGGCCCGTGTCCGACCAAGACCGCCTTCGTCGATATGTCGTCCGAGATCATGACCGACGACTTCATCGCCGCCTGGCCGTTCCCCTCCCTCGGCCGCATGGCGACGGCGGAGGAGCAGGCCTGGCCGCTGATCCTGCTCAACTGCTCGCTGATGGGTTCGGTCTCGGGCGCCTTCCTGCTCACCGATCAGGGCTTCGCCAGCGGGGTCTATACCGGCGCGATCAGCCCGGCGTTCATGGGCGGGTAGAGCCGGTCCCGGTTGGGTTGGAAGCGTGCCGGAGGCAAGTTAGGGGTGGGCATGCGGCCTTGCGGCCAACTGTGCATCCTCTCCCGATGCAGCCCACCCCTTGACCCCTCCGTTTGCCGGATGGGGATATCGACTCGCTCTGAACGCTGCCGCTATACAGCACTAAGCTAGGTTAGCAAGTGTCTGGTGTTTGCGTCGTGTCAACTGGACGATTGATTAGGATTCCATGAGCCTGATGACCCAGGATCAACGATTTCTCCCGATCGAGATCTTTTCCCTCCTGCCGGGGCTGGTTGGCCGAAGTCGGAAGTCAGGCGGGAATGGCCAGTTGACTCCGCCGCGCTTCCTTGCCGATACTCGCCGCCATGGAACTCCCTGGCACCCCCACCGAACAGCTGCCCGATGTGCTCGCCACCGGCGGCGCGTCGATCCGCTTCGCTTTCCTGTCGCTCTCGGCGCGCGATCCCGATGGGCGCGATGCGGCCTATCTCGCATGGCATTCGCTCGACCACCGGCCCGAGCAGCACCGCCTGCCCGAGCTGCGCTGCACCCACCGGCTGGTCTCGACCCCCGCCTGCCGCGCGGCGCGGGCGGCGAGCAGCGCGGCCTATGACGCGGTCGATCACATCATGACCTATATGTTCACGGATGAGGCCTGCATGCCCGGCTTCTACGACCTGGGCGGGGCGCTGGATGTGGCGGGGCGGATGGCGCACCGGCTGCCGTCGCTCGGCTATCTCACCGGCGACCGCGCCGGCAAGCTCGCCGCGCCGCGCGCGGTCGCCGGCGAGGACGTGATCCCCTGGCGACCGGCGCTGGGTGTCTACGTCCTGTTCGAGCGCGGCCATGCCTCACCCGCCGCGCTGATCGATCTGCCCGGGGTGGCGGGCGCGTGGTGGTATCACGGCAAGGGCGATGCCGCCGGCATGCAGATCACCTATTGCTACCTCGACGAGGACCCGGTCGCCTGCGCCCCGGCGCTGGGCGAGGCGATGCAGGCGCGCTGGGCCTCGGGCGAAGTGAAGGGGCTGCTGGCGGCGCCGTTCTACACCGTGGTGCCGTTCGACTGGGCGCGGCACGTGCCGGGCGGGGCTTAGGCGCACCGCCTGGTCATCTCAGCCCTGCCACAGCCCCACCGGCGCCCGCGGCAGGCCGACATCGACCAGCCCGAGGATGCCGGACCGCGCCTTCTTGATGTCCGGAATGGCGGAGACGGCGGGCAGCGCGGTCATCACGTCCCAGTCGTGGTTGGTCCAGCCCGGGGTCGGGGTATAGCGCAGGCGCATGGTCACCTCGGGCTCGCCTTCGATCTCGATGCGGTGCTGGTCGGGATCGATTTCCCAGCCCTCGGCGAGCTTGGTGGTGAGGTACCAGACCACGGTCAGCTTCACCACGGTCTTGCCGCCGACGATGCCGTTCCAGCCGCCGCGCAGCGCCGCGTTGGTGCCCTTTTCCATCTTGAACCAGCCAAGATCGACGGTCTCGGCGGCGGTGGCGTATTCGCAGAAGAATTCGATGTCGTCGAAGCTCACCTCGATCGAATCGCCGATCCGCTGCACCGCGTCGCGGAACAGGATCAGCCAGGCCCGCGCCCGCTCCATCAGTTCGGGCGTCGCCCCGCCGGGTTCGCCGATACCGAGGAAGCTCCAGGTCTCGACCAATTCGTAGACCGAACAATCGGCGGATTCGATCAGGTGGACCTTGCTGACCCGGCGGCACACCGCGGTGAGCGCGGCGGTAATCGAATTGACCCAGCCCGGGTTGATCCCGGAAATGTAGAGCGAGGAGTTGCCCTTCTTGCAGGCCTTTTCGAGCTTCTTTTTCACCTTGCCGGTGATGCCGCCGACATTGAGGAACAGGTTGGTCGAAATCACGTCCTTGCCGCTTTCGAGCAGCGCGATCGCATGGTCGAGATCGGCCTCGAACGGCGCATAGAGCACCGCGTCGGCCTTCATCTTCACCAGTTTGTCGACATTGCTGGTCGCCTTGATCCCGGTGACAGTATCGGGCCGCCCGCACAGCTCGCCTGCGTCCTTGCCCGCCTTGTCCGCCGAATGGGCGTAGAGGCCGACCAGTTCGAGCCGGGGATCGTCGATGATCGCCCGCGCGGCGTGCTTGCCAACCTTGCCGGTGGTCCACTGGATGACGCGCAGCTGCTTCATGGCCTATTCCCCTCTCCATCGCCGATTATCCGGCCTGACGCGATGCATAGGACGGAAGCGCAGGCGATCAAAGCCCCAGCTTGCGCTGTCACAAGCGGGGCTGGATCGAGAGAGTTTCTCCCCTCCCGTTCGGCTTGAGCCGGTCGAGGAAGGGAGGGGCTGTGGGAAGGGGAGTTAGGCGGCTACGGCCTTCTTGGCCAGCTCGCGCTTCACTTTCACCGCATTGGCGGAAAGCTTGGCGTCGGCCGTCTTCAGCAGCCAGTTGTCGAGCCCGCCGACGTGTTCCACCGAGCGCAGCCCGTGGGTCGAGACACGGAACTTGAAGCTGCGGTCCAGCGCTTCCGACATCAGCGTGACATTGTGCAGATTCGGCAGGAACACGCGCTTGGTCTTGTTGTTGGCGTGGCTGACGTTGTGGCCGGTCTGGCGGCCTTTTCCGGTCAGTTCGCAAATGCGGGACATGGCTAAACTCGCTTCAAGAATGGGGTGCCGTTTCCGGGGAAGGCGCGCGCATAGCGATTCACCCTTGCGAGGTCAAGGCATGCGGGGCAATCGCGGGCGATGACGAAGTGGCCGCTTCCCGACTGGATGTTCGTCGCGCTGGCTGCGGCGCGGCAGGGTGCGAAGCTGGGCGAAGTGCCGATCGGCGCCGCCATCGTCAGGAACGGCGAACTGCTGGTCAGCCACCACAACCTCACCCGCACCGCCCACGATCCCACTGCCCATGCCGAAATCGTCGTGATCCGCGAGGCCGCCCGCATGCTCGGCAACGAACGGCTCGACGGCTGCGACCTGTGGGTGACGCTGGAGCCTTGCGCGATGTGCGCCGGGGCGATCATCGCACGCTCGTATCGCCCGGCTGTTCTATGGCGCGTCCGATCCCAAGGGCGGCGCGGTCGAGCACGGGGCGCGGGTGTTCGAGCATGGGCAATGCCTGCACCGGCCCGAGGTCTATCCCGGCATCGGCGAGGCGGAGGCGGGGGAACTGCTCAGGGATTTCTTCCGCGAGCGGCGGTGAGATTAACTGCACGCCGCGCAGTGCCCGCGCAGTTCCACCACCGGGCGCACGTCGGCAAAGCCCGCCGCGCGCGCCGCCTGCACCAGCGCGCCGGTGAGGCGGTCGTCATCGACATGCACCGCCTGGCCGCAGCTGTCGCAGATCAGGAAGATGCAATCGTGCTGGCAGCCCGGGTGGCTGTTGGCGATATAGGCGTTGGCGCTTTCCACCCGGCGGGCGAGGTTGGTGCGCACGAACAGGTCGAGGATGCGGTAGACGCTGTTCGCCGCGACCCGCTTGCCGCGCGCGGCGGAGACGCTTTCGGCGATGTCGTAGGCGGAGGTCGGGCGGTCCTGCCCGGCCAGCGCGGCGAAGACGTCGGCGCGCATGTCGGTCCATTGCTCGCCCGCCCCGGTCAGCGCATCGCGCGCCGCAATGGCAAGGCCTGCGCCGGAATGTTCGCTATGGTCGTGGCCGCTCATCGCCCGGCTATACAGGGCATTCATCCGCTGGTGAAGGCCGCCTTGTAGAAGCCGGGAAAGCGCAGCTTCAGCGCCTCGACCTTCTGCACGTCCCACGCCTGGATATAGGGGTGGCGCGGGTTCTTGGCCATGAAGTCCTGGTGATAGGCCTCCGCCGGATAGAACCGCCGGTAGGCCTCGATGCGGGTGACGATCGGTGCGCGCCATATCCGCGCGGCGCGCAGCTGGCCGAGATAGCCGGCGGCCACCGCGCGCTGCTCTTCGCTCAGCGGCACCAGCGCCGAGCGGTAATGCGTGCCCGTGTCGGGGCCCTGGCGGTTGAGCGTGGTCGGATCGGCGATCACCGAGAAGAAGATGCGCAGCAGCTGGTCGTAGCGGACCACCGCCGGATCGTAGGTCACCCGGACGGATTCGGCATGGGCGGTGCGGTGGGCGCTGACCGCATCGTAACTGGCGTTGCCGGCGGTGCCGCCGTGGTAGCCGGTCAAGACGCTGCTCACGCCGATGACGTGGCTGAACACGCCTTCCACGCCCCAGAAGCAACCCCCGGCGAACACTGCTGTCTTGAGCCCCGGCGCCTCGTTTGCGGCGCGCGTCGCTGCGGGGGCGAGCACAGTGGATTCGGCGATGACAGGCTGGGAACAGGCGGCAAGCAGCGCCAGGGTGGCCGGGAGAAGAAAGGAGCGGTTCACCGCACCACCGGCATTACTGCGCCGCGCGGGCCTCGACCCGGGGCGCGACGCCATTGGCCAAGCTGCTGCCCGCGCCGCTATCGATCATCGAAAACACCAGCACCGCACCCACGGCGAAGCCGATGGCGAGGGAGCGGAAAAAGTCGGGTTTGAACAGTCCCATGGTGCTTCAACTCGGTAAGCTAAATTGGTTTACGCTTCGGAAAGGCCCGTGGCAGAAATTGGCTTTCCGTCCAGTGAACGGCGCTTTCGCAAGTGCAGCAGAGCGATGAACGGTTGGCCGCTTGCGGTAAAGCGATTTCGACTCAATGCCGGAAGTGCCGCATGCCGGTGAACACCATGGCAAGCCCGGCCTCGTCCGCCGCCGCGATCACCTCGTCGTCGCGGATCGAGCCGCCCGGCTGGATCACCGCCGTCGCCCCCGCTTCCGCGGCTGCGAGCAGTCCGTCGGCGAAGGGGAAGAAGGCGTCGGAGGCGACCGCGCTGCCGACCGTGCGGCTCTGCGCCCAGCCGAATTTCTCCGCTGCCTCGGCTGCCTTCATCGCGGCGATGCGCGAGCTGTCGCGCCGGTTCATCTGCCCCGCGCCGATACCCGCCGTGATCCCGTCCCTGGCATAGACGATGGCGTTGGATTTGACATGGCGGGCGACGGTCCAGGCGAACAGGCAGTCCTTGAGCTCCTGCGGTGTCGGCGCGCGCTTGGTCACTACCTTGAGGTCGGCCTCCGATGATCGCGCCATTGTCGCGGGTCTGCACCAGCAGGCCGCCGGTGATCCCGCGCACGCTCAGCCCGGCGCGGCGCGGATCGGGCAGATCGCCGGTCACCAGCAGCCGCAGGTTCTTCTTTTTCGCAAACACCGCGCGCGCCTCGTCATCGACTTCGGGGGCGATCACCACTTCGGTGAATATCTTGCAGATCGCCTCCGCCGTCGGCGCCGTCGAGCCGGGTGTTGACCGCGACGATGCCGCCGAAGGCCGAAACATCGTCGCAGGCCAGCGCGCCTTCCCAGGCTTCGAGCAAAGTGGCGGCCTGCGCCACGCCGCAGGGGTTGGCGTGCTTGACGATGACTACTGCCGGGGCCTGTCCCCTGAATTCGGCGGCGAGCTCCAGCGCGGCGTCGGCGTCATTGTAATTGTTGTAGCTGAGCTCCTTGCCCTGCAATTGCCCGGCCTGGGCAATCCCGCGAATATGCGGCCCGACCGGCAGGTAGAGCGCCGCCGATTGATGCGGGTTCTCGCCATAGCGCAGCTCGGCGCTGCGACGGCCGTTGACCGCCAGCATCTCGGGGAAGGTCTGCTGCTGGTCGGCGATGGCGAACCACTGGCTGATCATCGCATCGTAAGCGGCGGTGGCGGCGAAGGCGCGCGCGGCTTGTCGCTTGCGGAAGGCCATGCGGGTCGCGCCGCCGGTTTCCTCCAGCTCTGCCAGCAGCCCGGCATAGTCGGCGGGATCGGTGACGATGGTCACGAAGGCGTGGTTCTTCGCCGCCGAGCGGACCATCGAGCGGCCCGCCGATGTCGATGTTCTCGATCATCTCGTCGCGCTCGTGCCCCCTTGGCCACGGTCGCCTCGAAGGGGTAGAGGTTGACCACCACCAGGTCGATCGCGCCGATGGCGTGCTCGGCCATGGCGGCGGCGTGTTCGGGATTGTCGCGCACCGCCAGCAGCCCGCCGTGGACCTTGGGGTGCAGCGTCTTGACCCGCCCGTCCATCATCTCGGGAAAGCCTGTGAGTTCAGAGACATCCTTCACCGCAAGGCCCGCCTCGCGCAGCGCCTTGGCGGTGCCTCCGGTCGAAACCAGCTCGACTCCCTTGGCAGCCAATGCGACACCCAGGTCAACCAAACCGGCCTTATCCGACACCGAAAGCAGCGCCCGGCGGATCGTCACGTCGCCCATGTTTCGAACTTACCCCATCTTCTTCAGCAGCCAGGCGAAATTGCCGCCGCCGCGCGAGACCAGTCCCTGGATCACCAGCTGCTGCACCGGGATCGGCCGCGCCTGTTCGTCGATCCACAGGCTGTCCTCGATCGTCACTTCGCCGCCGCCGCCGCCGATGCGGAACTGCCAGTAGCTGCCGTCGGCCAGAGCGAGGCCGACGCCCTGGCCGTCGTCGGACAGGCCCGCTTCGATGCCCGGGCCGAGGTGGAAGCGGATGGCGAAGGCGACCTTGCCGCGCTTGGCCTTGCCGCCGCTGGGCGCCAGCACATCCTCGCCGCGCAGCTCGGTGCCGTCGTCGCGCAGGATCAGGATGCGGCGGTGGACCAGGCCATAGCGCGCCGAATAGCCGTCGTGGCTCGCCTCGAGCCGGGTCGCGCCTGCCCCAGAACGTTGGACTCGCTCGCCCTCGAGCGTGCGCCGGTCGACTTCGACCTCGCCGACGCCCGAGCCGATCCTGCCGTTGATCAAGATCGCGGTGGAATTGGCGTCGTCGAGCACCAGCGTCGAATGCGCGGCGCTGGCGCGCAGGCCTTGCTCCAGCCGCACCGGCACCAGCCCGCCGGCGCAGGCCGAGCCGCCGCAATTGACGACGATGCGCTCGCCCGCGTGGCTGAATTCGAAGGCCAGGGTCGAGGCGCAGCCATGGCGGGCGTGGCGGGCCAGCGGCGGCGGGGCGGCGTCGAATTGCAGGATGCCCTTCTGCGCCACCACCCGCTGATAGCCCCATTGGCGGACATCGCGCAGCGGCCGGGTGCGCACCCCGCTGGCCGCAACCAGCTGGGCGAGCGTCTCGGCATCGATCGCCCAGGCCCCCTGCCAGCTGCCCAGCGAGCCGTCGCCGTGGGTCAGCGCCAGCAGCGGCGGCACCAGCAGCGCCAGCATGCTTTCCAGCAGCGGCTGCGGCTCGCGCCCGGCGGCGGCATAGCAGGCGCGCAGCTTGACCAGCAGGCCGATCGCCTCGATCTGGGCCAGCGGGCTGCGCGACAGCACCCCGCCGTCGTCGCCGACCAGCTCGCCCAGCGCCCCGGCCAGCCCGGCTTCGCCGAACAGCCGGCGCGGCTTGCCGTCGGCCAGCAGCAGCCCGGCGGCGACGATGCCGCACCAGCCGGCGACTTCGGCCAGCCGGTCTTCGGCGCGGTTGACATTGCGGTCGAGCCAGCGCGCGGTTTCCGCCACCGCCGCCTGGGTGCGCAGCCGCAGCGCCTTGTCGTTGCCGGCGAACAGCAGCGGCGCATGCACCAGCCAGTTGAGCGTGCGCTGGCCGGCATTGGCCAGGCTCCACGCCGGCCGCTTGCCCGGGCGCGCGGGCGGCTTGGGATTGGCGTCGAGCCAGGCAGTGAGGATCCGGGCCGCGACCGGCGTCACCTGTTCGCGCGCGGCGCTGGCTTCGAGATCGGCGAGCCAGGCGAAGCTGTGCACCACCCGCTCGAACGGCGGGGTCATCCGCGCCGCGCCGCCGAAATCGACCTGGGCGATCGGCATCTTGACGCCGTGGACCAGGAAATGCCCGGCCCGCAGCGCGGTGCCTGCGGCGGCCTGGCCGGGCAGCGGATTGGCGACGGCGGCGAGAATGCGCGGCCTGGCTTGCTTGCCCAGCGGAAGTGTCAGCATCGATGAGGGTATCCCGGCCCGGTAGGCGAGGCGGATCAGCCGCTCGCCCGCGCCCAGCGACGGGGCGGCAAAATCGGCGATGGCCAGCGCGCGGCCAGGCTCGATCAGCTCGCCCGCGCCCGGCTCGCCGGCGGCTTCCATGTGCACGACCCCCTGTTCGTCCGCGCCGCCCAGCGGGATAGCCGGTTCCGCGCCGCTTGACCCGGTATCGTCCGGCGCCAGATGTTCGCGGGTTGCGGCCTCGGCCATGGTCTAGTCCAGACTTTTCAAGGCGGCGATATTGGCCGCGTAGCAATCGGGTCCGCCGCGGAATGTCGCGGTTCCGGCGACCAGCACGTCGGCGCCCGCCGAAACGCAGGAGCGCGCGGTGCCGATATCGACCCCGCCATCGACTTCCAGGCGGATGTCGCGCCCGGTCTTGTCGATCATCTTGCGCACCGCTTCGATCTTGCGCAGCTGGCTGGAAATGAAGCTCTGCCCGCCGAAACCGGGGTTGACGCTCATCACCAGCACCAGGTCGATGTCGTCGATCAGATAGTCGAGCAGCTTGGCCGGGGTCGCCGGGTTGAGCGAGATGCCCGCCTGCTTGCCCAGCGCCTTGATCGCCTGCACCGTGCGGTGGGTATGCGCGCCCGCTTCGGGGTGGACGGTGATGATGTCCGCGCCGGCCTCGGCAAAGGCTTCGAGGAAAGGATCGACCGGCGAGATCATCAGATGGACGTCGAACGGCTTGGCGGTATGCGGCCGCAGCGCCTTCACCACGCCGGGGCCGATGGTGATGTTGGGCACGAAATGCCCGTCCATCACATCGACATGGATCCAGTCCGCCCCGGCGGCATCGATCGCCCGCACCTCCTCGCCGAGACGGGCGAAGTCGGCCGAAAGGATAGATGGCGAGATCAAGGGGGCGGGCATGTGTAAGCTAGCGCTTAACCACCACATCTAGTGGCGGCAAGCAGAGGTGGGGGTTTTCCACCGGCTTGCCCGGCATAGGGGAAATTGCCTGCGCCGAGGGGTGCCCTGCGGGCGACGAATTTGCCGCTTCAGCGCCCCCCGCCGAGCGCGGCCAGCAGCGAGTCGTCGGGCGCCAGCAGCGGCGCGTAGCGCGATATGTCGCCGCCGGTGACCACCGTGCCGCCGGCGGTGAGCCAGGCATGCGCGGTGAAATCGGGCTCGCGCGGCAGCGGCACGCCGATGCAGATGTCGCTGGCGATGCCCGCGCCCGCCAGCCAGCGCCGCGCGGCCAATGCCTGCACCAGGCAGTCCGAACGCCACGGCACGCGCAGCCCCATCACCGGCACGGCATAGGCCACTCGCGCCACCAGCCGGCGCTGGCGCTCGCTCAGCGCCTGGGCGGCAGCGGACGGTTCCCGGTCCCGCCCCGGACCCAGCAGTTCGCGGATGCTGCGCGATGCCATCCGGCGGTTGGCCAGCGCCAGTTCGAGGACCGCGCGGGAAAGGTCCGCCCAGCCCGCAGGGCCGAGCGCGATCGCCTTCGTCACGTCGCTTGTCAGTCTTGGCGCCACCAGTCCGATCCGCATGTCATCCGGCTCTATAAGCGCGGCGGCGGCAGGGAAAGCTTTATCGCGGGCGTGGCGCAAGCTAGGGCAAGCCCGCGCCGCTGCTTGCGACAGGGATTTCGATGACCGCAAAACTGCAATGGTACGATTCGGTCTGGCTGGGCAAATATTTCGCCGCCCGGGATGTCGTCGCCCGGGTCGCGCCCGGCAGACTGGCCGAGTTTGTCGAGCGTTTTGCGCCGCTGCGCACCGATCCGGCCTTCGCGGTGAAGGAGCTGCCCGGCCTGCTCGACAGTGCGATGCTTGCCGGAATTGCCGAAACCGTCGCGGCGATCCCCAGGGAGAAGCTCGAGCTGCACGAGCTCAAGCGCTTCGGGCGCTTCATCGTCCACGATCATCCGCCCTTCACCGAATTGCAGCGCAGGCTGGTCGACAGGGTCTCGGAATGGGCCGGCGAGCCGGTCGAGCCGAGCTACAATTTCCTCAGCCTCTACACCAAGCTGGGGGTCTGCGAGCCGCACCTCGATGCGCCCTCGGCGAAATGGACGCTCGATATCTGCATCGGCCAGAGCGAGCCCTGGCCGATCCGGTTCAGCCAGATCCTGCCCTGGCCGGAAGCACCGGTCGAACTGGGCGAGGATTGGCGCGCCGAAATCAAGGCGCAGCCCGATCTGGAATTCCAGTCGAAGACCCTGCTGCCGGGCGACGCCATCCTGTTTTCCGGCAGCAGCCAATGGCACTACCGCGACGCTCTGCCGCGCGGCAAAGGCAAGGCGTTCTGCGACCTGCTGTTCTTCCACTTCATCCCGGCGGGAACCGCAGAGCTGGTCAGGCCGGGCAATTGGGCGCGGCTGTTCGCCATTCCCGAGCTGGCGGAGATACCGGGGATCGACGACGCCAGGTGATCGCGGCCAGGGAGGTGATTGGTAAAGGTAAATCACCTCTAACCAAACCGACTACCCTGAGCTTGTCGAAGGACTGCTTTTTTCTGAGGGCGGTCGCGCGGGAGGCACGAAGAAAAGGACAGCCCTTCGACAAGCTCAGGGTAGTCGGACTTGTGGGAACTGAATCAGATTTCCCGCACACCGCTCTACCCGGCGGCGGCGGCGACCAGCCCGTGTTCGGCGAGCTGGGCGGCCAGCGCCAGCACATCGCGCTCCAGCTCGCCGCGCTCGACCTCGTATTCTTCGGCGATGACATCGCAGGCCCCGGCCAGCGTCGCGCCCTCGTCCTCGATCAGTTGCCAGATGCGCGCGCCGACCGCGTCGAGGCCGAAATAGGTGCCGCTGGCGAGATCGAGCAGCACGGTTTCGCCGCCGACATCGCGGACCACGACATCGTCCGATACTTCCAGCCTGTCCGTCAGATTCACGGTGCGGTCACTCCTGCGCGGGTTTGCTGCGCGAATGCCGCCCATGGCTGGGGCCAGCGTCGCGGCATCGGCAAATCTTCAGGTCATCATCGTCGTGTCGTCGCCGGCACCGGCTCCCGACACCGCGCCGGTCAGTTCCCTGACCGAACCATAGATCGACAGCGCCGGGCGCCGGTAGGCCAGCCTGGCGCCGGGCGGGCGCTTGCCCCCCATCGCCCCGGGCGGGACCTTCGAAGAATGATTTTCAAACTCAGACATTTACGAACTCCTGCGGTTGCCTGGCCGGTCTGCCTGGATATCCCCCGCACTCAAGCCTGAAACAGCGAAAATGCCCCAAAGTTCCCAATCCACCCTGCTGTTGCGAGACCCCCGGTAGTAGCGATCGTAGAGCCGGGCAACTCCTTCGGGCCTCAGATCGGCAGCCATTTCTCCGGCCAGCCGGTCCACCAACAAAGGATATATATGATCCAGGTGGCGGGTGAAGGCAATTGAAAACCCGGCCTTTGTCGTGCGGCGGGCGACGATTTCGGGAATCGTCCCGGCCAGCGCCGCGACATGAACATATTTCCGGACGCCGCCGCGCAGCCGCATCCGCTCGGGGATGGCGAAGGCGAATTCGAGGAAGCTTTTCGCATACATCGGGCTGCGCGCGTCATAGCCGATCCGCGCGCTCTGGCGGGCGATGTGATCGCGCACGATGCCGGCGAAGGCATAGGTCAGCACCATATACATCGACCGGCGGGCACGGTTGGAGAACCGCATGAAATGCTGCGAGTCGCTGGCGATCCGGCGCTGGAACAGCAGCTCTTCGAGGTCGGGCGAGAGCCAGAACGCGCGTGAAAACCGGTTCACCCCGCGCTGCGATCGCAGCTTGCGGCGCAGTTTCAACAGCGGTTCGGGGGTCAGGGGGGCAAGACCATAGCGCAGGAAATTCCGCGCCGTCTGCCGCAGGCCCGATCGCGCCGGCATCCTCGCGCAGGGTGCTGGCCGATCTGCGGCCAGTCGCGCGCCGCCAGCAGTTCCTGGTAATAGAACGGCTTGCCGGCGAGGAATTCGTCGCCGCCCTCGCCCCTCAGCAGCACGCGCGAGCCAGCAGCGGCCAGCTGCTCGCCGATCGCGATGCCCATGGCGCCATTGGGATAGCCGGCCACGTCGCGGTATTCGCGGCCCCGCTCCGCAAACCAGGCGAGTTCGGGCAGGAACGGCGCCACTTCGTGCAGCGGGGCGCCGGCGTGCCGGGCGGCGGCGCGGGCGTAAGCGATCTCGTCGGCTTCGGCATTGCCCTCGAACCGGTAGCTGTAGCCCTCGATGCCGGGCGCCGGCAGCGTTCCGGCGCGCTGCAATTCATGCGCCATGCAGAAGATGGCCGAGGAATCGAGCCCGCCGCTGACGGTGCAGGAGAGCGGCAGATGCGTCCGCGAGGCCCGGCGCACGCAATCGGCGAAGACCTCGCGGTAATGCGCGAAATAGTCTTCGTCGCGCGGGTATTGGATAGTCGGTTCGAATGGCGGCAGCCAGTATTCGCCGCTCGCCTTCCCGGCCTGGCTGAAGCGCAACCAATGCGCCGGCTTGAGCCGCAGGACATCCAGCCAGACCGTCTCCTCGCGGCTGATCCAGTCGTTGGCGATATATTCCGCGATCATGCCGCGATTGCGCCGCGCCGCCACGCCCGGCCCCGCCAGCACGCCGGCGATGTCCGAGGCGACGATCAACCGCTGGCCGTCCCATTGGTAGTGCAGCGGCCGCAGCCCGGCGTGATCGCGGGCGCAAAAGGCCGCGCGGCGGCGCGCGTCCCAGATCGCGAAGGCGAATTCGCCGTCGATGCGCCGGGGGCAATCCTCGCCCCATGTCTCATAGGCGCGCAGCACCAGCTCGGCGTCGCTGCGGGTCCGCAGCTTCGCACCGCGCGCCAGCAGGTCGCTGCGCAGTTCCTGCCAGTTGCTCAGCCAGCCGTCCATGACCAGCACCGCGCTCTCGTCCTCATTGGCCAGCGGCTGGACTTCCTCGAGCAATTCCTGCGTCGTGCGCAGCATGAGGTGCCCCAGCGCTGCGCCGCCACGCCGCCAATGGGCAATGCCGTCCGCCTGGCGATAGGCCATCGCTGCGGTCATCGCTTCGATCTGGCCGGGCTCGACTGCGCCGCCATCGAAGCGGATGATGGCTGCAATCCCGCTCAATTCAGGGTTCCGCCCGATCCGCCAGGGCGTGCTCGACGATTGCTGCAATCACCCCGGGCAGCGCGTCGTAGCGCCGCGGAAAATCGAGCGAATGGCATGGGACCGCCTCGGCCAGCTCCGCCAGCCGCCCGAAATGCGCGCGCAGGCGCGGACGGTCCTCGACGTCGAGGATGAAGGAATGCGGGATCAGCGCGGCCAGCGCCGCCGCCGGCGTCAGGCGCTGCACGGCGAACGGCTTGTCCTCGCCCGCGCCCAGCAGATAGATCGCCCGCAGCGGCAGCGGCGCATGCTGAAACGGCAGGCGCGGGCCGGCTTCGATCAGGTTCTTCCAGACGGTCTCATCGTCTGCGCCCGCCGCACCATCGTTGAGCACGGCAGCCTCGCTATCCGGACGCAGCCGCAGGGAAGGCCGGTTCGGCTTCACCAGATAGCGCGCATGCGCCAGTTCGAGCGACAGCCCGTCGTCGGTGAGGAAGGGATAGCCGGCCCGGGCGAAGCTTGCCGCCAGGGTCGACTTGCCCCGGCGCGATTGCGCGACGAAGGCGATGGCGCAGTCCCCCGCCGCTGCCGCGCTGCCATGCAGCACCAGCCCGCCCTGGCTGTTGGCGATCAGCGGCGCGACCTGGTTGTAATAGAGGTTGGCGACCAGATCTGCGGGAACGCCGGGCGCGGGGGTGCAGGTGACCGGCTGGTTCGCTGCGGCTATGGCGTAGTCCGCCAGATCGGGAAAGCGCAGCAGATAGCCGGCCGGGGTGCGGAAGAACAGCAGGGCGATCTCGTCGCTGTCCGGCGTGCGCCACAGGTCGAAGTGGGGGTGGGGCATGGGCGTCTGCGGACGGGCAGCGAGCACTTCGAAATCGCCCACTAGCCAGTGCTCCTGGCCAGCTCGGCTTGCACGAAGCGGCGGATTTCCGACTCGCTGGGCAGCAGCTGCGGATGGTCGCGCAGCACCGCCTGTTCGATTTCCCTGCCTGTGCGCACACCGTCGGCATAGCCGAGCACGATCGTGCGGGCGAGTCCTTCGGGGCTGAGTTGCGCCGGTTTGGCGGATCGTCCCGCAAGATCGGCCCCGGCGAGTATCTTGCTGCTCCAGGTCGATTGCTTCTGCTTGCGGCGGCTGCGCGGATCGACGACGCTCCAGGCGATCAAACCCTCCTCGTGGCGGATCGTCAGCGCTACCTCGATCGTCTCGCCGCCGCGCACTTCGACCGGCCGGTCGAAGGCGAGAAATGCCTGCGGCCGGTCGATCCGGCCTTCCGCCAGCGGCGAGTTGGTCATCCATACATCGCCGGCCAGTTCGCAATCGAACCAGCCGGCCAGCCCATCGAGCACGGTATCCGCCTGGGCGGCCAGCGCGGTCTTGAACGAGAGCACATCGGGCGTGTCGCTGCGCAGGTCGATGGTCCCCAGCTCGGCTGGCGCCGTCGCAATCTCGCCGGGCGCGAAGCTATGGGCGTGCTTGGCGTTGACGCCATATTCCCGCAGCCAGCGGAACTCCGGCGGGATCGCCGCGTCCGCCCAGGCCTCGGCCTTTTTGCGGCAATCCGGCGAAGTTACGCCCGCCAGCATGAGTTTGATCCGGCCCGGGATCACCTTGCCGCCCGGCTTCAGCAAACGCCGCCTTGCGTCGCCCAGCGTGGCGACGATGCCATAGTCGAAGCCGAAATAGCCGACATGATCGCAGACCACCACGTCGACCGGTTCGGGCAGCACCGCCCGGAACGAATGATCGCGGATGCAGCCGTAACGATCCGCCAGCCCGGCCCGCGTCATGGTTTCGCGGGCGATCTCGATCGCGTCGGTCCGGTCGATCCCCCAGACGTGCGCCGCGCCTGATTGCAGGCATAGCAGCCCGAGGATGCCGAAGCCGCAGCCGACGTCGGCCACCAGATCGCCGGGCGCAATGGCGCTGGCCAAGGCTTGGCGGAAAAGCGCAGTGCGCCGTTCGTCGGAGATATATCCGAGATGTTCTTCGAGCGTTGTAAGCAAGGTAATCGACTACCGCTCGCTGCCGAAGCGATAGCGCGGAAGCCGTTGACGCGCTGCGTCAATCAAGCCATCGGCATGCCGCCATCCGAGCTGCCGCCCGTGCCCGAGCCGGTGAGTTCCCGGACCGATCCGAAAACCGAAAGCGATGGGCGGACATAGTGCGCCTTCCCGGCGGAGGCGGCGCGTTTGCCCGGAATGCCGGCGGCGGAAACTGTCTTGTCTGGCATGGATCGACTTTCGTTATATGCAAAGCGGTATGCGTTCAATTCTTAGACCCGAACAGGCTCTCAATCTCGAATATGCTCCACAGCGCCCACATCACCCGGCCCTGCGCATAATCGCCGTCATAGCTATCCTTGAGCGTCCCTACACGCTTCCGATCGAGATATCCAGACCCATTTCCGTGTCCGGCACCGGCCGGAAAGCCATCCGCCGCAAGCAGATGCCTGTTGAAAGCAAGGGAGAATTCGGCCTTGGTTTTCCGGTTCAAAACCGCCTCGGGAAGCAATCCGGCAAGCGCTGCCCTGTGTATGTATTTCGATATATTCCCCCGCAGCCTGAGCCGCTCCGGAGTGGCAAAGGCGAACTCGATGAATTTCCG
This sequence comes from uncultured Alphaproteobacteria bacterium, assembly GCA_963779195.1. Lineage (GTDB taxonomy): Bacteria > Pseudomonadota > Alphaproteobacteria > Sphingomonadales > Sphingomonadaceae > Novosphingobium. The sequence goes on from CAVZWZ010000001.1 coordinate 53,147, forward strand.
CGCATACAGCGGCGTGCGGATCTCATAGCCGATGCGCGCCGATTGGCGCGAGAACTGGTCCCAGACAAGGATCGCAAAGGGGTCGGTCATCACCATGAACATGCTGCGGTGCGCCGGATTCCGGATGCTGGTGAACTGCTTGCGGTCGCGGGCGGCGCGGCGCTGGTTCAGCAGTTCCAGCATGTCCGGCGCCAGCCAGCTGGCGCTGGCGAATTCGTCCGGCCCCAGCATGTCGCGCAGGCGCAGCCGGGCATCGAGCAGCCAGCGCGGCAGATTGGGGGCGAGCCCATGGCGAAGCAAATTCCAGGCGGTTGCGCGCAAGCCCAACTCCGCCCGGTCCTCGCGAAAGCTGGCCGCCAGCGCTGGCCAGTCGCGCGCGGCGAGTTGTTCGGCAAAGTAGAAGCGCTTGCCCGCCAGCCATTCGTCGCCGCCTTCGCCATTGAGGATGACGCGGCAGCCATCCTGCACCAGCGCCTCGCCGATCGCGATCGACATCGCGCCATTGGGATAGCCGGCAATGTTGCGATCCTCGAACCCGCGCTGGACGAACCAGGCGGCATCGGGCCGGAACGGGTCGATTTCGCGCACCTCCTCGCCGGTATGGCGGGCGACCGCCCGGGCATACTCGATCTCGTCGATGTCGCTGCCAGGCGCATCCTCGAAGAAATAGGTATAGCCCTTGACCGCCGGAGCAGGCAGTTTGCCATCCCGCCGCAGGTGGTGGGCCATGGCGAAGACCGCCGAAGAATCGAGCCCGCCGCTGACATCGCAGGCCAGCGGCAGGTGCGAGCGCGACGACCGGCGCACGCAATCGGCGAACAGCGCACGATATTCCTCGAAGTATTCCGCGTCGCTGCGCCGCTCGCTGCGCGCTCCGATCGGCGGCTGCCAGTATTGTCCGCTGCGCACGCCGTTCCTGCCGAAGCGGAACCAACGCGCCGGCATCGCCCGCATCACGCCTTGCCACACGGTCTGATCGCGCGCGATGACGTCGTGCCCGATAATTTCGGCGATCTTGCCGCGATTGGGCTCGGCCGGCACATCCGGACCGGCCAGCACGCCGACGATATCGGAGCCAACCACCAGCCTGCGCCCGTCCCAGTGATAGTGCAGCGATTTCAGGCCGATGTGGTCGTGGGTCAGATAAGCCTCGCCAGCCCGCGCGTCCCAGATGAGGAAGGCGAACTCGCCGTCGATGTGCTTGGGGCAATCCTCGCCCCACACCTCATAGGCGCGCAAGACCAGTTCGGCGTCGCTGCGGCTGCGCAACTTCGCCCCGCGCGCGAGCAAGCCGGTGCGCAGCTCTTGCCAATTGCTCAGCCAGCCGTCCATCACCAGCACCAGGCTTTCGTCCTCATTGGCGAGCGGTTGCACTTCCTCGAGCGATTCCGCCGTGGTGTGCAGCATGAGGTGGCCCAGCGCGACGCCGCCGCTGCGCCAATGAGCGATCCCGTCCACCCCGCGATAGGCCATCGCCGCCGTCATGGCTTCGATCCGGCCTGGTTCGACCGCGCCGCCGTCGAACCGGACGATCGCTGCTATGCCGCTCACACGGAACCTCGCCCGCTGCCAGGCGCCAACCGGTGGACATAGCGCCGCGCCGATAGCAGCGGACCGAGCGCGGCATAGAGCCACGCCCAGTTGCGTCCGCGCCGCAGCAGATAGACGTCGCGCGGATCGCTCAGCGTGTGCAGCAGCTGCCAGGCCTTGGCTGCTGCGCCCGGCGCCATGCTGAGATCGACCCGCAGTTCGGCCAGCTCGAGCGGCAGCGTCGCCAGGCTGCGCGCGGGCGGGCGGTCGGTCAGGCTTTCCATATCGCGGACGATGCGCCTGGCCTCGCGCGGCCTTGGCACTGCGGCACTGGCCGGGACCTGGCCGCGCGCGGCGCTCGCCAGCACCGCCAGCACGCTGTCCGCCACTTCGGCCGGATAGAGCGCGCTGCGCAGCCCGCCCGGCGCGGCATAGGCGGCGCAGCCCGCCGCCGAAACCCGCCGCAGCGCGCGGTCGAGGTCGCCGAACCATTTCAGCCGGACGCCGACATGGCCGACCGCATGGCGGGAGAGATAGGCGACGAGGTGCGGACCATCGAGCCCGCGGATCGCCCCGCAGCCGGTCTCGATTGCGGCGGTCGCGGCAAACAGCTCGGCGAAACTCGCCTGCGGCGCATGCGGATTGAGCTGGGTGCGGCAGTGCAGTTCGATCAGCCGGTTGGTCTGCGGGTCACGGTATTCGAACACATTCGCCAGGTGCAGCAGCATGTCCAGCCCGGCGCCGGGCAAGCCTCCCGCCGGCCAGTGGCGCGCATAGCCCGCGCCGCGCAGCAGCCGGTCGGCGGCGAGGAAGTGCCCGGGATCGACCAGCAGGTCGATGTCGGACGAGTTGCGCCACTGCGGATTGTCCGGATAGAGCATATGCGCCACCGCCGCGCCCTTGAGCACGATCGCGCCGATCCCGCCGGCCGCCAGCCGCGCGGTCAGCTTTGCCGCTTCGGCGGAATGCGCCAGCTGCAGGGCGGTATCGTCCAGCAGGCTGCGGTGGAGCGAGCGGGCAAGCGGCGCCGGCATCGCGCCCGGCGCGGCCCGGGCCAGGCGGTCGCCGGCCATCGCGGCCATGCCGTGCCGCCGCGCCAGGATGGCGAACCGGCCCCAGTCGATGGCGGATCCCGGGCCAGACCCCGCGCCGCTTCGCGCCGCGCCCGCAGCCCTTTGCGCCAGCACCTCGTCCGGCGCCAGATCGCAGGCGGCGAGCAGGGCCAGCTCGGGCGAAAGGGTAATTGGATGAGCCACGGCGACCTTCAATGCTTGTAAATTGCCCATAGCTGCTAGATCGGGGCTGGCAATGGACAAGCCCGCGCCCGTCAAGCTGCGTTTCGAGCCGCGCCCGGCCGCCGTGCTCGGCGTTCTGATGCTGGCATCGGCGCTGACCGAAGGCATCGGGCTGGTGCTGCTGATCCCGATGCTGACGGTGCTGGGGGCCGGCGAGGGCGGCGCCGGCACGATCGGCAGGGTGCTGGCGGCGATCGGCATTCCGCTGGCGCTCGGGCCTTTGCTGGCGCTGTTCGTGGTGCTGGTGCTGCTGCGCAGCGCGATCCGCTATGCCCATGCCATCGCCGCCCAGCGCTTCGAGACCAGGCTGGTCGACACCTTGCGCAGCCGCGCCTGGTCGGCCTTGCTCCACTGCGACTGGCGGACGCTGGTCGGCATGCGCCAGAGCGAGAACGCCGGCCTGCTGATCACCAATATCGACCGGATCGGCTACGGGGTGAACCAGCTGCTCGCGGCGCTGGCGGCGGCGATCACGCTGGGCGGGGTCGGGCTGGCTGCGCTGGCGATTTCTCCCCGGGTGTCGCTGGCGGGCGCGGCGGGCGGGGTGCTGATCCTGTTCGCCTACAGCCGCACCCGCCGCCGGGCTTTCGCGCTGGGCGAAGCGCTCAACGCTGCTTATGGCGCGGTCTACGGGCGGATCACCGAAGGCCTGGGCGCGCTGCGGGTGATCAAGAGTTTCGCGCGGGAACACCGCGCCGAGCAGGACGCCATGGCCGAGTTCGCCGGCCTGCGCCGGGCGCAGCTGGCCTATGTGCGCGATGTCGGCCTGGGCCAGATGGCGCTGCATGGCGGCGGCGCGCTGCTGCTCGCGGCGGTGGTCTGGATCGGGATCGAGCGCTGGCAGGCCGGCGCGGTCACCATCCTGCCGCTGGCCGCATTGTTCGCCCGCGCCTTGCCGTTGCTGGGGGCGCTGCAGGAATCGTGGCAGAACTGGGAGCATTCGCGCCCGGCGGTGACCGCGACGCTGTCGCTGATCGCCGCCACCGAGGCGGCGCGCGAGCCCGATCCGGACGGGACGCCGGCGCCCGCGCTGACCCGCGAGATCGCGCTCAGCCGATGTCACCGTGCGGTTTCCCGGCAGGCCGCAGCCGGCGCTCGACGGCGTCAGCCTGACCATCCCGGCGCGGCGGATCACGGCGCTGCTCGGACCCTCGGGCGCGGGCAAGAGCACCGTCGCCGATCTGCTCGGCGGGCTGATCGCGCCGGACGCGGGATCGCTGGCGATCGATGGCGCCGTGCTCGCGGCGAGCCAGCGGCGCGCCTGGCGCTCGCGCGTCACCTATGTCCAGCAGGAGCCGGTGCTGTTCGCCGGCACCATTCGCGAGAATCTCGCCTGGGCGCATCCTGCGGCCAGCGAGGCGGCGATGCGTGCGGCGCTGGCCGATGCCGCCGCAGGCTTCGCCCTGGCGCTGCCGCTGGGGCTCGATACGCCGCTGGGCGAGGGCGGGCGGCTGCTGTCGGGCGGCGAGCGCCAGCGCATCGTGCTGGCCCGCGCCCTGCTCGGCGGGCCGGACCTGCTGATTCTCGACGAAGCGACCAGCGCGCTCGACAGCGCCAGCGAGGCGGCGATCGCGGCGGCGATCCTGCGCCTGCGCGAACGGCTGACGATCCTGGTGATCGGCCATCGCGGCGCCCTGCAGGAACTGGCGGACACGACAATCTGGCTGGAATCGGGGCGGGTGGTCTTGGCCGAGAATTAGGCTATGCCTTTGCTTGCCGACCCAATTCCGACAAATTCACGCCCTATTCACCCGCCGAATCAGATAGATCGCTCTCTCGCCGACGCATCGAACCCGCGCCAGCCCGGCCGAAATGCAGCAGGAAGTTGCCTCGCCCAACCCTTTTTCCACATTTTTCTCCAGACCCAGGATCGAACCGACAATGACCATGCCGAGACGTTTCAGCGCCGCGGTTATCGCCTTTGCCGCAACTCTGATGGGCCCCGCAGCGGGCGCTTCGGCGGATCCCGCCGCAGCCGCTTCGCCGCCGGCGGGATGCACCGGGCCGGCCAGCCCGCACTGGCTGGTGGTGACCGCCAATGGCCTGCGCAATGGCAATGGCCTGCTGGCGGTGACGCTCTATGCGGACGTCCCGCGCAAGTTCCTGGCGAAGGGCGGTTCGCTCTATGTCGGGCGGGTGCAGGCCCAGGCCGGAACCACCCGCGCCTGCATCTTCGTGCCGCGCACCGGCGTCTATGCGCTGGCGCTGTACCACGACGAGAACGCCAACCAGAGGTTCGACCGCACCGCGATCGGTTTTCCGGCGGAAGGCTTCGGCTTTTCGAACAATCCGCCGACGCTGGCCGGGCTGCCCTCGTTCCGCTCGGTGCGGCTCAACGTCCCGCGCAGCGGGCTGAACACCCGGGTGCAGATGAAATATCCGTGAGGTTCAGGCAGTAGCGTAGATTTCCGCCAGCCGCTGCGGGGCCTCGGCCTCGGCCAGCGCATGCGCGCGGGCGTCATCGACGTCGAGCCACCAGGCATCGCCGATGTCCATGGTCGCCGCGCGGCCGGCGTCGGCGATGCGCTGCATGCCTTCCGACAGGCTGCCCGGCTTGCCCTCGGCGATCGCCGCGCGGATGGCCGCCGCCAGTTCGGGGGTGGCGAGGAACGCGCCGCAATCGACCGCGTCATACTGCGCGATAGACTTGCCGATCGCCTCGATCCGGCCGTCGGCATCGGTCTTGACCCAGGTCGCGTCATCCGGATCGATCAGCGGACTGCCGGTGCGCCGGTCGATCGCCAGGGTCACCCCGCGGCTTTTCGTGCCTTGCTTCGCCAGGCGCTGGAGAATCGAGGCCTCGAAGATGTGATCGGCCATCATCAGCAGGTAATTGGTCCCGCCCAGCTTGGCGATCCGCGCCGCGCCGGCGATGACCGAATGGCCATTGGGCGTCGACCAGTGCTGCAACCGTTCGGACACCACCGGGATGCCCACCCGCGCGGAGAGTCCTGGCAGGAATTTCTCGATCTCGATCGCCTGATGGCCGGTCACCACCACCACCCGCTCGACCCCGGCCGCGCGCGCCTGGCGCACGCCGAGTTCGAGCAGCGGCATGCCGGCGACCGGGGTCAGCGGCTTCGAATCGGAAATCTCGCGAAGGCGGCTGCCATAACCGGCGGCAATGATCAGCGCGTCCACCGCAGCTTCTCCTGTATCGGGTTACTCCGCAGCCAGGGCTGCGTCGGCGATATATTCCTCGACCATCTGGGCGGCGGTATCGTCGTTGAACTGCTGCGGCGGGTGCTTGCAGTAATAGGCCGATGCGCCGATCAGCGCGCCGCCTTCGCCGCGCTCCAGAGCGACCTTGCAGCAGCGAATCGCATCCATCACGCAGGCCGCCGAATTGGGGCTGTCCTCCACCGACAGGCGCAGCTCCAGGTTCATCGGGACATTGCCCCACTGGTTGCCTTCCAGCCGCAGGAAGCAGAGCTTGTTGTCTTTCTGCCAGGGCACATAGTCCGACGGGCCGACGTGGATGTTCTCGTCCGCCAGGCGCTGGGCGAGCATCGCCTGCACCGCCTCGGTCTTCGATTCCTTCTTGCTGCCCAGCCGCTGGCGGTCGAGCATGTTCATGAAATCGGTATTGCCGCCGGTGTTGAGCTGATAGGTGCGACCGACATCGACCCCGCGCGCGCCGAACAGGCTGGAGAGCACGCGGTGGACGATGGTCGCGCCGATCTGCGCCTTGATGTCGTCGCCGACGATCGGGATGCGCTTCTCGGCGAAGCGGCGTTCCCACTCGGGGCGGCTGGCGATGAACACCGGCATGCAGTTGACCACCGCAACGCCCGCATCCAGCGCGCATTCCATATAGAATTCAGTGGCCTCTTCCGAACCGACCGGCAGGAAGTTGAGCATCACCTCGGCACCGGTCGCCTTGAGCGCGGCGACGATCAATTCGCGCGTGGCCTCTTCGTGAGAACCCAGCATGAAGCCGCGCTCGCCCATGCCGGTCATGTGATCGGCGACCCCGTCGAGAATCTTGCCCATCATCACCTTGGCGCCGGTGGCGGGGACATTTTCCTGGAACACGGCGGTGCAATTGGGCGCGGCGAAGATCGCCTCGGCGATATCCAGCCCGACCTTGCGGGAATCGACATCGACCCCCATCACGAACTCGACATCGCCGGCGCCATAGCCGCCGATGCGGTCATGAATCAGACCCTGCGAAGAATTATTCGACCGGTAATAGGCCACACCTTGCACCAGCGAACTGGCGCAGTTGCCCACGCCGATCACGGCGACCTTGATAGGCTTCATCAATACAATCCCTTCAGACAGACGCACTTCGTCCGGTGGATCGGGCCTCCATTGTGAAATCGCGCGCCAAAAGCAAGTGGTTTGCGCAAGCTCATGCCGCCTTGCGCCGCAAAACCGCCAGAACTACCGCCAGCCAGCCCGCCGCAACCACCGCGAAAGCGATCAATCCCGCAGCGGCATGGCCGCTGACCACGAAGAGCACGGCGGCAAAGGCATAGAAATCCCGCATCGTCAGCCAGGTAAGCCACTGCATCAGCCGCGATCCGGTCTTGCCGACGCGGTCTTTCACGCCGTTGAAGGTGAACGGACGCGCAGATCGCCGCGCCCGGATGCCGATCAGCAAGAGCCCCAGCGCCATCATCGCCAGCCCCGCCGCGCCGACCATCGCGGCGCTGGTGCTGCCCTGAATCCACAGGTTAATCGTCACCCCGCCGATGAATCCGATGTTGGTCGCGGCATCGACCAGGCTGTCCGCCATCGCGCCGCGCGATGAGGTGCGGAAGGTGGCGCGGGCGATTTCGCCGTCGATCCCGTCGGCGATCGAGGCGACCTGAAACAGGATTGCGCCGGCGATCAGCCCGGAATTCGAACCGGACAGCAGACAGGCGACCATCACCAGCGAAAGCAATCCGGTCAGCCAGGTCACCTGCATCGGCCGGATCGCCGGCCAGTTCAGCAGCAGCCGCGAGATTGCCTGCGATATCGGGCGGTTGAGCGTGCGCGAGACAATGCCGTCGCCCGGTTTGGCGGTGGCCGCGACGATCCGCCGCGCCGCTGCATCGAGCTCCGCCGCGCAGTCGCAGCCGCCCAGCGCAGCGAGCGCGGTCTCGTCCCAGCTGCGCGCTGCGGCCAGCCCGTCCGCCGCCAGCACCGGCCCGGACAGGGCGGCGCGGATCGTCGCGGCATCGACGATTTTCTCGCCGCAGACGAGCAGCGCGCCTTCGGGCGGAAAAACTGCGGATAACTCGCCGCGCCCGGCGATCGCGAACGGCATGCCGCCGGCGAGGCGGGCCAATTCCTCGCGCACCGGGGCCGCCGGACGCCAGCCGGGTTCGGCGACGATCCAGCATTGCTCGACCCCGGCCAGCGCCGCCTCGCGCAGGGCGCGCGCCGCCGCCGGCAGTCCCGCGACATTGCTGGCAGCATTCTCGGCCGTCTGAAAGACAATGACAGCGCGTTTCAGGGAAGCTTGTCCGTGAATGATACACACCCAATTATTGCCGAACCGAACGGCGGACTGTTCCTCCCCAGCAAAGAGTCTATATGTATCCCGCGCTTCCGGACCAAGGCCGGAACTGTGACAAAATGTAACACGGTGATTCAGCCTGTAAAAGCAGAAAAGCGGATGGCCGGCGCAGGGCAGGGTCGCAAGCCAGGAGGTTTTGGGTGGCAGAAGTTTTGACGTCCGCAGACGGGCGCGGTTCGCTGGGCGGCGGCAAGGCCCGCCCGCCCCGGCCAAAACGGCCGCGCGAGTTGCAGGATCCGCTGAACCATTATCTCTATCACCCGCTGGCCTGGCGGCTGGCCCTGCTGCTGGCGAAAACCCCGCTGACGCCGAACATCGTCTCGGTGATCGGCGGCTGCTTCGTTGTCGCGGCGGGCGTCGTCTATGCGCTGACCTATGTCCATGGCTGGGGCTGGCCGGGCGCGCTGCTCGGCATGCTGCTGCACATGAGCTGGCATGTCGTCGACGGCGCGGACGGCGATCTCGCCCGCGTCACCGGGCGCACCAGCCCGCTCGGCGAACTGGTCGACGGGGTCTGCGACTATGCCAGCCACATCATCGTCTATTTCATCCTCGGCTGGCTGCTGGCGCAGCAGATCGCCCCGGTCATCGCCTGGCCGGTGATGGTCGCCGCCGGGGTCAGCCATTTCGTCCAGGCGAATCACTGCGAGGTGCAGCGGCGGCAGTATCAGTGGTGGGTCTACCGGCTGCCCTGGCTGCGCAACACCCACAAGGACGAGACCAAGACCGGCAAATACGGCTTCTCGGAAATCCTCTCTGGCTACCTCCAGCTCGCCAGCGGGATGACGCCGCACGCGCTCAAGGTCGATGCCGCAGTCGAAGCCGCGCAGGGCGATCCCGCCGCGCTGGAGCGGATCGAGCACGAAGTGCGCGCCGAAGCGCCGCCGCTGCTGCTGATCCTCAAGCTCCTCGGCCCCAATTCGCGGGCGATCGTGCTGGGACTATCGATGCTGGCGGGCAGCCCGCTGTGGTATTTCATCTATCAGGCGGTGCTGCTCAACGCGCTGATGGCGGCCTCGGTGTCGATGCACAATGCGGCGGCGAAACGGCTGGCGGCCAAGCTGGCGGGATAGGTCCAGCGGGGCTTGACGGCCAAATCGCGCCCCGTCCACAAGGTGCGGCAATTGCGTCGCCGCATGGAAGCACCGGATGTATCGCCCCTCCCTGGCCGACAGGCTGCGCTTTCTCGCCGGGCTGCCGCTCAGCCTGATCTATCTGCCGCTGATGTGCCTGACTGCGCTCGCCTATCTGCTGATGCCGAGGTCGCTGTTCGCCCGCTTGCAGGCGCAGAACCGGGCCGGAGAAATCGCCGCGCGGCTGGCAGCGATTCAGGGTATCGCCCAGCCCGGCGATCTGGTGCTCGATGTCGGCGCGGGCCGGGGCGATTTCCTCAAGGCGATCGGCCCGGCGCTGGGGGTGCGCACGGTCGGCTTCGACATCATCGACTATAGCGACGACGACATCGCCATCGGCCTGTTCGACGGCAAGACAATTCCGCTGGAGGACAAGAGCGCCGACGTCGCCATGGCCGCTTTCGTGCTGCACCACAGCCGCGATCAGGCGGCTATCCTGGCGGAAATGCGGCGGGTCGCCCGCCGCCGGATCGTCATCTTCGAGGATACCTGGTTCACCCCGTGGCAATATCTGTTCACCGTGTGGAACGACTTCTATGCGAATATCGTCATGGGCAGCATCAAGGCCTTCCGCGACCAGGGCAAGCTGGCCATCGTCGCCATGCCGATGCCGCTGACCTTTCGCCGCGTTTCCGGCTGGGAAGCTTTCTTCCGCGCGCACGGGCTGACGGTGCTGAGCACCCAGGTGCGGCATGCGCGGATCAAGCCGATGGCCAAAGTCACATTTGTGCTTGGAGTGGCGGGGGACGATCCGGTAGCCTGACGCACAGCCGCAACAATTCCGGAGCGCCCCCTGTGACGCAAGAAGTGCCGCAAGATTCGCTGATCGCCGAAGCCGGAGCGCTTGCCGGGGAGATCGTCGCGCTGCGCCGGGCGATCCATGCCGAGCCCGAGCTGGGCCTGCACACCCCCAAGACCCGCGACAAGGTGCGCGCGGCGCTGGCGCATCTGCCGCTCGTCTGGCGCGAGGGGCCTTCGACCACCGGGCTGGTCGGCGTGCTGAAGGGCGGGGCGGGAGCCGGCCGCTCGGTGCTCCTGCGCGGCGACATGGACGCGTTGCCGATGCCCGAGGAAACCGGGCTGCCCTTCGCCTCCACCGTGCCCGGCGCGATGCACGCCTGCGGCCATGACGCGCATACCGCGATGCTGGCCGGCGCGGTGGAACTGCTCTGCGCGCGGGCGGCCAGCCTCAAGGGCGAAGTGCTGTTCATGTTCCAGCCCGGCGAGGAGGGCTTCCACGGCGCGCGCTTCATGCTGGATGACGGCCTGCTGGGCGGCGGGGAGCACGGGCCACTGCCCGATGCCGCCTTCGCCCTCCACATCATGCCCAACGCGCCGCACGGGCTGGTGGCGGGCAGGGCGGGGCCGCTGCTTGCCGCCGCCGACATGCTGGAGATCGTCGTCGGGGGCGAAGGCGGCCACGCCTCGATGCCGCACCAGACGCGCGATCCGGTGCCGGTCGCCTGCGAGATCGTCACCGCCTTGCAGACGCTGGTGACCCGGCAGTTCAACGCCCACGATCCGGTGGTGGTGACCATCGCCAGCCTGCACTCGGGCACCACCCACAATGTCATCCCCGACCGCGCAGTGCTGAAAGGCACGATGCGCACCCTCTCGCGCGAACACCGCGCCCGCCTAGCCGATGCGGTGCGCCTGCTCGCTGCCGGTATCGCCGGGGCCCACGGGCTGACGGCGGAAGTGACGGTGGAGGAGGGCTTCCCGGTCACCATCTGCGATCCCCGCGCGGTCGCCTTCGCCGAGGCGGCGGTGCGCGGGATGTTCGGCGAGGGCAGCTTCCGCCGGATGGACGCGCCGATCATGGGCGCGGAGGATTTCTCCTATGTGCTCGACAAGGTGCCCGGCGCGATGTTCTTCATCGGTGTTGCGCAGGAAGGCGAGGACTGGACCAGCTGCTGCGCGATCCACTCGACGCGGATGATGCTGGACGAGGCGGTGCTGCCCAAGGGCGCGGCGGTGCTCGCCGGGCTGGCGGAGCGCTTTCTGGCGGAGGGGTTCGGCGGCTGACTTTTCCCGGCGGGAGAGGCGAAGCGCCTCACGCCTCCGCCGCCGGGGTCCGGCTGCACCAAGGGGCACTCGACAGTTTCCCTTGGCCTCGCCAAAACTCCATGGCAGAGGCAATGCGCGGCGGCGGCAAGAACCGCGCGCGAGAGAGGGTTCGGAACGCATATGTGGCATGTTCTCACGTCCGATCAGGAGCTGCTCCGCGACACCACCTCGCGGTTTCTCGGCGACCGGGTTCCGCTCAGCCATATGCGCAAGGCGCTGCGCCACGATCCCGCCGGGTTCGATCCCGATTACTGGACCAGCGGCGCGGAACTAGGCTGGTGCATGCTGCTCGCCTCCGAGGACGACGGCGGCGGCAGCGTCAGCGGTCGCGGCCTCGCCGATCTGGCGCTGATCGCCTATGAATTCGGCAAGCACGCCGCGCCGGGGCCGTTGACCGATTGCAACGTCGCGGTCGCCGCGCTGTCGGGCCAGGCTGGCGAGGCGCAAAGCGCGGCGCTGGCGGAAATCCTGACGGGCCAGTCGATCGCCTCGACTTGCCTCGGCGCCGCGCCGTGGCAGATGCCGGGCGAAGCCAGCGTGACGATCAGCCGCGACGGCGACGACATCGTGATAAACGGCGTGGTCAAGCCCGCCGAAAGCGCCGCCCAGGCAACGCATCTGCTGGTCACCGGGGCTAGCGAGGGCGGGATGACGCAGGTGCTCGTCCCCGCCAATGCGCCGGGCGTGACGATCAAGCCGCTCAAAGCGATCGACGTCACCCGCCGCTTCGCCGCCGTCTCGTTCGACAATGCCCGCCTGCCCGCCGCCGCGCTGATCGGCGACTTCGCCCGCGCCGACGCCGCCGTCGCCCGCCAAATCCAGATCGCCGCCGTGATCCTTTCCGCCGAAGCCACCGGCGCGATGGACGCGGCCTTCGAGATGACGCTCGACTGGGCGTTCCACCGCTATACCTTCGGCCGCGCGCTGGCTTCCTACCAGGCGCTCAAACACCGCTTCGCCGACATGAAGAGCTGGCTCGAGGCGAGCCACGCGATCTGCGACGCCGCCGCCGACGCGGTTGCCGATGGCGCGGATAACGCCGCCGAACTGGCCAGCACCGCCAAGAGCTATATCGGCGTGCAGGGCGTCGAACTGGCGCAGGACTGCGTGCAGATGCACGGCGGCATCGGCGTCACCTATGAGCACGATCTGCATTTCTATTTGCGCCGGATCACTCTCGATTCGCTGCTCTATGGCACGCCGGCGGAGCACAAGCGGCTGATCGCGGCGATGCAGATTGGGCAGGAGTTGGCGGCATGAGCGATACCATCGAAAGCGTCGAGGATTTCCGCAAGCGCGCCCGCGCCTGGATCGAGGCCAATCTCGGTCCGGTGCAGCCCTGGGACCTCAGCCAGCACTGCGAGGACGACGACGAGGAGCGCGTCGCCGTCCAGCGCGACCGCGATTTGCAGCGCAAGCTGTTCGACGGCGGTTTCGCCGGGATCTGCTTCCCCAGGGAATACGGCGGCCAGGGCCTGACCCCCGAACACAACCGCGCCTTCAACGAGGAACTGGCGGGGCACGAATATCCCTCGCGGTTCAGCGTGCCGACCTTCAGCCCCTGCGCCTCCACCCTGCTCGAATTCGCCACGGCCGAGCAGAAGGCTGCGCATTTGCCGGCGATTCTCAAAGGCGACGAGGTCTGGGTGCAGCTGCTGTCCGAGCCGGGCGGCGGCTCGGATGTCGCCGGGATTTCCACCGGGGCGGTGCGCAAATGCGGCGAGGCGACTGGATCCTCAACGGCTCGAAAGTCTGGACCTCGCGCGCCTGGTGGGCGGACTGGGGGCTGATCCTGGTGCGCACCAATTGGGATGTGCCCAAGCATCAGGGCATGTCGGTGTTCATCATGCCGCTGCACCAGCCGGGGGTCGAAATCCAGCGGATCGAGCGGCTTGAACGGCGAGAGCGAGGCCTGCCAGGAATTCTTCACCGACGTGCGCATCCCCGACAGCGACCGCATGGGCGAAGTCGATGCCGGCTGGACCATCGGCCAGCGCTGGATGTATCACGAGCGGCTGGGGCATAATTCGCCCTTCGTCTGCGCGCCGGTCGGCGGCGCCAAGGCCAGCGCACACGAGCCATCGACTGTCGGCATCGCCCGCAAGGCGGGGCGGCTGAACGATCCCGCCGCGCGCGAGCTGATCGGCGAGCACCGGGCGCTGGGCCTGGTTACCCAGCAACTGTCGCGCCGCATCGCCAGCGCTGCCGCCTCGGGCAAGGGCAATACCGACCTTTCCTCGGTCGACCGCGTGTTCCGCGGCGTCGCCGCCGCGCGCCGCTCGACCATCGCTTTCGAACTGGCGGGCGCGGGGGCCAGCGTGTGGGACGAGGACGAGGAAGGCGCGACCGATGCGGTGGGGATGAACTTCCTGATGCGCCAGGTCGGCAGCATCGGCGGCGGCACCACCGAAATCTCGCGCAACGTGGTGGCGGAGCGGGTGCTCGGCATGCCGCGCGAGGCCTCGGGCGACAAGGGCGTGGCCTATCGGGATATTCCCAAGGGGCCGAAGCGGGGCTGAGCGGGCCTCAGCGGCGGCGGCAATTCCGGCAATAAGCTGAATCCGATCGAGCTTGACATTGTGATGCAACGGGCAGATATTTCTGTCATGACAGAAATAACAATCGATTCGGACAGGCTCCCTCCCGCCGTCGAGCAATTCGTGCTGCGCTGGGGCGACATGGGCAACCAGTGGGGGGTCAACCGTTCGGTGGCGCAGATCCAGGCGCTGCTGTTCCTCTCCGAGCGCGCGCTGACGGCGGAGGATATTGCCGAAAAGCTCGGCATGGCCCGCTCCAACGTGTCGAACAGCCTCAAGGAATTGCTGGCGTGGAAGCTGATCCGCCGCGTCCCCGTGCTGGGCGACCGGCGCGATCACTACGAGGCCGAGACCGACCTGTGGCAGATGGCCACCAAAGTGGCGCAGGGACGCAAGCAGCGCGAGATCGATCCGATGGTCGCGGCAATCCGCGAGGCAATGGGGCAGATCGACGATCCACGGATCAGCCCGGCGGTGCGCGAGCGGATGCGCGGGATGCACGATTTCGTGAACACGGTCGAAAGCTGGTACCAGCAGATGCTCAACGTCCCGCCCGCGCAGATCATGCGGCTGATCCGGCTGGGATCGAAAGTCGTCGGCCTGCTCAAATACGTTAGCGGCAAGGGCGGATCGGGGTCTGCCGGCTAACCACCCGTTTTTGGATATTCGTTTCTCTCAATACAGAAATAACGCAATTGACAGGAGTGCGGAAGATGAGGGCAGCACTGGAAATCCGGCCTACCAAAGCCCCCGAACTGGCGCATACGGCCGGTCGCCTGCGACGACCTCCGCTTCCGCACCCTGCTCGGCCGCGAGGGGTGGGAGCGGTTGCCCGAGGCCGTCCGCATCCGCTTCGCCAAGCGTCTGCGCGCAGATGTCTCGGTCAGCTACGCCGGGACCATCGCCGAATGCCGCATGAGCCGCGCCGGCTGGCTGCTGGCGCAGCTCTGCCGCATCATCGGCGCGCCCTTGCCGCTGGGCCGCGACACTGGCATCGCCGCAGTGGTCACCGTCACCGAGGACAGCGCCGGCGGCGGGCAGGTGTGGACCCGGATGTATGCGCGCCATCGCGGCTTCCCGCAGGTCATCCACAGCGCCAAGCGCTTCGCCGGGCCGACGGGCCTCGAGGAATATCTCGGCGGCGGCTTCGGCATCGCGCTGCGGGTCGAGGCGAGCGAAATCGGCATCCGTTTCGTCAGCGACCATTATTTTCTGCGCATCGGCGCATGGCGGCTGCGCCTGCCCGCGATGCTGGCCCCGGGCCGGCTGACCATCGACCACACCGATCTCGGCGACGGCGCCTTCGCCTTCACCCTGGCGCTGCGCCACCCGCTGCTCGGCGAGCTGATCCACCAGACCGGCCACTTCCGCGACCAGCCCGGCGAGAAGGAGATGGCGCGATGAGCCGGCAACGGGAATATGGACCATCCAGTCATTGTCTTCGATGCGGAATGCGTGCTCTGCTCCGGCAATGCCCAATTCGTGCTGCGACACGACCGGAAGGGATATTTCAGACTGGCGGCGATGCAGGGCGAGTTGGGTAGCGCCCTCTATCGCCGGTTTGGCATCGACCCAGCCAATCCCGAGACACTGATTGTTGTAAAGGGCGACATAGCGCTTCGCGATAGCGCAGCTGTCTTCGCCATTTGGCAGGGCCTTGGTTGGCCTTGGGCGGGGCTATGCGGTTTCCGCATCATCCCACAGGGTCTGCGCGACCCGATATATCGTGCGATCGCGCGAAACCGCTATCGCCTGTTCGGTCGCCGCAGCTCTTGCTGGGCTCCATCGCCCGAATTTGCGGAGCGCATGCTGTGAGCCGGATACTGGTGCTGGGCGGCTATGGCGGGTTCGGCTCGGCCATCGCCGAGCAATTGCGCGCCGAGGGCCACGAGGTGCTGGTCGCAGGCCGCTCGCTGGAGCGGGCAGAAAAGTTTTGCGGCGGAAGGTCCGGCCTGGTCCCTTTGCGGATCGATCGCAAGGATATCGCCACTGCGCTGTGCACTTATGAGCCCGACGCCGTGGTCGATGCCTCGGGCCCGTTCCAGGCCATGGACCACAGCGTTCCGCGCGCCTGCATCGAGGCAGCCATCCCCTATTGCGATATTGCCGATAGCACGGCCTATGTCTGCGATATCGGCTTGCTCGATCCCGCAGCACGGAGTGCCGGGGTTCCGGTTCTCGCCGGGGCGTCGAGCGTTCCCGCCCTGTCGGGTGCTGCTATCCGTGAGCTGGCCGAGGGCATGACTCACATATCCGCAGTCGAGATGGCCATCAGCGCATCCAACCGGGCGAGCGCCGGCCCGGCAGTCGCTGCGGCGATCCTGTCGCAGGCCGGTCAGCGTTTTACCATCGGCAGCGGCATTGCCGAGCGACTTGCGTTTGGCTGGCAGGAGCGGCAGCGCATCGCCTTCGCAGTGCCTGGAGCGACTTCGCTAGCAAATCGCTCGGTCTATCTGGTCAATGTCCCCGATGTGCGGCTGGTTCCGGAACGGCTGACGGGTGCGCCGCCGGTCTCGTTCAGGGCAGGAACCGAACTTGCCTTTCAGAACCGCATTCTGTGGCTGATGAGCTGGCTGGTGCGCTGGCGCGTGCTGGCGAGCCTTGCCCCAATGGCGCGCTGGATCGCTCCGCTCCAGCGGATTACCGCCGGATTTGGCGGCGCGCGATCGGCGATGATTGTCCGGCTGTTCGGCATTGCCGATGGCCGCCGCGTCGAACGGCGTTGGACCCTGATCGCCGAACGAGGCGACGGCCCCCGCATTCCCGCGCTGACCGTGCCCTTGCTGATCCGGCGGATGCTGGCGGGAACACTGCCGCCCGGCGCGCGCGATGCCGGGCAAGAGTTGACACTGAAAGACTATGAACCTGCTTTCGCAGGCCTGGCGATCCGCCATGCGAGCGAGGAGTTGGCGCAGCCCGACGCACTCTACCGGCGGGTGATGGGAAGCGGCTTCGATGCCTTGCCCAAAGCCGTGCAACAGATGCACTCGGTATTGCGCGAAGGGTTTGCCGATGGCGAGGCGGAGGTTTTCGGCGCTACAGAATCCGGTCGGCAGGCTGATTGCTGCGCTTGTGCGCTTTCCGCAGCCGGGTCGCTGCGCCTTGCACGTGCGATTTACCGAGCGCGGCGGAGTGGAGCGCTGGCAGCGCAAATTCGCAGGCCGCGGTTTTGCCAGCAGTTTAAGCCAAAAGGGCGATTGCCTGGTCGAGCGGTTTGGACCCTTGCGCTTCCGGTTCAAGCTGTTTGCCGATGGACAAGGCTTGTCGATGCGGATGCAGGGGTGGTCGGCGTGGCGACTGCCGTTGCCGCTGGCCCTGGCGCCGCGTTCCGACGCCCGCGAGTGGGCCGAGGACGGCTGGTTTCACTTCGATGTGCCGATTGCGCTGCCGCTGATCGGCCGGATCGTCCACTATCGCGGAAGGTTGCAACAGCGGCTTTGATTCTCGTGTCCGGATAGCATCGATGCCCGATGGATCGGGGTCTCCAGCGCCCGCCGCGAATTGACACTGGACAAACCGCTGGCCCCAAAGGATTGCCTGAGCGATGGCAACGAGCAACCCCCGCGACCCCCTGGCCATCCTCCGCCGCCTGCTGGTCTCCCGGGTCCAGGCCGTGTTCAACGACCGCAGCCGCGGCGAGGTGCCGGTGGTGCGCTCGGCGAATGCGCTGTTCGATCCCGGTTCGGTGATCTGGCGGGTGCACGGCGATGTCACGACGATGATGATCGGCGGCGTCACCGCGCTGCTGCTGCAGATGCTGCATCCCGCGGCGCTGGCGGGGGTCTGGGACCACAGCAGCTTCCGCAGCGACATGCTGGGCCGCCTGCGCCGGACGGCGAAATTCATCGCGCTGACCACCTATGCCGAGCGCAGCCTGGCCGATGCGGCGATCGACAAGGTCAAGGCAGTGCATTTGCAAGTCGAGGGCGTGCTGGCCGATGGCACCCCCTACGCCGCCAGCGATCCCGCGCTGCTGGCCTGGGTCCATGTCTGCGAGACCCTGGGCTTTCTCGATGCCTGGATCCGCTATGGCGAGCCGGCGATGTCCCAGCAGGATCAGGATGCCTACGTCGCGCAGGCAGGCCTGGTGGCGCGGCGGCTTGGGGCCGATCCGGTGCCGCAGAGCCGCGCGGAAGCCGAGGCTCTGGTCGAGCGCTTCAAGCCGCAGCTGGTCGCCAGCGCGCGCGCGCGCGAAGTTGCCCGGATGGTGCTGACCCAGCCCGCCCCCTCGCTGGCGGCGGCCCCCGCGCAGCACCTGCTGATGCAGGCGGCGGTCGATCTGCTGCCCGATTGGGCCAAGGCGGCGCATCGCCGGCGGGTCTCGCCGCTGTCGCTGCCGGTCGTGCGCGGGGGCAGCCTGACGATCGCGAAGACCTTGCACTGGGCGTTCGCCGCAGCGCGGGCGGCCCCCCGGTCCGACTGACGGCGAGGCCGCCCGGTTGCGCCAGTGGCCGCAACCAGGCCGACTGCCGTCGGTAAACCCCGCAGCCCGATTGCAGACGCGGCGGTTGCCGATCGCCAGCCGAGGGTGTGCGAAAATCCCTGACATAACGAACCATATCGGTTATGCGCCCCACCGTCGGAAATGACCAAGCGAAGGGTGCGGTGGCGAATGAGCTCTGCTTCCAACCCCCCCCATGGCCGGCGCTTCCACCGCAAGCGTTCGCGCTTTCGGGCGTGCGAGGTGAAGCCGGAATGTCCCTCTCCTTCGGGAGAAAGCAGACCGGCGGTAAAAGCTCCGGGCTTTTTCGCCTCGAAGGTAGCGGCGGAGGTGCGAGCCCGGCCTGCCCGGTCGCTATATCGCCGGTCCGCACACTCTGAGCCTGTCGAAGGGTATCCCGCACTCGCCGGCGGGGGCTTTGCCCAGGATCTTCTGCTTCGCGCCTTTGCGTGAGGCCCTTTTTCTTTTGCGTCTCAACCCCGCCCCGCCAGCCCCCGCAGCATCTCGCGCTTCTCTTGCGCCGACAGCATCGGCCAGTCGGCAATCTCGCGCAGGCTGCGTTTGCAGCCGAGGCACCAGCCGGTGAGCGGGTCGATCCGGCAGGTGCGGTCGCAGGGCGAGGGCGGCTCTCTCATCGTCTCCGCTCCATGCCCCAGCCTCCCGCGCGCTGGCAAGCGCCCGCAGGGGGCCTTGCGGCGCGGGGGCAGTCTGCCTAACCGGATTTGGATGGCGGAAGCGGAATCCCACCTCGAGCGGCAGATCTCGCCGCGCATGCAGCCGGGCGGTTCGCTGGCGCCGTTCCGCTATCCGGCGTTCCGGGCGATCTGGATCGCCAATCTCGCCTCCAATCTCGGCGCGACGCTGCAATCGGTCGCCGCCGCCTGGCTGATGACCGACCTCACCGATTCGCATCAGCTGATCGCCATGGTCCAGGCCTCGACCACCCTGCCGATCATGCTGTTCGGCGTCTTCGCCGGCGCCATCGCCGACAATTACGATCGCCGCCGGGTGATGCTGACCGCGCAGATCGGCATGCTGGTCACCTCCGCCGTGCTGGCGCTGCTGAGCTATCTCGGCCAGATCACCCCGCTGCTGCTGCTGGCGATCACGGTGACGCTGGGCATCGGCACCTCGCTCAATTCGCCGGCCTGGCAGGCATCGGTGCGCCAGCAGGTGGGAATGAAGGATCTGCCGCAGGCGATCGCGCTCAACACCGTCTCGTTCAACCTGGCGCGCAGCGTCGGCCCGGCGCTGGGCGGACTGCTGATCTCGCTGTGGAACGTCAGCCTCGCTTTCGCGATCAATGCGGTGAGCTATATCGCGATGATCGCCGTGCTGCTGCGCTGGCGGCCCGAAGTGCCGCCGCGCGAGCGCCGGCCCATGCTGCCGGCGATTGCCGACGGCTTGCGCTTCTGCGCCCATTCCTCGCCGATCCGCCGGGTGCTGACCCGCGGGCTGGTGCTGGGCTTCGGGGTGGCGGGCTATCAGGCGCTGGTGCCCGCAGTGGTGCGCGACCGGCTGCATGGTGACGAGATCGATTTCGGGCTGATGCTCGGCCTGTTCGGCATCGGCTCGATCGTCACCGCGCTGTTCATCGGCAGGCTGCGCCGCCGCTGGGGAACCGAGGCGGTGCTGACCGTGGCGACCCTCGCCTTCATCGTCGCCCAGTCGGTGCTGGCCGAGGCGCAGACGCTGGCGCAGGCGCTGCCCGCCACCTTCATCGCCGGCAGCGCCTGGGTGGCGGCGCTGACCAGCATCAACGTCGCCATGCAGCTGCGCTCGCCCGACGAGATCCTCGGCCGCTGCCTGTCGATCTATCAGGCGACCACTTTCGGCGGCATGGCGATCGGATCGTGGTTCTGGGGGGTGCTGGCCGATTGGCGGGACTTGCCTTTCGCGCTGCACGCCGCCGCCGGTTTCCTGCTGGTGACGCTGATCCTTGCGCGCCTGTTCGTCCCCATGCCTGCCCGCGACGAGGGCCGGATCGACGCCTGAAAGCGCGTTGCGGAATTCCCGCCTAGCTTAACGGTAAGTTTACCACGTTGCTGCACAAGGCCTGACTGAAGGGTCTATGGGGAAGCCACATGGATACGTTGCGCGGGAACTTTTCGGGCCAGGATTCGCACGAAGAGCATCTCCCAGAATACGATTACGCGGATGACGACACCGGCCGCGAGCAGCCGCCCCTGGCGATCGGCCAGGACGAGCGGCGCATGCAGGTGCGCGCCTATAATTTCTGGGCGAGCCTGCTGGTCGACAAGAGTTTCCCGTCGATCGAGGAACTCGATCCCGACAATCTGCCCGATTTCGGCCCCTATAGCGTGCTGCTGGATTTCACCGCCGGCATCGAGAACCCGACGGTCACCTTCCTCGGCGGCGAACTCGCCCATGAATGCGGCACCGAAGGCCCCATCGCCAAGCTGTCGGACGTCCCCAGCCGCTCGCTGCTGTCGCGCATCACCGACCACTATCTGCAGATCATCGCCAATCAGGCGCCGATCGGCTTCGAAGCCGAATTCGTCAACCAGCGTGGCGCGACGATCATGTATCGCGGCATTCTGTTGCCTTTCTCCAGCGACGACGATACAATCGATTTCATCTATGGTGTGATCAACTGGAAAGAACTCGCAGACCAGCAGACCACCGACAAGCTCCTGCTCGAAATCGACCAGGCGCTCGAAGTTGTGCCCGAATCTGCGCGGATCGAAGGTCCGCTGACCGAATGGGCCGATGGCCCGCCGGAAATCGACCATGACGGAGTGCTCGACCTGGTGACGCCTATCGAACCCCTTGAGCTGGATGCGGACTATCCCGAACCGACGTTCGGCGACATGGCCCCCGCCGGATTCGCCCAGGACAAATGGGACGGGGACGAGGACGAGCCGCTCGAACTCACCAGCGAATTCGCCGCGCTCGCCGATGAGCCGTTCGAGCTTGCGGTCGAAGCGGCGGACGAAATGGCCGCCGCCGACGCCGAGCCGCTCGAACTGTCGATCGAGGCCATCGATGACTTCCCCGGCAGCGACGCAGGCTTTGGCGCAGCCGCCATGGCCGCCGCCGGCTCGGATGGGCTGCTCGCCCTCGCCGACGTCCTCGCCGACGATAATCCCGACACGATGGAACTGGCCGACTGGCTCGCTTCCGCGCGCGAACTGGCGCTCGCCGCCGAAGGGACCGAAGACCGCTCGCGGCAGACGCTGTATGCCGCGATCGGCCGGGCCTACGATTTCTCGCTCGCCGCCGATGCCGATCCTGAAGGCTTCGCCGAACTGGTCGCCGATTCCGGGCTGACCGTCCAGGAGCGCGCGCCGATGACGCCGGTGGTCAAGCTGGTGTTCGGCGCCGCCTACGACAAGACCCGCATCGCCGAATATTCCTCCGCGCTCGGCCATGCCCGTCGCCAGGGCGTGGCGCGCGGCAGCTTCGCCGATTACCTTGCTTCGGCCCCGGGCGGGCTCAAGGGCATCGTCACCGCAGAGCGCCGCCTGCGCCGCGAGGAATTCGGGTCCGCCCGCCGCCAAGCGCCAGGCTCCCGGCGAAAAGCTCGCCCGCAAGCTGCGCGAGCTGGAGCATTGCGCACTCAGCGAAGTATCGGCGGAAGGCAGCGAGTTCACCCTGCTGGTCGCCCGGCGTCTGCCCAGCGGCGAAGTGGTGCTGCTCGGCGAAGTCGGCGACGACGTCGCGCTGCTGGAGCGCGCGGCGCGCAAGCTGATCGGCTAACACCCTAATAGCCCTAGCCTGATCGTATAATAGCGGCGCACTAAAAGCCCATACCGGATTGCCATGATTTCCAAAGCGTGACAGTGTCTGCGCCGAGGAGACTCATGATGTCCGGGCAGCGATATCGGATCGGTCCCCTGACTTTGCAGCCGCACCGCCAGCTGCTGATGGGCGATACGCCTGTTTTATTGGGCCGCAAGGCGCTGGAACTCCTATCGGTATTGGCGGAAGCCGAAGGCGATCTGGTCACCAAGGACGAGCTGATGGCCGCGGTCTGGCCCGATGTCACCATCGAGGAAAATGCCGTCCAGGTGCATATGACCGCGCTGCGCAAGGCATTGGGCGATGCCGCGGGCCAGTTGCAGACCGTGCGCAGCCTGGGATACCGCCTGCTCAAGGACAGCTCCGGCACCGCCCCATTGCCGGACATCGCCGCCCCCGGCACTCTGGCGATCCTGCCCTTCGCCAATCTGACCGGCAATCCCGATTTCGATTTCCTTGGCGAGGCCGTCGCCGAAGAGTTGATCAACCGCCTGTCGCATGCGCCCGGACTGCGGATTTCCTCGCGCACCTCCAGCTTCGCCTACAAGGGCCACGATGGCGACATCCGGCGGATCGCGCGGGAACTCGATGTCGCAGCAATCGTCGAGGGCAGCGTCCGCAGTTCCGCGGACACCATCCGCATCACCGCGCAACTGGTCGATGGAACGACCGGTTTTTATCTCTGGTCGGAAAATTTCGACCGCCCCGGCGCCGATCTCCTCGCGCTGGAGGACGAGCTGGCGGCGATCATCGCACCGGTGCTGACCGGCTTTCTGGTCGCGGCAACGGAAATGCCGCCCGAACCCGTTACGCTTGTGCGAACCGGGCCGGGCGGCAGTTCCCCGCCACAGGGAGCATCCGGCTGAAAAAGGGGGGGAGATGCTCCCGGCGGCGGGGTATTCCAGGCGGCGTGCTTAACGAGCCCGCGTCACCAAACGGACGGTGAGGTTGGCCGCCAGAGCCTGTCCGGACCTGGCGCGATCGATCGCTGCGGCGATCTGCGGCCGCGTGTGATCATAGGTCGCTTCGGTGCAGCTGGCTCCGTCCATGAAGCCGTATTGATTGGCGTCGAACGGCCCTTCGGCCGCGATGCAGACGCGTTCGGATGCGCGCTGCACGCGCCGCTTCAGCGCGTTGCGATGCGACCATTTGGTGAGATCGAGATCGCCAATGGCGACCCGCTCCTGATACAGCTGCTGGCCGGTAACGGTCATCGGCTGGTCTGCCGCCAACGGCGCTGCGGCGATCATGGCTGCTGCCGCCAGCAGCGGCGCGGCGATCTTGAGAGTCTTGGTCATGGCTATCCCTTTCCGATAAAATGTCGACTTGAAACGGCCCGATAGCCCGTATTTTTATGAGACCCGTTTACCAGCCTGACGGAAGCAAGCCTTGGCCCGCGGCTGAAGTCTGGCTTAAGTTTTCCTTGGATTTCGCGAGACATTGCGGAAGCAAACCGCCTCCACTACCATGCGCGAACGCGGCGCGGCAGGCCGATCGCCTTGCCCCAACGAAGCCGCCTTCATTCCCGGTTCAGGCGCCGGGAAGCTAGGAATGCACCATGCCGCGCCTTCGCCACCGCCTTGCCGCCATGCTCGCCGCCTGTCTCCTCGCCGGCCAGCCCGCGGCGGCGCAGTCGATCCTGCGCGATGCCGAGACCGAGGCGCTGCTGCGCGACATGGCCGCGCCGCTGGTCGCCGCCGCCGGCCTCGATCCGCGCAATGTCGATATCGTCCTGATCAACGATGCCAGCGTCAACGCCTTCGTCGCCGGCGGCCAGGCGGTCTATGTCAACAGCGGGCTGATCAATGCGGCGGATACGGCGGGCGAAGTCCAGGGGGTGATCGCCCACGAGCTCGGCCATGTCACCGGCGGCCATGCAGTGATCAACGGCGGGGCCAAGGCCTCGACCGGAATCAGCATATTGTCGCTGCTGCTCGGCGCGGCGGCGGCGGCGGCGGGCGGCGGCGAGGCGGCGATGGGCGTGATCATGGCCGGCCAGCAGGCGGCGATGGGCAAATACCTCGCCTTCAGCCGCGCGCAGGAAGCCACCGCCGATGCCGCAGGCATGCAATATCTCTCGAAGGCCGGCATTTCCGGGCGCGGCTCGATCGCCTTCTTCAAGAAGCTGGAGAACATGGCGATCCGCCAGGGCTATCGCCGCAGCGACAGCGACGGCTTCTACAGCACCCACCCGGTCACCGCTGACCGGATCGCCACGCTGACAGACAGCTACAAGCAGGACCCGGCCTGGACCAGGCCGGACGATGCCGCCTTGCAGGCCCGCTTCCTGCGCGCCAAGGCCAAGCTGTTCGGCTATCTCGGCACGCCGCGCGACACGCTCTATTCCTTCCCCGAATATGTCACAACGGTCCCCGCGCGCTATGCCCGCGCCTATGCCTGGCACAAGGACGCGCAGATCGACAAGGCGATGGCGGAAACCGACAAGCTGCTGGCTCTGGCCCCGTCCGATCCCTATTTCCTCGAGCTCAAGGGCCAGATCCTGCTCGAATCGGGCAGGCCCGCCGAAGCGCTGACGGCGCTGCGCCGCGCCAGCGAGCTGACCAACAACCAGCCGCTGATCGCCACCACTTTCGGCCACGCGCTGATCGCCACCGAGGACGCGAAAAACCTCGCCGAGGCCGAGCGCGTGCTCAAGGCGGCGGTGGCGCGCGACCGCGAGAATCCCTTTGCCTGGTATCAGCTCGGCGTGGTCTACGCCGCCAACGGCGATCTGCCGCGCGCCCGGCTGGCCAGCGCCGAGCAGCAGGCGATGAGCCAGCGCATGCCCGAAGCCCTGGTCAGCGCCGAAGCGGCGGAGGCGGCGCTGCCCAAGGGCTCGCCCGACTGGCTGCGCGCGCAGGATATCGCCATGCAGGCGCGCAGCGAGATTGAACGCGCGCGCAAACGCAAGTAGGCGGGGGCACATGAGCATGATCGAGAAGATGGGCGCCGGCTGGCGGCTGGGCATCGCCGCCGTGGTTTGCGCGGTGGCGGGCGTCGGCGCGGGCTGGTACTGGAATTCGCACAACGCCCTGGTCGATCCGGCAGGCGGGCTGAGCGACCGGAACCGCGCGGCGATCGAAAAGGTCGTGCGCGACTATGTCATCGCCAATCCGGAAATCCTGCCCGAAGCGATGGACAATTTGCGCCGCAAGGAAGATTCGAAGCGGCTCGACGGGTATCCAGGGCGAGGTCGAGAAGCCGTTCCCCGGATCGGTGCGGGGCAATCCCGACGGCAAGATCACCCTGGTCGAATTCAGCGATTTCGCCTGCGGCTATTGCCGTCAGAGCGAGGCGGATGTCGAGGCGCTGATTGCCGCCAATCCCGATCTCAAGGTGGTGATACGCCATCTGCCGATCCTCTCGCCGGCCAGCGCGGACGCCGCCCGCATGGGGCTGGCCGCAGCGCGGCAGGGCAAATATCCCGCCTTCCACCGCGCCATGTTCGCCGCCGGCCGGCCCAGCGCGCAGACCATCGAGGCGGCGGCTCGCGTCGCCGGGCTCGATCTCGCCCGCGCCCGCGTCGATAGCGCCAGCCCGCAGATCGCCGCCGAAATCGACCGCAACATGGATTTCGCCCGACAGCTCGGCTTCCAGGGCACGCCGAGCTGGGTGATCGGCAGCGATATCCATGGCGGCGCCGTCGGCAAGGCGGAACTGGCGAAATCCATCGACAAGGCGCGCGGCTGACCGGCGCATGCTGCGGGGGCTGCTCTCGCTGGCGCTGCTGCTGACGCCGCTGGCAGCCAGCGCCGCGCCCGCGCCGTCCGAATTCCCCCGGATCATGCGCGACTGGCAGGCGCACGATACGCGGCTGCTGTCGATCGGCTGGCGGCTGGCGCTGGCCAATGCGCCGCTGTGCCGCACCACGCAAAGCGCGATCGGGCTGATGCTGACCGATGTGCGCGATTTCGCGGAGCCCGCGCTGGCCCGCGCCGGCCTCGGCATCGCCGGCGACATCGCGGTGGAAGCCGTCGCGGCGGGCTCTCCGGCCGAGGCGGCGGGGCTGCGCGCGGGCGAGGCAGTGCTGGCCATCGGCGGCGCGGCGCCGCCGGCGGCGGGCAAGCGCGAAGGCGTCAGGCTCGATGCGCTGCATGACCGGATCGACGCGGCGCTGGCCGGGCAGGGCAGGGTGACGCTGACCGTCGCGGCTCCCGGCGGCGCGGCGCGCGCGGTGACGCTCGCGGGCCGGCCGGTCTGCCCCAGCCGCTTCTCGCTGCTGCGCTGGGGCAAGACCGCCATGGCCGACGGGCTGAAAGTGCAGATCGCGGTCCAGCTGCTGGCCGAGCACCCCGCCGACGAGGAGGCCGCGACGATGATCGCCCACGAGCTGGCGCACAACATCCTCGGCCATCCGCAGGCCAACCGGGCGGCGCGCAGCAACTACATCGTCATGCGCCGCAACGAGCGCGAGGCCGACCGGCTCGCCCCCTGGCTGATGGCCAACGCCGGCTTCGATCCCGCCGCCGCGCCGCGCTTCATGGCGACCTGGGGCAAGCGCCACAGCGGCGGCATCGCCCGCGCCCCGACGCATGACAGCTGGCAGGACCGGGTGGCGGGAATTGCGGCGGAATTGCCGCTGATCGCCGCTCAGCAGGGCGGGCAGGCGGAAGCGCGCGCGGATTGGCGGACGCGGTTTGCCGGGCAGCGGTGAGGGCGCAAGCGAACTCCGCATCGCAAGTCCTTCCCCATTTGTGCTTCGCGAAAATGGCGAGGAGCGGGGTCGGGAGCAAGGCGATTCCCATCCCGCGATTTTCCATCTAGGATAGCCCGCATGGCCGTCCTGCCCTTCCGCCCCACCCCGTTCTTCGCCAACAAGAACCAGGCCTTCTGGCGCATGCAGCTGGTCGGCTGGGGCGGGGCGATGCTGCTGCGGGCCATGTCCAGCCTGGCCAACGACCAGCCGTTCACCTTCCTGGTGCTGGTGCTGATTGCGACGATAACCGGCTTTTCGATCTCGCTGATCCTGGCGGTGCTCTATCGCCAGCTTATCGCCCAGCGCCCGCTGGTGACCTGGGGGGTGACGGCGCTGATCCTGCCGGTTGCGGTCAGCCTGTTCGCCTTCGTCGATGCCTGGGTGATCGATCTCTACCGCACATCCGGCGGCGCCAGCTTCACCCAGCTGTTCATCGGCGTGTTCTATCTCGATGCGGCGCTGCTCGGCGGCTGGACCGCGCTGTATTACATGGTCAACTACTACCTCCAGGTCGAGGAGCAGAACGATCAGCTGATCCGGCTGGAAAACCAGGCGACCAGCGCCCAGCTCGCCATGCTGCGCTATCAGCTCAACCCGCATTTCCTGTTCAACACGCTCAATTCGATCTCGACGCTGGTGCTGCTCAAGCAGACCGAACCGGCCAACGCCATGCTCAGCCGGCTGTCGTCGTTCCTGCGCTATTCGCTGACCAACGAGCCCACCGGGCGGGTGACGGTGGCGCAGGAGGTCGAGACGCTGAAGCTCTATCTCGGCATCGAGCGGATGCGCTTCGAGGAGCGGCTGCGCACCACATTCACCATCGATCCCGCCAGCGAGGGCGGACTGCTGCCCTCGCTGCTGCTGCAGCCGCTGGTGGAGAATGCGATCAAATATGCGGTCTCGCCGCAGGAATCCGGTGCGGAAATCACCATCGCCACGCAACTCGTCGGACCAAACCTTCGCATCACCGTCTCCGACACCGGTCCCGGATTGCAAAGCGACACGACCGACAACAGAATGACCGGCGTGAACTTCGATGGCGGTGAACAAGTTTCGACAGGCGTCGGCCTGACCAATACCCGCGATCGGCTGGTGCAGGCCTATGGCGACCAGCACCGCTTCGAAATTCTCGACCCGCCCGAAGGCGGCTTCGCCGTTCAGATCGAAATTCCCTTCGAACGCCGCGAGGTGGCCGAACCAGCCCCTGCGCCTCGCCCCTTTGCCACCGCCGCCGGTTGAATTCCCCCGGCGACGCCGCCACATCCCGAATGCAACACAGGACCAGCCCATGACCATCCGCACAATTCTGGTCGACGACGAAAAATTGGCCATCCAGGGCCTGCAGCTGCGCCTCGAAAAGCACCCCGAGGTCGAGATCATCGACACCTGCTCGAACGGGCGCGAGGCGATCCGCAAGATCAAGACCGAAAAGCCCGATCTCGTCTTCCTCGACATCCAGATGCCCGGCTTCGATGGCTTCTCGGTGGTGAAAGGCGTGATGGAGATCGAGCCGCCGCTGTTCGTCTTCGTCACCGCCTATCAGGAACATGCGGTGCGCGCGTTCGAGGCCAATGCGATCAATTATCTGATGAAGCCGGTCGATGAAGACAAACTCGCCGATACGCTGGAGCGGGTGAAGACCCGCCTCGCCGAAAAGCGTTCGGCCGAGGAGGCGGAGAAGCTCAAGACCGTGCTCGCCGAAGTCGCTCCCGATGCGATGGACGCGATGCCGGACGAAGGCGAAACCGGCGCAGCCCGCTTCGAAAAGCTGATCAACATCAAGGACCGCGGCCAGATTTTCCGCATCGACGTCGATTCCATCGAGCACATCGAGGCGGCGGGCGATTACATGTGCATCCGCACCGCCGACAATTCGCTGATCCTGCGCGAGACGATGAAGGACCTCGAACGCCGCCTCGATCCGCGCGTGTTCCAGCGGGTCCACCGCTCGACCATCGTCAATCTGAACCAGGTCCGCCAGGTCAAGCCGCACACCAATGGCGAGTGTTTTCTCGTGCTGGAGAGCGGCGCGCGGGTGAAGGTTTCGCGCAGCTACCGGGACGTGGTGGCGCGCTTCGTGCATTGAGCAATTCGGTTTCACACGAAGACACGAAGATGCCGGGCCTTGCGGCGAAGCCGCTTTTTCGATCCACGGATTGGCGCAATTTCGACTGAGAATTGGAGGGGCTTCGCCCCATGCGCGACATCTTCGTGTCTTCGTGTGAAAAAACAATTGCGCAACCCGCGAACCCCGGCGAAACGCCGGGCATGACCGCCTTCTCCCTCCCCGGCTTCGACCTCGCCGCCTTCGTCGCCGCCACCCTTGCCGAAGACCTCGGCGAGGGCCTGCCCGGCGGCGGCCATGACGTCACCTCCGAAAGCGTCATCCCCGCCGATGCGCGCTTCTCCGGGGTGATGGACAGCCGCGATGCGATCACCGTCGCCGGCCTGCCGATCGCCGCCGCCTTTTTTCGCCATCTCGACCCCGCTATCGCCATCGACATCCTTGCCGCCGAAGGGCAGCAAGTCCCCGCCGGGACCGACCTGATGCGCCTCACCGGCAACGCCCGCGCGCATGCTGACGGCGGAGCGCAGCGCGCTCAACACCGCGCAGCACCTCTCCGGCATCGCGACGATGACGCGCGCTTATGTCGATGCAATGGGCAGAACCAAAGCGATGCTGCTCGATACCCGCAAGACCATCCCCGGCCTGCGCCACCTCGAAAAATACGCCACCCGCATGGGCGGCGCGCAGAACCACCGCATGGGGCTGTGGGACGCGGCGATGATCAAGGACAACCACGTCGCGGTGGCCGGCGGCGTCGGCGAGGCGGTGCGGCGGGCGAAAGCGGCGGGGGTGGCGCGGATCATCTGCGAGGTCGATAGCCTCGCCCAGATCGCACCGGCGCTGAGCGCGGGGGCGAGCCATTTGCTGCTCGACAATATGAGCGTGGCGACCTTGCGCGAAGCCGTGGCGCTCGTAGCGGGGAGGGTTCCCTGCGAGGCCTCGGGCGGGGTGCGGCTCGACACCATCGGCGCGATTGCCGCGACCGGCGTGGATTATGTTTCGGTGGGGAGGCTGACCCAGAGCGCCCCGGCGGCTGATATCGGGCTGGAC
Organism: uncultured Alphaproteobacteria bacterium; assembly: GCA_963779195.1. Classification (GTDB taxonomy): domain Bacteria; phylum Pseudomonadota; class Alphaproteobacteria; order Sphingomonadales; family Sphingomonadaceae; genus Novosphingobium. The sequence goes on from CAVZWZ010000001.1 coordinate 83,235, forward strand.
TTTACGGTGCTGTGATCCGCTGGCTGCTCCCCTTGCTGGCGCTGCTCCCCATCTCAGCCCATGCCCAAGCCTACCAATGCCGCCTGCCCCAGCGCATCGAGCCGGTCCCCGCGCCCCGGCCCGACGGGCCGCCGCGCCGCACGGCGATCTCGGGCTATGCCCTCGCGGTCAGCTGGTCGCCGGAATATTGCCACAAGGACAAGGCCTCGATGCAATGCTCGGGGCGCAACGGGCGCTTCGGATTCGTGCTGCACGGGCTATGGCCGCAGGCCCGCAATGGCCCGCCGCCGCAGTGGTGCAGCCTCACCCCGCGCCCCTCGCCGGAGACGATCCGCCGCAATCTCTGCATGACGCCGGTGCCGTGGCTGCTCGAGCACGAATGGGCCAAGCACGGCAGCTGCATGAGCAAGACCCCCGAGGCCTATTTCGCGGCGAGTGCGATCCTGTGGCGCTCGCTGCGCTGGCCCGACGCCGACCGGCTGTCGCGGCAGGAAGGGCTGACGGTTGGGGACTTCCGGCGGGCTTTCATCGAAGCCAATCCGGACTGGCGGGCAGGGCAGGTCGGCATATTGCTGAGCCGCAACGGCTGGCTGCGCGAGCTGCGGCTCTGCTACGGGCGCGATTTCATGCCGACGGACTGCGACCGCCGCAGTCTCGGCCCGCGCGATGCGGCGCCGCTGAAGATCTGGCGGGGGCTTTGAGTGGGTCCAAACCCTTTTCCTCCCCCTCGATGGGGGAGGGATACGAAGGCTTGGCGACTTGTCGCCTAGCCGCAGTTGGGTGGGGGTGTGCTCCCAATCAAGCGCAGCGCTTCCGGCCCGCTCACCCTCATCCAACTGCGCCTAACCCCTTGCAGGGGTAAGGCTTCGTATCCTTCCCCCATCGAGGGGGAAGAAGGGACAAGTATCACCCAAACTGCGTCAGGCTCAGCACATTGCCATCGGGATCGGCGAACCACGCCACCTGCGCGCCGCCGCCCGGCGCGGTCCAGATGCCGTCCGCGTCCTGGCCGAAGCCCTCGTAGATCTTGAAATCGACGCCCTTGCCGCGCAGCTCCGCCACCGCCTGGCGGATATCCGCCACGTCCCAGCCCAGCACGGTATGGTGGCTGGCGGCATGACCGGGCAAGTCGGTCAGCCGCAGGCTGGCGCCGCCTTCCAGCCCCAAAGTCACCGCGAAATCGTCCTCGCTCAGCATCGGCAGACCGAGCGCTCCGGCATAGAAAGGCTTCGATTTGGCGCGGTCGGCGGTGCAGATGAAACTTACCGGGCGGCAGGAGGCAAGTATCGACATTTCCAGACCTTTCATCTTGTTCATCCTGGCGGCAGACTTTCACAGCTAATCCCGCATGCCGCAATCGACAATCGCCCATCACCTGTATAAGGCGCACCGCATGACCGCCTCCCCGGCCACTCCGCTGCTCGACACTGTCGATACCCCCGCCGATCTGCGCAAGCTGCCGCAGGCGCAATTGCGCCAGCTGGCCGACGAGCTGCGTTCGGAGATGATCTCCGCCGTCGGCACCACCGGCGGGCACCTCGGCTCGGGGCTCGGCGTGGTCGAGCTGACCGTGGCGGTGCATTATGTGTTCGATACGCCGGACGACCGGCTGATCTGGGATGTCGGCCACCAGGCCTATCCGCACAAGATCCTGACCGGGCGGCGCGACCGGATCCGCACCCTGCGCCAGGGCGGCGGGCTTTCTGGCTTCACCAAGCGCAGCGAGAGCGAATACGATCCCTTCGGCGCGGCGCACTCCTCCACCTCGATCTCCGCCGCGCTGGGTTTTGCCGTGGCCAACAAGCTGGCCGGCAAGCCCGGCCGCGGCATCGCGGTGATCGGCGACGGCGCGATGAGCGCGGGCATGGCCTATGAGGCGATGAACAATGCGCGCCAGGCGGGCAACCGGCTGATCGTCATCCTCAACGACAACGACATGTCGATCGCCCCGCCGGTCGGCGGGCTGTCGGCCTATCTCGCCCGGCTGGTCTCCTCGCGGCCCTTTCTCGAACTGCGCGAGCTCGCCAAGCGCCTGTCGCGCAAGCTGCCCGAGGCGCTGCACGTCGCCGCGCGCAAGACCGACGAGTTCGCCCGCGGCATGGCGATGGGCGGCACATTGTTCGAGGAACTGGGCTTCTACTATGTCGGCCCGATCGACGGTCATAACCTCGATCATCTGATCCCGGTGCTGGAAAACATCCGCGACGCGGCCGAGGGCCCCTGCCTGATCCACGTCGTCACGCAAAAGGGCAAGGGCTATGGCCCAGCCGAACAGAGCGCCGACAAATATCACGGCGTCCAGAAGTTCGATGTCATCACCGGCGAGCAGGCCAAGGCCGCCGCCGGTCCGCCGAGCTACACCGGCGTCTTTGCGAAAGCGCTGATCGCCGAGGCGCAGCGCGACCCCACCATCTGCGCGATCACCGCGGCGATGCCCAGCGGCACCGGGCTCGACAAGTTCGAACAGATGTTCCCAGAGCGCAGCTTCGATGTCGGCATTGCCGAGCAGCACGGGGTGACATTTGCGGCAGGCCTCGCCGCGCAGGGCATGCGCCCGTTCTGCGCGATCTATTCCACCTTCCTCCAGCGCGCCTACGACCAGGTGGTCCACGACGTCGCCATCCAGAACCTGCCGGTTCGCTTCGCCATCGACCGGGCGGGTCTCGTCGGCGCCGACGGCGCGACCCACGCCGGCAGCTTCGATGTCACCTATCTCGCCACCCTGCCCAATTTCGTGGTGATGGCGGCGGCCGACGAGGCCGAGCTGGTGCATATGACGCATACCGCCGCCATGTATGACGACGGCCCGATCGCCTTCCGCTATCCGCGCGGCAATGGCACCGGCGTGCCGCTGCCCGAGGTTCCGCAGCAGCTGGAGATCGGCAAGGGGCGGATCGTGCGGCAAGGAAGCAAGGTCGCGCTGCTGTCGCTCGGCACGCGGCTGGCCGAGGCGCTGAAGGCCGCCGACCAGCTGGAGGCCAAGGGGCTATCCACCACTGTCGCCGATTTGCGCTTCGCCAAGCCGCTCGACGAGGAGCTGATCCGCAGACTGATGACCACCCATGAGGTGATCGTCACGGTCGAGGAAGGCGCGATCGGCGGCCTCGGCGCGCATGTGCTGACCATGGCCAGCGACGAAGGCCTGACCGATGCCGGCCTCAAGATCCGCACGCTGCGCCTGCCCGATATCTTCCAGGACCACGATTCGCCCGACAAGCAATATGACGCCGCCGGGCTCAACGCGCCGCATATCGTCGAAACGGTGCTGAAGGCGCTGCGCTGGAACGACGCCGGGCTGGCGCCCGGACTGTCGGAGGTGCGGGCCTAGCCTGTGTCAGCCGGAAGACGCACGTTCTTCCGGATTTTGCGGGCACTCCTGATTGCCTATATGGCGGTTGTCGCGGGCATGTTCTTCGCCCAGCGCAGCTTGATGTATCCCGCTCCGGCGCGGGTTGCGGGCCTGCCTGCCGGTTTCGAGCGGGTGGGGCTGACGACAGCCGACGGCCTCCGGCTCGCCGCCGCCTGGCGCCCGCCAGCCAAGGGCAAGCCGTCGCTGGTTTTCTTTCACGGCAATGGCGACAGCTGGACCGGCGCGGCAGCGGCGACGGCGAAGTTTGCCGAAGCCGGCTTCGGCGTGCTGCTTCCCGAATACCGCGGCTATGGCGGCAACCCCGGCAAGCCCGACGAGGCCGGGCTCTACGCTGACGGGCGCGCGGCGATATCCTTCCTCAAGTCCCGGAACATCGCCGGCGCGCAGCTGGCGATTGCCGGCAATTCGATCGGGTCCGGGGTCGCCGTCCAGATGGCCCGGGAGACGCCCGCTGCGGCGCTGATCCTGATTTCGCCCTTCACCGCCATGACCGACCTTGTCGCCGAGCGCTTCCGCTGGCTGCCGGGCCGCTGGCTGGTGCGCGACCGTTATGAGAACCGTTCGAAGATCGGCGATATTACCGCGCCCATTCTGATCATGCATGGCAAGGCGGATAGGGTCATTCCCTTTGGCCACGCCAAGCGCCTGGCGCGCGCCAACCGGAAGGCGGAATTGATCCTGGACGACACTGCGGGCCACGAATTGGCCTATCGCGAATCAGCCCGGCTTGCGTCGCTCGACTGGCTGCATCGGCAATTGGCCGGGAAGTAAGCCTGCTACCCCCGCAAGTCCCTCCACTCCGGATGCCTGGCGAAAGCCGCTGCGACGAAGCTGCATTCCGGCACCACCTTGAAGCCCTGTTCGCGCGCATCTGCCATCAGCGCCGCGACCAGTCTGCCGCCGACACCCTTGCCGCCCAGTTCGGGCGGGACAATGGTGTGCTCGGCCACCCGGGCGCCGTTGCGGGTCACCCAGGACAGCCGGCCTATGCGGTCGCTGCCGGCCACATGGGCATGATACTCGCCGCCGTTAAATTCGGGGTGACGGGTGATTGTGACCTGACCCATTGCGGCGACTCCAGCCATTTGCATGCCTTTGCTTGACGTTTCCAGCCACCGCCAGCACCCTATATGGCTATGCAGTTCCTTTCCGACAATGCCGCCCCGGTACATCCGCGTATCTGGGCGGCAATGCAGGCCGCCGACGCGGTCGCCGCGCCCTATGACGGCGATGCGCTGAGCGCCCGGCTCGACACCGCGTTTTCGGCGCTGTTCGGCCAGGAATGCGCGGTGCTGTGGGTGGCGAGCGGCACTGCCGCCAACGCGCTGGCGCTGGCGGCGCTGGTCGAGCCGCACAGCGCCGCGATCTGCCACCGCCTGGCGCATATCGAAACCAGCGAATGCGGCGCGCCGGGGTTCTTCACCCACGGCGCCAAGCTGATGCTGGCGGAGGGGGAGGGCGCGAAGATTTCGCCTGCGGCGATAGAGGCCGTGCTCGCGCCGGTGCGCAAGGATGTCCACCAGCCGATGCCGCAAGCCGTCTCGATCACCCAGGCGAGCGAGCTGGGCCAGTGCTACCGGCCCGGGGAAGTTGCGGCGATCGGGGCAGCCGCGCGGGGGCATGGCATGCGCTTGCACATGGACGGCGCGCGCTTCGCCAATGCCGTCGCTTTCCTCGGCTGCACCCCGGCTGAGGCGAGCTGCGCCGGCGGGGTCGATGCGCTCAGCTTCGGCTGCGTCAAGAACGGCGGCATGGGGGCCGAAGCGCTGGTGTTGTTCGATCCCGCGCTGGCCGATGGCGCGCGGTTTCGCCGCAAACGCGCCGGGCATCTGCAATCGAAGGGGCGTTTTCTTGCGGCGCAGATCCTCGCGCTGGTCGAAGACGGGCTGTGGCTGGAGAATGCGCGCGCGGCCAATGGCGCGGCGCGCGAGATCGCCGATGCCGCTTCCGGCCGCCTGCTCTATCCGGTGGAATCGAACCAGCTGTTCCTTGCCACCACCCCCGCCGAGCGCGCGGCGCTGCGCGCGCAGGGCTTCGGCTTCTACGACTGGGGCGCGGACGCCGCGCGGATCGTCACCGCCTGGAGCAGCGATCCCGGCCATGTCGCCGCCTTCGCCCGGGCAATCGCCGCGCTGTGAGCCAGCCCCCCGCGCCATCGCTGCTCCGGCCCGATATCGCCGCGCCCTTCGCGCTGGTCGCGCTGATCTGGGGCTCGACCTGGTGGGTGATCACCACCCAGATCGCCGAAGTGCCCGCCGCCTGGTCGGTCACCCACCGCTTCCTGCTGGCGACCCCGGCGATGGCGCTGCTCGCCGTGGCGATGGGCAACCGCCTGGCGATCGGGGCCAAAGCGCACCGGCTGGCGATGCTGATCGGCCTGACCCAGTTCAGCGGCAATTACCTGTTCGTCTACGAGGCCGAGCGGCATCTCACCTCGGGCATCGTCGCGCTGCTGCTCGCCTTGCTGCTGGTGCCCAATGCCGTGCTCGCCTGGCTGCTGCTCGGCGAGAGGATTTCCGCGCGGTTTGCCGCCGGCAGCACCGTCGCGATTGCCGGTATAGCGCTGCTGCTGGTCAACGAGGGGCGCATGGCTCCGGCTGGCAGTGCATTGACCGGCAATGTCTGGCTGGGCGTGGCGCTGGCCACCGGGGGAATGCTCTCTGCCGCCGTCGCCAATGTCGTGCAGGCCAGCCAGGCGGGCCGCGCGGTGCCTTTGGCGAGTCTGCTGGCCTGGTCGATGGCTTATGGCACGCTGATTGATTTCGCGCTCGCCTGGACGCTGCACGGCCCGCCGGTGCTGCCGCGCGATCCCGCCTATTGGGCGGGCGCGGCCTATCTCGCCTTCGCCGGCTCGGTGGTCACCTTCCCGCTCTATTTCAAGCTGGTGCGCGATATCGGCGCGGGCCGGGCGGCCTATAACGGGGTGGTGACGGTGGTGCTGGCGATGCTGCTCTCGACCTTGCTCGAAGCCTATCGCTGGACCCCGCTTGCCGTCGCGGGCGCATTGCTGGCGATGGCGGGGCTGCTGATCGTGCTATCGGGCCGCAAGTAAGGCGCGCAGGCCCTCGCGGTAAGTCGGGTATCGCGGCCGCCAGCCCAGCACGCGCCTGGCCTTGCCATTGGCGACGCGGCGGTTCTCGGCATAGAAGGCCCGCGCCATTGGCGAGAGGTTCGCCTGCTCCAGCGTTTGCAGCGGCGGCAGTGGCAGGCCGAGCAAGCGGCAGGCCTCCTCGATCACCGCGTTCTGGTGGCAGGGGAAATCGTCGGCGAGGTTATAGGCGCCGGGCGGGGCGTCGAGCGCGGCGACCACGCCCGCGACGATATCGTCGACATGCACCCGGCTGAAGATCTGCCCGGGCAGGTCGATGCGATGCGCTTTCCCCTCACGCACCCGCTCCAGCGCGCTGCGGCCGGGGCCGTAGATACCGGGCAGGCGGAACACCCTTGCACCGATCCGCAGCCAGTCCGCGTCCGCTTCTGCCCTGGCGGTGCGGCGGCCTTTGCCTATGGGGGCGCTCTCATCGACCCAGGCGCCGCCGGTATCGCCGTAAACCCCGGTCGAGGAGAGATAGCCCAGCCACTTGCCGGACAGGGCATCGCCGTAAGTCTCCAGCACCGGGTCGCGGCCCTCGCCGCCGGGCGGGACGGAGGAGAGCACATGGCTGCTGTCCGCCAGCGCCAGGCGGACAGTGCCGGTGTCATCGAACGCCAGCGCGCCCTCGCGCCCGGTGGCGATCACCTCCCAGCCCAGCGGGCGCAAGGCATCGGCGATGCGGCTGGCGGTGTAGCCGAGGCCGAAGACGAACAGGCGTTTCACTCCGCCACCCTTGCCGTTCGTGTCGAGCGAAGTCGAGACACCATCGCGCAAGGTGTCTCGACTTCGCTCGACACGAACGGGTAAGATGGAGGGCATGGACATTGCCGCTACCCCCCAAGCCCCCGCCCCGCTCACCATCCACCGCGAGGATTACCGCCCGCCCGACTGGCTGGTCCCCGAAGTCGCGCTCGATTTCGCGCTGGGGATCGACGAAACCAGGGTCACCGCCAGCCTGAAGGTCCGGCGCAATCCCGACGGCCAGCGGCAGCGCAGACCATCCGCCTCAACGGCGACGGCCTCGCCGCGCTGGCGGTCAGGGTCGATGGCCGGGCAGTCAACGACTGGCGGATGGAGGGCGACGATCTGCTGATCGACCTGCCCGGCGAACAGCACACCGTCGAAGTCGAAACCCTGATCCACCCAGCCGCCAACAGTCAGCTGATGGGCCTCTATGCCTCGAACGGCATGCTCTGCACCCAATGCGAGGCCGAGGGCTTCCGCCGCATCGCCTTCTTCCCCGACCGGCCCGACGTGCTCTCGACCTACCGGGTGCGGATGGCGGGCGGCAAGGCGGCGTTCCCGGTGCTGCTGTCCAACGGCAATTGCACCGCGACCGGGGAGGGAGCGGACGGCAGCCACTGGGCCGAGTGGCACGATCCCTGGCCCAAGCCGAGCTACCTCTTCGCGCTGGTCGCCGGGCAGCTGGTGGCCAACCGCGCCAGCTTCACGACGATGAGCGGGCGCCAGGTCGATCTCGCGATCCATGTGCGCTCCGGCGACGAGTCGCGCACCCGGCACGCCATGGATTCGCTGATCGCCTCGATGAAGTGGGACGAGGAAGCCTTCGGCCGCGAATACGATCTCGATCTCTACAACATCGTCGCGGTGGCGGATTTCAACATGGGGGCGATGGAGAACAAGAGCCTCAACGTGTTCAACACCCGCTATGTGCTGGCCGACCCCGAAACCGCGACCGACGCCGATTACGACGGGGTCGAAGCGGTGATCGGCCACGAATATTTCCACAACTGGTCGGGCAACCGCATCACCTGCCGCGACTGGTTCCAGCTCAGCCTCAAGGAAGGTTTCACCGTGCTGCGCGACCAGCTGTTCAGCGCGGCGATGGGCAGCGCGGCGGTCAAGCGGATCGAGGATGTGCGGGTGTTGCGCGGTTCGCAGTTCCCCGAGGATTCGGGGCCGCTGGCGCATCCGATCCGGCCGGATTCCTATCAGGAGATATCCAACTTCTACACCGCGACGATCTACAACAAGGGCGCCGAGGTGATCCGCATGATGCGCACCATGGCCGGGCCGGAGCGGTTCCGGAAGGGCACCGACCTCTACTTCGCGCGCCACGATGGCGAGGCGGCGACCTGCGAGGATTTCGTGCGGGCGATCGAGGATGGGGCGGGGCTCGACCTGACGCAGTTCCGCCTGTGGTATGCCCAGGCCGGCACGCCCCAGGTCAAGGCGCGGCTGAGTCACAATGGCGATACCGCGACGCTGCGCCTCGAACAGAGCTGTGCCCGCCACCCCCGGCCAGAGCGGCAAGCAGCCGATGCCGATCCCGCTGCGCCTCGCGCTGTTCGACCGCGCGACGGGCAGGCATGGCGGAGAACACTTGGTGATTCTCGACAAAGCTCAAGTCGAGTTAAGCTTCGCCGGATTCGCCGCGCCGCCGGTGCTGTCGATCAACCGCGGCTTCTCCGCACCGGTCGCGGTCGATGCCGATGCGCCCATTGACGACCTCGTCTTCCTTGCCCGCCACGACGACGATCCCTTCGCGCGTTACGAAGCGATGCAGAGCCTGGTGGTGCAGCATCTGGTCGCAGCGGTCGAGCGGCGGGCTGGACACCGCCGGGCGGCAAGCGGGCCGCGCCGCCATCGGCCGCGCGCTCGCCGCCATAATCGACGACGCGGGGCTGGACGATCTGATGCGCGGCGAGCTGATGCTGCTGCCTGCCGAGGGATACCTCGCCGAACAGCTGCTGGTCGCCGATCCCGGCGCGATCCACGACGAGCGCGAGGGGCTCAAGGCTTGGCTTGGCCGCTCCCTGCACGACCGGCTGAACGTGCTGCACGACCGCGCCTCGGCCGTGCCCTACAGCCGCGACGCCGCCGCGCGCGGCGCGCGCAAGCTCAAGACCCAGGCGCTGGTCTATCTCGCCGCCGGCTCGCCGCAGGAGGCCGCCCGCCGCGCCGCCGCGCAATACCGCGCTGCGGACAACATGACCGACCGCCAGGGCGCGCTGATGGTGCTGTGCGGGCTGGATGTGCCTGAGCGCGAGGAACTGCTGGCGGATTTCCACGCGCGTTACCAGGGCAACGCGCTGGTGATCGACAAATGGTTCTCGCTGCAGGCGGGCTCGCTGCATCCCCGGGCGCTGGAGCATGTCAAGGCGCTGGCCGCGCATGCCGATTTCACCCTCGCCAATCCCAACCGCGTCCGCGCGCTCTACATGGGCCTGGCGATGAACCCGCCCGCTTTCCACGCGGCCAGCGGCGAGGGCTATCGCACCATCGCCGACCTGATTGTCGCGCTCGATCCGCTCAATGCCCAGACGGCGGCGCGCTTCGTGCCTTCGCTGGGGCGCTGGCGGCGGATCGAGGCGGGGCGCTCCGCCCTGATGCGGGCAGAGCTGGAGCGGATCGCGGCGGCGCCGGTGCTGTCGCGCGACGTGCGCGAACAAGTGACCAAGAGCCTTGGCTGAGCCGGTCGACGTCATCCGCGCCGGCGCGCTTGCGGGCGTGCCGCACGGCTTCCTCGGGCGGCGCGGCGGGGTGTCGGGCGGGCTCGTCGCCGGCTTGAACTGCGGGCTGGGCTCGGGCGACGAGGGCGCTGCCGTCGCCGAAAACCGCGCGAGGGCCGCCGCCGCCGTGCTGCCCGGCGCTCGGCTGGCCGGCGTCTACCAGATCCATTCGCCGGATTGCGTGACTGTCGCCGAGCCGTGGGGCGACGACTCCCGCCCCCAAGCCGATGCTCTGGTGACAGGCCGCCCCGGCATCCTGCTCGGCATCGTCACCGCCGATTGCGCCCCGGTGCTGCTCGCCGACCGCGAAGCCGGCGTAATCGGCGCGGCGCATGCCGGGTGGAAGGGCGCGTTTAGCGGCGTGGCCGAGAATTGCGTCGCGGCGATGGAGGCGCTCGGCGCGCGGCGCGAGCGCATCGCCGCCGCGATCGGCCCCTGCATTGCCCAGCCGAGCTATGAAGTCGATGACGCATTCCGCGCCCGTTTCGCCGCTGCCGATCCGGCCAACACGCGCTTCTTCGCGCCGGGCCAGCCCGGCCACTGGCAGTTCGATCTGGAAAGCTACGTCGCCAGCCGCCTCGAATCCTGCGGCATCGGGCGGATCGAGCGGCTTGGCCTCGATACTTATGCTGCCCCGGATCGCTTCTATTCCTTTCGCCGCGCCACCCATTGCGGCGAGCCCGATTACGGTCGCCAGTTATCGCTGATCGGGCTGGCTTGAATCCTCCCCGAGCTTGTCTCGGGGAGGTGGCGCGCCGAAGGCGTGACGGAGGGGTGCGCCGCGCCAGCGGCGGCTTGCGCCGCCTTACCCCTCCACCACCGCTTCGCGGCGGTCCCCCTCCCCGAGACAAGCTCGGGGAGGAATTTGCCAGCGCGCATTTCGACGCAAAACTCGCCCAATCCGCCACCGTTGAAAAAGCCCAAAAACACGGTTGGCAGGGCCGGTTTTCGCGTCTATCAGCGCGCCAAGCCGGACCCGCCACAGCTATGCCTGCGGCACGGGATGGGCGCCCGGGGGGCACCTCAGGCGAAGGACAAGCAGGGAATTCGGCTCGCTCCAGCACTGGTCGCGGGCCACTAGAGCAAGGCTAGATCGACCATGGCACAAGATGCGGGCCCAGCAATCGCAACAGGGGCCACTCCGGAGTTGCAGGCCGGAGACGGTGTGCGGCGGCGCGACTTCATCAATATCGCGGCGGTGGCTGCGGCGGGCGTCGGCGGCGTCGCCACGCTGGTGCCGCTGATCAGCCAGATGTCGGCCTCCGCCGACGTGCTGGCCGAGAGCTCGACCGAAGTCGATGTCGGCGCGATCGCGCCCGGCCAGGCGATCAAGGCGGTGTTCCGCAAGCAGCCGGTGTTCATCCGCAACCTGACCCCGGCGGAAATCGCCGCCGCGAACAAGACCGACGCCGGCTCGCTGCGCGATCCCGAGACCCTGGCCGAGCGGACCAAGGAAGGCCACGAGAACTGGCTGATCACCATGGGCGTCTGCACCCACCTCGGCTGCGTGCCGATGGGCGCGGGCGAGGGCGAGGTGAAGGGCGAGTTCGGCGGCTATTTCTGCCCCTGCCACGGTTCGCATTACGATACCGCCGCGCGTATCCGCAAAGGCCCCGCGCCGAAGAACCTCGAGGTTCCGGAATACGCCTTCCAATCCGACACTGTCGTCAAGATCGGCTGAGGTCACATATCATGAGCTTCCCCTGGGCCAACGAATACAAGCCAAGCCACCCGTTCATGCGCTACATGGACGAGAAGCTGCCGCTGCCGCGCTTCGTCTATAACGCGATCGGCGCGGGCTATCCGGTGCCGCGCAACATCAACCACTGGTGGAATTTCGGCTTTCTGGCCCTGCTCTGCCTGGTGATCCAGATCGTCACCGGCATCGTGCTGGCGATGCATTACGCGGCCAACGCCACCGTCGCCTTCGATTCGACCGAGCACATCATGCGCAACGTCAACTGGGGCTGGCTGATGCGCTATGCCCATGCCAACGGCGCCGGCGCATTTTTCGTGGTGATCTATGTCCACATCTTCCGCGGCTTCTTCTACGGCTCCTACAAGGCCCCGCGCGAGATGGTGTGGCTGCTCGGCGTGGTGATCTTCCTGCTGATGATGGCGACCGCCTTCATGGGCTATGTGCTGCCCTGGGGGCAGATGAGCTTCTGGGGCGCCAAGGTGATCACCGGCCTGTTCGGAGCGATTCCGCTGGTCGGCGAGCCGATCCAGCAGTGGCTGCTGGGCGGCTATTCGCCCGATAACGCCGCGCTGAACCGGTTCTATGCGCTGCATTATCTGCTGCCCTTCGTCATCGTCGGCGTGGTCGTGCTGCATATCTGGGCGCTGCATATCCCGGGCTCCTCCAACCCCACCGGGGTCGAGGTCAAGACCGAGAGCGACACCGTGCCGTTCCACCCCTATTTCACCGCCAAGGACGGCTTCGCTGCGGTGGTGTTCCTGCTGATCTATTGCGCGGTGGTGTTCTTTGCGCCGAACTATCTCGGCCATCCGGACAATTATATCCCGGCCAACCCGATGAGCACCCCGGCGCATATCGTGCCCGAATGGTATTTCTGGCCGTTCTACGCGATCCTGCGCGCCTTCACTTTCGATTTCCTGTTCATCCCGGCCAAGCTGCTCGGCGTGCTGGCGATGTTCGGCTCGATCCTGATCTGGTTCCTGCTGCCCTGGCTCGACCGCTCGCCGGTGCGCTCGGGGCACTACCGGCCGCTGTTCAGGAAGTTCTTCTGGTTCGGCCTGATCCCGGCGATGGCGGTGCTGTTCTATTGCGGCGGCGCCCCGGCGGAAGAGCCCTTCGTGATGCTCAGCCAGATCGCCTCGCTCTATTATTTCGCGCACTTCCTCATCATCCTGCCGATCGTCTCGTCGATCGAACGGCCCGATCCGCTGCCCTTCTCGATCACCGAGGCCGTGCTCGGCAAGGACGAGAACGCCGCGCTCGGCAAGCCGGCCTGACCCTCAGCGAGACGGAAAGAGAATCCCATGATCCGCATCTTCTCCATCCTCGGCGGCCTGTTCTTCGTCGCCGCGCTCGCCTGGTCGCTGCTCTGGGGCGGGATCCAGTTCGCGCAGGAAGGCATGCCGACCACGGTCGAAAAGCAGTTCCACAAGCATCCCAAGCATCTGGCGCTGGCCAGCGACGGCATGTTCGGCCATTTCGACCGCCAGCAGCTGCAGCGCGGTTTCCAGGTCTATCAGGAAGTCTGCGCCGCGTGCCATTCGCTCAAGCACGTCGCTTTCCGCGACCTCAAGGCGCTGGGCTATAACGACGACGAGGTGAAGGCGATCGCCGCCAAGGCGCAGGTGCCGGCCTACAATCCCGCGACCGGCGAAGTGAAGACCAGCGCCGGCCTGCCGACCGACCACTTCCCGCCGGTGATCTACGCCGGCCTCGGCTCGCCGCCCGACCTCTCGCTGATGACCAAGGCGCGCCATGACGGGCCGGCCTATGTCTATTCGCTGGTGACGGGCTACCAGAACCCGCCGGCCAATCTGCCCAAGGAAAACCGGCCGGGCGAAGGGCTGCACTTCAACCCCTATTTCGCCAACCTCAACATCGCCATGGCCCCGCCGCTGAGCGAGGGCCTGGTGACCTATGGCGAGGGCAATCCCAAGGCGAGTGTCGACCAGATGGCCAAGGACGTCTCGGCCTTCCTCGTCTGGACCGCAGAGCCCAAGCTCGAAAAGCGCAACCAGACCGGCTGGCCGGTGCTCGGCTTCCTGCTGTTCGCCGCAGTGCTGGCATTCATGGCCTATCGCAATGTCTGGGCGGGGATGAAGCACTGATTTCTGGTCCTCTCCGAGCTTGCCTCGGGGAGGATTGAATCAATGACTCCATCGGACCTCAAAGCCCTGATCCGCAGCGTCCCGGACTTCCCCAAGCCCGGCATATTGTTCCGCGACATCACCACGCTGATCGGCAACGGCCCCGGGTTCGCCGCCGCGGTCGGCATGCTGGCGGAAAAGGCCGGCGCCGCCGGCGCGCAGTCCATCGCCGGGATCGAGGCGCGCGGCTTCATCTTCGGCGCGGCGGTGGCGGCGCAGCTGGGGCTGGGCTTCCTGCCGGTGCGCAAGCCTGGCAAGCTGCCGGTGCCGGTGCTCGCCATCGACTATGCGCTGGAATACGGCGCCGACACGCTGGAGGTCGATCCCGGGGCGATTGCCGAGGGCGAGCGGGTGGTGCTGATCGACGACCTCATCGCCACCGGCGGCACCGCGCTGGCCGCCGCGCAGCTGCTGCGCCAGGCCGGGGCGAAGGTCGACCACGCGCTGTTTGTTATCGACTTGCCCGATCTGGGCGGGGCCGAGCGGCTACGCGGGGCGGGGATGGCGGTGGCGGCGCTGCTGGATTTCCCAGGGCACTGAGACCCGCCGGTATTGAGTTTGTTAGAGCGACGATCGAATTGTCAGAACCAAGAAACCGCCTACCCTGAGCTGGTCGAAGGGCTGTCCTTTGCTTCGTGCGTCACGCGCAACTGCTTGAAGAAAAAAGCAGTCCTTCGACAAGCTCGGGATAGTCGGGAGTGGGGTGCGGGTGATTCATATTTCAGAGACTTTAGAGCCAGATGACGTTAGGTTGTACCGCCATGACGGAGCCGATTTTGGCCCAGTGCAAGGAGTGAGGAGGGAGCCATGCCAAAGCATAGTGACCGACGAAGGACGCAGCAATGGGCCAAAATCGGCCCGCCCTTGGGGGTTGCCACTGGAAGCCCCTCGGACTGCGTCGCGTCACTTGCACGGGTTCCCGACCCGCACTGCGCGACGCTCCTTGCCGAGAAGCTTCCAGTGGCAATCACGGCGGTACAACCTAACGTCATCTGGCTCTAAGCGCTCACGCCGCCTTCTTGCCGTTCTTCGCATCCTTGGCCTCGCCGACTCCGGCCAGCTCGCGCACCACCTTCGACGCCGCCACCGTGCCCAGCTCGGCCAGGGCAAAGTGGTTGGCTTCGATCTCGGCGAGGTCGTAAACGTAATTGACCATCACCCCGTGCGACTGGCGCATCCCGTTGGCCGACATGTCCGCGCCGGTGTGGATCGCCTCCAGCCGGGCGCCGTTGCCGAGGTGGAAGCGCGCCACCGAATCGAGCACGCCGCCCTTGTCCGAGCGGCCGCTGACCAGATAGCGCGCGGCCAGCGCCTTCAGCTCGCGGTCGCCGGGCAGCTTGGCCTTGTCGTCGCGTTCCTGCTTCAGCCAGGCGGCAAAGCCGGGCACCGGCGAGAGCGTCGCGAAGGTTTTGAGTTGCGGAAGTTCCGCTTGCAGCAGGCCGACAACGCGCTTGATCAGGAAGCCGCCGAAGGGAATGCCGCGCAACCCATCCTGGCAGTTCGAGATCGAATAGAAGATCGCGCAGCCCGCCTCGCGCGGATCGACGGTCTTGCGGCTGTCGGCGAGAATCTCGGCGATGGCCCCGGGCAAGGCTCCGGTCAGCGCCACTTCGACAAAGATCAGCGGCTCGTCGGGCATCTGCGGGTGAAAGAAGCCATAGCAGCGGCGATCCAGCGGTTCGACCCGGCTACGCAGATCGTCCCAGCCGGCGATCGAATGCACCGCCTCATACTGGATGATTTTCTCCAGCACCGCCGCAGAGGTGTCCCAGCCGATCCGCCGCATCTCGAGAAAGCCGGCGTTGAACCAGCCGGTGAAGGCGTCCTCGAACTCGGCGTCGAGCGCCTTCAGCCCGCGGCTGCGACCGGGCGTATTGAGCAGATCGGTGCGCATCGCCAGCAGCCGCCGGGTGCCGCCGGGGGCGAGGTTGAGCATGTTGATCAGCGTGTGGCAGGGCGATTCGCTGGCGTCGTTGAGCGCCTGCGCCGCTTCCTCGTCGCGGCTCTCCTTCCAGCGCGCGATGGCGAGGTCGATCGCTTCGCCATTGCGCGGATAGAGCGCGTGCAGCTTCGCGAGGAAGCTGCGCCGCTGCTCCATGTCGCTCGCTTCGTAGAGATCGAAGAAGGCCGAGGCCAGCGCCGGGCCCGAGGCCTTGCCGCGCAGCGACAGCAGCGCCCCGGCGAGATCGAGCAAGCCGTCGCTGCTCGCGGAACGCGGCGAACCGCCGATCCGGCCAAGCAGCTTGCCCAGCCGCGAACCCAGCACCCGTTCGAGCGGCGCCCAGCGGCGCGCGGGTTTGCCGCCTTCCGCAGCGAGGCTTTGCCGTGGCATGTCCATCGTCTTGCTACCTGTCCAAAACATCGCACACCGCCTGCTGGAACGATTCACGCCATAGCACGCAGGTTCTGACTAAAGTGTGACAGGCAACCGGGCCGCAGTGCAAGCAATTCGTGTTGCACTGCGGCACGAGGGGCGCGGCAACCGTCCGGTTGCCGCGCTCATCCAAGCTACTCGTTTTCGGCGATCATCTGGCGGTAGAGCCAGCCGCCCAGCGCCCCTCCGATCAGCGGGGCGAGCCAGAACAGCCACAGCTGCCCCATCGCGATCCCGCCCTCAACCAGCGCCGGACCGGTGCTGCGCGCCGGATTGACCGAGGTGTTGGTCACCGGAATCGAGATGAGATGGATCAGCGTCAGCGCCAGGCCGATGGCGATCGGCGCGAAACCGGCGGGCGCCCGGCCATGGGTCGATCCCATGATGATGAACAGGAAGAAGCCGGTCAGCAGCACTTCGATGAAGAACCCCGCGCCCATGGCATATTTGCCCGGCGAGGCTTCGCCAAAGCCGTTGCTGGCCAGCTTGCCCGCGCCCAGCGCCCAATCGGGATTGCCGCTGGCGACATAATAGAGGGCGAAGGCGGCAAGGATGCCGCCCACCACCTGGGCGAGGATATATCCCGGCACATCCTTGCCCGGGAACCGCCCGCCGGCCCACAGGCCCACTGTCACCGCCGGATTGAAATGACCGCCCGATACATGGCCGACCGCATAGGCCATGGTCAGCACGGTCAGGCCGAACGCCAGGCTGACCCCCAGCAATCCGATCCCGACGCCAGGAAACGCGGCGGCCAGCACGGCGCTGCCGCAGCCGCCGAAGACCAGCCAGAATGTGCCGAAGGCTTCCGCCAGCCAGCTCTTTGTATGTGTCATGGACCCCTCCATTTTGCCGCCGAAAGCGGCGGCAAGGGGAGGCTGGATCAATGCCTTGACCAAGTAAAGCGCATTGTGCCGTTGCGGCGGAACGGGACAATTGACCCAAAGCGCGGGCTGTCGCATAGGGGCGGCCAGGCCACGGCTCCCCCCGGGCGGGTATAGCATAGTGGTAATGCACTAGCCTTCCAAGCTAGCTAGAGGGGTTCGATTCCCCTTACCCGCTCCACTTTCCTGTCCGTTGACGTTCGTATCTGTCTGGACAAACCCCATAAAACCCGCCGTATTCTAAGCCTGAAACTGTTCTCAGGCGTTCGCATGAAGCCGCATACAATCCACGCGATTGGGGGTATGATTGGGGGTATCTGAAAACGGTCAATTCGATACCCCCACGCTTGGGGGTATCCTTGGGGGCAAGTGCCCCGGAAGGATCGGCAGGAAATGGCGCTTTCGGACATAGCTATTCGGAACGCAAAGCCCGGCGCGAAGCCGGTCAAGCTGGCGGACGGGGCCGGTATGTATCCTTCTGGTTACCCCAGCCGGTGGCAAGCTGTGGCGGCTCAAATATCGTGTCGATGGCGCGAAAAGCTGCTCGCCATCGGGGCCTATCCCGAGATTGGCTTGGGTGAAGCCCGCAAGCGGCGCGAGGAGGCGCGCGAGTTGATCGCCAGCGGCAAAGACCCCTCCCGGGAAAAGCAGCGCGACAAGGTGCGCTCAGCGCACGAGGCGAGGAACACGTTCAACGCCATCGCCATCGAATATTGCGCCAAGCGAAGGCGCGACGGCGAAAGGCGGCTGGGCAGCCTCCACCGCCAGCCGCAGCGAATACCTCCTGTCTCGCTTAACGGCAGCATCGGGCAGATTGGCCATCGCGGAGATAGAACCTGCCGACATGCTGACCGCTGTTCGCAGGATCGAAAGCAAGGGCAATCTCGAAAGCGCCCGCCGCACCTTGCAACTGGCTGGCTCCGTCTTCCGCTATGCGGTGGCGACTGCCCGGCTGCGCTCCGATCCGACGCGCGATCTGCGCGGCGCGCTGACAGCCCCCAAGGTGACGCATTACGGCGGCGATCACCGACGCCGGCGAGGTTGGCGAGCTGCTGCGCGTGATCGACGGCTATGACGGGCAGGGACTGACCAAGCTGGCCTTGCAAATTGCCCCCCACGTCTTCGTCCGCCCCGGCGAGCTGCGTCATGCCGAATGGAGCGAAGTTCGACCTGGACGGCGCGCTGTGGATCATCCCGCCGAGCAAAACCAAGATGCGCAAGCCTCATCATGTCCCGTTATCGCGCCAGGCCGTGGACCTGCTGCGCGAAGTCCATGCCTTCACCGGCCCAGCCGGTTACGTGTTTCCCTCGGTCCGCACCCGCGCCCGCCCGATGAGCGAAAACACCATCAACGCGGCCTGCGGCGGCTGGGCTATGCCAGCGACGAAATGACCGCGCACGGTTTCCGCGCGATGGCGTCAACGCTGTTGAATGAATGCGGCAAATGGCACCCGGACGCTATCGAACGCGCGCTTGCCCATGGCGACACCGACAAGGTGCGCGCTGCCTATCATCGCGGCGCGCATTGGCAAGAGCGGGTGGAGATGGCCCAATGGTGGAGCGACCATCTCGACACGCTGCGCAAGGGCGCGGACGTTGTGCCGATCAACCAAGCGAAAGGGATAGGGAAATGAGCTTACAAGATCACTCAATCGCCAAGCTGGAAGCCTTCCTGGAGCTGCTGGACGAATTGACGGGCGAGGCGCTGGCGGCTGGGGTGTCGGCAATCGCCGTGCGTCGGACACTGCTGGCTCGCGCCATAACGCTGTTCATATCGCCAGAGGCTGCGCCGGAGGGGATAGCGGCATTAGATCGCTTTCGCAGGGCTTTGGAGCGCGAGATTGTTCCATTGCATAGGCCCGGCGCTGGATAGCACCAATGGCCCGCACCCCTTCATTGCGCGAGCTGCGCCGCGACTGTCCTGACAACGTGGCCATTCTGCCGACCGCCCCAGCGCGGCAAGTCCAGCAACGCTATGGGCGGGCCTATGGGCAGGCCAAGCGCGAGCTGATCGCCAGTCGGGCCGTGGTATTCCCCTACAAGCTGCCTTGGGCAAGGGAGGATGAGCGACAGGCGCAGTCGCTGGAGCTGCGAGGCGATGTACCGCCGTTCGATCCCAGCAACCCGAGACACCTTCGGGCATGGGAAGCGATATGGGATTTAGGCAAGCGGCCATGGCAATCGGACAGGGAATGAACAAGCCGCGAAGCGGCGATGGCGCGCGGCGGCGGGGGTGATGGGGAGCCACACGCGCGCGGCTGTGAATCGGCCTGCAATATTGACCCCGGTTTTGGGGTAATCGGCTTCTAAAATTGACCCCCTGAACCAGTGGTGTTCACGCTTTCGGTTTTGCCGGAGGCTGCGGGGAGATGTTGGTAGTGGAGACGGTTGCGCGCATCCGGCGCGAGTTTTTCGTCAAGGGCAAGTCGATCAAGGAGATTGTCCGCGATCTTGGCGTGTCGCGCAACACGGTGCGCAAGGTTCTGCGGTCCGGCAAGACGGCGTTTTCCTATGAGCGCAGCGTGCAACCGTTGCCGAAGCTGGGGCCGTGGGCGAGCGAGCTGGACGGGCTTCTGGAGGCGAACGGGCGCAAAGCGCGGCGCGAGCGGCTGACCTTGGTCAGGGTGTTCGAGGAGTTGCAGGGGCTTGGCTATCGCGGCGGTTACGATGCGGTGCGGCGGTATGCTGCGGCATGGCACCGGGAACGCTCGCTTGTAACGGCAGCAGCCTATGTGCCGCTGAGTTTTGCGCCCGGCGAAGCCTACCAGTTCGACTGGAGCCACGAAGTGGTGATCATCGCTGGTGCGACCACCACGGTGAAGGTTGCGCATGTCCGTCTCTGCCACAGCCGGATGTTCTATGTGCGGGCCTATCCACGCGAGAGCCAGGAGATGGTGTTCGACGCGCATGACAAGGCGTTCGTCTTCTTCGGCGGTGCCTGCCAGCGCGGCATTTACGATAACATGAAGACGGCAGTGGACGCGATCTTCATTGGCCGCGAGCGGAAGTACAATCGGCGCTTCGAGCAGATGTGCGGGCATTACCTGGTCGAGCCGGTGGCGTGCACGCCTGCCTCGGGGTGGGAGAAAGGCCAGGTCGAGAACCAGGTGGGCCTGGTGCGCGAACGCTTCTTCACGCCCCGGCTGCGGTTCAAGAGCTACAACGAGATGAACGCCTGGCTGGAAGACCGCTGCATCGCGCGGGCCAAGCAGGCCGCGCATCCCGAGTTGAAGGACCGCACCGTCTGGGATGTGTTCGAGGGTGCTGATCGCCCCGCGCTGATCGCCTATCGTGGCCCGTTCGATGGCTTCCACGCCTTGCCCGCTTCGGTATCAAAGACCCTGTTGGTTCGGTTCGATTACAACAAATACTCGGTCCATGCGCAGGCGGCAGGACGACCGGTCGAGATACATGCCTATGCTGACCGGATCGTCATCCGCCAGGGTGGCGAGATCGTAGCCGAACACGCCCGCCGGTTCGGACGCGAGCAGACGATCTATGATCCCTGGCACTATGTGCCGGTGCTGGCGAGAAAGCCCGGCGCGCTGCGGAACGGCGCACCGTTCAAGGACTGGGCACTGCCGCCCGCCATCGAGAGGGTGCGGCGGCGGCTTGGCAGCCATACCGATGGTGATCGGCAGATGGTTGGCATCCTGACCGCCATCACCAGTGACGGCATCGAGGCGGTGGAAGCGGCATGCGCCGAGGCGCTGGGCCACGGTCCGGTCAGCCGCGATGTCGTTCTCAACATCCTGACCCGTCAGCGCCAGCCACCGCCGCCGCTGACCATCGCCACGCCTGACGCGCTGCGGCTGACCCATGAGCCGATCGCCGACTGCGCCCGTTACGACAGCCTGAGGAGAGGACAGTATGGAACGCCACGAGATCCTGGAGATGATGGGCACACTCAAGCTTGCCGGCATGCGGCATGCCTATGATGAGATCGTTGCCGATGCCGTAAAACGGCAGCACTCGGCGCAGCGCATTGTCGGCGACCTCCTGAAGGCGGAGATCGACGAGAAGGCAGCACGCTCGATCAAGTATCAGATGACGATCGCCAAACTGCCGCTGGCCAAGGAGATCGCCGACTTCGACTTTGCCGCAACACCGATCAACGAGGTGCTGGTCAAAGACCTGGCTACGGGCGGCTTCCTGGCCCAGCAACGCAATGCCGTGCTGGTCGGCGGCACCGGCACCGGCAAGACCCATCTTGCAATCGCCATTGGCCGCGCCTGCGTGCGCACTGGCGCGCGGGTCCGCTTCTTCAACACCGTCGATCTGGTCAACCGGCTCGAGGCAGAGACCCGCGCCGGTAAACCGGGACGCATCGCCGATCATCTCTCGCGGATCGATCTCGTCATCCTCGATGAGCTCGGCTATCTGCCGTTCGCGCTGTCCGGCGGGCAGCTGCTGTTCCATCTCGTCAGCTGCCTCTACGAGCAGACCTCGGTGGTGGTCACCACCAACTTGGCGTTCGGCGAATGGCCACAGGTGTTCGGCGATGCCAAGATGACCACCGCGCTCCTCGACCGGCTGACCCACCATTGCGACATCGTCGAGACCGGCAACGAAAGCTGGCGGTTCAAAAATCGCGAAGCCGCTTAACCCCTTCCCCCGGACCCCCATCCCCCGGGTTGACCCGGTGGGTCCACAGGCACCTCCCACACGGACGCCGCCGCCAATGCGCTTGTGGATAGCGCGCGCCGGCGTCCGCGCGGGTCCCTCCCATGGACTACCGGGACAACCCGAATCCCAAACCCATGGGGGTCAACTTTGCACGCCGATAGGGGGTCAATATCCGGTGCCGATTGACAGCGGGCAACGCGGCCTATGCGCTCGCCAGCGGGCAGGGGAAGGCGCGGGCGCAACAGAGCGGGACTTTGCGCCGCCGCGCCGAATGGCGGGTCATGGTGTGCAGCACGGGGGAAATCGGCCTTGCCGATCATATCCGCACTGCCAAGCGAGGCGAACGGACAATGGCCGGGCAGGAATTGCGCTTGCTTGATCTGCCAGCCGATGCCGGGGCGGGTTTCGGGGCCTGGGAGGCCCTTCACAATATCGCTAGTCCAGCCGCCTTTTCCGATGCGATCAAATCGGCCTGCGCCGCCCACTATGGCCACGCCGGGCCTGCCTTCGTTCGCGGCCTAGTCGCCGATCGCGCGCATTGGGAGGGCGAGGCCAAGCGCCTGGCTAAGGCTTTCGTGGCGAAGGCAACGCAAGACGGGGACAGCGGGCAGGCAAATCGCGGCGCAGCGCGTTTCGCTGCCGTCGCGGCGGCAGGGGAAATGGCGGCGGCGCTTGGCATAGTGCCATGGCGAGCAGATGAGGCAGAGGCGGCGGCACTGGCTTGCTTCAATGCCTGGGTGGCTGGCTTCGGACGTACTGGCTTGCGGGAGCATCGGCAAATCTTGGAGCGGGTCCGCAACGCTATACAGGCCGGTCAATCCCGCTTCGGGCGTATCGCCCATGGCAAGGTGCAATCGTTTTATGGGGACGATTTAGGCGATAGCGACGGCAAGTCCAGCAACCGGGAAGGGGAAGCCCGTTCACTATCCACGCTGGGCTATTTGCATGACATTGAGCCGGGCAAGGCCTGCTACCTGTTCCACGATAGCGGCTGGGGTGAAATCCTGACTGGCTTCGATCCGAAGGAAGCGGCGACCGTGCTGCAACAGCGTGGCTTCCTTGTCTCTGGCGACGGCGGCAGGCTCAAGCGCAAGCAACGTGTCGGCGACCAAACCCCCCGCTTCTACACCGTCCGGGCGACCATTCTGGAATGGGATGCAATCGATCTGGGCAAGGCTGGCAGCGTCCCGTCCGATGATGCTCCAGCGGGGCCGGTGCAGCGGCCTGCTAATGCAGGTCCAGCCGCACTGGAGCCGGACGATTTCGACTATGGGGCCGAAGATTTCGATCCGTTCGGCGACAGCTAGGGCGGCTGATAGATGCCCTATCCCGCCAGCCCGCTGCAATTCGATCTGTTCGAGGCGCGGCCAGAGCCTTCCCGCCAGCGCGTTGGCAGAAAGCCGCACAGTCCTGCGCCGGAGCAAATGTTGCTCGCGAATGAATTGAAGGCGTCCGGGGCGACCTGGCCTGCCATCGCCCGGACCTTGGGTGTTTCCACAAACACCCTCGCAAGGCACTATTTCCCGAGCAACCTGGCTAGGCCGCCTAAGGGCCGCCGCCGACACTCTCCCACTCCAGCAAGGCGCAAGATCGTTCGGCGCGCAATCCTGGGGGGCATGACGCCAGCCGAAGTTGCCAAGCTGATCGGAATATCGATGCCAACGCTTCGGCTACACTACCGGGATGAATTGCAGCCATACGCGCGGCTGGACGAAAGCTGATAAGCCGCGCCCTGTTCCCATGAAAAATGGCGGGGAACAGGCTTCGCAATTGCTGGGAACACAATTTTGACTGGCAGGCCAAGCATTTAGGCCGCGTGTTCCCAATATCCTGCTGTTCCCGCCATTTGTAGAGCTGCCCGATAGCGCGATGCGCCAGCCGCGCGGCTGGCCTGATGCGACTGAGGTGAGCAATTCACATTAAGTCGAGCCTTGCCCGGTTCGGATGGTGGCCAAATATCAGAAACAAAACAGTTTTCCAAAGCGGTGAATTGAATGCGATCTGCAATGCTGTTGCCAATTTGCTATGATTGAGAAGTGACCATTGCCCGAGACGCGCGGATTCGCTGGCTTTGCGCCTGCGAATTGTCGCGTACGGTGTGTAGTCAATTGCCGCTCATCGCAACCCGTTGCAGTCCCCCGAATCGGACTACTGGACCTGTATCGCCATGCCCTTGGGGTTGCCCGCCGGGTTGCGATCCAGCCGCCATAAACTGCCCCTAGCCGGCACAAGTGGGGGTATGATTGGGGGTATTTCAAAATTCAGACTTCATACGAATGTCTGATTAGCAGTCTTCATGGCCTACTTTGCGGTTCCCCTTACCGCTCCACCTTCCTGTCCATCGACGTTCGTATTCGTCTGCTCTGCGACGAGCCGACCGGGGCGCTCGACAGCGCTACCGGGGTGCGCGTGCTTGAGACGCTGGCGCGGGCCAACCGCGATCTGGGCACAACCGCAATTATCATTACCCACAACGCCGGCATCGCCGCGATGGCGCACCGGGTGATCCACTTTCGCGACGGACAGATCGCCCGCATCGAAGTCAACGATCATCCCGACGATCCAGCTGGAATCGTCTGGTGAGGGCGCTCGACCTCAAGCTGCTGCGCGACCTTTGGCTGATGCGCGGGCAGGTACCGGCGCCGAACTCGACCGGCCTCAACCCGAAAGCGCGGGCCTCGCCCAGCAGCGCAATCACTTCGCCGTCCTCCGTCTGGCGGAAATCCCTGTAGAACGCCCCGACCGCGCCGAACGGTTCGGGCGTGGCGAGGCAAACTGCTTCGTCGCATTCGCTTGCCAGCTCGCGGATCGTCGCTGCCGGCGCGACCGGTGCCGCGAGCACCAGCCAGGCCGGACCGTTCTTGCGGATGCCGCGCAGCGCCGCCTTCATCGTGCCGCCGGTGGCGATGCCGTCATCGACGACGACGACCGTCCGGCCCTCGCTAGCGGGCGGCGGCCTCTCGCCGCAATAGGCGGCGCGGCGGCGTTCGATCTCGGCGAGTTGGCGCCGGGTTTCGCCGCGAATGTAATCTTCGCCGACGGCCAGCTGGCGGACGGCGTCCTCGCGAAGCACCAGCTGCGCACCGGCCCCGCCGATCACCGCGCCGATGCCGAATTCCGCATGCCCCGGCGCCCCGATCTTGCGGACGATCAACAGATCGAGCTGCGCATCCAGCGCTTTGGCCGCCTCGAATGCGACCGGCACCCCGCCGCGCGGCAGGGCGAGGATCAGCGGATCTGCGGGCGCGAAGCGCTCCAGCCGCGCGGCCAGCTGGATTCCGGCGTCGCGGCGGTTTTCGAACAGCACGGACTTATCGAACATGTGCCCTCCTCCTAAGCCCTGACCTTGGCGAACCAGGTCGAGAACCAGCGGCTGGCATGGACAATCGCTTGATCGAGCGTGCCGGGTTCCTCGAACAGATGCCCGGCTCCTTCGACGATGGCGAGTTCCTTGGGCGCGGCGAGCGCGGCAAAGGCCTGCCGGTTGAGCGCGATCACCGGTTCGTCGTGGCTGCCGACCAGCAGCAGCGTTGGCGCACGCACCAGAGGCAGCGATGCGCCGGCAAGGTCCGGCCTGCCGCCGCGCGAGACCACGGCGGCGATTTGCGGCCCGGCGAAAGTCGCGGCGACCAGCGCCGCGCCGGCTCCGGTGCTGGCGCCGAAATAGCCGATCGGCAGATGTTGCAACTCGGGGTGGCGGCTTGCCCAGACGGCGGCCGAGGTCAACCGCTCGGCGAGCAGGGCGATGTCGAAGACATTGGCGCGATCCTGTTCCTCGGCGAAGCTCAGCAGATCGAGCAACAGGGTGGCGCAGCCCCTCTCGCGCAGCGCTTCCGCCACACGGTTGTTGCGCGGACTCAGCCGCCCGCTGCCGCTGCCGTGGGCGAAGATGACGAGGCCGCCGGCATCGGCTGGAACACCCAGAATGCCGCGCAAAGCGAAGGGCCCAACCATGACATCGCGGGGCCTGGTATCGATATGCATAGCCATCTTGCTACAATCCGAAGGGGCAGGATTCTGCGGAGCAGCACGCGCAGAAATGCCAGAAAAACGGCAGGCCGCTGCTCGCCATTATCGAACGCCTCTTTCAACAAGCCCCGCAGTCGCGCATGCCGCCGGGCCTTCGCTTGCGATCGATCCGCAGACCGCGAGCGCCAGCACCGCGTTGTGGCCGCTGGCGCGTGCCGCCCCGCACCAGGTTTTGGCGACCGCTGCGTTGAAACTGTTCTTGTCCGGATAGGCAAGGCTAACCGCATGACGCGGCTTGAGCAGGTTCAGGGCTGGCGCGAGGGCGGCCATTGGCGGGTCTCTCTTCGGAAAGGAGAGGGCAAAGTACCTGCCTGCGCGCACCCTGCGAAATCAGGATTGGTCCTTATACCAACCTGCACTGATCCTGACCCATGAGGACGGTTTCTGGCGGTTCTCGGCAAGGAGCGTTCGAAGTGGTGATGTGGTTCATCATGACGAGAACGCGACGCAGTCCGAGGGCCGCCAGAAACTGCCCTCTGGGTTGCCAATCCCGCCCACTGGACTTCGTCGCGACCTCGCCACGATGAACCACATCGCGGATTTCGGCCGCTCCTTGCCAGCAGACGGGATTGGAAATCCTCATGGGTCAGGATCAGTGCAGGTTGGTATTATTGGCCGAACGCGGCTCCCGATCGATAGCTATTCCACCGGAGCGGCCGATCTGGGCAATTACGTATCGTCCCCGGACAACACCGGACCTATTGCAACGGATAGACAATCGAAAGCTGTGCTATGGACATCGACAACGCTATCGAACAGGCCGGAAAGCAGGTTGCAGCAGTCCGGCGCGGGGGGGCGGCGAAGCCTGAAGTCCGTTGTTTTTTCGATAAGCCGACTTTCACCGCCAGCTATGTCGTCCACGACCCGGCGTCCCGCAAGGCCGCCGTAATCGACAGCGTTTGCGATTTCGATCAGCCTTCGGGGCGGACTTCGTTCGGCTCTGCGGACGCTATTGTCGCTTACGTCAAAGAACACGAACTCGCGGTCGATTGGCTGCTGGAAACCCACGCTCATGCCGATCATCTCTCGGCGGCGCCTTATTTGCAGGAGCAGCTGGGCGGCAAGATCGCGATCGGGGCGAAGATCAAGGAAGTTCAGGCGGTCTTCTCGATGATCTTCAACGAAGGGCGCAGTTTCCCCTGCGACGGATCGCAGTTCGACCATCTTTTCGAAGATGGCGACAGTTTTGCTCTGGGCCAGATCCCGGCGATGGCGCTGCATGTGCCCGGCCATACCCCCGCCTGCCTCGCCTATGTCATCGGCGATGCGGTATTTGCCGGCGATACGCTGTTCATGCCCGACTATGGCTCGGCCCGCGCCGATTTTCCCGGCGGCGATGCGCGCAAGCTATACCGGTCGATCCGCCGGCTGATGCAGCTGCCCGACGAGACCCGCGTGTTCCTGTGTCATGACTATCAGGCGCCGCAGCGCCACGAATATATCTGGGAAACGACGATGGGCGAAGAGCGCAATGGCAATGTCCACGTCCACGAGGGCATCACCGAGGAAGGCTTCGTCGCAATGCGCACCAAACGCGATGCCACATTGGGCATGCCCAAACTGATCCTGCCCTCGATCCAGATCAATATCCGCGCCGGCCATTTGCCCGAACCGGAAGGCAACGGTACCCGCTATCTCAAACTGCCGCTGAATCTGCTGTGAGGATGCCAAGATGACCCCGCTGCCCTTCCCGATACCCCTTGCCGGCGGCCTCTTGATCGGCACGGCGGCGGCGCTGTTCCTGCTGATGACCGGCCGCATCGCCGGGGTCAGCGGATTGCTCGCGGCGGCGACGCGGATTGCCGAAAGCGGGCCGCCATGGCGGCAGGCGGCGGCTTTCATCGCCGGAATACCGCTTGGCGCCTGGCTGGTAACGAGCTTCGTGCGAGTCTCCTATATCGAGGTAACAACGTCGGCGCCGTTGCTGGTCGCCGCCGGACTGCTGGTCGGCGTGGGCACACGCATCGGCAATGGCTGTACCAGCGGTCACGGAGTTTGTGGCGTTGCGCGCCTGTCGCCGCGCTCGATCGCGGCGACCGCGACCTTCATGGCGGCGGGTTTCGCCACGGTCTTTGTCATGCGCCACGTGGTGGGAGGATAGGCCGATGAAGCTCCCCATCGCTTCGCTCGTCACCGGCGCCCTGTTCGGCGCGGGCCTGGTCCTCTCCGACATGGTCAATCCGGCCCGGGTGCAGGCATTCCTCGATCTCGCCGGTGACTGGGACCCGTCGCTCGCTTTCGTCATGGGCGGGGCGGTGATCCCGATGGCCATCGCCTATTTCATCTCGCGCCGGATGGGTTCGCCGCTTCTCGACAAGAGCTTCTTCATCCCGGAAAATCGCGCGCTCGACCGCCAGCTGATCCTCGGCTCGGCGCTGTTCGGGATTGGCTGGGGGCTGGCCGGTTTCTGTCCGGGGCCGGCGCTGGCCGGGCTGGTCATGGGCCTGTGGCAACCGTGGCTCTTCGTGGCGGCCATGCTTGCCGGAATGGTGATCCACCGCGTCGCGGCGACACCCGCAAGGGGCTGATGCGCGGTGGCGGGCCTGACGCGGTTCCTGCCGATCCTCGAATGGGGCGCGCGCTACGACCGCAAAGCGCTTACCAGCGACCTGATGGCGGCGATGATCGTCACCATCATGCTGATCCCGCAGAGCCTCGCTTATGCCCTGCTAGCGGGGCTTCCGGCCGAGGTCGGGCTCTACGCCTCGATCCTGCCGCTGCTTGCCTATGCGCTGTTCGGCACCAGCCGGGCGCTGGCGGTGGGGCCGGTGGCAGTGGTCTCGCTGATGACGGCAACGGCGATCGCGCCAATCGCCGCGCAGGGGACCCAGGAATACCTCGAGGCGGCGATTGCTCTGGCGCTGCTGTCTGGCGCGATCCTCACTGTGATGGGCGCGCTGCGGCTGGGTTTCATCGCCAATCTGCTTTCGCATCCGGTGATCGCCGGTTTCATCAGCGCCAGCGGCATCCTGATCGCCGTAAGCCAGATCAAGTCTATCCTCGGGATCAAGGCCAGCGGCGAGGCGCTTCCAGAGCTGCTGAGCACTCTCTGGGCCAATCTCGGCAGTGCGAACCTGCCGACGATAGCGATTGGCGTAACGGCGACCGCATTCCTGTTCTGGGTTCGCACGGGGCTGAAGCGGCTGCTGGTCCGACTGGATCTGCCCCCGCACACCGCCGGACTTCTGGCCAAAGCCGGCCCGATCCTCGCCGTCGCCGTCTCGATTCTCGCCGTCGTTCTGGCCGATCTCGAGGTGCAGGGCGTCAAGACTGTCGGGGCTATCCCGCAAAGTCTGCCGCCGCTCGGCTTTCCCGCATTCGATCCCGCGCTGTGGCGACAGCTGCTGGTTCCCGCGATCCTGATCAGCCTGATCGGCTTCGTCGAATCCGTATCGGTTGCCCAGACGCTCGCGGCAAAGCGCCGTCAGCAGATAGCGCCGGATCAGGAGCTGATCGGCCTCGGCGCATCCAATCTGGCAGCGGCGCTGTCGGGCGGCTATCCGGTGACTGGCGGCTTCGCCCGTTCGGTGGTCAATTTCGATGCCGGGGCCGAAACTCCCGCTGCCGGGGCCTATACTGCGGTGGGCATTGCCCTGGCCGCGCTGTTCCTGACCCCGCTGCTCGCCGCGCTGCCGATTGCAACGTTGGCAGCAACCATCATTGTCGCCGTGCTCAGCCTGGTCGATTTGAAGACCCCGCGCAAAGTCTGGCGCTATTCCAAGCCCGATTTCGCCGCGCTGGCGACGACCGCTTTGGCAACCCTGCTGCTGGGCGTCGAGCCGGGCGTGATCGCCGGCGTAGCGCTCAGCCTCGCCCTGTTCTTGTGGCGCGCCGCGCGGCCGCATGCGGCCATTGTCGGCCGCGTTCCGGGAACCGAGCACTTTCGCAACGTCAAACGCCACAAGGCGATCACCCTGCCGCACCTGCTCACCATCCGCATCGATGAGTCGCTGACCTATCTCAACGCCCGCTGGCTGGAGGAATTCGTGCTCGGGCAAGTTGCCGAGCACCGCGAGCTGCGCCACCTGGTGCTGATGTGCTCGGCGGTCAACGCGATCGATGCGTCGGCGCTGGAGAGCCTGGAAGCAATCAACCACCGGCTCGCCGATGGCGGGGTCAGGCTCCACCTGTCGGAGGTGAAGGGCCCGGTGATGGATGCGCTCGCTCGTTCGCCCTTCCTCGCGAATCTGACGGGCAAGGTGTTCCTCTCGCAGAACGACGCCTTCGCGGCATTGGCGAACGACAGTGGAGCGCCCAACGGGCCACCCGAGGCGCAGGACATCTGGCACTAGGCCTTGCTTCGCGCCGTCCGCCTTGTGGCCTTCCCGCCTCCGTAAAGTCCCTGATTAAGCCGCGCTAGCCGGGGCGCTAGCCTTGCTCGAATCGCCATCGGTTTCATGCTGGAGAACGACAATGACATCCCTGATGCTCCAACCGGAATTGAACCATGCAGCCACATCGGCAAGCGCACGAGCAGGCGTGAAAAGCCTGCTCCTTCATGTCCAGGACGACGAAGGGCTGGAGGCGCGGCTTCAGGTCGCACTGGCCATCGTGCGGGCATCGAGCGGGCACCTGACCTGCGCTCAGGTCATGCCGGCCAATGCCTTTGGCGGCATCGAGACCTTCGGCGCCGGCTATGTCATGGCCGATATCTTCAAGCAGTTCGAAGAACAGGAAACGGCGCTGCGCGCGCGGATCGAAGCGCGGCTGCAAAAGGAAGATGTCGCCTGGTCCTACGAGCAGCGGACCACGCTGCCGAGCGAGGCGCTGGTCAATGCCGGCGCGCTGGCTGACATGATCGTGGTGGGCCGGTTCGCCCACACCCAGAGCGCAGTACAACGGCCCGGATCGCTCCTCGGAGATATCCTGCAAGCGTCGCACACGCCGTTGCTGATTTGCTCCAAAGACCAGAAGAGCTTCGATCCGTTCGGCACGGCAGTCGTTGCCTGGAACGGCAGTTTCGAGGCGGCGAATGCCTTGCGTGCGGCACTGCCGCTGCTCAGGCAGGCCTCGGCGGTGCATATCGTCACGGTCGATGACGGCAAGCACTACGATTTCCCGCCGCTCGGCGCATCCGAATATCTGGCGCGCCACGATGTCCGGTCAGAACTGGTGAGCGAAACGAAGGGCACGCTCTCGGTCGAGGACAGGATCGTTTTCACCGCCCAGGGATGCGACGCCGCCTATCTGGTCATGGGCGCCTATGGCCACAGCCGCGCGCGCGAATTCCTGTTCGGCGGGGTGACGCGCAGCCTGCTCAAGGATTGTCCGATCCCGATAGTGGCGGCGCGATAGCGCTGGTTTCGCTGGGGCCAGGTGAATGAATCCGGTCGAAATCCGCTTCCATGGCGCCGCCGGGACCGTCACCGGGTCGTGCTTCGAGCTGCGCGGCGGCGGTGCCAGCATACTGGTGGATTGCGGGCTGTTTCAGGGCACCAGAACACTCGAGGCGCTCAACCACGAGAGACTGCCGTTCGATCCGGCGGCGATCGACGCGGTAATCCTCACCCACGCCCATCTCGATCACAGCGGGCGGCTGCCCTATCTGGTGACCAGCGGCTGCCGCGCGCCGATCTGGGCGACCGAGCCGACTGCCGACATCATCGAGCCGCTGTTGCTCGACGCGGCCAAGCTTCAGGCTGCCGACGCCGAGCGCCGCAACCACCGCCCCGACCGCGCCGGGCTCGCGCGCTTCGAACCGCTCTATTCTGCCGACGATGTCGCCAGCTGCATGGGCTATGTCCGCGAGACCCGCTATTGCGAATGGAACGATCTGGGCAAGGGCAATGGCTTTCGCCTGTGGGACGCCCGCCACATCGTCGGTTCAGCGTCGGTGGAGCTGATGCTCGGCGGCCAGCGCATCCTGATCTCCGGCGATATCGGCAATGGCAACGCCATTGCCTGCGCCGGCGCGGAACTTGGCGGCTACGACCATGTGCTATGCGAGGCGACCTATGGCAACCGCGAGCGCGAGCCGGTGCTGATCGCCGACCGCCGCGAGCAGCTCGCCCTCCATGTCGAGGACGTGCTGGAGCGCGGCGGCAATCTGCTGATCCCTGCCTTTGCTGTCGAGCGCATGCAGGCCGTGCTCGAGGACTTTGCCGCACTGTTTGAGTCCAAGCGGCTCGGACCGGTCAATATCTTCGTCGATTCTCCGCTTGGCGAGAGGGTGACGCGGGCGACGATGCGACACCGGCATAGCGGCTACGACCCGCTTCGCCACGCCAATATTCGCTTCACCCACGATGTCGCGGAATCAAAAAAGCTGAATTCAGTCACGGGCGCAGTGATCGTCGCCGGGTCGGGCATGTGCCAGGGCGGACGCATCCGCTATCACCTGATCCGCAACCTGCCCTTCCGGCAGTCGCGGGTGCTGCTGGTCGGCTATCAGGTTACAGGCACGCTAGGCGCGGTGCTGCGCGACGGCGCGCGCCATGTCCGGATTTCGGGCAACGATGTGCCGGTGCGGGCGGACGTTGTCACCATGGATTCCTATTCGACCCACGCCGATCGCCCGGCTCTGCTCCAATGGCTGATGGCGCGCGCGCCTTTCTCGGGATCGATCCTGCTGGTGCATGGCGAGGACGAGGCGCTTTCGGTTCTGGCGGGAGATGTCGCCGGGGCGCCGGGCCTGGGCGCCGCGATCGTTCCCGAGCTTGGCAGCGCTTGGCAGCTCAGACCTGGCCACGCCGCCCGGCAATGCGGCCGGCCCCGCCTCGACGCTCGGTCCCGCATCGCACCGCAGGACTGGATTTCGGGCCTCGCCGATCTGGAATCCGGTCTCGCCGAGAGGCTGCGCGCACTGCCCTCCAACGCCGCCCGCGAACGCGCCGTGTCCTCGCTCAGAAGGGCGCTGGAGCGGGCGGAAGGGCGTTAGCATTCCCCGTTGCGAGCGTTTTTCGCGTAATTTGCTGTCAGGCCGGGGGCGGGGAAGTGGCGATTGCCTTTCAGGGCAAAATCGGAAGTGTTCCCTGCAGATCGTTGGGATGTGGTATAAGTCGCAGCAAGGAGCGAGTATTCACTTGGAACCGCAATGCACGGCCTGACCTGCGACCGGCTGGCCTTCCTCAAAGCCATTCTGGAAACGCTGCCGGACGCGGTGGCGGTGTTCGATGCCGAGCTTCGGCTGATCGATCTGAATCCGGCCGGCCTCGCCATGTCGGGAGTCCGCTCGCTTGAAGAGCTGGCCGGCAAATCGCCGGTGCGGATGATTGCCGCCGAGTCGATGCCGGCATTCCGCGCCTGCTTCGATGCGGTATTGGGCGGCGGCCAGGCGCTTGGGCCGGTCCGCATCGAAGCGACCGGCCAGGATGGCGTCCGTCGCACGCTTGAATCCCGGATGGCGCGGCTCGATAATCCCGATGGCGCGGCGATCGGCGTTGTCGTCGTTTCGCGCGACATCGGCGAGCTTGAGCGCAACGCGCACGCGCTGGCCTCGGATGAATCGCTGCTCCAGGCAATTCTCGATTCCGTCCCCGACGCGATGATCGTCATCGATGAAAGCGGGCTGATCACGTCCTTCAGCCGGGCGGCGGAGGAATTGTTCGGCTATCGCGAGGCGGAAGTCGCTGGCCGCAATGTCAGCCTGCTGATGCCCGCACCGCACCATGTGGCGCATGACGGCTATCTCAAGCGCTATCTCGAGACCGGCGAAAAACGCATCATCGGCATCGGCCGGGTGGTCGAAGGCGTACGCAAGGATGGAAAGGTGTTTCCGATCGAACTGGCGGTGGGCGAGGCGCGCACAGACGGGCACCGCGCCTTCACCGGCTTCATCCGCGACCTTAGCGAGCGGGTCGAGAAGGAAGCGCAGCTCCAGCAGGTGCAGTCGGAATTGCTCCATGCAACGCGCCTCAGCGCTGTTGGCACGCTTGCTTCGGCGCTGGCGCACGAACTCAATCAGCCGCTCACCGCCATCGCCAACTATGTTTCCGCCGGGCGCGACATTGTGGAGGGCGAGATGCCGGATCGCCAGGACATGCTTCGCGAGGCGCTGGCGGAAGCAGCAAGCGAGGCCGTCCGCGCCGGGCAGATCGTGCGGCGGCTGCGCGATTTCGTTGCCAAGGGCGAGCTCGATACCCGGGTGCTTTCGTTGCGCAATCTGATCAACGATGCCACGGTGATCGGCCTCGTCGGCGCGCGCGAAGGAGGGGTCGAATGGTCGATCGAAACCGATCCCGACGTCGGCGATGTTCTGGCCGACCGGGTGCAAATCCAGCAGGTCATGGTCAATCTCATGCGCAACGCGATCGAGGCGATGGACCAGTCGCCCACCCGGCGCCTTTCCATCAGCGCGCGCGCACTCGACAGCATCCAGGCCGAAGTGTCGGTCGCCGACAGCGGCCCCGGAATAGCGCCTTCGGTGCGCGAGCAGCTGTTCCAGCCGTTCAACAGCACCAAGGGCAAAGGCATGGGATTGGGTCTTTCGATCTGCCGCACCATCATCGAGGCGCATGGCGGGAAACTGACTGTGGAGTCCGGTGACGGCGACGGAACGGTCTTCAGGTTCACGCTGATGCGCGCCTTGCGGGAGAATGACGGTGGCGGCTGACAGGCTGGTGCATATTGTCGACGATGACGACGCTGTCCGCCGTTCGGCTGCGTTCATGCTCAAGCATTCGGGATACCGGGTCGAATCCTATGTTTCGGGCGTCGATTTCCTCAAGAACGCAAAGGATGCGGAGCGCGGCTGCGTACTGCTCGATGTCCGCATGCCGGAAATGGACGGGCTGGAAGTGCAGCAGGAAATGGCGGCGCGCGGGATCGACTTGCCGGTGGTTATTCTGACCGGGCATGGCGATGTCGGCGTCGCGGTGAAAGCGATGCGCGCGGGCGCGGTCAATTTTATCGAAAAGCCCTATGAGAAGGATGTGCTGCTCCAGGCGATCGAAGAGGCCTACCAGCGGCTCGATCGCAAGCACGACAAGGAGATGAAAGCCAGCGAGGCGAAGGTGCGCCTCGCCAGCCTTACCGGACGCGAACGCGACGTGCTGAACGGGCTGGTCGCCGGCTTTCCCAACAAGACCATCGCCTACGACCTTGGCATTTCGCCGCGGACAGTCGAAATTTACCGGGCCAACATGATGGAGAAATTGCGCGCGCGCAGCCTGTCCGAAGCCCTGCGTATCGCCTTCGCAGCCGAGGGCGAGAGCGAACCCAAGGCGCAAATCCCGCCAGCCGCCGCCGGCTGATCCAAAAAAAAGACCCGGCAATGCAGAGTTGCCGGGTCTAGTCGGGAATGGGAACGAATCGAACCGTTCCTCCCGGGTCGCACTCACACTCTCGCGGAGCTGCAGATCGAATGCACCTCAGTAATTGACCGGATAGGGTAACTGCGAAGGCTCAAGCGCCGACGTGTCACATGACTGCAAAGGGCAGCGCGGAGAGAGTCGCAAGCGCGCTGAACAACAACGCCAAAGCGCCGGGCCAGCCGCGATGCGGTCCGACCAGCGAGCCAGCGTCAGGACAATCACGGTGTGCAGATGCGGTCTGGTCTGGCTACAATGCCCTCAACCCAGCATCCCGCTGGCGATGGCCTCCAGCCTGCTGCGGTCGCGCAGGATCAGCCGATCGCGCCGGGGCATGGAGATTATCCCCATTTCGCGCAGCTGCCTGAAACCGCGGCAAACGGTTTCTGGCGTGATAGCGAGATAGGCGGCGATATCGACTTGCGGCAGCGGGAAGACCAGCGCGCCGTCGTCTTCGGGCAGGCGGTCGATCATCGAGATCAGGAAGGCGCAGATGCGCACCAGCACGCCGCTGCGGCCGATGATGATGCCGCGGCGGAAGATCGGGTCCTGTTCGGCGCAGATCGACGGCAGCAGCCTGCCCTCGTCGCGGCAGCTGCGCAGCAGAGCTTCGTGCCAGCGCGTGGCCGAGTGGCGGACATAGGCCACTTCGGCGACGGCCTCGGCAGTGAAACGGTAAGTATCTGCGATCGGCAGGCCGATCTGGTCGCCAGCGAAGAAGAAAGCGGATATCTGCCGTTCGCCGTCGGCCGAATTGCTGACGCCGCGCACGATGCCCCGCCGCAACTCGAAGACGTGATTGCTGGGGTCGCCTTCCAGGAACAGTACTTCGCCAGGATCGGCATGATAGCCGATGGCCAAGGCATTCGGATGTCTCGATTGCGGGCTGAGCATGATCGTCCCTATCGACTTGAGTGAACCGGATGGCAGAGGCCTAGCCCTCCTCGATATCCCCCGGCACTCGTGTAATCTACGTAGGATCGGATTGGCCGTTTCCGCTGCGGCGACTTG
This sequence comes from uncultured Alphaproteobacteria bacterium, assembly GCA_963779195.1. Taxonomy (GTDB): domain Bacteria; phylum Pseudomonadota; class Alphaproteobacteria; order Sphingomonadales; family Sphingomonadaceae; genus Novosphingobium. Next base: position 119,190 of record CAVZWZ010000001.1, read on the forward strand.
ACCCTGCGCAAGCGGCGCGGGCCGCGCTTGCGCTAGATCAGGGTCTCCCGGCCAAGGAAGCAGTCATGAAGGTCAAGGAAGCCATGCATCGCGGCGCAAGCTGGATCGATCCCGAAGATGCGGTCAAGGCGGTATTCGCGGTGCTTTCGCGCCACCTTTCGGATGGTCTGTTGAAAAAATGTCCGGCACGCCTTGCCCAAAAGCATCGCCGGGCTCTGGCCCGAGATGGCCGGATAGCGCCGGCGGCCGAGGGTGAAGGGTTGAAGGCTGCGGCAAGCAACGCTGCGAGGCCAAGCCGCGATCCCGGTTTCATGGCAATATCCGCCTCTTCCTCGTCGATCAGAATGCGGTTCGCTGCGCCATCGAGATCGTCGAACTGACCGCGCTTCAACGCCCAGAAGAAGGCAGCGAGGCCTGCGAGGCCCATCAGCAGCGCGATGGGGAGGAGGATGGCGACGCCGGTCATCGCGCCGCCCTGACCAGCCGCAGCGAGTTGGCGATAACGATCAGCGAGCTGGTCGACATCGCGGCGGCGGCCAGCAGCGGCGTAAGCTGGCCGAGGATCGCCAGCGGCACGGCGAGCACATTGTATGCGATCGCCAGCACGAAATTCTGCCGAACCACCCGCATCGTCCGGCGCGAGGCGGCCACGGCGCGCGGCAGGGCGAGCAGCGAATCGCCGAGGAAGACGAAATCGGCTGCCTGCCGCCCGACATCGCTGGCGCTGCCCGGCGCGATCGAGGCGTCGGCAGCGGCGAGCGCGGGGCCGTCGTTGAGCCCGTCGCCGGCCATCAGTACGCGGTGGCCACGAGCCTGTGCCATGGCGATCGCGTCGAGTTTCTCCGCCGGCGAAACACTGCTGCGCGCTAACAAGCCGGTAATGCGCGCGGCTTCGCCGACGGTGCCGGCATTGTCGCCGGACAGGATCGAGGCCTCGATACCGAGCGCTTTCAGCCTGGTAATCGCTTCGCCGGCATCGGGGCGCAAACGGTCGGCAAAGGGGACCAGCCAGGCGGGCTGGCCCTCGATGTCGAGCGCGGTGGCGATGCCGCTGGCGGCTTCGGGCCGACGCAGCGCCACGGCGCGACCGTGCCAGAGCGCCCGCACGCCCTGCCCGGGCGTCTCGGCCGCATCGGTCAATTCGGCTGCCCGGTGCCCTGCCGCAACCAGCGCCGTCGCCAGCGCGCGCGACAGCGGGTGGCGGCTGTGCGATGCAAGTGCAAGTGCCACGCATGCTTCCTCGCGCGGCAGGGATGCCAGCGTCACCGGATCGGGCGTGGGCCGGCCAAGAGTCAACGTGCCGGTCTTGTCGAGCAGCGCCGTGTCGATCCGCGCCATTCGCTCCATCGCGCTGGCGTCCTTGACCATGATGCCCTGCCGCATCATCGCGCCGCTGGCGACGACTTGCGCCACCGGCACGGCGAGGCCGATCGCGCAGGGGCAAGTGACGATCAGCACCGCGATGGCGATCACCGCCGATTGATAGGCTCCTGCCCCCGCGATCATCCAGCCTGCGAAACTCAACAGCGCCAGCGAATGGACGGCGGGCGCATAAAGCCGCGAAGCGCGGTCGGCTATGCGGACATAGGCTGAGCGCGCCTGTCCGGCAGCTTCCATAAGCCGGGCGATTTCAGCGAGCGAAGTATCATGCCCCGCCGCCGTCACCCGCACATCGACAGGCGCGTCGAGATTGAGCGTCCCGGCAGCGACCACATCGCCCGGGCCGGCGGCGACCGGCTCGCTTTCGCCGGTAAGCAGCGATTGGTCGAGGCTGCTGGAACCGTTGAGAATCTCGCCGTCGGCGGCGAGGCGTTCGCCCGAGGCGACGCGCATCAGCATGCCGGGCACAAGATCGCGCGCCGCCAGCCATTCCAGCTTTCCGCCGGGCGAGACCACCATCGCCCCTGGCGCAGCCTGTCGCAGCAGCGCATCGACGCCGGCCCGCGCGCGGTCGCGCATCGCCGCATCGAGCGCGCGGCCCGCCAGCAGGAACAGCAGCAGCATCAGCGTGCCGTCGAACCAGGCGTCGTGCCCGCCGGTCATGGTCTCATATAGGCTGAGCGCGGTCGCGAGGGTGACACCGATCGAGATCGGCACATCCATATTGGTGCGCCAGTGCTTCAGCGCGCTCCAGGCCGAGGCGAAGAACGGCATGCCGGCATAGGCAATGGCCGGCACCCCGATCAGCGCCGATAGCCAGTGGAACAGCGAACGTGTCGCTACCTTCCGCGCCCGACCAGATGCCCGCCGACATCAGCATGACATTCATGCAGGCGAACCCCGCCACCGCCAGCGGCCCCAGCAGCGGCTTCGCTGCCGAGACCGGAGGTGCCAGGTCCGGCCCGCGCGGCTGGCTGGGAAAGCCGGTCTGTTCCAGCACAGCAACAAGCTCCGGCACGGTAAGTCCCGGATCATGGACAATTCGTACGTTCTTGGCGGAGAGGTTGACCCGGGCCGAAACAACGCCAGGCAGTGCCTGCAACGCGCGCTCGACTTTGCCCATGCAGCCTGCGCAATGCATGCCGGGGGCGACAAGCACCGTCTCGATGGCTTCATCGGCGGCCATGCGGATGGGCGCGGTCACCGTACCGCTTCCTCGCTGTGCCAGGTCTGGCCCCCGGCCTGCACTTGCAGTCGCACCTGCCAGCGGCCAGGCCGGAGCACAGCGACCGAGCGGAAACGGCCCTCGCCCAAAGGCGCGAGGGCGAACGCCCGGTCCGGTTCACGACCCAGCGGGTGGCGGGCAATCGCGAATAGCTCCGCACTTTCGGGAACGCCCGAAAGGCTCACCGACAGCCTGCCATCCGCCTCGCGCACCACCGCAGCCTTCCAGCCCAGTGCTTTCTCGGCTTTCGCCCGGTCGAGCCAGCGGTTGAAATTCTGGCTGGCGACATAGGAGTTCTGGACTACCACGCCGCCAAACGTGCCGCTGGCCAGGCGGGCCATTGTCAGATTGACGGCCACCACCACGCCAAAGAAAGCAATGAAGATCGCCGCAGCATGACGTCCGGTAAACTGGCCGGTCATTCCTCTCCTCCCGGGGCGTCGAACCGCGTCTGATGGGCGTCGCTGCCGCCTTCCTGGTCGAGCGCGCGCAGGGTGAAGCCGAAGTCCTGCGCCGGAGTGCCCCTGGGGGCGATGACATAGACCCGCACCGGCGCGGCCTGGTCGGCGGCGACTGTCCGGATCAGCGACCGCGACGCGGACGAGCTCGCCATATCGTCGCCCCACATCGTTGCGCCGTCGATCCCGAGCAGGCCAATCTCCATCCGGCGCGGGCGGTTTTCCATATTGCGCAGCTTGACCGTATAGGCGTTGCGCACCTCGCCGCCGCTCATCAGCATGAAGGACGGATTGCGGTCCTTGGCGACCGAGATGTCGATGTGCTTGCGGGTGCCCAGCGCGAACAGCAGCGCCAGCCCGATTGCGCTCCACGCGCCGAGGTAGACCAGCGTGCGCGGGTGCCAGATCAGCTTCCAGTGCGGCGTCGGATTGGCGCCCGCGCGCTCGGCTTTGCTGTCCTCCAGCGTCGCATAGTCGATCAGCCCGCGCGGCCGACCGAGCTGCTGCATCACGCCGTCGCAGGCGTCGATGCACAGCGCGCAGGTGATGCAGGCGATGTCCGGCCCGCCCCGGATATCGTAGCCGGTCGGACACACCGCGACGCATTGGTTGCAATCGACGCAGTCGCCGAGCGGCACCGGGCTGGTCTTGGCTTGCTTGACGCTGCCGCGCGGCTCGCCGCGCCAGTCCTTGTAGGTGACGATCAGGCTCTTCTCATCGAGCATCGCCGTCTGGATGCGCGGCCAGGGGCACATGTAGATGCACACTTGCTCGCGCATAAGCCCGCCGAAAACGAAGGTCGTCGCAGTGAGGATCGCGAAGGTAATGTAGGCGATCGGCGCTGCCTCGCCGGTGTTGAACTCGCGAGCCAATGTCGGCACGTCGGTGAAATAGGCGATCCAGGCGCCGCCGGTGACTGCGCCGATGACCAGATAGATCGACCATTTGAGCAGCCGTTTGGCGATTTTCCTGCCTCCCCAGGGCGCCGCTTGCAGTTTCATCTGCGCGTTGCGGTCTCCGTCCACCAGCCGGTCGACATGCTGGAACAGGTCGGTCCACACCGTCTGCGGACAGGCATAGCCGCACCAAGCGCGGCCGACGGCGCTGGTCACCAGGAACAGCCCGATCCCCGCCATGATCAGCAGCCCCGCGACGAAATAGAATTCGTGCGGCCAGATCTCGATGGCGAACATGTAGAAACGGCGATTGGCGAGATCGATCAGCACCGCCTGGTCCGGCGCATAAGGGCCTCGGTCCCAGCGAATCCAGGGCGTGATGTAATAGATCGCCAGGGTGCCGATCATCACCAGCCACTTCAGCTTGCGGAACTTGCCGCTCACCGCCTTGGGAAAGACCGAGCGGCGCTTTTCGTAAAGCAGGATGTCTCCGGAAGGTTCAGGGTTGTGCATTGGCCACTGCCAAAGGCGGGGCGGGCAAAGGCAGGGGCTGCACGGCAAAATCCTCGCCGCCGCCCAGCGAATGGACATAGGCGGCGAGCATCTTGATCGTCACCGGGTCGAGCTTGCCCTTCCAGGCGGGCATCACTCCGGCGTGCGCGTTGGCGATGCTGCCAGAAATCGCCGCGCGGCTGCCGCCGTAGAGCCAGATCGCGTCGGTCAGGTTCGGCGCGCCGAACTGACGCAAGCCCTTGCCATCCGGACCATGGCAGGCGGCGCAATTGCTGGCGAAGAGCGCAGCGCCTCGCGCCGAGGCGGCGCCAGCGTTCTCGCGCCCGGCCAGCACACGGACGTGGCTGGCGACATCCTCGATCTGCGCGGCGGTGAGGATGCCGTCGCGACCGAAGCTTGGCATCGGCTGGGCAGTGCGCGTCTGCGCGTCGCCCGGCTGGCGGATGCCATGGGTGATGGTGTATTCTATCTCCGAAATATTCCCGCCCCACAACCATTCGTCGTCGTTGAGGTTGGGATAGCCGGCAGAGCCTGCTGCGCCCGCACCGTGGCACTGCACGCAATTGACCCGGAATGCGGCGCGGCCGCCGGCAACGGCGTTCTGCATCAGTTCGGGAATGCCCTGGAGTTTCTCGGTCGGCGTCGCCGCCAGCGCCGCCATCAGCGGCCCGCGCCGCACTGATTCCGCCTTGGTTTCCGCCGCCAGCTGGCTGCGGCTGGTCCAGCCCCACAGCCCCTCGGTGCCCTTGGCCAGCAGCGGGATCGCCGGATAGATAACGACGTAGCCGATGGCGAACAGGATCGAGAGGTAATTGGTCCACACCCACCAGCGCGGCAGCGGGTTGTTGAGTTCCTCGATGCCGTCCCATTCGTGGCCGACGGTCTCGACACCTGTCGCTTCGTCGATATGCTGGTTAGCCCCAAGTTCAGCCATGTTCGTCGTCCCAGAAGATGATCCGCGCGGCCTCGTCGTTGGCGCGCTTGGCGCCTGGCCGGAATGGCCAAGCGGCAAGCGCTACGAACGCCACTACCATCGCCAGCAAGCCCCAGCTGTCGGCGAAATGCCGCAGCGCCTCATAGGTCGAATGCGCGGTCACCGGCCTTTCTCCGTGGCGAGTTCTTCCTGCGCGGCGGCGCTGTTCACATCGACCAGCGTGCCCAGCACCTGGAGATAGGCGACCAGCGCATCCATTTCGGTCAGCCGCGACGGGTTGCCGTCGAAGTCGCGGGTCTGCGCCTTGGGATAGCGGGCGGCGAGCTCGCGGCCGTCCGAATCCGGATCGGCCTGCGCCTTCAGATCATCGTTGGCCTTGGCGATGGCCGGCTTCGAATAGGGCACTCCGACACGGCTGAGCGCGGTCAACGCAGCGGACATGTCGCCCATCTCGAGGTCCTTCTCGGCGAGGAAGGCATAGGGCGGCATTACCGATTCGGGCACCACCGCGCGCGGATCGACGAGATGCTGGACATGCCAGCTGTCCGAATAACGGCCGCCGACGCGGGCAAGATCGGGCCCGGTGCGCTTCGAGCCCCACTGGAAGGGATGGTCGTACATGCTCTCGGCGGCGAGGCTGTAGTGGCCATAGCGCTCCACCTCGTCGCGGAACGGGCGGATCATCTGGCTGTGGCAGGTGTAGCAGCCTTCGCGGATGTAGATATCGCGACCGGCCTGCTCCAGCGGCGTATAGGGCCGCATGCCTTTTACCTTCTCGATCGTGTTGTCGATCCAGAACAGCGGCGCGATCTCGACGATGCCGCCGATAGCGACGGCAATGAAGGCGAACAGGCCGAGCAGCGAGACATTGCGTTCGAGCTTCTTGTGACGCTCGAGCATGGGGGACGAGGTTGAGGCCATGGCTGTCGTCCTTATTCGGCGGGAATGGCGGCCAGCGGACGGTCGGTGGCGGCATCGTAGGGCGCGGACCGCAGCGGCTCTTCCTCGCGCTGGCGGCCCAGGATCGTCAGCCAGACATTGGCGACGAGAACCGATGCCCCGGCGAGATAGAGCAGGCCGCCGAAGGCGCGCAGCAGATACATCGGATGCAGCGCCAGCACGGTCTCGGCGAAGCTGTTCACCAGATAGCCGTCGGCCCCGTATTCGCGCCACATCAGCCCCTGGGTGATCCCCGCCACCCACATCGAGGCGGTGTAGAAAACGATGCCCAGCGTCGCCAGCCAGAAGTGCCAGTTGACCATGCGCAGCGAATAGAGCCGCTCACGGTTCCACAGGCGCGGCACGAGGAAATAGATCGCCGAGAAGGTGATCATCCCGTTCCAACCCAGCGCGCCGGAATGGACGTGGCCAATGGTCCAGTCGGTGTAATGCGACAGCGAGTTGACCGACTTGATCGACATCATCGGCCCTTCGAAGGTGCTCATGCCGTAGAAGGCCAGGCTCAGCACCATCATGCGGATGATCGGATCGGTGCGGACCTTGTCCCAGGCGCCGTTGAGCGTCATCAGCCCGTTGATCATGCCGCCCCAGCTCGGCATCCACAGCATGATCGAGAACACCATGCCCAGCGTCTGCGCCCAGTCGGGCAGCGCGGTGTAATGCAAATGGTGCGGACCCGCCCAGATGTAGAGGAAGATCAGCGCCCAGAAGTGGATGATCGAGAGGCGGTAGCTGAAAATCGGTCGCCCGGCCTGCTTGGGCACGAAATAATACATCATCGCCAGGAAGCCGGCGGTGAGGAAGAATCCCACCGCGTTGTGCCCGTACCACCACTGCACCAGCGCGCCCTGCACGCCGGCCCAGACCGGGTAGCTGCGCGAGCCAACGAGGCTCACCGGGATGTTCAGATTGTTGACCAGGTGCAGCAACGCCACGGTCAGGATGAACGACAGGAAGAACCAGTTGGCGACGTAGATATGCGGTTCGGTGCGGCGGACCAGCGTGCCGACAAAAACGACGAGGTAGGCGACCCAGACCAGCGTCAGCCAGATATCGACGTACCATTCGGGCTCGGCGTATTCCTTCGATTGGGTGATCCCGAGCAGATAGCCGGTAGCGGCCAGCACGATGAACAGCTGGTAGCCCCAGAAAACGAAACGGGCGAGGCCGGGGAAGGCCAGCCTCGCCCGGCAAGTGCGCTGGACGATGTAAAACGACGTCGCGATCAGCGCGTTGCCTCCGAATGCGAAAATGACGGCGGATGTATGCAGCGGCCTCAGGCGCCCGAAGGTAGTCCATTCGAGGCCGAGATTGAGCACCGGGAAGGCCAGCTCGAGCGCGATATAGAGTCCGGCGAGAAACCCCGCCATGCCCCAGAACACCGTGGCGATGACGCCCCAGCGGACCGGATCGTCGTCGTAGCGGCCCGGGTCCTCGGGCGTGCGGATGATGCCGCGCGCGATCGCGCCATAGTCGGTCCGGCTGAGGCTGACCCACAAGCCGATGAATGCCGCCACGGCGACGATGGCCATATGGACGCCGAAACCGGGATCGGCGGCGGCGGCCATCGCGAGGATCGCGACTAGCAGAACCGCGAGCCAGATACCGGCGCGCGCCAGAACCGTTTCCATGAGCCTTCCCTCTGGGCGGTGAAATGATTTCGGCTGCATTGGGCGATATTTTCGCAGTGCAAAATTGATCGCGATCAATTTGCCCGCAAGAATTCCGATCCCCTGAAAAAAGGGGGGAAATTTCGCGAAATCAAAGTGTCGCAATAGCGAAGGAGGCCAATTTTTCCCGGATGCCGCAATCGAAATAGTCCGCATGGTGCGGACTGTGCGGCAATCGGTGAGGGGCCATGCGCAAGACATCTATCCCGGCCGCAGCTTGCAGCTGCCACGCTGTTCTCCAGCCCGGCTATTTCGGTCGAGACGATCTGCTGCCTCACCCAGCATCGCGTTCGCGGCACTGGCGCAATCGCCGGCACGGCGATCATCGATCACGTCATGATCCTGCGCGCAACGGTGACTTTGAAGGCGCATCTCGATACCGGGCCAGACATCGAGTTCCTGCGTCGGGGTCGGCCCATCGGCATTATTTCTATATCGACGAGAAACCGGGCGCGACGACGCTGGCGCTCTGCGGGTCCAGCCTGAAACTGGAGAACAGGTTCGGCGCCGCCTTGCAGGCCGGCGTCGATATTCCGATCGATGACAGGGGTTTAGGCATCAGCCTCGGCGGCCATGGCATAGTGATCGAGGATGCCGGCCTGGCGGCGAGAGGGCAGATCGATAATGCATTCGTCCTGGGGCCAGGTGAACTGGCGGCTGACGCTTTCGACCTTCAGCCCCAGCACATCGGCGATCTGCTGACGCGAAAACGGCAAGGTCAATGTGCGCTGAGGCCGGTCGAAGTTGACCCGACAACCCGGCTCGGCCAGCCGCTCGGCTGTGGGGTCGCGATTGATCCACAGGAAACCTGCCCCATGTATCGACTTTCACCTCGCCCAGCCAAAATCATTTGAACAGACGATTGGAGTAAACCTGCGCCATCAGCCGCTCAAATCCGCCTTCATGGGCCAGGTTGCGGTTTCCCCTGCCGTCACTTGGCCGCAGGCGCCGCCGCCGAGGCGTTCTCCGGCAGTCCGCCGAGCTGCGTCACCAATTTCGTATAGGCGTCGATATAGGCGAGCACGATGATCTGGCCGACCGCCGTGTTCTGATAACCGCCGCCGCCAACCCCGGCGAAAGTGCCGCCGAACCAGCCGCTGCCGCCGCCGCCGAAGCTGACGTCGCTCTTGCGGGCGTGGCCTTCGGTCAGCGCCATTTCCTCGGTGGTGCGGGCGTTGACCACCGAAAGAGTGACATTGGCCTCGCCCTTCTTGACGTTGATCCCGCCGAGAATCTGGCCGTAGCCGCGGCCCAGCAGCCCGCCGAAGCCGCCCAGCACGCCGCCGACATTGCTGCCGCCCGAATCGCGGTTGGCGGTGACGATGTCCGGCTCGAGGAAATAGTCGGCGGCCTTGACCTGGCCGCGGCCGATGTTCGATCCGTCCTGCAGCTCGCCGTTGTCGGCCAGCGCGCGCTCCATCGCCCGGCTCTGCATCGAGCGGCCGCGATTGACCAGGCCGAAGCAGCCCGAGCGCTGGACGATGACCTTGAGGATCGCCTCAGGGCTGCCGAGATTATATTCGCGCCACCACTGGTTGTCCGGCTCGACAATCGCGATCGTGCCAAGATTGCGGGTGCAGCGCGGGATATCCTGGACCCCGCGGGTCTGCGCCTGGTGGCCCGACGAGCCGCGATCGGCGGCATGGGCGGGCGAAATGGCGAGAACGGCGGCAGCCGCGACGATGCCGGTGAACCTTGTCTTCATCGAATTTCCCCTCGGGCCGGAATGGTGTTGCAAAGCGGTGTGCACAAATGCGGTTTAATTTTCGTTGCAACCCGTCATGGCCCTCGCGCGCTGCCGGCGCGATCGGCGCAATGCGATCTGGACACCCCTATAGGCCTAAACCGCAATATTGTCGATCAGCCGCGCCTTGCCGATGCGGGCGGCGACCAGCAGGCGGGCTGGCTGCGTGCCGCGCACGGTCAGCGGGGCGAGAGAAGCGGCGTCGCACAGTGCGGCATAATCGACCGCAGCGAAGCCGCCGGCGAGCAGCTCAGCCTGCAAGGCGGCGAGGCTGGCGGCGATGTCCTCGCCCCCGGCGATCCGCGCGATCGCCGCCTGCATGGCGCGGGGCAAGGCGGTGGCCTCGGCGCGTTCCTCGGGCGTGAGGTAGGCATTGCGCGAACTCATCGCGAGCCCGTCCGCCTCGCGCACGGTGGCGATGCCCAGGATATCGGCGGCATGGGGCCGGGTCAGATCGAGATCGCGGGCCATGCGGCGGATCACCGCCAGTTGCTGCCAGTCCTTCTCGCCGAACAGCGCAAGATCGGGCCGCACCTGGTTGAACAGCTTGCACACGACCGTGGCGACCCCGTCGAAATGCCCGGGCCGCGCCGCGCCGCAGAGGCCATCGCTGACCCCGGTTACCGAGATATTGGTGGCATAGCCCGGCGGATACATTTCCGGGACCTCCGGCGCCCAGACCAGCGCCACGCCTTCCGCAGCCAGCAGGGCAAGATCCCGCTCGCGCGGGCGGGGATAGGCGCTCAAATCCTCTCCCGCGCCGAATTGCCTGGGGTTGACGAAGATCGACACCGCGACATGCGCGGCGCGCGCCTTGGCCTCGCGCACCAGCGTCAGATGGCCCTCGTGCAGCGCCCCCATGGTCGGCACCAGCGCCAGCTTCCCGTCTCGTCTCAGCGCAGCCACGGCACGGCGCAGTGGATCAAGCCGCTCGATGATTTGCATGCGGGCTGCCCCTTGGCTTAAGATCGGCCCGATTGGCGTCACTCCCCTTGCCTAGCGCCAGGTCGGGGCCGTCAGCAAGTCTTCGAGCTATCCAGGAAAGCGACAACCCGCCCGTGGCACCCCATCGTATCGTCTTCGCCAATGAAAAGGGCGGCACCGGCAAATCGACCACCGCCGTCCATGTCGCCATCGCGCTCGCCTATCTGGGCGCGCGGGTCGCCGCGATCGACCTAGACCCGCGCCAGCGCACGCTGCACCGCTATCTCGAAAACCGCGCCGAGACCGAGCGGCGGCGGGGCATAAATTTGCCCGGTGCCAGCTTCGAAGTGTTCACCGGCGAAACCATCGAACAACTCGACGCGATGGCGGAGGCAATCGGCGAGGGCATGGATTTCCTCGTGTTCGATACGCCCGGTCGCGACGATGTCTTCGCCCGCCATGCCGCCACCAGCGCCGATACGCTGGTTACTCCGCTCAACGACAGCTTCGTCGATTTCGACCTGATCGGCCAGGTCGATGCCGAAACCTTCAAGATTCGCCGCCTGTCATTCTATGCCGAGCTGATCTGGGAAACCCGCAAGAAGCGCGCGATGGCGACGATCGAGCAGCATAAGCGCGAGATGGACTGGGTGGTGGTGCGCAACCGCACCGGTTACACCGAAGCGCGCAATATGAAGCGCCTGGAAGGCGCGCTGACCGAGCTGTCGAAACGCGTCGGTTTCCGTGTAGCCAATGGCCTCAGCGAACGCGTGATCTACCGCGAGCTGTTTCCCTCGGGGCTGACTCTGCTCGACAAGGGGCAGCTCGGCGAGCTTGGCACCAGCCATCTGGTCGCCCGGCAGGAATTGCGCGCGCTGCTGGCGGGGCTTAACCTGCCGATGCCGGCCAAACCGCAGCCCGAACTGGCGCTTGCCACACAATGATAAAGTTCCTCTGGCTCCTGGTGCTGGCGGCCTTCGCCTGCAAGCTGCTGTTCCGGAAATGGCCCTGGGAATATGTGCTGGGCACGGTGCGCTCGCGCAAGGAGGCCGAGGCGCGCAGGTTGCTGGGGGTTAGCCCGGATGCTAGCCGGAATGAAATTATCGAGGCGCATAGGCGGCTGCTTGTTCTGGTCCATCCCGACAAGGGTGGCACCGACGAGCAGGTGATCGAGGCCAATCTGGCGCGCGATGTGCTGCTCACCGGCCTCACCTTCCGCAAGAAGTAGATCCCATGACCCACCAGTTCCACTCCACTGTCCTGCGCGAATACGATATCCGCGGCATCGTCGGCGAAACCCTGGGGGCGGACGACGCCCGCGCGATCGGTCGCGGTTTCGCCACGCTGATGCGCCGCGCCCGGGGCGATGATGCACGCAGCAAGATCGCGGTCGGATATGACGGCCGCGTCAGTTCGACGATGCTGGAAGAGGCGCTGGTCGGCGGGCTGCTGGAGACCGGCGTCGATGTCGTGCGGATCGGCATGGGGCCGACGCCGATGCTCTATTACGCCGAGGCCTCAGCCCCAGACGTGGACGGCGGCATTCAGATAACTGGCAGCCACAATCCCGCCAATTATAATGGCTTCAAGCTGGTATTTCAGGGCCGGCCGTTCTTCGGCGCGGATATCCTGGAGCTGGGCCGCATGGCCGAGCGGGGCGACTGGCTCAGCGGCGAGGGCAAGGCCGAGCGCCGCGAGGTCCTCACCGCTTACATCGACCGGCTGGTCGAGGGGCTTGGCGGGATCGGGCACGATCGGCTGTCCGCTCTTCGGATCGGTTGGGACGCGGGCAACGGCGCCGCCGGACCCGCGCTCGTAATGCTGTGCGCCAAATTGCCTGGAGAGCATCATTGCCTCTTCACCGAAGTCGACGGGAATTTTCCGAACCACCATCCGGACCCGACAGAGGAGAAGAACCTTGCCGATCTGAAGGCGCTGGTCGCGGCCAAGAAGCTCGATTTCGGAGTGGCTTTCGACGGCGACGGCGACCGCATCGGCGCGGTGGATGGCGAGGGCCGGGTGATCTGGGGCGACCAGCTGCTCATGATCTATGCCGAGGACCTGCTGCGAATGGCGCCCGGATCGACGATTATCGCCGATGTGAAAGCCAGTCGCGCTCTATTCGAGAAAGTCTCAAGGCTGGGTGGACAGCCGCTTATGTGGAAAACCGGACACAGCCTGATTAAATCCAAAATGAAGGAAACAGGCGCGCCGCTGGCCGGCGAGATGAGCGGGCATGTATTCTTTGCGCATGAGTACTACGGTTATGACGACGCGCTCTATGCCGCGATCCGGCTGATTGCCGCCTCGGCGCGGCTGGGCAAGAGTGTGACCGAGCTGCGCGGCGAGATGCCGCCGCTGGTCAACACGCCCGAACTGCGCTTCCAGGTCGACGAGACCCGCAAATTCGCGGTGATCGACGAGGTCAAGGCGCGGCTTTCGGGCACGGACGCGGATGTCGACAGCACCGACGGGGTGCGCGTCTCCACCGCCGACGGCTGGTGGCTGCTGCGCGCCTCGAACACCCAGGACGTGCTGGTCGCCCGGGCGGAAAGCAGCGACCAGTCCGGGCTCGATCGGCTGCTGGCGCAGATCGACGCGCAGCTGGCGGCCAGCGGGCTGGAGCGCGGGGAGCAGGCGGGGCATTAGCTCGCGAAAGGCGTCGCCCCCAGCACCGCCGCCGCGCTCGCCCCCAGCACCAGCACCGCAGGCCAGCTGTTGCGCCATCCCGCGATGCTCACCGCTGCCCCTGCCTTGAACAAGGTATTGAGCACCACCGGCGGCGCCAGCACGAGTCCGGCCATGCGTGGGGTCAGCGTGCCGGGCGGCAGATTGCCCATGGTGATGATCGCGCTGTCGACGTCGAACGAGCCGGTCAGCGCCAGCATGAAAGCGACCCCGGCATTGCCGTAAAGCGCCAGCACCCAGCGCGCCGCCAGCGTCGTCGCCATCACCAGCGCCATCAGCAGCAGCGCCGGGCCGAGGTCGAAGGGGTTTTTCACCACCATCTCTGCTGCGGCACCGGGATGAGCCCGGCGCGCCTGGCGCAGGAACCAGGCGGTGCCAATCAGGCTGACGACCAGCCCCGGCGCCGCCAGCCTGACGAAGCCGGGCAGGGCAATGGGCGCGAGCCAGGCAGTCAGCAGCGTCACCCGCAGGAACATCGTTGCCGAGGCCACCGCGATCCCGGCGTGGAGAATGGCGGCGGCCTCGTCCGTATCCTTGAGCCGCTGCGCCAGCGCGGCGGTGACCGCGGTGGAGGACACCATCGAACCCGCAGCGGACATCGCGATTGTCCCGCGCGAGGGGCCGAGCAGCTTTGCGGCGATATAGCCCGCGAAGGAAAAGCCCGAGACCAGCACCACCACCAGCCACAGCCCGCGCGGGTTCCAGGCATCGTATGGTCCGAAGGCGCGGTCAGGCAGCAGCGGCAGGATGACCATGGCGATCAGCGCGAAGCGGGCTACCGCCAGCATCTCGGTCTCGCTGAGCCCGCCGACCAGCCGGTGCAACCGGCTGCGCAGCGCCAGCAGCATCACCATCGACACCGCGATCGCCGTCGCCACTTGCGGCCTGCCACTCGCGGCGAGAAAGCCGCAGGCTAGCGTCAGCAGCGCGGCGATGCTGGCGGTGCCGCTGATCGAGCCGCCCTGCCGGCTCGCCCGCCAATAGCCGGTCAGGATCAGCGCCGCAGCCGACGCCAGCAGCAGCATCGCCAGCGGTTCCGAGGTGCCGAACAGAATCCCCGCCTCGCCGCCGGCCAGGCCGAGTAGCCCGTAAGTGCGGATGCCGGCAAAGCGCGATCCCGGCTTGTCCTCGCGCTGCGCCCAGCCGCGCTGCAGTCCCACCAGCAGGCCAAGCGCCAGCGCCAGCGCAATGCCGCCCAGCGCGCCAAGGCCAGCGATGTCGGTCGTGGTCACGTGCGAGTGATCGGCCAGCTTTGCCGCCATGGCAAGCCGGGCATGCTCGACAACGGCCCGATATGCGCCATAGTGCGAGCTGGGGCGCTTGAGGGGGAATTTCACTATGGCATCAGGCGACCGGTTGATCCTCACCCGCAGTGGCCCGCTGCGCCTCCTGACGATGTTTCTGTTCTATTTCACGCAAGGGTTCCCGATCGGCCTGTTCTTCTATGCGGTGCCCGCCTGGATGGCGGCCAGCGGGGCGAGCACCGGCGAAGTTGCCGCAGTGGTCGGCATGGCGACGCTGCCGTGGTCGCTCAAGCTGGTCAACGGCTTCCTGATCGATCGCTACACCTTCCTGCCGATGGGCCGCCGACGCAGCTGGATCATCGGCGCGCAGGGCCTGATCGTGCTGGTGCTGCTGGCCGGAGCGGCGCTTTCGCCGGCCTACCGCGATGTCCTCCTGCTTTCCGCCATCGGTTTCACCGCCAATATGGCGGTAACCTTCCAGGATGTCGGGATCGACAGCCTGGCGGTGGACATCATGGCCGAAAGCGAGCGGGCCAAGGCTGGAGGGATCATGTTCGGCGCGCAGGTGCTGGGCATTTCGGCGGCGACCTTTCTGGGCGGGGCCTTGCTGGAGGCCTATGGCTTTGCCGCCTGCATGATCGTGGCCGCCTTGGTGCCGGGTTTGGTGATGCTCTATGGCATGGCGATCCGCGAGCGCGAGGGCGAGAGGCGGCTGCCGTGGAGCGCGGGGCAGAGCCATTCGCATAATCTGGCGATCCACAATGCCGCCTGGGCGCCGCTGCTCAAGAACGGATTTCGCGCCGTGATCGCCCCGCTCAGCCTGGCGCTGCTGCCGGTCCTGTTGCTGCGCGCGCTGCCTGCGGGCGGGCATGAGGCTTTCCATCCGATCCTGGTCACCAGGACAGCGGGCTGGATGCTGAGCGACTATACCAATGTCATGTCGACAGCCCAGCTGATCGCCGGGCTGCTGGGGCTGACTGTGGGCGGCTGGGCGATCGACGCCATCGGCGCGCAGCGCTCGGCGGTGATCCTGATGACGACCGGTGTCGTCCTGTTTGTGACGATGGGCCTGGCGCAGGACTATTGGGGCAATTCGGCGGTGCTGATGGCCTATTTCATCGGCGATGAGATCGTCCGCACGTTCGTCGCCATCGCGCTGATCCCGATCGCCATGCGGATGTGCTCGCCCGCCGTCGCGGCGACCCAGTTCACCATCTACATGGCCACGGCGAATTTCGGGCGGCCATTGGGCGCATCGCTGGCGGCGATGACGGCGGGAGCTGGCAATCCGGCGCTGATGTATTGGCTGCTCGGCGCCGGCTGGGCGATCGCAGTAACCATTCTGCTGGTTGTCCGCTTCCCCGGCGAGAACCGCGCGTTTCACAAAGCCGCCGAAGTTCTGCCGCAAGGCGAGGGGTTGGCCCCGGCGCGGGATTGATCCGCTGCGGCCTTATCTCAGCCGCATCAGCGGCTCTTGCGAGGGTCCGGACTGGAGCAGCAGCATCTCTTCGCTGCTCGCTCCGAACAACCGCTCGGCAACCTCGCGCAGTGCGCCGGTGCAGATCAGATATTCGCCCGAGGTGAAATGGATTGCGGTGCCATAGATGCTCTCGGCCAGATAGGATACCTGGCTGCAGTTGACGATCGCCGACTTGCTTTCGCCCTGGGTCTCGACTTCGACATAGCGCATCGGGAAACTCCCCAAACCGGCCAAGTTGACCAACAGCACGACCCGAAGCGCGGCGCATTCGCCTTGATTTGATCGTTCGTTTACCATCTTTGGGTGCGGTTTGGCCAGCCCCTTGCGGATGGGGGCCTGTGACCTCTGGCACAGACTGGCGCGCCGACGTGGAATGGTCTCACACGAAGACACAAAGACACGAAGAAGGGGCGTCAAGGGCGAAGCCCCTCAATCTCCATGACGCCGCGTCAACCGGACTCTGGCAAGGAGAAGCGCGCCTGCGGTTGATTGCGGCATCCTCGTGTCTTCATGTCTTCGTGTGACACAAATCTTCTTCTCCGCTGCGAGAAACAGGAATGTGCTAGACGCGACCGCAATGTCCGCGCCTGGCCTCATCCCGCCCGAAATTGCCGCCTGGTTCGCCTCGCGCGGCTGGCGGGTGCGGGGGCATCAGTCCGGCATGCTCGAAGCCGCCGATGCCGGGCATCACGCCCTGCTGGTCGCCGATACCGGGGCGGGCAAGACGCTGGCCGGGTTCCTGCCGACGCTGGCCCACTTCGCGCCCTCGCGGCTGGATGGAACTGCGCCGCCAGACGGCCTGCATACGCTCTATGTTTCGCCGCTGAAGGCGCTGGCGCACGATGTGCAGCGCAATCTGATGGCGCCGGTCGAGGAGATCGGGCTGGCGATCAAGGTCGAGACCCGCAGTGGCGATACGCCCTCCGACCGCAAGGCCCGCCAGCGCGCCCGCCCGCCGCATGTGCTGCTGACCACACCCGAATCGCTGTCGCTGCTGCTCAGCTATCCCGAGGCCGGGCAGCTGTTCGCGACGCTGAAACGCGTGGTGATCGACGAGGTCCATGCCTTCGCCACCGGCAAGCGCGGCGATCTGCTGGCGCTGTCGCTGGCTCGGCTGCAGGCGCTGGCGCCGGACATGCGGCGCGCGGCGCTGTCGGCGACGGTGGCGGATCCGGAAGCCTTTCGCGGCTGGCTCGCGCCCCAAAAATTAGCGGGGGGGCGAGATATCGATACCGTCGCGCTGGTCGAGGGCGAGAAGGGGGCGCAGCCGCAGGTGGAAATCCTGCTGCCGGAGGAGAACCGGGTGCCGTGGAGCGGCCATGCCGCGACCTGGGCGATCCCGCAGCTCTATCAGGCGATCCGCGCCAACCGCACCACGCTGGTGTTCACCAACACGCGCTTCCTCGCCGAATATATCTTCCAGCTGCTGTGGGACGCCAATGACGACAAGCTGCCGATCGGCATTCACCACGGCTCGCTGTCGAAAGAGGCGCGGCGCAAGGTGGAGGGGGCGATGGCGCGCGGCGAGCTGCGGGCGCTGGTTTGCACTTCCAGCCTCGATCTCGGGGTCGATTGGGGCGATATCGATCTGGTGGTGCAGATGGGCGCGCCCAAGGGTTCGTCGCGGCTGCTCCAGCGGATCGGGCGGGCGAACCATAGGCTCGATGCGCCCAGCCGGGCGCTGCTGGTGCCGGGCAACCGCTTCGAATTCCTCGAGGCGATGGCGGCGCAGGACGCAGTCGAGGCGGGCCAGCGCGACGGCGAGGACTTCCGCCCCGGCGCGCTCGATGTCCTCGCCCAGCACGTCATGGCCATGGCCTGCGCCGGGCCGTTCGATGAGGCTGCGCTGCTGGCCGAAGTGCGCTCATCGCTGGCATATGCCTGGGTGGGCGAGGCGGAATGGGGCCGGGTGCTCGATTTCGTCGCCACCGGCGGCTATGCGCTGCGCGCCTACGACCGCTTCCGCCGCATCGTCCGGGCCAAGGATGGAACCTGGCGGCTGACTCACCCCGAGCACGCCCACCGCCACCGGATGAACGCCGGAATCATCGTCGATGCCGAAATGCTCGACGTGCGGTTCAGAAACGGCCGCGATCTCGGCCGGGTCGAGGAGATGTTCGGCGCCAGTCTCAAGCCGGGCGACACCTTCCGCTTTGCCGGCATGGATCTGGAGGTCGAAGCGATCCGCGACCTCGAACTGGTGGTGCGCGCGGCGAAGCGCTCCGCCACCATCCCCAGCTACATGGGCGCGCGCATGCCGCTGACCACCCATCTCGGCGAGCGGGTGCGGGGGATGCTGGCCGACCGCGCGGGCTGGGGGCGCTTCCCCGACGACGTGCGCGAATGGCTGGAGATGCAGGACTGGCGCAGCCACATGCCGGGGCCGGGGCGGCTGCTGGTCGAAAGCTTCCCGCACGGCAGCTTCGAATACACCGCCTATTACACATTCGAGGGCTGGAACGCGAACCAGTCGCTGGGCATGCTGATCACCCGGCGGATGGAGGATCGGGGGCAGGGACCGCTCGGCTTCGTCGCCAACGACTATGCGCTGGCGGTGTGGGGGTTGCAGCCCGTCGAAGACCCGGCGGCGCTGCTGTCGCCGGATATCCTCACCCACGAATTCGTCGATTGGGTGCAGCAAAGCTATCTGCTGCGCCGCGCCTTCCGCGAGGTCGCGGTGATTTCCGGGCTGGTCGAGCGGCAGCATCCGGGCAAGCGCAAGAGCGGGCGGCAAGTGACCTTCTCGACCGACCTGATCTACGACGTGCTGCGCAAATACGAGCCCGATCATCTGCTGATCGAGGCGGCCTGGGCCGACGCCCGCACCCGCCTGACCGATGTCGCCCGGGTCGCCGATGTACTGGAACGGGCAGGCCGCGAGGTCGACCATGTCCAGCTCGAGCGAGTCAGCCCGCTGGCGGTGCCGGTGCTCTCGATGATCGGGCGCGAGAGCATGCCCGCCGGGATGGCCGACGACGAGCTGCTGATCGAGGCGGAAAGCCTGGCGGCGGCGGCGATGCGGGCGGGGTAGGAGAGTGCTTCATCCCGCCTGCGGCGAGCGCACAGGCTTCGCTTCTTCGTGCGGTATAATACCAACCTGCACTGATCCTGACCCATGAGGACGGTTTCTGGCGGTTCTCGGCAAGGAGCGTTCGAAGTGGCGACGTGGTTCATCATGACGAGAGCGCGACGCAGTCCGAGGGCCGCCAGAAACTGCCCTCTGGGTTGCCAATCCCGCCCGCTGGACTTCGTCGCGACCTCGCCACGATGAACCACATCGCGGTTTCGGCCGCTCCTCGCCAGCAGACTGGATTGGAAATCCTCATGGGTCAGGATCAGTGCAGGTTGGTATCAGCGGGCAACCGCTGCCGCATCGGCGATCGGCGAGGCGCCGCGCGCAGCCCCACAAAGCAAATGGGGCCGGCATCGCTGCCGGCCCCATTATCGCCTGCGCCTTCCCCGAACGGTATGCGGATACCGAAACCATAAGGACTTGACGTTGGCCGCCGTGATGCTCGCCGAGCGCCTCGTGTGCGAACGCACTGGGGGTGCTGCCTGCATCGCGATGCTCGTCGCATCGGGCCTGATCGTTCTGGGCGTGAACCCTGTCGCGATCACTTCGTATCGTCCATCGGTAGCGCCAGTTCCGGCCTTGCGGCCCGCTCTGGCTGTATCCACCGTCCGGCAAATTGCACCGGCGTCTGGTCCCGTCAGGCGTCGGGATCGGCTCCGAAGAGCTTTTCCTTTCGCCTGGCGGTTCCAAGGACAGGTCGCCGCGTTTTCCGTCTGGAGCGCTTTGCCTTGCGGCTTGGCGCATTCCTTCCGGTTTCTGTCCGGAGATTTGGTTCCGCCCCTTTCCGGTTTTGACGCCGGTCCCGGGCTTTCCCGCCACTCCATTCAGGCCGCTTCGAGCCTGCCGACAGCCGCGCGCCTCTCGCTGCATCTGCGGTTCGCTGCGGTCCGCCCCGAAGAGCTTTCCAAGCGTGTTTTCCGACGCTGCTGCGGGCATCGCAGCTACCCCGATCAGGTTGAATTTTCTTGTTCCCTTTCAGGCTGTTACACCCGGAAGAGGCAGTCAAATCTTCCCTTTCGACCCACAGAGGCTGCGCCTGTTGAGCGAGTCGCGCAAGCGAAAAATGAGAGGGTTATCCACAGGCGGTCGTATCGTTGGTGGACAAAT
Source organism: uncultured Alphaproteobacteria bacterium (assembly GCA_963779195.1). Taxonomy (GTDB): domain Bacteria; phylum Pseudomonadota; class Alphaproteobacteria; order Sphingomonadales; family Sphingomonadaceae; genus Novosphingobium. The sequence continues at coordinate 139,486 of CAVZWZ010000001.1, forward strand.
GCGGGAGAGGCTGTGGAGGAAGTGGGAGAAGGTGCCTTCGGGTGAGGCATGGCCCGGAATCTCCCCTCCCCGGCGGGGAGGGGTTATGCAGATGCGGGACTACGTCCGGTCCCGCTGAGTCAGCAGCCCGAGCCGCGCATAACGATCCCTCTGCGCCAAAAGGCGCAACCGCAGGGCATTGAGCTTGATAAAGCCCGCTGCATCCTTCTGGTCGTAGGCCCCGGCGTCGTCCTCGAAGGTGACATGCCGTTCCGAATAGAGCGAATTGGCCGATTTGCGCCCGACCACGCTGGCCGAACCCTTGTAGAGCTTAAGCCGGACCGTGCCGCTTACCTTCTCCTGCGAAAGATCGATCGCCGCCTGCAGCATCTCGCGCTCGGGCGCGAACCAGAAGCCGTTGTAGATCAGCTCGGCATATTTCGGCATCAGCTCGTCCTTGAGATGCGCCGCGCCGCGATCGAGCGTTATGCTCTCGATGCCGCGATGCGCCCTGGCGTAGATCTCGCCGCCGGGCGTCTCGTACATGCCGCGGCTCTTCATGCCGACGAAGCGGTTCTCGACCAGATCGAGCCGGCCGATGCCGTGCTTGCGGCCAAGCTCGTTGAGCGCGGTGAGCAGGGTGGCGGGGCTCATCGCCGCGCCGTTGAGCGCCACCCCGTCGCCGCGCTCGAAATCGATCTCGATATATTCCGGCTGGTCCGGCGCATCCTCGGGATTGACGGTGCGCGAATAGACGTAGTCGGGGGTTTCCTGCCACGGGTCTTCCAGCACTTTGCCTTCGGAGGAGGTGTGCAGCAGATTGGCGTCGGTGGAGAACGGGCTCTCGCCGCGCTTGTCCTTGGGTACCGGGATCTGGTGCTGTTCGGCCCAGGCGATCAGCGCGGTGCGGCTGGTCAGCTCCCACTCGCGCCACGGGGCGATCACCTTGATATTCGGATCGAGCGCATAGGCGGATAGTTCGAAACGCACTTGGTCGTTGCCCTTGCCGGTCGCGCCATGCGCCACCGCATCGGCCCCGGTCTCATGTGCGATCTCGACCAGGCGCTTGGAGATGAGCGGCCGGGCGATAGAGGTGCCGAGCAGATAGTCGCCTTCATAGCGGGCATTGGCGCGCATCATCGGGAAGACGAAATCGCGCACGAACTCCTCGCGCAGATCGTCGATATAGATGTGCTTGTCGGGCACACCCATCAGCTTGGCCTTGGCCCGGGCCGGTTCCAGCTCCTCGCCCTGGCCGAGGTCGGCGGTGAAGGTCACCACCTCGCAATTGTAGGTGACTTGCAGCCACTTGAGGATGACGCTGGTGTCGAGGCCGCCCGAATAGGCGAGCACCACTTTCTTGATATCCGACATGACTGGAATTCCGCTGGATTGCCGCTAGGTTTCGGCTCGCGCCCCTAGGGCATGGGGGGAAAGGAGGCAAGCCGATGGCCAAGGCCGAACTCAAGACCAAAGCGACCGGGATCGGCGTAGCAGACTTCATCGCCGCCGTGCCCGATGCGCGCCGCCGCGAAGAGGCAGAGGCGGTCGATGCCCTCCACCGCCGCGTCACTGGCTGCGAGCCCAAGATGTGGGGGCCCAGCATCATCGGCTATGGCAGCTACGACTACAGATATGAGAGTGGGCGCGAGGGGACCATGTGCCGGGGCGGCTTTTCCCCACGCAAGGCGGCGATGACGATTTATCTCATGGGCAATTACTGCAACCACCAGGCCGAGGGCGACGCCTTGTTCGCCCGGCTCGGCAAGCATTCGCTGGGCAAGGCCTGCCTTTATGTCAAGCGGCTCGACCAGGTGGACATCGGCGTGCTGGAGGAACTGGTGGCGCTGAGCTGGCGCTGCATGAACGAAACTTACCCGGCGTGAGCGGCAAGCGGGGGCTATGGGCGCGCGCGGGCGAGCTGGCGGGCAAGGCCCCGCCTGAGCGTAACCGTGCGGTCGATTTCCTGCGCGCGCTGTCGATCCTGGCGGTGGTCAGCGGGCATTGGCTGGTCGCCGCGCCGTGGATTGCTGAAGGGGCGGTGCAGGGCGGACATCTGCTGGGCATTCTGCCGTGGACTCAGTGGCTGACCTGGGGCTTTCAGGTGATGCCGCTGTTCTTTCTGGTCGGCGGCTTCGCCAATGGCGTCGCCTGGGCGGCGGACGAAAAAAAAGGCGGCAACTGGCCCGACTGGTTCGCCGCGCGGGTGCAGCGTCTGATCGCGCCGGTGCTGCCGCTGTTCCTGGTGTGGACGCTGTTCGCCTTGTTCGGCACCGCGATTGGCGTCGAGCGCGGGATCGTCAAGATGGCGGCGCAGCTGGCGCTGATCCCGGTGTGGTTCCTCGCGGTCTATCTGCTGGTCACCGCGCTGACCCCGCTGACGCTGGCGGCCTGGCGCAGACTGGGCTTCGGCAGTTTCTGGCTGCTGGCGCTTGGCGCGGTGGCGGTCGATCTGGCGGCGCTGGCGGGGCAGGTGCCCTATATAAATTTCGCCAACTTCCTGTTCGTCTGGCTGGCGATCCACCAGCTGGGCTTTGCCTGGAGCGACGGGCGTTTCGCCGGAGCGGTGCGGACGCTGCCCTGGGCGATCGGCGGCGTGCTGGCGCTGGGCGCGCTGGTGCGGTTCGGGCCCTATCCGCTGGCGATGATCGGGGTGCCGGGCAGCGAGCTGAGCAATTCGATGCCGCCGACGCTGGCGATGCTGGCGCTCGGCGTCGCCCAGACCGGTCTCGCCATGGCGCTGGAGCCGTGGCTGCGGCGGTTGCTGGCGAGGAGGTGGTTGTGGACCGCGACAGTGCTGCTCAACGGCATGATCATGACGATCTATCTGTGGCACCTCACCGCCTTCGTGCTGGTGGTGACGCTGGCCTGGCTGCTGGGCGGAGCGGGATTGCATGCCCTGCCCGGCAGCGGCGGCTGGTGGCTCGCCCGCCCGCTGTGGTTCGCGCTCTATATCGCCGCGCTGCTGCCGATGGTCGCGCTGTTCGCGCGCTTCGAGCAAGCGGGCCGGGGCGACGGCGGTGCCCGGCAAGTGCCGCACTGGCGGCTGGTCACCGGGCTGCTGCTGATCTGCGCGGGACTTGGCGCCAGCGCGGCGATCAGCATCGCCAGCCCGCTCGGCGTCACCGGGGTGCGGCTGTGGGTGGTGGCGCTGCCGTTTGTCGGCGCGGCGCTGGTGGGCTTCGGGCCGCTCTATTCGCTGGCGCGGCGAGGGGGGTGAGGCCGCAGCTTGCGGCCCCCTGCGAAGCCGCTTGTCGCCTGTTCCGACTCGCGCGAAAATCTGTTATGGAGACGCTCTATCAACCCGGCCACGTCTGGAGGTTGAAATGGCGCACATGGTTGGACGCGTTTCCCTGGCGTTGTTCGCTGGCGCGATGGCGGGCGGAAGCCTGCCCTCGGACAGCAAGACCGCATCGTCGCCTGTCTCGCAGCTCGATCCCTCGGCCCAGGCAATGCGCATCTGCGGCGGCAAGGGCGCGGGCGGATCGATGCGCGCCAAGTTGATGCAGGCAGCCGCTGTCGTGCCGCCAGCAAGCGGCGGCAGCGTCGCTTTGGACCCGGGTCTGGGCAAGGTGCACCTCGGCATCGCCACGTCCAGCCAGCAGGCCCAGCGCTACTTCGATCAGGGCCTCAGCTTCGCCTACGGGTTCAACCACGCCGCCGCGATCCAGTCGTTCCGCGAGGCGCAGCGGCTCGACCCGGACTGCGCGATGTGCCTGTGGGGCGAGGCGCTGGCGCATGGCCCCAACATCAATGCGCCGATGGATCCCGAGGCCAACGCCCGGGCGATCGAACTGGCCAGGCGCGCACGCACGCTTGCAGCCAGCGCCGCGCCGGTCGAACAGGCGCTGATCGAGGCGATGCAGCGGCGCTATTCGCCCGATCCCAAAGCGGATCGCACCGCGCTCGACGCCGCCTACGCCGACGCTATGCTGACAGTCGCGGCCGCGCACCCGGCGAACGACGATGTCGCCCTGCTCGCGGCGGAAGCGGCGATGGATACCCGCCCGTGGGACTATTGGCAGGCCGACAAGACGCCGCAGCCGCGCCTGGGCGACGCCGTGCGGCTGGTCGAAACCGTGCTGGCCCGCAATCCCGACCATCCGCAGGCGGCGCATCTTTATATCCATCTGATGGAGAACGGCCCCGATCCGAAGCGGGCGGAGGCCGCCGCCGACCGGCTGGCCGCGCCGCTCGCGCCGTCTTCCGGGCACCTCGTCCACATGCCGGCGCACATCTATTACCGGCTCGGGCGGTGGCAGGATTCGCTGCGGGTCAATCTGGCGGCGGCGCGCGCCGACGAAGCCTGGATCGCGGCCAGCGGCGACCAGGGGCTGGTCCGCTATGGCTACTATCCCCACAATGTGCATTTCATCGTGACCTCCGCCCAGATGGCGGGCGACATGCCGCTGGCGATGCGCGAGGCGGCCAAGCTGCAATCGCTGCTGGACCCGGACACCAGCGCGAAGATCGCGTGGATTCAGGCGATCAACGCCGCGCCGTTCTTCGCCGCGGCGCAATTCTCCGCGCCTGCGCAAATTCTGGCGATGAAGCCGCCCGATGCGCGGCTGCCCTATGCGGTGGCGATGCGCCATTACGCCCGGGCGGTCGCGCAAGCCTATCGGCGCAATCGCGCCGGGTTCGACGGCGAACTGGCGCAGCTGAGCGCCCTGCGCGGCAGCGATGCCCTGAAGCCGATGGTCGATCAGGGCGTTCCGGCACCCGACCTGCTGCTGCTGGCCGAAACCGTGGCGCGCGGCCGCTGGGCTTACGCGGGCCGCGACTATACCGGGGCGGCGCGCCTCTATCGCGAGGCGATCGCGATCGAGGAGCGGATTCCCTATATGGAGCCGCCTTACTGGTATTATCCGGTCAGCCAGTCGCTCGGCGCGGCGCTGCATCGGGCGGGACGGCATGACGAAGCGCGCGATGCCTTCATGGCCGCGCTGGTCCGCTCGCCGAACAACGGCTGGGCGCTCTACGGGCTGGCGGCGGCCGAGCAGGCGCGCGGCCGTGCCGCCGAAGCGGCGGCGGCCCGGGCGGCGCTGCGAAGAGCCTGGTCCGGGCAGCCAAAATGGCTGCGGATTGACCGCTTGTAGGGCAAACTACTGCGTCGCCTGCGATCCGCCATCGACCGAGATCGCCTGTCCGGTCACGAATGAGGCGGCGGGCGAGAGCAGCCAGGCGACCATCTCGCCGATCTCCGCCGGCGTGCCCATGCGCCTCATCGGCACGAAGGGATCGGGGAAATCGTGCTCGGGGTCGCTGGTGGAGAAGGGAATGCCGGCATCGATCATCTGCTTGCAGGCCTTCGGTCAGGATCAGCCCGGGGCAGACCGCGTTCACCCGGATGTTCTTGCCGGCATATTCGATCGCCACGGTCTTCGCCAGGCTGATCACCCCGGCCTTGGCGGCGCCATAGGCGGCCATCAGCGGCAGACCGGCGCGGCCGCCGTTCGACGAATTGAGCACGATCGCGCCGCCGCCCGCCTTCACCATTTCGGGCAGCTGGTATTTCAGGCAGAGGAACTGGCTGGTCAGGGTGACGTCGAGGACGCTTTGCCAGTCTTCGAGGCTGACCTCGGCCAAGGGCGCGCGCAGCGCGCCGCGCCCGACATTGTTGAAGGCGCAGTCGAGCTTGCCCCACTGCGACACCGCGCGCGCGACCATGGCGGCGACCTCGTCCTCGCGGGTGACGTCGGCCCGCATGGCCAGCGCGGCCTCGCCGATGGTCGCGGCGGTTTCGTTCACCGAGGCCGCATCGATATCCGCAAGCAGCAGCTTCGCCCCCATCCGCGCGAGGATCAGCGAGGTCGCCTTGCCGATCCCGCTGCCCGCGCCGGTGACGATGGCGACTTTGCCCCCAAGGTCATTTGCTCGTTCCTTGGCCATTTTTCTCCCCTACCCGTTTTCCCGTATCTGCCAGAGCCGGAGGCTAGCGGGTCGTACAAATTACCTGAACCAAAAGCCGTCTGCCCTGAGCTTGTCGAAGGGCTGCCCTTTGCTTCGTGCCTCGCGCGCAACTGCCAGGAGAAAAAGCAGCCCTTCGACAAGCTCAGGGCAGACGGTAGTGGGGTAAGGGTGATTCACATGCCGGAGACCCTACTCTATTTCGCCAGATGCCAAACCGGCGCCTCATCCAGCCCCGACAGCCGGGCCGCCTCTGCCGAGATATAATCCCGCGTCATCGGCACCGCATCGCGGCGCTTGACCGACTGGATGTGGAAATTGACCAGTCCGCCATAGCGGAAACTCGATTCCGCGCCGGCCAGATAGAACTGCCACATGCGGAACAGCCGGGCGTCGTAGAGCGCGGTCATTTCCTGCTCGTGCATCGTCGTGCGGCGGTACCATTCGGCGAGGGTATAGGCGTAGTGGAAGCGCAGCTCCTCGACATCGGAGATTTCCCAGCGGGTGTTTTCCAGCGCGGTGACCAGCTCGCTCATCGAGGGGACATAGCCGCCGGGGAAGATGTATTTGCGGGTCCATTTGTCGGTCCGGCCCGGCGGTTCAGCGCGGCCGATGGTGTGAGTCAGCATCACCCCGTCGTCGGCGAGCAGCGCGTTGGTCCTGGCGAAATACTCGCCATAGGCGCGCGCGCCGACATGCTCGATCATGCCGACGCTGGTAATCCGGTCGAACTGTGCCGGTGACGTCGCGGTAATCGATCAGCTGGAACTTGACCTTGTCCGCCACGCCCGCCGCCTCGGCGCGCTCATTGGCGAAGCGGACCTGATCGGGGGCGAGGCTTACGCCCAGCACCTCGCAGCCGTAATGGCGGTTGAGGTAAAGCCCCAGCGCCCCCCAGCCACCGCCGATATCGAGCACCCGCATGCCCTTGCCCTGGCCGGGCGCGATGTTCAGCTTGGCGGCGATCAGCGCCAGCTTGTCGAGCTGGGCGCGCTCCAGCGTATTGGCGGGGTCGCGGAAATAGGCCATCGAATAGACCCGGTTCTCGTCGAGGAACAGCTCGTAGAACTGGCGGTTGAGATCGTAGTGGTGCCGAACATTGCGGCCCGCCTTGCCGCGCGGGTTGAACTGGTCGAGCCGCCAGGCCAGCCGGTCCACCGTGCGCCGCAGCGGGCTGGGCGGGGTGAGCGATACCTTGTTGGCCCGCGCGCCGGAAACGATGAACAGCACGAAGTCGCGGATATCGTGCGGCGGCTCGACCACCAGCCGCCCGTCCATATAGGCCTCGCCCGCGCCGGTGTTGGGATGGCGCGCAACATGCATCGCCGCGCCCTTGTCGGTGAAGCGGATGGCGATGGGGCCCTCATCCCCTTGGCCGCTGCCGTCGCCGTAGCGGTAGGTCTTGCCATTGTAGTCGGTGACGATGAGCTGGCCCGTGCGGACCAGCCTGTTGAGCAGTTTGTCGAGCAGCCACATGGCTTTGGTTCTATCCCGGCGGGGGTTGCGATCAAGGGGGAATTATACGGAGCGGGGGCGGCTCTCCTCCTGCAGGCGCGAAGGGGACTGCAAGCTCAAGCCAGCCCGCAAGCGCCGCCAGCTGCCACAGCCCCAGCGCCAGGAACAACAGCGCCGCCGCCGTCCGCGTCGCCTTGAGGGACACCCGCTTGACCAACTCCTCGCCGAGCACCACCGCCGGTCCGTTGGCCAGCATCATGCCGATGGTGGTGCCCGCCGCGACCGCGATGACGCTGTGATATTGTGCGCCGAGCGCCACTGTCGCCACCTGGGTCTTGTCGCCCATCTCGACAAGGAAGAAGGCGACCAGCGTGGTCAGGAACGGTCCGCCGCGGTGCTTGAAGCCTTCCTCGTCTTCGCCGAGCTTGTCGGGAATCAGCGTCCAGGCGGCCATGGCGATGAAGCCCAGCGCCACGGCGGCGCGGAACCACGGGGCATCGACCAGCCCGGCGATCTGCTGTCCGGCGAGCGCGGCGAGGCTGTGGTTGGCGAGTGTAGCGGCGAAAATGCCGGCGAGAATCTGCCACGGCGCGCGCAGCTTTGCCGCCAGCACGATGGCGAGCAGCATGGTCTTGTCGCCGATCTCGGCGAGCGCGACGACGGCAATGGAGGCGAAGAAGGCCTGGAGCATCAGTCCCCGCCGCGCGCCAGGAACAGCACGTCGCGCGGCTGCGGCACCAGGTGCAGTCCCGAAATCGACGAACAGCGTCTGGCCGGTCGCCAGCCAGCCCGCGCTAAGGAACAGCGCTGCCTCGGCCAGTTCGCGCGGATCGGTGAGCCTGCCGAGCAGGTTCATCCGGCCGCTGACCTCGTGTTCCGCGTCCTCCTGGTCGAAGCTCGGCAGGCTGGCGCCCGGGGCGAGGCCGTAGATGCGGTCTTGCGGATTGGCGCAGGCCATCGCCAGCATCGGGATCGTCGCGCCCAGCGCGTGCTTGGCCATGGTGTAGGAGAGGAAATCGGGGTTGGGATTGACCAGCTTCTGGTCGGTCAGCTGGATCACGCGGCGGCCGCCCTTCGCCCGGGCCTTTGCAAGGAAGGCCTGCGCCATGCGCACTGGCGTCGCGGCGTTGACTGCCATCGCCTCGGCGAAGATCGCCGGGTCGAGCGCTTCGGCAGTGTCGTGCCGGAAGACGGCGGCGGAATTGACCAGCACCCGCCAGTCGGGCAGCCGCGCGGCGAGGGCTTCCACCATAGCAACGGCGGCGTCGCCATCCGCCAAGTCGCAGGCGGCCACTTCGGCGAAGGGCAGCGCGGCGGCGAGGGCTTCGGCCTCGTCATGCAAATCGCGGTGGTGGATGACGACATGCCAGCCCGCCGCGCCAAAGGCCCGGGCGATCGCGCCGCCGATACGCCGGGCACCGCCGGTGATGAGGACTGCTGGAGGCATGGGGGCCTCCAAGCATATCGCGGGGGATTTGGGAATGGGGCTTGCGCGCGCGCCCTGACGCCTCAGCGGCAGCGCAGCTCGCCGCGGTCGATCGCCCGGCCCAGCAAGCCGCCGCCCGCCGCGCCCAGGATCGTGCCAACGGTGCGGTCGCGCCCGCCATCGAGCTCGCGCCCGAGCAGCGCGCCCGCCGCTGCGCCGATGATCAGCCCGGTGGTGCCGTTGCCGCGCCGGCAATGGTAGCGGCCATCGTCGCCGCGCCAGACCCGGTCCGAGCGGGAGATGCGGCGCGGCTCATGATAATAGCCGCGGCTGTCGTAGATCGCCTGGCGCTCATGCGCGCGGCGGCCATGCGCCGGGGCCCAGGGCGGGGGATCGGCCAGCGCGGGCAGCGGCGTCAGAGTGACGGCGGCGAGCGTGGCGGCGAGCAGGGTCTTGCGGGTCATGAACTCGGTTCCAATTCGCTGGAAGTTTGCGACCCTTCCTTATGCGGTGGCGGCCCCTAACCGGGGGTTGCCCGGTCAGGTAAACCGCCGCGCAACCAATCAGCGGCAGCGCGATCCGCTGCGCTCGACCTCGCGGCCGAGCAGAGCGCCGCCCGCCGCACCCAGAATGGTGCCGACCGCGCGGTCGCCGCGATTGTCGATGCTGCGCCCGATCAGCGCTCCGGCGACGCCGCCGATCAGCAGGCCAGTGGTGCCGTTGGGACGGCGGCAATAGTTGCGCCCGTCGTCTCCCTGCCAGTACTGAATGCCATTGTTGGTCCGGTAATAGCGGGGACGGTTGTAATCGCCGCGATAGCCGCGGTCGTAACCACGGTCATAGCCGCGATCTCCGCGCCAGCCGTGGCCGTGATCGGCCAGCGCCGGGGCGGCGGGGATGGCGAGTGCGGCGAGGGCGGCCGCCAGGATGGTCTTGCGCATGAAAAGCTCCTCATGGTGCTGTGTTTTGAACTTTCGATACAGGCAACTTTCCAGAGCGCTTCCCAACCTCGGATGAACGATCCGTTGGAATTGCGATTGCGCGGCGAATCGAGCTTCTGGCGCGATGAAGCGACCCGAATCAGCCGAGCGCGGCCTGCTTTTCCGCCCACAGCCGCTCCAGCTCGGCGCGGCTCTTCTTCTCCGCCGCAGTCTTCAGCTGCCCGCAGGCGGCGTCGATGTCGCGGCCCCTGGGGGTGCGCACCGGGGCGCTGATGCCGGCTTCGAAAACGAGGTTCGAAAAGGCGCGGATGCGCTCTTCGCTGGAGCATTCGTAGGGCGCGCCGGGCCAGGGGTTGAATGGGATCAGATTGACCTTGGCGGGCAGCTTGTAGCGTTTGATCAGCCGGACCAGTTCGCGCGCGTCCTCGTCGCTGTCGTTCATGCCCGCCAGCATGACATATTCGAAAGTGATCCGCCGCGCGTTGGAGGCGCCGGGATAGTCGGCGCAGGCTTGCAGCAGCTCCTCTATGCCAAACTTCTTGTTGATCGGCACGATCTCGTCGCGCACTTCCTTGGTCACCGCGTGCAGCGAAACCGCCAGATTGACGCCGATCTCTGCCCCGGCCCGCGCCATCAGCGGCACCACGCCCGAGGTGGAAAGGGTGATGCGGCGGCGCGACAGGCCGAGACCGTCGCCGTCCATCACCAGTTTCAAGGCATCGCGGACATTGTCGAAATTATACAGCGGTTCACCCATGCCCATCATGACGATATTGGTCAGCAGGCGGCCGTCCGAAGTGTAGTCGCCCGCCTGTTCCTCGTCTTCGTCGCTGTCACCGAACCCGGCCATGCTGCCCTTGGGCCATTCGCCCAGCGCATCGCGCGCCAGCAGCACCTGGCCGACGATTTCGCCCGGCGTCAGATTGCGCACCAGCCGCATCGTGCCGGTGTGGCAGAACCGGCAGTTGAGCGTGCAGCCGACCTGGCTGGAGACGCACAAGGTTCCCCGCGTCTCGTCGGGGATGAACACCATCTCGAAATCGTGGCCGTCCGCCGTGCGCAGCAGCCATTTGCGGGTGCCGTCGGTGGAAACCTGCGCCTCGACGATCTCCGGCCGCCCGATGACGAAGCGCTCCGCCAGCCACGGCCGCATGGTCTTGGCGATATCGGTCATGCCGTCGAAGTGGGTAACGCCGCGATGATAGAGCCAGTGAAACAGCTGCTTGGCGCGCAGCTTCGCCGCCTTGGCGTCGAGCCCGGCTTGGAGGAGCAGCTCGGCGATGCGGGCGCGGGGGAGGCCGGTGAGATCGACGCGGCCATCCTCGCGCGGGGTAACGCCATCGACTAGGCCTGGGCGCGGGACGGTGAGCGGATCGGCGTTGCCGGGGATTTGCATGTCAGCGAGGCGGGAATGCGAGGAGAGTGAGGAATGCCTTTCGCCTCGGACTAGTCGCTTTCTCGAAGAGAGCCATTGCTCGTCGGGCTGCCGAGATTGCGGTCCTAACATCTGCAATTTTCACCCAGTAAGCTGGATCGTAGTCGGCTGAGTTGCGCTTTTCCTTTAGATCGATAAGCAGCGACGCGAAAAGTCTGATGCTTGGGCCCAGCTCTCCTTCAGGCGCAAAGTGTACGTATTTGTCAGAGAGTTGGTGTCTCATTGCCACCCGGCAAAGATTTTCGAGTGCTCTGTGATCGACACTGCGATAAACAAGAGCGTAATGTGCTGACTTGCGGTTCTTGGGGCCGACAATTTCGTCTGCAACTGCGGTCAAAACAAAGTGGAAAACGGCATAATACGCTGCGGAGATTGCCCGCCTGCGGTCGACTTGGCGCACGAACCCAATCGTGTCATCGCGTTGAATGAGACGTTCGGCTTGCTCAAGCAAATGCTTCGGATTGACGACAGCCATGCTCTTGCGGCTTATTCCTCATCACCGGACAAATCGTCGGCGGTCGCATATTCGACAATCGCAAAGCGATCGTCACCTTCTCGCTGAAGACTGTCGTTGATATCGAGCAGCAGTTTCAATGCATCGTCACCAGTGATTGCATCGACAGTTTCTGGCGTTAGCACCAGTATAATCCGCAGGGCCGCTTCGCCTTCGCTGCTAGTCGTGTCTTCGGTGACGACATCGTCGAGACACACCGAAGGCATGCGCCTTTTGACAATCTCACGTGCAAGCTTCTGCAGTTCGGGTGCATTCAACATGGTGTGCCGCCAAGGTTCGTCCCGAAGATGGGTTGTGACTGCATATACGCCATGAGTTGAATAAAACAATCAGGCGGATCACCGCACCCCCGCACAGCCGATCGCCGCCGCGTCCATCGCCGTCGCCGCGCCGGCCAGTGGCCAGCTGTTGGAGAAGCCGCGCCCGTCCGCCCCGCGCGCGCTCACCGTCATCTCCCTCGCCGATCGCATCGCCGCGACGATGGCGGCGTCCATGCGCTTGTCGATCGCCCAGACGTCGCCGCCGCCGCCGGTCAGCTCGAAGCGCTGCTCGCCGATGCTGAGGACTATCTTGGTTCCCGGTTGCAATGGCCGCGAGAGGCGGAAGTGGACTTGCCCGCGCACTTGCCGCCGGGGCCAGATCGCGACATCGGCATAGGGCTGGTAGGTGCGCTGGAGCGTGCTGGGCAGCGCCTTGGCGATGGCGTAGCAGCGCGGCTCGACCCCTTGCGCGGCGGCATCGCGGAAGGCGCCCCAGCCCTCGAACACCCCCAAGCTGTCGCGTGCGAGCGCGGGGGCAGCGGCAAGGACAAGGGCGATGGTGGCAAGGGCGAGCCGCATGCCCGGCGCTTAGCCCCCGGGATAGGCGATTTCCAGCACTTCCCACTCCTTCTCCCCGCCGGGCAGAGTGACACGCCGCAGGTCGCCGATCCCCGCGCCGCGCAGCGCCCGGGAGATCGGAGCGCTCCAGCCAATCAGGCTCTGGCTGGCGTCCTGCTCGTCGTCGCCGACGATGGTCAGGACGCGGCGATTATCGTCGTCATCGGCAATGGTGACCGTCGCGCCGAAGCGCACCTTGCTGCGATCCTCCTGCCGCGCCGGATCGACAACCCGCAGTGTCTTCATCCGCCGCGCCAGATGGGCCAGCTCGCGATCGATCTCGCGCATGCGCTTGCGGCCATAGATATAGTCGCCGTTCTCCGAGCGGTCGCCATTGCCCGCCGCCCAGCTGACCACTTCTACGATCGCCGGGCGCTCGCTGCCGAGCAGGTGGTCGTAGCGCGCCTTGAGCGCGGCGAGGCCGGCGGGGGTGATGGGGTGGGAGGCGGGGGTCATGGTTCGGCTTGTAAGCGGGCGAGACAGGAATGGGAATTGCACGCACGATCCAGGCTAACGATTGGCTGCTGGAATTGAGGTTACCGGTGCAACAGACCCCATATTCCTGGCACGCTACCCGTCACCGCCCGGCGGCGGCCAGCACCGCCCCCACCTTGTCGCCGATCTGCTGCACCGAGAACGGCTTGGGCAGGAATTCCACGGCGTCGATGTCGATTTCCTTGCGCAGCTGTTCCTCGGCATAGCCGCTCATGAACAACACCGGGGCATCGGGCGCCAGCTTGCGCACTTCGCGGACCATGGCCGGGCCGTCCATGCCGGGCATGACGACGTCGGAGACGATCAGGTCGAACATGCCCTCCGCGCTGCCTAGCGCCGCCTCGACCAGCTCCAGCCCCTCCTCGCCGTCACGCGCGTCGGTGACGGTGTAGCCGGCGCGGGTCAGCGCGCGGGCGGCAACCATGCGGACCGCGTCCTCGTCCTCGACCAGCAGGATGCGGCCGCCGCCGGCCCATTGCGTATCGGGCTCGTCCTTTGCCGGAACCGGTATGAGCGCAGATTGTGCGGCGTCCGTATCGCCATGATGCACCGGCAGATAGACCGAGAACCGCGTGCCCTTGCCCGCTTCGCTGTCGGCGAAGATGAAGCCGCCCGATTGCTTGACGATGCCATAGACGGTCGAGAGCCCGAGGCCGGTGCCGCCCATGTTGCCGCCGCGGCCCTGCTCCTTGGTGGTGAAGAACGGCTCGAAGATTTTGCCGATGATGTTCGGGCGCGATGCCGCCGCCGGTGTCCTCGACCAGCAGCGCGGTGTAATCGGCTTGCGGCATCACTTCGCTGCGCATCGCCCGCACATCCGCCGGGGTGACGCGGCGGGTGACGATGGTCAGCAGGCCCGCGCCGTCGCCGCGCGACTGCATGGCGTCGCGGGCGTTGACCGCGAGGTTGACGATCACCTGCTCCAGCTGGGTCGGATCGGCGCGCACCGGGCCGAGGTCGCGGTCGTGGCGGACCGAAAGCTGGATCTTCTCGCCGATCAGCCGCTTGAGCATCTGCGACACCTCGCTGACGACATCGGGCAGTTGCAGCACTTCGGGCCGCAGCGTCTGCTGGCGCGAGAAGGCGAGCAGCTGGCGGGTGAGCGAGGCGGCGCGGTTGGAATTGGCGCGGATTTGCTGGATGTCGTCGTAGTCGCTGTCGCCCGGCATGTGGCGCATCAGCATCAGGTCGCAGGTGCCGAGGATCGCGGTCAGCACATTGTTGAAATCATGCGCGACGCCGCCCGCGAGCTGGCCGACCGCCTGCATCTTGGTCGCCTGCGCGACCTGCCGCTTGAGCCTGGTTTCCTCGCTGCTGTCGGTCAGCCCGAGCAGCACTGCCGCTTCGCCGAGTCCGCGAACGCCGGCCAGGCTCAGCGACACCGGCTCCTCGGGCTGGTCCTTCAGCCGGATGGCGATATCTCCCGCCGCCACCGGTCCCTGGGCATAGCGGCGGATGGTGTCGGCGAGCGGCCCCTTGTCTTCCTGCATGACCAGATCGGTGGGATAGGTCGGTGGCTGCTCGCCCTCGCGCAGGGCGGCGCGCATGAAGGCGGCGTTGGCGAACAGCAGCCGCCCGTCGCGATCGGCCATGGCGAGGCCCAGCGGCAGCTGGCTGAGCAGTGCCTCGAGATGCGGCACCGCCGCGCCTGTCTCGCCGCCGCCCTGCCCCAGCCCCGCCCCGGCGTCGGCAAGCAGCATCAGCGCCGCGGTCTGCGCCGGATCGGACTCACCGGGGGCATCGGGATCGGTCAGCGGTATGTAATAGAGCACCAGCGGCGCGCCCTGCCGCCCATCGCGCGCCCAGCTGATGCGGTCGCCCTCGTCCTGGCGCAGGAACGAGACGAATTCGCGGCCCGCCAGATCGGCGCGCGGATCGCCGGTGGCGCGCTGGGCGAAGCCGGCGCTGGCGCTGCGGATCGCGCCGTCCGGCCCAGCGACTGCGGCGGCGAAACCGGCCTGCGACAGCGCGCGGCCCATCTTGCCTCCGATTCGCCGGGTAAGCTCGGCGACCGGATCGGCGGCGAGAATGCGGGTGAAGCGCCAGACCAGGAAATCGTCGCCGCGCCCGCTGCGTTGCGCCTCGCCCATCCAGCGCCCGGCGGGACTTTCGATCAGATCCGCCCGGCCTTCGCCGTCGCGCCAGGCAGCGCGCGCGGCGCGGGCGAGGCGTTCGAGCGAGGCCTCGTCGGCCGGCAGCCGCGGCGGCGCCTGGGTGACGCCGAACCAGGCCTCGTAGCAGCCATTGGCGCAGACCAGCCGACCGGCGCGGTCGATGATGGCGATGCCGGTGTCGGGACGGTCGATCGCCGCGACGGTGACCGACCAGTCGGGCTGGGCGAATTGCTGCGGCGCCTCGGGCGGGCGGCGCAGGATGAAGGCGCGGGCCAGCGCCGCCAGCGCGATCAGGCCGCCGCCATAGGCTGCCGACCAGCAGTGGTTGCCTGGTCAGCAACCACAGCAGCAGCAGGCTCGCCAGCAATGCCCCTGCCACTGGCAGCCAGTCGGGCAGCGCGCGTGCAGCGGCAGGCGGCGAAGCAGGCGGTGCGGCGGGCGTCACGGTGCGATATTCGCTCTGCCGCTGCGCTCCAGATTGGCGCGGCGTTTGCGGCCCACCCACCAGCGCCAGACGATTGCCGAGATAAAATAGCCGGCCACCGAGGCAACCGTCGCGATGATAAGCAGCCCTATCAGCAGCGCAGGCGCGGCGTCGGATACCAGCCAGTTGGCCCAGGTGCGCAGCGATGCGCCGCTGGAATAGAGACCATAGAAGGTCGTCACATCGGCGCGATAGCCGATCCAATTGCCGACCCAGATCGAGGCGGCGAGGATCAGCGGTGTAGTCGCCGGATTGGACAGAAAGGTCATCCCCGCCGCCAGCGGGATATTGCCGCGAAACGGCACGCACATCAGCGCCGCGCCGACGATCTGCACCCCCGGGATCATCGCGAAAATTCCGACCAGCAGGCCGATCGCCACCCCGCGCGGAACCGAGCGGCGGGTGAAGCGCCACAGCTCATGCCGCCGCGCGAACGGCGCGGAGAGGCGGTTGCGCTCCATGTCCTCGCGCTTGGGCATGGACCGGTGCAGCCAACGGGAAAGGCGGGAAATCAGCGGGTTCATTGGTGAT
The DNA here is from genome assembly GCA_963779195.1 of uncultured Alphaproteobacteria bacterium. GTDB lineage: Bacteria > Pseudomonadota > Alphaproteobacteria > Sphingomonadales > Sphingomonadaceae > Novosphingobium. The sequence goes on from CAVZWZ010000001.1 coordinate 155,648, forward strand.
CGCGCATAATACGGCCTTGCTCGCGCTTCCAGTCGCGATCCTTGATCGTCTGGCGCTTGTCCGCCGCATTCTTGCCCTTGGCCAGCGCCAGCTCGACCTTCGCGCGGCCCCGGCTGTTGAAATAGATCGACAACGGCACCAGCGTCATCCCCTTGCGTTCGACCGCCCCTTGCAAGCGGTCTATCTCCCTTTCGTGGAGAAGCAGTTTACGCGGCCGCTTGGGTTCATGGTTATGGCGGTTGCCGTGGCTGAATTCGGGGACATTGGAATTGACCAGCCAGCACTCGCCCTTGCGGATTTCGGCATAGGACTCGGCGATCGAGCCCTCGCCGAAGCGCAGGCTTTTGACTTCGGTGCCGGTCAACATGATCCCGGCCTCGAACACATCCTCGACATGATAATCGAACCGCGCGCGCCGGTTTTCGGCGACGGTCTTCTTCTTGTCGAACGTAGCGGTCTTGGGGCGGGCCATTCTGGGAGGGCATGTAGGCTGGGAGGCACTGCGGCGAAAGGGCGTAAACTCAAAATAAGTCAATCCGCCCGCATATTGCGCCGCAGCCACGCCAAATGCCGTGAGGACCCTTGTCGAAATTCCGCTCCAACCTGCTGGCATGCGCCGCCCTGGCCGGGCTTGGCCTGGGCCATGCCGCTACGCCACTGCAAGCCGCACCGGGCATGGCGAGCCAGCGCATCGCCGTGCCCTTTGCGCCGCCCACCGGCGAAACCCTGCGCTACCGGCTGCGGGTGACAAAGGACGAGGAGGAGAGCGTGCTCATCCAGACGCTGAACTTTCAGCGCGATGGCGACGGCTATCTGATGCGTGTCGCCACCACCGGAGTCGAGCAGGACAACCGAGTCAAACGGCTGCCTCTGCCGGTCAGCGCGCCGGGCGGAGCGGAATTGCGGCTGATGAGCCAGGCGATGCTGGTCGAGCTGGATGCGTCGGGCGCGATGCTGCGGCTGCGCAACTGGGCAGAGCTGCGGCGTCATTTCGCCGCGCTGCCGGCCCAGCTCGCCGCCGAGGCGGAGATAGACCCCGCCCGCCGCCGCGAGGCGCAGGCCTTTTTCACCGCGATGATGCAGGGCGTATTGCAAGCCAGCGCCGAGCAGGCGCCGCAGATGTTCCTGCGCGGCTGGCCTGCGGTGCTGGGCTTTGGCGGCAGCGCGCTGGCGCCGGGCGAAAAGCGGCAATGGGACGACACCGCGATCGCCCCGATCGTCGATGCCCCGGTCATCCGTCACAGCACGATGATGCTGCGCCGCGCGCCAGGCGGGCGCGTCGTGCTCTACCGCGTCGCGAAAGTCGACCGGGCGAATTTCGTGGCGTTGGCCAATGGCCTGACCGCCAAGCTCGGCTCGCTTGCCAGCGACGACGAACGCGCGCGGATGCAGGACACGATGAAAGAAATCGAGGGGCTGGAAGTCGAGGATTTCGACGAGATCGAGGTCGATGGCGTCACTGGCCTGATCGAACGCGCCGACCTCAACCGCCGGGTGATGCGCGATGGCGCGGCGATCGCGGCGACCAGGACGACGCTGGAGCGGCTGCGTTAGGGCCTATCCCGCATCCACCTGCCGGTAGGTTTGCAAGCTGACGATCCTGCCCACCCCATCGAAGCCATAGACCGACAGCGCATTCACCACCCGGTGGACGCCGGCCACCGTGTTGCGCTCGACCAGCCGCGCAAAGGCGCAATTGCCCGTCTCGGCCAGATCGAGCACCGTCGTCTCGAAATCCGCATGCGGTGCCCAGGCGGTGAGCTGGGCGATATGTTCGTCCCAGCCATAGCGTTTGGCCGGACTGGCGATGCGTTCGAAAGCTGCGCTATCGACCATCGCGGCCAGCTCGTCCCAGTCGCCGAGCGCGATGCCCGAAGCCCTGGCTCGCGCCGCCTTGCGCGCGACAATATCCATGTATTCCAGAATCTTGGCCGAAAGTGGGCCGGGATCGGCGCACATGGCTATCAATCGTGCTGTAAATAGATGTCGAGGTGGACCAATTTCCCGACATCGTCATATTCATATACAGACATCGAATTGACCACGCTTTCTGCGCCACCCCGGGGGGTATTGTGCTCGGTCAGCTCGAGGAACACGACATTGCCGACCTCGCTGATCCGGCGGAACTGCGCCCAGAAATCGGTGGTGCCCGCCCAGCCATTGAGCAAGCTGCGATAGACATCCCAGCCCATCACCGCCTTGTCATTGCCGACGCGCTGGAACCTGGCGGTATCGACTAGCGCAGCGAGCTCGTCCCAGCCCGCCTCGGTGAAGCCCGGTTGCTTGGCCGCGACGACGGTGCGCTCCATGACATCGCTGTAGGCGAGAACCTTGCGCGCGAGCGGGCCGAGGCTGGCGGGGTCGGGGGTGCCGATGGGCATGGGGAGTTCCTCTCGAATTGCTTGTTGCGATTCTGAATTCACACCAGCCCGGCATGCTCCAGCGCCGCGTCCACCGCCGCCCGCGCCTCCGTGTTGCACGCCACCAGCGGCAGGCGCAGGTCCTCGCCGATCCAGTCGTGCACCCGGCTCAGCGCATATTTGCACGGGCCCGGCGAAGCATCCTCGAACATCGCATAGTGCAGCGGGTAGAGCTTGTCGTTGAGTTCGCGCGCCTTGGCCAGGTCTCCCGAGGCGCAGGCCGCCTGGAAATCGGCGCATAGCTTCGGCGCGACATTGGCCGTCACCGAGATGCAGCCGACCCCGCCGGCGGCGAAATGCGGCAGGGCGGTGTCGTCGTCGCCGGACAGCTGGCAGAACTCGGCCTCGATGCCCATGCGGTGATCCGCCACCCGGCTGAGATCGCCGCTGGCGTCCTTGATGCCGATGAAGCTCTTGGGATAGCGGTTGGCCAGCTCGCACACCGTTTCCGGCTTGAGGTCGGTCACCGTGCGCCCCGGCACATTATACAGCACGATCGGCAGGTCGCAGTGCTCGGCGAGGTAGGAGAAATGCGCGATCAGCCCGGCCTGGCTGGGGCGATTGTAATAGGGCGCGACCACCAGTGCGGCCTTCGCGCCGCTCTTCTTGGAGAAGTTCATATGCAGCAGCGCGTTCATCGTATCGTTGCTGCCGCAGCCGGCGATCACCGGAACGCGGCCCGCTGCCTGCTCGATGCAGACTTCGATCACCCGGTGGTGTTCGGCGTTGCTCAGCGTCGAGGCCTCGCCGGTGGTGCCGCAGGGCACCAGCGCGCTTGAGCCATTCTCGATCTGCCATTCGACCAGCCTCCGGAAGGCGCTTTCATCGAACGATCCGTCGCGAAACGGGGTAACCAGAGCCGGTATCGAGCCGGAAAACATGGACTTTTCCCTTGTCTTTGGGTGCAGCGGCCCTTGCCCCGGCCGCGACAACGCTTCATTCATCCCCTGATAAGGAGCCTTTGCCCAACATGTCCAGTATGGTCCGCGCCGCGACATTCCTGCTGTTGCTGTTCTTCGCCGTCTCCTCGGTCCCCGCCCGCTGCCAGGATGGCGGCGAGTGGGATCAGGCGCGCACGCGGATGATGGCCAGCCAGCGCGGAACCATGAACCAGGCGATCGAGCGCTGGAAGCTGCTGTCCACCTACGATGGTTACAGCTTCTCGGAATATGCCGGCTTCCTGATGAGCTATCCCGGCTTCCCCGACGAAGCCAAGATGCGCGGCTATGCCGAAAAGGCGCTGACCCGCGAGACAGTCGATTATCCGCGCCTCATCGCCTTTTTCGACCGCAGCAAGCCAGTGACCAACCCGGCCAAGGCGCTCTATGCGCTGGCGCTGTCGTCCAGCGGCCGGCCCGAGGCGAAGGCCATGGCGACCGAGGCCTGGCGCGGCGGAACGATGAGCGAGACCTCGGCGGCGGCGCTGTTCTCGCTGCATGGCAAGGACTTCACGGTTGCCGATCACGACGCGCGAATGAATGCGCTGCTGTGGGCGGGCGACATCCTGGGTGCCCAGCAGGCGTTGAACTTCGTCTCGTCCGGCGCGCGCAATGGCTTCATGGCGCGGCTGGCGCTGCTGCAGGGCAACAGCCCGGACAGCGTTGGCATCCCGGTTACGCCCGATCTGCTGCGCGATTCGGGCTATGTCTACAACCGCATCCGCCAGATGAAGCAGAGCGGCAATTATCCCGGCGTCACCCAGTTGCTGGTCACCCGTCCCCAAGCCGCCACGCCTCCGCTCGATCCCACCAAGTGGATCGCCGAGCTGCTCGCCTCGGCCCGGGGCGCGGATGCCGGCAGCGCGGTGCGCATCGCCTCCTCGATCGACGACGCCTTTCCGCCCGGCACCGACGTCAGCAAGCTCGGCTTCAAGCTGCGCGACGATTACACCTCGCTGATGTGGCTGGGCGGCACCCGGGCGCTCACTGCGCTGGGCGACGGCAACCGCGCCGCGCCGCTGTTCTATCGCTATGGCGCCGCCGCGCGGACGCCGCAGACCCGCTCGAAGGGCTTCTACTGGGCCGGCCGCGCGCTCGCGCTGCGCGGCGACGCCTCGGGCGCGACCCGCTATTTCGAGCAGGCCGCCGCTTACCCGGACCAGTTCTACGGAATGCTCGCGCTCGAACGGCTCGGCCGCCCGCTGCCCGGCTTCAAGAACGCCCCCACCGGAACCATCACCCCCGACGAGCGCCGCGCCTTCGACGCCCGCCCGCTCACCGCCGCGGTGCGCGAGGTCGCGCGCGATTACACCTGGTCGACCACCGTGCGCTTCTTCCGCGAAATCGCCGACCGCGCCGAGACCGAGGCCGACCATCTGCTGGTCGCCGATCTCGCCCGCAGCCTGGGGCGGCGCGATCTCGCGGTGATCCTGGGCCAGTCGGCGCATACCGATGGGCTCGGCAATTTCCAGTCCGTCTCCTTTCCGCAGATGCCCCATCCGCCGGGCACCGACTGGACCATGGTCCACGCCATCACCCGGCAGGAAAGCCAGTTCGCCCAGAACGCGGTCAGCCACGCCGGCGCGCGCGGGCTGATGCAGCTGATGCCCGGCACCGCGCGCGAGCAGGCCGGCAAGATCGGGCTTTATTACGACCCCGGTTCGCTGATGAGCGACCCCAGCTACAATATCCGCCTGGGAGACGCCTATTTCGCGCGGATGATGGATTATTTCGGCGGCAGCTACCCACTGGCGGTCGCCGCCTACAACGCCGGGCCGGGCAACGTGAACCGCTGGCTGGCGAACAACGGCGACCCCCGCGCCGGCGGCATCGACTGGATCGACTGGATCGAACGCATCCCGCTCAGCGAGACCCGCGGCTATGTCCAGCACGTGCTGGAAAACGCGGTGGTCTATGAGGCGATGAACCCGGACAAGGCGCGCTATCGGGGCGCGAACCCGCTGAGCCATTTTCTCGGGAAGCGCTCGCCAGGGTGAGAGGGTGTCCGGGGACAGCCCCGGGGACACGCTATTGTGTGTCCGCTTGCGCTGGAATGCTCGCTGGAATGCGGACACTTGCGCCGCACCGCCCAGCGGGATAGATTTCAGCCATGAGCCGAAAAGTGCAACCCTTGGAAAATGGAAATGCGGGCAAGGCGCTTTTGAAGCGCGAGCTTGAAAAGGGGCTGGCGTCGGGCGTCGGTAAGCGCAGCCCCGAACAGGTGCGCGCCGCCTTCCGGAAGGCGCGTGAAGCAGCTTGAGCTCAGCGTCGCAGCCGACGCGGACCTGTTCGATATTCTGGCCTATGGCACTGCCGTCCACGGCGAGGCGGCGAGCGATGCCTACTACTCGGGCCTGTCGGACGCCTTCGCATTCCTTTGCCAGCATCCCGAGGCCGGTCAGATCGACGAATACAGCGAACTTGGCCTGCGCCGCTGGCGCTATCGGCGGCATCGCATTTTCTACGGAGTGGACGATGAAACGCTGCTCATCGTGCGGATATTCCATGTCGCAGCGGATGCGGTGCGGTGGTTGGGGGATGGATAGTTTGGGGGTTATTGCACGTGGCACCGTAATTCCCGATGGGCCTGCTGGCCGGCGCGATCCTGGTCGCGCTGCTGCTCACCCCGCCGCTGTTCGGACTGATCTTCGACCTCACCGGCAGCTATCGCGGCATCTTCTGGACGTTTGCGGGCTTCGCGGCGGTATCGCTGCTGTGGGTGCCGCTGATGCGGCTGAAGCCGCGCGAGGAGTCCGGGGCGGGAGAGGCGCGGGCGGTGCCGGCGGAGCAGGAGGGGTGAGTATGAGGGTTATTGCACGTGGACTGCACCCTGTGGGTGAGACAAGCTAATTGAGTGACACGATCGAGGAGACAGATCGTGTCGATGCGAAGTCCGAGGTTCTTTTCGAGTGAGTTCAAGGAGCGGGCGGTTTTGCGCTTGCTGGCTGGCGAAGGGTTTTCCGCGCTGGCGGCGGAACTCGGCGTACGGCGCAAGCTCTTGCATGACTGGGCCAAAGCCTACCGCCGTGACGGGGTGGCGGGGCTCAACCGCAAGCGCGGTCCCAAGCCGGGAAGCCGGCATGCGACCCTGCCGTGCGAACGCCAGCCTCAGGGCGATCCGCTGATCCATGCACAGACCCGGATTGCCGAGCTGGAGCGGCTGGTCGGCCAGCAGCAGGTCGATCTCGATTTTTTTCGGCAAGCCTTGCGGCTCACCGGCGCGGACAACCCGAACGGCACCGCGCCTGCCTCTACACGGTCATCGAAGCCATGATCGGGGCAGAGACGCAAGGCCAACCAATGGGCGCGGCGACCATCGAGCGGCTGTGCCGGATCGGCGGCGTGTCGCGCGCGGGCTACTACCGCCGCTTCGAGGAACACGTCTCGGCCCGTGCCGATGCCGACCTCATGGACGCCATCCAGCGCCTGGCGCTCGGCAACCGCCACTATGGCTATCGGCGAATCACCGCCCAGCTGCGCCGCGAAGGCTGGATCGCCAATGCCAAGCGGGTGCAGCGGCTGATGCGCGCGGACAACCTCTTGTGTCTGCGCCGCAAAGCATTCGTGCCGATGACCACCGACAGCCGCCATGGCTTCACCATCGTCCCCAACCTGATCCGGGGCCTCGCGCCCAGTGGCCTCGACCAGATATGGCAGGCCGACATCACCTATGTCCGGCTTGGCGAGGCCTTCATCTATCTCGCGGTGGTGCTCGATGCCTTCAGCCGCAAGGTCATTGGCTGGGCGCTCGACGATCATCTCGAAGCCAGCCTGGCCATCGAGGCGCTCGACATGGCGATCACCACGCGCGACCCGCCGCCGCACAGCCTGATCCACCATTCCGATCGCGGCGTGCAATATGCCAGCCTGCAATACACCGCCCGTCTCGCCGACCGCGAGATCGCCGTGTCGATGAGCCGCCCGGCCAACCCTTATGACAACGCCAAGGCCGAAAGCTTCATGAAAACCCTCAAAGCCGAAGAGGTGAACGCCAAGACCTATGCCACCCTCGATCACGCCCGCCGCGACATCGGCAGCTTCATCGAGACCGTCTACAACACACAGCGCCTCCACTCCGCGCTGGGATACAAGCCACCGGTCGAGTTCGAAGAAGAACTCGGCCTATCCACTCACAGGCAAACCTGTGATAACATCCTGCTGTCACTCAATTAGCTGTCTCACCCACAGGGTGCAGTCCACGTGCAATAACCCCTTATTATTGATCTTTGGCTTCCATGCGTGAAGTCATTCTGTCAGTCTGTTGCCATAGGAATTTGAAAGGAAGGCGCGCGTGTGTTTGGGGGTTATTGCACGTGGACTGCACCCTGTGGGTGAGACAAGCTAATTGAGTGACACGATCGAGGAGACAGATCGTGTCGATGCGAAGTCCGAGGTTCTTTTCGAGTGAGTTCAAGGAGCGGGCGGTTTTGCGCTTGCTGGCTGGCGAAGGGTTTTCCGCGCTGGCGGCGGAACTCGGCGTACGGCGCAAGCTCTTGCATGACTGGGCCAAAGCCTACCGCCGTGACGGGGTGGCGGGGCTCAACCGCAAGCGCGGTCCCAAGCCGGGAAGCCGGCATGCGACCCTGCCGTGCGAACGCCAGCCTCAGGGCGATCCGCTGATCCATGCACAGACCCGGATTGCCGAGCTGGAGCGGCTGGTCGGCCAGCAGCAGGTCGATCTCGATTTTTTTCGGCAAGCCTTGCGGCTCACCGGCGCGGACAACCCGAACGGCACCGCGCCTGCCTCTACACGGTCATCGAAGCCATGATCGGGGCAGAGACGCAAGGCCAACCAATGGGCGCGGCGACCATCGAGCGGCTGTGCCGGATCGGCGGCGTGTCGCGCGCGGGCTACTACCGCCGCTTCGAGGAACACGTCTCGGCCCGTGCCGATGCCGACCTCATGGACGCCATCCAGCGCCTGGCGCTCGGCAACCGCCACTATGGCTATCGGCGAATCACCGCCCAGCTGCGCCGCGAAGGCTGGATCGCCAATGCCAAGCGGGTGCAGCGGCTGATGCGCGCGGACAACCTCTTGTGTCTGCGCCGCAAAGCATTCGTGCCGATGACCACCGACAGCCGCCATGGCTTCACCATCGTCCCCAACCTGATCCGGGGCCTCGCGCCCAGTGGCCTCGACCAGATATGGCAGGCCGACATCACCTATGTCCGGCTTGGCGAGGCCTTCATCTATCTCGCGGTGGTGCTCGATGCCTTCAGCCGCAAGGTCATTGGCTGGGCGCTCGACGATCATCTCGAAGCCAGCCTGGCCATCGAGGCGCTCGACATGGCGATCACCACGCGCGACCCGCCGCCGCACAGCCTGATCCACCATTCCGATCGCGGCGTGCAATATGCCAGCCTGCAATACACCGCCCGTCTCGCCGACCGCGAGATCGCCGTGTCGATGAGCCGCCCGGCCAACCCTTATGACAACGCCAAGGCCGAAAGCTTCATGAAAACCCTCAAAGCCGAAGAGGTGAACGCCAAGACCTATGCCACCCTCGATCACGCCCGCCGCGACATCGGCAGCTTCATCGAGACCGTCTACAACACACAGCGCCTCCACTCCGCGCTGGGATACAAGCCACCGGTCGAGTTCGAAGAAGAACTCGGCCTATCCACTCACAGGCAAACCTGTGATAACATCCTGCTGTCACTCAATTAGCTGTCTCACCCACAGGGTGCAGTCCACACGTGTCACCGTAATCCCTGCTACCCGCCCCGAATGGCCCGTCTCCCTCGCCTCGTCCTCCCAGGCATCCCTCACCACATCACCCAACGCGGCAATCGCCGCTTGAAGACATTCTTCGAGGACGGCGACTACGCGCTCTATCTCGACCTCCTCGCCGATGCGGCGCGCAAGCTCCGACGTCGCGATGTGGTCCTATTGCCTGATGCCCAACCATGTCGCACATCATCGCAACGCCCTGCCGATGACCAGACGGGCTGCGCCGCACCTTCCGCTATGTTCACCGTCACTACACCGGCTATATCAACGCGCGCCTGCGGGTGACCGGGCATCTGTGGCAGGGCCGCTTCAGCTCGGTCGCGATGGACGAGGCCCATTTCGTCACCGCCTTGCGCTATGTTGCGCTCAATCCGGTGCGGGCCAGACTTGACCGCGCGGGCGCAGGACTGGGCCTGGTCGAGCACCCGCGCGCTGATCGCGGGGGAGGACGATCATGTCGTCACCGTCGCCCCGGCGCTGGAGCGGGTGGGGGATTTCGCCGCGTTTCTCGGCGAGGCGTTCGACGAGGCGCTGAGCTATGCGGCGCTGCGCAAGGCGGAGAGCGTCGGACGACCGGTGGGGTCGGCGGCGTGGCTGGCCGAGATGGAGGCGAAGACCGGGCTGACGCTGGCGCCGCAAAAGCGCGGACCGAAAGCGAAGGTGCAAGGGCAATAGAGTGCCCCCAGCGAATTTGAGAAAATATTTACGTTCCCCCCTTGTTCTATTGGAACAAACGCGATACGAATCGCTCCATTGACCTTTCCGGTCAGGCTTCTAGGCAAGGGGACGAGACATGGCTGCACAGCTCAAGCTGATTCAGGAAGGCAAGGAAAGCATGGACCGGCAGAAGGCGCTCGAAGCGGCGCTGGCGCAGATCGACCGCGCGTTCGGCAAGGGCTCGCGCGATGAAGCTCGGCTCGAAGGAGGCGATCGAGATCGAGTCGATTTCCACCGGTTCGCTCGGGCTCGATATTGCGCTGGGCATTGGCGGTCTGCCCAAGGGCCGGGTGATCGAGATTTACGGCCCCGAAAGCTCGGGCAAGACCACGCTGGCGCTGCATGTCATCGCCGAATCGCAGAAGAATGGCGGCACGGCGGCCTTCGTCGATGCCGAGCACGCGCTCGATCCGGGCTACGCCAAGAAGCTCGGCGTCGATATCGACGAGCTGATCGTCTCGCAGCCCGATACCGGCGAACAGGCGCTGGAGATCGTCGATACGCTGGTGCGCTCCAATGCGATCGACGTGCTGGTGATCAATTCGGTCGCCGCGCTGGTGCCCCGCGCCGAGATCGAGGGCGAGATGGGCGACAGCCACGTCGGCTTGCAGGCGCGGCTGATGTCGCAGTCCCTGCGCAAGCTCACCGGCTCGATCAGCCGGTCGAACTGCATGGTGATTTTCATCAACCAGCTGCGCATGAAGATCGGCGTGATGTACGGCAATCCGGAAACCACCACCGGCGGCAATGCGCTGAAGTTTTACGCTTCGGTCCGCCTCGACATCCGCCGCACCGGCCAGATCAAGGACCGCGACGAAATCGTCGGCAACACCACGCGGGTGAAAGTGGTCAAGAACAAGGTCGCGCCGCCGTTCAAGCAGGTCGAATTCGACATCATGTATGGCCAGGGCATTTCCAAGACCGGCGAAATCCTCGACCTCGGGGTCAAGGCCGGGGTGGTCGAGAAGTCGGGCGCCTGGTTCAGCTACGATTCGATCCGCATCGGCCAGGGCCGCGAGAATTCGAAGACCTACCTCGATGAAAATCCAGAAGTTCGCGACCGGCTGGAAGCTGCAATCCGCGGCCAGACCGACCGTGTCGCCGAAGAGATGATGACGGGCCCGGACGCGGAGGACGACATCTGATCTTCAAAGGAGCACGGGGGGAACAGCACACCCCGCGCTCCCCGAAACAGGACCGGCGCGGAAGCAGCAATGCTCCGCGCCGGTCTTTTCCGTTTTGACGATCTGCGGCTTCGCGATCAGGCCTTGGCCATCGCCGTCTCGAGGTTCTCGACGATCGCCTCGAAGAAGCCCTCGGTGGTGAGCCAGGCCTGGTCGGGCCCGATCAGGATCGCCAGATCCTTGGTCATCTTGCCGCTCTCGACCGTCTCGACGCAGACCCGCTCCAGCGTCTCGGCGAAAGCCACCACGTCCGGGGTGCCGTCGAACTTGCCGCGATAGATCAGCCCGCGGGTCCAGGCGAAGATCGAGGCGACCGGGTTGGTCGAGGTCGCCTTGCCCTGCTGGTGCATGCGGTAGTGGCGGGTGACGGTGCCATGCGCGGCCTCGGCCTCGACCGTCTTGCCATCGGGCGAGAGCAGCACCGAGGTCATCAGACCCAGCGAGCCAAAGCCCTGCGCGACCACGTCCGACTGCACGTCGCCGTCGTAATTCTTGCAGGCCCAGACGAATTTGCCGCTCCACTTGAGCGCGGCGGCGACCATGTCGTCGATCAGCCGGTGCTCGTAGGTGATGCCCCGGGCCGCGAACTTGTCCTTGAATTCGGCCTCGAACACTTCCTCGAACAGATCCTTGAAGCGCCCGTCATAGGCCTTCAGGATGGTGTTCTTGGTCGAGAGATACACCGGCCAGCCGAGGTCGAGCCCGTAATTCATCGAGGCGCGGGCAAAATCGCGTATAGAATCGTCAAGGTTGTACATCGTCATGGCAACGCCGGACGACTGGAACTGGAACACCTCGAGGTCGATATTCTTGCCGTCCTCGCCTTCGAACACCATGCGCAGCTTGCCCGGCCCCGGGATCAGCGTGTCGGTGGCGCGGTACTGGTCGCCGAAAGCATGGCGGCCGATGACGATCGGATCGGTCCAGCCCGGCACCAGCCGCGGCACGTTGGAGATCACGATCGGCTCGCGAAACACCACCCCGCCCAGGATGTTGCGGATCGTGCCATTGGGCGACTTCCACATCTTCTTGAGCTTGAATTCCTCGACCCGCGCCTCATCCGGAGTGATCGTCGCGCATTTCACCGCGACGCCGTATTGCCTGGTGGCATTGGCGCTGTCGACCGTCACCTGATCGTCGGTGGCATCGCGGTTCTCGATCGACAGGTCGTAATATTTGAGGTCGATATCGAGGTAGGGCAGGATCAGCCGCTCGCGGATCCACTGCCAGATGATGCGGGTCATCTCGTCGCCGTCCATTTCGACGACGGGGTTCGCTACCTTGATTTTCGCCATGATGCCTAGATGCTCCCGGGGGTGGAATTTGCCAGCCTCTTAGCAGAGCAATGGGGCTAGGCAAGGCGGCTTTCGCCGGTTTCGTGCTGGACAGGCGCGCGCGCGAAATGCACTGCTGTCGGCAGCTAATACGCGGGAGAAACGGCAATGAGCGAAGAAGTCATGGTCAGCGTGGCCGACGGCGTCATCGAAGTGACGATCAACCGGCCCGAGGCGCGCAACGCCATGAGCAAGGCGGCGGCGGAAGGCATTTCGGCGGCGATGGACCGGCTGGAGGCGGAAGCCGGTCTGCGCTGCGCAATCCTGACCGGAGCCGGCGGCACGTTCTGTTCGGGCATGGACCTCAAGGGCTTCCTGTCGGGCGAAATGCCGGTGGTCGCGGGCCGCGGTTTCGGAGCGTTGACCGACTGGACGCCGAGCAAGCCGGTGATCGCCGCGGTCGATGGCTATGCGCTGGCCGGAGGCATGGAGCTGGCGCTGGCCTGCGACCTGATCGTCGCCAATGCGAACGCCAAATTCGGCATCCCCGAGGTGAAGCGCGGGCTGGTCGCGGCGGGCGGCGGCGTGGTTCAGTTGCCGCGCCTCCTGCCTCGCCCCTTGGCGATGGAGCTTGCGCTGACCGGCGATCCGATCACTGCCCAGCGCGCCTACGATCTCGGCCTGGTCAACCGTGTCACCGATGGCCCGGCGATCGAGGCCGCGCGTGAGCTGGCGAAAGTGATCGCCGCGAACGGCCCGCTAGCAGTGGCCGCCTCGAAGGGAATCGTGCGCGATTCCTGGCTGTGGCCCACCGCTGAGATCAATGCCCTCCAGAACCCCTATATTGCCCATGTCTTCACATCGGAAGATGCCCGCGAGGGGGCGACGGCCTTTGCCCAGAAGCGCAAGCCGGAGTGGAAGGGGAAGTAAGCTAGCCGCCAGCGCCCGAACACCCCCGGCATGCCGGGTCCCTGGCGATCGTCAGCGTCCTGAGCGACGGGGCCAGGCCGTCGAACAGTTGCAGCTTGCCCCATTGCGGATCGCCGAGCGCGGCGTGGCCCGCGAGGATCGCGCGGATCGCCTGCATTGCTGCGAAGCTGCCAACCAGGCCGGCCATTGCGCCGAGCACGCCGTCGGCGGCGCAGGTGTCGCAGTCCTCGGCATCGAAGGCGTCGCCGACGAAGCAGCGGTAGCAGGCCTGGCCCGGCAAATGCCCGGCGAAATTGGCGATCTGGCCCTGGAAACGGCCGAGCGCGGCGCTGGTCAGCGGGATGCCAGCGGCGACGCAGGCGTCGGAGACGGCGAGGCGAGTCGCGAAATTGTCACAGCCGTCGAGCACGACGGAGGCGTCTTCGAGGAACCGCGCGGCGTTGCCTCCCCCCACTCTTGCAACGACCGCGCGGGCCTCGAGGGCAGCATCGAAATTGCGCACCCAGGCGGCGGCGGCTTCGGCCTTGGGCCTGCCGATATCGGCGGTGGCGAAGATGGTCTGGCGCTGCAGGTTCGAATCCTCGACCGTGTCGTCGTCGACCAGCGTCAGCCGCCCGATTCCCGCCGCCGCGAGATATTGCAGCGCGGGCGAGCCGATGCCGCCGCAGCCGATCAGCACGACATGCGCCTTGCTCAAGGCCACCTGACCCGCCCCGCCGACTTCGGGCAGGACGATATGGCGGGCGAAGCGCGACAGGCGGTCTGGGGGCAGGCTCATGTCTGCCGCTTAAAGCAGAGGCGCGGCGGGGGGAAGGCGCGCGATTGATCGCGGCGGCCAAGCGGCTAGAGTGGCAAGCCATGTTCGCCATCGAAACCTTCACCGCGCAGCCCGATCTGGTCGAAGATCGCATCCGCCTCGATGCCATCGATTCGGTCGGGGCATGTGAGTCGATCTTTCTCACCCGCCGGCTGGCCGACCGCTTCGTGCCCCTGCTCGTCGAGCGGATCGAGGCGCATGCGCAACCGGGGGTGCCCAAGGCGATCGGGCTGGCGATGAACCAGCAGCAGCTGCGGCTGGAACGGCGGGAAAATCCGCTGCCCGATGTAACGCCATCGGCGGAAACTCCGCGCTGGCTGTGCCGCACCATCCACCTCGCCGAGCGCGGCGGCGATCTCGAATGGACGCTGACCGACGACGCGCAAAATACCGCCGCCATGCCGCTGGCCGGCCCGGGCGGGCGGGCAGTGCTCGACATCTTCCTGCTGATGTACCGGCGGCTGGAATGGGGGCTGGAGGTGTTCCCGGCCTGGCTGTGCGAGGATGAAGCCGAGGCGGCGCCGGAAAAGCGGACGTTGAATTGAGGAAGAGTCCAGCCCGTTTCGCCGGAGCTCTGCTGCTCGGAATCGCGGCGCCGCCGGGGCGGCGGCGGACCTGCTGCCATTGCGCCATGGCATTTTCGTCAGGACGGGTGCTGCGTGCAAGGGTGCTTCGAATGCCGATACGCTCTCCTATTGGGGCGGAGACAATGGTCTGAACACCCAGCAAAGGGACTGCCGGATCCTGCGGATGTCGCGCAGGGACGCGACCTACACGCTAGACCGCCGTTGCCGCGATTTCCAGTCCGGGGGCACCTTCGCGGATCGAATTGCCGTGACGATCGCCGGCCCGTCCAGCTTCACGCTTGGCCGCGCTAGCTACGGATATTGCGGCCCCAGGGTGCAGTTCTAGGCCTCGATCCTTCAGCTCTCCAGCTGGCGCAGCAGGCTGCGCACGTCGCCGTCCATATCGGCATCGCGCGTGCGCAGATCCTCGATCAGCCGCACCGCGTGGATCACCGTCGAGTGATCGCGGCCGCCGAATTTGCGGCCGATCTCGGGATAGCTGCGCGGGGTCAGCACCTTGGCGAGATACATCGCCACCTGGCGCGGGCGCACCACCGCGCGGGCGCGGCGCTTGCTCGACATTTCGGTGCGATCGACCCGGTAGAATTGGCAGACCGTGCGCTGGATCTCGTCGATGGTGATCCGGCGGCGGTTGGCCGAGAGGATGTCGGTGAGCTGCTCCTCGGCGAGCTGGAGGCAGACCGCCTGGCCGGTAAGCTGGGCATAGGCGATCAGCTTGTTGAGGCCGCCGACCAGCTCGCGGATGTTGCGGTTGATCGTGCGGGCGAGGAATTCGATGACGTCGGCGGGCACATCCGCCGGGGCGAAGCGCTGCAGGCGGTGCTCGAGGATCGAGCGGCGCAGTTCGATGTCGGCGGGCTGGATATCGGCGACCAGCCCCATCGAGAGGCGCGAGAGCAGGCGTTGCTCCACCCCGTCCAGCGCCTGCGGCGCGCGGTCGGCGGCGAACACCAGCCGCTTGCCCTCGGCGAGCAGCGCGTCGATCGTATAGAGCAGCTCTTCCTGGGCCGAGGCCTTGCCGATGATGAACTGGATGTCATCGACCAGCAGCAGATCGAAGCCGCGCAGCCGCGACTTGAACTCGATCATCTGGTTCTGCCGCAGCGCCTGGACGAATTCGACCATGAAGCGCTCGGCCGAGCAGTAGAAGATGCGCGCGCGCGGGTGGGCGGCGAGATAGGAATGGCCGATGGCGTGGAGCAGATGGGTCTTGCCCTGGCCGGTTGCCGCCTTGAGATAGAGCGGGGCGAACTGCGGCTTCTCGGTCGCCGCCATGCGCTGCGCGGCGTTGGAGGCGAGAATGTTCGAGGTGCCGGTGACGAAGCTGGCGAAGGTCAGCGAGGGATCGAGGCCGATCGACACCTGGTCGAGCGAGCTCATCTCGTCGCCGCCGATCATCAGCATGCTGGTGTCCTTGCCGCCGACTGCGCCGTCATTGGCGGCGCGGCGCGAATTGTGGCTGCTGCCCAGCCGCAGTTCGGGCAGCTGGCGGCGTCCCGGATGCACCGAGATGCGGACATGGCGGACATCGGGCCGGGCGATCTTCCACGCCAGCGACAGACGGTCGGCGAAGCGGTCGGCCACCCAGTTGGCCGAAAAATCGGTTGGCAGGAACAGGTCCAGCGTACCGGTCTCGTTGCAGAAAGTGCCGAGCTGAATCGGCTTGATCCATTGGCTGTGCAGCTGCTGCCCAAGGTCCTTGCGAAGTCCCTGACTGATATCCGACCAATCGGCGGCCAGATTCAAGGCTTCATGATCCTCATTCATCGGCTTGCGACCCCTCATTTTTTCTGAGGATGCTTCGTTCACGTGCTTCCCCTATCCCTCGATGAAACCGTCTCCGGTCTCTTCCCCGAAATCGACAATTCCACGCCCTGCCATCCCCCAGCCGCATGAGCGACAGGACTCTCCGCCGCCAGACAAGGCGGCAAAGTCTTCCGTGAAACTGTTCCGTAAAAACCCGGAGGCGATTCCCCCCGGACAGGGGCGTTCTATGAGCCTATCGGAGGCGAGGGCAAGGCGCGTTCTGTAAAAAAAATGAAATAATCTCCCTTGACACTCCCTGACCTGCGGGAATCCTTTGATAGATTTTTAACTATCTGAATTATTGGTATTTTAGCCATTTGAATTCGGCGAATCACGGTATTTCAAAGGCTTTCTGCAATCGCTTGCGGGGAAGGTTAGCCAGCAATGAAAATGGCCGGGAGTTGCCCCCCGGCCATGTTCCATTTTCGTCCCGAAATGCTGAACGGGTGAACAGCGAATCACCCCGAATCGAGGGGCGAATTACATTGCGGCGACGCGCTTGGTCAGCCGCGACAATTTGCGCGAGGCGGTGTTCTTGTGCAGCACGCCGCGGGCGACGCCGCGCGCCAGTTCGGGCTGGGCAGCGTGCAGCGCTTCGGCGGCAGCGGACTTGTCGCCGCCATCGAGCGCGGCCTCGACCTTCTTGACGAAGGTGCGGATGCGGCTGAGCCGGTTGCCGTTGATCTCGGCGCGGCGGTTGTTGCGGCGGATGCGCTTTTTGGCTTGCGGCGTATTGGCCATGTTCGTCCTTTACCGGGCCGCCGGGCGGCCGTTCCTGTTTTGCAAAATGGGGCAGACCCACGGACTCGCGCCCGCAGGAAAGCGCGGCCCTTAGCTTCGAGCGCCGCAGACGTCAACAAGCGCGCTAACAACCGCGCTCACTTCTGGCATTTGCGGCACCAGAAGCTGCTGCGCCCGCCCTGGACGAAGCGCTGCACCGCGCCGCCGCAGAGGCAGGCCTCGCCCTCGCGGCCATAGACCCGCCAGCTCGCGGCGAAATAGCCAAGCTCGCCATTGGGCTGGGCATAGTCGCGGATGGTCGAGCCGCCGGCCTCGATCGATTCGGCGAGCACCGCCTTGATCGCCGGGACCAGCCGGGCGATGGCCTGGCGCGAGACCTGCCCGGCGGCCTTGTCAGGGCGGATGCCGGCGCGGTGCAGCGCCTCGCAGACATAGATATTGCCGAGCCCGGCGACGATGCGCTGGTCGAGCAGCAGCGGCTTCACCGGCGCGATGCGGCCTGCGAAGGCGCGGGCGAGATGGCCGGGGGTGAAGTCCTCGCCCAGCGGCTCGGGGCCGAGCGCGGCGAAGGGGGCGAAGCGCTCGAGCTCGTCCGTATCGACCAGATCGACCGAGCCGAAGCGGCGCGCGTCGTTGAGCGCGAGGATGTGGCCGGCGCCTGTCTCCAGCACCAGGTGGTCGTGCTTCTCCAGCGCCTCCGGCTCGATCCGCCAGCGGCCCGACATGCCGAGGTGGAAGATCATCGTCTGGCCGCGGTCGGTGTGGATCAGCCCGTATTTGGCGCGGCGGGCGAGGGTGGTGACGCTTGCGCCGGTCAACGCCTGCATCAGGCCTGGCGGAAAGGGGCGGCGCAGGTCCGGCCGGTTGACCGCCACCCGGACGATGCGCGCGCCTTCGAGATAGCGGGCAAGGCCGCGCACGGTGGTTTCGACTTCGGGGAGTTCCGGCATGGGGTTGCTCTATCACCCTTTGCCCGCGCGGCAATTCCCCCTAAGGCGCGGATCATGAGCGATCGGGTATCTTTCGGCTACGAAGACATCTCTCCCGAGGAGAAGCAGGCGCGCGTCGGCGCGGTGTTTTCCAGCGTCGCGCGCAAATACGATGTCATGAACGACGCCATGTCGGGCGGCATGCATCGCCTCTGGAAGGACCGTTTCGTGCGCCGGGTGAAGCCGCAGCCGGGCGAGGCGGTGCTCGACATGGCCGGCGGCACCGGCGACATCGCCTTCCGGCTGGCCGATGCAGGCGCGGAAGTGACGGTCGCCGACATCAACCAGGACATGCTCGATGTCGGCATCGAGCGGGCGATCAAGCGCGGGATCGAAGGACTGGCGGCCTGGTCTGGTCGCTGGCAGAACGCCGAGGCGCTGACCCTGCCGGACCGCACCTTCGACGCCTATACGATCGCCTTCGGCATCCGCAACGTAACCCATATCGACCAGGCGCTGGCCGAGGCGCACCGGGTGCTGAAGTTCGGCGGGCGCTTTTTCTGCCTCGAATTTTCGACCACCGAATGGCCGGGCTTCAAGGAGGCCTACGATCTCTATTCGCACAAGCTGGTGCCGAAAATCGGCCAGGCGATCGCCGGCGACGCGGAGAGCTATCGCTATCTGATCGAATCGATCCGCCGCTTCCCGCCGATGCCAGAATTCGAAGCGATGATCCGCCAGGCCGGTTTCGCGCAGACCAGGGTCGAGCCATTGCTCGGCGGGCTGGTGGCGATCCATTCGGGGTGGAAGGTTTGATGGTGCAGGAAAGAGAAGCCCCTCCCCTTCAGGGGAGGGGTTGGGGTGGGGTCTGTCCTCCGTGCGAAGCGTTGCGTAAATCGATAGACCCCACCCCCGGCCCCTCCCCTGAAGGGGAGGGGGAAGAGGCGTATGACCACCTCCGCCACCCACATCTTCCGCCTGCTGCGCTGGGGCCGCACGCTCGCCCGGCACGGGGCGCTGCGGATTATCGAGCAGGGCTACGGCACCCCCGCGCCGGTGCGCCGCCTGTTCCGGCTTGCCCGTTTCGGCACCTTCCAGCCCCGCGAGCCCGATTACAGCCGCGCCTTCCAGGCGATCGGCCCGGCGGCGATCAAGCTCGGCCAGGCGCTGGCGACGCGGCCGGATATCATCGGAGTGGACGCGGCGCGCAATCTGCTCGATCTGCAGGACAGCCTGCCGCCGGTCAGCTTCGATCCGATCCGCCGCGAGATCGAGGCGAGCTTCGGCAAGCCGCTGGTCGAGCTGTTCGAGAGCATCGAGCCCGATCCGGTCGGCGCCGCCTCGATCGCCCAGGTCCACCGCGCGGTGACTGCGGAGGGCCGCAAGGTTGCGGTCAAGGTGCTGCGGCCCGGGATTCGCGAGCAGCTTGGCCGCGACATCGAGACCTATGAATGGGCCGCCGCCCATCTCGAGGCATTCGGCAGCGAGGCGGCTCGGCTGCGACCGCGCGCGGTGATCGCCAACTTCAAGCGCTGGACCGCGCGCGAGCTCGATCTGCGGCGCGAGGCGGCTTCGGCCTCGGAGCTGGCCGAGGCGATGAAGGCTTTCGAGGGCTTCCGTGTGCCGTCGGTCGATTGGGACCGGACCAATGGCGGGGTGCTGACCATCGACTGGATCGACGGGATCAAGATCAGCGACCGCGACGCGCTGATCGCCGCCGGGCACGATCTGCCCGAGCTGGCGCACCGGCTGGTGCTGTCGTTCCTGACCCAGGCGATCAGCGCCGGATTCTTCCATGCCGACATGCATCAGGGCAATCTGTTCGTCGAGGCCGACGGCACCATCGCCGCGATCGATTTCGGGATCATGGGCCGGATCGACCGGCGCGCGCGGCAGTGGCTGGCGGAAATCCTCTATGGGCTGACCACGGGCAATTACCGCCGCGTCGCCGAGATCCATTTCGAGGCGCAATATGTCCCGCCCTACCATTCGGTCGAGGAATTCGCGACGGCTCTGCGCGCGGTGGGCGAGCCGATGCGCGGCAAGCCGGTGAGCGAGCTGTCGGTCGGCCAGATGCTCGACGGGCTGTTCGCCATCACCCGCGATTTCGACATGCAGACCCAGCCGCATCTGCTGCTGCTGCAAAAGACCATGGTGATGGTCGAAGGGCTGGCGACCCAGCTGCATCCCGAAATCAACATGTGGGATGTCTCCGGGCCTTTCGTCAAAGCGTGGATCCGCGATGAGCTGGGGCCTGAGGCGGCGGTGGCGGAGCGGCTGCGCGATGATGCCGGGACGCTGCTGCGGCTGCCCGCCCTGATCCGCCGGATCGAGGACAGATTTCCACCGAAAGGCGGCGCGCCCGAGCAGGCCCCGCTTCCCGAGGTGCCACTGATGTGGCAACGCAGGGCCAGGACGGGCGGTTCCGGCGGCTATCTGCTGGCGGCGCTGGCCGGGGGAGGTCTGGTATGGGCGGCAATGGCGATGGGCTGGCTGGGCTGAAGCCCGACAGCGCTCCCGCCTGGGATCGCTTCGCGCATTGGGGCAAGGTTCCGGCGCGCATCGTGCTGCTGGCCCTGGCGCTGATGCTGATCGCCGCTGCGCTGACGCCCTCGAGCCTTCCGCCGCCGCCGCCTGTCAAAGCCGATGCCGCTGCCGAAAGGCCGACGGCAAAGTCCGTCGCCAATGCAGTCGAGGGCCGCCAGCGCGACGGCGACTTAGCAATCTACGACCGGGCGATCGCACGCATCGCCCGGGGCGAGAACTATTACGAATTCATCGTAGAGGAGCACCGCCAGGCGCGCTATCCGGTGCAACCGGGCCTCGCGGTGCGGCTGCCGACGCTCGCCCATATCGCGGCCTGGCTGGGCCCCGGCTTGATGACCGGCGCTGCCTATCTGCTGTTCGCCGCGACGCTGGCGGCCTGGTGGCGGCGGCTTGGTGAGGAGCCGGGCGGCATGCCAAGCCGCCTGTGGGCCGCCGCGCTGCTGATCCCCGGCTGCATGATGCTGCTGTATGGCTGGTTCCATGTGCTGCATGAGCTATGGGCTGGAATGCTGATCGCGCTGTCGCTGGGACTGCATCGGGCCGGTCCGGGCAAGGGCGGCAATTGGCTGGCGGCCTTCGCGGCGGGCGCGCTGGCGCTGGCGATCCGCGAGCTGGCGCTGCCCTATGTGCTGCTGATGGCGGCGATGGCGTTCTGGCGCGGCGACCGCAAGGAGGGCGCGGCCTGGACCGGGCTCGCCGCGGTTTTTCTCGCCGTGCTGTGGGTGCATGTCGGCCTGATCGACCCGCAGGTCCGGGCCGGCGATGTCGCTTCCGGGGGCTGGCTGCAGCTGCGCGGGCTGAGTGGCTGGACCACCAACATCGTCATGTCGAGCAATTTGCGCTTCCTGCCCGATGTGCTGGCCGGCCCCGCGCTGATGCTGATGGTGTTCGGCTTCGCTGGCTGGCGCACGCCGCTGGGGGCCTGCGCGACCTTGCTCTTTCTCGGCTATGGCCTGCTGTTCATGCTCGCCGGGCGGCCCGACAATTTCTATTGGGGGTTCATCATCGCCCCCGCCATGTTCGCCGGGCTGGCCTTTGCGCCGCGGTGGCTGCGCTCGCTGTGGCGTTCGGCCTGGCCGGCAAGGGGAGGGGTAACATGAGCGGACCTGCCAGCCTGAGTTCCGAAACGCCGTCAGCCTGGGACCGGTTCGCCCATTGGGGGCCAATGCCCGCTCGGCTGCTGCTGCTCGCCCTGGCAGTGATGCTGGTCGCCTCGGCGATGGTTCCGATCAAGGCAGGCAAGTCGACGGTCAAGACCCGCAGCGCCGCCGAGGTGCTGATCAATCCGGAGCTTGGCAAGCGCAAGCGCGACGAGGATCTGGCGCTCTACGACGCCGTCATCGCCCGTATCGCCAAGGGCGAGAGCTATTACGGCGTCATTGTCGAGGAGCACCGCAAGGCGCGCTATCCAGTGCGGCCGGGGCTGGCGGTGCGGCTGCCGACGCTGGCTTACCTCGACGCTTGGCTGGGCGTCACCGGGCAGACCGTGGCCGCGATCCTGCTGCTCGCCGCAGTCATTCTCGCCTGGTGGCGGCGGCTGGGCAGCGAGCCCGGGGCGGCGAAGCGGCGGATTCTGGCCTTCGCGCTGCTCGCGGTGGGCGCCTCGCTGGGGCTCAACCGCTATTTCTTCGTGCTGCACGAGCAATGGGCGGGAATGCTGCTGGCGCTGTCGTTCGGGCTGCACCGGGTCGGGCGTGATGGGAAGGGCAAATGGGGCGCAGCGCTGGCGGTCGCGGCCTTGGCGTTGGCGATCCGCGAGCTGTCGCTGCCTTTTGTGCTGCTGATGGCGGCGATGGCCTTGTGGCGGGGCGACCGCAGGGAAGGCCTGGCGTGGAGCGCGCTGGCGGCGGTGTTCCTGGCGCTGCTCGCGGTGCATCTGAGCATCATCGCCGCGCAGACGCTGCCGAGCGATCCGCTGGGCAAGAGCTGGCTGGAGCTGCGCGGGCTGTCGGGCTGGATTTCGAATGTCGTGCTGTCCAGCAATATCCGCTCCGCGCCGCACTGGATCGCCGGGCCCGTGATGGTGCTGGCGCTTTTTGGCTGGGCCGGCTGGCGCTCGCCGGCGGGGACCTTCGGCACGCTGCTCTATCTCGGCTATGGGCTGGCCTTCATCATCGCCGGGCGCGGCGACAACTTCTACTGGGGTTTCATGGTCGCCCCCGCCATGGGCATCGGCCTGGCCTTCGCGCCGGACTGGCTGAAGTCGCTGTGGCGCAGTGCGAAGCTTCGGTAATTGCGTGGTAACCTTAATCGGGGCAAAGGTGAAAGGATGAATGGTCCGCGCATCCTGCTGATCGTCGGCGGCGGCATTGCCGCCTACAAGTCGTGCGAGCTGGTCCGGCTGATCCGAAAGGGGGCCGAAGGCCTGCCCGGCGAGGTGACCTGCGTGCTGACCGAAGGCGGCGCGAAGTTCGTCACCCCGCTGGCTTTGGCGGCGCTCAGCGAAAATCCGGTCCACACCACGCTGTGGGATCTCAAGAACGAAGTCGAGATGGGGCACATCCAGCTTTCGCGGCAAGCGGACCTGGTCGTGGTCTGCCCGGCGACCGCCGATCTCCTCGCCAAAATGGCCGCAGGCATTGCCGACGATCTGGCCACGACGCTGCTGCTCGCCACCGACAAGCCGGTGCTCGCGGTGCCGGCGATGAATGTGAAGATGTGGCAGCACGCCGCGACGGTGCACAATGTCGAAGTGCTGCGGATGGCCGGGGTCGATGTGATGGAGCCCGATGTCGGCGCGATGGCCTGCGGCGAAACCGGCCCCGGTCGGTTGCCCGAACCCTTCGCCGTCTGGCGCCGCATCGCCCGGACACTGGGCTTCGATCCGGGCGAGCCGGAATTCGGTGTTCCCCCCGATGCGGAGGACGAGGACGCCGCCTTCGCCGAATCGGAGGATACCGGCCTCGGCGGGCTGGTCGGCTCGCTGATCGCGCGCGGCAAGTCGCGCCCCGATCCGCTGGAAGGCCTGTTGCCGGAAATGGAAGAGTTCCTGCCCGAGGACTTCGTGCCCGGCGACCTGCCGCCCGAGGATGCGCTGCCGCTCGATCTCGGCGGGCCGGTGCTGGCGAAGAAGGGCAAGGCCAGCGCCGCGCCGCCGACCGATCCCGATGCAATCAACCACCTCGTCTCGGGCAAGGAAGGCGCCGCGCCGCCCGAACCCTTTGCCGAGGAGATGCCCGGTTATGTCGCCCCGGCAGAGGGCGCGGAAGTCCTCGACGGCCAGCCCGATTTCGATCTCGAACCGGAGCATCGCCCGCTGTTCGGCAAGCATATCGTCATCACCGCCGGTCCGACGCATGAGCCGATCGATCCGGTGCGCTTCATCGCCAACCGTTCCTCGGGCAAGCAGGGCTTCGCCATCGCCGCCGCCGCCGCCCGCGCGGGCGCGCGGGTGACGCTGGTTTCCGGCCCGGTGTCCCTGCCGACGCCGCCTGGGGTCGATCGCATCGATGTCGAAACCGCGCGCGAGATGGCCGATGCGGTGAAGAAGGCGCTGCCCGCCGATGCCGCGATCATGGTCGCCGCCGTCGCGGACTGGCGCACCAAGGATGTCGCCGAGGAAAAGATCAAGAAGCGCGGCTCCGCGCCGCCGGCGCTGCTGCTGACCGAGAACCCGGATATTCTCGCCACGGTCGCTTCGGGCAAGCAACGCCCCAAGTTGCTCATCGGCTTCGCCGCCGAGACCGAAAACGTGATCGAGAACGCCAAGGTCAAGCGCAAGAGCAAGGGCGTCGACTGGATCGTCGCCAACGATGTATCGGGCGAAGTGATGGGCGGCGACGCCAATATCGTGCATATTGTCACCTCCCGCGGCGTCGAGGATTTCCCCGAAATGCCCAAGGAAGATGTCGCGCGGACGCTGATCGAGAAAGTCGCCAATGCCCTTAACAAATGATCCGGCAACAAATGACGTCCCGGTGCTGGTCAAACGCCTGCCGCATGGCGCGGGGCTGGATCTGCCCGCTTACGCCACCGATGGCGCCGCTGGCATGGATGTGCTCGCCGCCGAGGATGTGACGCTGGCCCCCGGCGCGCGGCATGCGGTGGCAACCGGGCTGGCGATGGCGATCCCGCCGGGCTTCGAAATCCAGGTGCGTCCGCGCTCGGGGCTGGCGCTGAAGCACGGCATCTCGGTGCCCAACACCCCAGGCACCATCGATTCGGACTATCGCGGCGAGCTGAAAGTCATCCTGATCAACCATGGCGCGGATGCTTTCGAAGTGCGCCGGGGAGACCGTATCGCCCAGCTGGTGCTCGCCCCGGTAACGCGGGCCAGCTGGCTGGAAGCGGACGACCTCGACGAGACCGCGCGCGGCGAAGGCGGCTTCGGCTCGACCGGCGGGGTGTTTTCGCTGGGGAACTGACTAGCTTTCGACGGGGCAAGAATGATAACGCAGCCCAAAGCAGCGAAAGCGGGAGAGATTCTTCGGTGAGCACGGATAGCGGCGCCCTGGACGACGTCCGGTCGGCAAAGACCTTCCCCCAGCTGATCCGCGCGGCGGCGGCGGCCTATGGCGACGATCCGGCGGTCACCTTCAAGGGCGAGACCATACCCGACGATGGGGTCAGCTTCCGCGAGCTCGACAGCAAGTCGGCGGAACTGGCGCGGGGCCTGATCGCGCGCGGCGTCGGCAAGGGCAGCCGGGTCGGTTTCATCGCCGGCAACGGGCCGTTTTTCGCGCTGCTGTTCGCCGCGATCGGCCGGATCGGCGCGGTGGCGATTCCGATCAGCACGCTGATCAAGTCTAACGAGCTGGTGCGGGTGCTGCGCCAGTCCGACGTTTCGGGACTGATCGTCCAGCGCAGCTTCCTCGGCTACGATTATGTCGAGCGGCTGTGCGAAGCGCTGCCGGAATTGGGCAGCGCCGCCAGTGCGGAGTTGCGGATCGCCAGGACCCCGTTCCTGCGCTGGATCGTCGCCACCGGCGACGGCCTGCCCGCGACAATTCACCCCATGGACCATCTGACCGGCGCCGCCGGGACGGTCGGCGAGGAGCTGCTGCGCGAGGCCGAGGCCGAGGTTCACACCACCGACCAGCTGATCGAAATCTACACTTCCGGCTCGATGGCGCTGCCCAAGGGGGTGAAACACAACCACGGTCCGGCCATGTTCCGCGCCCATTTCATGCGGAATATCGTCGGCATCCAGCGCGGCAAGGAATATAATTGCGTGCTGCCGATGTTCTGGGTGGGCGGGCTGATGATGTCGCTGCTGCCCAATTGGGAAGGCGGCGCGACCACCGTCTGCACCGAGCGCACGATGAGCAACAGCCGCATGGCGATGGGCAGCGTGCTGCCCGAGGAAGACCTCAAGGCGATGTCGAACCAGCCGCAGCCGTGGTGGGGCCTTGGGATGAGCGAGACGCTGGGGCCCTATTCCTATGGCGACGAATTCCGCGCGCATGGCTATCCGGTCTGCGCGCCGATGGACCACTGGGCCGAACGCTACGAAGTGCGCATCGCCGATGAGGACAACCAGCCCGTGGCGGACGGCGAGATCGGCGAGCTGCAAATCCGCGGTTATCCGGTGACGCCGGGGCTGCACAAGATCGAGCGCGACGAGCATTTCACGCCCGACGGCTATTACCACACCGGCGATCTGTGCCTGGTCGATGGCAAGCGCACCCACTTCATCGGGCGCGGCGGCGACATGATCAAGACCGCCAGCTCCAACGTCTCGCCCGCCGAGGTCGAGATGGAGATGCAGGCGCTTGACGGAGGTGGTGTCCGCCTATGTCGTCGGCCTGCCGGATGGGAGCGCGGCGAGCTGGTGGTTGCGGCGGTGGTGCCGCGCGAGGGGGTGACGCTGGATTTCGCCAAGCTCGAGGCCGAGCTGCGCAGCCGCCTGTCGAGCTACAAGGTGCCGCGCGCCTATGTCGCGATCACCCGCGAGGAAGTGCCGATGCTGCATTCGAACAAGGTGTCGAAGCGGCTGGTGGCGAAATTGCTGGCGGAGCGGCTGGGGCGCGAGGTCTGAGCAGGGCAACAATGGGCCAATCAAATTCAGCTCACAATTTCCCGACCTCCTGTGCGTGTCGAAGCGACTGCTTTTCTTCAAGCAGTTGCACGCTAGGCATCGGAAAGGTTTGGTGCTCTCGACTACACTCGACACGAGACGGGGTTGGGTCAGGATTATTCTCAAGGCCTAGGATTTTTTCGATCCCTCAATCCCGCGTTGCCTGCTTCTTCTCCGGCGCGACGGTGATCCGCACGGTCTCACCCGAATTGCCGGGGAAGCCGGTGAACATCGCCTCGACCAGGTTCGGCACGAGATATTGCAGCCGGTTGGAGGTCGAAACCGCCTCGGCCTTGCCCTCGAACAGGCGGGCGCCATCGGCCTTGCGGTCGATCTTCAGATCGATGCCGCTGGTGTAGATGGTGTAGCTTTCATAGCCGCTGTCCATGAACGGATCGTGCCAGCCATAGCCCCACATGCCGTGGCCGCGGAAACGCGGGTGGCCCCAATAGCCGGCGCGGCCATAGCCGTACCACGGGCTCCAGAACGGATCGTAGCCCATGCCGGTCGAGCGCACGCGCTCGCGGCCCTTGTCGACGCCATAGTCGAAGCGGGCGATCAGGGAGGCGCTCTCGGGATTGGCGGCGGGGGTATAGCCCAGCGCCGCCATGCGGTCCGCCACGATCCGGGAGTATTGCGCGAATTCGATGCCGCCGGCCAGCGCCGGATCGTCGGCCACCACCGCGAAAGTCTGGCCCACTGGGGCAGGCAGCTGCGACTGATAGCGCGAAACATCCGCCTTGAACGGCGTTGCGCATGCGGCGAGGCCGAACAGCAGCGCGGCTGCCGCAGCCAGCTTCAGCCGGGCGAATGGCGAGAATTGGATGAGTGTCATTCGATGCCTCCGCGAACTCCGCAGGATCATGCCGCGCCTCCCCCGGCGCGGACCCCGTTGTCACTACCATGTGCTAGCCGGGCGCCGATGAATAGGCCTTGAATGCGAATGGGTGAAATTGGCAGGAGGGCAAGCGCGCGCTGTTTCGCCCGCGTTCTGGCCCCGGTGCCGTCGCAGGCGGCGGATTTTCGCGCTTTTCCGCGCCGGGCGGATGCTGCCTGCCGGGCAGGACGGGCTTGCGCACCAAGACAGACTTGCATCCCCGGGGCGGCGCGGTTAAAGGCGCTTCCCTGCCCGGCGGGATTGCCGCCGGTCGCGGAAAGTGTGTGGGCGTATAGCTCAGTGGTAGAGCACTGTGTTGACATCGCAGGGGTCGCAAGTTCAATCCTTGCTACGCCCACCATTTCCGGCCTTCGCGCTGCCGAACCCAAGCCTTTCGCGCAAACGGCGGCGGCAGCCAATGCGACACCTGAGCGTCACCTAGCCGCCGCCTGACAGCACTTCGTCCACCCAGGCAGGCACCAGTTCGCTCGCCGGGCCATGCCGCGCTTCGTGGAACCAGGGCGAACCCTTGGAGGGCTCGAGGTTGAGCTCGAGCGTCCGGGCGCCGAGGTCGCGGGCATTGCGGACATAGCTCGCCGCCGGGTAGACCGCGCCCGAGGTGCCGATCGAGACGAACAGGTCGCAGCCGCGCAGCGCCGCGTGGATCGCGTCCATCCGGTAAGGGACTTCGCCGAACCAGACGACATCGGGCCTGAGGCTGCGCATGCCGCAGGCCGGGCACGGCGGCCGTTCGATCAGCGGCCCTCGCCATGGCGAGCGGATGTCGCAAAATGTGCACCAGGCCTTGAGGTGCTCGCCGTGCATGTGCAGCACGCGCGACGCGCCCGCCCGCTCGTGGAGGTCGTCGACGTTCTGGGTGACGATCAGCAGCTCGCCCTTCCAACCCGCATCGAGCCGCGCCAGCGCCATGTGTGCTTGATTGGGCAGCTTCTCCTGAATCGCCGCGCGGCGCATGTCGTAGAAGCCCAGCACCAGCCCGGGATCGCGGGCGAAGGCCTCGGGCGTGGCGACATCCTCGACCCGGTAACGCTCCCAGAGGCCGCCCTCACTGCGAAAGGTGTCGATCCCGCTTTCGGCGCTGACCCCCGCGCCGGTAAGGATGACGATGTTGCGGATGTCTCTCACGAATCCCCCTGGACCGGCTGTCCCGAGCTTGTCGAAGGACTGCTTTTCCTTCAAGCGGCGTTAGAGTGAAAAGCAGCCCTTCGACAAGCCCAGGGCAGTCGGCAAGGATTAGAGACGTGGCGAGAATCGGCATCATCGGCAGCGAAGGACGCATGGGGCAGGCGCTGGTCGAGGCGATCGCCGCGGCGGGCGAAGGCCACGCCGGCGGCATCGACATCGGCGGCGACCCGCTGGCGCTGGCCAGGGTCAGCGACGTGCTGGTCGATTTCTCCAGCCCGAAAGCGCTGGAAGCCAATCTCGACGCGGCGATTGCGGCGGGCGTCCCAATCGTCGTCGGCAGCACCGGGCTGGAGGAGCGCCACCATTTCCTCTGCGATCACGCGGCGGAGAGCATCGCGGTGCTGCAGACCGGCAATACCTCGCTGGGGGTGACGCTGTTGGCCCATCTGGTGCGCGAGGCCGCGAGCCGGCTCGGCGAGGACTGGGATATCGAGATCGTCGAGACCCACCACCGGATGAAGGTCGATGCGCCCTCCGGCACCGCGCTGCTGCTTGGCGATGCTGCGGCGAAGGGCCGGGGCATCGCTCTGGGCGAGAACAGCGAACGCGGCCGCGACGGCATGACCGGCAAGCGCGGCATCGGCGCGATCGGTTTCGCCAGCTTGCGCGGGGGCAGCGTTGCGGGCGACCACACCGTGCACTTCTTCGCCGATAACGAACGCCTCGCCCTGTCCCACCTCGCCGAGAACCGCGCGATCTTCGCCAAGGGCGCGGTGCGGGCGGCGCAGTGGCTGATCGGCAGGGCAGCGGGGCGGTATACGATGCCCGAGGTGCTGGACCTTTGAAGAAGGACAACATTTTCGAATTCTTCCGCCGCCTCGCCGAGGCCAATCCCTCGCCCGAGACCGAGCTCGAATTCGGCAACACCTACCAGCTGCTGGTCGCCGTCGTCCTCTCCGCCCAGGCCACCGATGTCGGCGTCAACAAGGCCACCCGCGCGCTGTTCCGCGAGGTGAAGACTCCGCAGCAGATGGTCGCGCTCGGCGAGGAGGGGCTCAAGCAGCACATCAAGACCATCGGCCTGTTCAACGCCAAGGCGAAGAACGTCATCGCGCTGTCCGAAATCCTGGTAAGCCAGTTTGGCGGCGAGGTGCCGGCCGACCGCGATGTCCTCACCACCCTGCCCGGGGTCGGGCGCAAGACCGCCAATGTCGTGATGAACTGCGCTTTCGGCGCGGAGACTTTCGCGGTGGATACTCACATCTTCCGCCTCGGCAACCGCACCGGCCTGGCCAGGGGCAAGACGGTGACGGCGGTGGAGCAGCAGCTCGAAAAGAAGGTGCCGCAACCTTTCCGCGTCGGCGCGCATCACTGGCTGATCCTGCACGGGCGCTATGTCTGCAAGGCGCGCAGCCCGGAATGCTGGCGCTGCCCGGTGGTTGATTTGTGCGGTTACAAGTCCAAGATAGAGCAGCGCGGCGCGAAGGCACCTGCTCCCAGGCGAAAGGCCCTGAAATCGCGCCCCTGAAGGAGGCTGAAATGAAACCTCAACTTCGCTTTATGTTGGTCCTGACTCCGCTCGCTCTCGCTTCCTGCACCCAGGAACGTCCATCGGACCGCCCCGCCGTGGCGCCCGCCGCGAAGATCGTCGGCGAGGCGCAAAGCTGTGTCCAGCTGACCGACCTGCGCGAATCGCGCATCCGCGACGACTGGACGATCGACTTCATCCGCAGTGGCAACCGTGCCTGGCGCAACATTTTGCCCCAGCGTTGCAGCGGGCTGAAGTTCGACGATGCGTTCACTTACGAAACTTCGCTCAGCCAGCTGTGCAGCACCGACATCGTCTATGTGCTCAACCGCACCGGCGGCAGCTTGCAGCGCGGCGCCGGCTGCGGGCTGGGCAAATTCGTGCCGGTGGAGCTGGAGGAACGCTAACCCGCCCGCTCGCTCCGCGCGGAGATCACTGTCGCGGCAACCAGATCGCCGATCACGTTGAGCGTGGTGCGGCACATGTCGAGGAAGCGGTCGACGCCGAGGATCAGACCGATCCCGGCGGGAGGCACCCCGACCGCGCCGAGAATCAGCGCGATCACCGGCAGCGATCCCGCCGGCACGCCTGCCGTGCCGATGCCGGCGAGAATGCACACCAGCATGACGAACAGCTGGTCGCCCAGGCTGAGGTCCACCCCGAAGAACTGGGCGAGGAACAGCACCGTCACGCCCTCGAACATGGCGGTGCCGTTCTGGTTGGCGGTGGCGCCGATGGTGAGGACGAAGCGCGCGATCTTCGGCGGCAGCTTGAGCCGCGTTTCGGCGACGCGCAGCGCGGTGGGCAAAGTGGCGTTGGACGATGAGGTGGCGAAGGCCATCACCGTCGCCTCCTGCGTCTCGCGGAAGAAGGTTATGGGATTTTTGCGCGCGAGCAGCGCCAGCAGCGCAGGGAACACCCCGAACATCTGGATCGCCAAAGCCAGCAGCACCACGCCAACGTAAGCCGCGAGCTTGATCAGCAGCTCCCAGCCGAACTGCGCGGCGAGATTGAACATGAAGCAGAAGATGGCGAAGGGCGCGAGCTGGATGACCAGCCCGATCAGCCGCATCGACACGTCGAAAACGCCTTCGAACGCCTGCTTCAGCACATGGGTGCGCGGGTTTTGCACCAGCAGCAGGCCGATGCCGAAGAACAGCGCGAAGAACATCACCGCGAGGATGTTGTTCTCGCTCATCGCGGTGACGGGATTGGAGGGGATGATGTTGACCAGCGCATCGACCCCGGTCTTGGCGCTCTGCGATTTGGCGACGATATCGGCGGCGCCGCTCCCGGCTTCGCCCAGCATCGCGCGCGCGGCGGCGGGATCGACCCCGGCGCCGGGCTGGAGGATATTGACCACCGCCAGGCTGACCGCGACGGCAATCGCCGAGACCACCACCGTATAGACCAGCGTCTGCAGGCCCACGGTCTTCAGCGCGCGCACCTCGCCCATCTCGGCAATGCCGACGACCAGCGCCGAGAACAGCAGCGGCAGCACCAGCATGAACAGCAGCCGCAGGAAAATCTGGCCGATCGGGGTGGTGACATTGGCCACCACAACATCGACCCAGGCGGCATCGGCGGCGGTCGAATAGACCGCCAGCCCGCCGATCAGCCCGAGCAGAAAGCCGGTCAGGATGCGCCATTGCAGGCGGCTGTGACCGGGCGCGGCGGGCGGCGCGGTGTCGATAGCGGCCTCGGTCATGCGATACCCTTCCGTGGTCGGCTGCGATCAGCCCTTGAGCGCCGCCTCGGCAATCCGGCGGTAGATGCGGGCCAGCACGTCGAGATCGGCCATCGCCACTGCCTCGTCGCGCTTGTGCATGGTGGCGTTGTGCAGGCCGAATTCGATCACCGGGCAAATCTGCCGCAGGAACCGCGCGTCCGAGGTGCCGCCGGTGGTGGAAGCCTCGGGCGACAGGCCGGTCTCGGCCATAACCGCGTCGCGGACCAGGTCCGAGAAGGGTCCGGGCAGGGTGATGAACGCCTCGCCGGACACCACCGGCCTGGCGGTGCCGCCATGGCGCTGCGCAATCTCGCCGACCAGCCGGCCCAGGCTTTCGCCGCTGTGCAGATCGTTGAACCGGATCGAAACCCGCGCCCGCGCGAGCGGCGGAATGACATTGGCCGCCGGATTGCCGATGGCGATGTCGGTGATCTCGAGGTTGGAAGGCTGAAACCAGTCCGTTCCCTCGTCGAGCACCAGCGCATCGAGCTCGGCCAGCATCGCCACCAGCTTGGGCGCCGGATTGTCGGCGCGGTGCGGATAGGCGACGTGGCCCTCCTGGCCCTGCACTTCCAGCCAGATATTGACCGAGCCGCGCCGCCCGATCTTCATCGTATCGCCCAGCCGGTTGGCGGACGAGGGCTCGCCGACCAGGCACAGGTCCGGGATCGCGCCGACCTCGCGCATATGCTCGATCAGCGTCACCGTGCCGTATTTCGCCGGGCCTTCCTCGTCCCCTGTGATAATCAGGCTGAGCGTGCCGGCCCCGGCGGGTATCTCGCGGGCCGCCGCGACCATCGCCGCGATCGCGCCCTTCATGTCGACCGCGCCGCGCCCGTGCAGCAGCTCGCCGCGCCGCTCCGGCAGGAACGGCCCCGAAGTCCAGCCCTCGCCCGGCGGCACTACGTCGAGGTGCCCGGCGAAGGCGAAGTGGCGGCTGCCTTCCGGCCCCTGGCGGATGGCGAAGAGGTTCTCGACCGGCCCGTCAGGCGGCTCGCCGGTCACCGCGCGGTGGACGGCAAAGCCCAGCGGCGTCAGCTCGGCTTCCAGGCAATCGAACACCAGGCCGGTCGCCGGGGTGACGCTGGGGCAGGCGATCAGCGCTTCGGCGATTTCGAGGGCGGAGCGAGTTTGGGTCATGACTGCGACCCCGCATATGGGCTAAGCGGGGCAGGCACAAGCAGGCCCGTCATCGGCAGGAGCACAGCCATGTCCAAACTCGATCTCGATTCGATCGAACAGACCAACCGCACCGGCTATCCCGCGCCGTTCGACGCGCAGGTGCAGGGCCGCTGGTATCGCCGTCTGGCCCCGGCGGGCGGGCTGACCGAAATGGGCGCGAGCCATGTGGTGCTGAAGCCCGGCGCTTGGTCGTCGCAGCGCCACTGGCACGACGACGAGGACGAGCTGGTGGTGATGCTGACGGGCGAGGCGGTGCTGGTCGAGGACAAGGCCCGCACGCTGCTGCGCCCCGGCGACATCTGCGCCTGGCCGAAGGGGGCCACCGACGGGCATCATTTGATCAACGAAAGCGGCAGCGATTGCAGCTTCGTGGCGATCAGCGCCGGCAATCCCGACGGCACCGGCGGCTATTCGGACATCGACATGCGCTTCACCGGCGAGGGCTATTTCCGCCGCGATGGCAGTGCCTATCCGGCAAAGCGAATCAGATAGCCAGCCGGACATGACAGTGACGAACACGACATTCGAACTAGCCGGCGACGGTGCCCGGCTCGCCGTTCACCGGCTGGGAGAAGGCCGCCCGGTGCTGCTTCTCCACGGGTTGTTCTCCAGCGCCGGGGTCAACTGGATCAAATACGGCACCGCCGCCCGCCTCGCCGATGCCGGGTTCGCATGCATCATGCCGGATCTGCGCGCCCACGGGCAGAGCGATGCGCCGCACGATCCGGCGGCCTATCCCCCCGATGTGCTGGTCGGGGATGCGCTGGCGCTGGTCGCTGCACTCGGCCTCGACGACTACGATCTTGCCGGCTTCTCGCTCGGCGCGCGCACGGCGGTGCGGGCGGTGCTGGCGGGGCTGCGGCCAGCAGCGGCTGATCCTGGGCGGGATGGGGCTGGAGGGACTATCCGGCTGGGCGCGGCGCAGCGCCTTCTTCATCGACGCCATCGACCGCTTCGACACCATCGAACGCGGCGATCCGGCCTGGTTCGCCAAAAGCTTCATGAAGACGATGGCCATCGACCGGGTGGCCGCGCGGCTGCTGCTGGGCTCGGTCGACGATACGCCGGCCGCGGCGCTGGCGGCGATTGCCATGCCCACGCTGGTCGTCTGCGGGGCGGAGGACCAGGACAATGGTTCCGCCCCGGCGCTGGCGGCCGCGTTGCCCGATGGCCGCTATGCCGAAGTGCCCGGCACCCATATGTCCTCGGTGACCCGGCCCGAGCTGGGCGAGGCCATGGCCAGTTTTCTCAGCGCCTGAAACCGTCTGCCGATCTTCGCTTGACCTGAAAATCCAGTCTCGCCAGCCTTGGTTCATCCCGCCTGTGGAAGGCGGCAATGACTATTCCGGAGGTTGCGCGATGAGAAAGCTCGTTTCCCTGGCGGCGCTGGCCGCTGCGCTTGCTGTAACACCCGCCTCGGCCAAGCAATACCCGGCAGACGCCGCCGCAGCCGATGCCTTTGTCGCCGAGGCCGAGCAGGCGTTTCTGAAAGCGTTCAATGAGTCGGAGCAGGCGGGCTGGGTCTATTCGACCTATATCACCGCGGATACCGAGGCGATTACCGCGCGGGCCGACGCCGCGCTGACCGGCCTCAACGTGCGCAATGCGATCGCTGCGGCAAACTTCGCCAAGGCGCCGGGGCTGTCCTACGACACCGCCCGCAAGCTCGACCGGATGCGCACCTTGATCGTCCTGCCCGCGCCAACCCGCGCGGGCGCTGCCGAGGAGGTGGCGACGCTGAAAGCCCGGATGCAGGGCATCTATGGCAAGGGCCAGGGCACGCGCGGCGGCAAGGCGCTGAACGGGTCCGACATCGAAGCGGCGATGGGCGCCAGCCGCGATCCCGCCGAGCTCAAGGAAATGTGGACCAGCTGGCACGACAGCGTCGGCAAGCCGATCGCCGCCGATTACGCCAGGCTGGTGGCGCTGAGCAACGAAGGCGCCAGGGAGCTGGGCTACGCCGACACCGGCGCGCTGTGGCGTTCCAACTACGACATGACGCCCGAGCAGTTCGCCCAGCTGACCGAGAAGCTGTGGGCCGAGGTCAAGCCGCTCTACGACCAGCTGCACTGCTTCACCCGCGCCAGGCTCAACGAGAAATACGGCGACGGCGTGCAGGCCAAAACCGGCCCGATCCGCGCCGATCTGCTGGGCAATATGTGGGCGCAGGAATGGGGCAATATCTACGATGTCGTCGCCCCGCCGGGTGCGGGCGATATCGGGTTCGACACCACGCAGCTGCTGCAGGACAAGGGCTACGATCCGGTCAAGATGGTGCGCGCCGGCGAGGGTTTCTTCAGCTCGCTCGGCTTCGCCCCGCTGCCGCAGACGTTCTGGGAACGCTCGCAATTCGTCAAGCCGGAAGGCCGCGAAGTGGTCTGCCACGCCTCGGCCGGGAACATCGACAGCCTCGATGACCTTCGCATCAAGATGTGCACCAAGGTCAATGCCGACGATTTCACGACGATCCACCACGAGCTGGGCCACAACTATTATCAGCGCGCCTACAACCGGCAGCCGCCGCTCTATCTCGACGGCGCCAACGACGGCTTCCACGAAGCGATCGGCGACGCCATCGCGCTGTCGATGACGCCCGAATATCTCGTCCAGATCGGCCTGCTCGACCGCGCCAAAGTGCCCGGCGCAGCCAAGGACACCGGCCTGCTGCTGCGCCAGGCGATGGACAAGGTGGCCTTCCTGCCCTTCGGCCTGCTGATCGACCGCTGGCGCTGGCAGACCTTTTCCGGCGAGGTCCAGCCCGCCGGCTATCAGCAGGCGTGGAGCGACATGCGGCTCAAATACCAGGGCGTCGCGGCGCCCGGCCCGCGCGGCGCCGATGCTTTCGATCCGGGGGCGAAGTATCATATGCCCGCAGTCGTTCCCTACACCCGCTATTTCCTCGCCCGGGTGCTGCAATTCCAGTTCTATGAGGCGGCGTGCAGGCAGGCGGGCTGGAAGGGCCCGCTGCACCGCTGTTCGTTCTACGGCAACAAGCGGGTGGGCGAGCGGCTGAATGCGATGCTGGCAATGGGCGCGTCGCGGCCCTGGCCGGATGCGTTGCAGGCTTTCACCGGTTCGCGGGAGATCTCGGGCAAGCCGATGATCCGCTATTTTGCGCCTTTGTCGCGGTGGCTCTCGGCGCAGAACCGGGGGCAGACCTGCGGGTGGTGAGCGGCTTTGCGGCTGGCGGGTTTCGACCGAGGCGAATCATTGGAGCATTGCGCATCCGGACCCTCAGCGGGCTAGCCGACGCGCCGCGAAATGGTTATGGCGCTTGCCCAGTCCAGTTGATTTCCAGCCGACTGCGGACGCTCGAGATCCGCAGCGCGCGACTATCCGGTGAGGAGCCAAGATGACCGACACTGCCCAAGATTTTGCCGCGCACGATTTCTTTCTCAGCAACAGCTTCGTCGATGATCCCTATCCCTATTTCGATCATCTGCGCGAGCAGGGCCCGGTGGTGCGTGAGCCGCATCAGGGCATCTTCATGGTAACGGGCTACCAGGAGGCGCTTGAGGTTTACAACGATCCGGCGCGCTTCTCTTCCTGCATGTCGACCACCGGACCATTTGCGGGCTGCCCGATTCCCCTGGCGGGCCGGGAGAACGACGACATTTCCGAGCTGATCGAGGAATATCGCGACCAGACCCCGTTCTACGACCAGCTGCCGACGATGGATCAGCCGGTCCACGCCGAACACCGCGGGCTGCTGACCTCGCTGATCACGCCCAAGCGCCTCAAGGAAAATGAGGAGTTCATGTGGAAGCTGGCCGACGAGCAGATCGATACCTTCATTGCCGATGGCGCGTGCGAGTTCATGGACGCTTTCGCCCAGCCCTTTGCGGTGCTGGTCGTATCCGACCTGCTGGGCGTGCCGGCCGAGGATCGGGTGGAGTTTCGCCAGCACCTCATCCGGGTGGAGCGGGAGAGTGGCGGCGCCGTGGTTGGCGGCACCGACGGCGAGGTCTCGCACGGCCCGCTGGAGTGGCTCTATGGCAAGTTCTCGAACTATATCGCCGACCGCAGGGTCAATCCGCGCGAGGATATCCTGACGGGCCTGGCGAAGGCCACTTTCCTGGGCGGCGGCGTGCCCGAGCCGATCGAAGTCGCCCGGATCGCCTCCAACCTGTTCGCTGCCGGTCAGGAAACCACGGTGCGCCTGCTCAGCTATGCCTTCCAGACCGTCGGCGAGCGTCCCGATCTCCAGCAGCGCCTGCGCGAGGATCGCAGCCTGATCCCCAATTTCGTCGAGGAATGCCTGCGGATCGAAGGCCCGGTCAAAGGCGATTTTCGCCTGGCGAAAAAGCCGACCAGCATCGGCGAAACCCATATTCCGGCGGGCTCGTTTCTCTATGTCTCCAACAGCGCCGCCAACCGGGATGCCCGCAAGTTCGAAAACCCCGGCGAGTTCCAGCTGGACCGGAAGAACGCCCGGTTGCATGTGGCATTCGGCGCGGGACGGCATGCCTGCCCCGGCGCGCCGCTGGCGCGGGCGGAGACGGTGGTTGCGCTCAACCGCATGTTCGACCGCACCAGCGACATCCGGATCGACGAGGCAGTCCACGGACCGCGCGGGGCACGGCGCTACAGCTATCTGCCGACCTTCATCCTGCGCGGATTGACGCATATCAATCTTGAATTCGACCCGGTGAAGGCCGGCGCTTTGGCAGGTTCGGGGCGATGAAAGTCAGCATCGATCCGGAAATTTGCGCCGGTTTCGGCATCTGCGTGGGGATCTGCCCCGAGGTGTTCGAATTGCACGACGACGGCTACGCCACGGTGCTGGTCGGCGAAGTGCCGCCGGAATTGGAGGATCTGGTGCGCAGGGCGGCGAGCCAGTGCCCGGCGCAGGCGATTGCCCTCAGCGAAGACTCCTCCCCCTGATGAGACCGGCGAGCGCCGACTGAGGCTGAAGCGGCGCGCAACGTGTCGGCATCGCGCAACATTCGCCTATGAATGGAGCGCGGGGGCGGTGGCCCTCGCACCTCCAGATCACCGGAACGGCGGTTCGTTGAAGGCCCTGAGCTTGCGCGAATGCAATCTTGGCCCCTCGGCGCGCAGCAGCTCGCACGCCGTCACGCCGATCTTGAGGTGCGCGCCGACCGCCTCGTCGTAGAAGCGGTTGGCCTGCCCCGGCAGCTTGATCTCGCCGTGCAAAGGCTTGTCCGAGACACACAGCAGCGTGCCGTAAGGCACGCGGAAGCGATAGCCCTGGGCGGCGATGGTCGCGCTCTCCATGTCGATCGCGACGGCGCGCGACTGGCTGAGGCGGCGGGAGGTTTCGGTGTAGCGCAGCTCCCAGTTGCGGTCGTCGGTGGTGACGACAGTGCCGGTGCGCATGCGCTTCTTGAGGTCGATCCCGCCCGCGCCGCTGACCATCTCCGCCGCCTTGGCCAGCGCCAGCTGCACTTCGGCGATGGCGGGCAGCGGGATCTCGGGCGGCAGCACCGCATCGAGCACATTGTCGTCGCGCAGATAGGCGTGGGCGAGCACATAGTCGCCGATCAGCTGGGTATCGCGCAGCCCGCCGCAGTGGCCGATCATCAGCCAGGCCTCGGGCCGCAGCACCGCGATGTGGTCGCAGATGGTCTTGGCGTTCGACGGGCCGACGCCGATGTTGACCAGGCTGATGCCGTCGCGATTGGGTGCGATCAGATGATAGGCCGGCATCTGGTGCTTGCGCCAGGCGGTGTCGGAAAGGCCGGTGTGGGCGCCTTCGGTGCGCTGGTCGAGATAGAGCCCGCCGGCCCCGGCCAGCGCCTGGTAGCCGCCGCTGCCCAGCTGCCGCCCCGCCCAGTCGACGAATTCATCGACATAGCGGTGGTAGTTGGTGAACAGCACGAAGCGCTGGAAGTGATCGGCCGCCGTGCCGGTGTAATGGGCGAGGCGGGCCAGGCTGAAATCGGTGCGCGGGCCGTCGAACAGCGCCAGCGGCATCGGTTCGCCCGGAACCGACAGGTCGAAGCCATCGGCCAGCTCGTCGCCGATATGCGCGAGCTCGGCCGCCGGGAAGTGCCGCGCCAGCTCGGCCGCGCCGATGCCGCCCAGATAGG
Organism: uncultured Alphaproteobacteria bacterium; assembly: GCA_963779195.1. Taxonomy (GTDB): domain Bacteria; phylum Pseudomonadota; class Alphaproteobacteria; order Sphingomonadales; family Sphingomonadaceae; genus Novosphingobium. Next base: position 194,800 of record CAVZWZ010000001.1, read on the forward strand.
GCGCACCGTCGAGCACATAGGGGAAAGGTATCTCCTGCCGCGACCGGCCGACTTCCAGCGTCACGTCATAGTCTGCGGTCAGCAGCTCGAGCTGTTCGGTCAGATAGTCGGTGAACAGCGCCGGGCGGGTGACGGTGGTCGCATAGGCGCCGCCGCGGCTGAGGCGTCCGAAAGCGCGGGTGATGTCGGAATGGCTCGCGCCGCCGGCATAGGCGATGCGCAGCTCCGGATAGCACCAGCTCAGCTGCTTGCGTCGGGTGGCGGGCGGCGGCGTGCCGTCCTGCGCAAAGCGGGCGATGTCGGCCTGCAGCGTCGCCACCGCCGCATCGTAGATGCGGGTCAGTTCGGCGAGGATTTCCCGGGTGGTCACCATGGCTCCGGAATATCCGGGATGGCCGGCAAAACAAAGGGGGACGCCGCAGCGCCCCCCCGATATTGTTTGCCTGCCCCCCGTTTGCGGGGCCGGCGCGATCAGGCCTGGGCTTCGTCTGCGGCGGGCGCTTCGGCCGGGGCCTCCGCGTCATCGACGGCGATGGTGCCCGGCTCGGCGTTGGGATCGAAGGCCTCGGTGAAGCCGATCGGCGCGGCTTCTTCCTCGAACATCGCTTTGAGCACATCGACGCCGGCGGCCTGCTGGTCGGCCTCGTCGGGCGAGCGCGCGACATTGACCTTGACCGTCACCGACACTTCCGGGTGCAGCGCGACGCGCACGTCGAACACGCCGATGGTCTTGATCGGGCGTTCCAGCACGATCATCGCCTTGGCCACCTGCGCGCCCTGTTCGTTGAGCGCATCGACGATATCGCGCACCGCGACCGAGCCATAGAGCTGGCCGGAGTTCGACGAGGCGCGGATCAGCACCACGCTCATCCCGTCGACGTCCTGGCCGCGGGTTGCGGCTTCGGCGCGGCGTTCGGCGTTATCGGCTTCGATCTTCGCGCGGTTGGCGTCGAACAGCTTGCGGTTGGCGTCGTTGGCGCGCAGCGCCTTTTTGCCGGGCAGCAGGAAGTTGCGGGCGTAGCCGTCCTTGACGACGACGACATCGCCGATGCTGCCGAGCTTCTCGATCCGCTCGAGGAGGATGATCTGCATGTCCTGTCCTCCTTACTTGGTGAGATAGGGCAGCAGGGCGAGCTGCCGGGCGCGCTTGATCGCCTGGCTGAGTTCGCGCTGCTTCTTGCCGGAAACGGCGGTGATTCGGCTCGGCACGATCTTGCCGCGTTCGGACATGAAGCCCTGCAGCAGGCGCACGTCCTTGTAATCGATCTTCGGCGCGTCCTTGGCGGAAAACGGGCAGGACTTGCGGCGGCGGAAAAAGGCGCGCGACATCAGAAGGACTCCTCGCGTTCGCGGCGGCGGGTGCGCTCGCGGTCGGACTTGCGCATCATCACGCTGGGTCCGGCTTCATGTTCATCGACGCGGATCGAAATCCAGCGGATGATATCCTCGTTGATCGCGGTCTGGCGTTCCAGCTCGGCGATGACGCCGGGAGGCGCATCGATGTTGAGCAGCACGAAATGCGCCTTGCGGTTACGCTGGATCTTGTAGGCGAGGCTCTTGAGGCCCCAGGTCTCGGTCTTGACGACCTTGCCCTGGTTGGCTTCGACGATCCCGGTGGCGGTGGCGGCCAGCGCATCGACCTGCGCCTGGCTCAAATCCTGGCGCGCCAGGAAGACATGCTCGTAAAGCGGCATGCAGTGCCTTTCTTCATTCAAGGGTGTGTTGAGATTCAGTTCGTGGTGGAGCGAGAATGGTGGATTTGCGAGACCCGGAGCGCAGCGTACTTCAGTACGTGAGCACCGGAAGCTCGGAAAGCTGCCGTTCGCAGCCCGCCACGGGCTGAAGATCAATACACCCTAACCGATCGCTGGCCGATCCGCAGGATTGCGGGGCCCCTCCGGCTTTCTGCTTTCCCTGCTGTGGCAGCGGGGAAGGGGGGCGCATAGCGGGATTCGGGCGGAATGCAAGGGTGAGGATGGGAATGAAAAGACGGGAATCTTGACATATCATGCTATGTATGACACTAATCTCGATGCAATCTGGAGTGCGGCGGCATTATGCGAATATACAAAAACGCATGGTTCGCAAAGTTCGCCCGGAAGGAGAGACTTGGTGATGATACCCTGCGCGATGCGGTCCGCCGCGCCGAGCAAGGGCTCGTAGACGCGGATTTGGGCGGCGGACTTTTGAAGCAGCGCGTTGCCCGTGAGGGTGAAGGCAAATCGGGAGGCTTCCGGACGTTGCTGATTTTCAGGTCGGGCGAACGGGCCATTTTCGTGTCGGGGTTTGCCAAGAACGACAAGGCGAATTTGAATGCCCTGGAACTGGCGGAGTTGAAGAAGGCGGCAAAGCAAGCGCTAGCCGTCTCTCAGGATCAAATGGATGCAGCAGTGCAAATCGGACGACTGATTGAGGTGCGATATGGCGACGAAGATTTATAAGAGCGAAGTTTTGGCTTCCATTCATGACATGATGGAGGGTTTTTACGAGGTTGGCGCCATCGACAAGCGCACGATGCGCGAGTTCGACGAATCCTGCCTGATCGCCGCTCCTGTGCTAGGGCCCGAGGAGATCAGGGCGATCCGCGAGAGCGAGGCGGTCTCGCAGCCGGTCTTTGCGCGCTATCTCAATGTGTCGAAGAACCTGGTTTCCGAATGGGAGCGCGGGGTGAAGCGGCCGGGCGGTCCGGCCTTGCGGCTGCTGTCGATCGTCAAGCGCAAGGGGCTTGAGGCGATTGTCTGAAGTGCGGAAACTGCGGACCCGATGACCGCAACCCACGATGCCATCATCCTCGGCGCAGGCGCGGCCGGGCTGTTCTGTGCGGCGACCGCCGGCCAGCGCGGGCGGCGCGTGCTGCTGCTCGATCATGCCGGCGAGCCGGGCAAGAAGATCCTGATCTCCGGCGGCGGGCGTTGCAATTTCACCAACCTGCATAGCGCGCCCGACCGCTTCCTGTCGCAAAATCCGCATTTCGCCAAATCGGCGCTGAGCCGTTTCAGCCCTGGAGACTTCATCGCGCTGGTCGAGCGTTATGGCATTGCCTGGCATGAGAAAACGCTGGGCCAGCTGTTCTGCGATGGCTCGGCCCGCCAGATCGTCGCGCTGCTGCTCGATGAATGTGCGCGGGGCGGCGTCGAACTGGCCTGCGGCGCGCCGATCGGCGAGGTTGGCCATGCCGATGGCCTGTTCCGGGTCAGCAGCGGCGGCAGGACGGCCAGCGCCGCCGCGCTGGTCATCGCCACCGGCGGACCGTCGATCCCGCAGATGGGCGCGAGCGGCTTTGCCTACGATCTCGCCCGCCAGTTCGGGCTCAAGGTCGTCGAACCCCGGCCAGCGCTGGTGCCGTTGACGCTGGGCGGCGAGGACGTGTTGTTCCGCGAGCTTTCGGGGGTCGCCGCCGATGTCGTCGTGCGCTGCGGCAAGGCGGCGTTCCGCGAGGCGGCCCTGTTCACCCATCGCGGGCTGTCCGGCCCGGCGATCCTGCAAATATCCTCCTACTGGAAGCGCGGCGACCAGCTTGGCGTGAATTTCCTGCCCGATAGCCCGGACGGCTGGCTGCTGGCGGCCAAGCGGCGAGCGGCCGCGGACCACCTGCGCAAGCTGCTGGGCGAGAGCCTGCCCGATCGGCTCGCCGCCCGATTGGGCGAGCTGCTGGGTCTCGAGCGCGAGCTGTGGCAATCTGACCGACCGCGATCTGGCGGCGGCGCAGAGCCGGCTGGCCGACTGGCGCTTCACTCCCAATGGCAGCGAGGGCTTCGCCAAGGCCGAAGTGACGGCGGGCGGGATCGCCACGGCGGAGCTTTCCTCGCAGACGATGGAAGCGCGGCGGGTTCCCGGGCTTTATGCGATCGGCGAGGCGGTCGATGTCACCGGCTGGCTGGGCGGTTACAATTTCCAATGGGCCTGGGCCAGCGCGGCGGCGGCGGGGCAGGCGATCTGATCGGGGCTTTGCCCTTCGCAGCCTTCCTCACTCCACCTCGCGCAGCCAGATATTGCGGAAGCTCAGCGGCTCGCTCGGATCGCCGTGGGCTTGCAGCATGATCGGGGCGGGGCCGTGGGCGGTATAGCTGGGCTTGCCGATGAATTTTGTTTCGCCAAGCAGCGCAACATTGTTCTGCACCAGCACGCCGTTGAACAGCACGGTGACTCGCGCGGGAGCCTTCAGCGCGCCGTCCGCGGCAAACACCGGCGCGCGCCAGGCGATATCGTAAACCTGCCATTCGCCGGGCGGGCGGGCCGGGTTGGCCAGCGGCGGGTGCTGCTTGTAGACCGCGCCGGCCTGGCCGTTGACATAGGTCGCATTGCGCCAGCTATCGAGGATCTGCACTTCGTAGCCGGCGTCGCCTGGTCCGGTGGCGGCGAGGAAGACGCCCGAATTGCCGCGCGCCTGGCCCTCGCCGGTGATATTCGCGGGGACGCGCCATTCGAGGTGGATCTGGAAGTTGCGGAATTTGCGGCGGGTTTCGATGTTTCCGCTGGCCTTGTTTACCGTGACCACGCCGTCCGCCACTGTCCAGCCGGCGGGGCCCTTGTCCTTCGTGGCGGTCCATTGGGACAGCTCCGTGCCGCCGAACAGCACCAGCGCATCGGTGGGCGGCGCGCCGGGGATGCCGCCGGGCGTTACGAGAGAGGGCACCGGCTCCCACTGCTCGCTCGCCTTGGCCAGCACATAGACCCCCGCCGCCGCGCAGGCTGTCGCTGCGCCGAGGCCGCCGAGCGCGGCGAGAAACAGGAACCGTCTGCTGCGTCTCGCCATGGCCCTCGCTCCGCCGCGCTTGTCATCGCGCAAGCGTGACGCCACTGTGCCCGCCGAAGGCAACAATGGGAAGAGCGGGGATGGGACGGCTGGCCGGCAAGCGCGCGCTGATGACCGGGGCGGGGGGATTGCTCGGCGGCGATCTCGCGCGGGCCTTTGCCGCCGAGGGCGCCGACCTGGTGCTGACGACGCGGACCGCCGCCAAGCTCGATCCACTCGCCGAAGAGCTGCGCGCGCTGGGCCGCCGCGCCGCCTGCGTCGCCTGCGACTTCACGATCGACGCCGAGATCGATGCATTGGCGGAGGCGGCGTGGGACGCGTTCGGCGGGATCGATGTGGTCCTGCTTTCCAGCCAGCCTCCGGACTGCAATCTCGGCGAGATCGCCGATTGCCCCGATGCCAGCTTCCTCGAGCAGATGCAGGCGATTGCCTTGGGCCCGCTGCGGCTGATGCGCGCGCTGGCGCCGAGGATGATGGCGGCGGGAGGGGGCAGCGTGATAACCGTCGTTTCCTCCACCGGCTTCGATCCGGTGCCGGGCTACGGCGCCTATGGCCTCGCCAAGGGCGCGCTGTGGACGCTGACCCGCTATATGGCGGCGGAGTGGGGCAAGGGCGGCATCCGCGTCAACGCCTTCACCCCCGGCACGGTGGCGACCGGCGGAGAGGCGGCGGCGGCGAACCACACCGAAGTGCTGCGCGCCTCCGGCATGCTGGCGCGCACCGCGCTGGGGCGGGTGGGGCGCAACCGCGATTGCCTGGGGATCGCCATCCACCTCGCTTCGGACGAATTGAGCTTCACCTCTGGCCAGCGCATCCATGTCGATGGCGGGCGGTTTTGATTAACCCCGGTTTACTCCGAAGCGCAGCGCCAAATTAACTTTCAGAGCGCCTACTCCACGCAGTTTCCCGAAGCAGCAGTTGCCCGAACTGGAGTAGTGAAATGGCCCGCAGGGAAGACCGCTATCCGCTCGCGCTAGGCGCAAATTGCCGCACCATGCACTCGCGGAAAAACGTCTCCCTGTGGGACCTTTCAAGCCACGGCTGCCGGGTGCTGCTGTCGGGCATGGATCTGCGGGTCGGCCAGATGATCGTGCTCAAGACCGAGGGGCTCGAAGCGCTGTCGGGGACGGTGCGCTGGTGCGGCAACGAGTTCGCCGGGGTCGAATTCGACCATCCGCTGCATCCTTCGGTGGTCGGGCATCTGTGCCAGATGAACCCCGACGAAAGCCGCATCGAACTCGCCTTCGCGGCCTGAGGTTACCGGCGCAACGCCATAAAACCAGAGCGTTCCGGGCTTGCCTAGAGGCGGCGAAGCTGCGACCAGAGAGGCTGCCCTCCCGGTCCAAAGGAAACCCAAGCGAATGCCCTCCGGCCTTGTCGCCCTGCTCGACGACATCTCCGTCATCGCCAAACTTGCCGCCTCCTCGCTCGACGATGTCGGGGCCGCCGCCGCCAAGGCCGGATCGAAAGCGGCGGGGGTGGTGATCGACGATGCGGCGGTGACGCCCAGCTATGTCACCGAATTCACGCCCGATCGCGAACTGCCGATCATCTGGCGGATCGCCAAGGGAAGCCTGGTCAACAAGCTGGCCATCCTGCTCCCGGTTGCCCTGTTGCTCAGTCAATTTGCTCCGGTCGCGATTACGCCGGCGCTGATGCTGGGCGGTCTGTATCTGTGCTTCGAGGGCGCGGAGAAGCTGCTCGAGAAGCTCGGCGATGAGAAGCATGGCGCGACGCTGGGCGATCCGATCGAGGATATGGCCGCGTTCGAGGCCGAGCGGATTTCCGGCGCAATCCGAACCGATTTCATCCTGTCGGCCGAAATCATGGCGATCGCGCTGGCGGAAGTTGCGAGCGAGCCGTTGCTGAGCCGCGGGATCATCCTCGCACTGGTCGGGATCGTCATTACCGTCCTGGTCTATGGCGCGGTTGCTCTGATCGTGAAGATGGACGACGTCGGGCTGCACCTCGCCGAGCGCCGCGACGCCGCCTCGCAGCAAGTCGGACGGCTGTTGCTGCTGGCGATGCCGAAGCTGCTGGCGGTGCTGTCGGTGGTCGGGACGGCGGCGATGCTGTGGGTCGGCGGGCAGATCATCGTCCACGGGCTGCATGTGCTGGGATGGCACGGGCCATCGGACCTGGTCCACGCCGCGCAACACGGCGTCGAACAGGCTGCCGGGCAATTCGGCGGCGTGCTCGGCTGGCTGACCAATGCCGGGCTTTCGGCAGTGGCCGGCATTGTGCTGGGCGCGGTCGTCGCGGTCGCGGTGCATGTCGTGCAGAAGGCGACCGGGCTGGGCAAGGGCGCGAATTAGCCGACAAGCGGCGGGACGGATTTCGCGCGATCCGGCTCAGTCCTTGTTCTTCGTCCTCCGCTCCTGCTGCATTGTGGCTTCGTGCGCGAGAGGATTTCTCGCACAATACCACGAAGTCACAAAGGTCGATCGAATCCGGGATCAATCGAGCCGCGCCAGCAAATCCTTAGCGAACTGGGTCAAAGTATCGTCGCGAGCGCCCATCACGACGATGCGGTCGCCGGGGCGGGCGATGTCCGCGATGCGCGCGCCGCAATCGTCGCGCGCGGGGATGTGCTCGGCTTTCCCGCCCGCCGCTTCGATCAGTGCAACGATCCGCTCGCTGCCCTCGCTGCGGTCGACCGAGCCGCCGAAATAGACCGGGTCGCACAGGATCGTGACATCCTCGGGCCCCAGCATCCGCGCCATGACTTCGGCCAGCTCCGCGCCCATCTGGCGCAGCGGGCCGTAGCCGTGCGGCTGGAAGAAGGCGATGACGCGGCCCGGGTGGGCCTTCAGCGTGGCGAGGGTGGCGGCAACCTTGTCCGGGTTGTGTCCGAAGTCGTCGATGACGGCGATGCCCGAAGGCGAGGTGCCGATCATGTCCAGGCGCCGGGCGAGGCCGATGAACGAAGCGAGGGCGGCGACGGCTTCGTTCACCGGCAGGCCCGCCGCATTGCAGCCGGCGATGGCGGCCAGCGCATTGGCGAGATTGTGGCGACCGGGGACCTTGAGGGTGAGTTGGTGCGAGCTGCCGTCGCGGCGGTCGAGGATGCTCGCGGCGATGCCGGTGGGGCTCTCGGCGATAGTGCCTGGCGCAACGCCGATCATCGCCTCGGCGCTGGCGATGGCGAAGGTGACGAGGGACTTGGCGCTGGGAGCCAGCGCGGCGGTTTCCGCATCGTCGAGATTGATCGCGGCAACATCGGCGCTGCCAAGAAAATCGCCGAACAGCGCGCGCAGCTCTTCCAGGCTTTTGTGATCGAGGCTGACATTGCCGAGCACCGCCACCTTGGGCCGGTAGAGCGCGATCGAGCCGTCGCTCTCATCGACCTCGGAGACGAATATGCCGCCGGTCCCAACCCGCGCGCTGGCGAAGGGGGCATCCGGCGAGACGAAATTCTTCATCACCGCGCCGTTCATGATCGTCGGATCGCGCCCGGCCTGGGTCATGATCCAGCCGGCCATGCCGGTGACGGTCGACTTGCCGCTGGTGCCGCCGATGGCGATGCCTTGCGGCGCGGCGTTGAACAGCGCCGCCAGCAGTTCCGCCCGGCTCATCCGCGGGCAACCGACTTCCCGTGCGCGGACCATTTCGGGGACAGTGTCCTCGACGGCGGCGGAGGCGACAAGGGTCTGCTCCGCGCTGGCAATGCCGCTGCCGTCCTGCGGGAACAGCTTGAATCCCAAGCTTTCCAGCCAGGCGAACTTCTCCGGCGTGCGGCCCTGATCGCGGCTGCGGTCCGATCCGGCGACATCCGCGCCCTGCCCGCGCAGGATCAGGGCGAGCGGCAGCATGCCCGATCCGCCGATGCCGCAGAAGAACCAGGGGTGGGAGGTGAGGTCGGTCATGGCGGGTGCGGTATTCTGGTGATGACGGCATGACAACAAAAGAAAGAAATTTGTTCGCGCAAAGGCGCAAAGGACGCAAAGGAGACGGAATCCGCCGCAGCGAATATTTCTGTCAGACGTCGATCCAAGTTCGGATCTTGCGAATTTCGAAGCGGCTTCGCCGAAGGCGCTACCCCCTTTGCGCCTTTGCGCGAACCATTTAACCCGGTTACACCGCTCCCATGCCCCGCATCGCCATCTGCGCCCCTTCCGCCCCGTTCTCGCATGAAGACGCCGCCCGCGTCACCGCGCTGGCCGGGGCGGAGTTTGCCGATGTCGAGCTGCACTTCCACCCCCAGTGCTTCCAGAGCGAGGGCCATTTCGCCGGCCCGGACGAACTGCGCCTCGCCGCGCTGCTCGAATGCGCCGAGGATCCCGGTTTCGACGCCGTGTGGTTCGCGCGGGGCGGTTACGGTTCGAACCGGATCGCCGGGGAGGCAGTGGCCAAAATGGGACGGGCGGCGCGGGGCAAGCAGTTCCTCGGCTATTCGGACGGCGGCTATCTGCTCGCCGCGCTCTACCGGGGGAAGATCGGGCAGCCGGTTCACGGCCCGATGCCCGCCGACATCCGCCGCGAGGGCGGCGAGGAAGCGGTGCGGCGGGCGCTGCGCTATTTCACCGGCGACCGCACCGGCCTCGAGCCCTCGCTGGACAAGCACCCAGCTGCCGCCTTCAACCTGATGACGCTGGCGATGCTCTGCGGCACGCCGCTGATGCCGGGGCTGGCGGGGCATGTGGTGATGATCGAGGAAGTCAGCGAGCATCTTTACGCCGTGGACCGGCTGCTGTTCCACGCCACCGCGCATCTCGGCGGGATCGCCGGGCTGCGGCTCGGGCGGGTCAGCGAAGTGCCCGACAACGACCGGCCGTTCGGGGCGACTGCGGAGGAAATCGCGTGCTTTTGGTGCGAGCGGCACGACATTCCCTTTCTCGGCGAGGCCGATATCGGCCATGACGCCGCCAACAGGATTGTCCCGTTCGGGCTTGCCGGGCGCGGCTAACCGCCATAGGGGGCCGCGCCACCAATCGAGGAGGGGCCAGACATGCGCGCATTCGTATTTCCCGGGCAGGGCAGCCAGAAGGTCGGCATGGGCAGCGGGCTCGCCGAAGCCAGCGCGGCGGCGCGCGAGGTGTTCGAGGAAGTCGACGATGCGCTGGGGCAGAAGCTCTCGGTGCTGATGCGCGAGGGCCCGGAAGACCAGCTGACGCTCACCGAGAACGCCCAGCCGGCGATCATGGCCAACGCCATCGCGGTGCTGCGGGTGCTGGAGCGGGAAGGCGGGATCAGCCTTGCGGACAAGGCGGACTTCGTCGCCGGGCACTCGCCTGGGCGAATATACCGCGCTGTGCGCGGCGGGCGCATTTTCGCTGGCCGATACCGCGCGGCTGCTGAAGCTGCGCGGGCAGGCGATGCAGGCGGCAGTGCCGGTCGGCATCGGCGCGATGTGCGTGCTGCTGGGGGCGGACATCGAGAAGGCGACGGCTCTGGCCGATGCCTCGGCCGGGGGCGAGGTCTGCGCTGTCGCCAATGACAACGACCCCACCCAGGTGGTCCTCTCCGGCCACACCGGCGCGATCGAGCGCGCGATCGCCGCAGCCAGGGACCACGGCATCAAGCGCGGCATGGCGCTCCCCGTCTCCGCCCCGTTCCACTGCCCGCTGATGCAGCCCGCCGCCGACGCCATGGCAGAGGCGCTGGAACGCACCCCGCCGGGGGCGCTGCGGGTGGCGCTGTTCGCCAATGTCACGGCGGCAATGGTCACCGATCCGGTCGAAGTGCGGCGGCTTTTGGTCGAACAGGTGACCGGCCGCGTGCGCTGGCGCGAGAGCGTGCTGGCGATGCAGGCTGCGGGGGTGGAGCAGTTCGTCGAACTGGGCGGCAAGGTGCTGGGCCCGATGATCGGGCGGACGGTTGCCGATGTGGGTGTGGTCAGCGTTGTCGGCATGGCGGATGTGGAGGGGTTGTTGGCGGGGCTTTGATTGGTTCGCGCAAAGGCGCAAAGGCGCTAAGGGGTAGCGGATGAAGGATGTCGATGCGATCAGTGCTGATGTTGTCGATGAGGCAATCCGAATTCATCGCGAACTCGGGCCTGGGTTGCTTGAGAGTGTATACGAAATGGTCCTGGCCGGCGCATTGGCGCGCAGGGGCTACCGGGTTACTCGGCAAGTTCCAGTCAATGTCGAATTCGATGGTATGACCTTCGAAGCAGCCTTCAAAATCGATATTCTGATTGAAAACAGCCTTGTGATTGAGGTGAAGTCTGTTGAGAAGCTGAACGGTGCTCATGCGAAGCAGCTTCTTACATATTTGCGACTCTTGAAGCAGCCTTTAGGGCTGCTTCTGAATTTCTCTGGTGAGACCATGAAAGAGGGAATCCGAAGAATGGTGAACAACCATCGGTCGTCTCGCTGAACCCTTTGCGCCTTCGCGCCTTTGCGCGAACAAATCTACGGAGCAACCATGGAAAACCGCATGTTCGACCTTCACGGCATGACCGCCCTCGTCACCGGCGCCTCGGGCGGCATCGGTTCCGCCATCGCCAAGGCCCTCGCCGCCCAGGGCGCGCGGCTCGCCATTTCCGGCTCCAATGCGCAGAAATTGCGCGCCTTTCGCGAGCAGCTCGACGAGCATACGCCGCAGCATCTGCAAGAGGTCGATCACGTCGCCATCACCTGCGATTTGTCGAACCCGGATGAGGTCGAAAAGCTGATCCCCGCCGCGGTCGATACGCTGGGCAAGCTCGACATCCTGGTCAACAACGCCGGCATCACCCGCGACAACCTCGCCATGCGGATGAAGGACGAGGAGTGGGACGCGGTGATCCGGGTCAATCTCGAGGCCGCCTTCCGCCTGATGCGCGCCGCCTGCAAGCCGATGATGAAGGCCCGGTTCGGGCGGATCGTCACCATCACCTCGGTGGTCGGGCAGACCGGCAATCCCGGGCAGGTGAACTATGCGGCGGCGAAAGGCGGGCTCACCGCGATGACCAAATCGCTGGCGCAGGAAGTCGCCAGCCGGGGCATCACGGTCAATTGCGTCGCCCCCGGCTTCATCCGCACGGCGATGACCGACACCCTGCCCGATGCCCAGAAGGAGGCGCTCAACGCGCGCATCCCGATGGGCCGGATGGGCGAGGGCGAGGATATCGGCGCGGCGGTGGCCTATCTGGCTTCGCGCGAGGCGGGCTATGTCACCGGGCAGACGCTGCATGTGAATGGCGGCATGGCGATGATTTCGTAGGATTTGCGACAACCCCCACATTTTTCCCCAGAATCCCGTCCTGCCCCCCACTTCCCGCTTGCCGCCGCCAAGGCCAACGCTAAGGAAGATGGTCCGAATTCCGGGCCCGGGGCGAGTCCGGGCGGCGAAGGGGACGATACGCGATCATGAAGGCCACTATCGAACGCGCGACGCTGCTGCGGTGCCTCAGCCACGTGCAGTCCGTCGTCGAGCGGCGCAACACCATACCGATCCTGTCGAATGTGCTGATCGAGGCTTCATCGTCCGGCTCGGTGCGGATCATGGCGACCGACCTCGATCTGCAGGTGGTCGAAACCATGAGCGCCCGCTCGGTTGAAACGCCGGGCGCGACGACGGTTTCGGCGCATCTGCTGTTCGATATCGCGCGCAAGTTGCAGGACGGCAGCGAAGTGAGCCTGGAAGTCGCCGAAGGCCGCATGACGGTGAAGGCCAACCGCAGCCGCTTCTCGCTGCCGACCCTGCCGCGCGACGATTTTCCGATGATCGTCGAGGGCGATCTGCCGACCAGCTTCGAACTGCCCGCCGCGACGCTCGCCCAGCTGATCGACCGCACCCGCTTTGCGATCTCGACCGAGGAAACCCGCTATTACCTCAACGGCATCTTCCTCCACGTCGCCGACGAGGAGCTGAAGGCCGCCGCCACCGATGGCCACCGTCTCGCCCGCTTCACCCTGAAGCGCCCCGACGGGGCAGAGGGCATGCCCGACGTGATCGTGCCGCGCAAATGCGTCGCCGAACTGCGCAAGCTGCTGGAAGAGGCGCTCGACACCAATGTCGAGATCGACCTCTCCGCATCGAAAATCCGCTTCACACTCGGCGGCGAAAACGGGGTGGTGCTGACCAGCAAGCTGATCGACGGCACTTTCCCCGATTACAGCCGCGTCATCCCCACCGGCAACGACAAGCTGCTGCGGATCGATCCGAAAAGCTTCTACGAAGGCGTCGATCGCGTCGCCACCATCGCCACCGAAAAAACCCGCGCGGTGAAGATGGCGCTGGAGAACGACAAGATCACCCTCTCGGTCACCTCGCCGGACAATGGCACGGCGGCGGAGGAAGTGCCGGCGGACTATTCGTCCGAAGGCTTCGAGATCGGCTTCAACGCCAATTACCTGAAAGACATCCTCGGCCAGATCGACGGCGATACGGTGGAACTGCACCTCGCCGATGCCGGCGCGCCGACGCTGATCCGCCAGAACGACAAGAGCCCGGCGCTCTATGTGCTGATGCCGATGCGGGTTTAGGCCGGTGCGGGCCGCCGGAATGCCCGACGCTTGAGCGCCGAAGCGAGCAGCGCCCGAACAGGCCGGTCGTAAAACCGGTCGAACGCCCATGCCGCCAGCATCAGCAGCGCGAACAGCACGGCGGCCTGCACCGGCGTCCGGTTCGGGTTGAACACGAACAGGGCGTGGATGCAGTAGAGCGGGTAGGAAATGTCGCCCAGCCATTTGGCCAGCGGGCTGGCCGGGCAATTCCACTGCGCGCCGAACCACAATACTGCGGGCAGGATCGCGAACAGGCACAGCGCTTCCCAGCCGCCGCGCCAGGCCGGCGCCGCCATCAGCGCCCCTGCCAGCAGGGGAAACAGCAGCCAGGCAAGCGCAGTCGTGCGCAGCCGGTAACCCTTGAGCTCATGCAGCCGGAAGATCGCCACGCCGAGAGTGAAGGAAAAGACCGTCCGCACCAGTCCGATATGCCAGTCGGACCAGAACCCGCCCGCGTTGATCGTGCCGCCCGGTCCGAGCGCGCCATGCGCCAGCACCGCGCCGCTGGCGACCAGGATCGCCGCCAGCGCCTTCCAGCCCAGGCGGACAGACAGCACGGCAAAAGCCAGATTGACGGCGAGCTCGCAGGCCAGCGACCATAGGGGCGTATTGCTGGGATAGAGCAGGCCGGGCGATTGCAGGTCAGGCAACAGCAGCAAGGCGCCCAGGCTGCCATGGCCGATGGCCAGTGCGAGCAGCCCGCTGGCCAGCACCATCGGGTAAACCCGGATCAGCCGCTGCAGCGCGAATTGGGCGACCGGCAGGCCGCCGCGCAGGCGATGCTGATAGGCCCGCGCCAGCACGAAACCGCTGAGCGCGAAAAAGAAATCGACCGCCAGATAGCCGCTGGCGGCGGGCAGCGGCGAAACCGCTCCGGTGTGATAGGCCATGACCATGATCGCTGCGATTCCGCGCAAGGCGTCCAGCGTGTTCAGGCGGTCTTGGTCGGCCATGGGTCCCTCTGGGGTCCATGGCTTAACCGGGTTTGGCGAAGAATTGGTTACGAGGCAGCGCGGGGGTGTCAGCCCTTGCCCGCCGCCCCGATCATGTCTTCCACCCGCACGAATTTCTCGCGCGGGGCGCCATCGCGGGCGCGGGCGTTCTCGGCTTCCTCGATCTTTTTCCAGTCGCTGAAGCTGACGACATGGAGCCCGCGCGACCTGGCGAGGGCATCGAAGCCTTCGCCGCCGGCCTTGCCGGAGCCGTTGCCGATGTCCGCCGCCATCAGCCCGGCGATGGCGAAGCCGTCGGGCTTGTTGGTGCCGATCGTGCCGGATGGCCCGCGCTTGGCCCAGCCGACGCAGTAGAGGCCCGGCAGGATGCGGCCCTCGTTGTTGGCGAATTTGCCGGCGTCCTGATCGAACGGCGCGCCCTCGATCGGCGAGGATTGGTAGCCGATGCAGATGACGACGATGCTGGCGGGGATGGTGTAGATTTCGCCGGTGCCGACCGCTTTGCCGTTCTCCAGCCGGGTGCGTTCGATTTCCACGGCTTCGACCTTGCCATTGGCGTCGCCGATGATCGCCCTGGGCGCGGCGAAGAAATCGAATTCGAGATCGACCGCCTTGTCCTGCCGATGGCTCTCGGGGATCGCGGCGTAGCTGCGCAGATGGTTGACCGATTTGCGCTGGCCCGGTTCGAGCAGCGCGTCCTCGCCTTCCTCGGGCAGGTCGGCGGGATCGACCCGGGGGCAGGCGCGCTCGAGATGGCCGAGTTCGCCCAGCTCCTTGGGCGTCATCGCGATCTGGTGCGGGCCGCGGCGGCCGAGGATGGTGACATGGTCGAGCCGGGAGGCCTCCAGCGTATCGAGCGCATGGTTGACGATGTCGCTGCCGTCGAATTCGGCGCGGGTCTTCGCCAGGATGCGGGCGACATCGAGCGCGACATTGCCGTTGCCGATGACCACCGCGCTCTTGCCCGAGAGGTCTGGGCCGATATCGGCGAAGTCCGGGTGGCCGTTATACCAGCCGACGAAGGCGGCGCTGCCGAAGACATTGCCCAGGGTCTCGCCCGGCATGCCGACCGGCTTGTCGTGCGGCGCGCCGGTGGCCAGCACCACCGCGTCGTAAAGCTCGCGCAGCTCGTCGATCGCGACATCGCGCCCGACCATGACATTGCCGAGAAAGCGGACATTGGCCGACAGCGAGGTGCCCTCATAGCGCCGGTAGACCGCCTTGATCGACTGGTGATCGGGCGCAACGCCGGTCCGGATCAGCCCGTAAGGCACTGGCAGCATGTCGAAAATATCGACCCGCACATCGTCGCCCCACTGCTTCTGCGCGGCTTCGGCGGTGTAATATCCCGCCGGTCCCGATCCGATGATTGCGATATGCCTCACGCCAGTCTCTCCCTCGGGCCGCAGTCGATCGGCGATCCCTTCGCGAGCGAAAGTCCATTACGGTTTCGCGCGATTCCGCAAGCGAAAAAGCAATTGGCGAAGCCTCCGCCAGATTGTGCCCAATGCGGCATGAACAGGCTTGCTTAACCGTTTCTCAAGCGAAACGGGCGTAGGGCGTCCGCATGGGGCGTGAAGCGATGAATCCTGAGCGTAACGACGCGCATATGCATGCGCCCGCCGCGCGCGCGCCGGAAACCGGTTCCCCGGAACCCGGCGGCAATGCCGGGCCAGTCGCGGCCGGGCAAGCCGCGATGCCGGAGGTTGCGGCCACGCCCAGGCGCAAGGCGAAAGCGCTGCGCATTGCCGGCCCTATATCCGCGCATTTCATGATTTCCAGGGACTGGCGGCAGATTGCGCCGCCGATGATCGCCGGTCTGGCGATCATGGCGATCCTGCATTGGTCGATGCTGCCGCTGAATCTCGTGCCGGTCGCGCTCGCCTCCGTCGCGATTCCGCTGCTGACGCCGCAGTTCGTCGCCTTCGAGCGCAAGCCGGGCCGCTCGATGCCGATGCGCCACATGGCGGTGGTGTCCGGCGTGGCCTTGCCGATGCTGCTATACGGCTATGCTGTCGCCAGGTGCACGATCGTCACCGATCCCCAAGGCTGGGCAAGCGCACTTGCGATCCTGGCTATTGTCTCGCTGGCGGGTTCGGTCATTTCGAACGGCCGCCTGTCGGCCATGCTGGCGGTGCAGATCGGCCTGTGGTCCGGGGTCGCCATCGCGCACAGCTCCTTCACCTATGCGTTGGTGGCGCTTGCCGGCTGCGTCATCGCGGCAGTCGCGGTGCCCCGGCAGACGCAGATCGACAAGGCCGTCGAACGCCGCCAGCTGGAGATCGAACGCGAACAGGCGCGGGCAGGCGCCCTGCTCAGCGAATTCGAACTTTCCGGCCATGGCTGGTTCTGGGAGACCGACCGGCGCGGCACGCTCACCTATGTCTCGCCGACGATTTCCAAGGTCATCGGACGCGACGCCGCCAAATCCATCGGGCGCCCTTTCGCCGAATTGTTCGTTCTCGACGCCGCCGACCAGCAAGGAGAGCGCCCGCTGCTGTTCCATCTTTCGGCGCGATCCTCGTTCCAGGACCTGGCGGTGCGCGCTCGCGCAGTGGGCGAGGAAGAACGCTGGTGGTCGATTTCCGGCCGCCGGTGCACGACAATTTCAACAACTTCGCCGGCTTCCGCGGGTCCGGCACCGACCTGACCGAGAAGCGCAAGTCCGAACAGAGCGCGACCCGGCTGGCGCACTACGATTCGCTCACCAGCCTCGCCAACCGGTTCCAGATGTCGCAGACGCTGGAGAAGATTCTCGGCGCCCAGCGCAGCGATCATCGCGCCTGCGCGATCCTGCTGCTCGACCTCGACCGTTTCAAGCAGGTCAACGATTCGATGGGCCACCCTGCGGGCGACGCCTTGCTTACCCAGGTGGCGCAGCGGCTCGAGCGCACGGTGGGCGCGGCGGGCCGGGTCGGGCGTCTCGGCGGCGACGAGTTCAAGGTTGTGCTGCCAGGCCGCATCGCCCGCGACGACCTTGCCGGGCTGGCGCACCGGATCATCGAGAATCTGTCGCATCCCTATTCGATCGACGGCCACAGCGTGGTCATCGGCGTGTCGATCGGCATCGCGCTCTCGCCCGACGACGGCGTCACCTCCGAGGCGCTGATCCGCAATGCCGACCTTGCGCTCTACGCCGCCAAGGATGGCGGGCGCGGGCGCTACCACTTCTATGCCGCCGATCTGCATACCGACGCCGAGGAGCGCCGCGAGCTCGAGCAGGACCTGCGCGATGCCCTGGCCAGCGGCGGTCTGGAGCTGCACTATCAGCCGGTGGTGCACACCGCGACCGAGAAGATCACCGGCTTCGAGGCGCTGCTCCGCTGGACCCATCCCAAATATGGCCCGCTGTCTCCCGCCAAGTTCATCCCGATCGCCGAGGATACCGGGCTGATCGCCCCGATCGGCGAATGGGCGCTGCGCACCGCCTGCATGGATCTGGCCCGCTGGCCCGAAACGGTGCGGGTGGCGGTCAATGTCTCGCCGCTGCAGTTCAACAATCCGTCGCTGCCCGCCATCGTCACCAGCGCCCTGGCGGCAGCGCAGGTCGATCCCTCGCGGCTCGAACTGGAGATTACCGAAAGCGTCTTCCTCAACGACGACGCCGGCACCGACGCCATGTTCACGGCGCTCAAGCGGGTCGGCGTGCGCCTGGCGCTCGACGATTTCGGCACCGGCTATTCCTCGCTCGGCTATCTCAAGAAGGCGCCGTTCGACAAGATCAAGATCGACCAGAGCTTTGTCCGCGGCGCGACGATAAAGGGCAGCCGCAACGGCGCGATCATAGCCTCGATCGTCAGCCTGGCCGAGGCGCTGGGGATGGAAACCACCGCCGAGGGGGTCGAGACCCTGGACGAGCTCGATCTGATCCGCATGCTGGGGTGCAGCCATATCCAGGGCTATATCTACGAGAAGCCGCTCAATTGCGCTTCGGCGACCGCCCGGTTGCAATCGGGCCTGATCGCCATCGCCAAGGGACCGCGCGCCGCGCGCATCCATCGCCATACGATGCTGCGCAAGGTCGGGCTCGAACATGCCGGCGAGCGCTACATCGGCACGATCCGCAACATCTCCGCCTGGGGCGCGATGATCGAAGGACTGTGGAATGTTCCGGCAGGAACGGCGTTCAATATCGCCCTCGACGAAACTTCCGTGGTAAGGGCGACCTGTCAGTGGTGTCAGGACGATCGCATGGGTGTCGAATTTGCCGAGCCGCTCCAGGTCGACGGGAACGGTCGCTTCGTTGCCGCCTCCCGGCAGGAGGTGCGCAATCAGGGCGAAGGGCTGTTCCACAGAAAGGCGGGCTAACCCGGGCGCCGCGATTGCGATGTGGCGTTGCGGGATTCGGTCGGATTTTGTGCGGGATTAGGACTTCGTAAACCACGAACAACTAGGGTGTCCCTGGTTTACGAAGCAGCTTATTTTTTCAGGAGCCGATGTGGCAGGGCCAGGAGGATCAGGTGTGGGCCGGTTGCGCGGATTGCTGGGTTCGATGCCCGGCAGTTCTGCGGTTCGTTCGCATGCCTCCAAGGATGAATTGCGCCAGGCGCACATGCTGCTGCGCGATTACGAACGCTCGGGAATCGGCTGGTTCTGGTCGACCGACAGCGAAGGCAAGATCGACTATATTTCGGAATGCGTTGCCGAAAAGCTTGGCAAGGGCGCTGCCGAACTTGCCGGCCAGCCGTTCCATTCGCTGTTCATCCTCGAACGCGACGAAGACGATACCGTCGAACGCACGC
The DNA here is from genome assembly GCA_963779195.1 of uncultured Alphaproteobacteria bacterium. GTDB lineage: Bacteria > Pseudomonadota > Alphaproteobacteria > Sphingomonadales > Sphingomonadaceae > Novosphingobium. Next base: position 213,683 of record CAVZWZ010000001.1, read on the forward strand.
TGCCGCTGATCTTCAGCGGCCGCAAGACCTTCTCCGAACTGCCGATCCGCGCCGCCACCGACACCGAGGAGGTCTGGTGGGCGATTTCGGGCCGGCCGCAATTCTCCTCGTCGGGGGATTTCACCGGCTTTCTGGGCAACGGCACCGACATTACCGCCAGCCGGATTGCCGCGCGCGATGCCTCGCGGCTGGCCTTGTACGATTCGCTCACCGGCCTGTCCAACCGCCACAGCATGGGCAAGAAGCTGACCGCGACGCTGATCGCCTACAAGGCGGCGAAGCGCAGTTGCGCGCTGATGATGATCGACCTCGATCGCTTCAAGCAGGTCAACGATACGCTGGGGCACCCGGCGGGCGACGAATTGCTCAAGCAGGTCGCGCAGCGGCTCAAGCAGATCGTGCCCGACAAGAGCGAGATCGGCCGGCTCGGCGGCGACGAATTCCAGGTCATGCTGCCCGATATCGACGATCGCGGCCGGCTGGGCGAGATCGCCAAGAAGATCATCGAGATGATCTCGCAGCCCTATTCGATCGAAGGCAGCCGCTGCGTTATCGGCGCATCGGTGGGCATCGCCATCGCGCCCTACGACGGCATCGATACCGAGGAACTGGTGCGCAGCGCCGACCTGGCGCTCTATGCCTCCAAGGGCGGCGGTCGCGGCACCTTCCGGTTCTATTCGAGCGATCTGCACGCCGAAGCCGAGCGCCGCCGGCAGATCGAGGAAGACCTGCGCGATGCGCTGGCGAAGGATCAGATCCATCTGCTCTATCAGCCGGTGGTCGAAGCCAACACCAACAAGGTGGTCGCCTTCGAATCGCTGATGCGCTGGGAACATCCCGAACTCGGCAGCGTGTCGCCCGGAATTTTCATTCCCATCGCCGAAGAGACCAATCTCATCGGCGCGCTGGGCGACTGGGCGCTCAAGACCGCCTGCAAGTCCGCCTCGGAATGGCCGGGCAAGATGCGGATTGCGGTCAATGTCTCGCCGGCGCAATTCGCCAATCCGGGGTTCCCATCGGTGGTCGCCCAGGCGCTGGCCAACTCCGAACTGGCGCCCGAGCGGCTGGAGCTGGAGCTGACCGAATCCATCTTCCTGGCGGATGACAAGGCCAACGAAGAGATGTTCGCCGCGCTCAAGATGCTGGGCGTGCGTCTCGCGCTCGACGATTTCGGCACCGGCTATTCCTCGCTCGGCTATCTCAAGCACGCGCCGTTCGACAAGATCAAGATCGACCAGGGCTTCATCCGCGGCGTGACCGAGCCGGGCAGCCGCAATGTCGCGATCATCAAGTCGATCGTCAGTCTCGCCGAAGCGCTCGACATGGACACCACCGCCGAAGGCATCGAGGCGCACGACGAACTCGAGATGATGCGCAAGCTCAAGGTCGGCCAGATCCAGGGCTATATCTATGCGCGGCCGGTCTCCTTCGAGGAGGCGAGCGAAGCCATGGCCAGCGGCGAGTGGTTCATCGAGCCCGACGGCCCCAGCAAATACCGCTCGGACCGCCGCACCGTGCTGCGCAAGGTCGGGCTGATCCACGAGGATCACCGCTACGACGTGATGATGCGCAACCTTTCGCGCACCGGCTGCATGATCGAGGGCCTGCTCGACGTGCCGCTCGCCACGCAATTCGTCGTCGATTTCGGCGAGGGCCAGCTGGCGGTGGCGACGGTGCGGCGGTCTGCCGGGTCGATGCAGGGGCTCGAGTTCGAGATGCCGCTGGTCGATGACGGCGCGGGCGGCCTGTGCACGCGCAACCGCGTCTCGCCCTATGTGCTCGCCGCCGCCGGCATGCCGCTGGGCGCGCTGGGGCCGGGGCAATATCCGCTGGTCGGCGCGGGCATGGGCGGCGGTCCCGCAGCCTTCAGCATGCCCCAATTCGCCCAGCTCAGCGATATCCCCAAGAAGAACGCCGCAGCGGGCCGCTGACGCCCGCCAAGATCGGCCAACGCCTCGCCGATTGACGCAGCGGCAAGCGAAGCCGAAGCTGTCGCCCTTGCGGCAACTCGTCAAAGGGGGCGTTATGCGTGTTTCGTTCTGGCTGGCGCTGGCACTGGTCTGCCTGAGCCCTGCGTTTACCGCACCCGCCCGCGCACAGACCTGGGATACGGCCACTGGCGCCGGGGGGATAAAGGTCGCGCGGGTCGCGATGACCGGCGGCGCTTCGGGCTTCGGGCTGGCCTGCGAGGGCGCGCTTCCGGTTCTCGCGATCAATCTCCGCCAGCCGCCGCGCCGCAATCCTGCACTGCTGACCCTGCGCATCGGCGCGGCATCGGGCGCCATCGTCATCACCCGCAACGGCGCGACCAACGTCTGGGCCGCCGTCGTCCGCGACGCCCGCGTGCTCAACGCGCTCGCCAGCGGACAGAGCGTGGCGATGGCCGTGGACGGCGTGGCCTACGGCAGCGTCCCGCTCGCCGGCGCGGGAGAGGCGATGCGCGCGGCGCTGGCGGGGTGTTGGTCGGGGGCGACGAGTGGCGGCGGGCGGGGGTTCGGCGACCGAGGGCAGACCGTCCCTCCGATGGCAGCCGACGGATCGACTACCGGCGGCAAGCCGGTGCCGGGAGGAAGGCAATGCGATTTTCCAGGACGCGAGCCTGCCCGAAGTGCTGCGCCGCGACCTCGCCGATTTCGCGAGCACCTGCAATTTTACCTCCGACGAGAGCTATGTCCTCAAGACACCGGCCCGGCGCGGCCCGGCGCTGGCGGCCAAGGGCGCGGTCCTGAAAACTGATTTCAACGGCGACAGTGTCGATGATTATGTGCTCAACAGCGCCAAGCTGCGGTGTACTCGGCCCTTGCCGGGCGAGAATGGCGGTGCCTCGATCGTCACGGCGGGCTTCAACATGTCCGGCGTTCTGATGATCTACACGTCCACGAATGCTGGCGGCCACATCCACAGCCTCGATGCTGCGCCCACTTCCTACCGCATTACCCCCGTCGCTCCGACTGGGGCGGGCAGCAAGGCGTCGCTGTTTCTGCACCAGAAATTCGTGCCAAAGGACGATTCTGCACCGGATGGTGAAGGCGATGCAGTTCCGCTGGTCAACGAAACTCTAACGATGCGCGACGAACGGCGCTGGAACAGTGGCCAGCTCGGCGAGCCCGACTGGCGGCTTGGCATTCTTGCGGCCTTTCCGAAGGAAGTGCACGACCAGTTCGCACAATGGGACAGCGAGTGCGCGGCGGTCGGGCGTCGGATGCGGGTTCCGGTGAATGGCGAAGGCTACTTCCAAGGGAGTCCGGTGATGTACCTCGACGCCGAATTGGACAACAGCGGAAATCTCCGGCGGACAATTCCAGTCGATCTCAACGGAGACGGCAAGCGCGACTATGTCATCGATACCGACACGCTGATCCTGCGGTGTGTTTGGCGCGCCGTTGAATCCGCGGCCTCCCTTTTTCTGCGGCCGGGACTGCACCCTGATCGCCTATCTTTCGCGCGGTGACGGCAGCTATCTGGCGGACAGGGTCAAGGGGTCGATCACCTTCATGGGCAACGGAGATCCCGCGAACATCACTCGAATCGGAGTCGCAAGCACGGCATCGAAATGCCTTGTAATTTTGTGGTTACCTGGATCGGAACCGTGCAGCAGCGCTCACCGAAACCCTGCCGAATACGATTAGAACGCACTGGCATAGCCAAACAGGGGTTCGCGCTGTTCCGAAGCTGAGCATCAGCCTAATGCTTGGACGGCGACAAGTTGCCTGCTAACGGCGCGCCGATGACCGACCTCTCCCTGATCCGCAATTTCTCCATCATCGCCCACATCGACCACGGCAAGTCCACGCTCGCCGACCGGCTGATCCAGCACACCGGCGGCCTGACCGAGCGCGAGATGTGCGCGCAAGTGCTCGATAACATGGATATCGAGAAGGAGCGCGGGATCACCATCAAGGCGCAGACGGTGCGCCTCAGCTACACCGCCCAGGACGGGCTCGACCTATGAGCTCAACCTGATGGACACCCCCGGCCACGTCGATTTCGCCTACGAGGTCTCGCCGCAGCCTCGCCGCCTGCGAAGGCGCGCTGCTGGTCGTCGATGCCGCGCAAGGCGTCGAAGCGCAGACCCTCGCCAACGTCTACCAGTCGATCGAGCACGACCACGAGATCGTGCCGGTGATCAACAAGATCGACCTCCCCGCCGCCGAACCCGAAAAAGTCCGCGCCGAGATCGAGGAAATCATCGGCCTCGACGCCAGCGAGGCGGTGCTCACCTCCGCCAAGACCGGCATCGGCATCGCCGAAGTGCTCGAGGCCATCGTCACCAAGATCCCGCCCCCCAAGGGCGACCGCAACGCGCCGCTCAAGGCGATGCTGGTCGATTCGTGGTACGACCCCTACCTCGGCGTCGTCATCCTCGTCCGCGTCATCGACGGGGTGATCAGAAAGGGCCTCCAGGTCAAATTCATGGCCGGCGGCACCGAGCATCTGATCGACCGCACCGGCTGCTTCACCCCCAAGATCGAGCAACTGCCCGAACTCGGCCCCGGCGAAATCGGCTTCATCACCGCGCAGATCAAGGAAGTCGCCCAGGCCAAGGTCGGCGACACCATCACCACGGTCAAAGGCGGCGCCGCCGCAGGCATTGCCCGGCTTCAAGGTGGTCCAGCCGGTGGTGTTCTGCGGGTTGTTCCCGGTCGACGCCGCCGACTTCGAGAAGCTGCGCGAAAGCATCTCGCGGCTGCGGCTCAACGACGCCTCCTTCTCGTTCGAGACCGAAAGCAGCGCCGCGCTGGGCTTCGGTTTCCGCTGCGGCTTCCTCGGCCTGCTGCACCTCGAGATCATCCAGGAACGCCTGACCCGCGAATACGACCTCGACCTGATCACCACCGCCCCCAGCGTGGTCTACCGCATCCAGCTGCGCAAATCGAAGACCGACGACGCGCAGGAAATCCTGCTCCACAACCCCGCCGACTACCCCGATCCCAGCCGCATCGAACAGATCGACGAACCGTGGATCAAGGCGGTGATCTATACGCCGGACGAATATCTCGGCTCGATCCTCAAGCTCTGCCAGGACAGAAGGGGCGTGCAGACCGGGCTGACCTATGTCGGCGGCCGCGCCCAGGTCAGCTACGAGCTGCCTTTGAATGAGGTCGTTTTCGATTTCTACGACCGCCTGAAAAGCATCAGCCGCGGCTACGCCAGCTTCGACTACGAACAGATCGGCCTGCGCGAGGGCGACCTCGTCAAGATGTCGATCCTGGTCAACAACGAACCGGTCGACGCGCTCTCGCATGATCGTCCACCGCGGCGTCGCGGAGGATCGCGGGCGGCACATGTGCGAACGGCTGAAAGACCTGATCCCCCGCCATTTGTTCAAGATTCCGGTGCAGGCGGCGATCGGCGGCAAGGTCATCGCCCGCGAGACCATCGCGGCGATGCGCAAGGACGTCACCGCCAAGTGCTATGGCGGCGACATCAGCCGCAAGAAGAAGCTTCTGGATAAGCAGAAGAAGGGCAAGGCGCGGATGCGCGAGTATGGCAATGTGTCGATCCCGCAGGAGGCGTTCATTGCGGCGTTGCGGATGGGGGAGGAGTAAATCTCCGCTTGCCGACTCTCCCGGCGAATGGTGAGATTGCCGCAGCGCATAACCACGCGAGGAACCCGGCCATGGCGAAGCTTGCTCCGAGAGTCTGCATCATTCCGCCGGAACGGGCGACCGAGGCGGCGCTGCCGGCCGGGTTTGCCGGCAACGGCCCGGTTCTCCGCTATCTCGGCGAAGAGCGGGATCCGATCCATCTGCACCTGCACCGGCTGGCACAGGGCGAAACCCTGCGGATCGGGCCGCTGGCGAGCGACTGCGTCGGCTATGTCTGGCAGGGCGCGGTGGCTGCGGGCGGGGTCGATCTGCCTGCCGGGTCGAGCCTGATCGTCGAGCATGGCGAGACGGTGGAAGTGGCCGGGCGCGAGGAAGAGGCGGCGGTGCTGACCTTCGCTGGCTCGCGTCCACCAGAGCAACCGCGCGCCGGCGGGCATGTCCATCTGCTGCCTGCCGGGCAAGTGCCGCGCGCGGCCGAGCTGGCGGGCGCCACCGGGGTCGGCGGGGGCATGCATGCCGACGGGCAATGCCCGACCTGCGAAGTCTGGCTGCACGAGAACCACTTCGCCCCGGGGCTGGCCTTTAGCGCCGAGGCGGCGGCCAGGGGCATCCATTCGCACAGCGAGGACGAGGTGATCTTCGTCACCGGCGGGGCGATCCGGCTGGGGCAGAAGCTGTTCCCGGCGGGGACGGCGGTGGCGATCGCAGGGGATACGCTCTATCACATCGCCCCGGGCCCCGAGGGGATGAGCTTCATCAACTTCCGCGCCGGCACCCCCAGCGACATCCGCTTCGCCAGCGGCATGCGGATCAGCGAGACCGATTACTGGCAGCAGCGGCTGCCCCGGCCCGAATATCTTTCGCCCCAGGCCGCATGACGCTGCCGCCTGAGGCTATCCTGATCCGTCGCCGCGCGAAAACTCCGGTGCCGCCCCCAGCAGCACGAACATCAGTGCGGCGATGACAAAGCTCGGAATCACCGCCCGGATTACCATGTCGCAGGAGCGGGTGACGTCGAAGATATAGCTCGCCGCAATCGGCGCAAGCCCGCCCGCCGAGAATGTCACCACCATCAGCCCGGCCCGCCAAGCGCCCAGCCGGTCGATCGCATAGCCCGCCAGCGTCGCGAACAGCAGCCCCATCAGCGACACCAGCGCCGGGCCGGAAGTGATCTGGGTGCCGACCAGCCGAATTCCTGCTTGATCGGCGCGATCATGACGCCAGGCGTGAACTTCGGCAGCGCGGCCAGCGACATGGCGGCAGTAGTCGCGGCCACCAGCGGCCAATGCGCGCGCCATTCGGCGGCGGGAATGCAAGCCCGGCGATGGGCCGGGAAGGGGTCACTCTATTGCGTGTCCCCTTCAAACCATCTGCCGTCACCCCGGCGGCGCTGCGGCGCTGCGGCGCTAAGCCCGCATGGTTGCTGTGTCAGGGTTGACCACCGCTGCCGGGAACCGGTCGCAGAAATTTCTGATACGTCCAATGGGCAACGCGGTCGCCAAGGCGCCGGCCCTCGTCATCGGCGGATCGGAAGTGGATTCCCAGGTAGATGCGGGCGTCCACCACTTCCTGAGCTGCCTGTGAGAAGTGCGTGTAGTCGCGTATGTTATCCGAGACAAACGGGCTGGTCGTGCGTACCGAGAAGCTCAATTCATCCGTGCCGAAGAAGTCCTGCAGCATGCCGGTAAATGCACCGGTCAGGCCATTGGCGCCCGACACATAATCCGGATAGGGCGGGTCCGCAATCAATGGCGCCCAGGCGGGATCGGCGTCGGTCCTGGCGTTGCCATCCGCAGCGCCTTCCGGGATCGCGGTGCTCGGCCGCCAGAAGTTGTAGTGAAACTTGCTGTCCCATGTGGCGATCGCCGCATCCGCGGCGGCCAGGTTCAGCAGCGCAAACAGGCGCGCGCTCTTGCCGGTATCCAGGTCCTCTGAAATGGCCATGCCACGCGCTGCTTCATTCCACTGGGCAACGAAGTTGACTGACCAGAAACGCGCGACTTCGGTGTTCGCATTGGGATGAGCGGTGGATTTTCCGGCCGCTTTCACTTCGTTGTACTCGCGCACGTATTGCTGGCTGGCCATTGGCGGCGGCGGTTGCGGTCTGAACTGGTCAGCGCGGTTGAGGGTGAACGGTTCGGTGAACGCCAGTTGCAGGAAGCCCATGGGGACCACCGAACGCCATTGTCCAGGCTCGCTGACGCCGAAGAATGAAGCAGGTGGATTCGGTGGGCGATATTGCGTGAAGAGCGATGCGGCAGCAGCCTCACCGACGGCCAGCCCCGGATTTCCAGCGAGGCCGTTGCTCGCAAGGTAGTTGTCGTAGGCGGTGTCCAGCGCCGCCTGTTGGCCGGGATACATCAGCACCAGCATGCGGTGCGAGGCCGAGGCGACAGCCGCGTCAGGATTGCCGGTGCCGGGTTGTTGCGCATTGGTGTAGTAATAGGGTTCGTAGTTGCCCTCGATCGCCTGCACGGCATCATGTACCGCAGCCTGAACGAGCGCGAGGTCCAGCAATCCGATCGGGCCTGGCCGGCCGCTGGCGACGTATTGATTGGTGACAGCATTCCAATCCGTCACCGCATTGGCATGCGCTGTTGTCGTGCACGCTATAAAGACAGCGAGTGCAGCAGTTGAGCGGTAAAGCGTCCTGATCATATCACTCTCCTTGGTCTTGTTATTGCAGAGGCCTCATTATTTCTGAGGTCTTGTTATCGCATTGCGACCAAGCTCTGGAGCAAGTCGAAACGTGCCGCCAGTGATATTGAGTGAACCATACGCCAGTTAATTGGCAAAAGCAACGAACCTAATATACTTGATATACATGAACTTGCTACACTCCATCTGCTTGACGATCCGCAGAATTCTCGAGGATCAAGTAGGCAAGCAATCAACTGCCGGACCAATTCGCCGGTTCCATTTTCCGCGTTTCCACCCCTTGAATTGCAGACTGGATATCGAACGCGGATGGAGGCAGATGCAAATGACAAGAAGCTCCCGGTGCTTATTCCAGGGGCAGTTCGTCGATCGTTCGCTTGCTATCGGTGGGGATTAGGGTGGACGTTTACTTTAGATAGCGGTGTAGATGGCGGCAACAATTTGCGTTGTCACCAAACGTCATTGCTGCTTCCTTGCCGTTCTGCCCCTCGCAGGGGGACACGGAATTGCGTGTCTCCTACCGCAGCCCAAACTCCGGATACTTCCCCAGCGACAGATACAGCAGCCCCGCCACCACCAGCCCCGGGATCGCGCCCCACATCACCAGTTCGTAGCTATTGGTCGCATCATAGACCAGATTGGCGATCAGCGGGCCCAGGCCGACGCCGATCGAGCTGGCGACGTTGATCGTGGTGTAGAAGGTGCCGAAGCTGCGCGGGCCGAAGTGTTTGCCGGCGAGATAAGCATTCGCAGGCGTGCCCGCGCCGCCCAACAGTCCGGCGCAGATTATCGCGGCCAGCGCCAGCGGCACCGAGCCGGGGGCCAGCAGCAGCAGGCCAGGCAGCGTGGTCATGCCGATCATCGCGAAGCCGACCACCTTGCTGGCGCTCACCCGGTCCATCAGCCAGCCGGCGAAAATGCGCCCGGCGATCGTCGCGATGCCGCTGAAGCCATAGATCCAGGCGGCGGTACTGGCGGAAATGCCGGTCGAGCGCAGCACCGGCACCATGTTGAGGATCAGCCCGACGCTGGCCACCACGGTCATGAAATTGGCGAAGAACAGCTTGTAGAACGACAGCGAGCGGAAGCCCTCGCGCACGGTAAGGCCGGGGAGTTCGGCCAGCGGCTGGCTCTCGCCCGCCGGGGAGGGGGCAGCTGGCGTAACCGGAGGATCGCGCAGGAACAGCAGGAACACTGGGATCACCACCGCAGCGAACAGCGCGGCGAGGCCGAGGTAGGCGTTGCGCCAGCCGTAGTGCTCGGTCAGCCAGTTGGCCACATTGGGCGCCACGAAAGCGGCGAGGCCCGAGCCGCTGAACACGACGGCAATCGCCAGGCCACGCCCGGCGGAAAAGCCCTTGGTCACCGGCGATACCGAAACCGTCGGCATGGCGGCGCTGCCCAGGCCGATGACCGCCCAGATCGCGATCCAGATGGCGATATTGCCGGTGAGCAGCGACAGCGCGGCGATCGATCCGCTGAGCAGCACAGCGCAGAACAGCGCGACCACCCGCGAGCCGAATTTGTCGACCGCATAGCCCATCAGCGTGCCGACCAGGATGGTCACGATCGTCATGGTCAGCGGCCCGAGCGAGATTTGCGCCCGGCTCCAGCCGGTCGCCTGTTCGAGCGGGACCAGCATCACCCCGAAGGAGGAGGTCGAGAGCGAGGCGAGCAGCATGCCCGAGGTGCCGGCGAAGACCAGCGGCCAGTGGGTTTTCCATTCCTGCGTTGCCGATGCCGGCTGTTGCTGCGCCAATTCGATGCTCCCACTGTGTGCCTATTCTTCCTGCTTCAGTCAGGCGCAGCTTGGTCTTTTTCGAAATCCGGATAGGCCCCCAGCGAAAAATAGATGAAGGCCGCAATGCTCAGCACCGGCACCGCCGCCCACATCACCGGGGTGTAATTCCTGGTGGCATCGTAGATCATGTTGGCGATGAGCGGCGCGGTGCCGACGCCGAGCGCCATGAAGGCGTTGATCGAGGCATAGAGCGTGCCGAACGCCCGCTGGCCAAGGTGGCGGCTGGTGAGATAGACCAGCGCGCCGATTTTCGCGCCGCCGGCAAAGCCGTAAACGCAAACGCCAAACACCGCTGCGCCAATGACGCCAGGAAACAGCAGCAGCAGCACCGGCAGGGTGGCCCCGGCGATCGTGGCGACGCCGGCGATGTTCCTGGCGTTGATCCGGTCCATCAGCCAGCCGCCGAAAATCCGCCCGGCGATGGTCGACAGGCCGGCGAGCCCGGCGATCCAGGCGGCGGCGCCTTTGTCCAGCCCGGTCGAAACCAGCACTGGCACCATGTTCATGATCAGCGCCACCCCGCCCGCAGTGCCGAAGAATGCGCCGAAGAACAGTTTCCAGAAGGCCGGCGAGCGGAACCCTTCGCGCGCGGTGAACCCGGTGATCGGCGCGGGCGGGGCGGCGTCGCCCGCGCCCTTGCGCATCTCGCCGGCGCCGCGAAAGAAGAAGAAAGCCAGCGGCAGCACAATCGCCGCCCAGATCGCCGCCAGCCCGATATAGCCGCCCCGCCAGCCGTAGCTTTCGACCAGCGCATTGGCGATCGGCGGCACCAGGAAATTGGCGAGGCCGGTGCCCGACAGCGCGACCGCGATCGCCAGCCCGCGCGACTGGTTGAAACGGCCGGAAACCGCCGTCAGCCAGACCGTGGGCATGGTCGCGATGGCGATGCCGATCAGCGCCCAGTTCGCCCACCAGTGCCACAGGCTGCCGGTGACCTGCGCCAGCAGCGCATAGCCCAGGCACATCGCCGCCGCCGCCGCCAGGGCGATCCGGCGCGGGCCGATGCGGTCTATCGCCAGACCCATGGCGGTGCCGAGCAGCACCGGCACATAGGAGACCAATGAATTGCCGAGATAGATTTCCGTCCGGCTCCAGCCGAACTCGCGCTCCAGCGGCTCCATCATGATGCCGGTCGAACCCGAGTGCAGCGTGGTCAGCGAAATGCCCCACATGGCGGTGAGAGCGAGGGTCCAGCCCGCCCGCCATTCGCCCGCCGCCGTTGCTTTCCGCGCGTCGCTCATTCGCCCTCTCCCCGAGCCGCAGCGGTTACGTCACAGTCATCGCGCCTCGTGTCAATGCAGCCTCGCTGGCCGCCGTTTGCAATTCCCCGCCATGCTGGCAAAAGGGGGCGCATTCGGGGAGGACAAGCCGTAGTGAATACGGGCGAACAGGCATCCGCAATCGGCGAATGGCGGCGCTTCTGGTGGCTGCCGGTGGCGGGCGCCATCGGCTATTCGACCTTCGCCTTGCAGACCTATGCGATCGGGCCCTTCGTCATCCCGCTGGAAAAGGAATTCGGCTGGTCGCGCGCCGAGGTGATGTGGGGCTTCACCCTCTCCAACCTGATCGGGGTGTTCTTCAATCTGGCGGTCGGCGTGCTGATCGACCGGATCGGCACCCGCGTCGCAGGGATTGCCGGCCTGTTCGTCAAGACCGCCGCGATCGCGCTGCTGGCCACGGCCACCGGCACCATGCTCAACTGGACGCTGCTGTGGACCCTGGTCGCATTCGGCGCCCTGCTGATCCAGTCGACGGTGTGGACCAAGCTGGTCTCGGTGCGGTTCGACAAGGGGCGCGGGCTGGCGCTGGCGACGGCGCTGTCGGGCTCGTCGATTGCGGGCTTCATCGTGCCGGTGCTGGCGACCCAGCTGATTGCGACCTACGGCTGGCGCGCGGCCTTTCCCGGCGTCGCGGCGATCTGGCTGCTGGTGGCGCTGCCCATCGTCTGGTTCTTCTACCGGGATAGCGGGGGCAAGTCAGGCGCTGCGGCAGAAGGGGCCGAGCCTGCGCCAAGCGAGCTGCCGGGGCTGACGCTGGCCGAGGGCATGCGCTCATCGGTGTTCTGGCGGCTGTTCTTCGCCTCGATGTCCTATTCGATCTACGCGGTGGCGATGGCGCCCAATCTGGTGCCCTTGCTGGTCGGCAAGGGGCAGACCGCGATGGCGGCGGCGGGGATCGCCTCGCTGATGGGGCTGATCGCACTGGGCTCGCGGCTGTCGGCTGGCTTCCTGCTCGACATCTTCCCCTCGCACATCGTCGGCGCGCTGATCTTTCTGCTGCCGGTGTCGGGCTGTCTGATCCTGCTTTACGATCAGCCGAGCATGGCCATGCTGATCCTCGCGGTGGTCAGCATCGGCATGACGGTGGGGGCCGAATTCGACGTCATCGTCTACCTCACCTCGCGCCATTTCGGGCTCAAGGCGTTCGGCGCGCTGTTCGGCGGGATGATCACCGCGGGCGCGGCCGGCGGCGCGATCGGGCCGGTGCTGGCGGGATGGATTCACGACCAATATGGCAATTACAATCCGCTGCTGATCTTCATGGTGGCGATCATGCTGATCAGCTCGCTGCTGGTGCTCTCGACCGGGCGGCCCAAACAGGAATGGGGAGTGGCGCACTGATGCAGGTTGTTGAGCGCGGTTCGGCTGCGGCGGAATGGCGGGCGCATTGGCTGCTGCCGATTTCGGCGATGATCGGCTATTCGTCGATGGGGCTGGCAACATACGCAATCAGCCCCTTTGTCCCGGAACTCGAAAAGGCCTTCGGCTGGAGCCGGGCCCAGGTCATGTCGGGCATCAGCCTGTCGGTGATGCTCGGGATCATCGGAAACATGGTGATCGGCGCTGTGGTCGATCGCTTTGGCTCGCGGCGGGTGGCGATTGCCGGTCTGCTGGTAAAATGCGGCACCTTCGCCCTGCTCGGTGCGGCCACCGGCTCGGTGTTCAACTGGGTGGGCCTGTGGCTGCTGCTGGGCCTTGGCATCCTGCTGGTGCAGTCGCCGGTCTGGACCGGTGCGGTGGCGGCGCGGTTCGACAAGTCGCGCGGGCTGGCGATGGCGGTGGCGCTTTCGGGCACGTCGCTCGCCGCCATGATCGTGCCCTATCTGGCCGCCACGCTTATCGCCGAATATGGCTGGCGGCAGGCATTCTTGGGCACCGCTGCCATCTGGCTGGCGGTCACCCTGCCGGTGGTGCTGCTGTTCTTTCGCGGCACGCCGGGCAATGGCGCGGCTAAAGCGATGAGCGCGGCAACGCAGCCTGTGGTCCTGCCCGGTCTTGCCTTCCGCGAAGCTTTGCGCACCCGGGCCTTCTGGCAGCTGTTCGTCTCCTACGGCTGCTTCGCCTTCTTCAGCTTCACCATGTCGGTGAACCTGGTGCCGCTGCTCGCGGAGACCGGGATCGGCATGGTCGCGGCAGCGGGTGTCGCCGCAGTCATGGGGCTGGTCGGCATCGGTGCGCGGATCGCGGTCGGCGCGCTGATCGACCGCTTCTCCGCAAACCTGATTGCAACGATCACCATGCTGATGCCGGCGGCGGGCTCTGTCCTGCTGCTGACAGTGGAGCCCAGCTATCCGGCGCTGATGGCAGCGGTCGCACTGTTCGGAGCAGCGATCGGCGCGGAGATCGACGTGGTCTCATACCTCGCCACGCGCCACTTCGGCCTCAAGTCCTTCGCCGCGCTGATGGGCGCGATCATTGGCATCGGCGCGCTGGCATCGACAATCGGGCCGGTGCTGGTCGGGCGGCTGCACGATGTTTACAAGAGCTACGATCCGCTGCTGATCATTGTCTCGGGCCTGATGGTCATCGGCGCTATCGCGGTGGCGACGATGAAGCCGCCGGTGCAGGATTGGGGCGCCGGGGCGCACTGATGCCCCGCAGCAGCTTCGACTGGCGCGGGGTGCTGCGGGAGCCTCTGCTCCATTTCCTTGCAGCGGGACTGGTGCTGTTCGCGCTGGCGGAGCATCACCGGCGGGAGAACGACCACTTCCGCATCGTCCTGACGCCGCAGAAGATCGAGGGGCTGAAGAACGCTTATGCGGCGGAATTCGGCGCGCCGCCGCCGCCTGCCATGCTGCCCCGGCTGATCGACGACTTTGTCGCCTCCGAAGTGCTGTTTCGCGAGGGGCTCGCGCGCGGGCTGGGCAAGGACGACGAGATCGTCCGCCGCCGGGTGATCCAGAAGGTGGAGTTTCTCGAACAGGATATGGCCGCGCCGCCCGAGCCGTCGGAGGCGGAGCTGCGCGGGTGGTATGAGAAGAACCGGGCGCGCTACGGCGAGCCGGGAACTGTCTCCTTCTCGCATCTGTTCTTCGCCGCCGACGCCAGCAACGAAGCCGCCGCCAGGGCGCGGGCGCTGGCGGTTTTGCCGCGGCTCTCGCCCGACGTTCCGCCGATCATGGAGTGGGGCGACGGCTTTCCCGATCAGTCCGGTTTCGGGCATTTCAGCCCCGCAGACGCCGTGCGATTGTTCGGGGATACCGAAATAACCCGGAAACTGTTTTCGGCGCCTGTGGGCCAGTGGCGCGGCCCCTGGCGGTCGAGCTGGGGCTGGCATCTGGTGCGGGTTTCCGGCGCCGAACCGGCGCGCGCGCCGAGGTTTGAGGCGGTGCGCGCGGCGGTGAAGGCGGATTTCGTCGCGGCGGAGCGCGAGGCGGAGAACCGGAGGCGGCTGGCGGCGCTGCGGGCGCGGTATACCGTGGTGCGCGAGTGAGGTGGTTGCTCCTCCTGATTGCCGCATTGCTTGCGACCGGGCAGGCCACCGCCCACGAAGTGCGCCCGGCCTATCTCGAACTGATCGAGCAGCGCCCCGGCGAATGGAACATCGTCTGGAAGCAGCCGGTGATGGGCGACCGGGCGGTGAAGCTCGAGCCGCGCCTGACCAACGGCTGGCTGGCGCGCAGGCCCGTAGCGGAAGAGCTTACCCCCACGCACTATACCCGCCGCTGGCAGCTGCGCGCGCCCGCAGCCGAGCTGGCCGGAGCGACCGTCACCATCGGCGGGCTGGAGCGCACCATCACCGATGTGCTGGTCCACGCCCGCACGATTGACGGAAAAAGCTTCGACGCCATCCTTCATAACAATTCCCCGAGTGCGAAGCTCGATTTCGGCGGCTGGAAGAGACGGGCGGCGGCGGCCTATCTCGGGCTGGGGGTGGGACACATTCTCGCCGGGGCGGACCATCTGCTGTTCGTGCTTGGGCTGCTGCTGCTGACCGGGATGGGCTGGCGGCTGGTCTGGGTGGTGACCAGTTTCACTCTCGGCCATTCGCTCACCCTCGCGGCGAGCGCGCTGGGATATGTCTCCGCGCCGGTAGCGGTGATCGAGGCTTTGGTGGCGCTGTCGATCGTCTTCGTCGCGCGCGAATTGCTGCGGGGGGACCGGGACACGCTCACAGCGCGCAAGCCCTGGCTGATCGCCGCAGCCTTCGGCCTGCTCCACGGCTTCGCCTTCGCCGGAGCGCTGGCCGAGACCGGGCTGCCGCCGGAGGATATCCCGCTGGCGCTGCTGCTGTTCAATCTGGGGGTGGAGGCGGGGCAGCTGCTGTTTGTCGGGGCGCTGCTGGCGGCGCTGCTGGCGTGGCGGCGGCTTGCTGCGGCTCGCTTGCGCGATTTTTCCGGATCGGTCGGTTACAGGCTAGTCGCTTACGCCATGGG
Organism: uncultured Alphaproteobacteria bacterium; assembly: GCA_963779195.1. Lineage (GTDB taxonomy): Bacteria > Pseudomonadota > Alphaproteobacteria > Sphingomonadales > Sphingomonadaceae > Novosphingobium. The sequence continues at coordinate 229,347 of CAVZWZ010000001.1, forward strand.
CTGTTACGCTGGCTTTCTGTTCGTGGAGAGGACGGCTGCCGCATTCGCTTGAAGGGAGGGGTCCCGTGAATTATCGCATCGCGTTCGCGCTTACCGCGAGCCTTGCCGCGCTGGCCGGAGCCCATGACGCGTCCTCCGCACCCAGCGCCGCCGAAGCGCGCCCGGAATCGCGCCCGAATCGCGCAGGGCCTTCTTCGGCGAGTTGCATCTCCACACCGGCTACAGCTTCGATGCCTATGCGCTGATGGGCAGCCGCGCCGAGCCCGATGCCGCCTGGCGCTTCGCCATGGGGCAGCCGGTCGACTATCTCGGCCAGACCGTCCAGCGCTCGCGTCCGCTCGACTTCATGGCGGTGACCGATCATGCCGAATATCTCGGCGCATCGATGCGCGGCCTCAGCGATCCAACGAGCGCTTTCGCCAGGAGCAAGGCCGGCGTGCTGATGCAGCAGGACCCGCTCGGCGCGGCGCTGGGCAAGCTGGTTTCGGCGCTGACCGGCGACGAGGATTCGCGGGCGCAGATGGCTGCGGTCAATGACGACAGCTGGAAATACCAGCTGAACCTGGTCGAGAAATACAACCGGCCCGGCACCTTCACCAGCTTTGCCGCCTATGAATGGACGGCGATGTGGGGCGGACGGGAGAACATGCACCGCAACGTCATCTTCCGGGACAAGGCGCCCGATGCGCCCTTCACGGCGGCGGAATCGAAGAATCCGGAAGACCTGTGGGCCTTTCTCGAAGCGCAGCGGGCCAAGGGCATCGAGGGCCTGGCCATCCCGCATAATTCCAACGCGTCGAACGGCATGATGTTCGACTGGAACGACAGCAAGGGCCGCCCGGTCGATCTTGCCTATGCGCGGATGCGGGCGATGAACGAGCCGCTGGCCGAAATCTATCAGCACAAGGGCCAGTCCGAAACCTCGCCGCTGCTTTCGCCGGCCGACGAATTCGCCGATTTCGAGCGCGCGGAAGAGCTGCTCGGCAGCGGCGGGGGGAGCAAGGTCGATGGCAGCTTCGCGCGGCAGGCGCTGGGGCGCGGGCTGGCGATCGAGAGCAGGGTCGGGGCCAATCCGTTCAAGCTGGGCTTCGTTGCGGGAACCGATTTTCACAACGGGCTCTCGGATTCGGCCGAGAATGCCTATGCCGGCAACAGCCTGTTCAGCAGCGATCCGCAGGTCAACCTGCCCGATCTGGAATTCGCCCGGCGGATCCTGTCGCAGAAGGTGGGGGCCGCCAAGGGCCAGATCGAGGACTTCCAGCGGCAGCGCAATGTCGGCGCGCCGCAGGCGCAGCCGGCGCAGCTCAACTGGTCGGGCGGCGGGCTGACGGGCGTCTGGGCCGAGGCGAACACGCGCGCCGCGATCTATGCGGCGCTGCGCCGCAAGGAGACCTTCGCGACCTCGGGCACGCAGATGCGGCTGCGGATGTTCGGCGGCTGGAACCTGCCGGCAAATTTGCAGGGAAGGCCGGACTGGGTCCGCATTGCCTATCGGCTGGGGGTGCCGATGGGGAGCGATTTGCCCACTGTACAGGGCAAGTGGCAGACCGCCCCTCCTGCCTTCCTGTTCGAAGCGGCGAAAGACCCGTCGGGCGCCAATCTCGATCGCATCCAGCTGGTCAAGGTCTGGCTCGATGGCGCGGGCTACAAGGAGAAAGTCTTCGACGTGGTGTGGTCGCGAGAGCGGCGGCGGGATGCCAGGACCGGAGAGGTTCCGGCGGTGCGCAACACCGTCGATCTCAAGACCGCGACCTACAGCAATGCGGCCGGCGCGACGGTGCTCAAGGCGCAGTGGCGCGATCCGGAATTCGATCCGGCAAGACCGGCGGTCTATTATGCCCGCGCGCTGGAAATCCCGACGCCGCGCTGGACCACGCTGCTCGCTGCGGCGCGGGGGCTGCCGCTGCCCGAGGGCGTGCCCGCGACGATCCAGGAACGCGCGATCTCCTCGCCGGTCTGGTACACTCCGGCGAAGCGGAAGTAGGCAAAGCGCATGGCCTTGGCGGGACGCAGGATCGGGGCGGAGAGTTCGGCGCGGCGGGCGCTGATTCTCGACGCGACCGAGCAGCTGATGCGCGATGAAGGCTATGCCGCAGTCAGCACAAGGCGGGTGGCGACGCAGGCGGGACTCAAGCCCTCGCTGGTGCACTATTACTTTCCGACCACCGAAGATCTGCTGCTCGCCCTGTTCCGCAAGGGCGCCGACCAGAGCGACGCGATGATCGAGGATGCGCTGAAATCGGACGATCCGATCCGCGCGCTTTGGGATTTCTTCGCCGATGCCAGCCGCACCGCGATTTCGATCGAATTCATCGCGCTGGCCAACCACCGCAAGACGATCCGCGCGGAAATGGCCGCCCACTCCGAACGCATGCGGGCAACTCAGGTGGAGGCGCTGACCCGGCTGCTGGGCAAGGACTTCGCCTGGCCGGGCGGCTGCCCGCCAGCAGGGCTGACGGTGGTGCTTGCCGGGATCGGCCGGGCGCTGATCATGGAGGGCGGGCTTGGGGTCACGTCCGGGCACGAAGAAGCGCGGGCGGTCGCCGAGAGATGGGTGGAACTGCTGGCCAGGGAAGCGGTTCCGGCGGATTGATTGACCCGCCTGCGCGCGCGCTGTACAGTTGTTCAGCATGCCGGATGCGCGCCGGCGAGGGAGGCATTCGATGACCACCCATACCAAGGTCCGGCTCGACTATGAGAGTATCAAGCCCCTGATCGGCGCGGAAATCCGCGCAGACAAGGCGGCATTGCTCTCCGGCGACCACGCCGCCAGAATTCGCGAGTTGCTCGAAGAGCGCGGGGTGCTGGTGTTCCCCGAGACCCATTTCACCGACCCGGAACATATCGCCTTCACCCGCACTCTGGGCGCTTACGAGCCGGACAGGCCGGACGGCAAGGTCACCGAAATCAGTGTCGATCCGGCGGGCGGCGCTTCCGCGCAATATACCAAGGCCTCGTTCTTCTGGCATTTCGACGGCTACATGAACCCGGTGCCGGTGCTTGCCTCGATCATGCGGCCGGTGGTGCTGTCCGAAACGGGCGGCGAGACCGAGTTCGCCAACACCTATGCCGCCTGGGAGGCGCTGCCCGACGAGCGCAAGGCGCAGATCGACGGCCTGAGCGCGGTCCACGCGCTGGCGGCGGCGCAGCTGGCGGTCGAGCCGGAGCCAGACTACGCCACCTTCGAGCAATGGCAGAGCGTGCGCAGCGCCACCCTGCCGCTGGTGTGGCGGCACCGTTCGGGCCGCAACAGCCTGGTGATCGGCAATACCGCGGTCGGCATTCCCGGCATGGACCCGCTGGCAAGCCTCGATCTGCTCACCTGGCTGCGCGACTGGGCGACGCAGGAACGGTTTACCTATCGTCACAGCTGGAAGCAGGGCGACGCGGTGATGTGGGACAATACCGGCACGCTCCACCGGGCGACGCCCTATCCGCTCGACAGCGGCCGCCTGTTGGCGCGGACCAAGCTGGCGGGCGAAGAGCCGTTCGCGTGAGTTGATATTCGGGCCGCCGCGCTATACTAGTGTTCAGCAGGCCCGCAGGGTTCGGAGAGAATGCCATGAACGTCATGTCCAATGTCCGCTGGGAAGTCAGCGATGTCGCCCCCAACATCGGCAGCGCCATCCGCACCGACAAGCAGACCCTGCTCTCCGGCGCCAAAGCCAGGGAAATCCGCGAGCTGATGGAAAAGCGCGGAGTGATCGTGTTCCCCAAGATCAACCTCACCGACGAGGAGCAGATCGCCTTCACCCACACGCTCGGCACCTTCGCGCATGAGGTGGGCGAATCGAAGAGCGGGATGGACACAGTCTATCCGATCACCATGGACCCCAAGGTCAATCCGAACGCCAGCTATCTGCGCGGCGCGTTCTTCTGGCACATCGACGGCACCATGTCGGACATGCCGATCCTCGCCTCGATCATGAGCGCGCGCGCGCTGGCCAAGGCTGGCGGCGAGACCGATTTCTGCAACACCTATGCCGCCTTCGACGCCCTGCCCGAGGACGAGAAGCGCGCGATCGAGAAGCTGAAAGTGGTCCACGCCATGTGGCGCTCGCAGCTCTATCACGATCCCGAACCCGATTATGCCAGCATGAAGCTGTGGCAGTCGATCGGCAAGAACACCCTGCCGCTGGTGTGGAAGCACAAGAGCGGGCGCAAGAGCCTGGTGCTGGGCGCGACGGCGCTGCAGGTCGAGGGCATGGACATGTTCGAAAGCGAGCTGCTGCTGGTGCGGCTGCGCGAATGGGCGACCGGCCCGGAGTTTTCCTATCGTCACACCTGGTCGCTGGGCGACATGGTGATCTGGGACAACACCGGCACCATGCACCGCGCGACGCAATACGATTATGACAGCGGCCGGCTGATGCACCGGACCAAGCTGGAGGGCGAGGAGGCGTTTGCGTGAATGGTCTTTGTCTTAGCAGCGATGGACTTGCACATCCTCCCGCACCGTTGGCCGGTGCGGGAGGACCGACGCAGTGCTCGCCGTGCAGACTAACGCCGGGCGTGTGGCGCGGAAATGACCAAGGCCATCGCCGCCGTCTGCTGCCCCGACTTGGCGCGGTCGATGGCTGCCACGATCTGCGGACGCGCGTGATTGTAGGTCAGGTCGGCGCAAGTGAGGTCCGATCCAAACCCATACCCGTAACTCGGTAACGGTCCTTCGGCTTCGATGCAGACTCTGTCCGCTGCGCGCCGCACTCGCGTCTTCAAAGCCCTCTGCGCCGACCCTTGGCTCAGGTCGAGATCGGCGAAGCTGACCCGTTCCTGATAGGTGGGCTGGTGGGCACCGGTAACAACGGTCGGCTCCTGCGCCGCCAGCGGAGCGGCGACGAGGGCGAGTGCGAGCAGCGGGCGGGCGATTGTGGAAGTCTTGGTCATGGCCTTTCCTTTCGGGTTGAGCGGTCCTCCCGGAATTGAAACCGGGTTTGGCGCCGCCGCCAATATCGCGCCGCATGGCCCCGGCCGGCGACCCCCGAACCACTATGCATTGGCTATGCATTCGCGATGTTTGCGCGATATTTCGGCTATTTTCGGACATTTGCGGGGGAAACGGGCAATCGCGGCGTTTGGCATTAACTTTGCCGAGACTGGTGCGGGCGCGAAAACAATTGTAGACTATAGCGATGGAGGGCATGCCAGCCTTAGCCTTGGCCAATGGAGCCGGCGATTTGTCGAAGGCGGAGCCGTTCGCGCTGGGGCCGCTGGCGGTCGATCCGCCTTCGCGCCGGGTCGGCGCGGGTGCGCTCAGCGAGATGCTCGAGCCGAGAGTGATGCGGGTGCTCGTCGCGCTGGGCGAAGTTCCCGGCAAAGTGCTGTCGCGCGACGACCTGATCGAGCTTTGCTGGGACGGACAGATCGTCAGCGACAAGGCGATCACCCGGGCGACGTCGCTGCTGCGTCATACGCTTGACGACATGACCGGCGGCGCGGTGCGGCTGGAGACCATCCCTCGGGTGGGGTTTCGCCTGCTTGTCGATGGTCAGCAGGCCGGCAGCATTGCGTCCGGCGAACCGCATCCGGGCGAGGAGGTGCAACCCGCCTCAACGATCAAGGAGCCGGAAGCGGTTGGCGGACCCCGCCGTTTGTCGCGCCGTGCTGTGGCAGCCGGCCTGGTCATGGCGGGGGGCGTTGCCGCCGCGATCGGCTATGCCGGATGGCTCCGGACCAGGCGGTATGTGCCCGAACGGCGCGCCGGCGAACTCTTCCGGAGGGGACAGGCGATCCAGAAGGCTGGCGTCGCCGAATCGATGGGCGAGGCGATCGAGGTCTACAAGCAGGCCGTGGCGATCGATCCGCGCTATGCCGATGCCTGGGGGGCATTGGCGCTCAGCTACCGCTATCCGACCAATGGCGAGGTCATGCGGCTGAGCGATCCGCGCGAGGTCCGCGTCGCCGCCGGACGTGCGCTGGCGCTCGATCCGGACAATGCCGAGGCACGCCTTGCGCTGATCTTGGCCGACTCGAATCTCGGTCGGCTGAAACGGGAGGAGCGCCTGCGCGCCCTCCTGAGCGATCACCCGGATTTGGCGGTCGGCCATGCCGTGCTCGGCTGGATGCTGGCCTGGGTCGGTCGGCTCGAGGAGGCCCTCACCGCCTCACGCCGCGCCATCGAAATCGATCCGATGCGACAGATCGGCTGGATCGTGCAGGTGCAAGCCCTATGCTATGCGGGCCGTAATCAAGAAGCCGATCTCGCCGTGGATGAGGCCCGGTCGCGCTGGCCCCGGGACTTCCGGATCTGGTTCCTGGGCTACATGGTCCTGGCCGACAGCAGGCGCCACGCCGAGGCGGTTACCTACCTTCGCGCTGCGACCCGGCTTCCCGGCGCTATCCCGCTGGATACGATGGAAACCCTCGTCAGCAACTCCGAAGCGTTTTCAACCGGCCGGGGAATTGCCGAGTACAGGAACAAGAACCGCAATGCTCCCGCCGCCATTTTGATCGCGAGTATCTTCGTCGCGGCGTCGAGTATGGTGGTCTCCGGAATGACCGACGAACTGTTTGCCTTGTTCGAAGCCTATTACTTCGGGGGCGTGGTGAACGGGACGCGCGTTGCCCCGCCCGGGCCGCTCGACATGCGATCCACCGGCCCGCTGTTCGCGCCCGCCGTGCTCTCGCTGCGGAACGATCCGCGCCACGCCAGCCTGCTCGAACGCACCGGGCTCGAGGATTACTGGCGCAAGTCCGGTACCCAGCCCGACTTCCGGCGGGGCTGATAACGGCTCAACCCGTCCGCAGTTCCTCCGCCAGCAGCCGGAACTCCTCGCCGCGCGGCGAGTTCTTGCGCCAGACCAGCGCGATTTCGCGGTTGGCGTTGGGGGCCTTGAGCGGGCGGGCCACCACATTGGTGCCGTTCAATATCCCCGCGTCCAGCGCCATTTCGGGCAGCATGGTCAGCCCCAACCCGTTGTCGACCATCTGCACCAGCGTGTGCAGGCTGGTGCCGATCATCGTTGCACTCGCGCGGAGCTCTGGCCGGTTGCAGGCGGCGAGGACGTGGTCCTTGAGGCAGTGGCCGTCTTCGAGCAGCATCAGCCGGCTCTCGTCAATGAGGGACGGCGGCACTTCCTCGGGCGGATCGCGCGGATCGTCCTTGGGGAAGGCGACGTAGAAGGCATCGAGCTCGATCGTCTCGCTCTCGACCTCGCCGGTGGGATAGGGCAGGGCGAGCAGCACGCAGTCGGCCCGCCCGTGGTGCAGCGATTCCATCGCCGCCGCGCTCGGCTCCTCGCGCAGGAACAGCTTGAGCGCCGGGCGCTCGCGGCGCAGGCGGGGCAGCATGCGGGGGAGCAGGAAGGGGGCGATGGTGGGGATCACGCTCATCCGCACTTCGCCCGACAGCGGCTGGCCGGAGGACTGGACGAGGTCGGACAGCTCCTCCGCCTCGCGCAATATGCGGTGCGCCTTGGCGACGACGCTGTTGCCCAGCGGGGTGAAGCGCACTGCCCGCTTGGTGCGCTCGACCAGCACCACGCCGAGCAGCGTTTCGAGATCGCGCAGGCCGGCGGAGAGGGTGGATTGCGAGACGAAACAGGCATCGGCGGCGCGGCCGAAATGGCCGTGCTCGTGCAGGGCGACGAGGTATTGGAGTTGTTTGAGCGTGGGGTGGTAGGCGGTCATTTTCCAGCCTTCAGTCCACCAATGATGCTCGGAAGTGTGCTTGTGAATGGATTGCTTGGGTCACTTCGGTAACGATCCAAGTGATCCAACCACCCCAACCGCTTCTCAATCCCCGACGTCACCGGCTCATCGGTCATCTGCACGGTGAGGCTCTTGAGCTTGACCCCCGGCCCGAAGCTCTTCGCCAGATCGTCGGGATCGACCTGCTCGACGCTCTTGGGATCGGCGATGTCGCGGAAGCGGACAAACAAGGGGTAATTGTCTGAATCCTCAACCGCAGTCTTGCGTCTGCGCGCAATCGGCCAGACCCGCCGATCCGCCGCAACGCGCCTATTATAGGCCTCGCGCGCTTCAATCGTGTCATCCGTGATGCCGTTCGAGTCATCGATCTTGGAGTAGGAATGCAAAGATCCCACCCAATCTGGATTGCTTTGCGAACGCAGCAGCACGAACAGAGTCTGATTTCCCGGCAAATCGACCGCAACTGCCTCGCCTCGGGCCCGGTAGCCCTTATCGGCCTTGTCCCGCCTGACTTCGATCACGCTGAAGCCGGTCTTCACTCCTTCGGGCGTGTCGACTTCAACCTTCAATTTTGCGTAGTACGGTTCCTGCCAAAGGAAGGCGGCATGTTTGGAATCAGAGTTGCACCCCGCCAGCAGTGACCCAGCGCCCGCCAGCGTGGCCAAGGCTTCACGACGGGAGATCATCCCGCAAACCCCAGCACGATGGCCAGAACTTGCTCGACCCGGTCCATATCTTCGACCGTAGCAGCGCCGATCTTGCGGCCAAGTTTGCTTCGCGGCACGGTCATGATCTTCTCGGCCATCAATTCGCTGGCCTCAAGCAATCCGTTTTCGTCAGTAGGCTCGAACGGCAACCGGGACGTGAATATTCCGCCCTCGTGCGAAGTGAACAGGCAGATGATGACGGACTCGGTTCCGACCAATGCGTCGGACTGCACGATAAGCACCGGACGGGGCTTGCGCGCGTAACCCGAGCCTCCCGATTGGGTCCAGATTTCCCCGCGATTCACCTCTCGCCAGGCTGCGCGCCATAGGGCGGGAGCGAGTTCATCAGTTCGTCGCCCAGCGCCTCGATCTCGTCCATGACCCCAGTCTCGCGGTCCCGCCGGTTGATTTCCTCGACTTCCCTGCGGATTCGTTCGCGGACCTCGGGGTCGCGCAAATCGGGAAGCCAGAACTGCTTGAGCCGCAGCCCCTGCGCCCGCTTTGCAGCACGATACTTCGCCGTACGCTGCGCTCCGGTCAGTCTTTCGTGAACACCCATGGGCCTGCCTTTCGTCACATGTAACGTAATGGCGAAAGTGCATTAAGGCAAGCGTGGACGGGGAGGCGGAATACCCTGGTCCGGTGGGCTAGTCGTAGGGCGGCAGATCGCCGAGCACCTCTACCGACATGGCTTCGACATCGTCGATCAGGCTATCCCACTTTTGTGCCTGCGCCGCCAATGCGGCGGCATCGGCCTGGATTTCGGCACGGACCTTGGGGTCGCGCAGGTCGGGAAGCCAGAACTGCTTGAGCCGCAGGCCCTGCGCACGCTTGGCGGCGCGGTACTTTGCCGTGCGCTGGGCTCCGGTGAGGTTTTGGTGAACACCCATGGATTCTGCCTTTCGTCACATGTGACATTAGGCCGGTTATGTGAAACCGCAAGCGTGGTTGCTGGATGCGAGAGTCAAAGGGTTCACGCGAAGGCCGCGAAGGACCGCGAAGGGCGCGAAGATGTTGTGATTGGCCGCAGGCCGTGCATCGATCCCGGCGTCGCGTCTTGTCCAAACACTTGCGTTCTTAAGGCGGCTTCGCCGCAGTCACGGCCTCTTCGCGCCCTTCGCGGTCCTTCGCGGCCTTCGCGTGAACCCCCCTTACTCCGCCGCGTCCGCCTCGGCTTCCACCTCGACCAGATCATCGACATGCGTCATCTTGAGCTTGCCGTTCACCACGGCAAACGCCAGCTTGCCCTCGACCAGGTCCAGAGCATCGTGGCCGAACATCTCGTAACGCCAGCCTTCCAGCACCGGCAGACCCTTGCGGATGCCCGCGGCCAGCGCTTCCAGCTCCTCGCTGCGGGTGATCAGCCGGGCGGCGACGTCGATTTCGCGGCAGCGGATCTTGAGCAGCAGCTTGAGCAGGTCGGCCACCAGCGTGCCCTCCTTGCCCAGCGGCGCGCCGCGCGAGGTGCGGGCGGGCAGCTCGTCGTCGGTCAGCGGCATGGCGGCGTCGAGCACCGCCATCATCCGCCTGCCGATCTCGTTGTCCTTCCAGCCAGCGGAGAGCCCGCGCACCTTGGCGAGGTCGGCCTGGGTCTTGGGCGGATGGCTGGCGATGTCGGCGAGCGTCTCGTCGCGGGCGATGCGGCCGCGCGGGATATTCTTGTCCTGCGCTTCCAGCTCGCGCCAGGCGCCCAGCGCTTTCAGCCGCCCGAGCACCCCGGGATTGCGCCCCGCCGCCTTGATCCGCAGCCAGGCCTTGGAGGGATCGTTGCGGTAGTTTTCCGGATCGGCGAGCTTCTCCATCTCGATATCCAGCCAGTCGCCGCGCCCGGTCTTGCGCAGACGGTTCAGGATCTTGGGGAAGATCTTGGCGAGATGGGTGACGTCGCCGATGGCATATTCGATCTGGCGTTCGCTGAGCGGGCGGCGCGACCAGTCGGTAAACCGCGCGCCCTTGTCCACGGCGATGCCCAGCCAGCTTTCGACCAGGTTGGAATAGCCGATCTGTTCGGACTGGCTGATCGCCATGCTGGCGATCTGGGTGTCGAAGATCGGATGCGGGGTGCGGCCAGTGAGGTTGTAGACGATCTCGACATCCTGCCCGCCGGCGTGGAAGACTTTCAGCACCTCCTCATTGTTGGTCATCAGCTCGTAGAGCGGGGTCATGTCGATCCCCGGCGCCAGCGGATCGACCGCCGCAGCCTCTTCGGTATCGGCGATCTGGATCAGGCACAGCTCGGGCCAATAGGTGTTCTCGCGCATGAACTCGGTATCGACCGTGATGAAATCGGCCTTGGCGAGACGGGCGCAGAGATCGGCGAGCTTGTCGCTCTCGGTAATCAGGGGGTGAATTTTCATCGCGACTTTTCTGGTTTGGCCCCGTGCGGGTCCGCGGCTTGGTTGTGATGCGGCCCTCGCCAACTGACCGCCGGGTTCCCGTGCACCAAAGCGCGGCGAAAGGGAAGGGCGCAGCCGGTTCAAACGGATTTTAACCCCTGCGCGCTAAGGCGCAGCCATGGAATGGAGCACACAGATCGCGGCTGGAACCACCGGCCCGGTGCTGACGCCGGATGGCGTCGCACGTCTGCGCGCGGCCTATCCGCTGACAACCGGCGTGCTGACGCATTGCCTGTCCGATCACCCGCTGCTGTCGCGCGAGATGCTGGCGCTGGCGGCGGAGCGGATGAACCCGGCGCATGTCGAATGCCGCGCCGCCGATGGCGCAAATGGCGGCGAGTTCGCGCATGCCACCCGGATCGCGGACAGTGCGGCGGAGACAATCCGCCAGATCGACCGGGCGGGGCGCTGGGTCATGCTGCGCTTCGCCGAGCAATTGCCCGAATATGCCGAGCTGATCGGGGCGCTCCAGGCGCAGATGGAACCGGTCCTGGCCGAGACGACCGGCAAGGCGCTGAAAGCGGTCGCCTTCATCTTCATTTCCTCGCCCGGGACGCTGACGCCGTTTCATTTCGATCCCGAATTCAACATCCTGTTCCAGATCGCCGGTCACAAGCGCTTCGTCACGTTCCCGGCGGCAGAGCCCTGGCTGCCGGTGGCGCAGCAGGAACAGTTTCACCGGCTGGAAGACAATCTGCTGCCCTGGGAGGACGCGTTCCGGCAAGGCGAGACCGTGCACCGGCTTGCCCCGGGCGAAGCAATCTTCGTGCCCTACAAGGCGCCGCATTGGGTCCAGGTGGACGACGAGCCTTCGATCTCGATCTCGCTGACCTGGCGCACGCATGGCAGCATCGAGCAGGATCTGGCCTGGCATTGCAACGATTGGCTGAGGCATCGCGGCTTCGCACCGGCGGCGCCTGCGGCGATGCCGCGCCGGCCCTGGCTCAAGGCGAAAAGCATGCGCCTGCTGCAACGGCTGGGGATGGACTGAGCCATGGTCGAGCAGGTCCGCTTCGAGCGGTTCCTCGATGCCCAGCCGATCGGGCGGGCGGAGGCTTTGGGTCTGGACCTTGCGGCCAGCGAGGCGCGGCTGCGGCTTGTTCCGTTTGCCGCGCTCACCGCGCAAGACATGCGGCGCTGGGACGAGCTTGGCCAACAGGCCGCGACCGCAAGCGCCTATGCCCAGCCGTGGTTCATGCGGCAATCGCTGGCGCACTGCGACCCGGCGGGAACCGCGCTGCTGGCCATCCTGCACGACGAAGACAATCGCTGGCTGGGCGTGCTGCCGCTGATCCGCGCCAACCGGATCGGTCGCGCGCCCCTGCCAAGCTGGCAAGCCTGGTCGCACCCCAACCGCTTCGTCGGCACGCCGCTGGTGCGTGCGGGCGCAGCGCAGCTGTTCTGGCGGGGTCTGCTGACCGGGCTGTCGCAGGCCAGCCAGCGCGAACTGGCGCTTTGCCTTTCCGATCTGGCGCTGGACGACCCGGTGAACCTGGCGCTGTTCGAGGTTTGCGCTGCGGACGAAAGGACGATGGCGCTGGACCGGCGCTATGCCCGCGCCTTGCTGCGGCCGGACAACCCGCCCGCGATCGGCGCCAAGCAACGCCGCCGGCTAGACTCGCTGGCGCGCAAGCTGAGCTGCGAGCTTGGGCCGCCCCAATTCCGCCTGATCTGCGATCCCGCCGCCATTACGGCGCTGCTGGCGACTTTTCTCGATATCGAGCGCTCGGGCTGGAAGGGCGCGGGCGGATCGGCGATGGCCTGCAGCGAGCAGAACCGTTCGCTGTTCACCGCGATTGTCGAAGACGGCGCAACGCAGGGATGCTGCGAACTGGCGGTCCTCTCTGTGCCGGGCCGGGTGCTGGCGCTGTCGTCGCAATTGACGGGCAAGGGCCGCAGCTACGGATTCAAGATGGCCTATGACGAGGGCTACGCGGCCTATGCGCCCGGCTTGCTGCTGCTCGATTGGCTGACTCGCGAGCATGCGGCGAGCGGCTCGGCCATTCCGATCGACAGCTGCGCCGCCCCGGGCCAGCTGCCGGTCAGCCGCCTGTGGCACGATCGCTGCGAACTGGTCGATTGCCGCGTGGCGCTGGGCGGGGGACTGCGCCGGGGGGCCATGCAGGCGCTTCTCAGCGGCGAAATCGCCTATTCGGCGCTCAAGCGGCTGGTTCCGGGATCGGCGCGACCGCTCGAAACTTGACAAATCGAGCCGTCGTAGCTGTTAGGAGCGCCGATAAGGGGTCGGCCAGACCCCGCTCCCCACAAAACCCGGAAGTAGCCCGCCCCATGCACGCCTATCGCTCTCACACCTGCGGCGCATTGAATGCAGCCGCTGCCGGCCAGTCCGTCAGGCTCTCGGGCTGGGTGCACCGCAAGCGCGATCATGGCGGGGTGCTGTTCGTCGATCTGCGCGATCATTACGGCATGACCCAGATCGTCGCCGACGCCGACAGCCCGGCGCTGCCGGTGCTGGAGGGGCTGCGGGTGGAGAGCGTCGTCACCATCGACGGCGATGTGAAACTGCGCAGCGCCGAGACGGCGAATGCCAGCCTGGCGACCGGGGCGATCGAGGTGTTCGCCCGGGGTGTGACCGTGCAGTCGCGCGCCGAGGAGCTGCCGATGCCGGTGGCCGGCGAGCAGGAATACCCCGAGGATATCCGCCTCAAATACCGCTTCCTCGACCTGCGCCGCGAGAAGGTGCACGCCAACATGATGCTGCGCTCGAAGGTGATTTCGAGCCTGCGCAGCCGCATGGTGGCGCAAGGTTTCAACGAGATCCAGACGCCGATCCTGACCGCCTCCAGTCCCGAAGGCGCGCGCGATTATCTGGTGCCCAGCCGGGTGCATCCGGGCAAGTTCTATGCGCTGCCGCAGGCGCCGCAGATGTTCAAGCAGCTGCTGATGGTCGCCGGCTTCGACAAGTATTTCCAGATCGCCCCCTGCTTCCGCGACGAGGACGCCCGCGCCGACCGTTCGCCGGGCGAGTTCTACCAGCTCGATTTCGAGATGAGCTATGTGACGCAGGACGATGTGTTCAACGCCATCGAGCCGGTGCTGGCCGGGGTGTTCGAGGAGTTTGCGAACGGCAGGTCGGTGACCCCGGCGGGCACATTCCCGCGCATTCCCTTCGCCGAATCGATGCTGAAATACGGCTCGGACAAGCCGGATCTGCGCAATCCGATCGTCATCCACGATGTTGGCGGCCACTTCGAGAAATCCGGCTTTGGCCTGTTCGAGAAGATTGTCGGCTCCGGCGGCACGGTCCGCGCCATCCCGGCGCCGGGCACGGCGGAGAAGAGCCGCAAATTCTTCGACGACATGAACGAATGGGCGCGCGGCGAGGGGCATGCGGGCCTCGGCTATGTCACCCGCAAGGGCGGCGAGTTCGGCGGACCGATCGCCAAGAACCACGGCGAGGCGGGCATGCTGGCGCTTTATGCGGCGATGGGCCTCGGCCCCGATGACGGCTGCTTCTTTGCGGCGGGCAAGGAATTGCAGGCGGCGAAGCTGGCCGGCGCGGCGCGCACGCGGGTGGGCGAGCAGCTAGGCCTGATCGCGGAAGGCGAGTTCAAATTCTGCTGGATCGTCGATTTCCCGATGTTCGAATATGACGAGGACGCCAAGAAGGTCGATTTCAGCCACAACCCCTTCAGCATGCCGCAGGGCGAGCTGGAAGCTCTGGAGACGATGGACCCGCTGGAGATCAAGGCCTGGCAGTACGATATCGTCTGCAACGGGGTGGAGCTGTCGTCCGGCGCGATCCGGAACCATCGGCCGGACATCATGTACAAGGCGTTCGAGATCGCCGGCTATACCCGCGAGGACGTCGATACCAATTTCGCCGGCATGATCAATGCCTTCAAATACGGCGCCCCCCCGCATGGCGGCTCGGCCCCAGGGGTCGACCGCATCGTCATGCTGCTGGCCGACGAGCCGAACATCCGCGAGGTGGTGGTCTTCCCGATGAACCAGAAGGCCGAAGATCTGATGATGGGCGCGCCGGGGTTGGTGAGCGCCAAGCAGCTGCGGGAGCTGAATATCAGGCTGGTGGAGCAGGCGAAGGGGTGAGCTTCAAGGCGATCGGTATCACGATTTCGCGTGTGAGCGGCGCAAGCGGCAAATCGGCCACTTTGGCTACCTCAAACCAGATCGCTTCGGCGATCTCAGCAGATGCCATTGGAGCATGACTCGTGCGGACGTGGAACAAGTCGGCCAACACATATGTCTCGGATTCGTTGGCTGCAATTGCTTTGAATCGCCCCAGGTAACAGCCGGTTAATGGCGGCAAATTCAGGCCGATTTCTTCGGCAAGTTCGCGTCGCAAGGCTGCCCAGGCGTCTTCGCCATCCTCAATTTTGCCTCCAGCTTGCATGAAGGGCCGGGTGCCGGTTTTTCGCACCAACATGACTCGGCCTTCACCATCATCGATCAAGGCTGCGGCGATATGGATTACATCGTTCATTGGAGCCGCTCAGCAATCCGCGCCATCAAATCCATTCGTTCATGCAGGATAGCGAGGATCAAATTGGGTTCTCCGGTGCGCGGCAGGCAATAGATGTAATGGCGCTGACACCGCAACACCCGGACAGGCTTTGAGAATTTCGATTCGATTTTATGACGCCCACTCTCATCGGCGATCTGTTCAAGGCACAGGCGCAGTTGGGCCAGATAGCGGCGTGCCTGCTGGTCGCCCCATTGGCGACGCGAGTAATCGACGATCCCGTCAAGATCAGCATCGGCCTCCTGCGTGAAGGCATAGCTGGCCATCATGCAGCTGACTTGCGCCCGAAGGCTGTTTCAACAATCTGGTCAAATGTTCGGTCGGAGATAATTCCTTCAGTCGCTTGCTCAATGCGTGCATCCATGAACGCCTTGAACCTCTCCCAGTCCTCGTCAAGTTCATCTTTGACCGGAAACAACCGCTCTATGGCAAACTGCCTAATGGACTTACCTTCCAGCGCAGCCACAGCCTTTAGGCGCTTGTGCTGTTCGTCGGTGAGATCGATAGTCAGGCGGCTCATGGTCCACTCCAAATTACAATAACAAACCCACATTACCACAAATGTGGGTTTGTGGCAATGGTCTCGGCTATTGCCCAGACTGTGAAACTGTGCTACACAGTCCCCCATGAAAAACGTCACGATCGCCCTCGACGACGATACTCACCGCAAGGCCCGCATCCGCGCGGCGGAGCTGGGCACGTCGCTGTCGGCGCTGGTGAAGGACTATCTCAATGGACTGGTGGACGGTGAAACTCTGCCGGCCTCCGGAGTGCGCGAAATGCAGATGCCGTTCAAACATGCCGAGCCCGCCAAGGACGGCCCGCCGTGGCTGGTCGATGGCAAATGGGTCTATACGCGGGACGGCAAGCCGCGGCAGCCAGGGGCATGGCGGGGCAAGCCGAAACTGCCCGATACTTGGGATGAATGGCCGCCAGACATGCTCGAATTCTTCGACAAGCTGCAAAATGAGCCATGGAACGACGAAGTCGCTGACCCGCTTCCTTTCGACGAAAGCCAGCTGCCGAAAAAATGAAACTCTTGCTCGACACGCATGTGCTGGTTTGGTGGCTTGAGGACGACCCGCGCCTGAAATCGCCCGTGCGTTCCGTCATCGCCGATCGGGAGCACCTGATTTTCGTCAGTGTTGCGTCATTCTGGGAGCTGGCGATCAAACACCGCAAGGGCGGGATCGAAAGAAGCGGATCGGGTGCTTGGCGCGATGCGATTGCCGAAGGATTCGAGGTGTTGGCCGTCGCCAGCGAGCACTTGGCGGCGTTTGAAAGATTGCGTCACGTCGATGGCCATGGCGATCCGTTCGACCACCTGATTCTCGCCCAAGCCAATTCCGAACTGGCAACGCTCATTACTGCCGACCGCCACATGGCCGCCTATGGTGTTCCCTGCTTGGGAACCGGGTAGCCGGACCGCCTGCCAGCAATCCACACCCCCACTTGCCATCCCCCCCGCTGCGCATTAGGGCGGCAATCCTGATATTCATCCTCCCATCGAGAAGGGGCAATTTGATGAGCGATACCGCCGACCGGGTCAAAAAGATTGTTGTAGAACACCTTGGCGTTGAGGCCGAAAAGGTCACCGAAGACGCCAGCTTCATCGACGATCTCGGTGCCGACAGCCTCGACATTGTCGAGCTGGTCATGGCGTTCGAGGAGGAATTCGGCGTCGAAATCCCCGACGATGCTGCCGAAAAGATCAGCACCGTTTCCGACGCGATCAAATATATCGACGAAAACAAGGGCTGAACCCAGCCCCATACCGCTTGCCCTGAGGTTGCCGAAGGGCGGTTCCAGTTGGGAGGAGGCGGGGCCAGAATTCCGGCAGGCTCAGTCCGCGAGGCACTGAGCCTGTTGTATTTCCGGAGATTTGCATGCGTCGAGTTGTTGTAACCGGACTGGGCCTGGTGACGCCGCTGGGGGCCGACGTCGAAACGGCGTGGGCCAATCTTATCGCCGGCAAGTCCGGCGCCGGGCGGATCACCCGGTTCGATGCCTCGGACCAGAAGTGCCTGATCGCCTGCGAGGTCAAGCCTGCCGATCACCCCTATGGCTTCGATCCGGGCAAGCGCGTCGATCACAAGGTCCAGCGCCAGGTCGATCCCTTCATCATCTATGGCATCGATGCCGCAGGCCAGGCGATCGAGGATGCCGGGCTCACCGACATGTCCGAAGCCGAGCGCCTGCGCGCGGGCTGTTCGATCGGCTCTGGCATCGGCGGTCTGCCCGGGATCGAAAGCGAATCGCTGGTGCTGGCCGAAAAGGGGCCTTCGCGCGTCAGCCCGCATTTTGTCCACGGACGGCTGATCAACCTGATCTCGGGCCAGGTCTCGATCAAATACGGGCTGATGGGCCCCAACCACGCGGTGGTCACGGCGTGCTCGACCGGGGCGCATTCGATCGGCGACGCCGCGCGGATGATCAAGGACGACGATGCCGACATCATGCTGGCGGGCGGCGCGGAAGGCACCATCTGCCCGATCGGCATCGCCGGCTTCGCCCAGGCGCGGGCGCTCTCCACCGCGTTCAACGATCAGCCGGAAAAGGCCAGCCGCCCCTATGACAAGGACCGCGACGGCTTCGTCATGGGCGAAGGCGCGGGCGTCGTCGTGCTCGAGGAATACGAGCACGCCAAGGCGCGCGGCGCGAAGATCTATGCCGAAGTGATCGGCTATGGCCTGTCGGGCGACGCCTATCACGTCACCGCGCCGCATCCCGAAGGCTCGGGCGCCTTCCGCGCGATGGAAATGGCGCTGCGCAAATCGGGCCTGTCGCCCAGCGACATCGACTATATCAACGCCCACGGCACTTCGACGCCGATGGGCGACGAGCTGGAACTGGGCGCGGTGCGGCGGCTGTTCGGCGATGCGATTGCCGGCGTGTCGATGAGCTCGACCAAATCGGCGATCGGCCATCTGCTCGGCGGGGCCGGCGCAGTCGAGGCGATCTTCTGCATTCTCGCGCTGCGCGACCAGATCGTGCCGCCGACGCTCAACCTCGATAATCCGAGCGACAGCTGCGAGGGCGTCGATCTGGTGCCGCATGTCGCGAAGAAGCGAGAAGTGCGCGCGGTGCTCAACAACAGCTTCGGTTTCGGCGGCACCAACGCCAGCCTGGTCATGCGGAAAGTCATGGATTGATGCCTCGCCGCGGCTGCCTGCTGGCGGCGCTTGCCGGGGTGCTGCTGCTGGCCGGCGCATGGTCGCTGCTGGGTGGCTGGTATTCGCCGGGCCCGCTGGCCAAGGACACGCCTTTCGTCGTCGCCGACGGATCGAGCCTCGCCAGCGTCGCCGCCCGAGCTGGAGAAGCAAGGCGCCATCTCCTCGGCCGATGGCTTCCGCCTGCGCGCGCGGCTGCTGGGCGGCGGCGGCTCGATCAAGGCGGGCGAGTTCCTGCTGCCCAAGGGCGCCAGCCCGTCGCAGATACTGACGATCATCAGGGGCGACGCAGTGCTGCGCCGCTTCGTCAATGTGCCCGAGGGCATGCCCTCGATCATGGTCTATGAACGGCTCAAGGCGCAGCCGCATCTGACCGGCGATATCGCCGTGCCGGCGGAAGGCTCGCTGCTGCCCGAAAGCTACGATTTCGAGCGCGGCGAAAGCCGCCAGGCGGTGCTGCTGCGGATGCAGACGGCGATGCAGCGCACTCTCGCCGAACTATGGGCCAGACGCGGTCCGGATACCGTCGCCAAGACCCCGCAGGAAGCGCTGGTGCTGGCCTCGATCGTCGAGAAGGAAACCGGCAAGCCCTCCGAGCGCAAGACTGTCGCCGGGCTCTATTCGAACCGCATCCGCCAGGGCATCATGCTGCAGGCCGATCCGACGATCATCTATCCGATCACCAAGGGCAAGCCGCTCGGCCGCCGCATCCGCCAGTCCGAAATCCAGGCGATCAACGATTACAACACCTATGCGATGACCGGCTTGCCCAAGGGCCCGATCACCAATCCGGGCAAGGCCTCGATCGAGGCAGTGCTGCACCCGGCCAGAACCGATGCGCTCTACATGGTCGCCGACGGCACCGGCGGCCATGCTTTCGCCGCGACGCTGCAAGAGCATAACGCCAATGTCGAAAAATGGTTCGCCATCCGCCGCGCGCGCGGCGAGATTTAATCGCCTAAGGCGATCAAAGTTTCCAGTTTAATCAGGTTTCCAGCTTTAATCGCAGGTCTTATACGCCGGTCACCGAACATAGGAGACTGACATGCAAAGCCGCCAAATCCCAGACGTCACCCTCAAGACCCGCGTCCGCGACGAGAGCTATCCGGGCCCAACCCGTTCCGCTGGCAGGATTTTCCGGTCCGCGATGCCTTTGCCGGCAAGAAGATCGCGGTGTTCTCGCTCCCCGGCGCCTTCACCCCGACCTGCAGCAACGAGCAATGCCCGAACTACGAGCGGCTCTACGACGTATTCCGCGCCGCCGGGGTCGACGAGGTCTATTGCCTTTCGGTCAACGACGCTTTCGTCATGTTCCAGTGGGGCAAGCAGCTCGGTCTCGAGAAGGTCAAGCTGCTGCCCGACGGCTCGGGCCACTTCACCCGCCGCATGGGCATGCTGATCGACAAGGACCACCTCGGCTTCGGGATGCGCAGCTGGCGCTATGCGATGATCGTCGATGACAACCGGATAACCCACTGGTTCGAGGAGCCGGGGATCAACGACGCGGGCAGCGACAGCGACCCCTATGGCGAGACCGCCCCCGAAAAGCTGCTCGCGGCGCTGACCGGCGATCTCGCCGAAGTGGCCTGACGCGGCGCGATGGATCGGCTAGGCTGCCGCCATGGGCAGCCAGCCGTTCATCGTCACCGCCGAATTGCCGGGCGACATCCTGGCCTGGGCCGATGGCTTGCGCGCCAAGCATTTTCCGCCCGAGCGCAACCATCTGGCCGCGCATGTCACCCTGTTCCACGCTTTCGCGCCGTCCTTGCGCGAGGAGCTGCGCGCGATGCTGGGCGTGGTCGCGGCGGAGTTCGCGCCGCCTCAGGCGCGGCTCGACGGGGTGATGAACCTGGGCAAGGGCACCGCGCTGGCGATCCGCAGTCCAGCCATGCTGGCGATCCGCGAACACATCGCCGAACGCTTTCATGGCGCGCTCACCGCGCAGGACGCCCCCGCCGCAGGCTGCACATCACCATCCAGAACAAGGTGACGCCGCAGGCGGCCAAGGCCCTGCAGGCAGAGCTGGCCGCGACCTTGACCGCGCGCGATTTCGCCTTCACCGGGCTGGGCCTGCACCTCTATCTCGGCCCGCAATGGGAGGGGAAGGGCCTGTGGAAGTTTCGCGGCAAACAGGGTGGTTGACCGGGGCAGGCGAGAACCCTATGTGCCCCGCCTGCACCCGCGCCACGGCAGCGGGAATTGGTGTGGCGGAGTAGCTCAGCTGGTTAGAGCAGCGGAATCATAATCCGCGTGTCGGGGGTTCAAGTCCCTCCTCCGCTACCATCACCCAATTTCAGCCCATTTCACCCCATCCCAGGAAGTGCCAGTTTTTGGCAGTTTTCTGCGGGATACAGGTGATTCGCATCCTCGCCCGTGTCAGCCCGTTTCAGGCCATCCAGATTTGCGCTGGGGGTATCGTGGGGGTATCGTAAGCGTCGAAATCGGAGACTTTGAGGGCGATACCCCCAAGAATCTCTCCGATTGGACGGAGCGATACCCCCAATGGCGATCAAGGAATTGCAGGTTCGTAGCGCGGCTCCCCGCGATAAGCCTTACAAACTGGCTGACGGCGAGGGCCTGTTTCTGCTGGTGAAGCCCAACGGCGCGAAGCTGTGGCGGATGAAGTATCGCTTCGCTGGCAAGGAGAAGCTTCTGTCCTTTGGTGCCTATCCCGAAATCGGCCTCACAGCGGCTCGGGAACTGCGCCTGAAGGCCAAGCACGCCATTGCAACGGGCGAAGACCCGATGGGCGAGATGGCGCGCCCCACGGCCAAAGAGGGCAAGCTGTTCGAGCGGATCGCCAAGCTTTGGCATGAAAACCGCGTGGCCAGTTTGAACCCGGCTCACGCGACCCGCGTCTGGTCACGGCTGGAACGCGACGTGCTTCCTTTCCTTGGTGAAATGCACATCGAGGAGATCACCGCCCCCGACGTGCTAGCGATGATCCGCCAGATCGAAGCACGCGGAGCGCTCGACATCAGCCGCCGCGCCAAGCAGTGCGTCGGTCAGGTCTTTCAGTTCGCGATAGCGTCGGGGTGGGCCAAGTCCGATCCAACAACGCACCTGCGGGGGGCCTTGAAGCCCAAGCCTCGCGTGCAGCATATGACCCGCTTGCCCGCAGCAGACCTACCGCACTTTCTGGCCAAGCTGGATCGCTACACCGAGGAAAACCCGCGCCGTTCGGCAATCACCCGCAATGCGCTCCACTTTGCCCTGCTCACGTGGGTGCGCACCAAAGAGTTGCGGTTTGCAGCGCGGTCAGAATTTGAGGGGTTGGGGACGCCAAATGCCATCTGGCGCATCCCCGCTGAGCGGATGAAGATGAAGCGCGAACATATCGTCCCGCTGTCGCGGCAGGCCGAAGTGATCATTGCCGAAATGCTGGCAGCGACAAATGAGCCGTATGTCTTTCCCGGCAACAAGCCGCAAAGCCCGCTGTCCGAAAACACGATGATCTACGCCATCTACCGGATGGGTTATATCAGCCGCCAGACCGTTCACGGATTCCGCAGCATTGCCAGCACCTGGGCGAACGAGCAGCTCGTGGAATACGGTGACCCACCCATTTGGATGCGCCGCTATCACGCCGATTGGGTCGAAATGCAGCTCGCCCATTCAGAGGACAACGAAGTTCGCGGGGCTTACAACGCCGCAGAATACCTCACGCCACGCCGCAGAATGTTGCAGGATTGGGCCGACTATCTCGATGCCCAGACGGCGGCAGGGATTGCCACGCTGAAACAGCACGAGGTTCCCGACATCCGACCGCAACTTTATCTGGTGCGATAGGCAGCTGGATTGACGCTCAATCCATCGCGTCAGCCGATGGGCGATAGGCAACCGGATTTGCGATCCAGCGGTTGAGTTCGGATTCTCGCCAGCCGACGCCGTTCAAACTCAGCTTCACTTTCGGCGGGAAGGTGCCTTCGCTGATCTTGCGATACACGGTCGAGCGGGACAGGCCGGAGCGATGGATAACGGTCTTTAGGCGGATGATACGATCAGGTTCAGGCATGGCAATTTCCCGAAAGTGGGGTTGCCTGAATGTTTGAATGTCCTTGACTGGCTTTCAAGAAGTTTTCGGACGCTACGCGCTGTCGCGCAGAAACACGCGCGCTGGCGTATGGCCTCGTCTGCTTGCGAACTGGTTTGACGGGTAACCTACCGGGACTGGACGAAGCCGTGTCCGTAAACAGGGTCATGTCCAGGCTGGCCAAGGTCACGCGCGCTGGCGATAAGGCGTTGCGTGCAGGCGCTTGCGGTCGCACCTGTCATGCAATTCGCCAACCACGCTGCCACGTGGGGTGTGGCGAAGGATGTTCCGGAGAACAGCGCTGTGCCGCCGGATACCCTGGCAGCTGGTTCGTTAACTCCGCGCGCCGCAACATCCACGTAGGGACCTTGGTTCGCATAGCGGTAAACACGCAGGTTTGAATCTACGGCGGTGACGGCGACTACGTTGGGAAGTGCTGCGGGATAGGCTGGCGGTGCGGATGGCCCGCTGTTTCCGGCTGCAGCAACGATCACCGTGCCGCGTGTCGATGATCGCTGGATCAAGCGGTCAAGTATGGCGTTACGCGGGCCAGAAAGGCTCATGTTGATGACCGGAACGCGGCTCGCCACCATCCATTCGAGCGCTGAGGCAATCGAGTCTGCGGAGGTGAACTGCGCTGCTTCGCCACCACGAAATATGTTGGCAACGTGGATGGAACTCGCGCCGTCGCTAATCAGGATCGACGCGACAGCAGTACCGTGACCAGTTGGCATTGCACTCCGCCCGTGGCTGAAATCGCGCGAGACGACCTGTGGACCGACCAAAGCCGGATGGCTGGCCACGCCGGTGTCGATCATCCCGACAGAAAATCTTCCAGCGCGACGCGGAAGCGCGGCGCGGCTGCCGCTTCCAACAGTGCCTGAAGGGGCAACCTGCGAGGCATAATAGTGGGTGTAATCGAATGTGGCATCGGGTTCATCGCGCGCAAGTTCATCAATTGCCGCTTCTGGTTCCTTGCCCGCCGGAACTGCAAGCCGGGTCACGCTGCCGCCCAGCGCTGCCAGATCCTCTCGCGCAATCAGCCGGAACCCTTTGGCCTGCGCCCGGCCAAGACCGGCAACACTTAGGTCGAGAGCCACAAGCTCGCCGCGACGGACTGGATAGCCGCGGCTGTCATGGTCGGGATTTTCGGAAGCGGCGACATCGCGCATACCATCACTGCTGCCGGTCATGCCGCCGTTTTCGGCTGCTTCCTCAGCCAATTCAGCAGCTTCTTCGGCTGTTTCTTCGGCGGCTTCGGCGGCTTGCTTCTGTGCCTCTTCAGCGGACTTTGCGATGTCTTCCTGCCGATCCTCTTCCAGTTTGGCGAGGTCTTCGGCGGCGCGCTGAGGATCTTCGGCCGCGCGGGCCTCGATCCTGGTGCGCTCTTCCTGATATCGCACTTCGTCCCGCGTCGCCCGCTCGGTTGCCCGATCTGCATCGCGCGTGGCACGTTCTGCCGGATCATCGCCGCCATCACGGCCCGGGCCAGCATATAGCGATGCAGTCGTGCCCAGGAGGCAGCAACAATAGCGCGCCGATTGCCGCCGCTTTCATCCTTCCCCGAAGTTTCGGCAAATCAGGCATGGAAGCGCAAACTCTCCCCAGTCTCTGGCAAATCTGTCATTGGCAACACTGCCCGATCCTGTGCGAACGTGCGATGAACCGGATTATTCCAAGCAGTCACCGTATTTTGCCAAAACAATCAATCCCGCCTGACAAATTGCAATTTCTTTGCGGCAGTGGGAATAGACATCGCGTTGAAGCGTTTTGCGGAGGTGGAATGTCGGCAGGCACAGGGAATAACGGATTTGATCTGCGTTCGGAGATTGTCGCAATTTTGCCGCGCTTGCGGCGGTTCTGCATGGCTATCGCCCGCAATGGCGACGCCGGAGACGATCTTTGTCAGGCGACGATCGAACGTGCCCTGTCGCGTGCCGATCAATTCGTAGTTGGAACCCGATTGGACAGTTGGATGTACCGGATAGCGCAAAACATCATGATCGATGCCGCCAGGCGTCAGCGCACGCGCGGTGTCGAAATCGAAGTCGATGACGCATTCGGGCTCGTCGGCGACGATGGCGTGCAGATCGTTGAAGGGCGCTCGGACCTCGCCCGCGCGCGAGCAGCTATGGCTGCCCTGCCGGATGAGCAGCGTACGCTCATGTCGCTCGTGGTGCTTGATGGCATGAGTTACAAGGATGCGGCGGAAACGCTGGAAATTCCGATTGGTACGGTGATGAGCCGGATCGCGCGTGCGCGCCGCGCCATTGACGCGCAGATCAACGCATCGGCAGGAGTGGTGCAATGACCGACCGGTCCGAGATGATCGCGGCCTATCTCGATGGCACTTTGGAAGGCGAAGCGCTTGAAGCTTTCGAGGCGGAACTCGCGAAGAACGCTGAGCTGGCCGATGAGCTCGCCCGGTTCGCCGCCAATGATGACTTGCTGCGCGCCGCCTTCGACGCACCGATGCAGGAACCGGTCGATGATGCTTTGCTGGAGCGCATGGGACTGGGCGAGGCTAAGGCGGCGGTAACAACCCTGCCGGTCACTCCTTTGGCGGCCAACGATAACCCGCCGTTCTGGAAGCGGTGGCAGTGGCCAGTTGGAGGCGCGATCGCCGCGTCGCTTGCGCTGATTGCCGTGTTGCAGACTGGCCAGGGGCCGCAGAGCGAAAGTGAATTCGCCTTGGCACTGGATTCAGCGCCATCAGCAACGGCTGTGCAATTGGCAAACGGCGGCACGGTTACCCCCAAACTTACTTTCGCCGCTGGTGATGGCCGCTATTGCCGGGAGTATCTGCAAACCGGCGCAGCGGGTAGCGAAACCGGGATTGCCTGCCGCAGCGGGAGTGCCTGGAAGGTCGAGGCAACGGCAAAGGGTGGTGAAATGCTGCCTGACTCGGGCGAAATCGTCGCTGCTTCAGGTGAAAGTCAGGCCGAACTCGATGCGGCTTATGCCCGGCTTGGGGCGTCTGACCCGCTTAATGCCGAGGCCGAGCGCGCGTTGATCCAGAGGAAATGGTCCAAGCCCTGAGCAACCGGGAATAAGTCGCCATCTTCCGCGTTGTCGCATCAGCTACCGCACCTTGCGGGGACTGGTGGCTAACGACGGGAGACTTTCGATGAGGTGGTATTTGCGCGTCCTTGGGGCGCTATCGCTTCTGGCATCACCCGCAGCAGCGCATGATCGCGGTGATCAGACGCTGATCGCGGCGATCGCGGATCGCGCGACGAAACCGCCGATGACAGGCGAGGACGCAATCGCGGAAGTGACGGCGAAATTGGTGATCGCTCCGGAAATCACGACAGCAATCGGGGTCAAGGGCGTGGTCGCGGCGAAGGACGTGGTCGCGGGCGCTCGCATGGCGAAGAACGAGCTGACTGATATTTTTGAGGTGCAGGGAATAACCGATCAGCACTTGCGTTGTTGCGGTGTCCGGCAAGCAGCCGGATGCCAAAATCCGGAGAAGTTCGATGAAACCGATTAGCAAGGCCACCTTGATCGCCGCTCTGGCAGTCGCTTCCGCATTTGCCGCGCCGAGTGCACAGGCCCGCCGTGGTGCTGACGATGCGCCGGGTGATGTCCGCCAGTGCCGTGGGTGCGATGATGCACCGGGCCACATCCGCCAGGGTCGCGGTGCCGATGATGCTCCGGGTCATATCCGTCAGTCACGCGGAGCCGATGATGCGCCTGGACATGTTCGCCAAGGGCGCGGTGCTGACGATGCGCCTGGGCATATCCGTCGCAGCCGTGGTGCCGATGATGCTCCCGGTGACGACCGCCAGAACTCGCGCGGCTGATTTCATACCCAACCCCCGCGGGTCGCGGACGGGCTTCGGCGGCGGAGATCGCCGGAGCCCGTTTTCGGGTTTACGCGGCGGGTTTCATTGACTTAAGAGAAATTGCCAAGGCAGGAGAAATACCAGTGAACAAAAAGAGCCAAATCGCCCTTGCAAGCTTGGGCATTTTAATGCTGGCCAACCCTGTCGTGGCGTTTGCGCAATCGACCCAGAGCGACGCAAAGGTTGAATCAGCGGCAAGCAGTCCGGATTCAAGCCTGCGGCTCAGCACCGGACTCAATTTTTCCAAGGGCGATTACGGCGAGATTGAGGACACCGAAGTGTTTTCGGTCCCGGTCAGCCTCACCTACCGCAGCGGTAATTTCAAGGTCCGGGTTTCGGTGCCGTGGGTGCAGATCGACGGTCCTGGTTCGTTGCTCCAGACCCCGGAAGGCCGCGACGGCGGCGGGGGCGGAAGTGGAAGCGGAAGCCGCAGCGACAACAGCGGACCGGGCAGCGCCAACAGCGGTTCGGGTTCGAGTGGGGGCAGCGACATTGAGGTCGAGGATGACGGCGACGACGATCTGATCGACGACGACGGCGTGGCGGGCAACAACGGCGTGGCGCTGGCCAACAACCGCCGCAGCGGGATCGGCGATGTCAATGTTGCCATGACTTACAGCTTCGATCTGGGCGGGGATTTCTATTTTGAACCAACCGCCAAGGTCAAATTGCCAACCGCCTCGGTTTCAAAGCGGCTTGGCACCGGCCAGGTGGACGTGACGCTTTCAGCCGATATGGTCAAAGACGTCGGCCCGGCGAGCTTTTACCTGCATGGGCGGCGCAAATTTGCTGGCAAGCCGGATGGATCAACGATCCGTTCAACCTGGGGCATGGGCGGCGGAGCCAGCGTGCGCGCTGCCGAGGGTTTCACGATTGGGGCTGACTATGACTGGCAGCAGTCGGCGTTTCTCGGCCGGCAAGCCAGCAGCGAAGTGACTGGCTGGGCCAATGTGCGCCTCAGCCGCCGGGCGAACCTGACGTTCTTTGCCTCAACCGGACTCAACGCCAACAGCGTGGACATTTCGGCGGGATCGAGCATCAGCTTTCGATTCTGAACTTTGCAACAACTCAAAACGGGCCGGGAGTGCGAACTCCCGGCCCGTTTGTCTGCCAGCTGTCATTTTTCTGAAACATTTTTGACTGCGGCGGGAATAACCCCCTGAACCAGACGTAGTTCTCCCAGCGGAAGGTCGCGCGGCGATCAACCGGCATTCCCGGCAGGAGAGCCACGTGACGCGGATTCTCGTCTATTCCCACGATACCTTCGGCCTCGGCAATATCCGCCGGATGGTCCGGATTTCCGAAGCGCTGGTTGAGCGCGATCCCGATGCTTCGGTGCTGATCATCACCGGCTCGCCGATGCTTCACGCCTTCCGGCTGCCACCGCGGATCGACTATGTGAAGCTGCCCTGCCTCGCCCGCGATAGCGCCGGAGCCTATGGCGTACGGCATCTGGAAATGGATTTTGCCGCTGCCGTGCGGATGCGCACCAGCCTGATCTTGTCGGCAGCGTCAGACTTCGAACCCGATGTGGTCCTGATCGACAAGAAGCCGCTCGGCGTGGCGGGTGAAGTCGGACCGATGCTTGAATTGCTGGGCAAGCGCGCCAATCCGCCAGCGGTGCATCTGCTGCTACGCGACATCCTCGACACGCCCGAAGCGACGCGCGCGGTGTGGGATGCGCATGACTATCACGGTGCGATCGAGCGGCTTTACGACTCGGTACTGGTGGTCGGCGATCCGGCGGTTTTTGATATGGCCGATGCCTATGGCTTTCCGGCCGACCACGCGCGGAAAGCTGCGGTATTGCGGCTATATCGACCGGTCGCGGTTCGAACTGGTTGCCCGTCCAACGCGCCCGGGACAGCACGCCAATGTGCTGGTTCACGCCGGCGGAGGAGAGGACGGGGCTCAGGTCATTGAAGGCGTACTCGCGGCTTTCGAGGTGCTGGGCGAAAATCGCAACTTCAGCTGCCGCATGGTGGGCGGGCCTGAACTCGCGACGCGAAGCGGCGCAGCGCCTCGCCGCCCGCGCCCGCGCCCTGGGCAATGTCGACTGGCTCGATTTCAGCGACGACATGGGTAGCGAAGTTGCGGCAGCCGATCTCGTCATTTCGATGGGCGGCTACAACAGCGTTTGCGAGATACTGAGCTATCGCAAACGCGCGATCATCATTCCTCGCTCGGTGCCGGTGCGCGAACAGCGGATGCGGGCGGAAGCGATGCAGAAGCTGGGCTTGCTCAGGATGGTGCCAATCGAACGGATCGATCCGGCGGGTCTGGCACGGTTGATCAGCAGCGAACTCGATCTGCGCAATGTCGTGCAGAGCCGCGCCGCGCGGATAAGTTTCAATGGCCTGGGTGAAGTGTGCTCTGCCGTACTGGGCACCGACTTGCGTCAGCCCGGCTTCGGCCCGTTCCAGTCGGCGCGCCAGCAATGACCGGGCGCCTGCCGATCGCAATAGTGGTCAAGCGTTTCCCGAAACTCTCGGAGACCTTCATCCTCTCCGAATTGCTGGCGCTCGAGGCGCTCGGCTGGCCGGTAACGATATTCACGCTCGCGCCGCCCACGGATTCGGTGGTCCACCCCGATGTTGCCAAGGTGCGGGCCAACGTGGTCCAGCTTGATTTGCGCGATCCGCTTCGGCATCTGGCTGATCAGGTGCGGCATCGCGGCATCGTCCACATTCACGCGCACTTTGCCGGAGAACCCGCCGCGATCGCCCGCAAGGCCGCGCGCCGCGCCGGGGTCGGTTACAGCATTTCCGCCCATGCCAAGGACATCTATCTGACCGATCCGGCGCTGCTGCGTGAGAATCTGACCAGTGCGAAATTCGTCGCCACCTGCACCAGCCACAACGCCCAGTATTTGCGTAAGGCCGCGCCGGGCGTACCGGTGGCCAAGCTTTACCACGGGATCGATTGCAATCGGCTCCATCCAGGCAATCCCACCGAACGAACCGCTGTGCCACTGATCCTCTCGGTCGGCCGGCTGCGCACCAAGAAGGGGCTCGATGTCTTGATCGATGCCTGTGCCCAGCTACGCGACCGGGGACTGGCATTCGCTTGCGAGATAGTGGGTTACGGGCCCGAGGAAGCCAATCTGCGGCGCCAGATTGGACGGCTCGGATTACAAGACCGGATCGCGATAACGGGCAAGCTCGGGCACGATGCCGTGCTCGATCGTATGCGCGCGGCGAGCGTGTTTGCCTTGCCTTGCCGGATCGACCCGGATGGCGACCGCGATGGCATTCCCAACGTCATACTTGAGGCGATGGCGATGGGCTTGCCGGTGGTATCGACCCCGGTATCGGGCGTGCCCGAGATCGTGACGCATGGCCTTACCGGCTGGCTGGTCCCGCCCGAAGATCCAGCCGCGCTCGCCGACTGCCTGGCCGGATTACTCGGTCGCGAACCGGACGGCGAAGTGATCGCCAAGGCCCGCGCCGCGGTGCGCTCGCGGTTTGGCGAGGGGCGCGATATCGCCATGCTTGACCGGCTGCTGATCGGGGCCATCCGGCAGGACGATCCCGGCATCGGTTACGTCATCAAGGGCTTTCCCCGCCTGTCAGAGAGCTTCATCAGCGCCGAAGTGCTGCGACTGGAACGTCTCGGCAAGCGCATAACCGTATTCGCGCTGGCCCAAGGGGATGAACTGGCCGAGCCGGTTCTGACCGATCTGGGATCGCCGCTGGCCTATATGCCCAATGCGGGTTCGGTTCGACGGATGAACCTGTGGCAATGGCTTCGGCACATATCGGCCAATTATGCGGCAATTCACTGGCGTCTGTTGCGACGGCGACCCAAGCGCATGGTTCGCAACCTTGTGGCAGGCTTGGCAGTTTGCCCGGACCTATCGGCACCGCACCGAACGTTGCGCCAAGCGATCCTACTTCAAGCAGTTCGCGCAGGCAGGGGCGATTGCAGAGGCATTGCCGCGTGCCGGGATCACCCATCTGCATGGCCATTTCTGCCACAATGCCACGACCATCACTTGGTTCGCCGCGCGGCTTGCCGGATGCAGCTTCAGCTTTACCGCCCACGCCAAGGACATCTATCAGGAACGTCACAATCCCGGCGACCTGCTCCAGCGCAAGATCGCTGCGGCCAGTTTCGTGACCACTTGCACCGCCGCCAATCACGCTCATCTGGAGGAACGGCTGGGCCCAACTCCTTCGCTTCACACCGTCTATCACGGTCTCGATACCCGCAAGTTCGTGCCTTCCAAAAACACGGCACCGGCTGCCCCACGGCTGATCGCGGTCGGGCGACACGTCGAGAAGAAGGGCTTCGACCTGCTGCTTGGCGTCGCTGCGTCTGCTCAGCGAGCGCGGCGTTCGGTATCAGTGCCGTCTGATCGGCGAATCCGGTCCTGCAACGGCCGCGCTTGAGGCAATGATTGAAGCCTATGGTCTGGCGGGAAAAGTGCGCCTCGACCCGCCAGAGGCGCATGATCAGTTGCGCAAAAGCTACACGGAAGCGGACATCTTCGTCCTGCCCTGCCGGATCGATGACAGCGGCGACCGCGATGGGATTCCCAACGTCCTGGCCGAAGCCATGGCGAGCGGGCTGGCCGTAATCTCAACACCGATTTCGGGGATCCCCGAGATCGTTCGCGATCGCGAGAACGGTCTGCTGGTGCCACCAGACGACGTTCCCGCGCTGGCCGTTGCGATCGAATGCCTGCTTGGCGATGCCGCGCTGCGAAGCCGTTTGGGCGAGGCGGCGAATGCCACGATCCGCGATGTGTTCGATGCCGATCGCACCATTCTGGCGATGGACCGGCTATTCGACACCGCGCTGGAGCGCGCGGCATGAATGCAGCGCTTGCCCCGCAAACCGAGGTGCGGCGTTCATTGCCGCAGATTGCGGTCCGGTACGATGCCGAGCTCACCGCGCCGGAGCGGCTTGCCGAATTGCGCGATGGGCAGTTCACCGCGCTGGGCGAAACCCATGCCATCGGCGCGACGGTTGATTGGCGGTTCAACCCCAGCAGCGACATCGAATGGCTGATCGTCCTCAACAAGTTCTACCATGCGCCCGGGCTGGTCCGTGCCTGGATCGAAACCCGCGATCCAGCGTGGTTGGCGCTGTGGAAGTCCCAAACCCGTTCGTGGATCACGGCGATGGAGCCTGGCTTCATCGCTGCCGATGTCACCGGCCGCCGGTTGCAGAACTGGGTCTATGCACTGCAGTCTCTGGGCCGAAGATGGCTCCGACCGCGATCCGGAATTTGCCGCGCTGATCGATTGCTCGTTGGCCGGCAAGCTGAATGGCTGCGCGATAATCTCCACCCCTCGCGCAACCACCGCACGCTCGAATTGCTGGCGCTGTTGCTGGTCGCGGTTTGGCTCGGCAGGCAGGACGATGCGGACCGGGCGATGGCGGCGCTGGCCGACAATGCTGAGGCGGACTTCTTGCCTGACGGCGTGCATGTCGAGCTATCTTCGCATTACCACTGTCTCGCGCTGCGCAATCTGGTTGATGCTTGTGCGCTGGCGAAAGGCAATGGCATTGCGGTTCCTGCGCAGCTCGATGCCGTGGTGGCCAGGGCAAGCCACTTCGCTGCCGTGCTGCACAAGCCGGACGGGACAATTCCGGCCTTGAGTGATGCCGACACTGGAGACTATCGCGAGCTGTTCGATGCTGCGCTGCGCCCCGGTCAGGTCGAAGCATTTCCCGATGCCGGCTATGTGATCCTGCGCGATGAAGCGGCCATCTGCGGTGATCCGGACGGGCATTATCTGGTGTTCGATTATGGCCAGATCGGCGCGGGCAATCACGGGCACCTCGATTGCTTGTCGTTCGAACTGGCGGCGCTGGGTCGTTCGCTGGTGGTCGATCCGGGGCGCTTCACCTATTTCGAAGGCGGTCCTGTAAACGAGCGCGCGGCCTTTCGCGGCACAGCAGCGCACAATGTCGTGCAGATCGATGGGCGCGAGCAGACTGCCTATCGGCAGGGTCCAAAACGGATGAAGATCAGGGGCCCATCGCCAGAGGTTGAGCTCCTTCGTGCAGATAGTCACGGCGTCCAGGCCCGCATGGCGAGCCACGAGTACGCCGTCGTTAATGAGCGGACGATCCTGCGCAGCGAGCAAGGCTGGTGGCTGATTCACGACCGGCTCGAAAGTGCTGATGAACATACCTATGCCAGCCGCCTGCAACTGGCCGCTGACGCCCAGGATCGCCTGCACAAGGTAGCCTTTTCCGATGGCAACGAGGGCTGGGTCGCGCCGAATTTGCTGGTTGTGCCGATTTCGTCGCATCCACTGAAGTGCGAGATCGAGGCAGCCTGGGTCTCCCCTAGTTACGGTCAGCGCTTTCCAGCTCCGCGCCTCAAATTCGAGCAATGCGCCGCCGATGCGTGGTTTTCGGTCCTGCTGTTGCCATTCCATGGCGGTTTGCCGGATATCGCTTTTTTAGCAGACGGTGCCGGATACTCCGTTCGCATTGGCGATGGTCCGACCGAACGCGGGGTACTGTCATGATCCTCGATCCGGCATTCCCCACACTTGCCGCAGCGCTTGATCCGCAGCGCGCGGCGACCGCCTTTGCCAGCGCTCTGGCGGCGAGTGGCCATGCGACGCGGCAGCTTGTCTGCAAGATTGAGCGCAGCCGCATCAAACGCGGCCGCAAGGCACTGATCGGCTATCGGCTGACCGGACAGGATTGGCGCGGCGCGGCGATCGATCAACGGGCCATGCTCGCCTTGTTCCCCCAGGGCGATGCGGACTTGTTGCCAGACATGTCTGGTGGGCATGAGCTGGTCATGTCCGAAGCCGGACCGGGCACCTTGTTGATCCCCGAACTCCGCGCGCAGGCCTGGATGTTCCCTAACGACAGAAAGGTCCACGGCATCGCGCGCATGCTCGCAGAGCGCGAAGGTGAGCTCGACATCATCCACTACGTCCCCGAGCAAGGCTGCACGGTGCGACTGGTGGAGCCCGAAGGCCGGGTGCTGTTCGGCAAGTGTCGCGCGGATAATCGCGGTGCCGTTGCGGCCCGGTTCGGGGCGGAAGCAATCGCCGCATCGGGATCGCTGCGCCTGGCCGGAATCGTTTCGTTCGATCCTGTAAACCGGATCCTCTGGCAGGAATCCCTGGCTGGCGAACCGCTGGACGCGGCAGCCGTGCTCTTAGACCCGCAAATCTGGTCGGCGCGCATCGTCACTGCGCTGAAGGAACTCCATGATCTGCCTCCGCCGGAAGGTCTGAAGCGGCTGACCTTCAATAGTGCCGCAGATACGATCGCTCGGCGCATCGAGCGGACCGGGACAGCCTTGCCGGAATTGGCTGAGCGACTTCGGGCGGTGACCAGCGCACTTGCCCGCAGTCTTCCTGATGAAACCGCGCCTGCCCTGACGCACGGAGACTTGCACCCCGGCAATCTGCTGTGGGACGGAGCTTTGTTTGGCCTGATCGATCTGGACACCGCCGCGCTTGCTCCCCGCGCTTTCGATTACGGGACCCTGACGGCGGCACTTGTGCACAAAGCCATCGAGCGCGACGCTAACGATCCAGCGATTGATACCTTGATCAAGGCACTACGCGGTGCTGCCAGCCGCGATCAGGTCGAACCTGCCGACTTTGACTGGGCCCTGGCGGCCAGTCTGCTGGGCGAGCGGCTATATCGCTGCACCACCCGACTCAAGAGCCCCTCCAATGCCGTTCGCACTCGCCTGATCGAACAGGCCGAACGCAGGATGATTTGTCATGCCTGACCGTAATGTCACAATCTTCCGCACGCTCAAGCGCTTCTGGCCTGCGCTGCGGCCTGATCGCGGCAAGGTTGCCTTGGCTTTCATCATGTCACTGCTGGCTTCGGCGCTGGCCGTGGCAGCCCCTTTGCCGGTCAAGCTGATCATCGACGAAGTCTTGCAAGGCAAGCATCCCGTTGGCTTTCCAGCGATGGCGCCGGAGCAATTGGTGATCTGGCTGGCGGTAACTGCGGCGGGGCTGGCCATGCTCGCCGCGATTGCTTCTGCGGCCGAGAAAACCATCAGCGCGCGTCTGCGTGAACGAATGACCTTGTCGATCCGCCTGTCGTGCCTTGATCGCTTGATGCTGCTGACGCCCAAAAGTCGCGGCGATGACCGTTCGGGCGAGCTGGGACTGCGGCTGATCGACGATGTCCAGCAGGTCGCCAGACTTTTCACCAAGACGATGCCGGTGATCCTGCGTCACGTTTTGACACTTCTGTTCACGCTGGGGGCGCTGGTCGTGATTTCGCCGGTGCTGGGTGCCGGAGCGCTGGCCATCGCGCTTGTCCTGAGTGCCATGGTTCGCTTCGCGGCCCGACCGCTGCGGGTCACTGCTCGCGCCAAGCGCCAGCAGGAAGGTCGAGTTGCCGGGCTGGCGCAGGAAATCCTGCGTGCGCTGTCGTTCATCCAGACCGCTGGCGCGGAACCCGAAATCCGTGATCGCTTTGCTGCTATCAACCGCGACAGTCTCGGCGCAGGCGTGGCCGAAACGCGCGCAGCGGTGCGGCTAGAGCGGACGATGCAAGTGGCCAACGGTCTGGCCGTGGCGCTGATAGTTGGCGGGGGCGGCTGGCTGGCGCTGCAAGGCCGGGTCAGCGCGGGCGATCTGGCAGTGGCGGTGCTTTATCTCAATCAGATGCTACGCCCGGTCGAGAAGATCAACGAGCTCGCCTCGGCAGTATCTGGCGCAACTTCGCGCGCCGCGCGGCTGGCCGAACTGCTCGACCGCGATGACGGGCTCGACCGCAGCGGTACGCACGCAGCGGAGCGAGCGGAGGGGCGGATAACCTTGCTCGCTACAGCCTTTGCATACCCGGATGGCCCCGGCATTGCGTGCGAGACGATCAACATCGCCGCTGGTGAATTGGTATCGCTCGAAGGGCCAAGCGGGAGCGGCAAGTCGACTCTGCTGTCGCTGCTGACCCGGCTGTTCGATCCGCAAAGCGGAGCAATTCACCTTGATGGCCGGTGCTATTGCGAATGGGATCTGGTCGCGCTGCGGCGGCAGTTTGCGGTAAGTCCGCAAAGTCCGCCATTGATGGCTGGCACAGTGGGCGACTGGTTGCGCTTTGGCGGGATCGAGGCCGACGAGCCTGCTTTGTGGGCGGCGCTGAAGGCGGTGTCGCTTGAAAGCGTGATCCGTTCGCGTGGCGGCCTTGATGCGCCGCTAGGAGAAGGCGGAGCAGGGTTCTCCGGCGGAGAACAATCGCGACTGGCACTGGCGCGCGCGCTCGCGGCAGACCGCCCGGTGCTTCTGCTCGACGAACCCCTGGCGAACGTGGATCCAGTTTCTGCCCGGATCATCCTGGCGGCACTGGCAGCCGAGAAGGGCAAACGTACGATCGTGATCGTCAGTCATCAGTCGCTGCCGGATGGCCTGGCATCGATGCGCTTGCAAATGACGGCGGGACGATTGTTTGCGGCTGTACTGCCGGCCCGGGCAGGTGCCGCATGAACCGCGACCTGATCGACCGCCTGTTGTCAGACGATCCCATTCCGGCGCTGCTCGGCGCTGGCGGGGCCTGGATGCGGGTCTATGGTCGCAATTCTCCGGACGGAATCGACTTGGTCTATGAAGGGAAAGCAGGCGCTGCCGATGCCCGCGCGGTGTTCATCGGTCGTGTCGGCGAGCCGATAGTCCGCAGCTGGCGCAACGATCCGGCGCTTCCTATCCTAGTCCAGGTCGAACAGCGTCATGCCGGTGCAATCCCGGTTCGGTATCGCCCGGGCAAGCGCTGCACTCTGCGCAAGGACGAATTGTTCCTCAAATGCGTCGCGGATCAGCGCGGCGCGCAGATTGATCGCGATGCGCGGTTGTTGTGGCAGGCCGCTAGCGAGGGCCAGCTCGGCTTTGGCGTGGCACGCCCGCGCGGGTGGCTCCCGTCATTGCAGATGATCGTTCAACAGAGGGTTCCGGGTGACCCGGTCGTGGACCGGCTGTGGTCAGCCGACGGCGCAGCGCTGGCGGGCCAGCTGGGCGCGGCCAATGCGACGCTTGCCAACGCTACGATCCCGGTCGCGCATCGCTTCACCTATGCCGACCAGATGCAGCGCACCGACAAATATGCGCGCAGGCTGGCAAAATGGCTGCCAGAGACTCAAGCGCTGACGTCGCTGATTCAGCTGCGACTGGCCGCCGTCAAGCCGGGCAGGGCTGACCATCCGATCCACGGCGCGCCACATGCCCACCAATGGCTCGACGGACCGCAGGGCGCTATGCTGGTGGACTTCGACCGCTTCTCGCTCGGTGATCCTGAGCTTGATGCGGCCACATTTGTCGCCGAGGCGGATTTTGAGGATTCGCCTCATGCTGTTGCAGCAGGCGAGGCCTATCTCGCGGGCTTCGATAGCATCCATCTGCTCGATCCTCGGCTGGTGCTGGCCTACAGAGTCCACAAGCATGTCGCCAAGGCGCTGCGCACCGCAACGGCCATTCGCGCCGACGCGGCAGAACGCGCGCTCGAAATTCTCGCGGGGGCCAACCGCATGATGGAGAAGGCTGCATGACACCCGACCTGTTGATCTATTGCCAGCACTCCCTGGGGCTTGGCCATTTCATCCGCTCCCTCACCTTGGCCGAGGCGCTGGCCGAACACTTTGCCGTGACTTTTTTCAACGGAGGCCCCGTCCCGCAGGGTATCGCGCTGCCCGATGCGATCCGCTTCATCCACCTGCCCCCACTGCGGTTGGAGGAAGACGGCTCGCTCAGCGGCGCAGGCGATCCGGCAGTCATCCTTGCCGCCAGGCGCGACCGCATGCTTGCCGAGGCATCTGCGCTGCTCCCCGCGGTGCTGGTGGTCGAACTATACCCGTTCGGCCGCAAGAAATTCGCTGGAGAAATCGATCCGCTGATCGCGAGCGTTCGCGCGCATGGCGGGCAGGTGGTGTGCAGCGTGCGCGACGTGCTTGTTACGGCGCGGGCCGACCAGGCGCGGCACGACGAACGCGCTGCCATGACGCTCAACGCGCAGTTCGACCGGGTACTGGTCCACACCGATGCGGCGCTGTTCAGATTGGACCAGACCTTTAATCCTGCAACGCGGCTGGTAATTCCGGTTGACCATACCGGCTATGTCCTGCGCGGAACGGACTGCATCGCGGGAGGCCATCCGGGCGGGCCAACGCTCGTTGCAGCCGGTGGAGGGGTGGTCGGTCATGCGATCTATCACGCGGCAATTGCCGCTCAACCGATCCTGGCGGAAACCAAAGGCTGGGACATGACGCTGGTCGCCGGGCCGCTGTTTCCCGAGGCCGACTGGCTTGATCTGATCGAGCGGGCACAGGGTGTGCAGGGCCTGACTTTGGTACGTTCGGTTCCTTCGATGTCACCGCTGCTTGCCGTCAGTGGACGGTTTGTCGGCCAGTGCGGCTACAACAGCGCGCTCGAAGTCTGCCAGGCGGGATTGCCAGCATTGTTCGTTCCATTCGCCAGAGGACAGGAAAGCGAACAGACCTGCCGCGCCGAAAAGCTGCATGAACTCGGTCTGGCGCAGTGGATGGCCGAGGCTGAACTGGATGGGCCGACACTCGCCCGGCGGCTGTCCGATCTTCCGCCGCCAGCTGGCGATGCAAGTATTGCCGTCAATGGTGCGCAGGAAAGTGCGCGAATTTTGGTGGAGGCAGTGCGATGCACAGCATGATCAGCGCGCTCGATCGCCGGAATACCCCGCTACGTCTGTTCTTTCGCGACGATGACGCGGGATGGGCGCAGGACCGCCTCGATGCTATGCTCAGTGTTTTTCACCTGACCGATACACCGATCGATCTAGCGGTTATTCCGGCAGTGCTTACCGCCGATGGTGCTGATCTACTGAACCAGTGGCGCGGGCGTCACGCCGGGATCGGTCTGCACCAGCACGGCTATGCGCACACCAACCATGAGCCTGACGGCGCGCGCAAGTGCGAGTTCGGACAGTCGCGCCCGGTCGAGCGCCAGTGCGCCGACATCGCCATGGGCCGGGACCGTCTGGCCGGCCTGCTCGGCACGGTCGATCCAATCTTTACACCGCCGTGGAACCGGTGCGCGCGCGCAACGGTGGCCATGCTCCCCAGTTGGGCTTTGCGGCCTATTCCGATGATGGCAGCGCGGTGGAACATGAAGCGGGCGCTCAGCACTTGCCGGTCGATCTCGACTGGGACCGCGAGCGCGGACGCGAAGTCCTTGCCGGGCGCGCTCACCGATCTGCTGGGGCGGCCAACCGACGTTGCGGGGATCATGTTGCATCACGCCACCATGGACGCTGCCGCTCTCGCAACCTTCACCGGTTTTCTGCGAGCCATCCGATCCCACGATAATGTCGAATTCGTCTCGATGCGAGACCTCAAGGAGTTGGCCCCATGCGCAAACTAGCATTCATCCTGCTGTGCGGAGCCGCTAGCTCTCCGGCCATGGCCGCCGACGCGCGGATAGAATATCTGCCGGTCGTATTCGCGGAAGTGGCCGCCCAGGCGGTGACACCGGCACCAACCGCAGCTGTTGCCAGCTCACCAGCCAGGCCGCGTCCCGTTATTGTCCGACCAAAGGACGACGACGACCGCCCACCCGAAACACCGCTCGAAATGGCGCGCGAACTCGGCCTTTCGGGCGACGATTCGCGTCCCGAAGCCCAGCTAGAGACGACGCTGTTCGGCAAGCGCTTGATCATCGGCGGCGAAGTCGGAGCGGGAGCGCGCTATCGCTCTAACTACGAATTGTTGCCGAACCGCGACGACGACGATCTGACCTTCGATCCCGAAGCAAAGCTGGAAGCGATTTGGCTGCCTAGCGACAGCAGCGCCGTTTTCGTCTCGACCAAGCTGTTCGCTGAATCCACGCTTTACCGCCAGGGCGGCAGCAGTGAGT
This sequence comes from uncultured Alphaproteobacteria bacterium, assembly GCA_963779195.1. GTDB lineage: Bacteria > Pseudomonadota > Alphaproteobacteria > Sphingomonadales > Sphingomonadaceae > Novosphingobium. Next base: position 268,476 of record CAVZWZ010000001.1, read on the forward strand.
TTGCGGCAGGGGTCGAGCTGGACGAGGCCTGGTTGCTCAAAACCGGGTTGTTCGGCACTCCGCTTGGCGCTGCAGATCGGCCGTCAGCAGGTCCAGGACCGCCGCGAATGGTGGTGGGATGAGGATCTCGATGCCGTGCGGCTGCATTACTTCGGCAGAAACTTCCGGGCCTTTGCCGGGGTCGGGCGCGAGTTCGGTCACAAATCGACACTGGGTCGGCTCGAACCCGAAGATCGCGGGATCATTCGTGCGTTCGGAAATGCGCGCTGGACGTGGACCGATCGAAACGATCTTGAATTCTTACGGCTTGCACCAGAATGACCGATCGAACCGCTTCGCTGCCGGTGCTCTGGTTACAAGCGACCTCACCGACGAGAGCGACGCGACCCTGACCTGGCTGGGCCTGCGCGCGCGCGGCAGGGTCAAGACGAAATTTCCCGGCAAGTTCTACTACTGGGCCGATATCGCCCGGGTTCGAGGCTCGGAACAGCTCGCCGAGTTCGACAGTTTCGACGCCAGCAGGGACATTGTTACCCGTCTGTCACGTCAAAGCGTCAGTGGCTGGGCCTACGATGTCGGCGCCAGTCTTGAACTGCCGTTCGCCTTCGAACCCTATCTGACGCTGGGCCATGCACGGGGCTCTGGTAACAGCAATCGCGGGAAGCGGGACCGACCGGGCCTTTCGCCAGACAGGTCTGCAAAACAACAATGGCAAGTTCCGCGGTCTCAGCCGGTTTCGCTATTATGGCGAGGTGTTGCGCCCCGAACTGTCGAACATCTCGATCCTGACCGTGGCACTTGGCGTTCCGTTGGCCAAGGATCACTGGATCGAAGCCGTCTGGCACCGCTATCGCCAGCCGGTTGCCAGCCGCCGGATTGCCGGATCAAGGCTCGACATCGATCCGCTCGGCACCGACCGGCGGCTGGGTCAGGAGTTCGATGTCATCTACAGCTATCGTCCGGAAGTCAGCGCCTGGGAGTTCGAACTGACCGCTGGTGCCTTCCGGGCAGGGCCGGCCTTCGGTCCTGCGCAAGGGCGCTGGGCAGGTTTGATCGAGGTGAAACTCGACTTCAACTTCTGATCTTGTGGCGGGCCAAGCGGAGTAGGGAAGAAAGTTCCCTTCCCACTTGGGCGCGATCAGGCAGCGGCCATGAGTTTGAGAAAATCGATGCCTTGGCGGCCGACGCTGTGGTAGCTTAGCCCCGCTCGTGCCGCATCGGCCGGCGTAAAGACGTTGCGCAAGTCAACCAACAGCGGATTGGCGAGTGTCTGCGCCAACCGAGACAGATCCATTTCGCGCACCGCCCGCCAATCGGTCACGATTACTGCAGCATCTGCGCCGCGGCACACACCATATGGATCGTCAAAATAGGAGACGTTGGACAGAACCTTGCGCGCCTGTTCCACGCCCTCGGGATCAAAGGCCCTGATGTTTGCGCCGAAGTCCTGCAGCGAGCGAATGATCGCGATCGATGGCGCGTCACGCATGTCGTCGGTATCGGCCTTGAAGGTCAGGCCCAGGATCGCAATCGACTTGCCCCGAACCTGTCCGCCAAGTGCAGCCGCGACCTTGCGGCCCATGGCGCGCTTCCGGCTTTCGTTGATCGCCGCAACGGTTTCGACAAGGCGCAGCGGCGCTTCGAAATCCTGCGCGGTCTTGAGCAGCGCGAGGGTGTCCTTGGGAAAGCAGCTGCCGCCATAACCGGGACCTGCATTAAGGAATTTGGCCCCGATGCGACTATCCAGGCCAATCCCGCGCGCGATGTCGCCTACATCTGCACCAACCCGCTCGCACAAATCCGCGATTTCGTTGATGAAGGTGATCTTGGTGGCAAGGAAGGCATTGGCGGCGTATTTCGTCAGTTCGGCCCCGCAGCGTGACATCTCGACAAAGGGCGATCCTGCATCGATGATCGGCTGATAGATCGCCCGCATCACGGTGATGGCCGCAGCTTGATCGGCGCCGATGACCACGCGGTCCGGGCGCATGAAATCGTCAATTGCAGCACCTTCGCGCAGGAATTCAGGGTTTGAGACCACGAACGCCTCCAACCCCGGGCGAACCTCGCGCAGAATGCGTTCGATTTCGTCGCCGGTACCCACCGGAACGGTCGATTTGGTAATCACTACGGCCTGATTGCGAAGGTGCGGGGCAATGTCACGAGCCGCCGCGTAGACATAACCGAGGTCAGCATGACCATCACCGCGCCGGCTTGGCGTTCCGACGGCAATGAATACTGCATCCGCGCCAGCTACGCTTCCTTCCAGATCAGTTGTGAAGCGCAGCCTCCCGGCTTCCATGCCGTTCGCTACTAGGGCTTCCAGACCCGGCTCGTAAATGGGTATCAAGCCCCGATCCAGCAATTCGATGCGACGGGGATCACAATCGACACAAACGATTTCGTGACCAAACTCGGCGAGACATGCACCGGAAACAAGTCCGACATAGCCGGCACCGATCATCGTAATGCGCATTTGCTGCTCTCCTTCTGAAAATTTGCCGGGCAAGTCAGGCTTTGATGATTCTGGCGTTGCACAATCCACGGCGGCCCATGGCGTTTCGGGTGTCGATCACCATGCGGGCGCAACGATCGAGGATGGCATAATCAACTGAATCGTGATCGGTGGCGATCAGCACGGCATCGCACTCCTCAAGGAGCGCATCACACAGCGGTTCGGAGCGCATGCCTGCCAGTCGCGGATGTTCTCGTGTTTCGGGCAGAAGGGGGACATGCGGATCATGAAACCGGACATCGGCACCCCGCGCCTGGCACAGCTCGAGCAAGCGCAGTGCGGGGCTCTCCCGCATGTCGGACACGTTCTTTTTGTAGGCAACACCCACAATCAAAATCCGCGAACTGCCCAGAGACTTGCCAGCGAACCGGTCAAGCGCTTCGGACAGCCGTTCCACGACATGGCCAGGCATGGCGTGGTTGATCTCACCCGCCAGCTCGATGAACCGGGTTGGCACGCCGAATTCACGGGCACGCCAGGTCAGATAGAACGGATCAATCGGGATACAGTGCCCTCCCAGCCCTGGCCCTGGATAGAACGGCATGAAACCGAAGGGTTTGGTGGCAGCAGCATCGATCACTTCCCAGACGTCGATATCCATCCGTTCAAAGATCACTTTGAGTTCGTTGACCAGCGCGACATTGACCGCGCGGAAAATGTTCTCGGTGATTTTGACCGCCTCGGCCGTTGCCGCCGACGAAACCCGCACGACCTTGTCGACCACGCCCGAATAGAAGGCCTCTACAACATCGGCTGCGTCGTCGCCGACGCCTGCGACCACTTTGGGAATGGTCTGTGTCCGGAAGCTGGCATTGCCGGGATCCTCACGCTCGGGAGAGAAACCAACGAAGAAATCCCGGCCGCACAGATAACCGGACCGCTCCAGGATCGGCACGAGGACTTCCTCGGTTGTTCCGGGGTAAGTTGTCGATTCCAGAATGATGAGCTGCCCCGGGCGCAAATGCGCGGCTATGGCTTCAGCCGTGCGTTCGATAAACCGCAAGTCGGGCTCGCGGTTTCGCGAAAGCGGAGTTGGCACGCAGATTATGGCAACGTCTGCCTCTGCAAGCCGTGCGTAATCCGTTGTGGGGTCAAGGCCCTTGCTGGCAATGGCAGCTGCCAGCCCTCCAGAACTCCACGGCGTCAATGTAGCTCCTTCCGGCGAGCAACTCACTCACCTTGTCGGGATCGACATCCAAACCAATCACCCGGAAACCGGAGATTGCGCAGGCCATGGCCAGTGGCAATCCCACATAACCAAGCCCGATAACCGCAACTACCGCTGTTCGTGCCTCAATCAGGTTCCTAAGCTCTCGAGCCATGGCGGCGTTGCAAGAATGATCTGTCGCGGTCTCCCTCGAAGTTTCACAGGTTTTTTGCACCAACGCCTCCGGTTCTCTGTTTTCCGGAAGGACAACGTCGGCTGGCCAGTTTTATTCCCAATCCAGTTCGGTGAAGAATTAGGTCAATGAAATTACGAGGGTTTGCACCAGGCATTTGGCATGCCTTCTTCGCCGAGTTCGCTCGTTTTATCAATTGCGTCGCTTTCGAATTTCCTGTGGCCTCGACGCCGCCAAAGCGTGAGCGCATTTTCGCTTTCATCGCCACTCAGCTTATCCGCCACAGCAAGCAGTCCACCCAGGATCACAGCGCGATCATCGTCCGTTAGTTCGACCAGCCCGGCCTTCACAACCAGGCCGCCAAGCTCGATTAGATGACGTGTCCGTTCGCGGCGTTGCATGACCCATTCCCTCTTGTCGGCTCGGCGGATGCTGGCTTCAAGTCGGTGCGTCAGCGCCCGCGTGTGCCGGATCGTTTTCAGGGTTACCCTGAGATCGGTTGCGAGTTTGGCGTGATCGGCTTTGAAAAAACTCGACGCCCTTCTTGCGCCAAGCCTCCCTTCTCGGTGCGTCATTGGCTTCCATCATCTTGAGTAACGCACCAGCTAACGTTTCGGGATCAAGCGCATCGGATCCAGTGGCGATGACCAGTTCGCCGAGTTGCAGAACTTTGCGTTGTTTCAGAGCAGCCGCCTTGTCCTGAAGTGCTTTGAGTTCGGCATCGTAATCGCGGGGTTTTCGCATTGTCGCATCTCCTGTTTGGGGTGATGCTGAATCATAATCCGGGCCGTCGCGATTGGCGCAACCTCTATCTGCAGGTGAAGCCCGCGAAGGGTGCCTTGCTCCAGGCAGGGCAGTTCAACGTTCCATTCAGCCTCGAAGCCATGCAGAGCCCATATCATACCATTTCCGGAGCGCTCCTTTCGGCAGCGCTGACCTCGGAATTCGCGTTGGGGCGTGCGGCTGACTATTCGGGGAAGAGATTTACGGCACGCGCAGTGTTTGTTGGCTAAAGCGTCCACCACCTTGACAGCAAAACACGTCGACCAATTGTGTCGATTCTGCCACGTCAACAACCGTTGGTCGCTCAATCAATGCCAGCGCTGACGGCTATAAACGATCGACGATTCTGAAGAGGAACAGTCGCCAAAGCGCTGCGATTTTGCCGCGTAGAGCTGTAATCGCCGGGCTCTTCATTGCCGGAATCTTTGCAAATCGAAATCAGGGTTTTCGATTTGCAAGGAAGCTGCACTTTTATTCCGACCTTGGCGTATTAAGTGACGCCTGAAGGAACATTGTGCTGCCGCTGGCGGTTCTTCCCGCGTTGCATTGCTGCCCGGCAACGGCAACCCGACTGCAGAGCTCGCTTCCGGAGCGCGGCTTCGCCGAACGTCAGGCAGCGAACTTGAACTCGAGGAGCAAGGCAATGCCGAAAATGAGAGCGGCGATTTTTGTGGAACCTGGCCGGATCGTCCTCGACGAAAAGCCGATCCCTGACGTCGGCCCGCTCGACGCACTTCTGCGGATCACGACCACGACGATCTGCGGCACCGACGTCCACATACTGAAGGGCGAGTATCCGGTCGAGAAGGGCCTGACGATCGGCCACGAACCTGTCGGCGTCATCGAAAAGCTCGGCTCGGCGGTCAAGGGCTATCGTCGAAGGGCAGCGCGTGATCGCGGGCGCCATCACGCCCAGCGGTCACAGCAATGCCTGCCAGTGCGGGCTGCAGCTCGCAGGACGGCGCCGGCACCCGCCACGGCTGGAAGCATGGGCGGCTGGAAGTTCGGCAACACCATCGACGGCTGCCAGGCCGAGTATGTGCTTGTCCCCGACGCGATGGCCAACCTGGCGGCGGTGCCGGACAGCTTGAGCGACGAGCAGGTACTGATGTGCCCGGACATCATGTCGACCGGGTTCAGCGGTGCCGAGCGCGGCGGCATCCGGATCGGCGACACGGTCGCGGTGTTCGCGCAGGGGCCGATCGGACTCTGCGCCACGGCCGGCGCCAAAGCTGAAGCGGCGCACCACGATCATCGGCGTCGACCGATTGCCCGAACGCCTCGCCATGGCGCGCCGGGTGGGCGCCGATCACGTCGTCGATTTCAGCCGGGTCGATCCCGTCGAAGAGATCATGCGGCTCACCGACGGGCGCGGCGTCGATGTCGCCATCGAGGCGCTGGGCACGCAGGCGACGTTCGAGGCCTGTCTGCGCGTTTTGCGGCCGGGCGGCACTTTGTCGAGCCTCGGCGTCTATTCCACCGACCTCACCATCCCGCTCGACGCCTTTGCCGCCGGCCTCGGCGACCATACCATCGTGACGACGCTCTGTCCGGGCGGCAAGGAGCGGATGCGGCGGCTGATGTCGGTGATCGAGTCGGGCAGCGTCGATCTCAGGCGCGATGGTCACGCACCGTTTCAAGCTGGATGACATCGAAGCCGCCTACGAGCTGTTCGCCAATCAGCGCGATGGCGTGTTCAAGGTCGCGATCACGCCCTGATTCCTCAGAAAAACTGACGTTGGGACGAAGCGAGCAAGGACGATACTCCTCGTCGATCCCGGATCAAGCGATGAGCACAACCCGTGCATCAAGCGCGATGACCCCCTCGGCATTCGCCAGTAGCGGGTTGATGTCCAGTTCAGCGATCTCCGGCAGCGTCATTGCCATTTCAGACAGCGCCAGAAGCACGCGCTCGATTGCCTGCACGTCTGCCCCGGCCACATCGCGATAGCCTGCCAGCAATCGCGAAATTCGTGTCTGCTGGATCATCTGCGACGCGATTGCGGAATTGATCGGCGGCAGGGCAATGGCCTTGTCACGCAACACCTCGATCGCCGTGCCGCCAGCGCCAAACATCAACATCGTACCAAAAGTCGGGTCTGAGGCGATTCCGGCGAAGACCTCATGCGCCTGCCTGCGCCGGATCATCGGCTGCACGGCAAACCCATCGACGCGGGCATCGGGCCATCCGGCTCGCACCCGTGCCTCCATCGCAATGGCGGCGGCCCGCGCGGCCTCGGCATCGGGCAACCCAAGGACTACCCCGCCGAAGTCCGACTTGTGGCTGATATCCACCGATACGATCTTGACGACATATGGCGGCGTCAATGATCCGCAGGCATCCCGAACTGCATCGGGCGTCGCGGCGAGAACAGTTGGCACCACAGGTATGTCGTAAAGTGCCAGCAGGCGCTTGGCTTCTATCTCACTCAGCAAGGTTCGCCCGTCGGCTCGCACAGCCGCTAAAACAGCCCGGGCTTCCGCAACTCTTTCGAGCGGCGTGGTCGGATTTCAGCATCACATTCGTGCGCTGCCGGTTATTTTCCGCCTGCACCAGATAGGAGAAACCGCGAATGGCGGCTGCTGGCGTGTCAAACAAAGGTATACCCGCCGCAGCAAATGCAGGTCTGGCACCCGCAACATTATGATCACCAAGCCAGCACCCCAGGACCGGCTTACCATAGCCGCTGTCCCGGGCCTGCGTCACCGACCTGACTACAGCCTCTACAGCCTCTTGTGGCGGCGAAAGCGCGGTCGGGCAATTGATGACGAGCACCGCATCGACATTAGGGTCCGACAGAACAATAGCGATGGCCGCGTTGTAACGATCAGCGTTGGCGTCACCGATAATATCCACGGGGTTTGCGCCGGACCAGCCGACTGGAAGCACAGCATTGAGCTGATCGGCGATATGGTATGAAAGCACTGCCAGGATTCCGCCCTGTGCATCCAGAGCATCGACCGCGAGGATACCGCCGCCGCCGCCATTCGTAACTACAGCAAGTCTGTCGCCGGTAATCCGGGAAACGGTTGCCAAAACGGCCGCAGCATCGAACAACTCGTCGAGCGTCTCGACCATGATAATTCCGGCCTGAGTAAACGCCGCCTGATAGACATCATAGGCTCCGGCCAGCGCGCCGGTATGCGATAAGGCAGCTTTTCCGGCGGCCGCGCATCGCCCGGCCTTGATCGCAATGACCGGCTTGATCCTTGATGCCTTTCGTGCAGCAGCAAGGAATTTCGGAGCATCGGTGATGCCCTCGATATAAAGCAGGATCGCGGTTGTTTCGGGATCGTCTGCAAAGAGATTGATCAGATCTCCCAAATTGACATCGGCCATGTCGCCCACTGACACGACAGCCGAGAAACCGATATCGCGCGCATCGGCCCAGTCGAGCATCGCGGTCGCGAGCGCGCCGCTCTGAGACAGAAACGCGAGCCCGCCGGGCCTTGCATCACATTGAGAAAACGAGGCATTGATTCCAGCACGCGGCACCAGCAAGCCCAAGCAGTTGGGGCCGATAATCCGCATCCCATGCGCCGCTGCGGCGGAGAGCATCTTCGCACGCAAACCGTTGCTCTCGGTGATACCAGCCGAAATGACGACGGCAATTCTAGTGCCCTGTCTGCCTAGCTGGTCGATGACTTCGACCACAGCTGCCGCCGGAACACACAGGATCGCCAGTTCGCAAGCCTTCGGCAGGGTCGCTGCGTCGCCACACCAAATAACTCCATCCGCGACAATCGGGTTCGGATTGACCGCGATAATCTTGGCTGGTCCCCCGGCTGCGATCAGGTTGCTGAGGATCGCCGCTCCCACGGAACCAGGCCTGCGCGACGCACCGACCAGAGCAATTGCCGAAGGAGCAAACAAGGCGGTGGCATTTATTGGTATCATGCGTGAAGTTCCTTGAACCAACCAAGCTTGCGCATGAGCATCTTTTCGCCTTCGAGCAGCAGCATGAGACCAATCCCGATAGCGATCAGGATAGTGCCGTCCCGCAAAGTCAGAGGCCTGCTTTCGAACAGCGCGTTCATGACGGGAAGGTAGGTGAAGGCAAACTGTGCCGCGACGACGATGGCGATGGCGGCCAGCACGGCCGGTGTCCCCAGAATACCGCGCCATGTCAGCGAACCCACGTACAGGAACCTGACGTTGAACAGGTAGAATATCTCGGCGACCACGAGCATGTTGACGACCATCGTGCGTGCCGTTTCAATCCCCCGGCCACTGGCCAGTGTCTCGAAAAAGACGATGAGCACGACGCCCGTGAACAGCACCGAGACGACGATCACGCGCCATAGTAGAAACGGTGAGAGCAGCGGTGCGTCTGCCGCTCTGGGCGGACGCTGCATGACGCCGGGTTCCGATGGCTCAAAGGCCAGCACAGAGTCCGAGGCTGGCGGCAGTAACGAGATTGATCCACAGGATCTGCGTCGCGGTCATCGGCAGCGCAAAGCCGACCACTATGGCGAGAATAACCGCCATCGTCTCACCACCATTGGTCGGCAGTGTCCAGGAGATCACCTTTCGGATGTTGTCATAGACTGTGCGCCCTTCATGAACCGCAGCAACAATCGACGCGAAATTATCGTCAAGGAGAACCATCTCAGAAGCTTCTCGCGCAGCTTCGGTGCCCTTGAGCCCCATTGCGGTGCCTACGTCCGCCTGCTTGAGCGAAGGTGAATTATTCACCCCGTCACCAGTCATAGCGGCGATCGCGCCGCCCGCTTGAAGCGCCCGGACAATGCGCAGCTTGTGCTCGGGGCTGGTGCGCGCAAAGACAGCAATCTGTGGAACCAGGGCGATAAGTTCCGCGTCCGACAACGGATCGAGTTCCGCTCCGGTCATCGCCTTTGGATCGTCGGCAAGTTTCAGTTGCCTCGCGATTGCCAGAGCCGTCGCGACATGGTCGCCGGTGATCATCTTGACATCGATCCCGGCCGAGCGGCATTCCGCGATGGCAAGAACCGCTTCATCGCGTGGCGGGTCGATGAACCCGATCAGGCCGAGAAACTCCACGCCGCCTTGAAGGTCCGACAACGCGAGCTTTTCGCTGTCCTGCGGCAGGCGCTTGGTGGCGAAGCCCAGTACCCGCTCGCCCGCGGCGGCGGCTGTCTCGATATGTCGGTTCCAGTTCTCGCCGGCCGACTGATCCCCGGACATCGCCAGCAGAGCTTCGGGCGCGCCCTTTATGAAGACGATCGCCTCACCGCCCGGGCTGCGCTGCAAAGTCGCCATGAATCGGTACGCGGCGTCGAAGGGTATTTCATCGAGCCGCGGCCATTCTGCGCGGGCGTGCTCGGGATTGAAACCGGCCTTCATCGCCAAGGCGGTCAGTGCGCCCTCCATGGGATCGCCATCGACCTGCCAATCGCTTCCAATCTGGCGCAACCGGGCATCGTTGCACAACAAACCGCAGCGGATGATCGAACTCGCGGCCCCAATCGCGGCCGCGTCATCGTCGTGACTTTCGGCGGTCAGCGCGCCACTGGGGGCATAGCCTGAACCCCCGGCGAGCAACTGATGGCCTTCGACGAAGATGTGCCGGACGGTCATCTCGTTGCGGGTGAGAGTTCCCGTCTTGTCGGTACAGATGACCGAAGTCGCACCAAGTGTTTCGACTGCTGGCAACTTTCGTATCACCGCTTTGCGTGCCGCCATGCGCTGGACGCCGATCGCCAGCGTGATGGTGATGACAGCGGGCAGCGCCTCGGGGATCACACCCACAGCGACCGCCACCACGGCAATCAGGGCATCGTCCCAAGCAAAATCGCGCACGAGCACGGCAAAGCCGAACAGCAAGGCAGTTCCTGCGAGCATGACCCAGGTGAAACGGCGGGAAAAGCTGTTGATTTGCCGGAGCAGCGGCGTGGTAAGCACCTCCACGCTCCGGAGGAGCCCGCTTATTTGCCCGATCTGGGTCGCAGTGCCGGTCGCCACGACAGCCGAGGTCGCCTGCCCCGTGGTGACCATCGTGCCGGAGAATGCAAGGCTGTGACGGTCACCCAGCGGCGCATCCATTGCGACGGGAGCTTCTTGCTTTTCAGCAGTAACAGCCTCACCGGTCAGGAGCGCCTCGTCAATGGTCAGCCCGCGCGCTCGCATGATGCGCATATCGGCCGGAACCCGGTCGCCCGCCTCAAGCATAACGATGTCGCCGGTGACCAGGTCGGCTACGTTGACCGTTTGGCGCTCACCATCCCGCAACACCGCCGCATGCGGAGCGATCATATCCCGAATTGCATCAAGCGCCCGTTCGGCTCTGCCCTCCTGGACAAAGCCGACCAGGCCATTGACGATCACGACCGCCGCGATGACGGCAGAGTCGACCAAATGGCCCAGGAGCAGGGCCGCTCCGGCAGCCGTCAGCAGAAAGTAGATCAGCGCGCTATTGAACTGCGCCAGAAACCGGACGACCGGGTGCACTCTAACGGCTGTGGGCAGGCTGTTAGGGCCTGATGCTGCAAGCCGTCGCCCAACTTCCTCGCTGTTGAGACCCGACCGCTGGCTGTCCAGTAGCTCGAGCACTTCGTCGGCTGAAAGAGCATGCCACGCGGGTTGGTCCTTGGTATTCACATTTTTCTCCGGCAGTCGTTATTCCCCGCCCGCCGGCTGCCTAGAAGTGCCAAAGCATGATGCCGATCCGAACGGCGAATGCACGACGCATGCAGTGGAACTCATGGGTCTATCTTTTGTTCCAAGCTGTTCGCGCTTGCGCTGGATCACAGGGGGCGTGGCCTGTAGGCCACGTTGCGCATCACTTCACGTGACGCATGAACTTGAGGCCGTGATTGATCGCTTCCTGCCGTCTTCATCGACGGATACTGCCATCATCCAGTCCTCAACTGACGTCCGGCGCCTTCCGCATTTTCGGGATCTCGCCTCGGGTTACAGCTTTACCCGAGTAAGCCGGAGAGCGTTCATAACGACGGTGAATGAAGACAAGGCCATCGCCGCACCGGCAAACATCGGCGACATCAATATTCCCCACAGCGGATACAACACGCCCGCTGCAACCGGTACACCGATCCCGTTGAACAGGAACGAGAAGAACAGGTTCTGGCGGATGTTTCGCATGGTTGCCTTGGCAAGCGCGCGGGCTCGGACCACTGCGGCGAGATCGCCCTTGGTAAGCGTAATCCCCGCGCTTTCGATGGCTACATCGGTGCCTGTTCCCATAGCCAGGCCGACATCGGCAGCGGCAAGCGCGGGGGCATCGTTGATACCGTCTCCGGCCATTGCGACTTTGGCGCCAGAAGCTTTGAGTTCTCCGACGATCCGCGCCTTGTCTTCGGGTTTGAGTTCGGCATGAACTCCGTCAAGCCCGCCGACCGCATCGGCAACGACCTGTGCTGTGGTCGGATTGTCGCCGGTGAGCATGATGACGCGCAGCCCTTGCTTGCGCAGTGCCTCAATCGAGGTGCGGGCATTCTCTCGAATGGGATCAGCGACTGCCACCAGACCTGCCAGCTTGCCGTCAACCGCGATCAGCATCACCCCAGCGCCATCGCGCCGCTTGGTATCAGCGGCATCGTGTAGCGGCGCGGCATCAACCCCGATGCGCTCCATCTGAGCTGTGTTGCCGATGACGATGGCACGGCCGTTCACATTGGCGCTGACCCCAAGGCCGACCTGGACGGCAAAGTCTTGCGGTTCCCCGAGTTCCAGCGCGCGTCCCATGGCGGCGGTAACCAGGGCATGGGCAAGCGGATGCTCGGAGCGCGCTTCAACCGCCGCCGTCAGACCTAAAAGATCATTTTCAGCGATATCGCCAAGCGTCTCGATTCCAATCAGCTTGGGCTTACCTTCTGTCAGTGTCCCGGTCTTGTCGATTACCAGCGTATCGACCTTGTCGAAGGCTTGCAGCGCTTCGGCGTGTTTGACCAGCACGCCCGCATGTGCGCCGCGCCCGGTCGCCACCATGATCGACATCGGGGTCGCCAGCCCAAGCGCGCAGGGACAGGCGATAATCAACACCGAAATGGCATTGAGCAGGGCATGGCCCATGCGGGGTTCCGGCCCAGTGAGGCTCCACACCGCAAATGAGGCGACGGCGATCCCGATTACCAGCGGCACAAACCATCCCGAAATACGGTCCGCCACGGCCTGAATCGGCGCGCGGCTACGCTGTGCTTCGGCGACCATTCGGATGATACGCGCCAGCATGGTATCCGCGCCAACCGCCTGCGCCTCCATCACCAGACTGCCGGTTCCGTTGACGGTACCACCGGTCAGGGCGCTCACTGGTTCCTTGACGACCGGCAAAGGTTCGCCGGTGAGCATCGATTCATCGACCGATGATCGCCCCGCGATCACGATACCATCGACGGGCACAGCCTCGCCGGGGCGAACACGCAGGCGGTCACCCGCCTGCACCTCGGAGAGCGGAACATCGATTTCCGCGCCATCGGCATTAATATGGCGCGCAGTCTTGGGTGCGAGATTGAGGAGTTCGCGGATCGCTTTACCGGTTGCTACCCGCGCCCGCAGTTCCAGCACCTGGCCGAGCAGGACGAGCGCGACCACCACCCCTGCCGCTTCATAATAAACCGGCACCATCCCGTGCATCCGAAATGCTTGCGGGAACAGCCCCGGTGCGAGTGTCGCCACAAGGCTGTAGAGAAATGCGGCCCCAACGCCGATGGCGATCAGCGTGAACATATTGAGCTTGCGCGTGACGAGCGATGTCCACGCGCGGGTGAAGAACGGCCATCCCGCCCACAACACGATCGGTGCGGTCAATGCAAGCTGGAGCCAGGGCGAGATCGCCGGGCTGACCAGATGCAGTCCGAGCAACTCGCTGCCCATTGTCAAAATCAGCAACGGCACGGCCAGGACGGCCGACACCCACCAGCGCCGCGTGAAATCGACCAGTTCGGGATTGGGTGCATCATCAAGCGATGGTTCTTCGGGCTCCAGCGCCATCCCGCAGATTGGGCAAGTTCCTGGGCCATCCCGTCTGATTTCCGGGTGCATCGGGCACGTCCACATTGCGCCGGAAGCGGCGACAGTTTCGACGTGCGACGTATCGGAAAGATATTTGGTTGGATCGGCGGTGAACTTCGCCAGACATCCGGCGCTGCAAAAGTGATAATCAGTGCCGTCGTGCGCGGCGTGATGCAGCGTTATAGCGGGATCGACCGTCATTCCGCAGACTGGATCAATCGCCGTAACCAGAGCATCGGCACTGGCAGAATGACCGCACCCGCCCTCGTGCCTTGAATGCGCTGCACTTTGCGGTTCGTTCACGATCTTCTCCTGGCGCGCAACAAATCCATATCGGCGGGCCGCAAGCCAAACGATGGATCAGCAGCGTGGTGCTCGCGTCGGAGATCAAGCTACCACGTGAATGGCCTATGGCCGCCAATGTTCCATCATTTCTGAGAATCTGGTCGAACGCGGGCGTCAGCAGTTTGGCCGCTGATGTGCTTCAGCGTCAAACGCCCGTCTTCCGCGTCGTCGCCAAAGTGTGATCGCCTGTTCGCGTTCTTCACCTTGCAATTCGGCGGCGATGACAAGAAAAGCGCCGAACATCACAGTGCGTTCATCGTCGGTGAGTTCGACAAGTCCAGCTTTCTGAACCAGGCCGCCAAGCTCGATTAGATGACGTGTCCGTTCGCGACGTTGCATCACCCATTCCCTCTTGTCAGTTCGGCGGATGCTGGCTTCAAGCCGGTGCGTCAGCGCCTGCGTGTGTCGGATTGCTTTCAGCGTTGACCTGAGCTCGGTTGCGCGTTTGGCGTGACCGGCTTTGAAAGAACTCGACGCCCTTCTTGCGCCAAGCCTCCCGTCGCGGTGCGTCATTGGCTTCCATCATCTTGAGCAACGCACCTGCCAGCGTTTCGGGATCGAGCGCGTCGGCTCCAGTGGCGATGACCAGTTCGCCGAGTTGCAGAACTTTGCGTTGTTTCAGAGCAGCCGCCTTGTCCTGAAGTGCCTTGAGTTCGGCATCATAGTCGCGGGGTTTTCGCATTGTCGCATCTCCTGTTTCGGGTGATGCTGCAATCATAATCCGGCCCGTCGCGATTGGCTGCAGGGTCGTCGGAACGCGCTGGGACGGGGCGGTCCCGCACAGGATTTATTCTGTGAGGGCGCGCTTATACGTCGTTCCGACGTGGCTTGCTCAGGACTATGTGGAAGGTCGTCATGGCGATCTACCACCTCTCGGTCAAAGTCATCAGCCGCGCCAACGGATCGAGCGCGCTGGCGTCGGCTGCCTATCGCTCGGCATCGCGGCTGCACGACCAGCGGCTGGATCGTGACCATGACTTCAGTAACAAGTCTGGCGTTGTGCATTCCGAAGTGATGCTGCCCGAAAATGCGCCCGACGCATGGCGTGACCGCGAGCGGCTGTGGAATGATGTTAAAGTCGCCGAACTGCGCAAGGACGCGCAGCTTTCGCGTGAAGTGGAATTCGCCATTCCGCGCGAGATGAATGTCGAACAGGGAATCGCGCTCGCGCGGGACTTTGTGCAGACCGAGTTTGTGGACCGGGGCATGTGCGCCGACCTCAATCTGCATTGGGATATTGGCGCAGACGGCCTCGCCAAACCCCATGCCCATGTCATGCTGACCATGCGCGATGTGAACGAGGACGGCTTTGGCGCAAAGGTGCGCGATTGGAACAAGAGCGAGCTGGTATGCGAATGGCGCGAACAATGGGAGACCCACGTCAACGAACGCCTTGCCGAACTCGACATCGACGCGCGGATCGATCACCGCTCATTGCAAGCGCAAGGCATCGATCTGGAGCCGCAAAGCAAGATCGGCGCGCCTGCACAGCGCATGGGGCCAGATGCCGACCGGTTGATCGAGCATCACGCCATCGCCCGCGAGAATGGCGAGCGGATCATCGCCAATCCTGACATTGCGCTCGACGCCATTACAAAACAGCAAGCGACGTTCACGCGCCGCGATCTCGCCATGTTCATCCACCGCCACAGCGACGGCAAGGAGCAGTTCGATCTGGCGCTGAGCGCCGTGCAGAACTCCGACCATGTTGTTGCGTTAGGACTGGACGGACGCGGGAACGAACGCTTCACCAGTCGCGACATGCTCGATGTCGAAGCTCGGTTGCATCAGGCGTCACAAGCGCTCGCCGGATGCGAGTTGCATCAGGTCAGTGACCGCGACCGGGAGCGCGCACTGGCATCTGCTGAAGCGCGCGGGCTGATCCTGTCAGGCGAACAACGCGATGCGTTCAATCACATCACCATCGGCAAGGACGTTGGGGTTGTTGTCGGCTATGCGGGCACTGGAAAATCGGCGATGCTGGGCGTTGCACGCGAGGCATGGGAGCATTCTGGCTACAACGTTCACGGTGTCGCGTTGTCGGGCATCGCTGCTGAAAATCTGGAATCCGGGTCGGGTATTCAGTCGCGCACCATCGCCAGCATGGAGCATGGCTGGGTACAAGGCCGTGACTTGCTGACATCACGCGATGTGCTGGTAATCGACGAAGCGGGCATGGTCGGGACGCGCCAGATGGAACGCGTCCTGTCCTACGCCCGCGAAGCCGGGGCGAAGGTCATCCTGGTTGGCGACCCGCAACAGTTGCAGGCGATCGAAGCCGGTGCTGCTTTCCGTTCGATTGTCGAAGAGGTCGGCAGCGTCGAGATTACCGATATTCGCCGCCAGCGCGAAGATTGGCAGCGCGATGCAACC
Organism: uncultured Alphaproteobacteria bacterium; assembly: GCA_963779195.1. Lineage (GTDB taxonomy): Bacteria > Pseudomonadota > Alphaproteobacteria > Sphingomonadales > Sphingomonadaceae > Novosphingobium. Next base: position 284,782 of record CAVZWZ010000001.1, read on the forward strand.
CGGCAACTTGCGACGGGCAGAACAGGCGAGGCGCTCGACGCCTTTCGCGACCATGACATGCTTCATGCAGCCGACACGCGCGAACTGGCGCGCGAGCAATTGATCGACCGCTGGGATAGAGAACGCCTCGCCAGCCCCAATGACAGTCGCATCATTCTCACGCACACCAATGACGAGGTGCGCGCACTCAACGAAGCCGCGCGTGGCCGGCTTCGGGCCAATGGCGAACTTGGGAACGACACGACCCTGCAGGTCGAACGCGGCGAGCGAACTTTTGCAGACTGCGACCGCGTGATGTTCCTGCGCAACGACCGTGCGCTGGATGTCAAGAATGGCACCATCGGCACAATCGAACAGGTCAGCCATAAATCGATGACAGTACGCCTCGACACGGGCCGGTCTATTGCGTTCGATCTCAAAGAATATGCGCATATCGATCACGGCTATGCCGCGACGATCCACAAATCGCAGGGCGTCACGGTGGACCGCACCCATGTGCTCGCCACACCGGGGATGGATCAGCACAGCAGCTATGTCGCGCTGTCGCGGCATCGGGACAGCATGCAACTCCATTATGGCCGCGATGATTTTGCAAATGACGGCAACCTTGCCCGCACGCTGTCGCGTGAGCGGGCCAAGGACATGGCGAGCGATTATGGCCGGGACGAGGGAATGGAGCGGCGTTTTGCCGAGCGGCGCGGCATCACCTTCCGGCAGCGTGTGGCGGCGCTGGTTCGTAAGGTCGTGCCCGAGAAGATGCGCGACCTGTTTGATGGCTTCCGCCCCGCCGAGAAGCAGCCCGAACCAGAAGTCAGCGCGGGCATGGCGCGCAAGATGGCGGTCGAGCGCCACGCCCGCGCGGTCACCACGATCTTCGCCATGCAGGATGAAGGGATGGAGGCGACGCCAAAGCAGCTTCGCGAACTACAATCCGCCAGGGGCGAACTCGACGGACTGCGCGAACAATGCCTCAAAGGACATGGAAGCCGCCTACAAGCGGGATCCCTCACTCGCGGAGGAAGCCGCCAGCGGTAAGCCCGAACGCGCGCGCGATGCCATGATCCGCGAGGCCGAAATCCGCACCAACCCGCACTTGCGCGCCGACCGATTTGTCGAACGCTGGCAGCAGCTCGACGACAGGCGCGACGAACTCTACCGCAGTGGCCGCTATTCCGCTTCCAAGGATTGCCGCCTGGCGATGGCTGACATGGCAAAGGGGTTGGAACGCGATCCCCAGATGGAATCGATCCTGCGCAACCGCAAAATTGAGTTGGGGATCTCCGATGGAGTCAACTCGCTCGTTGGGCGACGACTTGGCGTTCTCGCTCGGCTTGGGCAGGGGGCGAGGGTTGGGGATTTGATCCAATCGTCTCAGGATAGTGGCTCGCAATCGGTTTGTTACAAAACCTAGGATTGGGATTGATCCAATCATAGGTTTTGTAACTTGTTGCGACGGAGGGCGTTCGAGTCCCTTCTCGGTCCCTGAAATCCCACGGCTTGTCGTGCCTATGGGGCATCTTGTCGCATGGCAAATTTGGGGGTATCGGTGGGGGTATCCAATCATTTTCTAGCGAAAAAACGATAGGCATTTCAATGCGCTAAGTGCATCTGCGCCAATCCCTCCTCCGCTACCATCACCAGCCGCAGAAGTCCTAGCTTTTTGCCTATTTGGGCCCTGCCAGCCGCGAAATGCCATGTTGCATCATGTTGCGCGGATTTCTGCCGTTTTCCCGGCATTCCGTTGGCGTCCCGGCAAATCCATGCAACATGGATGCGGCATGAGAATAAATCTTCGCGAGCGCTGCGCACATCTGACAAACCCCACCCCAACCCCTCCCCTGAAGGGGAGGGGCTTACAGGTTCTGATCAATGGGAACTGGTATTAGTCGTCGCAGCAGGCGTCCTTGCATATCTGGCGCAGCGCAGCGATCGTCTGCGCTCGCATTGCCGCTGGCATTCGGCGGGTTATGCGCGCTTCGTGCCGGGCAAATGCCGCATTGACTTCGGCAAGCAGCAACACGCCGCTTTCTGTAAGCGATAGGGCAATGGCGCGGCCCTCCGCCTGGCGTCGTGCGACCAGGCCCGATGTCACAAGGCGGCTCACCAGCGGCACCAGATTGGCGGGCTGAGCGCCGAGCGCGCGCCCGACCTCGCTTTGGGTGCAACCGGGATTCTCGCCGATGATCGACAAGAGCGTTGCTTCGCTCACCCGCAGGCCGAGCGGTTCCACTTCATTGGACAGGGCGGTTGCCACGGCAACCGATGCACGCCGCAATTCGTATCCGAGCATGTCGGAAGGTGGCTTTACAGTTGAACCGGTCTTCGCTGTTGTCTTCATGCCTTCACCTAACGCGATGTGGCGCTTGCATCAACAATGACATATGTTATATAATATATCTATAACTGGAAGCCGGAGAGAAGCGCCATGAAATCGATTAGGCATGCAGCCATGTTCGCTGGTTTTCGCAATTGGGGAATAGGCCTGGCCCTCGCTGTCGCTCCATTCGCGGCTCCGGCAATCGCGCAAGTCTCCGAAGTCAAAGCTGTCGCCGGCAATCCCGTGCTGATGCTTCCCGGGGCCGATTTTACGGCTCAGGGCTATTTTGTCGAAGAATTCTTCATCGATGGATCGGCAAATTCGTACCGGCTGGCCGCGCCCGCCAGTGGTGACGGACGGTGGGAGGCCAGAATCGATGGTTCGGCCCGATACAAGACCCGCGTTGTGGTTGTGCGGCCGCGCGATGCCGCGAAGTTCAACGGCACGGTGCTGGTCGAATGGCTCAATGTGACCGGAGGTCAGGACACCCCTGCGGACTGGATGCTCGCCCACCGTGAGATGATCCGCAGCGGTTACGGCTATGTCGGGGTGACAGCGCAGAAGGTTGGCGTGGAAGGCGGCGCGACAACCGCCGGACTTGGCGGCGTACCGCTGAAGAAGTCGAACCCCGAGCGTTACGGGTCGCTTTCCCATCCGGGCGACGCCTTCTCATTCGATATTTTCTCCCAAGCGGGCGCTGCCTTGAAGGCGCAAGGCGGTGCGGCAATGTTTGGTTCGCTGCGGCCACGGCACTTCATCGCCATGGGAGAATCGCAATCGGCGGGTTATTTGACCACTTACGTCAATGCCATCAATTCCATCGCAAGGGTGTTCGACGGCTTCCTGGTGCATTCACGCTTTGGCAGCAGTGCGCCGCTTAACGGGGCGGGCACCAGCAATTCGGAAGGGCTCGTTCCCCGGCATGTGCAATTCCGTTCCGAACTGCGCGTCCCGGTCTTGTCGCTGATCACCGAAACAGACCTGCTGGGCGGACGCATGCCAGGCTATCATGCCTCGCGCCGCCCCGACCATCGCAACCTGAGGGTATGGGAAGTTGCCGGGACGGCTCATGCGGACAATTATCTGTTCGGCGGTGCCGCCATCGACAACGGCTCGCGCAGCAGCGCAGAGCTTGCCGCGATCTATCGCCCGAAAAGCACGGCAACCGCCGGATCGAGCAGCAAGCCCTTCAACCCCGGCATGGTGCATCATTATGTCTTGCAAGCGGCCATTGCCCGGCTCGATGGCTGGGTCCGCACCCGTCGCGCTCCAGCTTCTACGCGCGCCCTGGCGCTTTCGTCTGGCGGCGCGGAAGGTCAGACTCCGCAACTGGCGCTCGACGCCAATGGCTTGGCGATCGGCGGAGTCCGCTCGCCCTGGGTCGACGTGCCAACCATCAGCCTCAGCGGAAAAGGCGATCCCGGTTCGTTCATCGGCATGCTGGCCGGCAGCGGCGAGCCGTTTGACAAAGCGACCCTTGCCCGCCTGTACCCCGGCGGCAAGGCCGAATATCTCGAAAAATTCGAGCGCGCCCTGAACAGGTCTATCAAGGCAGGCCATGTACTTGCCGCCGACCGGCGGGAGATACTCGAAATCGCGGCCATAAATTTTGACTTCGGCCCGATTCCGAGTGCTGGTGCATCTCCAACTGCATCCACGACCGGTTATTCCACCGGCAGCACTGAACTGGGCGCTCTGATTGATCGTCCGGAAACAAAGGCAGTTCTGGATCGCTTCCTACCTGGCCTGACGTCCAACCCACAAATCGGTATGGCCCGCTCACGGACCTTGCGCTCCATCCAGTCGTTCATGTCCGATGTGCTGAAGGACGAAACTTTGGCACAGATCGATGCCGAATTGGCGAAAATCCCCGTGCGATAAATCTTGGCGTCCGCAGTGCATCGCCGGGCGCAGCCGCGCGCTGGACTTCGTCGCGACCTCGCCACGATGAACCACATCGCGGTTTCGGCCAGCTCCTTGCCAGCAGACGGGATTGGAAATCCTCATGGGTCAGGATCAGTGCAGGTTGGTATAAACCACCATCCGGGACACGATCTGCTGGTGGAAACGCGCAGGTTTGGTCGATTAATATGGCAACATCGGTGCGGCATGAGTAAGCGACCTGCCTCGGTGTGTGGCGGGCAGATGGAAGCTTGTTTTGTGAATATTGAACAAAATGCCGCGAAAATCGGCCAGAATGCAGATCGCGACATTTCGTTCCCCGCAAGGCGCAGGGCAGCTTCGCCGATACGTCAACAGCGCAGATCGGCGGCGACCCGGGAATCATTGATTGCTGCCGCCCGGCAGCTGTTCGCCGATGTGGGTTATCACGCGGCGGGGACCCATGAACTGGTTGCGATGACCTCCGTGAGCCGCGGGGCGCTTTACCATCATTTCAAAGACAAGGAAGGCCTGTTCGAGGCTGTCTTGCGTCAGATTGCCGCCGAGTTGTCACACACAGCGTCGCAGTCGGTGGCGCCCTACTCCGGCGACCCGTGGAAGCAGCTCAAGTCGGCCTTGACTGCCTATCTCGAACTTGTCGCGCTGCGGCCCGATGCCCAGCGGGTACTGTTGATCGACGGCCCCGCCGTTCTCGGATGGGATAAATGGCGAGGGATCCGGTCCGAAATAACACTTCCCGGCTTGATCCATACGCTCAACCTGCTGATCGAAAACGGCACCGTCAGGCGCCAGCCCAAGGAGCCCATGGCGCAGCTGATCCTGGGCAGCTATGAACGAGGCGGCACTCGCGATCGCGCACGCTCCCGATCCCGCCAAGACGCAAAAAGGGATGACGCAGGCGCTGCTGAACCTCATCGATGGCCTCCGCATCTGCTGAGCTGATCCTGACCGCCTGATATTGCGAAGCACCTGCGTGTCGATCGCAGGCGGCATCGGCGCATCGATTTATCCTTGACTTAAGCACCGGCAAGTCTGATCAGAATGCGTACAGGCTGCATGCTTTTCTGGTCGGATGAAGTGATCGCCATAGGTCATGATCGCTTCTACCGATCTGGCGCCACGGCAGTCTTGGGCCATCCTCAAAGGTGGCCTATGGCAATCGGGAGGATGTATGTCTGCGGCCAGTGTATCGGTTCTAACTCCGGCTGTTCCCAAGCCCGACCACATTCCCGACGCGCTGGTCTATGACTTCGATCTCTGGCACGATCCCGCGCTCAACGCCGATCCTGGGGAACGCCTGCTCGATCTCGCGCAAACCGCGCCGCCGGTCTTCTGGAGCCCGAGGCAGGAAGGAAAGTGGTTCGTCGCCGGTTTTGAGGCGGCCTATGAAGCGGCGCGCGACTGGGAGAATTTCTCCAGTAAATCCGTTCCCTATGCGATGCTCAAGGCAGTCAACAACTCGCGCCCCGAGGGAACGCCGCATATTCCCATTCCCTTCCCGATCTGCCTTGATCCGCCAACTCACGAAAAGTACCGCAAACCACTCAACGCGGTGTTCTCACCCAAGGCGATGGCGGCACTGCAAGGCAACATCCGCGCGCAGGCGATCGAATTGATCGAAGCGTTCAAGACCGGCCCGGATCGGGAATTCATGAGCGCAGCCGCCGAGCCGCTGCCGGTCAACGTATTCCTCAACATGATGGGCCTGCCGCACGATCAGAAGGATTATTACCGGCAGCTCGTGAAGGATTCGCTCCCCGGCCTGAAATCGCGCGAAGAAATGCTTGGGTCCAACATGGCGATTACTGCGGCGATGCGCGATACGTTCCTGGCACGCCGGGATGAGCCCCGAGACGACCTTATCAGCCTGTTGTGGGCGACGGAGATCGACGGCCAGCCGATGACCCTGGGCGACATGGAGAATATCGGCATCCTGCTGTTTCTGGCCGGGCTGGACACGGTCATCCAGGCAATCGGCTTCGGGGTTCGCCACCTGGCGATGGACAGCGCGATGCAGGAGCGCCTGCGCGCAAACCCCGATCTTATCAGCGACACCAAGGAAGAGCTGATGCGGCGCTACTCGTTCACCAACGTGCACCGCCATGTAACTCGCGACATGGAGTTCTACGGTGCGCCCCTGAAAAAGGGCGACTGGGTGATTGTGTCGCTGCCGATAGCCGATCTCGATCCCGCGCACTTCAAGGATCCGGGGCGGATCGATCCGGAACGGGAAGACAAGGTCCACATTTCCTTCGGGACCGGGCCGCATCGCTGCCTCGGCTCGCATCTTGCCCGTTTCGAACTGCAGATCGTCTACGAGGAGCTGTTGAATCGCGTGCCGCCATTCCGCCTTGATCCCGGGCGGTCGCCCACTTTTCACGGCGGATCGGTGATCGGCGTCGATACGCTGCATTTGGACTGGGATGCCTGATTGCGCTGCGGCGCTGGCGGGAGCTGCGAATGTCGCTGATCGATGGAAGACTGGCTGAACGTCTGGATGTCGCGATCATCGGCGCGGGCTTTGGCGGGCTTTATGCATTGCACAAGCTGCGCGGATCGGGCGGGAACGCGCGCGTTTTCGAGGCGGGCGATGGCATCGGCGGCACCTGGTACTGGAACCGCTATCCCGGCGCTCGCTGCGATATCGAGAGCCTCCAGTACTGCTATTCCTTCGATCCCGAACTGGAACGCGAGTGGGACTGGACCGAGCGCTTCGCCACCCAGAGCGAGATATTGCGCTACATCGATCATGTCGCGGATCGCTACGATCTGCGCCGTGACATCACGCTCGATACCCGGATCGCGTCTGCCGTTTATGACCAGCGGGCTGGGCGCTGGACGCTGACGACCGACACGGGTAGCCGCATTGTCGCCACTTATGTCGTCATGGCCACCGGCTGCCTTTCGGTTCCGCAAATACCCCGGATCGAAGGTCTGGATGACTTCGCGGGCAAGCTTTACCACACGGCCCACTGGCCAGAAGAAGGTGCCGATTTTGCCGGTCAGCGTGTCGGCGTCATCGGCACCGGCTCTTCGGCAATCCAGGCAATTCCCGAAATCGCCAAACAAGCCTCAGAGCTGATCGTGTTCCAGCGCACGCCATGTTTCAGCGTGCCGGCGCGCAACGCACCGCTAACGTCCGAAAAGCGGGAACACTGGAAGGCAAATTGCGAATCCCTGCGCCAGCAGGCGCGCGAGGATACGCCTACTGGCGTGGTCTATGACTTTGCGATTTCGAGCGCGCGGGAGGTCGATGAGGCAACGCGCGAAGCCGAGTTCGAGGCGCGCTGGCAAAAGGGCGGGGCCAATTTCGCCTATGCCTATACCGACCTCAATCGCGACGCAGTGTCGAACGGCTATGCTGCTGATTTCGTACGCCGCAAGATCAGGGCCAAAGTGGAAGACGCGGAAGTTGCCGAAGCGCTTTGCCCGAAGGACTACCCGATCTTCGCCAAGCGCATCTGCGTCGATACCGATTACTATGAGACCTTCAATCGCCCGAACGTCACCCTCGTCGATCTGCGCAAGGCACCGCTGGAACGGATCACCCCAGGCGGCTTGCGCACCGCTGAGCGCGACTATCAACTCGATGCCCTGGTGCTGGCGACGGGCTTCGACGCAATCACCGGCGCGCTTGAGAGGATCGACATTCGGGGCACCGCTGGCAGCAGTCTGAAAGAGGCCTGGGCGGAAGGGCCGCGCACATATCTTGGATTGATGGCGGCGGGATTCCCGAATCTGTTCACCATCACCGGACCCGGCAGCCCGTCGGTGCTGAGCAACGTCGTCGCGGCGGCTGAGCAGCATGTCGAGTGGATCGCAGACTGCCTTGCCCATATGCGAAGCAGGGGTGTCCATAGGATCGAGCCGAGCGTCGAGGCGGTCGATGCCTGGGTTGCCCATGTCAACGAGGTTGCCGCGACAACGCTGTTTCCGCGGGCGGCGAGTTGGTACATGGGGGCCAATATCCCCGGAAAACCGCGCGTTTTCATGCCCTATATCGGGGTGGGCGCCTATCGCCGCAAATGTCGCGAGGTGGTCGAGAGGGGCTATGAAGGCTTTGTCATGACAAGCGCACCGCAGGAGGAAGCGGTTGCCTGAGCTGCACCCGTTCCTGGCGCAGGCGGAAAAAAGCCTGCTCCACCGCGTCCACGATCTCGCCGCGCAGCATTATGAGGAGCTCGCCCGCCGGATGCGTTCCAACGGAGACCTGCCATGAAGCTGTGGGCCGTCGTCGAGAACCTGAAGCCGCTCGAATGCCTGACCCTGCCCGATCCCGTGCCGACCGGCACCGAAGTGGTGCTGGCGGTGACGCATTGCGGTGTCTGCCAGTCCGATCTCAACACCTGGCGCGGCGAATATGACATGGGCGGTGGCCAGCGGATGAAGATCACCGAACGCGGCGTCACTTTTCCGCGCGCGCCGGGTCACGAAGTTGTCGGCACCGTGGTTGCCCTCGGTCCCGAAGCGAAGGGCGTGGAAATCGGCGAAAGGCGCATAGTCTATCCGTTCATCGGCTGCGGCACGTGCGAGCGCTGCCTGGCGGGCGAGGAGAACCTGTGCGCGCAGCAGACGATCCTGGGCATCATGCGCCACGGCGGCTTCGGATCGCACGTCGTCGCGCCCCATCCGCGTTACCTGTTCGACTTTGCGGGCATCGACCCGGCATTCGCCTCTACACTCGCCTGCGCCGGGGCCACCGTCTATTCCGCGATCCGCAAGCTGCACCCGGTCGATCCGGCCAAGCCGGTGCTGCTGATCGGCGCGGGCGGTGTCGGGATGACCGCGATCCACATGCTGCGGGCGATGGGGCACAGCCATATCGTCGTCGTCGATATCAGCGCCGAGAAGCGCGCCGCTGCTTTGGAACAAGGGGCCAGGCAGACGCTGGACGGCACGGCGGACGATCTGGCGGATCAGCTGCGCGAGGCGGCTGGCGGGCCGCTGCTCTCGGCAATCGATTTCGTCAACTATCCCACCACGGCCAGCACGGCGTTCGACAGTCTCGCCAAGGGCGGGAAGCTGGTTCTGGTGGGAGTTGGCAAGGGTGAGATCGCCGTGTCGCTCGTCGGCATGATCCTGCGGCCGCGCTCGCTGATCGGCTCGGTCACCGGCAGCCTGCACGATTTGCGAGATGTGATCGAACTGGCAAAGTCGGGCAGGCTCACCGCCTTGCCTCTCACGATCATGGGCAAGGACGATGCCAACGAGGCGATGCAGCGGCTCAACGCGGGATCTGTGACGGGGCGTATCGTGCTCGAAGCATAAAAAGGAGACTGAAATGGCAGAGGTAAACGGCGGAATCATAGTCGGCAAACGGACCGTGCTGTATTCGTTCACGAGCGGCGAGGAAACGATCACCTATCTGCACGCAGCAGCGATCTATACCGGCGATCTCGACGGGCCGGCCGACGAGACTTTCGTCGCGGTCGATCATGTCGATGGCACGCAGACCCATTACGGCTGGGGCGGTTTCACCGGCCTGGTGCACGGAAGGCCGGGAACCCTGCTTTGGAAGTTCAAGGGCAAGCCGGGCAGCGGCGACATCGAGATCTACGACGGATCGGGCGAAATCGGCGGGCTGCGCGGAGACGTCGCCTACTGGATGAACGGCGATGACGCGGACAGCTTCTCGTACCGGGGCAACCTCGGCTGAGACAATGCGGCCGCCGGATCACGAAAGGGAGAGCCTCTATCATGGCCAATTGGAATTATCAGGGCAAGCGCGTGGTCGTCACCGGCTGCTTCTCGGGGATGGGCGAGGCGACCGCGCGCGAATTGGTTGCGCTCGGCGCCGAGGTGCACGGGCTTGATTACAAGGGATCGACGCTGGATATTGCATCCTTTACCCATGTCGATCTGCGCGACGGCGATTCCATCGACGCGGCGGCGGAAAAGATCGGCGGGCGCGTCGATGCCTTGTTCAACTGCGCCGGCGTGCCATACAGCTTCGACCGGCTCGATGTGATGAAAGTCAACATCCTGGGCACCAAGCGGCTCACCGAAGGGCTGCTGCCCTATATGGGCGCGGGCAGCGCGATTGCCAGCATCGCCTCGCTCGCCGGTGGAGGCTGGGCGCGCAATCTGGCGCTGCATCAGGAGTTGCTGGCGATAGATGGGTTCGACGAGGGCGTCGCCTGGGTCGAGGCGAACTGGGACCGCGTTCCCGATGCTTACGGCATGTCGAAGGAAGCGGTGATCGTTTGGACCATGCAGAGCTCCGTCGCGCTGAGCCGCAAGGGGATCCGCATCAACTGCATCCTGCCCGGGCAAACCCAGACGCCAATGATGGACGAGTTCGAAAAATCCTTTTCAGCCGACCTGCTGGAAGCATCGACTTTCCCCAGCGGTAGGCGTTCGCAGCCGATCGAACAGGCGAGGCCGCTGATCTTCCTCAACAGCGATGAAGCCTCCTACGTGAATGGCGCATCCCTGCTGGTCGATGGCGGCTATCTCGCCGCGACAATGACCGGCCAGTTCAACATGGCCGAATTCCTCGACAGCAAGAAAAAAGGCGGTTGAGCGAAAGCCTGCAAGTCGCCTTCAGGCGAAGGTCAACTCCTTCGCGTTGTCCAGCATGATCCTGCGCTGATCAGCGTCGGAGAAGCTGGTAATGCTGGCAAAATAGTCTCGCGGGTGCCCGATGCCCTCGGCGTGGGGCCAGTCCGATCCGAACAGGATGCGCTCGACCGGAATGTGGGTCGCCAGATCGGCAGCGTCGTCCTCGACGAAAGGCGACACCCAGCAATTGCGGTGAAACTGATCGACCGGATTTTCGGCGAACATGCCGGGATATTGCACGTGGCAGACCTGCAGGTCATGCAGCAGCGGCCCCACCCACCGCGCACCATTCTCGATGAAGGCGAACTTCAGCCGGGGAAAGCGCGAAAACAGCCCGTGGGCCACGATCACCGCGGCAAAGTCGCGGACGAGCCGGTGCTTCTGGATCAGGTTGAGGAATTGGGAATCGAAGTCCCCCTTCTTGCCCAGCCCCACGGACATCGTCTTGGCCTTGCCCTCGATATCGAGATTCCAGACCCTGCCGACCGCGGAATCGACCACAGCATAACCATCATCGAACCCGGCATGGACCGTAACCGTGATGCCCGCTTCCTCGATGCGCGCCCAGAACGGATCGAACATCGGATCCGCCGGTGAGCGCATGCCGTCGCGCGTATAGGCAGGCCCATTGCGCAGCGTGACAATGCGGGCTCCGCGAGACAGCGCCCAGTCCAGCTGGCTGAGCGCGAAATCCAGATCGGACAGCGTGAGCAGCGGGGTGGCGAAGATGCGATCCTGATAGGCAAAGCCCCAGTCGTCATCGAGCCAGCGGTTGAACGCGCCGATGATGTGCATCGAGGCTTCGACATCTGGCTGCATCGGCCCTTCGACGCAGACCCCGTGCGACGGGAACAGCCAGGCGGCCTGGATGCCCTGATCGTCCATGCATTTCAGCCGCGCATCGCGGTTGAACCACTCGGGATGCTCAGCCGGCTGTTCTGACCACAGCGCAGGGTCGTTCGGGTTGTTTGCCGCCCGGCCTGCGAAATAATCGTACAGCGAACCTGGCACAGGTCGTCCATGCAGATCGCCGGGGCCGGGCAGGATCGGATGCTGCTTGTCGCCGATAAAGTAGCGCACCTTGCCGTCTTGTTCGACCAGTCGCACGCCCCGGTCCTTGAATGCCGGCGCACGGTAGCGGGTGAAGGCGTCGGCGGACTCCCAGTAATGGTTGTCGGCATCGAAGACCGGGCCGAAATCAGAGCGAATGAGCTTGTCCATGACAGATCCTCTCTCGTTATGCGGTGCCGTGGCGCAGCAGCTTGCCGGGGGTCGCCTGAGTGCATTCGCCGTCGATGAAGGTCGTTACGCCGTTGACGATGATCCGTTCGTAGCCCTTGGCCTTCTGGATCAGGCGCCATTCGCCGGCCGGATAGTCCCACACGCGTTCCTGCGGCAGGCTGTCCAGCTCATCGTAATCATACACAAGGATGTCGGCGGGCATGCCTTCGGCGATGTGGCCCCGGCCTTTGAGACCGGCTGCCTGCGCCGGCAAGGCCGAGAGGCGCCAATGCGCCTCTTCCAGCGACATGATATTGTGTTCGCGCACCCAATAGCCGATCAGTTCGGTCGGATAGCGACCGGTAGTCACGAACTTGGTGTGCGCGCCGCCATCGCTGACGCCCGGCAGGGCCATTGCCGAAGTGGCGATCTCTTTCATCGCGGCAGGTGGGGTCATGATCATCTTGGTTTCGAAGCCTGACTTCATTTCGCCGAGCAAAGCAATATCGAGCAGGGCATCGAGCGAATGCTTGCCTTCGCGCGCAGCGATTTCGCCGATCGTATAGCCTTCGTAGAGTTCCTGCAGCTCCAAGCCATTGGGGACATCGAGCGGGATCCAGCCCACCTTGATATCGTTCACGACGTAGCCCGAAGCGAACAGGCCGCCGCGCGTGTCCTGAAGTTGCTTCAATACCTCGCGCCGGGCCGGATCTTTGAACTTCGCCATCTTCTCGGCAATCGGTCCCGGTGCACATGTCCTTCCACTCAGGGATGGCATCGGCCAGATTGTAGTCCTCGAAGGTAAATTGCGAGGCGAAATTGGTGGTCAGGGCTTGCGGGAACACTTGCAGGCCTTCATTCTCGTTAAGGTCCCTGATCCGGTCAATCGCAGCACTTGCCAGGCATCCTTGCGCCGCCATGCTGGTTGAGCGCGCCATCGGCCAGCAGCGCGTTCCAGATAACCGGACGACCGCTTTCGCGCGCCATGGCGGCGGCCGAATCCATGCTGCCGGTAAGCTGCGCAACGCCGCGTCCGGTGCTTCCCATCGCCTGGCAGAAGGCGGCAAGATCGCGCTCGCTCATGCAGTCCGTCACCATCGGCGTGCCGTCGTAATCGAGCTGGACGTTGCCCTCGACGCCAAGGATCTGGGCGCTGATACCGCAACCGCCGACTTCCATGCCTTCGATGACGAGGTCGCACATCTGCTTCAGCTCTTCGTCGGTCGCTGCACGGCGCTTGGCCTCATCGGCACCGACGACATAGCCATAGATCGGCGCGAGCGGCACGAACGACATCACGTTGACGCCCTTTGGCGTGCGATCGACGCTGTCGAGGTATTCGGAGAACGTCACCCAATCGAACGGCATGCCCGCCTTCATGGTCGCCAGCGGCACTGCCTCGTTGCGAACGAGCGAGAGCATCGCCCGCTCGCGATCCTCGGGCTTGCAGGGGGCAAAGCCGAAGCCGCAATTACCGATCACGACGCTGGTGACGCCGTGCCAGCCGGACATGGTGCACCACGGATCCCAGAAGATCTGGCTGTCATAATGGGTGTGAAGATCGACCACACCGGGCGCCACGATCTTGCCGGCCGCATCGACCACCTCGGCGGCGTCCGCAATCGACATGTCGCCACTCATCTCGACGATCTTGCCGTCCTTGATGCCGATGTCGCCCCGATAACGCGGCGTTTTCAGCCCGTCGACGATCGTTCCGTTTTTGATGACCATGTCGTATTTTGCCATTGGCATTGCCTCGCGCGGAAAATTTTCGGATGACCCTGAAGCATGCAGTCTGTATGCTTCGTTGCTACTCTGAGGTGTGTAGGAGGTCAACAGAAAGAATGACGCGTTCCGAGTTTTACGGAGGTTCGAATCGGTGAGGAGGAGCTGCGAGGCGACAGCCACTCCGCTAATCTGCGTCGCGGCCTGCGCCAAATGTTTCGACGTCGGACAACATTGAAGCCGTGGGGGCGTCCACCCCCTCAAACTATGGACACATGGCTATCCGCGCAACCGGGACGCAATTCATTGAGGCTCGTGCCGCGCCGGCAGCGACGGCATACGAACGCTTATCTCCATGTGCTGGACGCACAACCCGAAGTGCTGCTGCATCCCGAAGATGCCGCCGCCGCGGGAGTCGCGGACGGCGTGTCGATCCCGGTCAAGACCGCCGACGGTGTTGGCGCTGGCGAACATCCACGAGATCGGCGGAAGGCTGCACGACCTCTGCATCCGCCTTCGCCGAACAAACAACCTTCTCCGGGATCATTTTTCAAACTGACCCACTACCAGTCAGGGTGCTGCAAGGCGGTAGCCGACCGCCGGTTCATTGAGGATCAGCAAGGGCTGGGCAGGGTTCGTTTCCAGCTTTTGCCGGAGTGCCCGGATCGCCACGCGCAGATAGTCGATTTGGTCGGTATGGGCTGGCCCCCACACCGCGCGAAGCAAATGCGCGTGGGTCAGCACCCGTCCCGCATGTTTGGCGAGCTCAGCCAGCACGGCATACTCCTTCGGGGTCAGGTGCACGACTTCACCCTCCCTGTGCACGGACCGGTGGTGGAGATCGATCGTCAGGTGTCCCACATGGATCGGTTCCGGATCGGAGCCGGGGCCCAGATCGACCAGGTTATCGATATAGCGGTCAAGCTTGACGGCTTCGGACGCAACGCTGGCGACCAGCGCCTTGTCGCCCGAACCGGCCCGCTTGAGCGCGCGGGCGGCAGCGCCGATGGCATTGAGGCGGGGTTTGACGTCCTCGCCGATCGAAGCGAGCAGCGCCGTGCGGAGCTTGTCGCGTTCGAGCAGCGCCGCGACATCGCGGGCCTCGCGTTCCAGCCTGGCGCGTTCCTGGGCGAGCGCGACCTGATCGAGCAGATTGCCGAGCAGGATCAACTGATCGGGCGCTACCGGCGGCAGCCCATCGTTTCGCGCGATGCCGATGGCGGCCATGATCGCGCGATCCGAGATGATCGGACGGAACTGCCAGTCGGCCAGATCGAGCTTGCGAACCCCGCGTCCGGTCGGTTCGCCGCTGCTCAGCGTCACGGCGGCTGCGGCAAAGTCGCTCGGCGCGAGTGCGATGTCTTGCGGTGCGCTTGCCATCCGCTGCGGGTTGCCATCGCCGGTCATGTACACCGCGTTGCAGCGGAACAGCTGCGCAAGTTCGCATACGGTGACCTCGGCGATGTCCCGCTCGCTGGCGCAGGACAGCAGTCGCCGCGCGAAGCCTGCGATCATGGCATTGCGCGCGGCATGCGCGGCCGCCAGGCGCGCCTGTTCCCGCAGCATTCCGGCGAGCTGGCTGGTCGCCGCAGCGACGATAAACAGGACCACGACAGTGACCACGTCTGCCGGGTTGCTGATCAGGAAGGTGCGATAGGGCGCGGTAAAATAGTAGTTGTAGGCGAGCGCGGCCCCAACCGCCGATGCAAGGGCCGGCCACAGCCCCCACCAGGCCGCTATGGCGAGGACCGGCGGGATGTACAGCAGCGCGACCGGTTCGTTGCCCCAGTGCTGCACGATCACCAGCCCGGCGATCGTCGAGGCCGCGATTGCCAGCACCGCGCTCGCATAACCCATTGATTGATGGGCGAATGCAGAACGACTGTCGTGTGCGGCGATCAGGTTCAGTTTCATGACCCTTACTCCGGTTTCATGCCCGCAATATGCGCCCGGCCATGCCCGCGGCCAAGAATTTCCCGCCGCCTTAATGCCAATCCACATGGAATCTTTATGCCGTTCAGGGCCATTTAGGCGGCATGGCAACAGCAAAACCAGCACCCCCGATCGGCGCAGCCGCGCCGGTCCCCCACAGTCCCAGGGACAGCTTGCCCGTCCTGATGCTCGGCGCGATCGGTGTCGTTTACGGCGACATCGGCACCTCGCCGCTCTATGCCCTGAAGGAGAGCTTCATCGGGCCGCACCCGCTCGCGGTCGATCGCCTGCACATTTTCGGCGTGCTCAGCCTGATCTTCTGGTCGCTGATGCTGATCGTCACGGTCAAATATGTGTTCGTCGCGATGCGCGCCGACAACAAGGGCGAAGGCGGCTCGTTCGCCCTGCTCGCGCTGATTTCCCGGCATCTTGAAGGCAAGCGATCGACCGCGTGGATCGTCCTGCTCGGCGTGCTTGCCGCCTCGATGTTCTATGGCGATGCCATGCTGACGCCGGCGATTTCGGTCCTTTCCGCTGTCGAGGGGCTGACCATCGTCGAAGCCAGCCTCGCGCCGCTGGTCTTGCCGATTTCGGCAGCGATCCTGATTGCGCTGTTTCTGATCCAGTCGCGCGGCACGGCCAAAGTCGGGGCGCTGTTCGGCCCGATCGTGCTGGTCTACTTTGCCGCGCTGGCCCTGCTCGGCCTGGCCAACATCGCCAACCGGCCAGAGATACTGGCAATCCTCAACCCGTGGTGGGCGGTGGAATTCTTCCGCCACGATCCGCGCCTCGCCTTTCTCGCCATGGGTTCGGTATTCCTGGCGGTGACCGGGGCCGAGACGCTCTATGCCGATATGGGCCATTTCGGGCGCAAGGCCGTCGGCATCAGCTGGCTGACCTTGGTCTATCCCTGCCTGATGCTCAACTACATGGGCCAGGGTGCGCTGCTGCTGGAAACGCCCGCTGCGGTCGAGAATCCGTTCTACCTGATGGCGCCCGAATGGGCCCGGCTGCCTTTGGTGTTCATAGCGACGGCGGCGACCATTATCGCCAGTCAGGCGGTTATTTCGGGCGCATTCTCGGTCACCCACCAGGCGGTCCAGCTGGGCTTCCTGCCGCGCCTGCGGACCTTGCACACCAGCGAGAAGGCCGCCGGGCAGATCTATATCCCGGCGATCAACTGGGGCTTGCTGGCGATGGTGCTGGTGCTCGTTCTCGGCTTCCGCGAATCCACACGGCTGGCCTCGGCCTACGGCATTTCGGTGGTCGGCACGATGCTGATCACCACGGTGATGCTGGGCTTCCTGATCTTCCGGGTGTGGCGCTGGAACCGCTGGCTTGCGGGGTTCACGGTCGGCGCGTTCCTGCTGGTCGATGCAACCTACTTCGCATCGAACATCACCAAGATTCCCGACGGCGGCTGGTTCCCGCTGGTCGTCGCCGCCGTGCTGTTCACAGTGCTGACCACTTGGGCGACCGGACGCAAATTGATGCGCGCGCGATTGGAAGAAACTGCCATGCCGCTGCGCACTTTCATCAAGTCGGCCAGCTCGGCACACCGGGTGCGCGGCACGGCGGTGTTCCTGTCGGCCTCGCCAGACGCCATTCCTTCCGCGCTGCTGCACAACCTCAAGCACAATCAGGTCATGCACGAACGGGTGATGATCCTGACGGTTTCGGTTGCGGAAATACCCTATATCGAAGCGCCAAAGCGCCTGGACGTTCAGGACGTCGGCGACGGGTTCTACCGGGTCATTCTCCACTATGGCTTCATGGAGGAGATCGACATCCCGCGCGATCTTGGCGCGATCGACACGATCGGCGCGCCGTTCAGCATGATGAATGCGAGCTTTTTCCTCGGGCGGCAGAAACTGGTGGCGTCGAAGGAACAGCCAGGCATGGCGCTATGGCGCGAGCGGCTGTTCGCGTGGATGTCCAAAAGCTCCGAAAGCGCGATGGAATCGTTCAAGCTGCCCACCAATCGCGTGGTCGAACTTGGCAGCCAGTTGCAAATCTAGTGGCGAGTTTTGAGAGGTCCAGCGTCGAAAATCGGCGGGTCGTCTTAGGCACCCGCCCAGATCGACCATGGCGGTGCCGCGATAGAGGATCGGCTCGAACTGGTCGGTATCGCCATGGGGAAAACCGAAACAATATGCGAAGCCGAGTCCGGTCGGCCAGTTATCGAACGGGCCCGCGGCGCTGCGTTCCGGCGCCGGGCTTGGCGTCGAGCATGTTTTCGGCGATGGCGCCATCGAAGGGCGCTGCGGGAATGGGCAGGATCAGTGCAGGTTGGTATGACTCTCCCGATCGGCAGATGTCGCGACAAGCCACTGGCGAATTGGGCATTGCTCCGCCACACTGAACACAAGAACAGCCGGGCCGCCAAGGCCTCGCCGGGAGTGATGCACGCCATGAAAGTCCAGCCCGCAGCATTTCTGCGCACCACCCTGCCGCTCGGCGTCGAGATGATCGAGCAATATGATTCGGGGCGCTATCATTCGATCTGGCTGCCCGATCACATGGTCAGCTTCTGGCCGGATACGATCTGGACCCCCGAATTCACCGACCTCGCCACCGCTTCGCATTCGCCGCACCGCCACCTCGATGCGATGGTTGTTGCGGGCGCGGCGGCGGTGATGAGCAAGAATGTGCCGATTGCGACCAGCGTGGTCGATACCGTGCGGCGGCATCCGGCGATGCTGGCGCAGGCGGCGCTGACGGTGGATCACCTGTCGAAGGGCCGGTTCATTCTGGGTGTCGGCTCGGGCGAGACCGAGAATACAGTGCCTTACGGGTTCGAGTTCTCGAAGCCGGTGAGCCGCTTCGAGGAGGCGCTGCACGTCATCAAGCTGCTGTGGGAGAGCGAGGGCACGGTCGATTTCGAGGGGCAGTTCTTCAAGCTCGAACATGCGCGGATGGACACCGACCTTTATGACGGCAAATGCCCGAAAATCTGGGTCGGCTGCTCGGGGCCGCGCATGCTCGATATCGCCGGGCGCTATGCCGACGGCTGGTGGCCATCGGGCGCATGGCGGCCCGAGGACTATGCCGACAAGCTGGGGCGGCTGCGCACTTCGGCGCAGAAGGCCGGGCGCGATCCGGCGGCGATCGTGCCGGCGAACATCATCATGTGCCTGCTCGGCGACGCGGGGGAAGTGGCCGAGATGCTCGACCAGCCGCTGGTCAAGTCGATCCTGCTGATGCTGACCGGCGAGGAACTGGCGCGGTTCGGGCATCGGCACCCGCTGGGCCGAGAATGGCGCGGCTATCAGGACATCAACCCGGGCATTCTCACCCGCGAGAAGATCATCGAATTCTGCGCGGCGGTGGACAAGCAGGCGATCCTCGATCTGATCCCTTGCGGTTCGCCCAGGGAGGTCGCGCAGAAGTTCAAGGGCTTCTGCGATGCCGGGATGAAGGTGTTCAAAGTCATGGATTATGGCGGCATGGCAGGGCTCAAGTTCGGCGCGGCCTCAGCGGCGAAAGTGCGCGCGTGCGAGGATGAAGTGCTGCGGCTGTGCGAGGGGGTATGAGCGAACTTGTCGCCAGCGAGCTGCTCGCCCGGGCCAAGGCGGAGACCGGCCTGTCCGACTGGGGCGACGACAGCTTCGAGGAACGCTTCGGCCTCGCCATAAAGCACATCGCTTCGATCCCGATGGACGATGCTGGCAGGCAAGCGGCCGATGCCAACTGCATGTGGCACCTCACCGACAGGCTCAAATTCTTCAACGACCGCAAGCTCTACCCGCTCGACAAGGAAGTCATCGACCGCCCGATGTTCGCTACCGGCGAGCCGCGCTCGGGCACCACCTTGATGCACGCGCTGATGGCGGTCGATCCCGATGCGCGGGCCTTGCGCTTCTGGGAAGTGATGCACCCCTCGCCGCCGCCAGCCGTCGGCGGGGCAAGCCACCCCGGCATGGCGCTGGCCGAGGCGGAGTGGCGGGAAATCAACACCAAGATGGGAAAGTGGCTGCATTGCCATCCCTACAACGACATGGGCGGTAATGGCCTGCCCGAGGATGAGCGCTGCTGGGCTTTCGATTTCCGGGTGATGACGCCAACCGGCTGGTGGCGGGTGCCGATGCAGAACCTCTCGATGGGCCTGCCGATGGACCCCGCAGCGCAAAACCGCATTCACAAGATGATGCTCCAGGCCTTTCAATACAAACGCGAAAAGAAGTATTGGGTGCTCAAGGGTTTTCACTCGTTCCGCCTGCCCGAATTCTTCGCCACCTATCCCGATGCCACTCTGGTCTGGCTGCACCGCGATCCGGTGCAGGTCGCGGCCAGCTCCACGGCGATGATGCGCGACATCATGGAAGGCATCGTCGGCCAGATCGATCTGGTGGCCGAGGCGAAAATGCACGTCGAGCGGGTGCGGATGAGCATCGCCAACACCATGGCCAACCCGCTGGTTTCCGACCCGCGCGTGCAACACGTGCGATACAAGGATTTCGTCGCCGATCCGGTGGGGACGGTGCGGGGGTATTATCGCTTTGCCGGGCGCGAATTCACCCCGCAGGCCGAAGCGGCGATGCGCGATTACCTGGCGAACAACAAGGGCGACCGGCACGGCAAGTTCGAATATTCGACAAAGCTGCTGACCGATGCCGGGTTCGATATCGAGGCGCTGAACGACGAGTTCGCGCCGTTCCGCGAGCGGTATGGCGTCGAGATCGAGGTGCGGGGGTGATGCACCCGCGTGTCTGCCTTCACCAGGTCGCCTTTATCGCCAAGCCGACCGAGGTCTTCGTTCAGCATTGCCGCGCCATCGGCGTGCAGAACATGACCCTGGTCACGCCCAAGCTGATGCAGCCGGACGAAATGGCGCAGGCGCACAAGGCGATGACGGGAGAGAACCCGGCCCAGATTGGCAAGATGCTGGCGGGCACCGGATTGTTCAAGCATCAGACTTCGGGTGCAGGCACCGCGCCCCGCGCCGCAGTGGTCAACCACCCGATCGCCATGGGCAGCACCATCGACCGAGCCGGCGAGGAGGAAACCGAGGGCCTGCTGCGCGCCATCGACATCGCCGCAGCGCTGCGCGCGCCGCATATCTACCTGGTCAGCGGCGGACGCGGATCGCTGCTGTGGGAGCAGGCGGCGGAGCGCTTCGCAGCGATCATCGCGCCCGCCCTGCCGGCCTGCGAGGCAAAGGGCGTGCGGCTGCTGGTCGAGACCGCTTCGCATCTCAACGCCGACATGCATTTCGCCCATACCCTCGACGATACGATCCGCCTCGCCGAGATTGCCGGGATCGGCGTCTGCATCGAACTCGCCGCCTGCTGGTTCGAGGGAGGTCTCCGCGAGAAGTTCCGCCGGGCGATGCCCAACACCGGCCTCGTCCAGATCAGCGACTATGTCCCGGGAGACCGCGCCACCCCCAACCGCGCCGTGCCCGGCGACGGCATGGTGCCCAACGAATGGCTGCTGCGCGAACTGCTCGACGCGGGCTATACGGGCGTGTTCGACCTCGAACTGGTCGGACCGCGCATCGAGGCCGAAGGCTGCTATGCCGCCACCCAGCGCGCGGCGGAGAATTTGTCGGAGATACTGGTGAGATTGGGAGCCTGATCAATGGCCTATGGCGACGGACCTGCCGACGAACTGCTGCGCAATGCCTGGGCGGACTTCTGCGACCGGCTAAAACTCGCCGGCGACAAGGTGTTCAAGCCGGCCAACCCCGACGCCCCGATCATGCGCGCCGATGGCTATCATTTCCTCACGCAAAACCTTGGGCAGGCTTTCGACCTCGCGCTGGAAACCAGGGATCCGGCCTATCCGCAGATCCATTATTTCACCCATCCCAACATGAAGCTGGGCGGCGATGTCTGCGATTTCACCTATCGCCAGGCGTGGATTTCGGGCGAACACACCTACCGGATCACCGGCAGGAAGGGCACCGCGCGCTGGTTCAACCTGACGGTGCAGGGGCCCAAGCCCGAGAAAGTGCCCGGCACCGATCATGCGCCGCTGCACGAACCCTTCGGCGATACGCCCGAGCGGAACATTCTGGGCAGCCAGATCGTCGCCGATGCCGAGGGCAATTTCGAACTGTTCATCGGCGGACCGGAGCGCCCGCAGAACTGGCTGCCCACCACCCCCGGCAGCCGCAAGCTGTTCATCCGCGAGGCCTATGACGCCTGGGGCGAAGCGCCGACCACGCTGACCATCGAACGCATCGGCATGGACAGTCCGCGCCCCGTAGCCACTGCCGAACGGATGGCCGAGGCGATGGGCTGGGCGGGCGATTTCGTCACCGGCATCATGCGCGACTGGCCCGATCACAGCTGGGCGACCTCGGGCGGAGTCTGCGATCCCGATCAGCCCAACGTCTTCCCGGCGGACAAGCACGCCAACAGCGCCGACGACGCCAAGCGCGGGCGGATGGCGGCGAACATGGTGTGGAAGCTGGCGCCCGACGAGGCGCTGATTGTCGAGATGGACATGCACGACGGCTTCTGGCTGTTCGGCATGGGCGGCTTTTTCGTCGAGAGCATGGATTTCCTCTACCGCCCGGTCAGCTATTCCCCGGCGCGCACCAGGATCGACGCCGACAATGTCGTGCGCTTCGTCATCGCGCATGACGATCCCGGCGTGCACAACTGGCTGGATACGCAGGGCTTTCCGGAAGGTAACCTGGGTTATCGCAACCTCATGAGCCAGAACCCGGCGACGTTTCGTTCAAAGCTGGTCAAGCGCGCCGATGTGCTCGCTGCGCTGCCGGCGGGGGCCGCGATGGTATCGCAGGAGGAGCGGACAGCGCAGCTTTGGGACCGCTATCGCTCGATCAAGCTGCGCTTCGGGATATAGCAATTGCCGGCATATGCTGCGCCCATGCTGCGCGGAAAGTGTGGCAAAATGGCACTAGTGCGGCGCAATGTCGGTGGTCATCGGCCCCGATACCATTGCGATCCGCGTTTATGAGCCTTAAGCACTCGCAACTCCCGCAAATGGCGCTGGTTTGCCGGGGAGGATTGCTTTGCGATCCGGGACGCACACGACTGCCACGGTCGGCGGCGGCCCGGAGGGGAAACGACCGGTCTGAGGCCGGCAAACTGGAGGAAACATCGATGAGGAACATCCGGATTTCGACGGTGGCGCTGCTGTGCAGCACGGCACTGTGGACCACGCCTGCCTTGGCGCAGGACAGCGCGGCGGAAGAGGCCGACAGCAACACCATCATCGTGACGGCGCAGCGGCGCGCGGAAGCGCTCGAAGAGGTGCCGATGTCGGTTTCGGTAGTGACTGCTGAAACTCTCGCTAATTCGGGCGTCAATACGATGCGCGATCTGGCGAATGTGACTTCTGGCTTTCAACTTAACAACAGTGGCTCTTACCCACAGCCTGCGATCCGCGGTGTGACGACCACCAACGCCGGTTCGTATGAAAACAACGTCGCCCTTTGGGTCGATGGGCTTTACCAAATTACGCCGCAGATCCTCAACATGGACCTGCCCAACGTCAACAGCATTCAGGTCCTCAAGGGTCCGCAAGGCGCCCTCTATGGCCGCAATGCCACCGGCGGCGCGATTCTGATTGATACGATCGATCCGGGCAAGGAAATGCAAGGCAATGTCGAAGCTACCTATGGCCGCTTCAATGATCGTCGTGCGCGCGCCTACGTCGCTGGCCCCCTTTCCGACACGGTCGGTTTCAGCTTGGCCGGCACTTATCGCAAGACGGATGGCTACTACAAGAAAGTCAGCCTGACCGATCCAACCAAGCTTGACGGCCGCACACTGGGCATGGACCAGCAATCGCTCAGGGCAAAGATCAAGGCCGAACTATCGGATAATTTCACTGCGACGATCGGCTACAACTACACGCGGGCGAGCGATGCGCGCGGCGTATTTTTTACGCCTACCGAAAACCTTACAGCGGGCTTCGCGGCAAGGAATCCTGGAGAATTCGCCGGTGATGCGGCCCAACTCGACTTCAAGCAGCACGAAGGCTCGCTCAAGCTGGAACTCGAAACGGGCATCGGCACGCTGCGCTCGGTGACCGGCTACCAGCATTCAAACCTGCTAACATCCTTCGATTCAGACGGTCGTTACAGCAGCGCTGGAACCGCAGCCACCGAGACAATTTCCACCAGCCACCTGATCGAAGATACCTGGCAGGAAAACCTCGATTTCACGATTAATGCGATCGACAAAGTCGACCTGATCATCGGTGGCACCTATTTCCACAACTCCGAAAAGTTCCCACCAGACGGTCCGAACACCACCTCGGTTTTCCCGAATGCCAATCCAGCAGCCGGGCCCGGCACTCCGTTAAGCGCCTATATCAAGGTCTTCACTGTTGACTCCAAGCGAACGAAGCAGGCCTTGGCAGGCTTCATCGACGCGACCTTCCACGCTACCGACCGGCTCAGTATCAATGTAGGCGGGCGCTACAGTTCCGAAACGCAGAATGTCGCCACAATCAAGACTTGCTTGATAGTCAATGCGGCGCTTGGCTGCCCTGTGGTTGCGCCTCCCGTAGTGAGATACGACGTAACCGCCAAATCAACCTACAGCAAGTTCACGCCGCGTGCTTCGATCCGTTACGAGATTGCGCCGCGCACGAATATCTACTTCAGCTATTCACAGGGTTTCAAGGCTGGTGAGTGGAATTACGTGATACCGGGCGATAACCCCCTGACTTGGCGGCAGACCGGCCAGATCGGCCAGGAAACGATCGATGCCTTTGAAGTCGGCATCAAGGGGGCAAGTTCCCGCCTGCGCTTCGACTTGTCCGGATTCTACTACAATTACAAGAACATCCAGACCAGTTCGGTCCAGTTTGTCGATGGTGTGACCAGCGTTCTGCTGCAATCCCTGCCCAAGGCCAGAATTTACGGCATTGAAGGCAACGCTGAATTCGAAGTGACCGAGGATTTCAAAATTCGAGCCGGCGGCACATGGCTCGACGGCAAATACGGCGCCGGCGCATTTTACCGTGGCAGCGGCGTCAATCCGGCGGGAACCGTAGTCGTTCCGAATGCCGATCCGCTCAGGGCATTGCCCAACACGTCGCCCGTCTTTCCATTGTGGCAAGATATTTCGGGGCTGCAGATAGCGCGTGCTCCGGATTTCTCCGGCTACGTGGGCTTCGATTACAACATCCCCATGGGCGATGGCGGCCTTCGCTTTGCTGCCAATCTTAAATATACCTCCAGCTATGTCGTGACTGACAACGCGATCTGGGGCGGCGAGTTCCCGGCCGCGTTCACAGCCCGAACAGGATTGGCTTCGCCGACGATTGCAACTCCTTCGAACAACAATGCCCAACTGGCCGGAAGTCCATATGTCAACCGGTCAAGCGAGCAGCGGGGACGGCAATCGGCATATGCACTGGTCAACGCTTCCGTCACCTGGACCGATCCGTCGGACCACTATTACGTCCGCGTCTGGGGTAACAACCTCACCAACAAGACATACGCTGTTCACTATCGATTGAGTTCCCGGACATATGCCCCGATCGGCGAACCGCTGAGCTTCGGCGGAACTATCGGCTACAAGTTCTGAGCTGATCCGCGAATGCAATCGGCCCCGGCCCGCGCGACCCGCGCGGCCGGGGTTCGACCACCTCTGGCATTCTACGCCATCGACCCCGGCCGGGCATGCGTCGCCTTGAGCAAGGCGGCGCTGACTGCGGCTTTCGACACCGGCGTGCAGAATTCGCAGCCATAGAGGCTCTGGCGCTTCCACGCGACGCGGGCCTCGATCTCGCCCGCTTCGGGCAGCTCGACCCGGAAAACCTCGCCGCACGCCAGTTCGGTCTGCGTGTGGATCAGCATTCCGGCCCGCGA
Source organism: uncultured Alphaproteobacteria bacterium (assembly GCA_963779195.1). GTDB lineage: Bacteria > Pseudomonadota > Alphaproteobacteria > Sphingomonadales > Sphingomonadaceae > Novosphingobium. The sequence goes on from CAVZWZ010000001.1 coordinate 310,239, forward strand.
CAGATCGAGCACCAGCACGCGTTCGTGGCGCTTCGATACGCGCGCCTTCAGCGACAGGCTCAGTTCGCGCCGCGCCTCGCCGCGCTGCTCGGGCTTCGTGTTCTGTTCGGCGAATTCGGCAATCAGCCAGGCCATGGTGTCGCTCCTGAACGCGCGACTCTTGGCCTTGAGGGTTAAGGCGAGGTTACGATTGCGGCGGACCGGCAGCAGTCGGCGGAACTCTGCCTCGGCCTGCCGCATCCTAACGAAAAGTTAACTGTCGCGGGCCGACCCCGGCTTCCTGACGGGAGACGAGTCGATGGCGATTGCGGCGCATCTGGATGACACGGCCGAGACCGCCGGCAAACCGCGCCAGGCGCGCCGCAAGCTGCGGCTGGAGACGCGCGGCGCCCTGGCCTCTGGCGGCGCCAGCGACGTGCTGGTGCATAATGTCTCGGCGAGCGGGCTGCTGTTCGAAGGCCGCGAAGTGCTCGCGACCGGCGAGAGCATCGAAATCGAACTGCCGCTTGCCGGGGCGACGCTGGCGAAAATCGTCTGGTCGAGCGGCAATCTCTATGGCTGCGCGTTCGATGCGCCGATTTCGGCGGCCGCGCTCAGCGCCGCCCAGTTGAAGGGCGCAGCCGGCATCGAGGTAGAACCGGCCGGGCGGCAGGAAGCCGCTCCCGAGGCCTCGTTCGGCGCGCGGCTGCGCGGATTGCGCAAGGCGCGAGGACTCACGCTGGCGCAGATTGCGGGCCAGCTTGGCGTCAGCAAGCCGACCGTCTGGGCCTGGGAGCAGGGGAAGGCGCGGCCGGTCGATGGCCGGATCGATGCTCTGGCGGCGGTGCTGGGGGTGCCGGGCCCGGAACTGCGCTCGGGCGGCAATGCCGCAGGCCTCGGCGAATTGCTGGTCAGGACCAGGGAGCGGATTGCCGGCGCCTTCGGGACGAGTCCGGACAAGGTCCGGATCATGATCGAGCTGTAATTGCGCCCGGACTTTTCACATTGCCGATTCGCGATCGCTACGCGGTGCGAGGGCCGGCGCAACCGCGCTTTCCCCTCGGGATAAGCAATTGCGCTTAGAGTTGCGATCGTAAAAATATGTTCCAAATAAATACCGAATCATGATAGGTAATAGATTACAACGATTCGACGTTATTCAAGTTAGTTAACTTGATTAACTTGGAATTATACTATGAAGATATCATCACTGCATTATTGTTGTATTGAAGATAATGCAATAATCCGGGCCGGGGGGCTAAGCGTATCATGGGGATAAATTTCACGCCGCTGGAAAGCGCCGCGCTCTATGAGCTGCTGGCGGAAAACACGCCGGACATCTTCCTGAAGACCGATTGCAAGGGCTTCGTCCAGCATGCCTCGCCGGCGATCGGGCAATTGGGGCTGGTGCTGCCGGACCTGCTGATCGGTCCGCATATCGCCGATCTGGCGCATCCGGACCATGCCGGGCCGCTCAGGACGGCGCATGACGCCGCTATCCGCGACCGGACCGAGTCCGGCTGGCTGGAAATCCCTGCGGTCGCGCCGGTCCATCGCCAGCAGTGGTTCGAGATCCGCATCCGCCCGCTCGCGAATTCCTGCCAGCAGGTCTATGGCGCGATCAGCGTGATGCGCAGCATCGACGAGCGGCGCTGTCTCGAGGAGAAGCTGTTCACCGCCGCGATGACCGATCCGCTGACCGGGCTGACCAACCGCCGGGCGTTTATCGCCATGCTGCAGCATCTGATCGATCAGCGGATCGACGGCTGCCTCGCGGTGTTCGACATCGACCACTTCCGCGCGATCAACATGCAATACGGCCAATTCGCCGGCGACGACGTGCTCGTCATTTTCGCCGAACTGGTGCGCGACATGATGCGCCAGCAGGACATCATCTCGCGCATCGGCGGCGAAAGCCTGGGCGTCATGCTGCCCGGGGCGGGGCTGGTCGGAGGCCGAGGCGATCTGCCAGCGCATCGTCGATGCCTTGTCGCGATTTGGCCAGCCGGCGCCGGGCAGCCTGGCGCTGACCGTCAGTGCGGGGATTGCCCGGATCGGCGGCACGCTCGACGAAACGATCAAGCGGGCCGAGATGGCCCTGTTCCTCGCCAAGGCCAAGGGCCGCAACCGGCTGGAGCTGGACGGCGGCTCGCGGCACTTCGATCTGTGTGACAGCCGCGCTACAGCACCCCGCCCGCCAGCGCGTCGATCGCGCCCTGCAATATCACCGCCGCCGCCGCCGAATCGATCCGCGCGGCCCGCTTCGCCCGGCTCACGTCCTGGGCGATGAGATCGCGCTCCGCCCCGGCGGTCGACCAGCGTTCGTCCCACAACAGCACCGGCAGGTTCAGCGCGGCAAGGTTGCGCGCATAGGCGCGGCTCGATTGGGCGCGGGGGCCGGCGCTGCCGTCCATGTTGAGCGGCAGGCCGATGACCAGGCCCTTGATGCCGCGCTCGGCGATCAGCGCGGCGAGCAGCGCCTTGTCGGCGGCGAATTTGCCGCGCTTCAGCGTCTTGCCGGGCGAGGCGAAGCGCCAGCCGGCGTCGCAGAAGGCGGTGCCGATCGTCCGGGTGCCGAGATCGAGCCCGAGCAGCGCGCCGCCCTGGGGCAGGGCGTCGCGGAATTGCGGCGCGGTTTCGGTAACCGGTGCCTCCACGCGCAGCTACTCTGCTGCGAGCGGCTGGTGCCGCGCCGCCTCGCGTTCGAGCCAGACCTTGATCATCGCCACCATCGGATCGGCCAGGATCAGCCCGAGCACGCCGAACAGCACCCCCATGATCAACTGCGCGCCCAGCACCAGCGCCGGGGCGAGATCGACCGTCTTCTTGGCGACCAGCGGCACGACGATATTGCCATCGACCGTGTGGATGATGGCATAGACCAGGATGCAGTAGAGCCCCATGTCGGTGCCGCCGGAAAAGCCGACCAGCACCATCAGCGCGCCCGAGATCGGCGCGCCGATGTTGGGCAGGAAGGCCAGCAGACCGGTCAGCAGCCCGAGCAGCGCGGCCATCGGCACGCCGTAGAGCTCCAGCATCAGCCAGGTGGCGAAGCCCTCGATCCCCATGCCGAGCAGCCGTCCGGCCAGCAGCCGCCGCAGCGCCTTGCCCATCAGCAGAGCCGTGCCTTCGAAATAGCTGCGCTTGTCGGCGGGCAGCATCCAGGCGACGCCGCGCTGGTACAGCCTCGGCTCGGCGGCGAGATAGATGCCGAGCACGATAATCAGGAAAATCGTGGTGAAGGCGCCGATGATGCCGCCCAGCGCCGAAGTCACTTCGGCGACGCCGCCCAGCGCCTTGTCCAGCAGGTTCATCACGGCTTCGGTGTCGATCGCATAGCCGCGGCCTTCCAGCCAGGCGATGACGCGCAGGGATTGCGCGGAGACCGTGGCCGGCAGCTCGGCCGCCTGCTCGGCGATCTGGCTGCCGGCGGAATAGCCCACCCAGGCGAGAAATCCGGCGGTGAGCAGCAGCACCAGCGCCACCCGCCAGCCGCGCCCGGCAGGCAGCACCCGCCCGAGCAGCCTTGCCCCGCCATCGACCAGCGCCGCGAAGACCATGCCGCCGAAGATGATCAGCAAGGCATCCGCCAGCACCACCGCCAGCGCGATCAGCGAGGCGATTCCCAGCCAGACGAAGGCGCGCTTGGCTTCCTGCCGCAACAGCGGATCGGCGATGTCGGTCGGCCCGGCGGACTGCGGCAGCGGCGCGGGCGCCTTCGGCGTTCTCCGAGTGGCCGGTTCCCGCGCCATTATGGCTGCCCGGTTTGCCCTGTCGCCGGCGAGTCGATGCGGGGGCGCAGGCTGTTCCAGGCGCGGCCCGAACGCAACGCGCCCCACCAGCTCAGCGGGTTCCAGCTTTCGCTGCCGTCGAAGGAAAATGTGAGGAATTCCGCGCGGCCGCCGACGTCGGTCAGCGGCACCGGGCCGCCGAGGCCGTTCAGCCCCAGCGGTTCGCGGCTGTCGGCGGAGTGATCGCGGTTGTCGCCCATCAGGAAGACATGGCCCGGCGGCACCTGCACTTCGGCGAAGTGATCGAGCGTCTGGTCGAGGTGGTCGATCACCAGATAGCTTGCGCCATTGGGCAGGGTCTCGCGCAGCAGCGGCATCTCGCAGACCTCCTTGCCCGACGGCTTGCGCCCATACATGCCGGGGAAGGTGGCGGCGTCGCAGGGCTGGTTGGCATCGACGCTGAGTTCGAGCGCCGGTTCGACCGATTGCGGCACCGGCTTGCCATTGAGCACGATCTGGCCGTTGACCACGGCGATCCGGTCGCCGGGCAGGGCAACGACGCGTTTGATCAGATCTTCCTCGCGGTTGCGCGGCACGGCGATGACGATATCGCCATACTCCGGCGTGCCGCCCAGCGCGCGCCACGTCCCGCGCGGGGCGAGGTGGAACGAGACCGACGACCAGTTCCAGCCGTAAGGATATTTGCTCACCACCAGCCGGTCGCCGACCAGCAGATTGGGCATCATCGAGATCGAGGGGATGTAGAAAGGCTTGGCGATAAAGCTGTGGAAGGCGAGCACCGCCAGCAGCATCAGCGCGAGTCCGCGGATCTCGCCCAGCCAGTCGATCTTCTTGCCGGCGGGAGGCGCTGAGGCGGGGACAGCAGTTTCGGGTGACGCGGGGACACCGTATCCGGCGTCCCCTTGTTCGGCACCCTCGCTGTCCTCGTCGGCAGGGGACACCGAATAGGGTGTCCCCGCGTCGATCTTTTCCGATTCTTCACTCACAGTGGCCGGGCCTCGATGATGACAAAGGCCTGCGCCCATGGATGGTCGTCGGTGAGCGTCAGGTGAACTAGCGCCTCATGCCCCGCCGGGACGAGCGCCGCAAGCCGCGCCGCCGCGCCGCCGGTGAGTTTCAGCGTTGGCGCGCCCGATGGCGCGTTGACCACGCCGATGTCCTTCATGAACACCCCGCGCTTGAAGCCGGTGCCGACCGCCTTGGAAAAGGCCTCCTTGGCGGCGAAGCGCTTGGCGTAGGTGCCGGCCTTGGTGAAAGGGCGCCTGGCCGCCTTGGCGCGCTCTACCTCGGTGAACACGCGATTCTCGAAGCGCGCGCCGAAGCGGTCGAGCGAGGCCTGGATGCGCTCGATGTTGCACAGGTCGGAGCCGATCGCGAGGATCATGGATCGAGCCTTGAAGCCGGATGGATCGCAAGGTCGGTGCTGGCGAAGTCGCTCCCGGTGCACAGCAGCGGCTCGCCGCGATCCTTGGCTATGGCGTAGACCAACAGGTCACCGAAGTTGAGCAGGCCGCCCTGACCGTTGCCTTTTCCGAATCGCTCTCGGGCGAGGGCGGTGATAATCGTATGGCGGTGCTCGAAGGGCGCGATTTCCAGCCCGGTCGCAAGCAGTTCGGCCACTAGTTCGCGAGCAACGACGGGTACGGCATCTTTTCGCGCCTGGGTGACCAGTTGCAACTCGGTAAGTACCGTTGCGGGGACCAAGCAATGCGAACTCGCGATCGCCCGCCGCAATTCCTCCCAGCCATTTTCGCCCAAGGCGATCGCAACCAGGGCAGAAGTATCGACGATCAAATCGGCAATCCGTTTTCATCCCACATTTCGTCGTCGATCTCCTTGAACGTCTTGCCCGGCAAACCATGTCCGGGACGGACAATGGCATCGATCCGTGCGATCCTTTCCTCGACAGTCAGCGGCAGCGGGGCACGAGACGCCTCTCTTGCCAGCGCCTCCTCGATCACTTGCGCCTGACTACGCCCGTTGCGTGTCAGCTGCGCCAGCAGGCGGGCGGCCAGATCGGACCGGAAGGAAATCGGCGCCTGCTTGTGCCGTGGCAGGGGTGTCATTTCATTCATGCGACGTCTCCTGCTCATCAAATAGACCATACATGCAAGCTATGCAAGTATGGCTAGATTAAGCTATCGCGCCGCATCCATCAGTTCGCGCATCCGCACGATGCTGGCCTCCAGCCCGGTGAAAATCGCCTCGCCGATCAGGTAATGCCCGATGTTGAGCTCGGCCAGCTGCGGGATCGCCGCCACCGGCTGGACATTCTCATAGGTCAGCCCGTGACCGGCATGCGGTTCGATGCCGTTCTTGGCCGCCAGCGCCGCCATGTCTGCCAGTCTTCTCAGCTCGAACGCTCGCGCGTCCCCTTCCGCGTGCGCATAGTCGCCGGTGTGCAGTTCGACCACCGGTGCGCCAAGCCGCATCGCCGCTTCGATCTGGCGCTCGTCCGGGCCGATGAACAGGCTGACGCGGATGCCGGCATCGAGCAGGCGGCCGACGATCGGCGCGATGCGATTGTGCTGGCCGGCGGCGTCGAGCCCGCCTTCGGTGGTGCGCTCCTCGCGCCGCTCCGGGACGATGCAGGCGGCGTGCGGCTTATGGCGCAGGGCGATTTCGACCATCTCGTCGGTCGCCGCCATTTCGAGGTTCAAGGGCAGCGCGCTCGCCGCCTGGATGCGGGCGAGGTCCTCGTCGCGGATATGGCGGCGGTCTTCGCGCAAGTGCACGGTGATGCCGTCGCCGCCGCAGCGGGCGACGACTTCCGCCGCGCGCACCGGATCGGGATGATCGCCGCCGCGCGCGTTGCGGATGGTGGCGACGTGGTCGATATTGACGCCCAGTCTGAGGTGCCTCGCAGTCACGGCTTGGCCCGGCTCCCCGGCTTGATCGCGGGGGTTGCGGCCAGCTCGGGCGGGACTTCGCCGGGCGCAAAGGTCGGGAAGTTGAGCGACACCAGCGCGGTGAAGGGCACCCCCAGATCGACCGTTCCCGCCGACCGGTCGACCAGCGCGGCGGCGGCGATGACCTTGCCGCCCGCTGCCTCGATCGCCAGAATCGCCTCGCGGCTCGACAGCCCGGTGGTGACGACATCCTCGACCATCAGCACCTTCTCGCCCGGCTCCAGGCTAAAGCCGCGGCGCAGCTCGAATTTGCCATCCGGACGCTCGACGAAAATCGCCTCTACCCCCAGCGCGCGGCCCATTTCATGGCCGATGATCAACCCGCCCATCGCCGGGGAGACGACCTTGCCGATTTCCTTGCGCAACTCGCGCGGCAGCTTCTGGGCCAGCGCGGCGGCGAGGCGGCTGGCGCGCATCGGGTCCATCAGCACCCGCGCGCATTGCAGGTAATGCGCGCTGTGGCGGCCCGAGGAGAGCAGGAAATGACCTTCGAGCAGAGCATCGCAGCTGCGGAACTCGGCAAGTATCTCGTCGTCCTGCATGGCGCTGTCGGGCTCCCTGGTTGAAACGGTATCGCCGGTCCGCTGCGATAGCTCATTGTGCAGACCCGCAAAAATATCCCCTAGAGGCGCTTGAGGTGCCCCGCAAGCGCGCGTATAGGCCGCGCCAAATGGGGGCGCGCCTCCATGGCTCCCATGGGGCGAGAGGGGGCAATTTCTCTCGCCGGCAACGGATAAAGCGGAAGCACAAGAGTATGAAATCAGGCCTAAACGCCCGCGCCGCGGGTCTCTGGATCAAGGCTTCTGGGCTGGTCTTCGCCCTGCTGGCGGCCCCTCAGGCAGCGATGGCGCAGGCTGCCGCCGCAGCGGCGGCATCGCCGGCCCCGGTGAGCGGTTATGTCCCGATGAAGCCGACTCCGGGCATCGGCATGCCGGTCGATGGCGGTATCGGGCTGCAGCAGCAGTTCTCGCCGACCGGCCATTACGCCCGCTGGATTCACGATGGTCCGCTGCTGTGGATTTGCGCGATCATTTCCATCTTCGTGCTGGCGCTGCTGATCTGGGTGGTCCTGCGCTATAACAAGCGCGCCAATCCGGTGCCTTCGAAGACCAGCCATAACACTGCGATCGAAGTCGCCTGGACGCTGATTCCGGTGCTGATCCTGGTCGGCATCGCGGTGCCCTCGATCGACCTGCTGGCCAAGCAGTTCAAGCCGGCCCCGGCCAAGGCGCTGACGATCAAGGCCACCGGCAACCAGTGGTTCTGGACTTACAGCTATCCCGACAACGGCGGCATCGAAGTGATCTCGAACATGCTCAAGGAGAAGAACGAGGTTAAGCCCGGCGAGCGGTTCCGCACCGACGACGACGGACCCGAGCAGCTGGCCGCCGATTTCCGCATGGTCGTCCCCGTCGGCGAGCCGATCCGGCTGCAGGTCACGGCTTCCGACGTGATACACGCCTTCGCGGTGCCCTCGCTGTGGTACAAGATCGACGCCGTGCCCGGGCGGATCAACGAGAAGGTGCTGTTCGTCGAGCGGCCCGGCGTCTATTTCGGCCAGTGTTCGGAACTGTGCGGCGTGCGGCATGGCTATATGCCGATCGTCGTCGAGGCGCTGCCCCGGCCGCAATACAACGCCTGGGTGCTGTCGCAGGCTGGCGGGGCGATCGATGGTCAGCCCAAGCCCGCCGAAACGCCTGAAGCCGCAGCCCCGGCGACCGCCGCCCCGGCTGCTGCTCCAGCCGCCGCAGTCCCGGCGCCCGCCGCCTCCGCCACCCCGGCGCCCGCCGTCTAAGCCCGCATTCAAAGACAAGGTTCGCAAGCCATGGCTACCACCGCAGACCATTTCCAGGCTCACGACGAGCACGGGCATGCCGATCACGATCACAAGCCGGGCTTCTTCGCCCGCTGGTTCATGTCGACCAACCACAAGGATATCGGCACGCTCTATCTGCTGCTCGCGGTCTTTGCGGGCATCGTCGGCGGCGCCTTTTCGGGCATGATGCGGCTGGAGCTGGCGCAGCCCGGCATCCAGTATCTCGATTTCTTCGCGACCCTGTTCGGCGCCGAGAACCCCAATTTCGACCAGACGCTGCACACCTGGAACGTGCTGATCAGCGCGCACGGCCTGATCATGGTGTTCTTCATGGTCATGCCGGCGATGATCGGCGGCTTCGGCAACTGGTTCGTGCCGCTGATGATCGGCGCGCCGGACATGGCGTTCCCGCGGATGAACAACATTTCGTTCTGGATGACCTTCGTCGGCTTCTGTTCGCTGCTGATGTCGGCTTTCGTTCCGGGCGGCCTGGGCAATGGCGCGGGCACCGGCTGGACGGTCTATGCGCCGCTCTCGACCAGCGGTTCGCCTGGACCCGCCGTGGATTTCGCGATCTTCTCGCTGCACCTCGCGGGCGCGGGTTCGATCATGGGGGCGATCAATTTCATCACCACCATTTTCAACATGCGCGCGCCGGGCATGACCCTGCACAAGATGCCGCTGTTCGTCTGGTCCGAACTGGTCACCGCCTTCCTGCTGCTGCTCTCGCTGCCGGTGCTGGCTGCGGCGATCACCATGCTGATCACCGACCGCAATTTCGGCACCACCTTCTTCGATGCCGCCGGCGGCGGCGATCCGGTGCTCTACCAGCACCTGTTCTGGTTCTTCGGCCATCCCGAGGTCTACATCATGATCCTGCCGGGCTTCGGCATGATCAGCCAGATCGTCTCGACCTTCTCGAACAAGCCGGTGTTCGGCTATCTCGGCATGGCTTACGCCATGGTGGCGATCGGCGTGGTCGGCTTCGTCGTCTGGGCGCACCACATGTACACCACCGGCATGAACGTCGAGACCAAGATGTATTTCACGGCGGCGACCATGGTCATCGCGGTGCCGACCGGCATCAAGATATTCTCTTGGATCGCGACGATGTGGGGCGGCAGCGTCGAGTTCAAGTCGCCGATGGTCTGGGCGATGGGCATGATCTTCCTGTTCACCGTCGGCGGCGTCACCGGCGTGGTGCTGGCCAATGGCGGCGTCGACGATGTGCTGCACGATACCTATTACGTGGTGGCGCATTTCCACTATGTGCTGTCGATGGGCGCGGTGTTCTCGATCTTCGCCGGTTTCTACTACTGGTTCCCGAAGATGAGCGGACGGATGCACTCCGAGTTCCTCGCCCACGTCCACTTCTGGCTGACCTTCGTGGGCGTCAACGTGATCTTCTTCCCGCAGCATTTCCTCGGCCTCCAGGGCATGCCGCGCCGCTATCCGGACTACACCCCGGCGTACGAGTATTGGAACCACTTCTCTTCGATGGGCTATCTCGTCGTGCTGGCGGGCGTGGCGGTGTTCTTCGTCAACGTCGGCTGGGCGCTGTTCGGCGGCAAGAAGGCCCCGGGCAATTACTGGGGCGAGGGCGCGAACACGCTCGAATGGACCCTGTCGAGCCCGCCGCCGTTCCACCAGTTCGAAACCCTGCCGGTGATCGACGACAAGGCGCACCATTGAGCCTTTGTTCCTCCCTGTTTTTGCGGAACGCAAAAATGGGGAGGGGGACCACCCGATGGGTGGTGGAGGGGTGCCGGACGCAAGCACGTTACCCCTCCGACAGCCCCTGCGGGGCTGCCACCTCCCCATTTTCGCTGACGCGAAAACAGGGAGGAATGCCGTTTGCAAGGGTGCGTTACTTATGAACCAGGCAGCCGCCATCCCGCTCCCCGCCGACTGGCGCGATTTCTTCGCGCTGACCAAGCCGCGGGTGATGAGCCTGGTGATCTTCACCGGGCTGTGCGGGATGCTGGCCGCGCCCACCTCGATCCACCCGGTGCTGGCCTTCACTGCGATCCTGTGCATCGCGCTCGGCGCGGGCGGGGCCGCGGCGCTCAACATGTGGTGGGAGGCCGATCTCGACAAGGGCATGAAACGCACAGCCGCGCGGCCGATCCCCGCCGGGCGGATGGACCCGGTGAATGCCCGCGATTTCGGCGTTGTCCTGTCGGTCGGTTCGGTGCTGCTGATGGGGCTGGCGGTCGGCGTGCTGCCTGCGGCGATCCTGGCGATCTCGATCCTCTATTATGCAGTGGTCTATACCATCTGGCTGAAGCCGCGCACGCCGCAGAACATCGTCATCGGCGGCGGCGCCGGGGCGTTTCCGCCGCTGATCGGCTGGGTCGCGGCGACCGGCGATATCACGCTGATGCCGGTGGTGCTGTTCGCCATCATCTTCTTCTGGACCCCGCCGCATTTCTGGGCGCTGGCGCTGTTCGTCCAGTCGGATTATTCGAAAGTCGGCATTCCGATGATGCCGGTGGTCGCGGGCGAGCAATCGACCCGCCGCCAGATCCTCGCCTATGCCGTGCTGCTGCTGCCGCTCAGCCTGCTGCCCTGGTGGATCGGCGGCGCGGGCGCGATCTACGGGGTGACCACCGCGATCCTCTCGGTGCTGTTCGTGGTTTTCGCCCTGCGCGTCGGCCTGCGCAGCCGCCAGGGCGGCGACGACATGATGAAGCCGGAGAAGGACCTGTTCAAATATTCGATCGTCTATCTCTTCGCGATCTTCGCCGCGCTGGTTGCAGACCGCTGGCTGCTGGTGCAGGGAGGAACGGCATGAACGGTCTTCCCGATCCCGATTCCGAACGCAAGCGCATCCAGCGCAGCCGCAGCATCGTCATGGCCTTGGCGCTGCTGGCTTTCGTCGTGCTGGTTTACGCGATTTCGATCGCGAAGATGACGTAGCGATCATGGCTGGCGCCGCGACCATCGACAGCCGTAACCGCCGGGTGGCGCTGATCGCGCTGTCGGGCGCGCTGGCGATGCTGGGCCTAGGCTATGCCTCGGTGCCGCTCTACCGGCTGTTCTGCCAGGTCACCGGCTTCGGCGGGACGACCCAGCGCATCGACGAGGCAGCGGCGGCCGAGGTCAAGGCCATCGCCAGCACCATCTCGATCCGCTTCGACGCCAATATCGAGCGCGGCATGCCGTGGCACTTCCGGCCCGAGAGAGTGACCGAGACAGTCTCGCTCGGCGGGCGCCGCATGGCGATCTACCTCGCGCGCAACACTTCGGACAGACCGGTCACCGGCAGGGCGACCTACAATGTCGAACCCGAGCAGGCCGGCAAATATTTCAGCAAGGTGCAGTGCTTCTGCTTCACCGAGCAGACCCTGCAGCCGCATCAGGAAGTGCGGATGCCGGTGGTCTATTTCATCGATCCCAAAATCCTCAGCGATCCCGATACAAAGGACGTCGAGCAGATCACGCTGAGCTACACTTTCCACCCGGTTGCGGAAGAGGCTGGAAAGGCTCTGGACCGCAACGGAACGGGCGGTTAAGGGGCGCTCGAAACCTTCACCGGCGGCACGCCGCCGCTTCGCAGGAACCAACAGGGACGTTCGCGATCATGGCCGGAACCAAGAACCACGATTATCACATCCTGCCGCCCGACATCTGGCCGCTGGTGGGAGCGCTGTCGGCGCTGACCATGACCAGCGGCGGCGTCCTGACGATGCATGGCACGGCGGCGGGCAAATATATCCTGCTGCTCGGCGCCTTCGGTGTGCTGCTGACCTTCTATCAGTGGTGGACCAATGTCGTGAACGAGGCCCATGCCGGCGATCACACCCCGGTGGTGCAGCTGCATCTGCGCTATGGCATGATCCTGTTCATCGCCTCGGAAGTGATGTTCTTCGTCGGCTGGTTCTGGGCATTCTTCGATTTTGCCTTGTTCCCGCAGCCGATCCAGGTGGTTGAAGGCGTGACGTCCAGCCTGTTCGGCAAGGATGGCGCTGCCGCCGTGACGCAGTTCCCGCATGCCGGGCTGGAAGTGCTCGACGCCTTCGACCTGCCGCTGCTCAACACGCTGATCCTGCTGTGCTCGGGCACCACGGTGACCTGGGCGCACCACTGCCTGATTCACGGCGACCGCGATGGGCTGAAGAAGGGCCTGTGGGCGACGATCGCGCTGGGCCTGCTGTTCACCTCGATCCAGGCCTATGAATATTCCGCCGCGCCGTTCCCCTTCGGCACCAACACCTATGGCTCGGCATTCTACATGGCGACCGGCTTTCACGGTTTCCACGTCATCATCGGCACGATCTTCCTGATCGTCTGCCTGATCCGCGCCAACAAGGGCCACTTCACCCCGCGCCAGCACTTCGGCTTCGAAGCGGCGGCGTGGTATTGGCACTTCGTCGATGTCGTCTGGCTGTTCCTGTTCGTCGCCATCTACGTCTGGGGCGGCTGGGGCGCGCCGGTTCATTGATGCAGGCATGGTCGCAGTGCCCACCCCGCTGCGACTAACCTCGCCTGACGGCTCGGCAAGTCTCGCTCCCCTCCCGCATGCGGGAGGGGTTGGGGGTGGGCCATCAGCCGGCCATGACTGCTCCGACCATCCTCAAGGCTGCCCTTTTCGGTTTGTGCCCGCAATGCGGCGGGCGCACGCTGTTTGACGGCGTGGCGCAATTTGCCCCGCAAGCTGCCGGGCCTGCGGGCTGGACATTTCCGCCTTCAACGTCGGCGACGGACCGGCGGCCTTCCTCACCCTGATCATCGGCGCGCTGGTGACGGTGCTGGCGATCACTCTCGAGCTGACCTGGCAGCCACCGTTCTGGGTGCACATCCTGCTGTGGGTGCCGCTGACCGCCGGGGCGGTGATCTGGGGCCTGCGCGCGGGCAAGGCGGCGCTGCTCGCGGCGGAGTTCCAGCGCAAGGCGGGCGAGGCCGGACGGCGCGACTTATGATCCGGCGCTTGCCTGTTGTGGCGACTATGGTGGTGCTGATCGCGGTCGGGATCATGATCCGGCTGGGGTTCTGGCAGCTTGAGCGGAAGGGCGAGAAAGAGGCGATGCTGGCGCGGTTCGAGGCGGCGCAGGCGATGTCGTCCGAAGTGCCATGGCCGCGCGATGCGGCAGGACAGGCGGCGGCGCTGTTTCGGCATTCATCGCTTGGCTGCGCGCGAATCCTGGCGCACAGCCCCAAGGCTGGCCGGAGCGACAAGGGCGAATCCGGCTGGGTGCATGTCATTCGTTGCGCGCTGGCGGGCGGAGGCGAAGCGGATGTTTCGATTGGCTGGTCGCGCGAGCCATCGACCGTCCGTTTCGAGGACGGCCTTGTCGCGGTCGCATTCGACCCGAATGTCTCTCCGCCGCAAGCCAGATTGAGCGAAGGCGGCGAGTTCCGGGGAATTATCGCACCCGGCGGCAAGAACGGCGCGCGACTGGTCGCAGCGCCCCCGGCGATCGGCCTGGGCGGCAATGCCCTGCCGGACCCGCGCGATATTCCCAACAATCACTTCGCCTATGCGGTGCAATGGTTCCTGTTCGCGGGCGTCGCGCTGGTGATTTACGCGCTGGCGGTGCGGAAGCGGCTGCTCGGGACGTAAGCAGAAATTTCTCACACGAAGCCACGAAGCCACGAAGATATTGCCTTGTGCCGAAGGCACGCCGAAATCCTCCAAAGCTTTCGTTTGATCGGATGTTTGAATGATGCAGGGCTTCGCCCCAAGCGCGGCCCCTTCGTGTCTTCGTGGCTTCGTGCGAGAATTCCTTCTTCCTGCCCATCCCTTGCGTCCCGCGCCGCCCGCCGCTAACCGCCCAACCCCATGGACTATATTTCGACACGCGGCAGCGCCCCGGCGCTCGATTTTGCCGGAGCGACGCTGGCGGGCCTCGCGTCCGACGGCGGGCTCTATCTGCCGCGCGCATGGCCGCGCTTCTCCGAAGCCGAAATCGCCGCCATGGCCGGGCTGCCCTATGCGGAGCTCGCCGCGCGGATCATGCTGCCCTTCGTCGAGGGCAGCCTCAGCCACGAGCGCCTGCTCGAGCTGACCCGCGCCGCCTATGGCCGCTTTGCCCACCAGGCCGTCACCCCGCTGCGGCAGCTCGACGAGCAGCAATGGCTGCTCGAACTGTTCCACGGCCCGACGCTGGCGTTCAAGGATGTCGCGCTGCAATTGCTCGGCCTGCTGTTCGAGGAGTTCCTCGGGCGCGGCGAGGAGAATTTGACGATCGTCGGCGCCACCTCGGGCGACACCGGCTCGGCGGCGATCGATGCAGTCGCGGGCCGCGCCAAGGTCGATATCTTCATGCTGCACCCCAAGGGCCGGGTGAGCGATGTCCAGCGCCGCCAGATGACCACGGTGCTCGCGCCCAATGTCCATAACATCGCGGTCGAGGATGCCACCTTCGACGACGCCCAGGCGATGGTGAAGCGGATGTTCAACGACACCGCGATGACATCGCGGTTCAACATCGGCGCGGTCAATTCGATCAACTGGGCGCGGCTGATGGCGCAGGTGGTCTATTATTTCGCTGCGGGCTTGCAGCTCGGCGCGCCGCACCGCCCCATTGCCTTCTCGGTGCCGACCGGCAATTTCGGCGATGTCTTCGCCGGCTATGTCGCGGCGCAGATGGGCCTGCCGATTGCGCAGCTGATCGTCGCCACCAACATCAACGACATCCTCCACCGCGCGCTGACCAGCGGCGATTATTCGCAAGGCACGGTAACGCCGACCGCCGCGCCGTCGATGGACATCCAGGTCTCTTCCAATTTCGAGCGGCTGCTGTTCGATCTCGGCGGGCGCGATGGCAAGGCGCTGGCCGGCCAGATGGCGGGCTTCGAGGCGAGCAAGGCGATGCAGCTGACCAATGCCCAGCGCGAGGGCGCGGCCCGGTTGTTCACCAGCGCCCGCGCCGATGCGAACGACATGACCCAGGCAATTCGCTGGGCGTGGGAGCATTGCGGCGAGTTGCTCGATCCGCACACCGCCTGCGGCCTGCACGCCGCCCGCGCCTCGGACCTGCCGCGCGAAGTGCCGGTGGTGACTTTGGCGACCGCCCACCCGGCCAAGTTCCGCGACGCCGTAGAACGCGCCAGCGGCCAGCGCCCGCATCTGCCCGCGCGGGTCGGCAATCTGTTCGAGCGCGAAGAGCGCTGCGTCGATCTGCCGGGCGATTATGCGGCGGTGGCACAGTATGTCTCCGCGCATGCCTCGCCGAAGGGCTGATGGCCGAGCTGATCCTTCTTTCCCCCCTCCCCTTCAGGGGAGGGGCCGGGGCATGTCCGCCTGCGGAAACGTCTCGTATAGAGGACGGGCCCCACCCCAACCCCTCCCCTGAGACTCAGTCGAGCGAAGCTCAACGGGAGGGGCTTTAATGGCCCAACTGATCCCAACGCCGGTCGTCATGACCGGCGAGGCCTGGGCCGATTATGGCCTGATCGACAGCGGCGATGGCCGCAAGCTTGAGCGCTACGGCCCGCACCGCTTCATCCGCCCCGACACCCAGGCGCTGTGGCGTCCCCGGCTCGAGCGCTGGGCGTCGGACGGCGAATTCGTGCCCGGCTCGGACGAGGACGGCGGCGGGCGCTGGCAGTTTGCGGGTCCAGTGCCGCAGGAAGGCTGGCCGCTGAGCTGGAACGAAGTCAAGTTCACAGCACAGTGCACCCCGTTCCGCCACCTCGGCTTCTTCCCCGACATGGCCCCGGTGTGGGAATGGATGGGCGGGCAGTACCTCCCCGGAACGGGGAGGGGGACCAGCGAAGCTGGTGGAGGGGCACAGGCCGCAATGCGCGACGACGCGGCGCAGCGCGACTCCGACGGTGCCCCTCCACCCCCCTTCGGGCGGTCCCCCTCCCCCGGTGGGGGAGGATTTTCGAGTCTCAACCTGTTCGGCTACACCGGGGTCGGCACGCTGGCGCTCAGCCAGTATGGCCCGGTCACCCACGTCGATGCCTCGAAGAAATCGGTCGCCCAGGCCCGCGCCAACGCCGCGCTGTCGGGCATGGACGACCGCCCGGTCCGCTGGCTGGTCGATGACGCCGCCAAATTCGCCGCGCGCGAAGTGCGGCGGGGCAAGCGCTATGACGGCATCATCCTCGATCCGCCCAAATTCGGCCGCGGGCCGGAGGGTGAAGTCTGGCGGCTCGAGGAGCATCTGGCGGCGCTGGTCGAAGACTGCCGGAAGTTGCTCGATGGCGACAGCCGCTTCCTGTTCCTGACGGTCTATGCCGTGCGATTGTCTTCGCTGGCGCTGGCTGGGCTGCTGGACGAGGTGTTCGCCGATATGCCCGGCACGATCGAACACGGCGACCTGGCGGTTCGAGAAGAGGGTGAGGGCGGGCGGCTGCTGCCCACCGCAATTTTCGCGCGCTGGACGAATCCGGGCTAAGAGCCGCGCCATGGCCGATTCGCTGATCCTGGAAGTCGCCGACTTCGAAACCGACGTGCTCACCGGAATCTATTCCGAGGAGACCGGCCTGCCGCAGCCGCTGCGCATCACGATCCAGGTGAGGCTGAAGGTGGCGGAGCGGTATGAGCCTAACACGCCGCTCGGCGCCTCGAAAAACTACATGGACCTGAAATTCGCCGCCACCGAGGCCTTGCCGCCGGGCGTGCATTTCAAGCTGATCGAGGCCGTCGCCGATCATATCTGCGAGACGCTGTTCCTGCAGGATGGGCGGGTGGAGGCGGTGACGGTCAAGATCGTCAAGCTGGCGATCGCCGAGAACGGCGAGCAGATCGGGATTACCCTCACCAGGGAGCGGCGTTGATGGCGCTGCTGCGGGTAGGCGAACTGCCGGAGGAGGCGCTGGCGGCGGCGGCGGTGTTTCATGCGGAGGTGGTGCCCAGGGTGCTGGCGACACTGCGGGAATTGCACGATCCCGTCCCCCTCCCGCTTGCGGGAGGGGCTAGGGGTGGGTCAGAGCCGGGTTCCAGCATTGCCGCGACTGACCCACCCCCAACCCCTCCCGCAAGCGGGAGGGGAGAAGGACTCACACTGATCTTCCCCCCAGCCGACTACACCCACAACGCCTGGCGGCTTGCTGCATTGCAGGCGCTGGCCCGGGAACATGCCCCGATCCGGATCAATGCCCTGGACAGCAACGGCGAACCGGCCATCGCCGCCGCCCTGGCCTTTCTGGAAGCGGCGGAAGGCGTCACCGGCCAGTTGCTCGAATTGGATGACACGGGCGCCGGAGAGGTGGTATCCTCCCCGGCATGAGCAGCCATGCACCCCTCGTCGACCAGTTCCAGCGCCGGATCACCTATCTGCGCCTGTCGGTGACCGACCGCTGCGACCTGCGCTGCGCCTATTGCATGCCCGAGCGGCAGACCTTCCTGCCCCGCGCCGAAGTGCTGAGCCTTGAGGAACTGCACGAGCTGGCGCTGGGCTTCATCGCTCGCGGCATCGCCAAGATCCGCCTGACCGGCGGCGAACCGCTGGTGCGGCGCGACATGATCGAGCTGGTGCAGGCGCTGGGGCGCAAGGTGGGGGATGGGCTCGACGAGCTGACCATGACGACCAACGCCACGCGCCTGGCCGAATTCGCCGATCCGATCCGCGCGGCCGGGGTGAAGCGGGTCAACATTTCGCTCGACACGCTCGACCGCGAGACCTTCGCCAGGCTCGCCCGGCGCGATTCGCTGCCGCAGGTGCTCGAAGGCATCGCGGCGGCGAAGGCGGCGGGGCTCAGGGTCAAGATCAACACGGTCGCGCTCAAGGGCATCAACGAGGCGGAGATTCCCGAGCTGGTCGAATGGGCGCATGGCCAGGGCTTCGACATGACGCTGATCGAAGTCATGCCGCTGGGCGAGGTGGAGGAAGACCGCTTCGATCATTACCTGCCGCTGGTCGCGGTGCGCGAGGCGCTGGAGCGGCGCTGGACGTTCAGCGAATCGGGCCACCGCACCGGCGGCCCGGCGCGCTATGCCGATATTGCCGAGACCGGCGGCAGGCTCGGCTTCATCACCCCGCTGACCAATAATTTCTGCGACGGCTGCAACCGCATCCGGGTGACCGCGACCGGCCAGCTCTACGCCTGCCTCGGCGGCAACGAGCAGGTCGATCTGCGCGCCGCCTTGCGCTCGGACGACCCGGAAGCGGCGCTGACCGAGGCGCTCGATGTGGCGATGAAGATCAAGCCGGCGCGGCATCATTTCGTCATCGATGCGCCCGGCGGCGCGCCGGCATTGGCTCGGCACATGTCGATGACCGGCGGCTGAGTCCATGGCGCTGCGATTGGTGTTCCTTGGGCGGCTCGAAGGTGTCGCATTGGCTGCCCGGCGCGATGTCGCTTTTGCCCCCACCCTGGAGGCGCTTTTATCCAGCTTGGAGAACGACTTGGCCGAGGTTTTGCGGGGCGAGAAAATCAAGCTTGCCCGGAACGGCACGGTGATCGGCGACCGGGCAGGACTGGTCCTTCAGGACGGCGACGAACTCGCCTTCCTCCCCCCGGTCAGCGGCGGCTGACATGGCCGGCGACGTCCGCCTGCTCACCGCGCCATTCGACCCGGCAGCGGAACTCGCCGCCTTTTGCGCTGCCCATGCCGAAGCGGGCGGCATCGCCAGCTTCATCGGCCAGGTCCGCGCTGGCGAAGGCGTCGAGGCGCTGGAATTGCAGCATTACGAACCGCTCACTCTTCCGGCGATGGAACAGCTGGCGGCGCAAGCGGCAAAGCGCTGGCCGCTCGCTGGCATCCTCATCCTCCACCGCTCGGGCCTGATGCACCCCGGCGATCCGATCGTGCTGGCCGCCGCCGCCGCGCGCCACCGCCGCGATGCCTTCGCCGCCGCCGAATTCGCCATGGACCACCTCAAGAGCGATTCGTGGTTCTGGAAGCGCGAGAAAGCAGGCGGAGAATGGCGCTGGATCGAACCGCGCGCGCAGGATTTCGAGGATATCCGGCGCTGGGCTTGAATCTGCCTGGCTGAATTTGATTTCGGTCAAGGAAGCGGACCCCGCAAGGCGGCATGGCTGGCCGCCAACAAGGAGGCTTCCCCATGTCCGAACGTATCACCGGCGTCCAACTCGATCGGGTCGCGGTAATCGCTGCCGCGCCCGCCCGCACGCGAGTGGATCGCACTTTCGGCCTGCCGGGGGGAGTCTATCACGCTACGGTCGGGCTCTATATGCTGTTCTTCGCCATCATGTCGCTGATGCTGATGAATGCGGAACTGTTGGTGCCGATGGCGATCATCGCCGGATCGGTGATCCTTGGCTTCGGCCTCAACCGGACCTGGGCCGGCATGAAGCCAGACAATGCTTCGCGCCCGCTCAGCTGGGGCCAGTTCGCCAATCGCGGCATCCAGACACTGAGCGGCCCGCTGACGGCCTTCGAGGCGTCGGTGCAGGTGCTGATCCTGCCGGTGCTGATCGTTTTATGGGGCCTGTCGGTGGCGGTGATTATCGCCATCGTGCGGTAAGATCACCCGCCCAAACGGCGGCGCAGCCCGGCGAGGACTTGGTCCTCCTCCCCGATCCAGGCGCTGACCTGGTCCCTGGCGGCGGCGATGGCTTGGTCATCGCCGCCGCCGGCGTCTATGGCGGTGCGGGCGGCGGCATGGAGTTCGTCGAGGTCCGCGAGCGCTATCATCGCGTCGCTGCGGGCGGATTCGAGGTCGGCGAGCGCTATGCTGGCGACTGACCAACCCTCGCTGCCTCTGCCGCCGCGGCCTGATCCCACCGCGCGATCGGCGTTGTTCCGGCGCGAAGCGAATTTGTCGTGCGCCGTGCGGGCCTGGTTGACCAGAAAGGCAAGCCGTTCCGCCAGGCCTGCGCTGGGGCCTTGCGGCACGGCTGCCGGGGCGGGGGCCGGTTGGGCAACCTCCGGCGCCCGTTCTGCGTCCCTGCGCGCGAGCGATGGATAATTGGTGACATCGGCGGCGCAGGCCCCGAGGCAGAGCGCCAGCGCGGAGATGGTAAGGCCTGTCTTGGCTCGTTTCATGGCAGCGCCATAGCACCTCGAAAGCCCTGCGCCAGACCCCGCGAGTCCGGTTGACAGCGAAAATCGCTTGGACTAGGGGCACCTCTCTTTCCGGACCCGCCATTGGCGGGGCGCGGATGCATTTTTCAGGGCGCGCTTCGGGCGGGCCCAAGTCTGACAGGTAAGTGTAACATGTTCGCAGTAGTGCGCACGGGCGGCAAGCAATACCGGGTTGCCGCCGGAGACAAGATCGCGGTCGAAAAGCTGGCTGGCGAAGCCGGTGAGAAGATCGTGCTGGCCGACGTCCTGCTCGCAGGCGAGGACGGTGTTGTCGTCGATCCGGCCAAGGCCGTCGTCTCGGCCGAGATCATCGCCCAGGCCAAGAGCGAAAAGGTCATCGTCTTCAAGAAGCGCCGGCGGCACAATTATCGCCGCCGCAACGGCCACCGCCAGCAGTTGACGCTGCTGCGCATCCTGTCGGTTGGCGGTGAGGGCAAGAAGACCGCGAAGACGGAAGCCGCTCCCAAGGTGGAAGCTGTCGCCAAAGCGGAAGCCGCCCCGGCCAGCGATGCCTCGAACCTCTCGCTCATCTCGGGCGTCGGTCCGGCGATCGAGAAGAAGCTGCGCGCCGCCGGCATCGCAAGCTGGAACGACATCGCCTCCTGGGACGACGCCGCGATCGCCAAGTGGGACGAAGAGCTCAAGCTCGGCGGTCGCGCGACCAAGGAAGAGTGGGTCGAACAGGCCAAGGAACTGCTCGCCGGCAAGCCGCCGCGTGCGAAGGTAGACCAGGCTGAAAAAGCCTCGGGCAAAGACAAGTAAGGAGGCCGGACCATGGCACATAAAAAGGCAGGTGGTTCGTCACGCAACGGTCGCGACTCAGCGGGTCGCCGGCTTGGCGTGAAGAAGTTCGGCGGTCAGGAAGTGATCGGCGGCAACATCATCATTCGCCAGCGCGGCACCCGCGTCTATCCGGGCGCCAATGTCGGCATGGGCAAGGACCATACGCTGTTCTCGCTCGCCGAGGGCCGCGTGCGCTTCCACGATGGCAAGCTTGGCCGCAAATACGTCTCGGTAGACGTCATGGCCCAAGCCGCCGAATAAACCGGACGACCGATACAGGGCCGTCCAGGACAGGATGGCCCCCCGCCGGACGAATCGGTCCGGCTCAACGAGGGAGAGGGGCCAACCCGTCTCCCTCTTTTCGTCTCTCCCTCAGCACCGATTTGCCCGGGCAACGTGGTTAACGCGCGGTCCGGCGCAAAGCGTAATGGCAGCGTCACACGATGGGTCTATCGGCTCCGAGGGGCGAATGATTGGAGACGGAAAAATGTTCATTCGCAGCGAAAGGCTGTTCTTGCGGCCAGGGCTGGCCCGAGGACTGGGCGGAACTTCTGACCGCGATCAACGACGAGAGCATCGTGCGCAATCTCGCCACGGTGCCGTGGCCCTATACGATGCAGGACGCCATCGCCTTCGCCCGCCGCCCGCAGGAGAAGCTGCTGCCGCATTTCTTCATCACCCTGCCCACCTGCGATGGGGCCAGGCTGATCGGCAGCGTCGGGCTGGGACGGCATGGCGAGGAGGTCGAAGTCGGCTATTGGATCGCGCGCAGTCATTGGGGCCAGGGCTATGCGTCCGAAGCAGTGCGGGCGATTCTGCCGCTGGCTGCGGCGCTGGGCCATCGCCGGCTGGTCGCCGGGCACTTCGCCGACAATCCGGCATCGGGCCGCGTGCTGGCCAAGGCCGGGTTCCGGCCGAGCGGCGCGTTTACCCGGCGCCACAGTGCCGGCCGCGGCGCCGAAGCGGCGTCGGTGGGCTATGCGCTGGAGCTGGGCGAACCTTGCGGACGCGAAGAGATCATGGTGATCCAGGCGGCGTGAAGCTCGCCCAGGCCAGACCTCAACCGGCGATCGTGCGTAGTTCCTGCTCGACTGCGGAGATCAGCGCGCGGTCGTCGGTGTCCCAGGGATGGAAACCAGGCAGCAGATAGCCGAACCAGGCGGGAACGATGCGGCGCAGCACGCCCGGCCGCCAGAACAGATAGGCGAGCAGCCGCCGCCGCGCCTTGCCGCGCGGTATGCCGTCCTGGCCGAGCAGGTCGAGCGTATCGGCGATGCGGTGGGCGATGAAGTTCTTCGTCACCACCAGCATCATGAAGGTCCGCAGCCGCCAGCGCCGGAGCGCGCTCCAGTGGCGGGTGGCGTGCAGATAGGTATCGAAGGCGACGGCCTTGTGCTCGATTTCCTCGATCGCATGCCAGCGCCACATCGCCGCCACTTCCGGATCGGCGCCGGCGAAATGGCGGGGCCGCGTCAGGAACTCATGAGCCATCATCGCGGTGAAATGTTCGAGCGCCATGGTCGCTGCGAGATCGAGGATTTTCGGGCGGCCATCGAGCAGGGCCATCATCTCTTCGACATGCCGGTCGATCCTGGCCATGTCGTAGCCGGCCTCGGCGGCGACGCGGTTGAAGGCGACATGCTCGCGGGTATGGTTGATTTCCTGGATGGTGAACGCGCGGATTTCCTCGGCGAGCCGGGGCGGCGCGCCGTCGCGGTGGGCTTTGACCAACTCGATGAAATAGGCCTCGCCGCGCGGGAAGGTGCCCGACAGCGCGTTGAACCAGGCGGTGGCGACGGGATCGCCGTTCAGCCACCAGCGTGGGCGTTTGCCCGTGCGGCCGAACCGCAAGTCCCGGATTTGTATCGCGTGGCCTGCGGGAGTCCGCGTCCCGGCGCCGGGCTTGCCGGATAGCGCTGCTGCCTCTACGTCGGAGGGGAAGGGGGTCCTGGCGTTCATGATCCTCGCAAGGTGGCAATAGCTGACACTGATGTCAATAAGAAAGCGCCTCTCGCAGGAAGAAAGCCGCACTGTCGCGGTCGAGGCCGCGCGCTCGCTGCTGATCGAGCTGGGGCCGCAAGCCGTGACGCTCAAGGCGGTGGCGATGCGGGTGGGGCGCACCCATGCCAATCTGCTGCATCATTTCGGCTCCGCATCGGGGCTGCAGAAGGCGCTGGCGAAGCACCTGGCCGACACCATCTGCGCGACAATTGCGCAGGCGGTCATCGCCAGCCGGTCGGGAATCGGCAGCCCGCGCGACGTCGTCGATCTCACTTTCGACGCCTTCGACAAGGAAGGTGGCGGGGCGCTGGCCTCCTGGATGCTGCTGTCGGGCAATGAAGACGCGCTCGATCCGATCATCGAGGCGATCCACGATCTGGTCGATGAGCTGCACGATTTCGGTTCGGACAACATGCGCGAGGTGACGTTGACGCTGTGCCTGATGGCGCTTGGCGATGCGCAGCTGGGCGGGCCGCTGTCGCAGGCGCTTGGCCTGCCGCGCACATCGGCGCGGGACACCGCAGAGGCGATGCTGACCGAGGCTGCGGTAAGGGCCGGCCTGCGCGAGCCGCCACAATCGGCTTAGAATCAGGCGGGCTGAAGCCAGACGGGCAGCCAGTCCGGATCGACATCCTCGACGCGCAAATGGTCCACTGCCAGGCCCAGCTCCGGATAGGCCGTGCGCCGCCGCTTGGGATCGGATCGCGCCACGGGCACCACCACCAGCCGCCGATTGACCTTCTGCCGCCAGTTCATCCGTGCGGTATTCTCCTGACCGATGTAGCAGCCCTTGGCGAAGCTGACACCGTTCAACTCGGCGGCGTTGCATTCGAGCCACAACAGCTCGCCTTCGCCCAGCTCGGTGCGGCCCTCGGTGACGCCGAGCGACAGGCGGTGCGCCAGCCAGGCGAGGTCCGCAGGCGTCTCGCCCGGAATGGCGGGGGCAAGCCAGCGCGTGCCCAGCGCGGCCAGCCGGGGATCGTTGCCCAGCGCGTCCTCGCTCCAATACACCGCCAGCGCATCGTCGCGGGCGATGGCGATCTTGCGGCGCAACCGGTAGATCGACAGCCGCTTGGCCAAGGCATCGGCGGCATCGGCCTCGCAGTCGATCAGCATATCCCGGTCGTCGCGCCAGACAATAAAGTCGAACAGCACCTTGCCCTGCGGGCTCAGCAGCGCCGCCCAGACCGGCAGTTCGCCGGTTACATCACTGGTGACCAGCCCCTGGAGAAATCCGGCGATATCTTCCGCATCGTCCTGCGGCGAAAGGCGGAGCACGGCGCGCGATGCGAGGCGGGTGGCGGTCATGGCGCGAAGGTGGCGCTAATCGCCGGGGAATCAACCCCGCCGCAGCGTTCGTGCCGATATTCATCGGCCCGGCAACGGCATCTTAAGCTTTTTGGGACAAACCTTACGCTGCCTTAACCTTAATTGTGCGGGACAAGTCATGCCTTCGCGACGACGTCTGCTAAACCCGATCGTCCTGGCCGCGCTGGGCCTGACCGCTCTCGGCCTGTCCGGCTGCGGCGGCGGCGACAAGGCCGACGCCGGCAAGCCCGGCGAGGATCCGGCGCTGTCCGGCGCGCTGTCAGGCCCGGTGATGACCGATCCCGAGCTGTTCGGCCAGAACGACGCGACCGCCGCGATTGCCGGCGGCGGGCCGCCGGTGATCGAACTGCCGCCCGCCGAAGCCTCGCCCGAGGCGATCGCCGGGGCCAAGGCGGATGCGGAAAAGGCTGCCGGCCGCAAGCTCGAATCCGCGCCGTCGCCTGCGGGCGAGGGCGATGCGAAGCTGCGCGAGGCGGTGACCGCCGCCCAGCTGGCCAGCGCGGTCAAGGGGCCGGGCAGCGATTGCGGCGGCAAGGCCGAGTATGAATTCGGCTGGTCGACCCGCCTGCCGGCCCACATGCCGATTTATCCGCGCGGGCATCTGGTCGAATCGGCGGGCACCGACCGGGACGGTTGCCGCCTGCGCGTCGCGGGTTTCCTCACCCCGGTGGAAGCCAACGACGTCGCCGACTTCTATTACACCCGCGCCAAAGCAGCCGGCTATACTGCCGAGCGTCACCAGTCGGGCGAAGTGCAGGTGCTGAGCGGCGGCAAGGCCAAGGCCGCCTTCGCCGTCCGGATCCGCCGTCAGGACGACGGTATAAGCCGGGTCGATATTGTCGCCAACGGCGGCTGAAGCCGTCTCTCTCAGTTGCGTTTCGCGAAAACCGGCGCCGATCACCGCGCGCGGCTGTTCCATTTCCACCGAGGTCACCGGATAGGCGCAATAGTCGGCGGCATAGAAGCCGGACGGGCGATGATTGCCCGACAGCCCGACGCCGCCGGCTGGAGCCGATGGCGGCTCGCCGATCGTCGGGCGGTTCCAGTTGACGATGCCGGCGCGGGTATTGGCCCAGAAGCGATTGTATTCCTGCGGCGAGCCGCCGATCATGGCGGCGCAGAGGCCGAAGCGGGTGTTGTTCGCCTCGGCGATGGCCTGGTCGAGATCGTCCACCCGGATGACTTGCAGGATCGGTCCGAACAGCTCGACATCGGGGCGTTCTGCCATGCCGGTGGTATCGATGATCGCCGGCGAGACGAAGGGCAGATCGTCGCGGGTGCGCACCAGATGCTTGATCGCCCTGCCGCCGTGGCTGAGCATGTAGAGAAAGCTCTCGGTCAGTCCGTCGGCGACCTGATTGTCGATCACCGGTCCCATGAAGGGCACCGGCTCATCGAACGGCGCGCCGGTGATGATCCGGTCGGTGAGGCTTTTCACTTCGCCGACGATGGCGTCGTAAAGCGAGGATTTGACGATCAACCGCCGCGCTGCGGTGCAGCGCTGACCCGCCGATGAGAACGCAGACTGGACGACCAGCACGGCGGCGTCGGTGATTTTCGGCGTGTCCCACACCACGATCGGATTGTTGCCGCCCATTTCCAGCGCGACGATCTTGTCCGGGCGGATCGCCAGCTTGCGGTTGATTGCGATGCCGGCGTGGGCCGATCCAGTGAACAGCACGCCATCGACGCCGTCATGCGAGGCCAGCGCCATGCCTGCTTCGGGTCCGCCAATCGCCACCTGCACCAGCGCCGCCGGGATTCCGGCCTTGTGAAAACAGTTCGCCAGCATTTCGCCGGTCGCGGGCGCCTTTTCGCTTGGCTTGAACACGATCGCGTTGCCGGCGATCAGGGCCGGCACGATGTGCCCCGCCGGCACCTGGGCCGGCATGTTGAACGGCCCAAGCACCGCGACCACCCCGTGTGGCTTGTGCCGCAAGGCCGAGGTGCCCTGCATCGCCGAGTCCAGCTTGCGCTGCGCGGTGCGCTCGGCATAAGCGAGGATCGAGACCTCGACCCGGGCGACCACGCCTTCTACTTCGGCGCGGGCTTCCCACATCGGCTTGCCGGTTTCGCGGGCAATGCATTCGGCCAGCTTTTCGGCTTCCTTGCGCACCTCGTTGGCGAAGCGGCGGAGCAGCTCCATGCGGGTGGACAAGGGCTGGGCGGCCCAGGCCGGCCAGGCGCGGCGCGACCGGGTTACAACATCGCCGATATCGCTGACGCGGCCGCGCCAGAATTCCTCGCCCGTGGCGGGTTCGTAGGAAATGATCTCGGAGTCGCTCACGACCTTATTATTATCCCGATTTCTTATGTGCCCTGTGACCGCCTTAGCGAGAAAGCGGCCGCTTGTGAAAGCCCCATGCCACAAGGGGTCTTACTGTTTTGCTTCCGCGTCGCGGAATTTCACATTCATCCGCCGTGTCCTGCCGGGCTTGGCGGCTCGCCGAGTGCCTGGCCCAGCCGGCGAATCTCGGCGATCTTGGCGGCCAGCGGCGCCCAATCGTCCTCCAGGTCGATCGCCGACCATACCCGCTCGACC
This sequence comes from uncultured Alphaproteobacteria bacterium, assembly GCA_963779195.1. Classification (GTDB taxonomy): domain Bacteria; phylum Pseudomonadota; class Alphaproteobacteria; order Sphingomonadales; family Sphingomonadaceae; genus Novosphingobium. Next base: position 337,294 of record CAVZWZ010000001.1, read on the forward strand.
TCGTCGATGACCAGCGATGGGGCTGCCGCCTCCGACCAGATGCCGCCCTCCGCATCGCCGGCGGGAGCGAACTGGCGCAGCAATTCGCCGAATTCGCTGTCTGGCGGATTGCGCCCGCCGCGATGGCGGTGAAAGGCCGCGTCGGGCCCGATCCCGGCCTCCATCATGTGCTTTTCCGCCGCAGCGACCAGCGCCAGACCGGCGTCGGCGCGGCGCGGTTCGATCCCCAGCCGCCACAGGAACCGGCGGACCATCGCCGTCTGGTAGAGGGCGCCGAAGCGCTCCAGCGCGAACACCAGCGGCTCGGTCTCGGCGAGCAGCCGCAGCGCCACCGCCAGCTGGCCGCAGTTCCAGTGGATCGCTTCTGGCTGGCGACCGAAGCAATAGAGGCCGGAGTGGTCGAAATAGGCGGCGGTGAATCCCGGATCCCAGGCAGGCAGCCAGCGCCACGGCCCGTAATCGAAACTTTCCCCGGAAATATTCATGTTGTCGGAATTGAGCACCCCGTGGACGAAGCCGGCGGCCATGTAGGACGCGGCGAGATCGGCCATGCGCTCGATTACCTGATGCAGCAGGATCACGGCGGGCTCGTCGCGCCCGGGCGCGTCTGCGGGCGGGGGCGGGCCGGGAAAGGTCTCGAGGCAATAGGCGACCAGCGCTTCCATGTTTTCGCGCTGCTGCAATGCGAGCAACCGCTGGAAAGTTCCGATGCGGATATGCCCGTGGCTGAGCCGCAGCAGCACCGCCGAGCGCGTCGGCGAGGGTTCGTCGCCGCGCCACAACTCCTCGCCGGTCTCGATCACCGAGAAGGTCTTGCTGGTATAGACCCCCAGCGCCTCCAGCATTTCGGTGGCGAGAATTTCGCGCATGGCGCCCTTCAGCGTCAGCCGGCCGTCGCCGTCGCGGCTCCATGGGGTTTGCCCGGAGCCCTTTGTCCCCAGGTCGAGCAGCCTTTCGCCCGAATCGCGCAGCTGGGCGAACAGGAACCCGCGGCCGTCGCCGATCTGGGGATTGTAGTTGCGGAACTGATGGCCGTGATAGCGCAGCGCCAGGGGCTGCGGCAGATTGCCGGGCAACGGCTCGAACTTGCCGAAATGGGCGATCCACTCGGCGTCGGTCAGCGAGGCCAAACCAACTGCTGCATCCCAGCGATTGTTGCGGAAGCGCAATTCGCGGCGCGGGAACCCGGCGGCGGCCACCGGGTCGGCCAGCCAGGGGGCCAGCGGGGCGATCCGGGCGTCGGGGCGATAGTCTGCGGCTTGCGGTTCCTGGCGCATCGGGCAATAGTGGGCGCGAGGCGTCCGGCTGGCAAGGCGGACGCGATTTTCCCGAGGGGCGCTCCCGGAACATGACTGCATACGAAGATCGCTTCTGGCCGAGCAGCGACGGCCTGAAACTGCATTACCGCGACTATCCCGGACGCGAGGACCGGCCCCCGGTGCTTTGCCTGCCGGGCCTCACCCGTAATGCCCGCGATTTCGAGGCGCTGGCCGAACGGCTGGCGGGTGAATGGAGGGTGCTCTGCCCGGAAATGCGCGGGCGCGGCGACAGCGCCTACGCCAAGGACTCGGCGAGCTACAACCCGATGCAATATGTCGAGGACGTCTCGCGGTTGCTCGACGAGGCGAAGATCGATCGGTTCGTCGTTATCGGCACTTCGCTCGGCGGGCTGATGACCATGGTGATGGGGATGACCATGCCGCAGCGCATCGCGGCGGCGGCGCTCAACGATATCGGCCCGGTGATCGAGCCTGAGGGCCTTGACCGGATTCGCGGCTATGTCGGCCAGGGGCGCAGCTTTCCGACCTGGATGCATGCCGCAAGGGCGATCGAGGAGACACAGGGGCTTGCTTTCCCGGATTATCAGATCGGCGACTGGCTCGCAGCCGCCAAGCGGGCGATGGTGCTGGGCAGCAACGGCAGGATCGTGTTCGACTACGACATGAAGATCGCCGAGCCGCTCGCGGCGACGGCCGATGCCCCCCAGGCCGATTTGTGGCCAGGCATCGACGGGCTGGCGGGCAAGCCGGTGACGATCCTGCGCGGCGCGCTGTCCGATCTGTTTTCGGCGGCGACGCTGGCGGAGATGCAGCAGCGCCTGCCCGGATCGGAAGCGGTGACAGTGCCGCGAGTCGGCCATGCCCCGGCGCTCGACGAGCCCGAGGCGGTGGCGGCGATCGACCGCCTGCTGGCCCGGGTCGCCTAGCGGCGCGTCCGGGTCGTGCGCTTTCTCCATCTTCATTCGAGCTTCCAGCCCGGCGGCAAGGAATTGCGCGCGGCCAGGCTGATCAATGCCTTTGGCAAGCAGGCGCGGCACACGATCGTATCGGCGGAACCCGAGGCGCTGGGGGCGGCGGCGGCGATCGATCGCGGCATCGATGTTGCTTTTCCGGCGGATTTCCCGCCGCTGGCCGGATCGCCATTCCCGCGCCGGCTGCGCCGGATAGCCCGCGCCTTCGCGGGCTTCGACCTCATCCTGACCTACAACTGGGGGGCGATGGATGCGGTGATGGCGCATGCGCTGTTCGCCCCGGCGATGCGGCTGCCGCCGCTGGTGCACCACGAGGACGGGTTCAACGAGGACGAGACCGTCCGGCTCAAGACCGGGCGCAACTGGTTTCGCCGGATCGCGCTGGCGCGGGCGTCGGGGCTGGTGGTTCCCTCCGAACGTCTGGAAGGCATCGCCATCGATATCTGGCACCAGCCGCGCGGGCGGGTGAAGCGGATCGCCAACGGCATCGATCTCGCCGCCTTTGCCCGCAAGCCGCGCAAAGATGCGCTGCCGGGGCTGATCAAGCGCCCCGGCGAATTCTGGCTGGGCACGCTGGCCGGACTCAGGCAGGTCAAGAACCTTCCCCGGCTGGTCCGCGCCTTCGCCGGCCTGCCTGAGGAGTGGCAGCTGGTGATTGCCGGCGAGGGGCCAGAACGCGAGGCGATCCGCGCCGAGGCGATGCGGCTGGCCATCGCGCACCGGGTGCATCTGCCCGGATTCGTCGCCGATCCCTCGCAGGCCGTGGGCCTGTTCGATCTGTTCGCCCTGTCGTCGCACAGCGAGCAGTTTCCGATCTCGGTGGTCGAGGCGATGGCGGCGGGGCTGGCGGTGGCATCCCCGGCTGTCGGCGATATCGCGGCGATGGTGGCGCCGGAGAACCGCCCCTTCATTTGCCAGGCGGACAGCGACGAGGCGCTGGCGAAGGCTTTGCTCGAGCTGGCGGACAATGCCGCGCTGCGCCAGTCGATCGGCGCGGCGAACCGGGCCAGGGCTCTCGCGGAGTATGACGAAAAGACCATGATTTCGGCCTATTGGCAGCTCTATTCCGATGCGATCGCACGCGGCGGACGGATTTAGCCCATTCAGCGGCAATTCACCGCTGGGGAGGCAGCGATCATAGCCATTGAAATGGTTAGCCCATCCGCTTAACAGCCCGGCTGGTCCCTAGGCCGGGACTGAGCGACAACCAACCAGAAAGCCCAAGCTTTGGCGCTGCGACCCGACCGATCCCAGTCCCCGAACGACAAGAAGGCCGGGCGCGACGCCGCCCAGCAGGACGTGTTCCTGCGCGAGGTCGACGATGCGCTGCGCCAGGATGAGATGCTCGGCGCGTGGCAGCGCTTTGGCAAGGCGGCAGTCGCGGCGATCGCGCTGGGCCTCGCGGGGTTCGGCGGCTATCTGTGGTGGACCAACGACCAGGCCAGGCAGGCCGGCGAACGCGGCGAGCAGATGACGCTGGCGCTCGACAAGATCGAGCAGGGCCAGCTCGATGCCGCCGACAAGCAGCTGACGACACTGTCCAAGGAATCGGCGGCGGGCACGCGCGCCTCGGCGCAGCTGCTGCAGGCGGGTCTGGCGTTGCAACGCGGCAATCGCGACGCGGCGCTGGCGTTGTACAATAAGGTTTCCGCCGACGCCGATGCGCCGGGGCCGTTCCGCGATCTCGCCGCGATCCGCGCGGTGGCGGTGAATTTCGACACCCTGACCCCGCAGCAGACGATCGACCGGCTCAAGGCGCTCGCGGTTCCGGGCAATCCCTGGTTCGGCAGCGCCGGCGAACTGGTCGGCATGGCCTATCTCAAACAGGGCAAGCCCGAACTGGCCGGCCCGCTGTTCGCCGCTATCTCGCGCGACAAGGATGCGCCCGAAACCCTGCGCAGCCGCGCCCGCCAGCTGGCCGGTCTGCTCGGCGTCGATGCGATCGACGATACGGCGAAAGCCGCGAGCGGGGCGCAGCCCTGATCCTATGAGGAAATCCGCATGAAGCCCATGTTCCGCTCCCGCCGTCTGGCGATTCCCGTGCTACTGGCCGCCGCGCTGGCGGTGTCGGGCTGCGGCATCATCGGCGGCGGCAAGGGCGGGCCCAAGACGCCGACCATCGGCAACCGCGTGCCGATCCTGTCGCGCATCGATTCGGGGGCGATTGTCGATCCCGCACTGGCTTCGGTCGCGGTGGTGCTGCCGCCCGAGGAAGCCAATGCCGATTGGGCGCAGGCCGGCGGCACCGCCAGCAAGAGCTACGGCCACCTCGCGCTGGCGGCCAATCCGGGCCGCCTGTGGAACGCCGGCATTGCCGGATCGTCCAAGCAGCGGCGGCTGGCGGCCTCGCCGGTGGTTGGCGGCGGCAAGCTGTTCGTGGTCGATACCGACGGGCAACTGACTGCCTTCGACGCGGCGAGCGGCACGCGCAGCTGGTCGCGCGCGTTCCGGATTTCGGGCGAGAACGACAGCTCGCTGTTTGGCGGCGGCGCCAGCTATGCCGACGGCCGGATCTTTGTCACCACCGGGCTGGGCGAGGTCGCCGCGCTCGATGCCGCCAGCGGCAACGAAGTGTGGAAGGTGAAGCCTGCGGGACCGCTGCGCGGCTCGCCGACGATCGCCTTCAACTCGGTCTATGTCATGACCCAGGACAACCGCATCCACGCGCTCAATGCCGACGACGGCAAGCCGCTGTGGAACGAATCCGGCTCGACCGGCCAGGCCGGGGTGTTCGGCGTCGCCGCGCCCGCTGCCGGGCAGGGCACGGTGATCGCCGGCTACAGCACCGGCGAGATCGCCGCCTACCGTTACGAGAACGGCCGCACCTTGTGGTCGGACGCGTTGGCGCGAACCTCGATCTCGACCCAGGTCGGCGTGCTCACCGATGTCGATGCCGATCCGATCATCGATTCGGGCCGGGTCTATGCGCTGGGCCAGGGCGGGCGCATGGCGGCCTATGAGCTGGTCACCGGCCAGCGCATCTGGGAACTCAACCTGGCGGGGATTTCCACGCCCGCGGTGGCGGGCGACTGGGTGTTCACCCTCACCGACGACGCCCGGCTGCTGTGCATCGCCCGCACCTCGGGCAAGGTCCGCTGGATGACCCAACTCGCCCGCTTCAAGAACGAGAAGAAGAAAAAGAACCCGATCTACTGGACCGGGCCGGTGCTGGCGGGCGGGCGGCTGTGGGTCGCCAATTCGGAAGGAATGGTCGCCTCGGCGGGGACGATGGACGGCGAAATGCGCGATTTCACCAAGCTGGGCAGCAGCGTGTCGCTGCCGCCGGTGGTGGCGGGCGGCGTGCTCTATGTGCTCGACGATGGCGGGAAGATCAGCGCATTCCGCTGATTTCGCGCTATCAGGGCCGGCGCGCTTACCCGCGCATTAACCAATTTGCCCTAAGGGATCGGGCATGAGCGCGATTGGCAAAACGCCGGATCCCCGGCCGGTCAGCGACGTGTCCGCCTGGGTTGGCCTGGCGGGACTGGCCGGGCTGTTCGGCTGGATCCTGATCTGCCGCGAATGGGCCGAAGTGGCCGGGTTTTTCGGCATTCCCGGACCCCGCGAGCCGCTCGCCGGGCCCTATGCCTCGCTGGCGGCAGTGCTGTTTTCCGGGCTGCCGATGGTGGCGGTGTCGCTGCTGGTGGACAAGGTTCACCGCCGGGCTTCCACCGGGATCGACTGGTCCAGGCCGCGCCCGCTCGGCGAAGCGATCGACATCTCCATCGTCAAGCTGGCCGGGCTGTGGACGACCTGGGCGGTGATAGGCTTCATCTACTGCATCGCCCGTTATTACTGGCGCGGGCAGTATCTGTTCGCGATGGACGTGCTGGGCGCGGCGGCGGTGCCGCTGTTCATCCTGTCGATCCCCTATGTGCTGTGGCTCGACCGGGTGCTGGTCAATCCGCGCGACGGCTCGTGGCATTTCGGCGCGATGCTGATCGGGCGCGAGGCGTGGGACAAGGACGAGGTGTGGCACCATCTCCGCGCCTGGGCGGTGAAGGGCTTTTTCTGCGCCTTCATGATCTCGATCCTGCCGTTCGGTTTCAAGGGCGTGGTGACGCTCGAGCTGTCGTCGATCGCCGGCAATCCGGTGGCCATCGCCACCTGGCTGACCGAGCTGCTGTTCGTCGTCGATGTGCAGATCGCCATGGTCGGCTATCTGGTGACGCTGAAGCCGCTCGACGCGCAGATCCGCACCGCCAATCCCTATCTTGGCGGCTGGGTCGCGGCGCTGATGTGCTATCCGCCGTTCATCCTGATGGGCGACGGCGGGCCGCTCAATTACCACGAGAACACCGGCGACTGGGCGATGTGGCTGCAAGCCTGGCCCGCGCTGCTGTGGGTCTGGGGCGCGCTGCTGGTGTTCCTCACCGCGATCTACGCCTGGGCGACCGTGGCCTTCGGGCTGCGCTTTTCGAACCTGACCTATCGCGGCGTGCTGACGGGTGGCCCCTACCGCTTCACCCGCCACCCGGCTTACCTGTCGAAGAACCTCTACTGGTGGTGCGCGACGATGCCGTTCATCGCCACCACCGGTTCCTGGATCGACGTCATCCGCAACACCGCGCTGCTGGGGCTGGTGAGCCTCGTCTATTTCTGGCGGGCGCGGACCGAGGAGAAGCACCTGCTGGCCGAGGATCCGAAATACCGCGACTACTTCGACTGGATGGGCCGCAATGCGGCGATAACCCGGGGGTTTTCGGTATTAGGGCGGGCGCTGGCGCGGCGCGGGGCTGGACCTGCCAACGCCGGTTAATCAGAAACTCTCTTCGTAAACCCGCGACATATCGCCGCCCCACTGCCCATGGAACTTGTCGAGCAGGCGCTGGGCGGGAACCTTGCCCGAAGCGACAATCTCATCGAGCGGGGCGAGGTGGATGCTCTCATTGTCGCCGCTGGAATTGCGCCGATTCCGTGCGGTGAGCCCGGCGCGGGCGATGGCGAGCACTTCGCCGGCGATGTCCTTGAGCTTGCCCCCACCCGGCAGCGGCGCATCGAGCGCCAGCTTCGGCACGGCATTCCGCAAGGCCTCGCGGCCTGCCATGTCCCAGCCCTTGACCAGATCCCAGGCGGCATCGAGCGCGCCTTGGTCGTAGAGCAGCCCGACCCAGAAAGCGGGCAGCGCGCAAATGCGGTTCCACGGTCCGCCATCGGCCCCGCGCATTTCGAGGAAGCTCTTGAGCCGCACTTCGGGGAAGGCGGTCGAGAGGTGGTCGGTCCAGTCGGACAGATGCGGGCGCTCGCCAGGCAGCGCGGGGAGCTTGCCGGCCAGGAAGTCGCGGAACGCTTGCCCCGCCGCGTCGATATATTTGCCGTCGCGGAAGACGAAATACATCGGCACGTCGAGCATGTAGTCGACATAGCGCTGGTAGCCGAAGCCGTCCTCGAACACGAACGGCAGCATGCCGGTGCGGTGCGGATCGGTGTCCGACCAGATGTGGCTGCGATAGGAGAGGAAGCCGTTGGGCTTGCCCTCGGTGAACGGCGAATTGGCGAACAGCGCGGTGGCGAGCGGTTGCAGGGCGAGGCCGACGCGGAACTTCTGCACCATGTCCGCTTCGGACGAATAATCGAGGTTCACCTGGATGGTGCAGGTGCGCAGCATCATGTCGAGGCCCATCGAGCCGACGCGCGGCATGTGGCGCAGCATGATCGCATAGCGGCCCTTGGGCATGATCGGCAGCTCGTCGCGGCGCTTGTCGGGCCACATGCCGAGGCCGAGGAAGCCCTTGCCGGTGCGCGCGCCGATCGCTTTCACTTGCGCGAGATGCCGGCCGGTCTCGGCGCAGGTCTGGTGCAGGTTCTCCAGCGGCGCGCCGGAGAGTTCGAGCTGGCCGGCAGGTTCGAGGCTGACGGCGCCGTCCGCCCCGGCCATGGCGATGACGTTGCCGTTTTCCTCGACCGGGGTCCAGCCGAATTCCTGCAGCGCGAGGAGCAGGTCGCGGATGCCGCCGGGTTCCTCATAGGAGGGCGCGTGGTGGTCGCCCTCGCAATAGACCAGCTTCTCGTGCTCGGTGCCGATCCGCCAGTCTGCGCGCGGCTTCTCGCCCGCCGCCATCGGCTCGGCGAGCTGGGCGATGCTCTCGATGACGGGATCGTCGCGGTCCGAGGCTTGGCGGGTGCTCATGGCATCGCCGTTAAGTTACGGCGAATCGATACGCCACAACTATTTCCAATCGCCCGCCAGCCCCATCCACAATGCCATGCCGGCAATCGCCGCCGTCTCTCCCCGCAGGATACGCTGGCCGAGCGAGATCGCACGGGCTTGGGGCAGGGCGCGGATGGCGGCGCGTTCGGCCTCGTCGAAGCCGCCTTCCGGGCCGATAAGCAGCGCGGCGGGGCCGGTATGAGCGGCGAAGGCGGCGGCGGCCGGGTCGCCCCCGGCCTCGTCGGCGAAGAACAGCGTGCGGTCCTCCGGAAAGCCGCGCAGCAGCGCATCGAGCTTCACCGGCGCGGAGAGTTCGGGCAGCGCAGTGCGGGCGCATTGCTCGGCGGCTTCGGTGACGATGGCGCGGGCGCGCTCAAGATTGAGCTTGTCGGCCACGCAGCGCCGGGTGAGCACCGGCTGGATGCGGCGCACGCCCAGTTCGGTCGCCTTTTCCAGCACGAGATCGAACCGGTCCTTCTTGAGCAGCGCGGGCAAGAGGGTGAAGTCCGGAACCTCCTCGCGCGGCCGGGTGCGGGTTTCGGGGACGAGCGCGACTTCTCGCTTCGAGACCGAGGCGACGCGCGCGGTCCACTCGCCGGTGATGTCGTCGCACAGGATCACGGCATCGCCCGCGCCGGTCCGCATCACCTTGGCGAGGTAATGCGCCTGCGGGCCTTCCAGAGTCACGACATCGCCTGCGGCCAGGGCACCGGGCACGAACAGGCGCGGGGCGCTTTTAGGCGGCCAGGCGGGGGTGGCGGACATGGCGCGGCTCTAGCGGATTGCCCTGCCGGTAGCTATGCCTCTCCCATGCCCGCCGAAATCGTTCCTGACAGCCAGCACCGAGGCCTCGTCGCCGCGCTTCCGGCCAGCATCCGCAACTACGCCCAGCTTGCGCGGCTGGACCGGCCGATCGGCTGGTGGCTACTGTTCTGGCCCTGCGCCTGGGGGGTGCTGCTGGCTGGCGGTGCGGGGGAGTGGGCCTTGCTCGGCTGGCTGCTGCTCGGCAGCATCGCGATGCGCGGGGCGGGGTGCGTCTATAACGACATCGTCGATGCCGATCTCGACCGGCAGGTGGCGCGCACCGCCGTGCGCCCGGTGGCGAGCGGCGCGGTGAGCAGGCGCGCTGCCTGGGCCTGGCTCGGCGTCGCTGATCTCTGATCGGCCTCGCCGTGCTGCTGCAACTGCGCTGGCAGGCGCAGCTGGTGGCCTGCGCCAGCCTGCTGCCGGTCGCCGCCTATCCCTTCATGAAGCGGATAACCTGGTGGCCGCAAGTCTGGCTGGGGCTGGTGTTCAGCTGGGGCGCGCTGGTCGGCTGGGTGGAGCTGCGCGGGGACTACCTCGAAGTTCTGGCGGCGCTCTATGCGGGGTCGATCTGCTGGGTGGTCGGCTATGACACGATCTACGCGTTGCAGGACCGCGAGGACGATGCGCTGGTCGGCATCCGCTCTTCCGCGCTCAGACTGGGCGCGCATGTCCGCGGCGGGGTGGCGCTGTTCTATGCGGCGGCGCTGGCGCTGTGGGCGCTGGCCATCTGGCTGCTGCGCGAGGATGGTCTGGCGCTGCTTGCGTTGCTGCCGGTTGCCCTCCACCTTGCCTGGCAAGTGCTGACGCTCGATCCGAAGAATGGCGAGGACGCGCTGGCGAAATTCCGCTCGAACCGCTTCGCCGGGCTGCTGATCGCGCTGGCCTGCTGGGTGGTTGGAAATGCCTGAGCGCAACGCCTGATGTGCAACCTCTACCGCATGACCAAAGGCGTCGACGAGATCGCCCGGCTGTTCGCGGTGGAGGCGGACGCGGGCGCCAATTTCGCCGGGGAAGTCTATCCCGGCTACCCGGGGCTGGTGGTCGCCGAAGGCCGGGCGCGGGCGATGAACTGGGGTTTCCCGCTGGTGCTGAAGGGCAGGCAGGGCCAGCCACTGAAGCCCAAGCCCGTCACCAACGCCCGCGAGGACAAGCTGCATACCGCCTTCTGGCGCGATTCGTTCCAGCACCGCCGCTGCCTGATTCCGGTCGGCCAATGGGCCGAACCGCAAGGCGAGCCGCGCCGGATGACGCGCTCTTGGTATGGCCTTCCGGAAACCGGCGTGTTCGCTGTCGCCGGATTGTGGCGGCAGAGCGCCGAATGGGGCGCGGTCTACACCATGGTGATGGTGAACAGCTCGCCGCAGATGGCCGAGGTGCATGACCGCATGCCGGTGATCCTGCACGGCGCCGACTGGCCGCGCTGGACCGCTGGCTCGCCCGACGAGGCCTCGCGCTGTGCCAGACCTGGCCGGGTAGCTGACCGTGGACCGGACTAATGAGCGCTGGGCGGGAGGCAGCTCCGGTCTATCCCAAGCGCAGCCTCAGTCCTAGCTGTAGCTTACCACTTCGAACTCGATCCCGTCCCAGTCGAAGAAATAGAAGCGGCTGCCCGGATCGTAAGTTTCGTGACCATAAGGCTCGAGCCCGGCTTCGCGGACCAGTGCATCGGCAGCGGCGAGAGTCATCGACAACGATGCCGAGATGATTGAGCGGCTGCCCCTTGGCGTGGCGGGGAGGGGGGCGCTTTCGCCGCGCGAGTAAAGCGCGAGGTAGCAATCGTTGGTGCCGACATGCAGCGACCAGCCCGATTGCGCGGAAGGCCCGCGCCAGCGCTCGTGCCAGCCGCACAGCCGTTGCAGCAGAGCGGCGCTGCGCTCCGGATTGGAGACGGTGAGGTTGGCGTGTTCGAGATATCCTTGCGGCATTGTGGAAATCCTCTCGATAAGTCCCTGTTTGAGAACGGCCTGCCGCTTCCGGCGAATCAGCCGCATTGCCTATCGTGCAACCTCAAGTAAAGTTGAGGTCAAGCAGAATCGGAAAGGCGAGGCATGGCGGAAGACACAATCGTACCGATCGGCACGCTCGCGCGGCGGACCGGGCTCGCGGTGTCGGCGATCCGCTTCTATGAAACAAAAGGGCTGATCCAGTCGCTGCGCACGCCGGGCAACCAGCGGCGCTTCCTGCGCTCGGACATCCGCCGGCTGAGCTTCATCCTGATCGCGCAGAAGCTGGGGCTGGGCCTGACCGAGATCGAGGCGGCGCTGGCGACGCTGCCGCAGGGCCGCACCCCGACGGTTGCCGACTGGCAGCGCATCAGCCGCAGCCTGCGCGGGCAGATCGACGCCAAGATCCAGCTGCTCACCCTGACCCGCGCCAAGCTCGACGAATGCATCGGCTGCGGCTGCCTCAGCCTCACCCGTTGCCAGCTCTACAACCGCGACGACCGCGCCGCCGCGGGCGGGCCGGGGCCGCGATACGTGCTGGGTTAGGGCTAACTACGCATTCAACTCGCCGCAGATTTGGCCGGTGAAATGCGCCTTGGCTGCGATGAAACGCATGTCAAATTCATTCAACCCGCAAATCGTGTCATTGGTCGCATGCGCGCTTGATTGCGGGGGGCGAAAGGGATTCTGAGGTTGGCGGGGCATAAAATAATGAGGGTCTGTAACAATGAAATTCGCGTCGCCCCACCTGTTCAGAAGCCGCCGGTCCGATGCTGCTCAGGAAGATATCTTGACCGCATTGCCATCGCGCAGTGTCGCTTCGGCTTTCGAAGACTGGAATGCTTCCCGCAAGGCCGGGGACCGGCCTGCCACTGGTGAGGGGAGTCTGTCATGACGATCCTGCCGATAATCCTGCCGATGATCCTATTTGCCGCCGTCGCCATGATTTCCCTGGGCAGTCTGGCGCTGACCTTGCGGCAGTATGCCGCTGCCGCGCTCGCGGTCGGCGAGCAGTTGCAGCGCAGCCGGCGGCCCGGACCGTTCGACTTCGCCAGCGGCATGCGCAAGGCGCGGGTCTGGCTGCCGGCCGCCTATCGCCAGCATTTCGCTGGCCGCCGGCTGACCCGCGCGGCTGCCCAGGTCGGCATGTGCCGCGCCAAAGTTGCGGCAGTTTCCTATGGGCCGTGCTTCCTGCGCGGGTAGCTCGCCTGAGGGCGGGCTAGATTCCGAGGGCCTTGCGCAGTTCCGCGTTGATCCGCGATTGCCAGCCTTTGCCGGTGGCGCGGAACTTCTCGATTACATCGGGGTCGAGCCGCAGGGTGACTTGGAGCTTGGGGTTGGCGCTGGTCGGGCGGCCAGGGGCTTGGTGAGCGTGCCTTGGGCCGGTCGAATTACAGTTCCGCCAATCGAGAATTGGGCGCGAGCGAACTGCTCGTCCGTCCACTCGGGCAGATCGTCGTCATCCCAACTTGCTGGCAAATTTGCGTTGTTCCCGGTCATTGCATTTTCTCATGGATATGACGTGAATGCCGTCAGGGGCAGGTGTCCAAGCAAACATGACCAGTCTTTCTTCGAGCAACCCGTATGTTTGATACCTTGGTTCGGGGTATTCGTAGCGGTCATCGAAAAGAGTGAACTCCGGCCCATCGAAAATCTTGCCCGCGTCGGCGAAATCTAATCCTCGATTCTGAAGCGTCCAATTGCGTTTGGCTTCGTCGAACGAAATTTTCATTTTAGGCTCCAGTTTTGGAAGCTGGGGTCAGGGGTGCTTCGCGGATTGGATCTCAGTTTTGGAAGCTGAGGGCGCGAAGCGATCGAGCAACTGCACACTTAAAGTAACTACAAAAACCCCAATGTCAACCCTACTCCGCCGCCAGCAGTTCCTCCGCCCCGCCCAGGTCGACACTGACCAGCCGCGAGACGCCTTTTTCGACCATGGTCACGCCGAACAGGCGGTGCATGCGGCTCATCGTCACGGCGTTGTGGGTGACGATCAGGTAGCGGGTGGCGGTTTCGACCGTCATTGCGTCGAGCAGGTCGCAGAAGCGTTCGATATTGGCGTCATCGAGCGGGGCATCGACTTCGTCGAGCACGCAGATCGGCGCGGGGTTGGTGAGGAACAGCGCGAAGATCAGCGCGATCGCGGTCAGCGCCTGCTCGCCTCCCGAGAGCAGGGTCAGCGATTGCAGCCGCTTGCCGGGGGGCTGGGCGAAGATTTCGAGGCCGGCCTCCAGCGGATCGTCGCTGTCGACCAGCGCGAGATGCGCCTGGCCGCCCTCGAACAGCCGGGTGAACAGGCGGCGGAAGTGGGTATCGACTTCCTCGAAGGCGGCGCGCAGCCGCTCGCGGCCCTCGCGGTTGAGATTGCCGATCGAGCCGCGCAGGCGGTGCACCGCCTCGGTCAGCTCGGCCTGTTCGGCGATGCTCTCGCCGTGGCGTGCTTCGGCTTCGGCGAGTTCGTCGGCGGCGACGAGATTGACCGGGCCGAGCCGCTCGCGGTCGGCGATCAGCCGGTCGTGCGCGGCGGATTCGTCGGTGGCCCCGGCGACTTCGCCGGCGTCGAACTCGAAGCGGCCCGGCAGCAGCGGCGGCGGGCACTGGAAGCGCTCGCCCGAAATCCCCGCCATCTCGTTACGGCGGGCTTCCTCGTTTTCGGCCCGGGCGGCGGCGCCGGCCCGCGCCTCCCGGGCGGTGGCGAGGTCTTCGGTGACATTGGCCAGCGCGGCATCGGCGGTGCGCGCGGTTTCGTTCGCCGCCGCCAGGGCGGCCTCGGCCTGTGCCAGTTCGGCGGCGAGGCGGCTGCGGACTTCGTCGCTCGCCTCGATCTCGCGGATCAGCGATGCGGGCTTGGCGGCGACGACGGCGCGTTCCTCCTCGATCTCTTCGAAGCGGCGGCCCATTTCGGCGAGGCGGCTGGCGGCGTCGCCCGAGCGCGCCTGCCAGCCGGAAATGTCGGTGCGCAGCCCGGCAGTCCGCTCGCGCGCGACCGCCAGCGCCTGATCCTGCGCCGAGAGCGCGGCCATGGCGGATTGCACCGCTTGCCTGGCCGCCTCGTGCCGGGCCTGCGCGGCGGCGAGGGTCTCGCGACCGGCGGCGGGATCGGGCAGCGCGGCGCGGCGCGCCTCGGCGGTTGCGCGTTCGGCCTCGGCCTGCTTGCGCTGCTCCGCGAGGTCGCCCTGCGAGGCGGCGAGATCGGCGCGGCGGGCGGCCTGGCGGCTGCGGGCGTCCTCGGCCTGGTCGAGCGCGCGCAGGGCGCTGCGTTCCTCGTCGGCGGCGGCGGATAGGGCTCGTTCGGAGGCGATGACAGAGGTTTGCAACGCCGAGAGCTCGGTCTGGACCCCGGACTGCGCCGCTTCCGCCTCGCCGACCAGCGCGCGCTTGCCGGGGAGTTCGGCTTCCAGTTCGAGGTAGCGGTTCTCCGCTTCCAGCCGCGCCGCTTCCGCGCCGCCTTCGCCGCGCGCGATAAAGCCGTCCCAGCGGCGCAGCTGTCCGGCGCGGGTGACGAGCCATTCGCCTGGCGCCAGCACCCTGTCGTCGTCCTGCTCGGCGACATGGACGAGGGCAAGACGTGCGGCCAGTTCGGCCGGGCATTCGCTGACGTGGCTGGCGAGGCTGTCGCCGACGGCGCGCGCGGCAGTGGCCCCGGTCCAGAAGCGGCCGTCTTCGCCCGCCGGCGCGGGACCCAGCGCGGCCCTGGCGTCGCGGCCCAGCGCGGCGGCGAGGGCGCGCTCGTAGCCCGGTTCGGCGCGCACCCGGTCGAGCGCGGTGGGCAGGCCGTGCTTGGCCTGCGCCTGCCGGGCGCGGGCCTCGCGGTCGCGGTGCAGCGCGCCATGTTCGCGCTCGACCGCCGCGAGTTCGCCCTTGGCGGCTGCAAGCGCGGTGGAGAGCGTGTCGCGGGCGGACTGGAGTTCGGACTTGCGCGCCTGATCTGCCTCCAGCGCGGCGCGGGCTTCGGCCAGCGCTTTGGCGGCTGCGTCGCGCCGGGACCCGGCTCCGGCAACCGCCACATCTGGATCGCCCTCCCGCGCCAGTGCTTCCAGTGTTGCGGCGTGGCGCGCGGCCTCGTTTTCCAGCCGTTCGAGCCGGGCCTGCGCCTGGCTCAACTCGGCCTCGGCGACGCGCCATTCCGCTTCGACGCCGGCCTGCTCCGCCGTCGCCTGCGCCTGAGCCAGTTCGGCGGCGCGGGCGGCTTGTTCGGCCTTCTCGACCGCGCTGGCGAGCGCCGGGCGCTGGGTCTCGTCTTCGGCGAGCCGGGCCTCGCCATCGGCAAGTTCGCGCTCCAGCCGGGCGAGCGCCTCGGCGGCATCCCTGGTCAGCCGATCGGCATCGCCGCGATCGGCTTCGAGGCGGGCGCGCTGGCGGTCGAGGTCGGCGAGGCGTTGTTCGGCGGCTTCGAGCTGACCGGTCAGCGCGGCCATGCGGTGGCCATGCGCCGTGGCGTCGTCGCGCCGGTCGGCGAGCGCGTCGCGGGCTCCGGCCAGCGCGGCTGCGCCGGCATGCTGGGCTTGCTGCGCGGCCTTGGCGGCGATCTGGGCTGCGGCGACCTTCGCCTCTTCGGCCTGGGCTTCCGCGCGCGCGGCATCGGCTGCGGCGGCGGCGTCGCGCCAGCGGGCGAAGACCAGCCGCGCTTCGGCCAGCTTGATCTTGTCCGACAGCGCCTTGTAGCGCTCCGCCGCCCGCGCCTGCCGCCGCAGCGCCGTAATCTGCGTATCGAGCGCGGCCATGATGTCGTCGAGCCGGGCGAGATTGGCCTCGGTCGCGCGCAGCTTCTGCTCGGCGTCCTTGCGGCGGACGTGCAGCCCGGCGATCCCGGCGGCTTCCTCCAGCATCTGCCGCCGTTCGGCAGGCTTGGCGCCGATCACCGAGGCGATCCGGCCCTGGCTGACCAGTGCGGGCGAATGCGCGCCGGTGGCGGCATCGGCGAAGACCAGCGCGACGTCCTTGGCGCGCACATCGCGCCCGTTGACCCGGTAGGCGCTGCCCGCGCCGCGCTCGATCCGGCGGACGACTTCCAGCTCCTGGCGCTCATCGGTCTCGGCATGCAGCACGACTTCGGCGAAATCGCGCGAGGGGCGCTGCGAAGTGCCGGCGAAGATCACGTCTTCCATTCCGCCGCCGCGCAGGCTCTTGGCGCTCGATTCGCCCATCACCCAGCGGATCGCTTCCAGCAGGTTCGATTTGCCGCAACCGTTGGGCCCGACGACGCCGGTCAGCCCTTGCTCGATGCGCAGCTCCGCCGGCTCGACGAAGCTCTTGAAGCCGCTGAGCTTGAGCCGCTTTATCTGCATCGGGGGGGCCGGGCCGGGGCCATGGCGATCAGCGCGCGCCCATGGTTTGCAGCTTGGTGCGCAGTTCAGCCCAGCCCATCGAGCCGATCGACTGGCCGTTGACCAGGAAGGTCGGGGTGCCCTGGATATCGTATTGCTTGGACTGTTCTTCGGTGCGTTTGGCCAGCGCCTGGGTTTCGGCGGCATTGGCAAGGCAGGCGGCGGCCTGGTCCTTGGCGATGCCGCGCGCGGCGAAGAAGTCGGTCAGGCCGAGCAACTGGGCCATCGCGAGCCCGCGCTTGCCGTCTGGCTGGGCGAGCGCCGCGTTGAACGCGGGCTCGCCGGCCTTTTGCGCGGCCTGGATCATCGCGGTCTGGTTGGCGAAAGCCTGTTCGGTCAGCGGGAAGAAGCTTTCCGGGGTGCCGCAGCGAGTCAGCACAGCGGCAGTCACATCCATCGCATCGCGGACGAAATTGCGGAACTCGAAGCTGACCCGGCCGCTGGCGACAAATGAATCGCGCAGTTCCGCTGAGCCCTGCTCGGACACTTCGGCGCAGTGCGAGCAGGTCAGCGAGCCATATTCCACCAGCTTGATCGGCGCATCGGGATTGCCCATTCGGTAGCCGCCCTCGGGCGTCTTGACCACCATCTCGGCCCATGCCCTGCCCGCAGGCGGAGCGACTTTGGCGATGGGGTCGCCCGACAGGCCGGCATTGGCGTCGGTCTTTTCCTTGCCGCATCCGGCGAGGCCCAGCGCCAGCGGCGCCAGCGCGGCGGCGAACAGGATGCGGCGAATCGGGCTGGGTGCCATCGGAGGGAATCCTTGGGTTTCCGGTGGCTCTGCGCTAGCCGAACCGCCGGGGGGCTGAAAGGCGGCGCAATGTCACGCCCCGGAACTCTCCACAAGATTCACTGTGTGGCGGGAGTTGTTCGCGCCTTTAGCTGAACTTGCAGCGTCTGCCAGTCGTGCGTTCCGGCCAGCAGCTCGCCGCCGAGCAGGAAGCTGGGGGTGCCGTTGACCCCGAGCGCTGCGGCCGCGCTGGTCTGCTGGGCGAGCTTGCGGGCCATGGCGTCGTCGGCCAGGCAGCGGTCGATCGACGGGCGATCGTAGCCGCGCCCGATCATCATCTGGTAGAAACCGAAATCGTTGGCGATGGCCTGGCGGCGGGCGGTCATGCCGCCGCTGGTCCAGCGCGCCTGCTGCGCCTCGCTCGCCCGGTTCGCCGCCGCGATCCAGCGCTCCTGGCCGCGCAGAAAGGCGGTGTGGTTGCCGAAGAATTTTCCTGGCGCGCCGCAATTGGTCAGCATCGCCGCCGTGAGGTCGATGGGATCGCGGACCAGATGGCGCACCTCGACCGAGAGCTTGCCCGGCATGACGAAATAGAGCCGCAGCGGATCGTTGGCCTCGCGGTCGAACTGGGCGCAGTGCGGGCAGGTGTAGCTGACGTATTCGGTGAGCCGCAGCGCCGCCGGGTTGCCCAGCACATGGCTGCCCGCAGGAGTGACCTCAACGGTGGTATTCCA
This sequence comes from uncultured Alphaproteobacteria bacterium, assembly GCA_963779195.1. Classification (GTDB taxonomy): domain Bacteria; phylum Pseudomonadota; class Alphaproteobacteria; order Sphingomonadales; family Sphingomonadaceae; genus Novosphingobium. The sequence goes on from CAVZWZ010000001.1 coordinate 355,237, forward strand.
GTTGCGCGGGGCTGGCTTGCCCGCGCCCAGCGAGAGCAGCGCCGCGGCGGCGAGGGCGGCGAGTCCGTTCATTCGCATCGCTTCAATCCTGTTCCTTGTCCTGCAAGCCCATGCTGCGCGCCAGCGATTCGAGCACCGTGCGCAATTCCGGATCGCCGATATCGCGCAGGCTCTCGCCCAGTTCCATCGGGATCGGCCTGAGCGACGGCGGCGCGGTGGGGCGGACTTCAGCACGCGGCGGCTGAACCTCGCCTTGCCGGATTTTCACCCGGGCGACCGCCTTGTAGCCGAAGAAGCGGTTCACCCGCTCCATGATTTCCGGGATGACATGCTGGATGATCGGGGCGTGGGCGGGGACAACCACCAGCTGCAGGATGCCCTCGCTCTTCTCGCCGGGGGGAAAGCGGATCGCCTCGGGCGCGCAGACCCTTGCGTGGCGCGGGCCGACGATTTCGGGCCAGCGGGTGACGACGCTCGACTGGACGAAGCCGAAGCGGCGGAATGCCGAGCGGCCGACTTCGGGCATGAGATCGGCGATGGCGCGCGCCGGCCCGCCGCGCGCCCGCTCGAAGCGGCGCGGCTGACCCGCCTTCTGGGGTTTCGGGGGCTTGGCGCTGTCGTCCGGTTCCATTGCGGAGCGGGCAATGCCATAGGCACGGGATGGAAGCCAGCGCCCAAAGCGTTTCGCGCAGACTGCTGGAATGGTACGACCGGCATGCGCGGGAGCTGCCCTGGCGGGCAAGACCCGGCGCGCCGCCGCCGGATGCCTATCGCGTCTGGCTGTCCGAAGTGATGCTGCAGCAGACCACGGTTGCCGCCGTCATCCCCTATTTCGAGAAATTCACCGCTCGCTGGCCGACGGTCGCGGCGCTGGCGGCGGCGGCGGACGGCGACGTCATGGCCGCCTGGGCGGGGCTGGGATACTATGCCCGGGCAAGGAACCTGCTGGCCTGCGCGCGCGAGGTGGCGGCGCGGGGCGGGGTGTTTCCGGATAGCGAAGCGGGCTTGCGCGAACTGCCCGGGCTGGGCGCCTATACTGCGGCGGCGGTGGCGGCGATTGCTTTCGGGCAGCGCGCGGTGGTGGTCGATGCCAATGTCGAGCGGGTGGTTGCCCGGCTCTCTGCGATCGGCGAGCCGCTGCCCGGCGGCAAGGCGGCGATCCGCGACCGGGCCGAAGTGCTGACGCCGCAGCAGCGCGCGGGCGATTTCGCCCAGGCGATGATGGACCTCGGCGCCACCATCTGCACCACCCGAAACCCGCGCTGCATGCTGTGCCCGCTTTCCGCCGATTGTGCGGCCTGCCGGGCGGGCAATCCAGAGGCCTATCCGGTCAAGCCCGCGAAGAAGGCCAGGCCCACCCGCCAGGGCCGCGCCTTCTGGATCGAGCGCGAGGGCGCGGTGTGGCTGGTGACGCGGGCTGGCAAGGGCATGCTCGGCGGCATGCGCGCGCTGCCCGACGACGGCTGGCATGCGCGCGGCGACGGGGCGGACGCGCCGCCGCTCTCCGGCCCGTGGCAGGCGGGCGGAGCGGTAGCCCATGTCTTCACGCATTTTTCGCTGCGGTTGCACTTGGCGCTTTATTCGGGAAGCGATTGGGCTAGTCTTGCCGCCAGCGACGGCGAATGGTGGCCGCTGGACCGGCTGCATGAGGCCGGTCTGCCCACTCTGTTCGCCAAGGCGGCACGGCTGGCAACGATAACGATTGGGGCCGAAACGGGAGAGTGAAAGCGATGAATGCGAACATTCTGGCTCGCCGCGAATTGCTGCGGCTTGGCGCATTTGCCGGTGTCGGCGCCGCCTTGATGCCGCGACTGGCGCTGGCGGCGGACAGCCCCAACCTGCTGCCGCAGGTCACCGCAGTGATCGAACGCTGGGTCGGCCCGGGCAAGTTCCCCGGCATGATCGCGGCGCTGGGCCTGCCGGGCCAGCCGCCGCAATTCGTCGCGCGCGGGGCCGAGGGTTTCACCGATGCCGATCCGGTGACGCCGGACAGCCTGTTCCGCATCTATTCGATGACCAAGCCGGTCACCGGCATGGCGGCGATGATGCTGATCGAAGAGGGCAGGCTGGGGCTCGACCAGCCGCTGAGCGACATCCTGCCCAAGTTCGCGCGGATGCAGGTGCAAGTCACGCCCGATGGCTCGATAACCGAACTGCGCGAGGCCAAAGCGCCGATCACCATCCGCCATTTGCTCACCCATACATCGGGGCTGGGCTACACGATCATCCAGAAGGGGCCGATCAAGCAGGCCTATGAGGAGGCCGGGCTGGTCGCCGGGCAGGTCAGCCGCATCCCGGTCCCGGGGCTGGAGCGCGGCAAGGCGGTGCCCAGCCTGGCGCTGTTCGCCGACCGGCTGGCAGGCATGCCGCTGGTCTATGATCCGGGCACGACCTGGAGCTATTCGGTCGGGCTCGATCTGCTCGGCCGGGTGATCGAGGTGGTCTCCGGCATGCCGTTCGATGCCTTCCTGCGCCGCCGCCTGTTCGAGCCCTGCGGCATGACCAGCAGCTGGTTCCAGGTGCCGGGACCGCAGGCCAAACGGCTGACCACCAATTACGCAGCCGTCGGCGGTATCCTCGCGCCGATCGATCCGGGCGAGAAATCGATCTTCGCCGACAAGCCCGCCTTCCCCTTCGGCGGCTCGGGGCTGGTCAGCAGCCCGCGCGATTACGACCGCTTCCTGCAGATGCTGGCCGGCTATGGCCGGATCGGCGGACGGCGGGTGATGGGCGAGCTGGCGGTGCGGGTCGGTACCGGCAATCTGCTGCCCGACGGGGTCGCGGGGCCGACGATAATGGGTCCGCTCAGCCACTTCGGCGCAGGCGGGCGGGTCGGCCTGGGTGCGCAGAGCGGCAGCTTCGGCTGGGCCGGGGCGGCAGGCACGGTCGGCACGGTGGATATGCGGCGCGGCATCCGTTCCTCGATCTTCGTGCAATTCATGCCGCCGACCGCGCTGTCGCTGCTGCCCGAATATGGCAAGGCGCTGCAAGACGATCTCATGGCGCTGGCGGCCAGGACATGAGCGTCACCGTCGCCTTCGCCGGATCGCGGATCGATCGCGCCGACCACATCCGCCAGAGCGCCGATGCGCTGGGCGCGCTGATGAACCGCCAGGCGCGGCTGCTGCATTTGCAGGGCCTCGACCCGGTGATCTCGGACGACGGAACGCTCAGCTGGGGCACGCTGGCCGACGCCGATCCAGAGGCCGAGCTGGTGTTCCTCGGGCTCAACGACGGCCACGGCTGTTTCGCCGCGGTGCCGCTGGCCGGCAGCGTCGCCCCGCCCAATCCGCGGCTGTGGCAGGCGGTGGCGACGCTGGCGGCGGGCGAGCTCGCCACCTATGGCGGCGCGCGCTCCATTGTCGACTGGCACGCCCGCCACCGCTTCTGCGCCCGCTGCGGCAGCCCGACCACGCTCGCCAAGGGCGGCTGGCAGCGCAATTGCATGAGCGACGCCTGCAACGCCGAACATTTCCCCCGGGTCGATCCGGTGACGATCATGCTGGTCGAGCATGACGACAACATATTGCTCGGCCGCCAGCCGCGCTTTCCGGAAGGCAACTATTCGGCGCTGGCCGGTTTCGTCGAGCCGGGCGAAACCATCGAGGAAGCGGTCGCGCGCGAGGTGCAGGAGGAGGCGGGGGTGATCGTGCGCGATGTCTCCTATGTGATGAGCCAGCCCTGGCCATTCCCCTCCTCGCTGATGATGGGCTGCCACGCGCATGCCGACGATCCGGCGATAACCGTCGACACCAACGAGCTTGAGGACGCCCGCTGGTTCACCCGCGCCGAAGTGACCGAGGCGATGATCGCGGCGAAGCGGGGCGAACGCGGCGAGGCCTTCGGCGCCCCGCCAAGGATGGCGGTGGCGCATCATCTGCTCAACTGGTGGGTGGAGCGAGGGTGAGCCCGCCCGCATGCGCATGGAGCTGACCCGCTTCGATATCGACGGATTTCTGCGCGATATCTGGCAACAGAGGCCGCTGCTGATCCGCAACCCCTGGGCCGAATGGCGCAATCCGCTCGATCCCGACGAGCTCGCCGGCCTGGCCTGCGAGGAAGGCGTCGAATCGCGGCTGATCGTCCATGACCGCGAGTTGTGGCGCGCCGAACAGGGGCCGTTTCCCGAGCCGCGTTTCGGCAAGCTCGGCCAGCAGCCGTGGACTCTGCTGGTCCAGGCGGTCGATCATCATGTCCCCGAAGTCGCCGCGCTGATCGCGCCGTTCCGCTTCATTCCGAACTGGCGGATCGACGATGTCATGGTCAGTTGCGCCGGCGACGGCGGCGGGGTGGGGCCGCATTTCGATCAATACGACGTGTTTCTGGTCCAGGGCCTGGGCCAGCGGCGCTGGCAGACCGGCGGCCGCTGCGACGAGGCTACGCCGCTGCTGCCGCACGACGAACTGCGCCTGCTGGCCCGCTTCGAGCCGGTGCAGGAATGGCTGCTGGAGCCCGGCGACATCCTCTACGTCCCACCGCGCGTCGCGCATAACGGGGTCGCGGTGGGCGATGATTGCATGACCTACTCCATCGGCTTCCGCGCGCCCTCGCGCAGCGAACTCGTCGCGCATTGGTGCGACGAAGTGCTGAGCCATTTGCAGGACGGCGATCGCTATGGCGATTCGGGCCTGGCGCGGCAGGCCAATCCCGGCGAGATTACCGCCGATGCCATTGCCGGATTGCACGCCTTGGCGACGGAGAAGCTGCTCGACCGGGCGGACTTTGCGCGGTGGTTCGGGGAGTATAGCTCAACGCGCAAATATCCGGATATGGACTGGCAGCCGGAGGAGCCTGCCTGCATCGAGGAACTGCGCGCCATGATGGCAGGCGGCGCACCGCTGATCCGCAATCCGGCGAGCCGGTTTTCATTCCTGCGGGAGCGGGACGGGGCGGTGCTGTTGTTCGTCGATGGCCGCAGCTTCGAGTGCGCCGGGGAGCAGGCGGAGTTTGCCGAACGACTTTGTGGCGCGGACCGGATTGTGGTTGGTGAGGTGCTGTTGCAATCGGAGGCGGTGATGGAGCTGGTCGCGGAGCTGTTCAATCAGGGCAGCGTGGGGTTCGACCAGCAGGAATGAGGCGGCAATTGAGAAGTTTCAATCGCCCCACCCCAGTCCCGACTACCCTGAGCTTGTCGAAGGGCTGTCCTTGTTCTTCTGGCGGTTCGCGTAACGCATGAAGAAAAGAACAGTGCTTCGACAAGCTCAGCATAGTCGGGATAGGGTTGGAATTGGTGGCTCTCGCTCAGAATGAATCCGAATCCAGCTCCCGGCCACACTCACCCCGCCTCCACCTCGCGCCATTGCCCGGGCTCGATCCCCGCCAGCGTCCAGTCGCCCACCGCCCAGCGCACCAGCCGCAGGGTCGGATAGCCCACGGCGGCGGTCATCCGGCGCACTTGCCGGTTCTTGCCTTCGCGCAAAGTCAGCCTGATCCAGCTGTCGGCGACGGTTTTGCGGAAGCGCACCGGCGGATCGCGGGGCCATAGCGCCGGATCGGCGATGCGCTCCGCTTCGGCGGGGCGGGTGAGGCCGTCCTTGAGGCGCACGCCGCGGCGCAGCGCTGCGAGGCTGGCCTCGTCCGGTTCGCCTTCGACCTGCACCAGATAGGTCTTTGGCAGCTTGAACTTCGGATCGGCGATCCGCGCCTGCAAGCGGCCGTCGCCGGTCAGCAGCAGCAGCCCCTCGCTGTCGCGGTCGAGCCGCCCGGCGGGATAAACGCCAGGCACGCCGATGTATTGCGCCAGGGTCGGGTGCCCGGTATCGCCCTCTGCGGTGAACTGGCACAGCACGCCATAGGGCTTGTTGAACAGGATCAGCCGGCTCACCCCACGCGCTCACACCAGCCCCAGCCGCGCCAGTTCTCCGGCCAGCTTGCCGGGCATGACATCGTCCAGGCTCTCGCCCTCGCGGAGATCGCGCGGGGCGTCCTTGTCGTCCAGATAACGCCAGCCCTGGTGGGCGCGCTTGGGCTGGGGATGGACGGCGATCATGCGCGCGGCGATGACGATATGGGTCTTGCCGCCCTCGGCTTCGCTCGAAGCGCAGGATCGGCGAGCGGGCGACCAGCTGGTGCTTGAAGATCCAGTAGAGCGAGCCGCCCCCCCCGTCCTCACCAACGATCTCTGCGTGCCGCTTGGGCAGATAGCGGGTGGTGAGCAGCGCTTCCTCGCCGCGACCGGCGAACCAGCTCTGCATTTCCTCCAGCGACTGCGCGCCATAGGCGACCTTGGTGAGGTGGAGGGGCATGCGGCTAGCCCACCAGCCCCGACGCCACCGCGAGGCCAAGGAAGGCGAAGAAGCCCATCGAATCGGTGATCATCGTCACGAACACCGAGCTGGCCACCGCCGGGTCCTGGTCGAGCCGATCGAGCAGCACCGGCACCAGCAGACCGGCGATCCCGGCGGTGAGGATGTTGATCACCACCGCCGCAGCGATTACCCCGCCAAGCAGCGGATTGCCGAACACGCCCCAGGTGGCGAGGCCGATCAGCGTGGCGACAGTCGCGCCGTTGAGCATCGCGACACGCATCTCGCGCCACAGTATCTTGCGGGTGTTGGCCCGGGTCAGCTGGTTGGTGGCGAGCGCGCGCACGGTGATCGCCATGGTCTGGGTGCCGGCATTGCCGCCGATCGAGGCGACCATCGGCATCAGCGCGGCCAGCGCGATCAGCTTCTCGATCGCCCCGCCGAAGCCGGAGATGATCAGCGCGCCGATCAGCGCGGTCAGCAGGTTTGCGATCAGCCAGCGCACCCGGCTGACGTAGCTGTCGCGGATCGGCTCGTTGATGTCGCCGTCGCCCGCGCCGGACAGCAGCAGCACGTCCTCGCCGGCCTCTTCCTGGATGATGTGGACGACATCGTCGACGGTGATCTGGCCGGCCAGCCGGCCGTCGCCATCGACCACCGCGGCGGAAATCAGCGCGTATTTCTGGAAGCGCAAGGCCACTTCCTCCTGGTCCATCGTCACCGGGATCAGCGTCTGGTCGCGCTTCATCACATCGGTCAGCGCAATGTGGCGCGGCGCGCGCAGGATCCACGACAGCGCGCAGGTGCCGATCGGATGGTAGGCCGGATCGACAATGAACACTTCCCAGAACTCGGTGGTCAGCTCGCCCTGTTCGCGCATGTAGTCGATCAGGTCGCCGACCGTCATATGCTCGGGCACCGCGACGAAATCGCGGCTCATCAGGCGTCCGGCGGTTTCCTCCGGATAGGCCAGCGCGCTTTCGATCGCCGCGCGGTCCTCGGGCTCCATCTCGGCGAGCACGGCCTGACGGTCGCCCTCGTCGAGGTCCTCGATCATCGCGACGGCGTCGTCGGTGTCGAGCAGTTCGGCGATGTCGGCGACGGTTTCGGCGGGCAGATCCTCGACGAACAGCTCGCGGACGTGATCGTTGAGCTCGGCGATCACCTCGACGCCCATCAGGTCGGTGATCGCGCGGGCCAGCGGTCGGCGCTCGTCGCGGTCGATCAGCTCGAACAGATCGGCGATGTCGGCGGGGTGGAGCGGTTCGACCAGCGCGTAGACCGTGTCGCCTTCGCCGGCCTCCAGCGCCTCCTGCACCCGGCGGACGAATCCGGGCTTGAGCCGGTTCTCCTCGTCGAAGCGCTCGTTCGCGGTGTCGCCCGCGCGCGATTCCTGCTCCGCCAAAGCGGCGCTGTCGCGCAGGGTAGGGTCGAGTTCCTCGGGATTCATCGGCGCAGGTCTAGGCCGGTCGAATGCAAAAGCAACCGGGCAGGCGCACCGGGCGTGACATTGTCCGGTTCGGCCCTATATCGGCGCGCGAACTTCAGGAGATTCCCATGTCGGACAAGCTTACCCTCACTCTCGAAAGCGGCGATGTCGTCATCCAGCTGCGCCCCGATCTGGCCCCGGGCCACGTCGCCCACATCAGCGAGCTGGTGAACGAAGGCTTCTATGACGGCCTCACCTTCCACCGCGTCATTCCCGGCTTCATGGCGCAGGGCGGCTGCCCCAACGGCACCGGCATGGGCGGCTCGCCCAAGCCCGACCTCAAGGCCGAATTCAGCGCCGAGCCGCATGTTCGCGGCGTCTGCTCGATGGCGCGCTCGTCCAATCCGAACTCGGCCAACAGCCAGTTCTTCATCTGCTTCGACGACGCGACCTTCCTCGACAAGCAATACACCGTCTGGGGCGTGGTCGAGAGCGGCATGGAGCATGTCGATGCTCTGCCCAAGGGCGAACCGCCGCGCGCGCCGGGCAAGATCGTCAAGGCGGCGGTGGGCTGACCGCTAACGCCGCCTGCGGGGGAGTTCCGATTCGGCAACGCCCAGCAGCTTCGCCAGCTTTGCCCGTTCCGCGCTGCTCAGCTCCTCGAGCTTGCGCGGCTTGGGCAGGCCGGCGGTGGCGGCTTCGACCTTTTTGACGATCGGCCCCATCGCCTGCATCATGCGGGGCATCATCGACTGCATCTTCTGCATGACTTCGGGCGACATGAAGATCGCCATCGATTCGGCGGCATAGGCCGATCCGGCGGGCGTTGCGAAGAAGCGGTTCATCTCGGTCAGCTGTTCGGCCGAGAATCGCCGGGCATAGGCCAGGCTCAGGCCATCGCGGATTTCGGGTTCGAACTGCCCCATCATCTGGCCCATTTCCCCCATCATCAGCCGCATGCCGATGTCGATCCGCTGGCGATAGGCGGGGTCGTAGATTTCCATGACCTGGGCGAGAGTGGTGTCGCCGAGCTTCTTCAGATCCGCCTCGGTCATGCCGCCGATGCCGGCAAGATCGCGCAGCGGCAGCTGGGCGGCGCTGTCCATGATGCTGCCCAGGATGGTGTCCATCGAGCCTTTCATCATCCGGGCATAGGTGCCGTCGGGAAACAGGCGATCGACGGTGGCGCGCGCAGCCGCGAGCCGGGTGGGATCGACCGGGCTTGCGGCAGCTGCGGCGGGGGCAGGCTGCGCGGCGGCGCTGCCGGAGGGCAGCAGCAGCGCCAGGGCGCCGGCGGCAACGATGATGGACTTCACCCGCAGTCTCCCCGTGACGCCTGACTACAGCCCCGCCTTCAGCACCCAGTCGTGAAAAATCCGCACCGGGCGGCTTTCCAGATCGCGCGGGCGGCAGATGAACCAGTAGCTGTAGGGGCTTTCCACCGCGACATCGAACAGCCGGGCGAGGCGGTCGTCACGGGCGCGGTCGAAGTGGTCGGCGTGCATGATGGCGACGCCGAGGCCCTGCGCCGCCGCCTCGAGCACCAGTTGCCCCGAATCGAAGTGATCGATGGCGGCGGGTTGCAGCGCTTCGAGGCCCATCGCGGTTTTCCAGGCATCGAAGCTGTCGGGCAGGCTGTCGTGGATCAGGAAGGTCTGCTTGGCCAGCTTGGCGATATCGGGCGACTGGCCGATTTCAGCCGCGAGTTTGGCCGAAGTGAACGAATATACCTGGTTGCGGTCGAGCCGCACCGCATGCAGCGAGGGCTCCGGATCGCGCGACAGGATGATCGCCGCATCCAGCGTATCGCCCACCCGCTCGCTGAGATTGCGGCCGCTGTCGATGTCGATGTGCAGCCGCGGATGCAGCTGGCGCAGTTCCAGCAGCCGCGGAAACAGCCGCTGCTCGCCGAACAGCGAGGGCACGCCGAGGTGGAGGCGCAGCACGGCGGCGCTTTCGATCTGCGATTCCACCGCCAGCGCCAGCTCCTCGAGCTTGGGCGAGACGGCATCGTAAAACGCCTGGCCGTCCTCGGTCAGCTTCATCGCCTGGTGCTGGCGGGTGAACAGCCGCTTGCCGGTGAAGTCCTCCAGCGCGCCGACCCGCCGGGACAGCGCCGAGGGGCTGAGGCCGAGCTCGTTCGCCGCCGCCTTGGCCGAGCCGAGGCGGACGATGCGCACGAAAGCCTCGAGGGCGCGCAAGGGAGGGAGGCGGCGGGTTACCAACTGTCAGTCTTCGTTAGAGTCTTTGTCCAGCGGTGGATGCAGCCGCATCCGCGATACGCGCCTCTCGTTACCCTCGGTAATCTCGATGCGCCAGCCGCTTTCGTGTTCGAGGATGGCGCCGGGCGCGGGCACCTGGCCGGCCAGCACGAAGGCGAGCCCGCCGAGCGTATCGACCGCCTCCTCGATTTCGCCGAGGCGCGCGTCGATCCTGGCGGCGACATCCTCCAGCTCGGCGCGGGCGTCGGCCTCCCAGATGCCGCCGTCCAGCCGGACGATCAGCTCGGTCGGGGCATCGTCGTGCTCGTCCTCGATATCGCCGACGATCTCCTCGACCAGATCCTCGATGGTGATGATGCCGTCGGTGCCCGAATATTCGTCGATGACGATCGCCAGATGCACCCGGCTGGTGCGCATATCGGCCAGCACATCCAGCGCGCCGCGCGCCTGGGGGACGTAGAGCGGCTGGCGCATCAGCGCCTTCCAGTCCTTGGGCGTCTTGCCGTGGGCGAGGCAGGCGAACACGTCCTTCATCATCAGCAGCCCGATGACATCGTCGAGCGTCTCGCCATAGACCGGCATGCGGCTGTGGCCGTGCTCGGCGAAGGCGGCGACGACCTCGTTCCAGCTGGCGGCGGCGGGCAGGGCGACGATCTCGCTGCGCGGGATGGCGACATCGTCGGCATCGTGCTCGCTGAAATGCAGCAGGTTGCGCAGCATCTGCCGCTCGATCGGCGAAAGGTCGCCGGTGACCCCGGCCGATGTGGCGGCGTCGTCCTCATGCTCGTCGATCGCTTCTTCCAGCTGGGCGCGCAGCGATTGCTCGCCCTCGCGCCAGTCGAACAGCCTGCGAACCCAGCGCCTTAGCGTGTGAATACTGTCCGGCTCTCCGGATGCGGGGCCATGTTCGGCCATGAAAACTCTTCTACCCCCTCAGGCGATTTCTGCGTCGCCATATGGGTCGGCGATGCCCATGAGCGCAAGCGCCTTTATCTCCAGCGCTTCCATGGCGGCGGCGTCTGCGGGCGAGGTCTCGTGGTCGTAGCCGGCGAGGTGGAGCAAGCCGTGGATGAGAAGATGGGCGGTGTGGGCCTCCAGGGTTGCGCCTTTTTCCGCCGCTTCGCGCGCGCAGGTCTCGAAGGCGAGGGCGATGTCGCCGAGCAATTCGGGCGGGCCCTCAGCTTCGAGAGCGAGCAGCTCGGCGCGCTCGAGCATCGGGAAAGACAGGACATTGGTCGGCTTGTCCTTGCCCCGCCATTCGCGGTTGAGGTCGCGGACTTCGGCGTCGGAGGTAAAGAGCAGGCTGGCGCAGAGGCGCGAATGTGCGAGTTCGGGCGCGATTTGCGCGGTGGCGGCAAGGGCGCGGGCAGCAAGCGCTTCCCAGCCGGTTGTGGCGGGCCAGGGGGTGTCGATTTCGGTTTCGAGGGAGAGCATTGCTTGTTGCCCTAGCATGGCTTTGCGTTGGCGGCAGGTGCCCGGTTCGCTTTTTCGAAGCAAGCAGCGGTGGACTGCCGCAGTTCCGGCAGGTAGCATTGCGGCGAATGCCACACAGCCTGATGCGCAATTGCCTGCAAACGGCTGACAAAACGGCATCGCGAGAGGACCCGCATGTTCAAGGTGATGCATTTCATCAAGCGCAAGCCGCATCTGACGCATGCGCAGTTCCGCGATCATTTCGAACGCAGCCACGCGGCCATGGCGCTCAAGTTCTGCGGGCATCTGTTCGCCGATTATCGCCGCAGCTACGTCAACATGGTCTGGACCGGCGGCGATTCGCGCGATCGCCGGCAGCGGCTATGGTCTGCGCGAATGGGAGTGGGACCTGATCTCCGAATGGACCCTGCCCGACGAGGCCGCGCTGCAGGAAATCTACCGCATCATGCAGGAGCCGGGCATCGACGAGCTGTTCCACGCCGACGAGGACCGCTTCATCGACCGCACCGCGACCGTCACCGTGCCCTGCGAAGTGCGCGGCGGCGGCAACAGCTTCGATCCCAAGGGGACGGTGTTCGACACCCCCGACGGCGTGCCGCGCTGGGACTGAAATCCAACGGACAAGATACAATGGGAGAGAATGAATGACCGCTTCATCCGGCAAGCGCTACCGCGTCGTTCAGTGGGCCACCGGCAATGTCGGCTCGCGCGCCTTGCGTCATGTGATCGAGCATCCCGACATGGACCTCGCCGGGGTCTGGGTGAGCAATCCGGCCAAGGTCGGCAAGGATGCGGGCGAACTTGCCGGCGTCGCGCCGACCGGGATCAAGGCGACCAATTCGATCGACGAGGTGCTCGCGTTGAACCCAGACTGCGTGCTCTACATGCCGCATGTCTATAATCCCGACGAGGTGTGCCGCATCCTCGAAAGCGGGGCAAACATCGTTTCCACCCGCATGGAACTGCAGAACCCGGTTGCCTATAATCCAGAGATTGCCGCGCGGATCGAAGCAGCCTGCCAGAAGGGCGGCACTTCCGTGCATGCCAGCGGTTCGAGCCCGGGCTTCATCACCGAGGCCCTGCCGATCGTCATGGCCTCGATCCAGCGGCGGCTCGACCATCTCCAGATCGACGAATTCGCCGACTGTTCGTCGCGCGATTCGCCCGAGATGCTGTTCGAGATGATGGGCTTCGGCGCGCAGCCCGGCGCGGCGAGCGAGGGCCAGCTGCGCCACAAGGAAATGAGCTTCGGGCCGTCGCTGCAACTGGTCGCCACGGCGATCGGCATGCCGATCGACCGCTTCGAAGTGTCCGGCGCGCAGGGCATCGCGCGCAACGATGTCCACATCGCTGCCGGGGTTGTGCCCAAGGGCACGGTCGCCGCGACCAAATCGACGCTGACCGGCTTCCACAAGGGCAAGCCGCTGATGGCGATGTGCACCACCTGGTTCGTCTCCGAGGACGTCGAGACCAGCGACGGCAAGGAATGGGAATTCCGCTCGCCATCGGGCTGGCATGTGGTGCTGCAGGGCGATTGTCCGCTGGACATCGTCATCGGCTTTCCCTGCGCGCCAGAGGACTACGCCGGCATGACCCCGGGCCTTACCGCCAATCGCCCGGTCAACGCGGTGCCCTATGTCTGCGACGCCGCGCCGGGGATCGTGACCACGGCGGACCTGCCGCAGATTATTGCAAGGTTGGGGTGAGGGGGTGGGGTTTACCCCTCCTTCCCTTCGTAAGCCTCGACGATCCGACCGACGATCGGGTGCCGCACCACATCCGCCACGCTGAAGCGCACGGTGGCGATGCCATCGACGCCTTCCAGCCGGTCGACCGCATCCTTGAGCCCGCTCATCGCCGCGCCGCCGGGGATATCGACCTGCTTGGGGTCGCCGCAGACCACCATGCGGCTGTTCTGGCCGAAGCGGGTGAGGAACATCTTCATCTGCGTCGGGCGTGGTGTTCTGCGCCTCGTCGAGGATGACGAAGGCATCGGCCAGCGTGCGCCCGCGCATGAAGGCGATCGGCGCGATCTCGATCTCGCCCGAGGCCATGCCGCCGCTCGACCTGTTCGGGCGGCATGCAATCGTACAGCGCGTCGTAGAGCGGGCGCAGATAGGGATCGACCTTTTCCTTCATGTCGCCGGGCAGGAAGCCCAGCCGTTCGCCGGCCTCGACCGCCGGGCGCGACAGGATCAGCCGCTGCACAGAGCCGCTCATCAGCTGGCTGACCGCCTGCGCCACCGCGAGATAGGTCTTGCCGGTGCCCGCCGGGCCCAGCGCGAAGATGATGTCGTCGCGGGCCAGCGCGCGCATGTATTCGATCTGCATCGCCGAGCGCGGCACGATGGTTTTCTTGCGGGTGCGGATCATGATCGGCGGCGCGTCGTGGCCGCCGGTGATGATGCCCTCCAGTGTCGGTTCGGCAGACATGGCGATCAGCGACTCGACCGCGCCGCTATCGAGCTCCAGCCCCTGGGTCAGCCGCTGCTGCATGCCCTTCAGCACATCGCGCGCCCTTGCCACCCCTTCCTCGCCGCCTTCGATCTGCACCTTGTTGCCGCGCGCTGCGATATAGACCCCCAGCCGGTTCTCGATCAGCACCAGATTGGCGTCGAACTGCCCGAACAAAGCGCCGAGAATGGCGGGCTCGTCGAACTCGATCTCGATCCGGGCTCGCTTGGGAGCTTCGGTGCGAAACTGCGCCACATTCTGGGCGCGGGCTGGCTTGCGGGACATGCGCTCCTTTCATGCGAGGCCGGACGCGGCCTCACGCTGAAAGATATGCCGATGATTGTGACAAACAAGCGGCAGGGCGCTCGCCGCTGTGGAATTCGTCTCAGGCGTGTGCGGGATGCAACAGTTGCCCGTGCAGCGAATTCGGCCCGGCCTCGGTCAATTCGACTTCGACGAGATCGCCGATCGCGCAATCGCCCTCGAAATGCACCGATTGCAGCCAGGGCGACTTGCCTAGCCATTGGCCCGGTTTGCGCCCCAGCCGCTCGACCAGCACGTCGCAACGTCTGCCGACCGAGACCTGGTTGAACGCCAGGCTGTGGCGTTGCAGCGCAGCCTGGAGCCGCTGGAGGCGCTCGTCCATGACGTCCGGGGCAACTTGATCGGCCATCGTCGCGGCGGGGGTGCCGGGGCGCGGGCTGTATTTGAAGCTGAAGGCCATCGCATAACCGACAGAATCGATGAGGCCCAGTGTCTCGGCGAATTCCGCTTCGCTCTCGCCCGGGAAGCCGACGATGAAATCGCCCGACAGCGCGATATCGGGCCGCACTTTCCGCACCCGGTCCAGCAATTTCAGATAGCTCTCCGCCGTGTGGCTGCGGTTCATCGCCTTCAGCACCCGGTCGCTGCCCGATTGCACCGGCAGATGCAGGTAAGGCATCAGCTTGGCGATCTCGCCATGCGCGGCGATCAGCCCTTCGGTCATGTCGGCGGGGTGGCTGGTGGTGTAGCGGATGCGGTCGAGGTCCGGCAGCTGCGCCAGCGCGCGGATCAGCCCGTCGAGGCCGATCGGGCGGCCCCTGCCGTCCTCGCCCGCCCAGGCGTTGACGTTCTGGCCGAGCAGAACGATCTCCTTCGCGCCGGCTTCGATCAGCCGCTGTGCTTCGGCCAGCAAGTCCTTGCAGGGCCGCGAGACTTCCGCGCCGCGCGTATAGGGCACGACGCAATAGGTGCAGAATTTGTCGCAGCCCTCCTGCACGGTGAGAAAGGCGGAGGCGCCGACCTTGCGGCGGGCGGGGAGCGCGCCGAATTTGGTCTCGGCGGGCATGTCGGTATCGGTGACGCGCTTGCCCTGCACCGCCTCGGCCAGCATCGCGGGCAGACGGTGATAGGCCTGCGGGCCGACCACCATCTTGACCGCAGGCGCCCGCGCCATGATCTCCTCGCCCTCGGCCTGGGCGACGCAGCCGGCGACGGCGATCAGCGGGCTGGTGCCATCCTTGCGGCGCAAGCGGCCGATGTCGGAATAGACCTTCTCGGAGGCTTTCTCGCGGATGTGGCAGGTGTTGAGCACGACCAGATCGGCGTCTGCGCTTTCGTCTGCGGCGGTAAGGCCCTGGGCCGCCAGCAGCTCGGCCATGCGCTCGCCGTCATAGACGTTCATCTGGCAGCCGAAGCTTTTGACCTTGAAGGTCTGCGGGGGCGGGGCGGGGGGCATGGCTGGGGCCGATAGGGGGATTCGGCGGGATTTTGAAGGAAAGATTGGTTCGCGCGAAGGCGCGGAGACGCGGAGCAAGATGTGTGGGTTTCGGCGAAGCCGATCGAAAGCGGCTATCGGTTGCGGCGAAGCCTTTCGACCGATTGCAGGAATTGGCGGGGCCTGCGGCGCAGAGCGTGCATCTTCGTGTCTTCGTGTGAACCACAATTTCTCCGAGCTTTCATGCGACGAAGCCAAGGTTCCCTTGTCCCGCCAAACCGGCTAACCGCGCCGCCATGTCCGAGACCCCGACCCTCTACGCCGCCTTCGCCGGCCATCTCAACACCGCGCTCGATGCGCTCGAAGCCGCCGGGACAATCGCGCCCGGCTTGAACCGCGCCGCGATCGCGGTCGAGCCGCCGCGCGATGCCGGCCACGGCGATCTCGCCACCAATGCCGCGATGGTGCTGGCCAAGCCCGCGGGCATGAACCCGCGCGCGCTGGCGGAAGCGCTGGTGGCGGAGCTGGCGAAACTGCCGCAAGTCACCAGCGCCGATATCGCCGGGCCGGGCTTCATCAATTTGCGCCTGTCACCGCAAAGCTGGCTGGCGGAATTGCGCGTGCTGGCGCAGCTGGGCGACGATTATGGCCGCTCCGCCATGGGCGGCGGATCGACGGTGAACATCGAATATGTCTCGGCCAATCCGACCGGGCCGATGCATATGGGGCACTGCCGGGGCGCGGTGGTGGGCGATGCGCTGGCGGCGCTGCTCGAATTCGCCGGGCACAAGGTGATCCGCGAGTATTACGTCAACGACGCAGGAGGCCAGGTCGATGTCCTCGCCCGCTCGGCGCATGTGCGGTATCGCGAAGCGCTGGGCGAGAGCGCGGGAGAGATTCCCGAGGGGCTTTATCCGGGCGATTATCTGGTCCCGGTGGGGCAGGAACTCGCCAAGGAATTCGGCGACAAATACGCGGCGGCCCCCGAGTCCGAATGGCTGGTCCCGTTCCGCACCCGCGCCGTCGCGGCGATGCTGGTGATGATCCGGGCCGATCTCGCGCTGCTCGGCATAAAGCACGACCTGTTCTCCTCCGAGGCCGAGCTGCAAGCCGCAGGCAAGCCCGAAGCGGCGGAACAATTCCTGCGCGCGCACGATCTGGTCTACGACGGCGTGCTCGAAGCGCCCAAGGGCAAGGTGCTGGAGGACTGGGAGCCGGTCGAACTGCCGCTGTTCCGCTCGACAAGGTTCGGCGACGACCAGGACCGCCCGATCCGCAAGAGCGACGGCAGCTGGACCTATTTCGGCGCCGATCTCGCCTATCATTTCCAGAAGGCCGAGCAGGCCGATGCCCTCGTCGACATCTGGGGCGCGGATCATGCCGGCACAGTGAAGCGGATCAAGGCGGCGGTTGCCGCGCTGACCGGGGCCGAGGGCAAGATCCCCAAGCCGTTCGAGGTCAAGCTGGTGCAGATGGTGCAGCTGCTGCGCAATGGCGAGCCGGTTAAAATGTCGAAGCGGTCCGGCAGCTTCGTCACCCTTGCGGATGTCGTGCGCGAGGTCGGCAAGGATGTCGTGCGTTTCACCATGCTGACCCGCAAGCCCGAGGCGCAGATGGATTTCGACTTCGCCAAGGTGGTCGAGGCCAGCAAGGACAATCCGGTGTTCTATGTGCAATATGCCCATGCCCGGGTCTGCTCGACCTTGCGCAAGGCGGCGGCGGAAGGGCTGGGGCCGTCGGATGCCGATCTCGACCTGCTGGGCGAAGAGGAGCTGGAGCTGGTCAAGCTGGCGGCGCAATTCCCCCGGCTGGTCGAGGCGGCGGCGGCGGCGCGCGAGCCGCACCGCATCGCCTTTTTCCTCCACGATCTCGCCGCCGCGTTCCATGCCTATTGGAATTTGGGTAACGATCGCCCGGAAAAACGCTTCATTGCGGCACACGATGGTAAACTTACTGGCGCACGGTTATACCTTGCCTCACAAATCGGGCAGCTTGTCCGCAATGGGCTGATGCTGATGGGCGTTACGGCAGTGGAGGAAATGTGATCATGGCGGGGTCGGGCGATATCCGGGACGAAGCGTTCCGGGAAGACGAGAGCGGTGCGGCGGCCGACTGGGACGGCAATGGCGGCCGCGAGGGCGACGGTCCGGACAGCGACGGCGCTGGCCAGGACCATGGCGGCGACGACGACAGCGGTCATGACGATCCGGGCCACGACAGCGAAGCCAACGATTACCAGCCGCTGGAAACCGAACGGCTGGCGCTGGAAGACGACGACGACCGGCTGCCCTGGCTCGATTCCGACGAAGACGAATACGAAGCCAACGACAGCGGCCGCGTGCTGGGACTCGCGATCCTCGGGCTGGTCGCGCTGGGCACGATCGTCGGCGGCATCTGGTGGGCGACGCACCGCACCCCGGACAAGGCCATGGTCGCCGATGGCGGACTGATCACCGCGCCCGCGCAGCCCTACAAGGAAGCGCCGAAGAACCCCGGCGGCAAGACTTTCGAAGGCACCGGCGACACCGCTTTTGCCGTCTCGGAAGGCCAGAGCCGCCCGGCCAAGCTGGGCGAGGCGAGCGGGGTGGCGGTGCCCGGGGCATCGCCGTCGGTCGATCTGGGCAAGAAGCCGCCGCTGGCCGCAGTCAGCCCCAAGCCGGGCGCTGCTGCGCCGCCGGCTGCGGCGGCGAGCGCCGCTGCGCGCGCCACTTCCGCCCCCGCCCCCGCGGCGCCGGCGAGCGGGCCGGTGGTGCAGGTCGGCGCCTATTCGACCCGGGCGATCGCCGAAGCGGCCTGGTCGCGGATGACCGGGGCGCACAGCGCGCTTTCCGGCCAGCGCCATCAGGTGATCGAGGGCAAGGCCGATATCGGCACGGTTTACCGCCTGCAGGTAATCACCGCCGATGCCTCCGGGCTGTGCCGCCGGCTCAAGGCGTCCGGGCTGGCCTGCCAGGTCAAATAGGCGAGAGCCTGTCCTTCCTGTTGCGATGACGACGCTTCCACATCGCAAGGACAGGCTCTTTCCACATTGCTATCGCCACGCGCGCTTGCGGAAAGTCGCGCATTCCTGCGATTTCCGCGCGATGATTCCCGCGATCTTCGGCCTGTCCGGACCGGCACTGACCGCCGACGAGCGCGCCTTCTTCCGCGACGCCGATCCGGCGGGCTATATCGTGTTCGGCCGCAACGTCGAAAGCCGCGAGCAGCTGCGCGCGCTGACCGACAGCCTGCGCGAAATCCATGGGCGCGAGAAGCTGCTGATCGCGGTCGATCAGGAAGGCGGCGGGGTGGCCCGGCTGAAACCGCCGGTGTGGCCGGCCTGGCCGCCGGGTGTCACTTTCGATAGGCTCTACGATCTCGCTCCGGCCAGCGCGATCGAGGCGGCGCGGGCCAATGCCGAGGCGCTGGGATGCGACCTCGCCGAAGCCGGGATCAGCTGCACCCATGCGCCGGTGCTCGATGTCCGCCAGCCGGGCACGCACGATGTCATCGGCGATCGTGCTTATGGCTCCGAGCCCTTGCGGGTGGCCGCGCTGGGGCGGGCGGTGCTCGACGGGCTGGCCCGCGCCGGGATCGCCGGCACGATCAAGCACATGCCCGGGCACGGCCGCGCCATGGCCGATAGCCACAAGGAACTTCCCACGGTAACCGCAAGCGATGAGGAACTGGAAACCGACATCGCGCCATTCAGGGCGCTCAACCAGGCAGCGATGGCGATGACGGCTCACATAGTATTCACGGCCTGGGATGCCGAAAACCCCGCCACCCAGTCGCCGTTCGTCATCGAGCAGGTGATCCGGAGGAGGATCGGCTTCGACGGGCTGCTGCTGACCGACGATCTCGACATGCAGGCGCTGTCGGGCACGGTGCCGGAGCGGGCGCAACGATCGATCGAGGCGGGCTGCGATATAGCGCTCAATTGCTGGGCGAAAATGGACGACATGATGGGCATAGCCGCGCGGCTGCCCGCGATGCCCGGCAAGACGACCGCCCGGCTCGAACGCGCGCTCGAAGGCACGCGGCTAGACGGCGCGAGCGGAGAGCAGGCGGCGCTGCTGGCCAGGCGCGATGCGCTGCTCGCGTTGCTGCCGGATCGGGCGGAGGCGCGGGCGTGATGGAACTCGGCGCCGAACCCGCCCTGCTCCCGGTCGAGGACGACTGGGACGGCGTGGCCAGCGCCGCCAGCGACGACGATGCGCTCTATCTCGAACTCGACGGCTGGGAAGGCCCGCTCGACCTGCTGCTCGATCTGGCGCGGCGGCAGAAGGTCGATCTGCGGCGGATTTCGATCCTCGAGCTGGTCGACCAATATATCGGCTATATCGAGCGCGCCGAGGCGATGCGGCTGGAACTGGCCGCCGATTATCTCGTCATGGCCGCCTGGCTGGCCTATCTCAAATCGGCGCTGCTGCTGCCGCGCGAGGAGCAGGAGGACCCCAGCCCCGAGGAGCTGGCGCTGCGGCTGCAACTGCGGCTGCAACGGCTGGCGGCGATGCGCGAGGCCGCCGCCCGGCTGATGGGCCGCGATAGGCTGGGCCGCGACGTGTTCCGGCGCGGCGCGCCCGAGGGCCTGCGCATCGACCGCAAGAACCGCTGGCAGTGCGACTGGTTTGCGCTGGTGCAGGCCTACGGCCAGGTCAAGGCGCGCACCGCGCCGGTGGTGCATATCGTCCGCGACCGCATGGTGATGACGCTGGACAGCGCGCTGACGCGGGTTTCGGCGATGCTGGGGGTGACGCTCGACTGGATGGAATTGCAGGAGTTCCTGCCGCCGCACGCCGATCCGCGGCTGCGGCGCTCGGCGCTGGCCTCCAGCTTTGTCGCGGCGCTGGAACTGGCGCGGCTGGGCAAGGCGGAGCTGGCGCAGGACAGCACCTTCGGGCCGCTGCATCTGCGGCGGGTGACGGCATGACGTCCTTCGATCGGGCTCAGGATGAGCGGGCGCGCGATCCCCTCGTCCGCGCGGTCGAGGCGACGCTGTTCGCGGCGGAAGAGCCGATGACTGCGGAGGCGATTTCCACCCATCTCGGCGGGGCGGATGTCCGCGCGGCGCTGGCCGAACTGGCGGAGCATTACCGCGGGCGCGGGCATCGAGCTGGTCGAGCGGGCGAAGCGCTGGCATTTCCAGACCGCCGGCGATCTCGCCCATCTGCTGCGCCGCGAGCGCGAGGAAGTCCGCCGCCTCAGCCGCGCGGCGACCGAAGTGCTGGCGATCGTCGCCTATCACGAGCCGGTCAGCCGGGCGGAGATCGAATCGATCCGCGGCGTGCAGACCGCCAAGGGCACGCTCGACGTGCTGCTGGAGGCGGGCTGGGTGCGGGTGGCGGGCCGCCGCGAAGTGCCGGGCCGCCCGGTGATCTATGCCACCACGCCGGAATTCCTCGCCCACTTCGGCCTCGCCTCGCGCAAGGACCTGCCCGGCATCGACGAGCTGCGCGCCGCCGGGCTGCTCGACCCGGTGGAGGATGCGCTGGAGGCGGCGATGGAACTGGCCGGGGCGGGGCAATCCGAAGAATTCGGACGCCGATTCCGCCGCCGGACTGGCAAGCGAAGAGGAAAGCGCCTAGATAGGGGCGGCACGGAGCGCATTGCTCCGCTTATCCTCGGAGTTGTGAGATGGGTTTTGGGTCAATCTGGCACTGGGTGATCGTGCTGATCGTCGTGCTCGTGCTGTTCGGGCGGGGCCGTGTTTCCGAAATCATGGGAGACTTCGGCAAGGGCATCAAAAGCTTCAAGCAGGGGCTGAACGAGGACGACAAGCCCGCCGCCCCGCCGCCGGCGCAGCTGCCTGCTGCCGATGCTGCCCCGACAACTAACGCGACCGACACCACCAAGACCGGCGCCTGAGCCGGAGTAACCCCGATGTTCGACGTCGGCTTCGACGAAATGCTGGTGATCGCGGTGGTGGCGATCGTCGTCATCGGGCCCAAGGACCTGCCGCTGGCGCTGCGCGCGGTGGGCCGCTGGGTGGCCAAGGTGCGCAAGGTTTCCGGCCATTTCCGCTCGGGCATCGAGAGCATGATCCGCGAGGCTGAGCTCGAGGAAATGGAGAAGAAGTGGCGCGAGCAGAACGAGGCGATCATGAACGCCCCGGCGCATCCTGCGGAAGAAGCGGCGATGGCCGAGGCGGCGGGCGATATGCCGGCCCCGGTCGCCGCAGCTTCCGCCGAAGCCGCCCTCGAACCGTGCACAGGCCAGCCGCTCGCCGCCGCCGGCCAACAAGGCCGAAGCCTTGTCTCGCCGCAAGAAGAAGAAAACCGAGGCCGAGCCGCAACTGCCTTTGTCGCAGCCATAGACCGATGCTCAAGATAGACGACATCGACGAAACCCAGGCGCCCCTGCTCGACCACCTGATCGAGCTGCGCACGCGGCTGGTGCGCTGCGTGCTGATGCTGGCGGTCGCCTTCGCGGTCTGCTTCGCCTTTGCCGACGAGATCTTCGGCTTTCTGGTGCGCCCGCTGACGGCGGCGTTTCCGGCGGGCGAGGGCAAGCTGATCTACACCAAGCTTTACGAGGCCTTTTTCGTCGAGCTGAAGGTCTCGCTGTTCGCCGCCTTTTTCGTCAGCTTCCCGTTCCTCGCCAACCAGCTCTGGGCCTTTGTCGCGCCGGGGCTCTATGCCAAGGAAAAGAAGGCCTTCCTGCCCTTCCTGCTGGCCACGCCGGTGCTGTTCACCAGCGGCGCGGCGCTGGCCTATTACATCGTCATGCCGACCGCATTCCGCTTCTTCCTCGATTTCGAGGGCACCCGCGGCGGCTTGCAGATGGAGGCGCTGCCGGGGACCGGGGACTACCTCAGCCTGGTCATGCAGTTCATCCTCGCCTTCGGCATCAGTTTTCTTTTGCCGGTGCTGCTGATGCTGCTCAACCGCGCCGGGATCGTCAGCCGCGAGCAGCTGGTCCGGGCGCGGCGCTATGTGATCGTCGGGATTGTGACCGTGGCGGCGGTGGTGACCCCGCCCGATGTGATCTCGCAGCTGATGCTGGCGGTGCCGCTGTTCCTGCTGTTCGAGGGCACGCTGGTGTTCATGCGGTTCACCGAGAAGCGCGAGGCGAAGGCGAAGGCGGCGGCGCAAACGGTTGCTCCAGTGCCCCGGGAGCCGCTTGGTTAGGAAATGCAAATCGGACATTGAATCATCATGATCCGAATATGCTGAGCTTGTCGAAGCACTGTCCTTTTCTTCGTGCGCCACACCCCGCCTCAAGAACAAGGACAGCCCTTCGACAAGCTCAGGGCAGGCGGAGCTTGGGTTTGATGGAGGAATTTGTCTTTTCGGGAAGATTCTCGGCTGCCGTACCCCACCGCTAACCATCTCCTTCGCCTGCCATGCCAGCTTGCCGCCGATCCAGGTCTGGAGCACCTTCAGCCCCCGCAAGTCCCCCGGCGCCGCCAGCAGCGGGTCGCGGTCGACCAGCAGGAAGTCGGCGCGCTGGCCGACGGCGATGCGGCCGATGCGGCCCTCGGCGAATCCCGCCCAGGCCGCGCCGGTGGTCAAGGCCGCCAGCGCCGCTTCGCGGGTGAGGCGTTCCTGCGGTTGCCAGCCGCCGAACGGCTGGCCGTCGGCGCCGAGGCGGGTGGTGGCGGTTGCCATCGCGGCGAAGGGTTCTGGCGGAGCGCTGGCGGCGCCCGAGCCGAAGGCCAGCCGCGCGCCGCTGGCGGAGAGCGATTTCCAGGCATGGACCCCCGCCAGCCGCGCCGGGCCGAGCCGGGCTTCGGCCAGCCGGTAGCCCCCGGCCATCGCCAGCGGCTGCATCGAGACGGCGACGCCGCTCTTGCCAAAGCGGGCGAAATCGGCGGGGTCGGCCACTTCCGCGCGCTCGATCCGCCAGCGCCGCTCGCCCTGATAGGTCAGCGCCACTTCCTCGATGGCGGTGAGCGCGGCGGCGGCGGCCTTGTCGCCGTGGGCCACAAGGGCCACCTGGAAGCGGTCGATCGCCGCGCGGCTGATCGTGTTCTTGAGCTGGATGTCGCCGAGGCGCAGCTGGACTTGCGGGCGCTTGGGCGGCGCATCGGCGTAGGGCGCCTTGAGCGCGGCGGCGCTGGTTTCCAGCGGGCCATCCAGCACGATTTGCACGCCGTTCAGCCGCAGCCGGTCGTCGTAGAGCCACGGCGTCGGCCCGGGTCCGCCGATCAGCGCCATCGCCTCGGCGCCCGCCGCATAGGCCATGATCCGCAGCGACAGCGTGCCGAGATCGCCGGCCCGGCGATAGGTCTGCCAGTCCTCGATCGTCGTGCCCATATCGGCGACGGCGGTGATGCCGCGTTCGAGCATGATCTTCTGCGCCTCGATCAGCGCCATGTCGCGGTCCTCGGGCCGGGGCCGCGCGCCGGGGCTGGCGGGGGCGATGCGCGCGAGGCCGAGCTTCATCAGCTCGACATGCGAATCGATCAGCCCGGGCATCAGCACCCGGCCCTTGCCGTCGAGCTTGTAATCGACTTTCAGCGGCCGTTTGTCGCCGCGCTGGAACAGCTGCGCGACGCGGCCGTTGTCGTCGGTGAGCACGGCGGCGAAGCGCTGGACCTGACCCTGGGCATCTAGAGTGAGGCCGTCGACATTGTCGATCAGCACATCGGCATGGGCGGGGGAGGCGAGGAGGAGGAGGAATGCCATGAAGGCAAAGCACCACTCCTCTCCCCTTGCGGGAGAGGATACGAAGGCTTGAGAGCGCAGCGATCTAGCCGAAGTTGGAGAGGGGGGCGGCGAAGCGCGCATCTCAGCCCCCTCTCCCTCCCACCGCTACGCGGCGGGCCCCTCCCTCTCCCGCAAAGGGAGAGGGGCGAGATTGTGGCGATTATTTCGCCATTCCTTCGAGCCTCACTTGCCGCCCTTGCGCGGCAGCCGCCGGATCAGCGCGCTGGTGTCCTGCCGCCCGCCGCCCAGCGCCTGGACGTCGGCGTAGAGCTGGTTGACCAGCGCGGTGATCGGCAGCGAGACGCCGATGCCGCGGCCTTCGTCCATGGCGAGGCCGAGGTCCTTGCGCATCCAGTCGATGGCGAAGCCGAAATCGAATTCGTCGCCCACCATGGTCCGCCAGCGGTTGTCCATCTGCCAGCTTTGCGCCGCGCCGCCGGAAATGGCTTCGTAGACCTTGTCCATGTCGAGGTGTTCGGCCTGGGCGAAGCGCACGCCCTCGGCGAGCGCGGCGACGATGCCGGCGATGCAGATCTGGTTGACCATCTTGGTCGTCTGCCCGGCCCCGGCCTTGCCGACATGGACGATGCGCGCCGAATAGGCCTCCATGACCGGGCGCGCCGCCTCGATCGCATCCGCCCGGCCGCCGCACATCAGCGTCAGCGTGCCCTTCTCCGCGCCGATCTGCGATCCGGTCATCGGCGCATCGACGCAGTGGACCTGCTTGTCGCGCGCCTCGACGGCGATCTGGC
The DNA here is from genome assembly GCA_963779195.1 of uncultured Alphaproteobacteria bacterium. GTDB lineage: Bacteria > Pseudomonadota > Alphaproteobacteria > Sphingomonadales > Sphingomonadaceae > Novosphingobium. Next base: position 380,102 of record CAVZWZ010000001.1, read on the forward strand.
GGGCGATGCGGGCGGAGACGGTGGTGTGGTCGGCGAAGACGCCGCCGGGGCGCAGGGTGGAGAATACCCCCTGCGGGCCGAGCACGACATCGGCGAGATCGTCGTCGTTGCCGACGCAGGTGATCACCATATCCGCGCCCTCGGCGGCATCGGCCGGGACTGCGCGCCACCCGGGCGGCGAGGCCGGGGTTGGCCTCCTGCCATTTTTCCAGCCGCGCGGGGCTGCGGTTGAAGATGGTGAGGCTGTGCCCGGCCTGGCCGATGTGCCGGGCGATCGCCCCGCCCATCACGCCAAGGCCCAGGAAGGATACGTTGCTGCTCTGGGTCATGCCGCCATTCTTACCTGCTTGTGCGTTTGCCGCCAGCCCTTGCCTTGGACTGCCATTGCTTTATCGCCGATGACCGATGGCATTCCTCTCCGATCCGCGTTTCATCCGGGCGATGCGCTGGCTGTTCTGGCTGGCGCTGATCTTCGCCTGCGTCATGGCGGTGCTGCCCAAGCCGCCGGGAACTCCGATCGACAGCTTCGGCGACAAGGCGGCGCATATGCTCGCTTTCGCCACGCTGACCGGGCTGGCGGCGCTGACCTATCCCCCCGAATGGCGCTGGAAAATCGCGATCCGGCTGTCGCTGCTGGGTGCGGCTATCGAATTCGTCCAGGCGATTCCCATTCTGCAACGCGACAGCGATTTTCGCGACTGGGTGGCCGACAGCGCGGCAATCCTGGTGGTGACGATCCTCGCCGCGCTGATCCTGCCGCGCCTGCGGGGAGAAGCGGCCGATACCGATGCCGGAGAAGCGGCCGGGGCAGGATAGCGGTTTTCAAGACACTGGCTTTGCTCTAGGGCGCGGCCCCATGCACAAGCCGACCGCAACTCCCGCCAGCGAAGTGTCGCTGCTGACCGCCGACGATGTCCGGGCAGCGGCGCTGCGCATTGCCGGGGCGGTGGTGCGCACGCCGACGATGTACAGCCAGACGCTGAGCGCGATCACCGGGGCGGAGATTTACCTCAAGTTCGAGAACCACCAGTTCACCGCCGCTTACAAGGAGCGCGGCGCGCTCAACGCGATGCTGCTGCTCGGCGGCGAGAAGATCAATCGCGGGGTGATCGCCGCCTCGGCGGGCAATCACGCGCAGGGCCTCAGCTACCACGGCACCCGGCTGGGCATCCCGGTGACCATCGTCATGCCCAAGACCACGCCGACGGTGAAGGTGATGCAGACCGAAAGCGTCGGCGGCACGGTGGTGCTGGAGGGCGAGAGCTTCGACGAGGCCTATGCCCACGCCCGCCGTCTGGAGACCGAGCTGGGGCTGACCTTCATCCACCCGTTCGACGATCCGCATGTCGCGGCCGGGCAGGGCACGGTGGCGCTCGAAATGCTGGAGGATGTGCCGGAGCTCGACATGCTGGTGCTGCCGGTCGGCGGCGGCGGGCTGGGCTCGGGCATGGGCACCATCGCGCGGGCGATCAAGCCGGAGATCGGCCTGATCGGGGTCGAGGCGGCGCTGTTTCCCTCGATGTACAATCTGCTGCGCGGCGAGAACCTGCCGATCGGCGGCGATACGCTGGCCGAGGGCATCGCGGTGTTCGAGCCGGGCGGGTTCACCTCGAAGGTGCTCGCCGGGCTGCTCGACGATTTCGTGCTGGTGACCGAATCCGAGCTGGAGACCGCGCTGGCGCTGCTGCTGCAGATCGAGAAGACCGTGGTCGAGGGCGCGGGCGCCGCCGGCCTCGCGGCGGTGATGGCGCATCGGCACCTGTTCGCCGGCCGCAAGGTCGGCATTGTCCTGTCGGGCGGCAATATCGATACGCGGCTGCTCGCCAATGTGCTGCTGCGCGATCTCGCCCGCTCGGGCCGCCTCGCGCGCCTCAGGCTGACCTTGCAGGACCGTCCCGGCGCGCTGTTCAAGGTGATGAAGGAATTCGACGCGCACCAGATCAACATCATCGAAATCTGGCACCAGCGCATCTTCACCCACCTGCCCGCCAAGGGGCTGATCACCGACATCGAATGCGAGGCGCGCGACAAGGAACAGCTCGACGCGCTGGTTTCGGCGCTGCGGGCGAAGGGCTATGCGGTGAGCCAGGTGGAGCTGAATTGAGCCTAAGCATTTGCCGCCAGTGGTTTCCCCCTGTGCAAAATAACGCTTCGTTTACCCTGTTTCTTGGTTAAAAGACTTTTGCCGGGGGAGAGCAGCGGGCATAGTCCCGTGCACGCGCCGAATCCCGAGCGCTCGAAGCAGAGGAATCCGCAAGGCCGTGACGGCACCAGTTCGCTTTCCCCGGTTCTTTGTCACCAGCCCGGCGCCGTGTCCCTATCTGCCGGGCCGCAGCGAGCGCAAGGTGTTCACCGAGCTGCGCGGCACCCATGCCGATGCGCTCAACGATGCGCTGGGGCGGATCGGTTTTCGCCGCAGCCAGACCGTGGCCTATCGCCCGTCGTGCCTCGAATGCTCGGCCTGCGTTTCGGTGCGGGTGGTGGCGAAGGAATTCCAGCCCTCGGCGACCCAGCGCAAGACCCTGTCGCGCAATGCCGATCTGGTGGTGTCGCTGTGCCGTCCGTGGTCGACGGTGGAGCAATTCGACCTGTTGCAGCGTTACCTGGGTCAACGCCATCCTGGCGGCGGCATGGCCGCGATGGACGAGATCGATTTTTCCGACATGGTGGAACACACCCCGGTCACCAGCTATGTCGTCGAATACCGCGAGCCTTCGGCAGACGGGATCGCCCCCGGCCGGCTGGTCGGGGCCTGTCTGACCGACCGGCAGGGCGACGGGTTGTCGATGATCTACAGCTTCTACGACCCCGATCATGAGGTGCGGACCGGGCTTGGCAATTACATCATTCTCGATCACATCCGCCGCGCGGCGGAATCGGACCTGCCCTTCGTCTATCTCGGCTATTGGGTCGAAGGTTCAGCCCGCATGCAGTATAAGGTGCGCTATCGTCCGCTGGAGCGGCTTACCCGGAGCGGATGGGAACGAATTTCACCCGATGAGCACGATCGCCTCATCAGCGCCGCCGCAAGCCTGCGGCGCAACGCCGCCCCGGCGCTGCCCGGCAGCGGCAAGGACGGCGTGCCCGGCGGGCAGGATCAATACCGCCTGCCGGACTGACCGCAGCCTGCTGGCGGCGCTGGGCGCGGCCCTGCTGCTGCTGACCGCCCCGGCCTATGCCCAGACCCGCGAGACCGACGCCGAGCTGAAGGCGCTGATTCCCGATTCGGCGGTCGAGGACCCGGAAGCCTGGGCCAAGGCCCAGCCGCAGCCGGACGCGGCCAGTCCGCCGCCACCGGCCAATCCGCCCGAGCTCTCGCCAACCTCGCCGCTGGCCGAGGATGGCAGTTTTCGCCTGCCCTGGCCCGACGAGCAGTTCGAACTCCCCGCGCTGGTCTCGCTCGAACCTGACCCCGATCTCGCCGAGACGCTGGCGGCGCAGGCGGAGGATCTGCCGACCAGGCGCGACGAAGCCGATATGCTGCGGATCACCCCGCAGCTGACGCTCGCCTTCCCGCCCGGGCTGACCACTTTCCCGGACCGCTATGCCTTCGCCGAGCGTTTCGCTGCCTTGTCGGCGATCGAGCGGCTGTCGGGCGAGGGCGAGGGCAATCCGGCGCAGCTGGCGGCGCGGGCCCGCACCGACGGCGCGCTGCTCGCCCGCATGCTGCGCATCTATGGCTATTACGACGCCGAGGTCGAACAGACGATCAGCGCCATCGGCGAGGGCGAGGCGGCGGCGAGCGCCAAGCCAGCGGTGCGCTTCGACATTACCCCGGGGCCGCGCTATCGCTTCGGCGCGGTCGCGCTGGGCGATCTGCCGGGGACCGGCGCCGATTATCCCGCCCTGCGCACCGCCTTCGGCATCCAGCCCGGCGATCCGCTCGACAGCGACCGCATCGTCGCCTCCGGCATCGCGCTCGACACGGCGCTGGGCGAAAGCGGCTATGCCTTCGCCAGGCTGGGCGAACCGAGCCTGACCATCGATCACAGCCGCGAGCTGGGCGACCTCGACCAGCCGGTGACCAGCGGCGGCAAATACCGCTTCGCCGGGATCGCCAGCAGCCTGGAGGACTTCCTCTCCTCCGAACACCTCGAGGACATCGCCCGTTTTCGCCGGGGGCAGCTATATCAGCGCAGCCAGGTCGAGGATCTGCGCCGGGCGATCATCGCCACCGGGCTGGTCGCCAGCGTCGCCATCGCCCCGCGCGAGACCAGGCCGCCGCAGGGCGAGACGCCGGGCGAAGTCGTGCTCGATACCGCGATCGCCAAGGCGCCGCTGCGCACCATCGCCGGCGCGGTGGGCTACGATTCGGGTGAGGGCTTCCGCGTCGAGGCGAGCTGGGAGCATCGCAATCTGTTCCCGCCCGAAGGCCTGCTGCGGCTGCGCGGGGTGGCGGGAACCAAGGAGCAGCTGGCCGGGGTGACCCTGCGCCGCAACAATTTTCACGGCCGCGACCAGGTGCTGACGCTCGACCTGTTCGCCAACAAGGTGGCGCGCGACGCCTATGACGCCAAGACGGTGGCGCTGACGGCGACCTTCGAGAAAGTCACCACGCTGCTGTTCCAGAAGCCCTGGGTGTGGTCGGTGGGGCTCGAGGCGGTGGCGACCCGCGAGCGCGAGGGCGATGTCAACGGCGTCGGCTCGCCGGCGCAGAACTACTACATTATCGCGCTGCCAGTCCGCGGCGCGCTCGATACCAGCGACAATCTGCTCGATCCCGCGCGCGGCTTCCGCGCCGCGCTGCGCGCCTCGCCGGAGTTCTCGCTCGATCAGGGGCGCAAGGCCACCTATGTGCGCATCCAGGCCGACGCCAGCGCCTATCTGCCCATCGGCAAAAGCGCGGTGCTGGCGGGGCGGGTGCGGCTGGGATCGATGCCCGGCGCGGCGATCCAGGACATCGCGCCCTCGCGGCGGTTCTATGCCGGCGGCGGCGGATCGGTGCGCGGCTTCGGCTATCAGCAGATCGGCCCGCGCAACAGCTTTGCCGAACCCAGCGGCGGCCGCTCGCTCAGCGAATTCTCGATCGAGGCGCGGGTGAAGACCGGACTGTTCGGCGGGGCGCTGTGGGTGGTGCCGTTCATCGACGCGGGCACGGTCGAGGAAAGCGTGACGCCGCGCTTCAGGGACATGCGTTACGGCACGGGGCTGGGGCTGCGCTATCAGACCGGCTTCGGCCCGATCCGCGTCGATGTCGGCACGCCGCTGAACCGGCAGCCGGGGGAGAACCCGGTCGCGGTCTATGTCTCGCTGGGGCAGGCGTTCTGATGAGCGAGGACGCCGCGCCTCTTCCCGAAACGCCGCCCGAGGCCAGGCAGCGCAAGCGCCGCTGGCCGCAGCGGTTGTTCCTGTTCCTCGCCGCGCTGGTCGGCCTCGCGGCGCTGGCGGTGGCGGTGCTCGACAGCCCGATCGGCCACCGCTACGTCGCCGACCGCATCGCCGCGCTGGCGCCGGTGTCGGGGCTGCGCATCGAGGTTGGCCGGATCGAGGGCTCGCTGTTCTCCAGCGCGAAGCTGCGCGATGTCGGCTTCGCCGATCCGCAAGGCGTCTTCGCCAGGGTGCCCGAGGCCGAGCTCGACTGGAAGCCGTTCAACTGGTTCCGCAGCGGACTCGATGTGCGCAAGCTGGTGCTGCGGCGGGGCACGCTGCTGCGCCTGCCCAAGCTGCGCCCCGGCAAGCCGGATGCGCCGGTCCTGCCCAATTTCGACATCCGCATCGACCGGCTGGAGATCGAGCGGCTGACCGTCGCCGAGGGCGTGCTGGGCCCGGCCCGGCGGGTGGACCTCACCGCCCGCGCCGATATCCGCAAGGGCCGCGCGCTGGTCCGCGCCGACGGGAAACTGGGCGGCGGCGACCGGCTGTTCGTGCTGCTCGACGCCGAGCCGGACCGCGACCGCTTCGATCTCAAGGCCGATATCGCCGCGCCCAAAGGCGGCCTGCTCGCGGGCCTTGCCGGTTCGAACAGCAGCCTCGCGCTCAAGGTCGGCGGCAAGGGCAGCTGGCGGCGCTGGGACGGCGCGCTGCTCGCCGAGCGCGGCGGCGGGCGGCTGGCGGCGCTGCGGCTGAGCAATCTCTCGGGCCAGCTTGGCGCGCTCGGCCTGGTCTGGCCGGGCGATCTGCTGCGGGGCCTGGCCGGACGGGCGGCGGGCGGCACGGTTGCCCTGGCGGCTTCGGGCACGCTCCGGAACAGCGTCTTCCAGGGCAAGGCCAATCTGATCGGCGAGGGGCTGGCGCTGCGCGGCAGCGGGGCGGCGGACCTTGGCGAGAATCGCTTCGAGGCGATGCGTTTCGATGCGGCGGTGCGCAATCCGGAAGGACTGTTCCCCGGCGCGCGGCTCGACGGCGCGCAGCTGTCCGGCACGCTCGACGGACCCTTCCGCGACCTGACGATCGAGCACAATCTGACGGCGGCGCTGCTGACCATCGAAAACGTCAGGATCGAGCAGCTGACCCAGGCGGGCCTGGCGAAGTTCACCGACGGCGCGCTGATCCTGCCGCTCGATGCCGCCGCGCAGCGCGTCGTCACCGGCGACGCCTCGCTCGACCCGCGCCTGCTCCAGCCGCGCGCCAAGGGCACGCTGACCCTGGCCGGCAACAGCCTGTCTTCCGACGACCTCCAGCTCGCCGTCCCCGGCATTTCCGCCCGGCTCGCGCTGCGCGGCGACATGGCGCGGCAGGGCTATGGGCTGGCGGGACAGGTCGCGGCACGCGGCTTTGCGTTGACCGATCTGGGCAGCGCCGACGCCGAGGGGCGGATCGTGCTCAAATTCGGCAAGCTGCCGTGGACGCTCGACACCAGGCTCGCCGGCGAAGCTGGTGCGGGTCGACAATGCGACGCTGACCAGCCTGGCGGGCAGCGGCATCCGCTTCGGCGGCGATATAAGTCTTGGGCGCAATCGCCCCTTGCTGTTCGAGCAGGCGACGCTGAGCGGCAGCAAGCTGTCGCTGGGGGTGGCGGGTCGCTATCTGGAGGGTGGCCGCACCCAGATTTCGGGCAAGGGCAAGCACGCCGATTATGGGCCGTTCCTCGTCGAGGCCAGCTTTGCGGGCGACGGCCCGCGCGCGGTGCTGACCTTCGCCGATCCGCTGCCTGCCGCCGGGCTGAAGGATGTGCGCATCGCGCTCTCCCCCATCGCCAATGGTTTCCGCATCGAAACCCAGGGCGGCTCGCGGCTCGGCCCGTTCACCGGCACGCTGGGGCTCTATGCCAAACCCGGCGGGCCGGCGCGGATCGAGGTGCAGCGGCTGGAAGTGGCGCAGACCGCGATCGCCGGCAGTGTGACGCTCGACCGCGCGCTGGCGGCGGGCAGGCTGACGCTGGCGGGCGGCGGCATCGACGGCACGCTCGAGCTCGCCCCGCAGGGCGGCGGCCAGGGCTTCACCGTGGCGCTCAACGCCCGCAATGCCCGCTTCGGCGGCGACATGCCGCTGACCATCGGCAGCGCCCGGCTGGAAGCCCAAGGCCTGCTGCGCGGCGGGCACAGCAGCGTCACCGGCAGCCTGATGGGGCAGGGCATCGGCCAGGGCCAGCTGTTCCTCGGGCGGCTGGCGGCGAATGCGCGGCTGACCGACGGGCAAGGGCAAGTCACTGCCTCGCTGGCGGGCCGGCGCGGCAGCCGCTTCGACTTGCAACTGCTCGCCGATGTCGCGCCGCAGCGCCTCGCGGTGGCGGCGCAGGGGCAGTTCGCCGGGCAGCGCATCGTCCTGCCGCGCCGCGCGGTGCTGACAGCCGAGCCGGGCGGCGGCTGGCGGCTGGCGCCCACCCAGCTCGATTTCGCCGGGGGGCGGGCGATAGCCTCTGGGCTGGTTGGCGGCCAGACTACCGATCTGCATCTCGCCCTGGCCAACATGCCGCTGTCGCTGGCCGACGTGCTGGTTGCCGACATGGGGCTGGGCGGGCGGATTTCCGGGCTGATCGATTACCGCCAGGCGCAGCGCGCCAATCCCGCCGGCGAGTTCAAGGTGCGCATCGCCGGGCTCACCCGCTCCGGGCTGGTGCTGACCTCGCGCCCGATCGATGTGGCGCTGACCGGCTCGCTGACGCCCGACCGGCTGGAGGCGCGCGCGGTGGCGAGCGAGGGCGGGCAGGTGCGCGGGCGGCTGCAGGGGCGGATCGCGAATCTCGCCTCGCAGGGCTCGCTGGCGCAGCGGATCGGCCAGGGCAGCGTGTTCGCGCAATTGCGCTACAACGGCCCCGCCGACGCGATCTTCCGGCTCGCCGCGCTCAACAGCTTCGATCTCACCGGGCCGCTGGCGGTGGCGGCGGACGTCACCGGCTCGGTCGCCTCGCCCAGCATCCGCGGTTCGCTGGCGGGCAGCGGGCTGCAATTGCAGAGCGCGCTGACCGGGATGACGGTCAACGCCATGGCGGCGCAGGGCAGCTTTGCCGGCTCGCGGCTGGTGCTGAGCAATGTGACCGGCCAGACGGCGGGCGGCGGCAGCGTCAGCGGCAGCGGCAGTTTCGACTTCTCGGGGCTGGGCACCAAAGGCCCGGCGATCGACTTGCGCATCGCCGCGCGCGGCGCGCGCATCCTCGCCCGCGATGACATGGCGGCCAGCGTCACCGGCCCGCTGCTGGTGCGCTCGGACGGCAATGGCGGAACCATAGCGGGGCGGCTGGCGATCGAGCGGGGCAGCTGGCAGCTGGGCCGCGCGGCGGCAGTGGCGGAGCTGCCGGCGATCCGCACTGCCGAAGTCAACCGCCCGCTCGACCGCGCCGCGCCCCGGGCGGCTGCGGCCCCGTGGCGCTTCCTGATCGACGCCAGGGCGCCGGCCCGGGTCGATGTGCGCGGAATGGGGATCGACAGCGAATGGAGCGCCGACATCCGCCTGCGCGGCACCACGGCGGCTCCGGCCATCGAGGGCCGCGCCGATCTGGTGCGCGGCGGCTACGAGTTCGCCGGCAAGCGCTTCGAGATGACCCGGGGCCGCATCTTCTTCGACGGCGGCAGCCCGCCCGATCCCCGGCTCGATATCCTCGCACAGAGTCAGGAGAGCGGGCTGACCGCGCGGGTCACCGTCACCGGCACTTCCCTGCGCCCGAACGTGGCCTTTTCCTCGACCCCGGTGCTGCCCGACGAGGAACTGCTGTCGCGGCTGCTGTTCGGCACCTCGGTGACCAACATCTCCGCGCCCGAGGCGCTGCAGCTCGGCGCGGCGATCGCATCCTTGCGGGGCGGCGGCGGGATCGATCCGATAAACAAGCTGCGCCGCGCCATCGGCCTCGACCGGCTGCGCATCGTCCCCGCCGATGTCGCCACCGGACGCGGCACCGGCGTGGCGGCGGGCAAATATATCACCCGGCGGATCTATGCCGAGATCGTCACCGACGGGCGCGGCTATAACGCCACCCAGCTCGAGTTCCGCGTGACCAGCTGGCTGTCGTTGCTCTCGGCGGTCTCGACCATCGGCCGCGAGAGCGTCAACGCGCGGATCAGCAAGGATTATTGAAGGGGTAAATTCCTCCACGAGCTTGTCTCGGGGAGGTGGCAGGCGCGAAGCGGCTGACGGAGGGGTGCCGACGCGAAGCGGCGGCTTGCGCCACCTGCCCCTCCACCACCCGCTTCGCGGGCGGTCCCCCTCCCCGAGACAAGCTCGGAGAGGATTTGCGGAAGGCACGCCAAAGCCCCCGCTGGCGAATGCGGGTTTACGCCGGGTGAGGAGATACAGAACCGCGCGGCCGGCGCGGGCCTGCCGGCGGCGCGCGGGTGGGGCGGGCGGAGATGGTTTGCGAATGGCCGGGGCGCTCTTCCGCAGCGCGTCCGGCTCGTTCCTTTCGGCGACCGGCCAGGGCAGCGTGGCAGGCTCGCATTTCCCGATCAGGGGAGCCACATTGCTGCACCCGCGCGGCTGATCGCGCCGCGCCACATCGACGATGCCGGTTCCAAACCCGGTAGCCGCTCCGCGCCGATGAGCGGGGAGGCGGGTGGGCGGGAGAGGCCGCGGCAGTGCGCCATCCGGTCTGCCGCATCGGCGCTCTGGGTGGGCATGCCGCGAGAGCGTAACCGCCCCGCACCACGCGCCCGCATCGCCGGCCGCGCCGCCCCTCGGTTGGCTCCAAAGGAGCGGGCCGGGGAGCGAAGGAACGGGGTGGGGCAAGGCCTTTGCCCGCTCCCGGTCCTGCAACCTTCCAGAGGGAAGGTGCGGGGCGTATAACCGATATGGTTCGTTGATGTCAACAATTATCTCCCACGAAGACACGAAGTCACGAAGATGTCCCGGCTTGAGGCGAGGCCTCGCAATCGATGTCAACGGTGGCCGCAAGCAGTGCCTTCGACACAATCATTCCGCCTTCGGCGGAGGGCGCGCATCTTCGTGTCTGTCGTGTGCAAACAGCCAGTCGAAGGGTGTGAAACAAAAAACCCCGCCCGGATCGCTCCGGGCGGGGTCTTGGTATTCAGGGGACAGCGCAATACGCTGTCCCCGGTATCGCTAGAGGATCAAACCCCCGCCTGCGCCGCCAGCGCCGCCAGCAGCAGCAAGGCGACGATGTTGGTGATCTTGATCATCGGGTTGACCGCCGGGCCGGCGGTGTCCTTATAGGGATCGCCGACGGTGTCGCCGGTCACGGCTGCCTTGTGGGCTTCGCTGCCCTTGCCGCCATGGTTGCCGTCCTCGATGTATTTCTTGGCGTTGTCCCAGGCGCCGCCGCCCGAGGTCATCGACACCGCGATGAACAGCCCGCCGACGATCACGCCCAGCAGCAGCGCGCCCAGCGCGGCGAAGCCGTTGGCCTGGCCCGCGACGGCGGTGATCGCGTAATAGACCACGATCGGCGCCAGCACCGGCAGCAGCGAGGGGACGATCATCTCCTTGATCGCCGCCTTGGTGACGAGGTCCACGGTGCGGGCATAGTCGGGCTTGGAGGTGCCCGCCATGATCCCCGGATTGTCGCGGAACTGGTTGCGCACGTCGATCACCACGTCGCCCGCCGCGCGGCCGACGGCGGTCATGCCCATCGAGCCGAACAGGTTGGGCAGCAATGCGCCGAGCAGCAGGCCGACGATCACATAGGGATTCTCGAGGCTGAAATCGACTTCCAGCGCCGGGAAGAATTCCCGAAGGTCGGTGGTGAAGGCGGCGAACAGCACCAGCGCGCCGAGGCCCGCCGAACCGATCGCATAGCCCTTGGTGACGGCCTTGGTGGTGTTGCCCACGGCGTCGAGCGCGTCGGTCTTGGCGCGAACCTCGTCGTCGAGGCCGGCCATTTCGGCAATGCCGCCGGCGTTGTCCGTCACCGGGCCGTAAGCGTCGAGCGCGACAACCATGCCGGCCAGCGCCAGCATCGCGGTGGCCGCATAGGCGATGCCCATCAGGCCCGCCAGCTGATAGGCGATGACGATGCCGCCGCAAATCACCAGCGTCGGCAGCGCGGTCGATTCAAGGCTGATCGCCAGACCCTGGATGACGTTGGTGCCGTGCCCGGTTTCGGACGCCTTGGCGATCGAGCGCACCGGGCGGTAGTTGGTGCCGGTGTAATACTCGGTGATCCAGATGATCAGCCCGGTGATGATCAGGCCGAGCAGCGAGCACCAGAACAGGGTCATGCCGGAGTAGCCGGTATCGCCGATAGCGGCATTGATGTCGCCCAGCGCATAATTGATCGCCCACCAGATGGCGGGGACCGAGAGCACGGCGGTCACCAGGAAGCCCTTGTACATGGCGCCCATGATGTTCTTGCCGCCACCGAGGCGCACGAAGTAAGTGCCGATGATGCTGGTGACGATGCAGACGCCGCCGATCAGCAGCGGCAGCGCCATCAGCGGCATCAGCAGGTCGCCGACGCCTTTCAGCAGCAGCGCGGTCAGCACCATGGTGGCGCCGACGGTGACGACATAAGTCTCGAACAGATCGGCAGCCATGCCGGCGCAGTCGCCGACATTGTCACCGACGTTGTCGGCGATAACCGCAGGGTTGCGTGGGTCATCCTCGGGAATTCCCGCCTCGACCTTGCCGACCAGGTCGGCGCCGACGTCGGCGGCCTTGGTGAAGATGCCGCCGCCGAGACGCGCGAAGATCGAGATCAGCGAAGCGCCGAAGGCGAGCGCGGTCAGCGCTTCGACCACGGTGCGGTCCTCACCGCCGACAGTATAGCCGCCGGGTCCGATCAGCCAGGCATAGAAGCAGGCGATCGCGAGCAGCGCGAGGCCCGCCACCAGCATGCCGGTGATCGCGCCGGCGCGGAACGCCAGGGTCAGGCCGGCTTGCAGCCCGGTCTGCGCCGCGGCGGCGGTGCGCACGTTGCTGCGCACCGAGATGTTCATGCCGATGAAGCCGGCGACGCCCGAAAGCACCGCGCCGATGACGAAGCCGGTCGCCGAGATCGGCCCCAGCGCGACAGCGACGATAATCGCCACGACCACGCCGACGATGGCGATGGTGGTGTATTGGCGCTTCAGATAGGCCTGAGCGCCTTCCTGGATCGCTGCGGCGATTTCCTGCATCTTGGCGTTGCCCGCAGAGGCGCTGAGCACCTGCCGGCTGGTGAAGGCGCCGTAAAGCACGGCCACCAGGCCCAATACGATCGATAAGGTTACGAGGTCCACTGCGCTGCTCCCCCTTGTTGGTTGCGCATAGAAAACAGCCCTGCGAACGCAGGGCGGAAAAGTGCGCCCGCCGCTAAAGCCATGTGCGGGCATGCGCAACCCCCAAAGGCGCAATTCTGCCCGGTTTCGGGATGAGCCGCGATTTTGGGCCAGGCACGCGTGCTTGCGGGATTCCATGGTTTATGCCAGATTAAGACTATGGAAGCGGGCGTAAAAAGACTGATGGCCATAATGCCGTTCCTGTTCGGGATCGGTTTCATCGCGCCGCTGATCGCGCAGGGCATGGCGGCGATGGACTATGCTGCGCCGTTCGGCATGAGCCGGATCGCCTTCGGTTTGCTCGTCGGCGGGGCCTGGGGCCTCGTCGCCAACGTCCGGGGCAGGTGGCTGTGAGCGAGGCCGATCTGCTGATCCAGCCGGGCGTAACCGGCCGCGCTCGCTCGGGCGACGGTCCCGCAATTCCGCTGCTCGGCCCCGACGGGCTCGACCGCTACACCCGCCGCAATCTGCGCAAGGAAGAGATCGACATCGCCCGCCAGTTCCACGGCGGGCGGATGTGGCCCTATGCGGTTGCGGCCTTCGGCTGCTTCGCGCTGTGGCTCTCGTTGTTCCCGCTGGCCATGATGGGGCTGATCAACCTGCCGCTGGCCTGCCTGCTCAGCTGCGTCATCGCCACCGGCGGCTATGTCACCAGCCACGAGGCGATGCATTCGAATATTGGCCGCCCCGGAGAAAAGACCCGCTGGCTGAACGAGGCGGTGGGGGCGGTATCGACCATCCCGATCGTCTTTCCGTTCAGCATGGCGCGGCTGATGCATCTCGAGCATCACTACCACTGCAACCACCCCACGAAAGATCCGGACTATACCGACGAAGCGCCCAACGCGGCCCTGGCCTGGTACAAGACCTGGTATAACCGCCAGCCGGGGGTCGATGGCTCGATCCACCACTACAAGCGCATTCTCGCCGAAATGGGCACGCCCGAGGCGAAGCGGGCCTTGAAGGAAACGCTGGTGCTGCAGCTGGTCTTCATGGCGGTGCTCTTCTCGATGGCGTGGAGCGGCTATGCGCTGGAGGCGGCGGCGATCTGGTGGCTGCCGCGCCATGTCGGGCTCAGCTACATCCGCTTCTACCTCAGCTGGGCCCCGCACCACCCGCGCGAGGGGCGGATGGGGCGCTACGAGAACGCCTATATCTTCAAGAGCCGGCTCGGCCATGTGCTGTCGATGGGGATGGAGACGCATCTCATCCACCACCTCTATCCGGCGATCCCCAACCACCGCACGCGGGCGGCTTATTTTGCGCTCAAGCCGATCCTGCAGGCGCGCGGGGTGGATGTTTCGAAGCTTTGAGGGGTTGCGCGGAATGTTGCTCCCACCCCGCCTACACCCGACTACCCTGAGCTTGTCGAAGGGCTGTCCGTTTCTTCGTGCGTTATGCGGGACTGCCCGAAGAAAAAGACAGTGCTTCGACAAGCTCAGCATAGTCGGGTGTGGGGTAAGGGTGAACTACATTTCAGATGCGTCGTCCTGGCGGTGTTCGTAACCCAGCCCGTCATTCTCCCCGAGCGGTTCGCCATCCAGCAGCAGCGGCATTTCACCCATGGCCCCGGCCTCGCCAATCCTGAACGCTTCCACCGGCGGCGCGAAGCCCGGTGGCGCGGTGAACAGCAGCTGGTAATCCTCGCCCCAGCGCAGGGCCTCGGCGCGGCGGTCCTCGGGTGTGGCGATCGGAACCGCCGCGCCGTCGATCGCCAGCGTCACCCCGCTGGCCCGGGCCAGCCTGGCTGCGTCGAGCAGCACCCCGTCCGACACATCCATCATCGCGGTGACATGCGGGGCGAGCGCCTGTCCCTCGGCGAGGAGCGCGCTTGGGCGGCGGTAGGCGAGGCTGTCGCCTTCTCCCGCTTTCAGCGCCTCCAGCCCCAGCATCGCCGCGCCGACCGGGCCGGTGATCCACAGGCAGTCGCCCGCCCGCGCGCCGCTGCGCGAGGGCACCGGGCGGTGGGTCGCCCGGCCTAAGGCGGTCAGCCCCAGCACCTGGCTGCCCGTGCCGGCAATGGTGTCACCGCCCAGCAGCGGCGCACCGTAATGCGCCAGCGCCTCTTCCAGCCCGGCGAGGAACCGCGCGTCGTCCGTCCCGAACATATAGCCCAGCAGCACGCCCAGCGGCTCCGCCCCCTTGGCGGCGAGATCGGACATGTTGCTGGCGACCAGCTTCCAGGCGACATCGGCCGGGTCCTGTCCGGTGAGGAAATGCACGCCCTCGGCCATGGCGTCATGCGTCAGCACCAGCGCCTCGCCGCCCACTTCCAGCACCGCGCAATCGTCATCCAGCCCCCGCGCGCCGGGGTGCGTCGCGAGGCGGCGCAGGGCGGCGATGAAGGCGAGTTCGCTCACCTATTTCCTCTCCATTTTGCGAAGCCAAATGGGGAGGGGGACCGCCGCGAAGCGGTGGTGGAGGGGTGTCTGACGCTGCGACATTACCCCTCCGTCTGTCGTTTCGCGCCAGCCACCTCCCCATTTGCGCTTCGCGAAAATGGAGAGGATTGAAGCGCTCACCGCACCCCCTTCGCCACCGCGTCCAGCACGCCGTTGACGAACTTCGCCTCGCGCGCATCGAAGAAGGCATGCGCCACGTCGAGGTATTCGCCGATCGCGGTGCCGGTCGGCACATCGGCGCGGGCGAGGAGCTCGTAGGTGCCCGCGCGCAGGATCTGCAGCATGGTCTTGTCGAGCCGTTCCAGCTTCCAGCCCTCGGCGAGCTTGGCGGCGATCAGCGTGTCGATCTCGTCGCGCCGGGCGAGCGTGCCTTTGACGATATCGTCGAAGAAGGCGGTTTCGGCCTCGGCGTATTGGTCGTCATCGACTTCCATGCCGAGGCGGTGCTGGTGGAATTCGTCGAGCAGCCGGGCGAGCGGGGTCGCCTCCAGCTCGTGCTGGTAGAGCGCCTGCACCGCAGCGAGGCGGGCGGCGGCGCGGGCCTGGCGCTTGTCCGCCTTCATATCCCCAGCCTGACTTCGATCGAGCGGGCGTGCGCGGTCAGCCCCTCGGCGTCGGCGAGTGCGATGGCGGCCGGTCCGACGGCCTTCAGCGCCGCCTCGTCCAATTGGATGAAGCTGGTGCGCTTCATGAAATCGAGCACCGAGAGGCCCGAGGAGAACCGCGCACGGCGCCCGGTCGGCAGCACATGGTTGGGCCCGGCGACGTAATCGCCGACTGCCTCGGGCGTCATCCGGCCGAGGAAGATCGAGCCGGCGTGGCGGATCGCCTGCATCAGCGGCTCGGGATCGTCGACCGCCAGCTGGACATGCTCGGCCGCCAGCGCATTGGCCAGCGCCGGGGCTTCCTCCAGGCTGGCGACCTCGATGATGACGCCGTGGGTGTTCCAGCTCTCCGCCGCGACGCGGGCGGTCGGCAGCATCGCCAGCTCCACGCCGATGCGGTCGGCGACGGTATCGGCGAACAGCGGATCGTCGGTGATCAGGATCGATTGCGCTGCGGGATCGTGCTCGGCCTGGCTGAGCAGGTCGGCGGCGGTCCATTCGGGATCGCTCTTGCCGTCGGCGATGACCAGGATTTCGCTGGGGCCCGCGACCATGTCGATGCCGACGACGCCATAGAGCTGGCGTTTGGCCTCGGCCACCCAGGCGTTGCCGGGGCCGGTGACGACATCGACCGGGCGGATGCGCTTCGTGCCATAGGCGAGCGCCGCCACCGCCTGCGCCCCGCCGATCCGCCAGATTTCGTCGACCCCGGCGAGGTGCGCGGCGGCGAGCACCAGCGGGTTGACCACGCCCTTGGGCGTCGGGGTGCAGACCACCAGCCGTCCGACTCCCGCGACCCGGGCGGGAATCGCGTTCATCAGCAGCGAGGAAGGATAGGCGGCGCGGCCGCCGGGCACATAGAGCCCCGCCGCATCGACGGCGCGCCATATCGCGCCCAGGCGCACGCCGTGGCGGTCGGTCTCGTCGCGATCGGCGGGCAGCTGGCCCTGATGGAAGGCGCGGATGCGCTTGGCGGCAAATTCGAGCGCCGCGCGCAGCTCCGGGTTAAGGTCGTCGAAAGCTTGGTGGCAGGCCTCGCGCGAAATGCTCCAGTTCTCGTCGCGGCTCAGCGAATGGCCGTCATGGAGCTGGGTGAATTCGGCGAGCGCGTCGTCGCCCTGGTTGCGCACTTCGGCGATGATCCGGGTGACGTCGCGCGCGACATCGTCGTCGCTTTCGCGGCGGTCGTTGACCAGCCGCTGGAAGGCCTGGGCGAAGCCGGGGTCGCGGGAGTTGAGCCGGAGCATCAGGCTGCCTTGTTCTTGGCCGCAACCGCGCGGAACGCCTCGACCAGCGCGCCGACGCGTTCGTCGGTCTTGAGCGCGGCGCGGTTGACGATCAGGCGGGCGGAGATTTGCAGGATGGTGCAGGTCTCGACCAGGCCGTTGTCCTTCAGCGTCTTGCCGGTGGAGACCAGATCGACAATGCGGCTGGCGAGGCCGAGCCCGGGAGCAAGCTCCATCGCGCCGTTGAGCTTGACCACCTCGGCCTGGATGCCCTGCCGCTCGAAATGCCGCCGGGTGAGATTGGGGTATTTGCTGGCGACGCGCATATGGCTCGCTCCGGCTTCGGCGCTCTGCCCGGCGGGTTCGGCGACCGACAGCCGGCAGTGCCCGATATCGAGATCGACCGGGGCATAGAGGTCGGAAAAGGCGAACTCCTCGACCACGTCCGAGCCGACGATCCCCGCCGAAGCCGCGCCATGGGCGACGAAGGTGGCGACATCGAAGGCGCGCACGCGGATGATCTTCATGTCACTGTTTTCGCAGGCGAAGGACAAAGCGCGGCTCTTCTTGTCGTGGAACTCCGCTTCGGGCACAACCCCGGCCAGCGCCATCAGCGGCAGCGCCTCGTCGAGAATGCGTCCCTTGGGCACGGCGAAGGTGAGGGGTTTGGCCATCGGGGGCGGCGTTTAGGCGGCGAGCGGCGAAAGGGCAACATGCGATGGCGGATGCGCAAGTGGTTTCGGGCTTCTTCCCGGCGACGGTGCGCGAGGCATTTGCCAATCAGGTCGCCTATTGCCGCGCCAACGATGCCAGCGTGACGGCGCGGATCGTCGCGGCGATCGGGGCTGTGCTGGACGATCCCGCGCCCGGGGCCTTCATCGAGACGATCCGCGACTGGCCGGGTGCGGCGATGGCCGATGCGGTGCCGCTGCGCTCGGCGGGCGGGCTGCATGCGCTGCACCTGTCGGGCAAGGCGCCGGAGCTGGCGGCGATCTATGCGGGGGAGGCGGTGGACGACAGGGCGCTGGTCGCCGAGGCGGTCCGCCGCCACGCACACTTCCTCCTCCCCTGGCTCGACGGCCCGCCGCAGACCAATGAGGCGGGGCGTTCATCCGGCTTCGTCGCCGCCATGCTGTGGCTGGCGGGGCAGGGCATGCCGCCGCGCTTCGAATGCCTGGAGATCGGCTCGAGCGCCGGGATCAACTTGATGATCGATCGCTATTTCTACGATCTCGGCGGGGTGCAGGTGGGGCCGGAGGATGCGGCGATGCGGTTCGCGCCCGAGTGGCGCGGGGCCGCGCCGCCGGACCGGGAGATTGGCTTTGCCGCGTTGAAGGGCTGCGATGTTGCCCCGGTCGATCTCACCGATCCGGCGCAGGCGCGGCGGATCGAGGCCTATATCTGGCCGGAACACGCGGTGCGGTTCCAGCGGCTGGAGGCGGCGATCGCCTTGGCGAAACAGCGCCCGCCCGATCTGGTGGAGATGAACGCGGCGGACTTCGTCGAGCGGGAGCTGGCGAGGCCGCAAGAGGCGGGGACGACCCGGGTGCTGATGCATTCGATCGTCTGGCAATATGTGCCGGACGAGCAGAAGGCGCGGGTGACGGCGGCGATGGCAGCGGCAAGCGAGCGGGCGACGGCGGAGCGGCCGCTGGCGTGGATTGCGCTCGAAGGTAATCGCACCCTGCTCAATCACGGGCTAACGGTGCGCTATTGGCCGGGCGGGGGGGAGGAGGTGCTGCTGGCGGCGGCGCATGCCCACGGCGCGTGGCTGGAGTGGTTTACTCCCCCGGCGCCCGCGCCTTGATCGCCAGCGCGTGGACCCGCTGGCCCGGTATGTCGCCCAATGCGGCGTTGACCAGCCTTTGACGTTGAAGGCGTGAGACCCCGGCAAAGGCGGCGCTTTCGATCTCCACCGTGAAATGCGATTCGCCGCTGCCGTCGTCGCCTGAGTGGCCGTGGTGACGGGCGCTGTCGTTGATCACGTCGAGCTTCGCTGGGGCGAAGGCTGCGGTGAGCAGCCGGGCGATTTCCTGAGCCAAGGGTCCCAAAATAAACTCCGCTTGCCCCGAGCTTGTCGCAGGGCTGTTTTTCTTCTTGCCAACCGCGCGCCGGAAAAGAAAGGGCAGGGCTTCGACAAGCTCAGCCTATTCGGTGCTTTTTGGCAGATAAACCGGCTCACGACCAATTCCATGGCCGCCGCGAGGCGCAGGGCCGGCAGTGCGACTGGCCGGGCTGCGCCGGGCCGGGCGAGTTCCGCGCGCCGGGGGGCCGCGCGCCGGGCTTCGACGGGCCGGGCGACTCCCGCTGGTTCTGCCTCGATCACGTCCGCGCGTTCAACGCCGGCTACGACTATTTCGCCGGCATGAGCAGCGAGGAAATCCTGCGCGCACAGTCGCCGATCCACGGCTGGGAGCGCGAGGTGCGCGCCTTCAGCCCGACCGCGGGCATCGACGGTGCGCCGCGCTGGGCCGATTTCGCCGATCCGCTGGAGGCGATTTCCGCGCGCGCGCGGATGCGGATGCCGGCCGGGCGCAGGGACGGCAAGGTGGTGACGCCGGACCAGCGCCGCGCATTGGATACGCTGGGCCTGCCGCTCGACGCCGACCGCCGGGCCTTGCGCGAGCGTTACTCGGAGCTGGTGCGGCGCTATCACCCGGACCGCAACGGCGGCGACCGCAGCTTCGAGACGAGGCTGCAGGGCGTGGTCGAGGCCTATCAGCTGCTGCGGCGGGCGGCGGCGTTTATGTGAGGCAGCCTATGCCTCGCACAAGGCCTTGAGCTGATCGGCGCAGGCGCCCCAGCCTTCCTCGAAGCCCATGTCGGCGTGCTGCTTGCAGGCTTCCCCGGTCCAGTGGCGGGCGGTGGCGGTGTAGCGGGTGCCGCCAATGCCGCCAGACTCCTCCGCCGCGATTTCCCAGATGCCGATCATGAACGGGCCGGCGGGCATGAGGTCTTCGGTCACCGCGTCGGTGGTGGCGAAGCGCCTGCCTTCGTCCCAGGCGAGATAGATGCCGTTCTGCGCTTCCTTCTCGCCGTCCGGCCCATAGAAGGTCATGTTGCAGACGCCGCCGGCGCGGGGCTCGTGCTTGTCGAACCGCGCATACCAGGGGGTGGGGCACCACCATTCCTCGCGGCGGGCGGTCAGGGCCTCCCAGACCTTGGCCGGCGGGGCGGCGATGAAGCGGGTGACCGAAAGTTCGTTGCAGCTATCGCTCACGTCTTGGGCACTCCGTAGGGGGTGGTCAGCAGTTCGAGGAAATGGCCGTCGGGATCCTCGAAATAGACGCCGCGCCCGCCGTCGCGATGGTTGATTTCGCCGGGATTGCTGCGCGAGGGTTCGGGCCAGTAGGTCAGCCCACGCTGCCGGATCAGCGCCAGGCCGCGATCGAACGTCGCGTCATCGACCAGAAAGGCATAGTGCTGGGGCGCGACCGGACCCTCTTTCCGCATGTAATCGACCGACACGCCGTTATCGAGTTCGACTACCATGAAGTGATGGAACGGCTTGGGCGGCGGGCGGTTCAGCATCTCGGCGAGGAACGCCGCGGAAGTTTCGGTATCGCTGCACCAGACGATGGTGTGGTTGAGCTGCGCGGTCATTGCCGGTCTCCTCGGTCAATCGCGGTCGGGCGCGCCCGGCGGGAAGTTTTCGCGGAACGGGCGGGCGTCCTCGATGCATTGCGCCACGGCGGGCAGGGCGTTGAGATGCGCGCGCCAGGCGGCGAGGCGGGGGAATTCCTCGCCGATCTCCTCGACCCAGTCGGCATAGAACAGCGACGGCGCGGCGCTGCATTCGACCAGGGTAATCTGCTCGCCGACCGGGTAGAATTCGAGCCAGCCTTCGAGCCAGGCATAGGTCTTGCGCAGCTGCGTCCTGGCCTCGGCGATGCGGGCTGCATCGGGGGAGGCGGGGTTGCGGATATGCTCCATGCACGATCGCCGCCATCGGCGTCATCACGTAATTGTCGAACACCCGGTCGAGCATGCGCATGCCGACGGCGGCGGCGGGATCGGTGGGGATGAGAACCTCAGGCCCGGGATGGCGGATGCTGAGATATTCGATGATCGACGTCGCCTCGAAAATCTGGATGTCGCCGTCTTCGAGCAGCGGAAACTTGCCCAGCGGCGAGGCGGCTTTGACCGCGGCGATATGCTCCGGGAACTGCGCATCGACCGCGCGAACCTCGAACGGCACCTCGCTGGCATAAAGCGCGATCAGCGCCTTCCAGGTGTAGGAGGAGAAGGGGTGGCCGTAGAGGATGAGCATCGCTTAGCCCTTACGCGCTGCCTCGATCGCCGCAACGTCGATTTTGCGCATCGTCATCATCGCCTCGTAAACGCGCTTCGCCGCCGTGCGGTCGGGATCGGCCATGGCTTCGGTCAGCACCCGCGGGGTGATCTGCCAGTTGAGGCCCCATTTGTCCTTGCACCAGCCGCAGGCGCTCTCCGCCCCGCCATTGCCGACTATCGCGTTCCAGTAGCGGTCGGTTTCGGCCTGGTCGTCGGTGGCGACCTGGAAGGAGAAGGCCTCGTCGTGCTGGAAGGCCGGTCCGCCGTTGAGGCCGATGCAGGGGATGCCCATGACGGTGAATTCCACCACCAGCACCTCGCCCTCCTTGCCGCCGCCGGGATTGTCGCCCGGAGCGCGGTGGACGGCGGTCTTGCGGGTATCGGGGAAAGTTGCTGCGTAAAAGTCGGCCGCTTCCTCGGCCTTGCCGTCGTACCACAGGCAGACAGTGTTCTTGGGAATCATTTGCGCATCTCCTCGATCAATGCATTGTCGATGGCCTTGGCCGCCTTGTAGGCGGCGCGGCCTTGCAGGCGCTGGACATAGCCGACGAAGGCCTCGTTGGGCGGCACCGAGCCGAAATTGAGCCCCCAGTCGAGCTGACTGCCAATATAGACATCGGCCATGGTGAAGCGGCTGCCGCATACGTAATCGCGGCCGGTCAGATGCCCCTCCAGCGTCGTCATCGTCCGCTCGTAATTGCCCCAGCCGGCGGTCTTTTCCTGCTCGGGCGTGGGCGCGAAGCCGAGGTAGGTGCTGACGATGGCGGACTCCAGCGGCCCGGCGGCGAAGAACAGCCAGCGGAAATAGTCGGCGGTCTCGTCGTCGTAGGGCAGCAGGTCGGCATCGGGATTGACCTCGGCGAGATAGGCGCAGATCGCCGCGCCCTCGGTCACCGTGCGGTCGCCGCGCGGGGCGTGGTGGACGATCGCGGGCACCTTGCCCATCGGATTGACCGCCAGCAGCGCGGCGGGCCGGGCCTTGAGATCGACCAGCACATGTTCGTAATCCGCCCCCGCCTCATGCAGCGCCCAGCGCGCGATCTGGCCGCGCGACATCGGCTGGGTGTAGAAGGTGTAGTCGGGCATTACGTCTGCTCCTTTTCCGCCAATGCCATGGCAATCCGTGCGCCCATGGCCATATCGTCTTCCTGACCGAAGCCATGATGACGGACCGTGCCGTCACGCCCGATCAGCACCGCACTCGGCGTGCCCCGCATGGCGTAGCGCTCCATCGTCACCGGCATCGGCGTGCCTGCTCCGGCCTCATCGACGCCGATCGGGAAGCTCAGCCGGTATTCGTGGATATAGGCGGCGAGGCTGACCGGCGTCATCGCCGCGTGATGCTCGAACACGGTGTGCAGCCCGATAACCTGCAGCCCCATCTTGCCGAACAGCTGGTGCGCGCGCTCGGCTTGCGGCGTGCCGTGCGCGGTGCAGCCGGGGCAGAGCATCTGGAAAGCATGCAGCAGGACAACCCGCCCCTTGAGGCCCGCCAGCGTCAGTGGTTCTCTGGCGTTGAACCACTGCGCGACGGCCAGTTCGGGAGCGGGGAAGCCGGGCTGCATCTATTTCGCGCCGACCAGCGCGAAGGCCGCGCCCTGCGGGTCCAGCCCGTTGATCACCCAGTCGCCGCCGGGCACTTCCATCGGGCCATTGGTCACCGCGCCGCCGCCCGCCTCGACCGCGGCCTTGGCGGCTGCGATGCTGGCGACGCGGAAATAGTGGTTCCAGCCGGGCACCTGCATGTGCGGCGGCTTGGCCATGATCGCGCCCACGGTAACGCCGTCGTGCTCGATGAACTGGTATTTGCCCATCGGTCCCATGTCCATCGGCTCGGGCAGGGTCCAGCCATAGAGGCCGGTGTAGAACGCCAGGGCGCTGTCCTGATTGCCGGCATAGAGTTCGTTCCAGCCGCAGGCGCCGACGCCATCGACCGAAAACGCCGTGCTCTCGCCGCCGCCGGGCTGGGGGGTGGGGGTCATGATGTAATAGGGCGCGCCGCAGCAGTCGGACACCATGGCGATGCGCCCGGCCATCGGCACGTCCATCGGCGGCATGACGACTTTGCCGCCCTTGGCCTCGACCGCCTTGGCCGCCGCGTCGCAATCGTCGACGCCGATATAGCCGAGCCAGCAGGGCTTGGCGCCCTGGCCCAGCATCTCGTCGTTGAGCGCGAACACGCCGCCGGTCATGCCGCCATCGGCGCGCACGATCATGCGGTAGTCCATCCCGGGGCTGGCCGATGCCGCTGCGATGTCCCAGCCGGCAACCTTGTCGTAGAATGCCTTTGCCGCATCGGCATCGGTGGTCATCAGCTCGTACCAGATGAAGCTGCCCTGCAATTTGGCCATGATTATTCTCCTAATATGACAACGGGTTCGAAGCCGCCATAGATCATCCGCTTGCCGTCGAATGGCATGACTTCGGGCATCTTCATGTCTTCGTCCTGCATCATCTCGGCGTGCGCCTTGTCGCAGACTTCGCGCGAGGGCCATTCCATGAACGAGAACACCACGATTTCATCCGCTGCCGCCTTCACCGCCCGGCGAAAATCGGTGACCTTGCCCTCCGGCACATCGTCGCCCCAGCATTCGACCAGGCGCAGTGCACCATATTTTTCGAACATCGGCCAGGCGTCTTCGGCCATCTTGCGATAGGCTTCGCGATTGGCCGCAGGGACGGCAAGCAGGAAGCCCTGGACATAGCTGCCGGGCGACGGCCCGCCCCGCTCGACGATCGGCTGGAAGCCGCCATAGATCATGCGCTTGCCGTCGAACGGCATCGGGTTCTTTGCGGGATTGAAGCGGTCGTCGGTCTTCATCAATTCGCCCATCTGCGCTTCCATCGCGGTGCGGGCGGCCTTGTCGGGCCATTCGATCCAGCTGAAGACGACCGACTCGCCGTCTTTGGCGGCAACCGCTCCGAAGAAGTCGGTGGTCTTGCCATGCGCGACGTCGGCCTGCCAGCATTCGAGCACGCGGGCTGCGCCGTTGTCGATGAAGACGCTGTCGCTGAGAGTGGCGTGGGCGATGAATTTGTCCCGATTGGCTGCGGGCACCGGGATGACGAAACCTTCGATGTAGGACATTATCGGTCTCCTAGCTTTGCTTGCCCTTGAGCAGCGCGACGATCGCCATGGCGTGGCCGTGGCCGAGGCCGAAGTCCGCCTTGAGCCAGTCGACGATCGCGCCGGCCTTGATCCCGGGGGCGAGGCCCGCCTCGCTGGCGAAGCCTTTGGCCGCCGCCAGCGCCTTGAAATCGGCGGGGCTGCGGCCGGTCTTGGCCTCGATGTTGTCGAGATAGGCCTGGAATGACATCGCGATGTTGCCCTCTCACTCGCCCGGCGGCACGGCGGCCGGGTCCATCCACATCAGTTCCCAGACATGCCCGTCCGGATCGGCGAAGCTGCGGCTCATCATGAAGCCGTGGTCCTGCGCCGGATTGATATCGGCCATGCCGCCGCTGCTGCCCGCGAGATCGGTCAAGCTGTTCACCTCGTCTCGGTTTTCGCAGTTCAGACAGTTCATCACTTCGCTGGCCCCGCTCGCGGGAATCGGGCGCTGGGTGAAGCTTTTCCATTTGTCATGCGTCAGGATCATGACGTGGATCGCTTCGCTCCACACCATGCAGGCGGCGGTATCGTCGGTGAAATGCGGATTGTTGGCGAAGCCCAGCGCCGTGTAGAACGCCATCGACCGGGGCAGGTCGGCGACCGGCAGATTGACGAAGATCATTCGGGTCATCGCTGGTTTCTCCCGCAACAAGTCCCAAGTTTATCCCTCACTCCGCCGATCCGCCAGATGCATAAATGCGAGCCCGGATGAAGCGTGGCATTAACCCGATCTTACCCAGTCAAACCCTATGACCCGCCCGTGGGGAATGTTTCGTGTCTGCTGCGGGTGATAGCCCTGATTTTGGCTGTGTTTTGGGCGGCTGCGCCGGCGCATGCCAGCAACGGCGGGAAGATGGCCGTCTGCATCGCCCCGATGCCCGCAGCGGCGCAGCTCGATCAGCGCATGGCCGATCCGGCGGGGTTCGATTGCCTTGGCAAGCAGCCGAGCCATGGCTCGGGCGACTTTCTGGTCCGGCTGAAATTCGCCCCGGTGACCGCAACTGTCGACGATCCGCTGGTGCTGCGGCTGAGCAGCATCTGGCAGGACCGCGCCCGCATCCATTTCCGCTATGCCGACGGATCGCAGGCGACGCTCGATTACAGCGCGCGCGACACGGCGCGGTTCCTCACCATCGGGGCGATCGTCGAACTGCCGGTGCCGCAGCGGGCCGCTACGCTCAACGCCATCTTCGTCGAGGCGCATGGCTCGGGCAACATGCGCGGTGTGGTGCTGGGGCCGGAATTGCTGACGCGCAGCCAGAGCGTGGCGCTGCGGCTGAAAATGACCATTCTTTATTCGGCCTTCGCCGGGCTGGCGCTGGCGCTGATCGTCTACAATCTGTCGATGTGGGCGGCGCTGCGGCACCGCTTCCAGCTGCTCTATTGCGCGATGGTCGCCGCGCTGGGCGCCTATACTTTCACCTCGTCGGGCATGCTGACGATATTGCTGCCGTGGATCGAAAACAACGACCGGCTGCGGATCAATTACGTGCTGCTCGGCCTGGCTGCGGTCACCGCGCTGATGTTCGTGCGCAGCTTCTTCGAGACCAGGGTTATCGGACCGGCGCTGCAGCGGGCATTCCCAGTCGTGCTGACGGCGGCGATGGCTGTTTCGCTGGCTTTCGCGCTGCTGGCGCCGTGGCGCATCCAGCAGCTGGATCTGGCCTATTCGGCGGGGCTGACGGCCGTATTGGCGCTGCTGATCCCGGTGCTGTTCAACGCCTGGCGCAGCCGCAGCCGCTATTTCTGGCTGTTCCTGCTGGCCTGGACCGCGCCGATCGCGATGTCCTTTACCCGGGCGCTGCACGGGTTCAACCTGATCGAATACAGCTTCTGGCTGGACAACGGCAATCTCGTCGCGCTGTCGATCGAGGGACTGCTCAGCGCGCTGATGATAAACGTGCGGCTGCGCGAGCTGGGCTCGCAGCGCGACAAGGCGCTGGCCGGCGAACAGATGGCGCGGCGCATGGCGGCGACCGATCCGCTGACCGGCCTGCTCAACCGCCGCGCCTTCCTCGACCTCGCGATCGGCCGCAAGTCGCGCCAGCGGCTGCTGCTGATCGACATCGACCGGTTCAAGGAAGTCAACGACCGGCTCGGCCATGTCGGCGGCGACGATGTGCTGCGCGGCATCGCCGAGGCGATCCAGAGCTGCCGCCCGCAGCGCAGCCTGGCGGTGCGGCTGGGCGGCGAGGAGTTCGGCCTGCTGATTCCGCGCTCGGCGGCGGAAGCATGCACCCCCGAGCAGCTGCTCGACGCAGTGCGCCATCACCCGATGCCGCAGGGGGTGAAAGTGACCGTGAGCCTGGGCTATGCAGATGGCTCGGTGGCGAGCGAAGAGGACTGGCAGCGGCTTTACCGGGTGTCTGACGCCGCGCTGTTCCGCGCCAAGAGCGACGGCCGCGACCGCGCCTGCCGCGCCACCGATTTCCGCGCCGCAGCCTGATATTCAGCGCCGCGCTTCGCGCTCGGCGATGGTCTGCCAGGCCGGCCGCTCGCAGACCCGCGCATACCAGGCGGCGGTCGCCGGATGGCTTGCCGGATCGGGTTCGTAACCGACGGAAGAGAGGCTGCGGAACATCGAGGCGACGGCAATATCGCCGAGCGAAAAATCGGCGCCGGCCAGCCAGCCCGATGCCGGCGCGACGCTTTCCAGCCAGGCCAGGATCGGCGGCAGTTCCGCTTCGCCTTGCAGCGCCACAGCCTCGTCGTAAGGCACCTTCAGTATCTTGGGCGCGACCAGCCGGTTGAACAGGATTTTCAGGCCCGATCCGCCGAGGATGGTGTCGGCGAATTCGTCGAACCACACCGCCCTGCCGCGCGCCTGCGGATCGGCGGGGAGCATCGGCGGGGCGGGATGCTTGGCTTCCAGATAGGCGACGATCGCCGAGGAATCCGAGAGCGTGTAATCGCCGTCGCGCAGCGCCGGAATCCTGCCGAACGGGCTGGCGGCATTGAACCCGGGATCGGGTCCGTGCGGTCTGGTGACGAACAGCTCGTAGGCGATGCCCTTCTCCTCGCAGGCCAGGCAGACCTTGCGGACGAAAGGCGAAAGCAGCGCGCCATAGACAATCATCGGGGCCCTCATTTGTGCGAATTCATCGTGCAAAGCTTATTGCAGCACCCGCCTCCCGCGTATAGGCAACTCCGCCTATGACCGAAATCCCAAACATCCTGTCCGACGCCGGCAGCAACACGATCCTCGATGCGCCCGACACGCAAGTGAGCGTGCGCGAGCTGTTCGGCATCGATATCGACATGCAGGTTCCCGCCTTTTCTGAAGCCGACGAGCGCGTGCCCGATTTCGACAGCAGCTATGTGTTCGATCCCGACACCACGCTGGCGATCCTGGCGGGCTTCGCCTTCAACCGGCGGGTGATGGTGCAGGGCTATCACGGCACCGGCAAATCGACCCACATCGAACAGGTCGCCGCAAGGCTCAAATGGCCGTGCATCCGGATCAATCTCGACGCCCACATCAGCCGGATCGATCTGATCGGCCGCGACGCCATCGTGCTGCGCGACGGGCTGCAAGTGACCGAATTCCGCGAGGGTCTGCTGCCCTGGGCGCTCCAGCATCCGGTGGCGCTGGTGTTTGACGAATACGATGCCGGTCGCCCCGACGTGATGTTCGTCATCCAGCGGGTGCTGGAGACCGAGGGCAAGCTGACCCTGCTCGACCAGAACCGGGTGATCCGCCCGAACAAATACTTCCGCCTGTTCTCCACCGCCAACACCGTGGGGCTGGGCGACACCAGCGGGCTGTATCACGGCACCCAGGCGATCAACCAGGGCCAGATGGACCGCTGGAACATCGTCGTCGGGCTGAACTATCTGCCCGCGCAGGTCGAAAGCCAGATCGTTCTGTCGAAGACCGAAGGCGCCGATGCCAAGATGGTCGCCGACATGGTCAAGGTCGCCGATCTGACACGGCAGGGCTTTGTGGGCGGCGACATCTCGACGGTGATGAGCCCGCGCACGGTGATCACCTGGGCGCAGAACACCGCGATCTTCAAGGACCCGGGCTTTGCCTTCCGCCTGTCGTTCCTCAACAAGTGCGACGAGACCGAGCGGATGCTGGTGGCGGAATACTACCAGCGGGTGTTCGGGACGGAACTGCCGGAGAGCGTGGTGGGGAAGGGTTAGAGCTTGGGGACTGTTACCCGCAGTCCCGCAATCGTCTCCGCCGTCACCGCATTGCCCAACGCAACCTCGCGCTGTTCGCCATAGGCCTTGCCTTGGGGCAGCCACATCTGGTGCAGCTTGCGGCCCCGCAGATCGACCACCCAGTATTCCGGCACGCCGGCATCGGCATAGAGCCGCAGTTTGCGGCCAAGGTCGGTGCGCAGGGTAGTGTTGGATACTTCGACGATGAGTGCCACTTCGCGCAGCGGTAACACCCCGTCGCCCCGATAGGCGCTAAGCGCGATATCGGGTTGGGGGAGCGAAAAATCGTTGATACGGGTTGAGACTTCGATCGTGGGGTGCAAGTCGGACTTCATGGCGCGCAGGGCCAGAGCTATTTCGACTGTGAATTCGGTCACCATCATTCCATGACGATTGAGCTGAGAACTCACGATCCAGATTTCCCCCTCGATCAACTCGACTTTCTTGTGATCCCCGAACGCGCCTTTCCTGTCGAGGCGCAGAAAGTCCTCGACCGTGAGCTTCAACCTTCCGGATTTCTGGGAAATGGCTGTGAGCTGGTTCATGGCCCGGAGGCTATCACTGCAACTCCCAGCCAGCAAGGTTTTCAGTACGCAATGGACGCACCCACGTTCCGTTTGAGCCAGGCTAGTCCGGGTAGCGCGCCGCCACGAAATACAGCCCCTCCGGCGGCGCATTGAGACCCAGCGCCGCTCGGTCCCGGGCCGCCAGCGCCTCGGCCACTTGCCCCTCACGCCAGCGCCCCAGCCCGACCAGCACCAGGCAGCCGACCATCGAGCGCACCTGGTGATGCAGGAATGACTGCGCGCCTCGGCCTCGACCAGCACCAGCTCGCCCTCCCGCCGCACGTCCAGCCGGTCGAGCGTCTTGACCGGGCTCGCCGCCTGGCAATGCACCGAGCGGAAAGTGGTGAAATCGTGGTGCCCCACCAGCTTCTGCGCCGCGCGGTGCATGGCCTCGGCGTCGAGCGGTTTGCCAACCAGCCATGCCCGTCCGCGCTCCAGCGTCAGCGGCGCGCGGCGGTTGACGATGCGGTAGCGGTAGCTGCGGCCGATGCAGGAAAAGCGCGCGTGCCAGTCGCCGGGCACGATCTCGCAGGCGATGACGGCGATCGGGGCGGGGCGCAGCAGCGCGTTGAGCGCCTCCATCAGCCGGAACGGGGCGATCGCCTTGGCGATTTCGACATGCGCGCGCATCGCCAGCGCGTGGACACCCGCGTCGGTGCGCCCGGCGGCATGGAGGGTGGCGGTCTCGCCGGTCACCGCGAACACCGCCTCCTCCACCGCCTGCTGCACCGTCGGCCCATGCGCCTGGC
This sequence comes from uncultured Alphaproteobacteria bacterium, assembly GCA_963779195.1. Taxonomy (GTDB): domain Bacteria; phylum Pseudomonadota; class Alphaproteobacteria; order Sphingomonadales; family Sphingomonadaceae; genus Novosphingobium. Next base: position 409,806 of record CAVZWZ010000001.1, read on the forward strand.
GTTGCAGGCCCAGGAACGGGCCGCCGTCGAATTCGAGGGTGAGGGCGAAGCGGGTCAGCATGACTTCGTGGAGCAATCCTGCTTGGCGCTGCCGGCGGTCAAATCGCGATGGCCCGGCCTGCCTGCCAGGCTCAGCCGATGACCTTGCGATCTTTCAGCGCGACGATCTCTTCCCACGACAGGCCCAGGGCCAGCAGCGCTTCCTCGGTGTGCTCGCCAAGCTCCGGCGCGCGCAGGGGCTGGGCGCTTTGCTCGTCGAACTGCGCGGGCGAAGTTACCAGGGCGAGTTTTGTGCCATTGGCCATCTCGACATCGGCGAGGATGCCGTTGGGCGCGACCTGCGGATCGTGGCGGACTTCGCTGGCGGTCTGCATCGGCGCCCAGACGCCCTTGGCCGGTTTCAACACCTCGCACCATTCGGCATAGTCGCGGCTCGCGAAGATCTCGTCGAGCGCCTCGACGCAGGCGCGGGCGTTGGTCTTGCGCGTCGCCATGTCGATAAAGCGCGGATCGCCGATCAGCTCGGGATGGCCCAGCACGGTGCACAGATCGGCCCAATAGCGGTCTCCCTCCATCATGTTGAGGTGGAGAAACCGCCGGTCGCGGGTGCGGTAAGGGCCGACCATGGGGTTCCACGTCGCCAGGCGGTCATAGGCGCGCGGCTTGGCGCCGGGGTCCTGACCGGCATGGGTGATCTCGGGCTGCAACTGCCACATGCCCATGCCCAGCAGCGATACATCGACCACCGAAGTCTCCCCGGTGGCAAGCCGCCGGTACATCGCGGCGGCGATGGCCCCGGCTATGGTCAGACCGCCGATGACATCGCCAAAGCCGGGCCGCTGCATCACCGGGCGTTCGCTCTCCGGCGGAGTGAAGGCATTGGCGATGCCGCTGCGCATCCAATAGGCCGCCGCATCGTATCCGCCGCGCTCGACATCGGGGCCCCGCGCGCCGTAGCCGCTGCCGCGCACATAGACGATGCCGGGGTTGTGGGCGCGGATATGCTCGACATCGATCCTGATCCGCCGGCGGGCGGCAGGGCGCATATTGGTGAGGAAGACGTCGCAGTCCCTGGCCAGCCGATAGAGCAGCTCCTGGCCTTCGGTGGTCTTGAGATCGATCGACACGGATTTCTTGCCGCGGTTGGTGAACTGGAAGCTGGCATCGATCCCGTCGTGCAGCGTGTGCAGACCCGCTGTCACCAGACTGCGATAGGGATCGCCGGTTTCGGGATGTTCGACCTTGATGACATCTGCGCCCCATTCGTGCAGCACCCCGCCGGCGATCGGCACGAAGACGTGGCTGGCGACTTCGAGGATGCGCACGCCGGCGAGGGGTTGGGCCATGATTGCGTGTCCTCAGCGGTCAAGATCGAACGGAATGCTGCCGGTGCCGGCATGCGGCGGTCGCGAACGGCGGCAGGCGATCGCTGTTACTGGTGACCCCTACGGGAATCGAACCCGTGTTTCAGCCGTGAGAGGGCCGCGTCCTGACCGCTAGACGAAGGGGCCGAAGCCAGTCGGCATATGTCCCCGCGTTCGCCGCAAGGCAAGCGCGAATGGTGACCCCTACGGGAATCGAACCCGTGTTTCAGCCGTGAAAGGGCCGCGTCCTAACCGCTAGACGAAGGGGCCATGCCGGATTGCGCCAAAGCAGGCTGCGGGCCTTTAGGCAAGGCGGCTTTGGGGGTCAAGGGCGCAATTCTCCCCTCCCCTTCAGGGGAGGGGCCGGGGGTGGGGGCTGTCGGCAATGTCAGGTCTGGAGGATAGAACCCACCCCAACCCCTCCCCTGAAGGGGAGGGGCTTTTTGGCCCTTTGCGCCAACCCTCAATCCGCCCAGGCGGCATCCTCGACATGCAGTTCCGCCTGCGCCCGGCTCGACCAGTCGTCGATCTTCGCCCGGCCCGCCAGCCACAGCCGCCGACCGCTGGCGCCGTGGAGCAGGGTCTGGCCGAGCGTGCTCTCCGCCGCGCGGAAGGCGATGGCCTTGATCCGGGCGCCGTCCTGGCCGGAAACGATCAGCCGCACGTGATCCGCGCCGACGATATCCGCCTTGACCAGCCGCACCGGGCCGACGCAGACCTTGGGGCCGGGCCAGCCGTTGCCATAGGGCCCGGCGCTCTCCAGCAGGGTGACGAGATCGGGGGTGAGCCCGCCCGGGGCCAGCGCCAGATCGAGCTTGACGTATTGCATCGCGCTGGCGGCGGTAACCGCCGCGCCGAGCCGCTCGTCGAGCCATTCGCCGAGCGCATCCTGCCTGCCCGGCGCAATCGTCAGCCCCGCCGCCATGGCATGCCCGCCGCCTGCGAGCAGCAGTCCGGCCTCCTTGGCGGCGATGATCGCGGCGCCGAGATCGACTCCGCTGATCGATCGGCCCGAGCCCTTGCCATTGCCCGCCTCGTCGGCGTCGAGCGCGATGACCAGCGCGGGCTTGCCCGCCTTTTCCTTGATCCGCCCGGCGACGATGCCGATCACCCCGGGATGCCAGCCGCGCCCGGCGAGCACCAGCACGGCGCGGTTGTGCTGGCGATCGAGCTGGGCCTCGGCGGCCTCCTGCACCGCCGCCTCGATCCCCCGGCGCTCCTCGTTGAGCCGCGAGAGCTGGGCGGCGATGTCGCGCGCCTCGTCGGGGTCTTCGGTGGTCAGCAGCCGCACGCCGAGCGTCGATTCGCCGACCCGGCCGCCGGCGTTGATCCGCGGGCCGAGCGCAAAGCCGAGGTCGCTGCAGGTCGGCGCACGGCTGAGGCGGGAGGCGTCGATCAGCGCCGCCATGCCGATGTTTTCGCGGCGGGCCATGATTTTCAGCCCCTGCGCCACCAGCGCCCGGTTGAGCCCGTGCAGCGCGGCGACATCGGCGACCGTGCCGAGCGCGACGAGGTCCAGCAGCGAGAACAGATCGGGCTCCGCGCGGCTCTCGAAAAAGCCGCGCTGGCGCAAGGTGCGCAGGGTTGCGACAGCGAGCAGGAAGGCGACGCCGACGGCGGCGAGATGGCCATGCGCGGCGCCGACATCGCTCTCGTCAAGCCGGTTGGGATTGACCAGCGCGGCGGCCTTGGGCAGCTCGGCGGAGCACTTGTGGTGATCGACGACGATCACGTCGGCGCCTGCGCCGTGCGCCTGTTCCAGCGCCGCATGCGCCATCGCCCCGCAATCGACGGTGACGATCAGGCTGCTGCCCTCCCTGGCGAGCCGCACCAGCGCCTCGGCGGAAGGGCCATAGCCTTCGAGCAGGCGGTCCGGGATATAGTATTGCGCCGCATTGCCGAGTTCCCGCAGCAGCCGGACCAGCAGCGCGGCGCTGGTCGCGCCATCGACGTCGTAGTCGCCGTAGATGGTGACGGTCTCGCCGGTCAGCACCGCCTGGGCGAGCCGTTCGGCGGCGGCGTCCATGTCGCGGAATTCCGAGGGGTCGGGCAGGAAAGCGCGCAGCGATGGCGCGCGGTGGCGCTCGATATCCGCGCGGGCGACGCCGCGCGACAGCAGCAGCTGGGTGACGATATCGTCCTCCAGCCCGCCCGGGCCGTTTGCGGGGTCATTGGCAGACAGGTCCATGTTGCCGCCGCGCCAGCGCCAGGCCTTGCCGCCCAGCGAGTTCTCGACGCCAAAGACGAATGCGGTCGCGGGGGGCGGAGCGGAGGCCATCGGCGAGGGCTAGCCCATCGCCGCGGCGGCGAAAAGGGCTGGGGAAAAATGTCGATAATTGACAATCCGCAAGGCGCGGCGTTGGTTAGGGCCGGAATCTGTGTCCATGGGAGACTCGCCGATGAAATCGCGTTCGAAAATTGTCCTCGCCCTGGGCGCGGCGGCGGCGGCCGCATCGCTCCCGCTGCTCGCGCAGCAGCGCCCCGCCAGCGGCCCCATCGCCCGTTACGACATGCGCGCCGGGACGATCTCGGGCATGGGCGCGATGGGCGCGATGAGCCCCGGCGCGATGATGTTCGGCGGCGGGCGCGGCAATCAGGCGCAGCACGAGCTGCATCTGCGGCTCGGCTCGTCGCGTGCGCCCAATCCCGGAGCGGCCAAGGCGGACCATTTCATGCCGCCGGCGGTCAGGATCGGCAAATCTGTGGCGCTGGGCTACCGCGAGGAGCCCACCGAATACGACCAGCTGCCCCAGCGCCCCAAGGGCAGGATGCTGGTCTATTGGGGCTGCGGCGAGCGCGCGCCGGCGGGGCAGCCGGTGGTGATCGATTTCGCCAGATTGGCGGCGGGGCAGGTGCCGCCAGGGCTGTGGTCGACGCACCGTGATCCGCGACTGGGGCCCAGACGCGCGCAACAGCAAGACCTTCGGCCGCTGGCCCTATGAGGACAACAAATACGTCAAGCCGGACAGCTCGCTGATCGGGGCGCACCGGGTGGCGGGCAATTATTCGCCCGAGATCGCCTTCACCCTGGCGAAGGACTTCATGCAGCCGCTGAGCGCGCGCGGCGCCGCCAATCCCAGCGGTTCGACGACAATCGCCTGGACCGGGATCGCCGACGCCACCGGCTATCATCTGTTCCTGTTCGGCGGCAAGCAGGCGCCGGGCGGACGCGAGATGGATACGATGGTGATGTGGACCAGCAGCGCCTCGCGCCAGTTCGGCGGCGGGCTGTCGGACTGGCTGTCGCCCGGGCAGGTGGCCGGTCTGGTGCGCGACCGCACGGTGCTGGCGCCCAGCGTCACCAACTGCACGATCCCGCTCGAAGTGCGGCGCGACGCGCCCGATTTCCGCATGACCATGCTGACCGCCTACGGCCCGGAGGAGAATTTCTCCTATCCGCCGCGCCCGGCCGATGCGCGCACCCCGTGGCACCTCGAATGGACCGCCCGCGTCCGCCACCGTTCGATGACCAGCATCATGGATATCCCCGGCATGCCCGACATGAGCGGCATGGGCGGCGCGCAGCAGGGCCAGCCGCAGGCCGATCAGCCCAAATGCAAGCCCAAGCGCGGGCTGGGCGGACTGCTCGGCGGGGCGCTCGGCGTTCCCGGCGGCGGCTGTTAGGCCGGGGGCGGGCGGGGCGGACCGGCCGTGCTGGCGATCGTCTGGCACAGCCGCACCGGGGCCGCGCGGGCGATGGCCGAGGCGGCGCTGGCGGGCGCTGGGGAAGGTGCGCAGTCGTTTGCGGCCGAAACTGCCCAGCCCGCAGCGCTGCTCGCCGCCGGGGGCTATCTGTTCGTCTGCCCGGAAAATCTGGCGTCGATGTCCGGCGCGATGAAGGAGTTCTTCGACCGCAGCTATTATCCGCTGCTCGGGCGGATCGAGGGACGCCCCTATGCCACCGCGATTGCCGCCGGGTCGGACGGCCGGGGCGCGCAGGCGCAGATCGACCGGATCGTCACCGGCTGGCGGCTGCGGCGGGTCGCCGATCCGCTGATCGTCAATCTCGCCGCGCAGACGCCTGCGGCGATATTGGCGGCCAAGACGGTTCCGCCGGACAAGCTGCGGGCCTGCCGGGAGCTTGGCGCGCTGCTGGGCGAGGGCCTTCGCTTGGGCGTTTTCTGAGGTGATTGCTCCAATGTGGTGCAATTTCGGGATAGTAGGACTCGACGGGCGGCCATGAATGATGTCACACTTCAGCACGGCTATTGGGCGGGGGACGGTCTGATCGCGAGGGACGCATATCTGGATACCGCGCAGTCTGACTCCGGTCTGTGCCTGTTGTTCGCTGCGGGCACGCGTCCGTCGGTGGAGGATGTCGAGCGGTTGTTCGCCGATGCAGGGCAGCGCCTCGCCACAGCGGCGCGGATCAGCAGCCGGCGCGGCATGGCCGAAGGCTGGCTGGAGCTGCTCGCCAGCGGCCTCACCTTCGACCTGACCGGCATGATCCCCGGAGCCGCCATGCCAAGGCCGCGCGCCCGGCATTTCTTCGGCCTCTCGCCGCAAGCGGCGGAGGGCGAGTTCGAGGCCATCTCGCTGCTGCCCGGTCCGCATCTGGCGGGCGGCGAGGCGATGCTGCCGGTGATCAGGATCATGGCCGGCGTCGCCAGCGCCCTGGCCGACGGCCTGCAGTGCCGCGCGGTCTGCTGGCGGCCGGCCGGCTGCTGGATGGACACCGGCTATTTCGCCCGCATCGCCGAAGGCTGGAGCGCGGGCGGCGCCTTCCCCGCGCTGGGGCTGACCGGGATCGAACGCACCCAGGACGGCGGGGTGGAAAGCGACGGCCTGGCCTTCTTCATCGGCCAGGAACTGCGCGTCGAAGCCCGCCGGGGCGAGGGCGCGGCGGACACGGTCAAGCTGGCGGTGCGGGTGATCGATCACCTGGTCCGCCACGGCCCGCTGGCCGCGCGCGAGGATCTGGCCGGGCCGGACGGCGAGGCCCTGCTCGCCGAGCCTTCGGCCGATGGCCGGTTTGTCAGGCTGTGGCGCGAAGCATGAGCAAGCCCGCCGGGAAAGCACGCGACAGTCTTTCCTTTCGCGCGGTCAATCGCCGATCCGCGCCGGACTACGATCCCGGCCTCCAGCGCCATCACCTGCTGCCGCGCCAGCTGCTGGGCAAGCGCTGCTTCGGCGCGCTGTTCGACACGATCGGGCGCGAACGCATCGGCTTCGACGATTTCCGCAGCAACGGCCTGCTGCTGCCTGGCAGCGACTCGGCGGCGATCCGCATCGGCCTGCCGCTGCACCGCGGCCCGCACCGCGATTACAGCGCCATGGTGATCGAACGGGTCGGCCAGGTCGAGGGCGGCTGGTCGGCGCTGCGGCTCAAGGCCCCGGAAGTCGCACTCGACCACGCGTTGATGCGGCTCGGCCTGCTGCAACGGGCGCTGCGGCGGCGGCTGCTCGATCCGGTGCGGCGGCGGCTGTCGCTGAGCCGCCACGATCCGCTGGGCAAAGCCGCCGACTTCGCCGAACTCGACGCCATGGCCGAGGCGCTGTGGGGGGCGAGCGCGGGCGTTGCGGCAGCGGAAGCGCCGGTCAGCTTGCTGGCGAAGTAGCTGCGGGAGCGGACGGCCCCGGCGGCGGCGTCAAGACCGCCGGCGCGGGCAAGGCCGGTCGCAAGCCGGGCGCAATTCCCGGACGATCCCCTGTTGCCTTCCGCGCCCGCATCGCCGAAGGAACCGAAAACATCGCCGACCGGAGAGGAAACACGCCATGGCCACCAGCGCCCACACGCTCGATTGTTCGGACATCGACCAGTACCTCGGCAAGCCCTGCGACATGTCGACCCTGCGCGAGCCGATCGCCAACAACGACATCCGCCGCTGGGTGCATGCGATGCATTACCCCAACCTGCTGCACTACGATCCCGACTATGCCGCCGCCAGCCGCTGGGGCAAGCTCGTCGCGCCGCAAAGCTTTTCGATCGCCACCGACGATGGCCACGGCGCCGCGCCCGCCTGCGTCGGCTGCATCCCCAACTCGCACCTGCTGTTCGGCGGCGACGAATACTGGTTCACCGGCGCCCGCATCCAGGCCGGCGACATCATCCGCAACGAGCGCATTCCGTTCGACTATGTCGTCAAGGAAACCAAGTTCGCCGGCCAGACCTGCTTCCAGCGCGGCGACAACCATTACTACAACCAGAACGGCGAGCTGATCTCCAAGCAGCGCTCGACCTCGATCCGCTATGTCGCGCAGGCCGGCGGCGAGACGGTCGATACCGCCGCCTTCGACGATCCCGAATGGAGCGACGAGCAGCTCGCCGCGCTGGAGGATCGCAAGTTCGCCTGGATCCAGATGCTGCACGACCTTGGCCACCGCGAGCGCTGGTGGGACGACGTGAAGGTCGGCGACGATCTGCCCGAGCGGGTGTTCGGGGTGCACACCATCGCCAGCTTCGCCACCGAATGGCGCGCCTATATCGTCAACACCTGGGGGACGTTCAACCTGCGCAAGCAGGACCTCGAGGGCATGGGCTTCACCCGCGAGATGGCGGGATACGAGAACGACCCCGACATGCAGCGGATCAACCCCGGGATCACCGACGGGGCTTACTACGGCCCCTCGCGCGGGCATCTGTTCCCGCGCTGGGCGCGGCGGATCGGCATGCCGCGCGGCTATGGCTATGGCGCTTCGATGGGATCGTGGGGTCTCGACTATCTGGCCGGCTGGGCGGGCGAGCATGGCATGGTGGTCCACTCGCAGGCGAACTATCGCGGCCCGGCGCTGACCGGCGACATCACCGTGCAGACCGCCGAGGTGATCGGCAAGGAAGTCGATGCGGAAGGCCGCCACATCGTCCAGGTCAGGCACAAGATGGCCAACCAGGACGGCACCGTGCTGGCCAGCGGTTCGGCGGAAATCCAGCTGCCCAAGAAGCCGGGCTGACCCATCGGCAGATCACATCGCTGCCGCATTCACGAAACATCGCAAAGGATTATCCCAATGGCCACCCAGGAGCACACGCTCGATTGTTCGGACATCGACCAGTATCTCGGCAAGCCGATCGACAGCTCGCCGCTGCGCGAGGCGATCTCCAACACCGACATCCGCCGCTGGGTGCATGCGATGCACTATGCCAATTTGCTGCATTACGACCGGCACTATGCGCAGGAGAGCCGCTACGGCAAACTCGTCGCGCCGCAGAGCTTCCCGATCGTGATGGACGACGGCCACGGCACCGCCGGCGCCTGCGTCGGCAAGATCGCCGATTCGCATCTGCTGTTCGCCGGCGACGAATGGTGGTTCGAGGATGTGCCGGTGACCGGCGGCGACTGGATCAGCAATGAGCGCATTCCCTTCGACTATGTCGTCAAGAACACCAGCCTGGGGCCTACCTGTTTCCAGCGCGGCGACAATTTCTACCGCAACCAGCACGGCCACCTGCATCGCCAAGCACCGCTCCACCGCCATGCGCTACAGCGCGGCGCTCGGCGGCGAGACGGTCAACCCCGCCGACTTCGACGATCCCGAATGGACCGACGCCGAGCTCGAAGGCTTCGAGGCGCGCCGCTTCGCCTGGGTGCAGATGCTGCACGAGCTCGGCCACAAGCAGCGCTGGTGGGACGACGTGAAGGTCGGCGACAAGCTGCCCGAGCGGGTGTTCGGCCCGCACTCGATCGTCAGCTTCACCACCGAGTGGCGCAGCTATCTGTTCACCACCTGGGGCACGCTCGACCGCCGCATGCTCAACCTCGCCGATCTCGGCTTCACTGCCGAGATGGCCGGGCACGAGAACGATCCGGTGATGGAGCGGATCAATCCCTTCCTCACCGACGGCGCGCATTACGGCCCCTCGCGCGGGCACCTGTTCCCCAAATATGCCCGCAAGATCGGCATGCCGCGCGGCTATGGCTATGGCGCTTCGCTCGGCGCCTGGGTGACCGACTATCTGGCCGGCTGGGCCGGCGAATGGGGCCGGGTGCTGCACTCGGTCGCCAACTACCGCGGCCCGGCGCTGACCGGCGACGTGACGGTGCAGACCGCCGAAGTCACCGGGAAGTCGGTCGACGAGCAGGGCCGCCACCTGGTCCACGTCAAGCATCTGATGCAGAACCAGGCGGGCAAGACGATGGTCACCGGCGCCGCCGAAATCGTGCTGCCCAAGCGGTGACGGGCGGGCTTTCCGGCGCTTTGCGCCCCCGCCGGTCGTATCTTTACGGAGTGTGACTCTTTTGGCAACGCTTGGAAAAAGCAACGCGCTTTGTCCACAGAGCGCTTGACGAAGGCCGATTTTTGCGGTTGTGCTGCGCCTCGCAGGCTGTATTTACCTCTGCGGTGAAGACTGTCTTGTTTTCGAACACTGCTTGCAAAAGCCCTTGCGGGCCTGCTAGCAGGGAGAAGTGCAGAGGCTGCCGGTGCGCACCGGCAGGCAGTTTTATGAGGGATTGGATTTGGGGGAGATGACCACATCGCCGAACTCCACGCCCCGGCCTCGGCTGGGGATAACCTTTTGTGGCGCAGTTTTTGGGATAGCCAAGCTGTAACGGCTTGGTAATGTTTGTGGGCAAGAGCACGCCCGAGTTTTTTTCGCCCCCCGGGGCAAGCGCAGATTTACAGGGAGTATTTTAAGATGACTTCACGCGATACCGGCCTGACCGCCAATCCGACCAATCTGCGCAGGACCCGTGCCGCGCTTTACCTGACGACGGCGGTTGCTGCGGTGGCCTTCCCCGTCGCCTCGCAGGCCGACACGACCATCGCTGCGGCCAACACGGTCGATACGCCGGTGACCGGCGCGAACGCGATCATCTTCGCGAACACCGTGGCGCCTGCCGACACGGTGATCGTCAACGCCGCGCTGACCAGCGCCGTGCCCCCGGGGCCGACGACGCTGGTGCTCGGCTATTTCGGCGCTGCCGGCCAGGGCGATGGCGCGATCACCTTCGTCAACAACTCGACCATCGGCGCGGTCTCCGGCGCCGGCGTGGTCACCGATACGGTCGGCGTGACGATCAACGGTGCGGGCTCGCTCGCGGGCAACACCGCCACCGTCACCAACAACGGCCTGATCACCGGCGGCCTGACTGTGCAGAACTTCGGCGACGACGTTAACGTCACCAACGCCGGCGGCGCGATCTATGGCGGTGTGTTGCTTACGGCAACGAAAATGCCGACGTCACCTTCACCAATGCGGCGGGCGCCTCGGTGTTCAACGGCACGGTGCAGATTCTCTCCAACCAGAAGATCGTCGGCACAACGGTTGGCGGCATCACCACCTCCGATGTCACCAATGGCAATGTGACGGTTTCCGGCGACGGCGCCTACGGCACCACCGCCGCGCGCGTCGATGTGCGCACCGGCGATTTCGTCAACAACTCCACCGGCACCTCTTCGGTCACGGTCAATAACGTCGCCGGCAATGTCGTCTCCAACGTCAATGCGCTGATCAGCGTTTCGAAGGTTGTGAATGGCGGCGACGCGCTGGTCGCCAGCGCGACCGGCCTGGTTACTTCGGTGAACGATGTCTACGGCTCGCTGGCCACCTCGGCGGTTGTCATCGGCACGGCTGGCGATGTCAGCAGCGTCGCCGGCAACGCGGGTACCGGCGGTTCGACCGTCACGGTCAACGGCAAGGTCGGCACCGGCGGCGTTTCCTCGAGCGCCATTTCCACCGTCTCGCTCAGCCGGACAGTCGTCGATACCGACGCTGGCGCGCTGATCACCTCATCGACGGTCTCCTCCGGCACTGCGCGCCTGGGCGGCGCTGCCACTGCGACGATCGCGGCTGGCGCTTCGGTCGCCGGCGGCGGGGTTTCCGCCACCAGCGACACGGCGGCGACCGTGACGATCGACGGCAAGGTTTCGGCCGGCAACGTCAACGCCAATGCGCAGACTGGTGCTGTCTCCAGCAACTCCTCGACCAACACGGCGACAACCTCGGTCCAGACCAACACCGCCGGCTTCAATCCCAGCACCGCAACCATGACGATCGGTTCGGCGGCTGTGATCGGCAATGGCGACATCAACGTGCTGAGCTATTCGAACTCGACCTTCAGCAACGCCGGCAAGATCTTCAACCCGGCCGGCGCCACCGGCGACGTTCTGGTCAGCGCGGATGGCGGCTTCCTGGTCACCAAGAACAACTTCAACAATTCCAATCCCTCGGTGGGCAACTTCGTCAACACCCAGGATTACGCCGAGACCAACGGGCTTGGCGGCACGGCTTCCTTCACCAACAGCGCCGGCGGCTATGTCGGCGGCGCGGTGACGGTGCTCGGCCCGCAGGGCGTGACCATCGTCAACAACGGTCAGGTCGCCGGGGCCACCTTCGGCCGGGCGGAAAACACGAATTTCAGCTTCACCTACTCGGATACGCTGGTGACCACGGCGACCGGCTCCAATCAGGATCAGGTCTATTCGCAGACCTTTGCCAACACCGGCGGCTCGGTGACCGGCACCTACACCGGCGTCAATGGCGAGCCCAACTTCGCCGGCGGCGGCGTCGGGGCTTCGCTGCCCGGCCCGATCACCCAGGTTGCGAACGGCGCCAGCACCGCGACGATCTCGGGCACGGTTTACGGCAGCGTCAGTTCGCTGGCCGGAACCGGCGGAACCTATGATTACGACTATGTCTACAGCTACGACACCACCACCGACGGCCTGCTGCCGCCGACCGGAACGACGATCTCCAAGTATGACGAGGTTTCCGCTGGCAAGGACAATTCCGGGGCCAGCACGGTCATGGTTTCCGGCACGGTCAGCAAGCAGCTGGGTGGCGGCAACGTCACCTCGCAGGGCGCCGACAGCACGCTGACGATCAGCGGCGCTGTGCAGGGCACCGGCACATCGTCGTCGATCGGTGACGGCGTGGTCGAATACACCAACAAGTTCGGCAGCGGGTTCACGGCGGCGAATGTCGCGGTGGCACCGATCGGCACCACTTCGGCGGCCAACGACTACACCGACAATGTCAGCAAGATCACCGGCGGCGCCGCCCTCGGCAATGTCACCGGAACCGGCAGCGTCGGCGGCAGCCTGACCGTCACCGGCGTCGCTTCCGCCGCCTCGACGGTCGATGCCGGCGCGAAAGTCGCCGGTTCGCTGACCGTCGGCACTTCGGGTACCGACAGCAGCTTCGTCGCCACCAACGCCTACGCCTATGACGCGGCGACCAAGGTCGCGACGATCAACAGCACCTCGACCAGCATCAGCGGTCCGGCCGCTGCCTCGGGCAATGCCACGGCGACGGTGGCCGGCGCAGTTGGCGGCAGCGCCGACTGCCGCCAATGTCTCGGTCACCGCCAATCGCGGCAATGCGACCGCGACGGTTACCGGCAAGGTCACCGGCTCGGTCGGCAACGGCAATGTCAGCGCCTCGACTGCTGGCACCACCACCAAGACCGAATCGACCACGGCCTATACCTCTACGCCCGGCTTCCTCGGCGACGCGCGCACTTCGGTTGGCGGTCTGCCGATCCAGACGGCGGGCGTGACGACGGTGACCAGCACGGCGACCCTCGGCAAGGCTTCGGTCACGGTCGATACCTCGGCGGCGCTCAAGGCGCTCGGCGTGGGCAACCCGGCGGTCGGCGGCAACAGCGTCACCGGCAATGTCTCGGCCAGCGGTGCTGGCGGGGCGACGATCGCGGTGACCACCGGTTCGAGCGTTGGCGGCAGCGCCACCGCGACCAGCACGGCGCAGAACTCGGTCAACACCACGACCGGCATGTTTGGCGCCAAGCCGGCGAGCACCCAGGTCATCACCACCACCAATGTCGGCACTACCGCCGAGATCACCAACGGTGGCACGATCGGTGGCGGTGCGACGGCGACCGGCACCACCGGTCGCGACGGTGACCAACACCGGTCGGATCAATGGCGGCTCTCGCGGCCACCGCGCATCTATGTCGATACCGTGCAGACCAAGGTCGATAACGACACGGCGAATACCGATCCGACGACCCGCGTGGTGACCGACACGACGGTCTCCACCGCCAAGGGCGGCGCGGCGGTTGTCACCAACAGCGGCGTGATCAACGGCAGCGCTGACGGTGCGCCGGCGCGACCGGCACGGTGACCAACACCGGCACCATCGTCGGCACGACCCAGCTCGGTCAGAGCCGTCGCCAACGGCACCTCGGTGACCACCAGCACCGCGACGGCGACCACCGGACCGGTGGTGACGGCTTCGGCGACCCCGTTCGCCCAGGCCTACACCTTCAACCAGAGCGGCGTCTCGGGCGGGGTCAACGTCTCGGGTGTGACCAATGGCGGCAAGACCACCAGCGCGATCACCGCGACCGTCAACCTCAACGACAAGTCGATCACGCTGGGCAGCATCACCGCCCAGCAGGGCAGCGGCGCGGTCCCGGCCAACCTGACCACCACCAATGTCAACCTCGTTGGCGGCGGCTATCTCGGCCTCGACGTTTACGGCTCGCCGGCGGTCACCACCCTGGCGCGGACGCCGGAAGCGGCGCTCTCGACCACCCAGGCCGGTCTGTTCGGTCTGCCGGTCACCGGTAACGGCACCGCCAACCTCGGTGTCCGGGTCACGGGCGTGAACAACATCGTCAAGAGCGGTGCGGGAACCTTCGTCATCACCGGTGCGGCATTCGTGCCGGCGGCGGCGGCAGGGCTGGCGCCGACCTGGACGATCGATGCCACCAAGTTCGACATCAACGCCGGCGAGGTTCAGCTGACGCTGGGCACTTCACCGGCCACCGGTTCGACCTTCGGCATCAAGGGCGACATCAACAACGCCGCCAACCTTGTGGTTGGCCGCCGCGTGCCCACCGCCGTGCAGACCATCGGCGACAGCCTGGTGAGCAATGGCACCGAGACCATCGTCGGCATCACCATCAACCAGACCGGCAACTTCACCCAGGCCGCGGCCGGGCAACCTCATCGTCGGTATCTCGCCGACGCTGCGCCGCTTCGCGGTTCCGGGCCTGCCGACCTCTGGCGCTGCCTCCGAATTGCTCGGTCCGGTGACCGGGACCGTCTCGATCCCGTTCTTCACCATTCCCAGCAAGGCGGGTTCGCCGAACAGCACCCCGTCGCGGGTCGATGTCACGGGCAACGTCAACCTGGCCGGCAAGGTCGTGGTCGATGTCACCCGCGACAGCCTCTACTCGGATGGCGACGGCTACACGCTGTTCACCTACACCGGGACGGGCGCTTCGACTGCTACGGTCGGCAGCAACCTGGCCTCGCCGTTTGTCGCCTTCAGCCTGAAGAACGTCGCCAACACGGCGCCGGCAACCGGCGGCAGGATCGACCTGGTCACCACCCGCAATCCTTACAACACGGGTGCGACCAACATTAACGCCAAGAACGCGGCGACAGCCTTCAACACCACGCTTTCCTCGGCGATCGCTGCGATCAAGACCGATGCGGCGGGTGGCTCGGGCTTCTCCACCGCGACCGCGCTGTTCAATGCCCAGGATGTCGCCAACATCGCCTCGGCGCTCGACTGGAGGCTCAACACCGCCCAGATCGCCCAGGTGTTCGACGAGATGTCCTCGGCGGAGATCTACAGCTCGCTCGCCGCGCTCAACCAGAACGGCGTGTTCGGCCAGTCGCTCGACATTCTCACCGAGCGCCGCTCGTCGGGTCTGAGCCGGGCTTCCACCCTGATGGGCGGCAGCGAAGGCACGACCGCCCGGCTGTGGCTCAACCCGGTGGGTGTGTTCGGTCGCTACGGCAACACCACTGAAGGCCAGTCGGAAATCAAGGCGAACACCTACGGTGGCTCGGTTGGTCTGGACCTCGCCTTCAGCGATACCGGCGCCTTCGGCTTCGGCGTGGGCTACGCCGAACACGATGTGGATGGCCGCGGCACCCCGGAAAGCGTCAATGGCAACACGCTCACCCTCGGCGCTTATGTCACCCAGGGCTTCGGTCCGATCTACGCGAACCTCAAGCTTGCCTATGGCTTCTCGAAGTTCAAGGGATCGCGCACCCTGGCGCTGCTGGCCCGCACTCCGACTGCTGCCTTCAAGGGCAACCAGTTCGATGCGGCCCTGCAGGTCGGCTACGACCTCGCGGTCGGCGGCAGCGCAACGATCACCCCGTTCGGCGAACTGGCGATCCGTCGCTGGAAGACCGATGGCTTCACCGAAGTTGGCGGTGGCGGCATCGGGGTGACGACCGGCGATCACTCGAAGACGGTGTTCAATCCGACGCTGGGTGTGAAGTTCGTCGCCAACACCGGCGATCCGGAAGGCTTCTCGCTGCGGCCCTTCGGTAAGCTGGCCTACACCTTCCAGGGCAACATCGGTCAGAACCAGTCCTACAGCTTCATCGCTGGCGGCAATCCGTTCACTCTGACCGGCGTCCATCCGAAGGGTCACGGCACGGTCGAACTGGGTCTCGATGCGACGGTCAACGACAGTGTCGGCCTGTGGCTCGGTGGTTCGTATGACTTCGGTGGCGGCAACAAGGTTGGAGCGATCAAGGCGGGCATGGACTTCACTTTCGGCGGTCGCCGTGAAGTGATGGCGCCTCCCCCGCCGCCCCCGCCGCCGCCCCCGCCGCCCCCGCCCCCGCCCCCGCCGCCGGCAGTAGCCTGCAACAAGGGCCCCTATATCGTGTTCTTCGATTGGGATCGGGCGGACGTCACGGCTGAGGCTTCGACCATTCTCGACAGCGCCGTCAGTGCCTATGGCAACTGCAGCCGCGTGCCGGTGATGGTTGCGGGCTACGCCGACCGCTCGGGCAACCCCGGCTATAACCAGGGTCTCTCCGAACGGCGCGCGGCCAACATCCGCGGCTACCTGACCTCGCGCGGGGTCGCCGACTCGGCGATCACCACCCAGGGTTTCGGTGAAAGCAACAACCGCGTTCCCACCGCCGACGGTGTCCGCGAATTGCAGAACCGCCGGGTGGAAATCTCCTACGGTCCTGGCTCGGGCAACTAAATCTCAGCCAAGCCATGCATACCAAAGCGAGGGGCCGGAGAAATCCGGCCCCTTTCTTTATGCGTGCAGCCATCGTCGCTGGAATTTGCCGCACGCCGCTCCAGAGACTCTCCAACCTAGATTGAGCCACCGCGAATGGCGCTGGAAGCTTCGCGGCAAGGAGCGCCGCCCTTCGGCTGGCTGTTTGCAACAGCCGCTCAGGATAAACTGCGCCTGCGGCGCAGCGCGGACTGGTTGCCCGCGCCAGCGATGCGACGCTGTCCGAGCGGCTTTCAGCGTCAACCCTGCGGGCGGGCCGCCCTTGGCTCATTTCTGCGTCGCTTGCCGGTCACGATGCGATGGCATGGCTCCGTCCTCGCGGCCTTCAGGCAACGCAGCGATCCGCAGACTTCCGGGTGGCGGGACAGGATCGGCTCCGTCTGGGTGAACCTTTGTCCGAGCAACGGGCCAATGAAATGACCCAGAATGCAATGAACCACGCTTTCGGCGCCCCGGAGTTTGACCTGGGGTGACGCCTTGCTGCCCCTTCGCGCAGGTTCCAGGCGCGCCGCCTGGTCAAGCCCGGGGTGACGGTTCATTCGATCGGGCGGTCGGTATCGAACGGATGGACGCTACCCGCGCACCAGCCCCAGCGCTGCGTAAGCCGCCGCCAGGGTCGGGCGGGCCAGTTCGCGCGCCTTGAGCGCGCCCTTGGCGAGGATGGCGTCGAGTTCCTCGCGATCCTGGCGCAGCTCGGCGAAGCGCGCGTTGATCGGGGCGAGCTTTTCGATCAGCAGCTCGCCCAATGCGGGCTTGAACTTGCCGAAGCCGGCGCCGCCGAAGTCGCGCAGCACTTGCGCGACGCTGGTCCCCGCCAACGCCGCATAGACGCCGACGAGATTGGCCGCTTCGGGCCGTCCTGCCAGTCCCGCAGCTTCGGAGGGCAGCGGTTCGGGGTCGGTCTTGGCCTTCTTGATCTTTGTCATGATCGTCTCGGCGTCGTCGGTCAGATCGATCCGGCTCATGGCGGAGGGATCGGATTTGGACATTTTGGCAGCGCCGTCGCGCAGGCTCATGATCCGCGCGGCTTCGGGCGGGATGATCGGATCGGGCAGGGTGAACACCGGCGCGTCTTCGGGGCAGAAGTCGTTGTTGAACTTCTGGGCGATGTCGCGGGCGAGTTCGAGGTGCTGTTTCTGGTCGTCGCCGACCGGGACATGCGTCGCCTGATAGAGCAGGACATCGGCGGCCTGCAGCACCGGATAGGTGAACAGGGCGATGCTGGCGCCCTCGCGGTTCTTGCCCGACTTGTCCTTGAACTGGGTCATGCGGTTCAGCCAGCCCATCCGCGCGGTGCCATTGAGCAGCCATTGCAGCTCGGCGTGGGCGGGAACCTGCGCCTGGTTGAACAGCACCGAGCGATCGGGATCGACCCCGCAGGCGACCAGCGCGGCGGTCATCTCGCGGGTGTTGGCCGAAAGCTCGGCGGGGATGTGCGGCTGACTGAGCGCGTGGAGGTCGGCCAGGAAGAACAGGCATATGCCGCCATGCCTTTCAACGTCCTCCTGCATGCGCACCCAGTTGCGGATCGCGCCGAGGTAGTTGCCGAGGTGGAGATTGCCGGTGGGCTGGATGCCGGAGACGACTCTCATGGGGCGGGGTCCTGCGCGGGCGCTTTGCGGGTGAGCATGGATATCTTGCCGCGATCGATCGCGCCGGTCAGCCAGGCAAGGCCGAAATAGACGACTGCGCCCGCGCCGACCAGCAGCGCCACCGACAGCACCCGCTCGCCGATGCCGCCGCCGAAGTTCTCGTGCAGCAGCGGCGACAGCGCCATGATCGCCGCGCCCATCGCCGCCGCCGAAAATGCGATCCGGGCGATGCGCCACAGCAGGTCGCGCTCGAGATGGAAGTGCCCGCGCCGGTGCAGCAGGCCATAGAGCATCGCGCAATTGGCCCAGGCCGAAAGCGCGCTGGCCAGCGCCAGGCCCGCCACGCCCATGCGCGGGATCAGCAGCAGATTGAGCGCGATGTTGAGGGTCAGCGAAATCGCCGCCGTCCACACCGGCGTGCGGGTGTCGCGCCGGGCGAAGAAGCCGGGGGTCAGCACCTTGACCAGCACATAGGCGGGCAGGCCGGTGACCAGCATGGCGACGGTGGCGGCGGTCATCGACACATCGCCCATATCGAACTTGCCGCCCAGATAAATCGCCGTTGTCAGCGGTTCGGCGGCGAAATAGAGGCCGATGGCGGCGGGCACGGTCAGCAGCATGCCGATTTCGATGGCGTTGCTTTGCACCCGCTGTGCGCCGCCCTGATCGTCGCGGGCGATGAAGCGCGACAGCGCGGGCAGGATCGCGGTGCCCAGGGCAATGCCGATGATGCCCAGCGGCAGCTGGTTGAGCCGGTCGGCCATCGCGAGATAGACGAACGAGCCTTCGGGCAGGCGGCCGAGGAAGAACAGGTCGATGAAGCGGCTGATCTGGTAGATGCCGGCGCCGAACACCGCCGGCAGGATCAGCACGCCCAATTCGCGCACTTCGGGGGTCAGCCGGGGGCGGTGCAGCGGGAAATGGAAACCCGCCTTGCGCACCCAATAGAACAGCCAGGCCATCTGCAGCAGCCCGGCGAAGGCCGCGGCGAAGCCGACGAAATAGGCGGCGCGGCGCGGATCCGCGCCGCCGTCGGTCGCCAGCACGATCAGCAGCGCGGCGATGATGCACAGGTTCAGCAGCACCGGCGCGGCGGCGGCGGCGGCGAAGCGCGAGATCGAATTGAGGATCGCGGCGAACACCGTCATCACGCTGATGAAAGTGAGGTAAGGGAAGGTGATCCGGGCGAGATTGATGGTGAAAAGGTTGGTCCGCCCGCCCTGGCCGAAATCGTCGATCAGATAGACCACCCAGGGCATCGCCAGCATCGCCAGCGCGCTGAACACGATCAGCACCGGCAGCAGCACCGACATCACATCGACGGTGAACGACTGCGCCGCCGCACGGTCTTCCGCCTCGCTCCCCGGCCCCGCCATCCGCCGGTTGAACAGCGGCACGAAGGCGGCGGAAAAGGCGCCCTCGGCGAACAGGCGGCGGAAGATGTTGGGCAGCTGGAAGGCGAGCTGCCAGGCGTCCGCCGCCGCACCTGCACCGAGAATGCGGGCGAGCATCATGTCGCGGGCAAAACCGAACAGGCGGCTGACCATGGTCAGTCCGCCAATCGTGCCGACGTTCCTGACCAGGCTCATCCAAGCACCCCCCGGGGCCGGATCAGGCGTTGCCGGCGGGCGCGCCCGTGGCGGCTTCGTGCTGCGCGGTCAGTTGCTGGACATAGAGGCCGTTGAAATCGAGCGGCTCGAGCATCAGCGGGGCGAAACCGGCGTCGCGCACCGCATCGGCGATCACCCGGCGGGCGAAGGGAAACAGGATGCGCGGGGCCTCGGCGAAGGTGAAGGCGTGCGCCTGGCCCTCGTCGAGATTGCGCATGCCGACCAGCCCGCAGTAGGACAGATCGACGATATAGGCGGTGCCATTGCCGGTCTTGGCGCTGACCGCGATCTTCAGCTCGACTTCGTGAACCTCGTCGTTGATCTGGCGCGCGCCGATGTTGAACTGCACGTCCATCTCCGGTGCTTCGTCCCACTGGAAGCTTTCCGGAGAATTGGGATTTTCGACCGACAGATCCTTGATATATTGCGAGATGATCCCGGCGGCGGGGCCGGTGTCTTCGCCATTGGCCAGGGGATCGAGATCGAGGTTGGTGATGATGTTGCCGTCGTCGGCCATGACTGATGCTTTCTTCGCGACTGGGTTGGGATTTGCCGAGCGCCTAGCACCGCGCCGGGGCGCGGGCAATGGGCGGTTGCGCGGGGCGGCGGCAGCGGCGCAGTGGCGGCAAAAATGTGCCCTATCTGCATCGGCGCGGCGGAAAATTTGCTCTATCCGGCCGCCGATGCGTTGTCTGATTGTAAAGTCTGCCTAACTAAGGTTACACTGCTCTCCACCGCAACCCCCTGCGGCTCAGATTGGAACCCGGACCCGTGACCATCCAGATCGTCATTCTGGCCATGATCGCAGCCTTCCTTGGCTTGCGCCTCTATTCCGTGCTGGGCCGCCGTGCCGAACACGAGGAGGAGCCGATCCAGGGCCGGTTCGACGAGAAGACCGGCGCTCCGGGCGCGCCGCCGGCGGCCTTGCCGGGGCGGGCCGGTCCGGCCTCGGCCTTGCCGCGCCGCGAGGCGGGGCTGGCAATTCCCGCCGTCGAGCGCGCGCTGCACGACATCGCCTCGGCGGATCGCCGCTTCGACATCACCGCTTTCCTCGAAGGCGCGCGCGGCGCCTATCGCATGGTGCTGGAGGCCTTCTGGCGCGGCGACAAGGAAGAGCTGGCGCAGCTGTGCGACAGGGACGTTTATGAAGGCTTTGCCGCCGCCATCGACGCGCGCACCGCCGCCGGCGAAACGCTCGACAACCGGCTGATCCGGATCGAGGACGCGACGATTTCCGCCGCCGCCTTCGATGCCCCGGTGGCGCGGATCTCCGTCCGCTTCAAATCCGATATTGCGGCGGTCACCCGCGACGCCAAGGGCACGGTCATCGCCGGCTCGCTCAACGATGCGGTCGAATCGACCGACGTGTGGACGTTCAGCCGGAACGTCCAATCCGCCGCCCCCGACTGGATGCTCGACGAGACCGATGAAGGCTGAGCGGGAGGCGGGAGTGCGCGTTCGCAGTCTCGCCGCGCTGGCCCTCGCCGTGCTGCTCGCTGCCTGCGGCCAGTTGATCCCGCCCACCGGCAAACCGCCGCCGCCGGCCGGCACCGCGCTGGCCGCCGGTCTGTTTCGCGGCCCGGATATCGACAGCCTGCGGATCGGCGCCGCCGATGCGGCTGCGGCGCTGGTCTCGTTCCGCGAGAGCTGCCCGCGGCTGATGGCCCGCTCCGACAACAGCCAGCTGACCAGCGCGGGCGAGTGGAAGCCGGCCTGCGAGGCGGCGGCCACCTGGCCCGCCGCCGGGGCCCCGGCCTTTTTCGCCCGCTTTTTCGAGACCGCGCGGATCGGCGACGGCAACGCCTATGCCACCGGCTATTACGAGCCCGAGATCGCCGGAGTGCGCCGCCGCCAGCCGGGTTACGATGTGCCGGTCTACAAGCTGCCGCCCGATCTGGTGCGGGCCAAGCCGGGCGACGCGCCGCCCACCGAATCGGGCCAGCAGCCGTCGGGCCGCTATGACGAGAGCGGCAAATTCGTCCCCTATCATGACCGCACCGCGATCGAGGAAGGCGCGCTGATGGGCAAGGGGCTGGAGATCGCCTGGGCGGACGATGCGCTCGAATTCTTCTTCCTCCAGGTCCAGGGCTCGGGCCGCCTGCGCGCGCCCGACGGCACGGTGATGCGGATCGGCTATGCCGGGCAGAACGGGCAGCCCTACACCGGCATCGGTTCGTCGATGCGCAAGCGCGGGCTGATCGGCAGCGGGCCGGGGCAATATTCCGGCTCGATGCAGGGCATCATGCAATATGTCCGCGAGAACCCGGTCGATGGCAAGGCGCTGATGCGCGAGAACAAGAGCTGGGTGTTCTTCCGCGAGCTGACCGGCGACGGACCGCTGGGCGCGCTCAGCGTGCCGGTGCGGGCGCGCTCCAGCGTCGCCGCCGATCCCAAATTCGTGCCGCTGGGCGCGCCGGTGTGGCTGGCGCTCGACCGGACCGAGGCCAACGGGCTGTGGATCGCGCAGGATACCGGCGGCGCGATCAAGGGCGCCAACCGCTTCGACACCTTCTGGGGCGCGGGCGACGACGCGCGCACCATCGCCGGGGGGATGAGCGGGCGCGGCAAGTCCTGGCTGTTCCTGCCCAAGGGCACGCTGCGCAAACACGGCCGCAAGTGAGGCGCTCCCTGTCGCGGGAAGAGGCCGCGCTGTGGGCGCGGCTGGCGGGGACGGTGACGCCGATGGCTGGCAGGGCTTTTCCCCCCTCCCTTTCAGGGGAGGGGCCGGGGGTGGGGGCCCTCCGGATAGCGCGGCCATCGCCGACAGCCCCCACCCCAACCCCTCCTCTGAAGGGGAGGGGCGCTGGAACCACCCCGGCCGATCAATCACACCCTCGACGCCAGCTGGGACCGCAAGCTGGCGCATGGCCTCGTCCACCCCGATTTCACCCTCGACCTCCACGGCCATTCGCTCGATGCCGCCCATGCCAGGCTCGATCGCGGGCTGACGCTGGCGCTCTCGCAAGGCGCGCGGCTGGTGCTGCTGATTACCGGACGACAGCGCCCGGCGGAGGGCAACGCCGGGCGCGGCGAGCGGCGCGGGGCGATCCGGGCGAAGTTCCTCGACTGGCTGACCCATGGCGCGCACGCCGGCCGCATCGCCGCTATCCGCCCGGCGCATCCCCGGCACGGCGGGGCGGGGGCGGTTTATGTGGTGTTGCGGCGGGCGCGGTAGAGCTTAGGCAGCCCTAACTTGCGCAGAGTGGGTCTGCAAAAACTTAACGTAACCCAGCTCACGGTATTGGCCATAAATATCACGAACACCCTCTGCCCCCGAAGGTGCGAACCCGCTACCAGCCTCCCATGCGTCAACAAATTCGACGTCTAGACCAAGCTCAGCACACAGCCGGGCGAGCGACAAACCGGTTTCCTTCTGCAAAAAGCGAAAGTGCGCTGCCGAGAGTATGGTCTGTGCCAGAATGTGATCAGCTATCTGGTTGTTGACTTGGCTCAGCTCTTTCAAGCGCAACCATCCGTCCATGGTCGGATGGACTTCAACCATGCCACGCACATACACATAGTCGAGGCCACAACTAGTGTACTGGAAAATCGGCCCCTCGCCGACCGAAATCAATAAATGATTGTTCGGCAAACGATTTTCATCAACCTTGTGCATATCGAGTGTCCATCTCGTTAGCCCCCAACGTAAGGACTTCCACGCCTTAACGCGGGGTGAAGCTAGCAGCAACCAATTCTTTTTCGGTTAAGATTTCGGCGTGTGGGTAGAAAATCCGGTCATTTTGAGGGGCCATCCGCATGGCGGATGTCGGCACAAAAGAGATTAAGGTTGCGCCCCAACCAAACCACCGGTTGGAAATTCGCGGCGTCACTGCCGTCAAGATATTGAACCCTGAGGCGAATTTCCCATTTGGAGGGAGTTACTTCAAAAGAGATTACCTCCCCGTATTCCAAGCAACAACTCAGCTCGGTCATTGACATTTTCAGATCGTCCATTCGGATAACAACGGCCGGGGAGAGCCACCAATGACCATCAGCAGCCAAGCTGCGCAAAGTGGCTGTGAGATCATCATTGGTGTATGCCCCGTTAAACGTCTGGCCCGCCTCATGGACAATCATTTCGTATTCCTAATTAGCCGCTTTGCCCCACCATTTGGGTGCCATGCCCAAATGATTCTTTTGCCATACGAAACGGATGGGCAGTAGGAAAGCGATATTAGTGACTTAGAGTAGGCTTGTTCTGTGGCCTGGCGTTCCATCCTCTACCCGCACTGCCCCCGGTGCAGCAGCTTGTGATCGGCCAGCACCAGCGCCATCATCGCCTCGACCACGGGAGCGCCGCGAATGCCAACGCAAGGGTCGTGGCGGCCCTTGGTCTGGATTTCGGTGGCCTCTCCGGTGCGGGTGACGGTCTCGACCGGGGTGAGGATCGAACTGGTCGGCTTGAACGCGACGCGCACCACCACCGGCTGGCCGGTCGCGATGCCGCCGGCGATGCCGCCGGCGTGGTTGGCGAGGAAATCCGGCCCGCCGTCCGCTCCCGGCCGCATGCGGTCGGCGTTCTGCTCGCCGGTCAGCCGCGCGGCGGCGAAACCGTCGCCGATCTCGACGCCCTTGACCGCATTGATGCTCATCATCGCGGCGGCAAGGTCGGCATCGAGCTTGCCATAGAGCGGCGCGCCCCAGCCTGCGGGCACGCCATTGGCGATGCATTCCACCACCGCGCCCACCGAGGAGCCCGAGAGGCGCGCCTCATCGACGATCTTCTCCCACCGCTTCGCCGCCCCGGCGTCGGGGCAGAAGAACGGGTTGCGGCGGATTTCGGCTTCGTCGAAGGCCTCGCGCGCAATCGCATCGCCGCCGATTTCGACGACATAGGCGAGCATATCCACCTCCGGGATCACCAGCCGCGCCACGCCGCCGGCGGCCACCCGCGCCGCCGTTTCGCGCGCCGAGCTGCGCCCGCCGCCGCGATAATCGCGCAAGCCGTATTTGGCGTCATAGGCATAGTCGGCATGGCCCGGGCGATAGGCCTTGGCGACTTCGGAATAGTCCTTCGAGCGCTGGTCGACATTCTCGATCATCAGGCTGATCGGCGTGCCGGTGGTGCGTTGTATGCCATCTTGGCCCTCGAAAGTGCCGGAGAGAATCCGCACCGCATCCGGCTCCTGCCGCTGGGTGGTGAATTTCGACTGGCCGGGCCGCCGCGCGTCGAGGAAGGGCTGGAGGTCCGCCTCGCTCAGCGCCAGCCCCGGCGGACAGCCATCCACCACCGCGCCCAGCGCTGGCCCGTGGCTTTCGCCCCAAGTGGTGAACCGCAGCAGGCGGCCGAAGCTGTTGACAGACATGCAGCGGCTTTTGCCGACTCTGCTGGATTTGTCCACTTTGCAGCATTAGGCAGCACCCATGTTCCTTAACGTCTTCCGCAACCGCAAGCGCGCCGGTATCGACGCAGCCGCCTATGCCGCCGACGCCGCGCGGATGGTGGCGACCGCGCAGGCGCTGCCGGGGTTCGTTTCCTACCAGCACTTCCATGCCGACGACGGCGAGGCGGTGTCGATATCGGAATGGGCCAGCGTCGAGGCGGCGCAGGCCTGGGCGCGGCATCCCGATCACCTTGCGGTGCAGGCCAGGGGCAGGGCGGAATATTACGCGAGCTATTCCAGTTTTTGCTGCGCCGATCCGCGCGTCAGCCATTTCGAAAGGCCAGCCGAGTGACCATTGTCTGCTATGGCATCCCCAATTGCGACACGGTGAAAAAGGCGCGCAGCTGGCTGGACGGGCGCGGCATCGCCTATGCCTTCCACGATTACAAGAAACAGGGCGCGGACGCCGCGCGGATTGCCGGCTGGGTGGAACAGGCAGGCTGGGAGAAGGTCCTCAACCGGGCCGGGACGACCTTCAGGAAGCTGCCCGAGGGTGACAAGGAAGGGCTGGATGCGATGAAGGCGGTATCGCTGATGGCGGCCAATCCGAGCTGCATCAAACGGCCGGTGCTGGAGCATCCCGGCGGCTTGCTGGTCGGTTTCAGGGAAGCCGAATGGGAGGCGGCGCTGGCATGAGCTTCGACTACTGGATGACGCACCTCGAATATGTCGCGGCGATCCTCGGCGTGATCAATATCGCGCTGCTGATCTTCCGCTCGGTCTGGAACTTCCCCTTCGGCATGGCGATGGTGGCGCTCTACATCTTCGTGTTCTGGGAAAAGCGGCTCTATGGCGAATCGGGTCTGCAGGTGTTCTTCTTCTTCGCCCAGGCATGGGGCTGGTGGCTGTGGCTGCGCGTGGGCGGCGAAGACGCCAATGCGGATGGGCGGGTTCCGGTGCGCTGGCTGGACTGGCCGAGCCGCGCCGTGTGGACGCTGATGACTCTGGCGCTCAGCCTCAATCTCGGCTGGATGCTGCACCGGTTCACCGACGCCGCCATGCCCTATGCGGATTCGGCGATTGCCGGGGCAAGCGTGGCGGCGCAGATCCTGCTCGCATTTCGCCGGATCGAGAACTGGATCGTCTGGATCGCGATCGATGTGGCGGCGATCGCGCTATACATCAATCGCGAGCTTTATCCCACCGCCGGGCTCTATGGCGGCATGCTGGTCATGTCGCTGATCGGGCTGCGCGAGTGGATTCAGGTGGCGCAGCGCGAGCAAGCCAAGGCGTGATCCGGGTCTGTTTCCACGGCGCGGAGAGCACCGGAAAATCGGTGCTGGCGGCAAAGCTGGGCTATCCCTGGGTGCCGGAATACGGGCGTGTCTATTGCGAAGAGCGAGGCACCGGTCTCGAGATGGCAGACTTGCTCGCCATCGCCGAAGGGCAGGATGCGGCGATGCGCCAGGCGGCTGCGGCAAGGCCCGCATTGCTGATCCTCGACACCGATCCGCTGATGACCGCAGCCTGGGCCCGCATGCTGTTTGGCGAAGTGCCCGAAACGCTGCTGCGCTATGGCAAGGCCGATCTCTATCTGCTGTTCGCACCCGATGTGCCGTGGATCGCCGACGGCACCCGCCTGTTCGGCAGCAGGGGGGAACGGGCGCGTTTTGCGGCCATTGCCGAGGCGATAGTGGCCGAAGCAGAGGTGCCGTTCGTGCGGATTTCCGGCAGCTGGGAGGAGCGCGAAGCCGCGGTGCGAGCGGCTGTCGCAGCGCTGCTGGCGGCGGAGGCATGAACAAGGCATCGCCGGCGATTCGCTTCTTGACCTGCGCGGCGAAGCGCGGTTCCATGCGCCGGCATCGCACTCCAGCCGGAGAATGAAGCATGATCGCGCTGTTCAAGGCATTGATTCCGGGCATCGTGCTGACTTGGGTAGTCTCGCTCGTCCTCGGCTCCAATGGCTCGAAGGGCGGCTTTCTCTACGTTCACCAGCTGCACTTCACCGGCAACAGCGCCTTCGCCGCATCGACCACCTATCTCTATTGGTCCTGGCCGCTGTTCTTTGCCGCCACCGGGCTCGCTTTCGCGCTTTTCAAGATGCAGGAGTGACCGGTTTCGGGCGATAGAACCTGCCGGAAATGCCGGTGCGCACGAGCAGGTAGTCACGCTCAAGCGCGTCGAATACTTCATCGCCGAAATTGACGAAGCGGCTGGGCATCGCCTGTTCGCCGGGCGGATCGCCGGGCGAGTGCTGGCGCTTGTCGCCGATCTGGACCACCGCGATCTCGCGGCGGCGCAGCATGCCGGTCAGCGTGTCGGCGGGCAGCCGCCCGCTGCGGACCGCCTGATCGGCATTGAAGGCATCGACGAACATCGGCTTGCCTGCGCGCAGGCAGAGCAGCTGCGACTGGCACAGGACGGGGCCGCGCTGGCCGCGCAGCCAGGCGGCGTCGGCCTGGAACAGGCGTTCGCGCGTGGCCATGTCGCCCAGCGCATCGACGCCGAAGCGGCCCAGCCCGAGCGGCGCGGCGAACAGCGCCCCGGCGTTGATCGCCAGCGCCAGCGCCGCCTGCGACCGGATCGAGCCACCGCGCTCGCGCAGTTCGCGCAAGATCGATCCCGCACCGATGGCCAGCGCCACGCTGATCTCGAAATAGACGTTGATGTCGGTCCCCGCCCCGCCGGCAAAGAATGTCCCCAGCGCCACTGCCAGCACCAGCCAGGTCAGCACGAAGCGGGCAGGGGCCTGCCTTCGCGCGGCGATCAGGCCCAGGCCAACCACGGCGAGCGGGGCCTGATAGCGGAGCAGAATCTCGCTGGTGAAGAGAAACGCGCGGTCGATCTCCCAGGTCCGGGATGCCAGCAGCTGGGCGAAGAACGCCTGGCCCGCCAGCAGCCAGGTCGCCGCGAGGCTGGCGGCGGCGAGGGCCAGGGCGGCGGCGAAGAAGGCGACGCGGCTCTGGCGGCTTCCGCGCAGCAGCACGTCGCCCGCAATCAGCAGCGGCAGCAGGATGAGATTGTGCTTGGTCAGCAGGCCCAGCGCCAGCAGCAGCGCGCTCAGCGCCGCGCGCTTGGGCTGCCCCGCGCCGTTCATATGCACCGCGAGGCCCCAGCTGACAAACGCCAGCGCCAGCATGTTGGGGTCGTTCATCCCCATATAGTCGGTGGCGAACAGCGCGAACAGCAGCAGGCAGGTGGCAAGCGCGAGGCCCGCGTCGCAGCGCGAGCCTCGCGCACTCCGCACCGCCGCCGCGCAGGCCAGCGCGATGGCCGCCAGCGCCGCCAGCGACACCAGCCGCCCGGCCAGCACCGGGTCTCCGGTCAGCGCGCCGAGCCAGCCCGCCAGATAGAACGACAGCGGGGGGTAGTTGTTGAAATAAAGCGGAGAATAGCCCGCATAGAGCGATTCCCCGGCGGCGGCGCGCAGCTGGAGGTAGCCGTTCCAGCCCTCGTTATAGTCGATCTCGAAGTGGTAGAAGGCGCGGAGCAGCGGATAGGCCGCCAGCACCAGCGCCAGCGCCAGCAACGCCTTGACCGTGACGGCATAGGCGCCGGTGGACTGCTCGCCTTGCGTCATGCAGTCAGGCTGCCTGCGCAGTGACGATATAGTTGAGCGCGAGGTCGTCCGACAGGTGCAGGCCCTTCGCAGGCGACCAGCCGATCCCGCGCGGCTCGCCCATGGCCAGGCCAGCTTCTGCCAGCAATTCGCGCAGTTCCTCCGGGGTGACGAAATCGTCCCAGTGATGCGTGCCGCGCGGGATCGCGCCGGTCCGCTCCGCGCCCTCGACCAGCAGCAGCCGCGATTGCAGGGTGCGGTTGGGGGTGGAGAGGATCATCAGGCCGTCCGGTTTCAGTGCCCCGGCCAAAGCGGCGAGGAAAGCGGGCTTGTCGGCGACATGTTCGATCACTTCCAGCGCGGTGACGAGGTCGAAGCCGGAAAGGCCGAGCTGGGCGATGTCGCCGCAGCGATACTCGATCGCCAGCCCCATCGCCCCGGCATGCTCCTGCGCCGCCGCGACATTCTCTTTAGCCGCATCCACCCCGGTCACTGCCGCGCCGAGCCGGGCCAGCGGCTCGCACAGCAGCCCGGCGCCGCAGCCCACATCTAGCGCGCGCTTGCCTGCCAGCGGCCTGACGCCGCGCGAATCCCCGCGCCAATGTGCGTCGATCGCCGCGCGGATGAAGGTCAGGCGCAGCGGATTGAGCCTGTGCAGCATCGCCGAGCTGCCTTTGGGATCCCACCAATCGGCGGCAAGCCTGCCGAAATGGGCAGCTTCCGAAGGGCGAATAGTTGCAATAGCCATTGCGCATCCCTAACAGGGCCGCCGCCCGGACCCAAGCGCCGGGTTTCACATTCAGGGAGCTTATAGTCTTGGCCCGCATCGTGATGAAATTCGGCGGCACCTCGATGGCCGGTTCCGAGCGCATCCGCCGCGTCGCCAATATCGTGCGCCGCCAGCAGGCTGGCCAGAGCGGTATGGGCGGGCACGAGGTGGCGGTGGTGGTTTCGGCCATGGCGGGGGAGACCGACCGGCTGGTCACCTTCTGCCGCGAGGCGAATGCGCTCTACGATCCGGCGGAATACGACGTTGTCGTCGCTTCCGGCGAGCAGGTCACTGCCGGCCTGCTGGCGATGACCTTGCAGGCGATGGGCTGCAAGGCGCGCAGCTGGCTAGGCTGGCAGCTGCCGGTGAAGACCGATGGCGCCCACGCCAAGGCGCGGATCGAGGATATTGACTCGGACGCGCTGCTCGCCAGCATGGCCGCGGGCGAGATCGCAGTGATCCCGGGTTTCCAGGGGCTTTCGCCCGCCGGCCGGGTAACGACGCTGGGACGGGGCGGCTCGGATACGTCTGCGGTGGCGGTGGCGGCGGCGGTCAAGGCCGATCGCTGCGACATCTACACCGATGTCGATGGGGTCTACACCACCGACCCGCGCATCGTCGCCAAGGCGCGCAAGCTCAAGAATGTGACCTATGAGGAAATGCTCGAGCTGGCCTCGGTCGGCTCCAAGGTCTTGCAAACCCGCTCGGTTAGTCTCGCAATGAAAGAGGGCGTGCGCGTGCAGGTGCTCTCCAGCTTCATCGACGAGGATGCCCCCGCCGCCGATACACTGCCCGGCACCATGATCGTCGGTGACGAAGAACTCGAAGGATTGGATATGGAACGCCAGCTGATCACCGGCATCGCCGCCGACAAGAACGAAGCCAAGGTTACGCTCACCCGCATCGCCGACCGCCCGGGCGCGGTGGCGGCGATCTTCGGCCCGCTCGCCGCAGCCAGCATCAACGTCGACATGATCATCCAGAACATCGCCAAGGACAAGGGCGAGACCGACGTCACCTTCACCGTCCCCGCCGCCGACCTCGCGCGCACCCAGGCGCTGATCGAAGAGCGCAAGGACGAGATCGGCTATTACCGCATGATCGCCGAGGGCAAGGTCGCCAAGATCAGCGTCGTCGGCGTCGGCATGCGCAGCCACGCGGGCGTGGCGGCGACGATGTTCAAGGCGCTGGCGGATCGCGGCATCAACATCCAGGCGATTTCGACCTCGGAAATCAAGGTTTCGGTGCTGATCGACGAGGACGAGACCGAGCTGGCGGTGCGGGTGCTGCATACCGCCTATGGGCTGGATGCGGCGGATGAGGCGGCTTGACCGATGCGCAGTTCCCGCAACAACTGTTGCGGTTATTGAACTGGTTTTCGATTGATGCACCGCTAGGGTTCGCCGCTGCGCCCAGGGGGAATGAGCGGATGGTCGACGTGCATGAATTGCCCAGCTACCAGTTCCGCACCGATCCGGCGTCGCTGTTGGAAATGATCCGCCAAGGCGTCTCGGACTCCGCCAGCACCATCCCCGCCGCGATCCTGAGCGAACCGGCAGTGCAATTAGCCGGAGGCGCATTTGGTACGCCGCTGGTAGTCGCTGACCCAGAGCTCGCGCGCGAGGTGCTGAATGACCGCGAAGGCAGGTTCAATCGCTATGCAACGATGCGCCGCTTATTGCGCCGCGCCTGGGGTGAAGGGCTTGCGGCGGCCGAGGGTGAGGCATGGCAGCGCCAGCGCAAGGCAGCGTCTCCCGCCTTCACGCCCGCCGCGGTTGCCGGGCGGATTGCCGCATTTGCAGCGGCGGCGGGAAAAAGTGCTGGGGAGTGGCCGCTGGGCGAACCCGTTGAGCTTGCCCGGCAGGTCGCGCCGATCATCGCCGATATCGTCTTTACCACCCTGGTCGATGGCAAGGGCATGGTCGATACCAAGTCCGTCGCAGCCGATATGCCCGCCTATATCGGACGCATCGCCAGCTTCGGCAGCTTCGATTTGCTCCCGCTGCCTGAGGCATGGCTCGACTGGCTGAGAGGCATCCCCGGCGATCCGGCGGTGCAGCGCTTGCGTAACGTGGCCAGCAAGCTCGCCACTGCGCGGAGCGGCAGCGGCGAAGACATGATTGCGCTGCTCGATGGGGTCGGCCCGGTGCAAGACAACATCCTGGGGTTGATGCCAGCGGCAATGGACACCACCGTTTCGGGAGCCAGCTGGACACTCTACACGTTGGCGAGGTGCCCGGACTGGCAGGCGCAGGTGGCAGAGGAAGCGCGCGCCTGCGGCGGCCAGTTCACCCTGGACCGCCTGCCGCTGACCCGCCGCGTAGTTCAGGAAGTGCTGCGGCTATTTCCGCCCGCCCCGCTCGTGGTCCGGGGTGCCAGCCGGGCGCTGGACTTTGCCGGGTTCCCCTTGAAGAAGGGCCAACCGGTCCTCGTCTCGATCTATGCGATGCATCGCCACCGCAATTACTGGGTCGCGCCGGATGCGTTCGATCCCGATCGCTTCCTGCCCGAGCGCTTTTGCAGCAACCCAGCCTACATGCCCTTCGGCACCGGCCCGCGCATGTGCATCGCCGCGCAGTTCGCGCTGGCGGAGATAGCCGTGGTGGTGGCGCGATTGCTGGCCGTTCTGGAACTCGCCCCCGCCGGGCCGCAGCCGCAAGTGACATTGCAGATAACCACCCGTTCGGCCAATGGCTTATGGGCAAGCGCACAGGCGCGTTCCTGAGCTGTCGCCTTGGCTTGACCCCGCTATGCATATCCCGCACGAGCACGCAGGAACCAGAACCTTCACCAGCAGAGGGACCCCATGAGCGAAGCAGTTAGGCGCAAGACATTCATGTATGGCAAAGATGTCGCTATTCGGTTGCCCAAGGAATTCGGGGTCAGACCGGGCGATAAGCTCGAATTGAAGCGAAACGCACGCGGATTCAGCGTCTGCATCATTGCCGATTCGGCGAATGAACCTGGCACGGGTGGCGTCAACACATGACGACTCGAACTAGTGCCCTGATGCAGCGCGGCGCCGCCTTCCTCGGCAGCGAATACGCCATCCTGTGCGGCGCGATGTCGTGGGTGTCCGAGCGCAATCTGGTCGCCGCGATTTCAAACGCCGGCGGTTTCGGGGTGATCGCCTGCGGGGCGATGACGCCCGAGCTGCTCGACAGCGAGATCGCCGGGACCAAGGCGCTCGCCAAGAAACCCTTTGGCGTCAATCTCATCACCATGCACCCGCAGCTGTTCGATCTGATCGCGGTCTGCGCGAAGCACAAGGTCAGCCATGTCGTGCTGGCGGGCGGGATTCCGCCCAAGGGCAGTGTCGAGGCGATCAAGGAACTTGGCGCGAAAGTGATCTGCTTCGCCCCCACCCTGGCGCTGGGCAAGAAGCTGCTGCGCTCCGGCGCCGATGCGCTGGTGATCGAGGGCAATGAGGCTGGCGGCCATATCGGCCCGGTCGCCACCAGCGTCCTCGCGCAGGAAATCCTGCCCGAGCTGGCCGACGACAATCTCGTCTTCGTTGCCGGCGGCATCGGCAATGGCGGCATGATTGCCGCCTATCTCGAAATGGGGGCCTGCGGAGTGCAGCTCGGCACGCGCTTCGCCTGCGCAACCGAATCCATCGCCCACCCGGACTTCAAGAAGGCCTTTTTCCGCGCCAATGCCCGCGACGCCATTGCCTCGGTGCAGGTCGATCCGCGGCTGCCGGTGATCCCGGTCCGCGCGCTCAAGAACAAGGGCACCGAGGAGTTCACCGCCAAGCAGATCGAAGTCGGCCAGCTGCTCGATCAGGGCAGTGTCGATATGGGCGAGGCGCAACTGCGCATCGAGCATTTCTGGGCCGGCGCGCTGCGCCGCGCGGTGATCGACGGCGATGTCGAGAACGGCTCGCTGATGGCCGGGCAATCGGTCGGCATGGTGAGCAGGGAAGAACCCGTCGCCGAGATCGTTGCCGCGCTGCTCGACCAATGCGAAGCCGCGCTGGCGCGGCGATGACCCCTATGCCCGACGTGCAAATCCTTACCCTGTCCTGCCGCGACCGGCCCGGCATCACCGCCCGGGTGACGTCCTATCTGTTCGACAAGGGCGGCAATGTCATCGAGGCGCAGCAGTTCAACGATGTCGAGGACGGCGAATTCTTCATGCGCGTCGCCTTCGATCCCGGCCCGGCCGATCCCGAGGCGATCCGCGCCGGCTTTGCCGGTCTGGCTGCGGAATTCGGCATGCGCTGGAGCCTGCGCAGCCGGGAAAAACCGCGCAAGGTGCTGCTGCTGGTCTCCAAGTTCGACCATTGCCTCGCCGATCTGCTCTATCGCGTCCGCATCGGCGAGCTGGCGATGGATATCGCCGGGATCGTCTGCAACCACCCGCGCGAGGCGCTGCACCATTCGCTGATCGGCGACATCCCGTTCCACCATCTGCCGGTCACCAAAGACACCAAGGCCGGGCAGGAGGCGCAAATCCGCGCGCTGATCAAGCAGAGCGGGGCCGAGCTGGTGGTGCTGGCGCGCTACATGCAGATTCTGTCGGACGAGATGGCGGCGCATCTTGCCGGGCGCTGCATCAACATCCACCACAGCTTCCTGCCCGGCTTCAAGGGCGCCAAGCCCTATCACCAGGCGCATGCCCGCGGGGTCAAGATGATCGGGGCGACTGCGCATTATGTCACCGCCGACCTCGACGAGGGGCCGATCATCCATCAGGATGTCGAAGCCATCACCCACGCCGACTCGCCCGAGGATCTGGTCCGCAAGGGGCGCGATATCGAGCGGCGGGTGCTGGCCGAAGCGGTGCGCTTGCATCTGGAAGACCGGGTGCTACTCAATGCCGGCAAGACGGTGGTGTTCCGGAGCTGAGCAACCGCCGCATCGGAGAGAGCAAATGCAGGTCCTGGGCGTTAACCACATCAACATCGTTACCGGCGATCTTGCGGCGACGTGCGAATTCTACGAGCAGCTGCTTGGCATGACGGCGCAAAAGAACCCGTTTGCCATGGAAGGCTTCGACGGCCGCTGGATTTCCGACGCGCAGGGCAATCCCATCGTTCACGTCCAAGCTTATAATGCCGAACGCCACGGCGAGCTGAAGCGCGGCCTCAATGGCGCGCTCGATCACGTCTCGCTGACCTGCCAAGGCTTCGACGACACCAAGGCGCGCTGCGATGCGCTGGGCATCGCTTACCGGGTCAACGACCGCCAGTTCGGCAATCTGCGGCAGGTGTTCGTGCTCGATCCCAACGAGATCAATCTGGAGCTGAACTTCGCGGGCGATTGACGGGGGCAGGGGCGGGATTACGCCGCCGCCTCCAGCCCATCGACCAATCGCCGGGCGGCCACTGCCGCCCCGCGCACATAATCCAGCGCCGAGCCGCCTGCCTTGAGCCGCCGGTCGCTGGGGATTTTCACCTCCAACGGAACCGCCGGAGGCAGCGCGCTCAGGATCGCGTGCAGCGGAAAATCGCCGTCGCCGGGCAGCTCGCGGTCGTGGACTTCCTCGAAATAGGCCGCCGACACATGCAGCCCGTGACCGTCGTTGATCTGGCCATAGAGCAATATGCGCGGGTCGAGCGCGGCGATGTCCGCCGCCGTGCCGCCGCTGCGCACCAGATGCATCGGGCAGATGCCGAAGCCGAGATTGGGCTTTGCGACTTGTTCGACGAACCAGGCGGCCTGGTGGATGGTCTTGCAGCCCGGGGTCATCTGGCAGAATTCGATCGCCACATTGAGCTCCTCGGCTGCGGCGAGATCGCAGAAGGCGCCAAGCAGATCGACCGCGCGCGCGGGGTCGGGCTCGAAGATATGGGTCATCGCGTTGCGCGCGCCCAGCTCGCGGCCCAGCGCCAGGCCGGGGATGTAGCTTTCGCAGCGGCGCTTCCGGCCGCATCAGGAAAAACTCGGCGTTGATGACCGCGAGGTCATTATCCGCGAGGCAGGCGAGCACCTCGCGCTTGTTGCCTTGCGTGACCGTCGGGAAGACGAATTTGCCCTCCTGTCCGTCCAGCGGCACCGCCGGGGCGTTGGTGAACAGGCTGACCTGCTGGTAGCCGCATTGCGCCGCCGCCTTGACCAGATCGAGCGGGGCGAGGTCCATCGCCGATAGCTGGTGCAGTCCGAGCGGGCGGGGCATGGCGGGGCTCACCGTATCTGCAAAGTGCCGAGGATGCCGCCATCCACGGCAAGCTCCTGCGCGGTCACATGGCTGGCGTCGTCCGACAGCAGGAAGGCCGCCACCGCAGCCGCTTCTTCGGGCCTGCCGACCCGGCCCTGCGGCGTGCGTCGCCGCCATCGCCGCCACGGCATGGGGCGGGGCGCCGTTCATCATCGGCGTGTCGATGAAGCCGGGGTGGATGCAGTTGCAGCGCACGCCGCTGGCCGCCACTTCCATCGCCACGGTGCGCGCCAGGCCCAGCGTCGCGTGTTTGGAGACGCAATAGCCCATGTTCCCCGCCATGCCGCGCACCGCGCCGAGCGTGCCGGT
Organism: uncultured Alphaproteobacteria bacterium; assembly: GCA_963779195.1. Lineage (GTDB taxonomy): Bacteria > Pseudomonadota > Alphaproteobacteria > Sphingomonadales > Sphingomonadaceae > Novosphingobium. The sequence continues at coordinate 445,401 of CAVZWZ010000001.1, forward strand.
GATCAGCACCGCGCCCTTGCCCCGCGCCGCCATCGCCGGGAGGACGTGGCGCAGCGCCCAGAAGGGGGACCAGACGTTGACCCGCAGGCACTGCTCGAAGGCCTCGTCGGAATAGTCGCTGGTCAGTGCGAAATCGCCTTGCGCGGCGGCATTCAGGAACAGCCCGTCGATCGGGCCATGCCTTGCGATGCCAGCGTCCAGCGCAGCGAGCAGCGCGGGCTTGTCGCCGACATCGCAGGCTATGCCGAGGGCCGCCGGGCCGATCGCCGCGACGGCCTCGTCCAGCACATGCTTGCGCCGCGCGATCAGGGTGAGCTTGCCGCCCAGGCTGGCGATCCGCTCCGCCGTGGCGCGGCCGATGCCGGTCGAGCCGCCGGTGATGACGACATGCTGGCCGGTGAAATCCATCGCCGCGTTCTCCCATATGGCATTCGTCTGTACGAGAATCCGAACTCAGATAAACCCGACTATGCTGAGCTTGACGAAGCACTGTTCTTTTCTTCGGAACCGGGCGCTGAGCCCAAAGAACCAGTACAGCCGTTGACCTGCGGTCGCCTTCGGCTCGACAAGCTCAGGGTAGGCGGAATTAGGGATGGGGCCGTGCGGAAATCAAAGTGTTTTTCTCGCCGCGATGAAGCGGGCCCAGACGGGCGCGTCCCTTTGTTCGTTGGTTTCCGGTTCCCACTGCCGCGCCATCAGCGCCCGCGCCTCAGCCTCGTCTATGCCGCGGATATCCCGGTTGTAGCGATAGAAGAAGGCGGAAACCCGGTAGTTCATGATGCAATGAACGTGGACAGGTTCATCATCTGCTTCGAAGGCCTTCTGGAATTGCTCGAAATGACGATCCTCCGGTGCATCGAAGGGCACTGGGATGTGGGTGTAACGCATTCCCGCTGCTGCGACCAAAGTCTCCTCGCCAGCCAGTCCGCCCGGCGATTCTTCCAGCGCCAGATTGATCACATGGCGCACTCCGATGGATGAGAGCGAAGCAACATCCTCCGCCACCAGCCGCCCGGAAGTGGTCGTGCGCACATCCAGCCGCTGCCAGCCGACGATATGTTCCGGGTCCTGGCTCACTCCTGCGTTCCCTTCTGGCTCTTGCCGAAGCGCTAGGGTATCCTTCCTGCCGGCAGAGGCAAGGCTGGAGGCGACAGACCATGTGCGACGAACACACCACCACGGCGGAAGAAGCGGCGCTGGCGGCGCGCGGGGTGTCGCGGCGCGATTTTGCGGTGCTCGGCGCAGCGGCGACGCTGGCGGCCTGCGCGGGGACGGACAACGGCGCCGCCGCCGCCGGCGCTCACCGAAAGCGCGGTGCGCATTCCCACGCCCGACGGCAGTGCCGACGCCTTCTTCGTCCATCCGGCCAAAGGCAAGCATCCCGGGGTGATTATCTGGCCCGATGTCGCCGGGCTGCGCGAGGCGATGATGGCGATGGCGCGGCGGCTGGCCGGGCTCGGGCTATGCCGTGCTGGTGGTCAACCAGTATTACCGGGGCGGACCGGGACCGGTGCTGTCCAGCTTCTCCGAATGGCGCACGCCCGAAGGGCAGGCCAAGCTGCGCCCGCTGATCGCCGGGCTGACCGCCGAGGGCACGATGCGCGACGGCGCGGCGCTGGTCGCGTGGCTCGACACCCAGCCGGCGGTGGATAGGCGGCGCGGGATCGGCACGCAGGGCTATTGCATGGGCGGGGCGCATGCCATCCGCACCGCCGGCGCGGCGCCGGGCCGGGTCAAGGCGGCAGCCAGCTTCCACGGCGGCGGGCTGGCCAGCGACAAGCCGGACAGCCCGCATCTGTTGCTGGCCGGGACCCAGGCGTCTTACCTCATCGCCGTCGGCCGCAACGACGATGCCCGTGATCCGGGAGAGAAGGACCGCTTCCGCGCCGCCGCCACTGCCGCCGGGCGTCCGGCGGAAATCGAAGTCTATCCCGCCGACCACGGCTGGTGCCCGCCCGATACGCCGATCTACGACCAAGTTCAGGCGGATCGCGCCTGGGAGCGGCTGCTGGCGCTTTACGCTAAGTTGTAGCGACAACCGCTCCTCTCCCCTCGCGGGGGAGGATACGAAGGCTTGCGAACTTGTTCGCTAGCCGCAGTTGGAGAGGGGGCGTGCTGAGTGCTACGCCGCCACCCTCTCCAAGCTCCGCTAGCTGCTGAAGCAGCAAGCTGCGCTTTCCTCTCCCGCGAGGGGAGAGGAGCTGGGACGACGCGTGTTTCGCTTGCTCCCCGCCGCCCCGGCGCTAACATGACCCCCGGTGCCATAGGGGAGTGAGACCGTGGGCGAATTCCTGATCCTGCTGATTGTCGTCGTTTTCGTGTTCCTGCTGATGGGCGTGCGCGTCGTGCGGCAGGGCTATGTCTATACGATCGAGCGGCTCGGCAAATATACGCTGGCGGCGACCCCCGGCCTGCATGTCATCATCCCGTTCATCGACCGGGTCGGTCACAAGGTGAACATGATGGAGCAGGTGCTCGATATCCCCGGGCAGGAAATCATCACCCGCGACAACGCCATGGTCGGGGTCGATGCCATCGTCTTCTTCCAGGTGCTCGACGCCGGCAAGGCGGCCTATGAGGTGTCCAACCTCTATGTCGCGATCATGCAACTGACCACCACCAACCTGCGCACGGTGATGGGCTCGATGGACCTCGACGAAACCCTGTCGAAGCGCGACGAGATCAACGCCAAGCTGCTGGCGGTGATCGATCACGCGACCTCGCCCTGGGGGGTGAAGATCACCCGCATCGAGATCAAGGATATCCGCCCGCCGGCCGACATCTCCAACGCGATGGCCCGGCAGATGAAGGCCGAGCGCGAGAAACGTGCCAACATTCTCGAGGCTGAAGGCTTTCGCGCCGCTGAAATCCTGAAGGCGGAAGGCGAAAAGCAGGGCGCGATCCTCTCGGCCGAGGGGCGCAAGGAGGCCGCCTTCCGCGATGCGGAAGCGCGCGAGCGTCTGGCCGCCGCCGAAGCCCAGGCGACGCTGGTGGTTTCCGAAGCCATCGCCACATCCGGCACCCAGGCGCTCAACTATTTCATCGCGCAGAAATACACCGAAGCCGTCGCCGCCTTCGCCACCTCGCCCAACGCCAAGACCATCCTGTTCCCGGTCGAGGCGACCCAGCTGATCGGCTCGCTCGGCGGCATCGGCGAGCTGGTCAAGGATGCGCTGGGCGACGGCACGAAGAAGGGTTAGGCCAATGGACAGCTTCGGCAATTTCGATCCGCACTGGGGCTGGCTGGCGGTCGGTCTGTTGCTGGCGATCGCGGAAATGGCGATCCCCGGGGTGTTCCTGATCTGGCTGGCCGGCGCGGCGATCCTCACCGGGCTGCTCGCCTGGGTGCTGCCGATCGGCATTCCGCTGCAGATCGGCCTGTTCGCGGTGCTGGCGATCGTCTCGGTGTTCACCGGCCGTCGCTATCTGCGCAGCAATCCGATCGTGTCCGCCGACCCGATGCTCAACGATCGCGGCGGGCAGCTGGTCGGCGAAACCGTGGTGGTCACCCACGCCATCGACGGCGGCAGCGGCCGGATCAAGCACGGCGACAGCGAATGGCTGGCCAAGGGGCCGGACGCCGAGCCGGGGACGAGGATGCGGGTGTCGGGGCATGACGGCGCGGTGCTGCTGGTGGAGCATGTGCACTGATGGGCTGCATCAGGAACTCTGGTCCACAATCACTTGCAACAGCGGGAGAGGTATCTCACGGCAGATGCGAGCCACCAAACACGGGAACCCTGTCGAAATGGGTTGCAGCGTGTCGGCTAGTGACTGGAGTTGTTCCAGATTGGCGTCCATTTGACCCATATGAACCACAGAGGTCTTGTTTCCGCCATCCATTACTTTCTTGTGGTCATACATCCTAAAAGCCACCGTGGTTCGGTACGCTGCGTCTATCGGGATGGCCATGATACCGTGAACAAGAAAATTTCGCCGATCCGCGAATTCCGCGAAGTTGCCAAACGTGGAAACCAATTCCTCACTGTATGGCATGATCGGCCCATCCGCCTCGATCAGCTTCTGAAGACGCTTTAACTTGCTTTCGAACCCGAATGGCAGTTCACCGAGTTCATTATAATCGCAATGTTGACGTGCCCGCAGGATCAGTTCAGTCAGCGCGAACTCGATCCCGCTGTAGCGCTGGATGAATAGCCCTCGCAGGTAGATCGCGTCTTTGATGGTTTTCAGTTCTGTAGCGTCGCTCATCGTCGGCATATAGCAGTTAGCCAATCATTGGGCGATACTGGCTTCTACCAATCGACTGGACTCGCATTAATCCCTACCGCAACAACTCCCGCACCACCGAAGGCCGCTTGGCGATCAGCGCCAGCAGCACCTGCGCCGGGCCGGTCGGGCGGCGGCGGCCGTGTTCCCAGTTGAGCAGCGTGCCCTTGGCGACGCCGATGCTGCGGGCGAATTCGCTTTGCGACAGGCCGGTATCGTGACGGATCGCGGCGACATCGACACTCGGCACCGCGATCCGATGAACCACCGCTCCGGTGTCCTCGCCCTTGGCGAAGGCAATTGCCTCTTCGAGGCCCGCCTTGATGCTTTCAAACACTTCGCTCATTGCCTTGCTCCGTAATGCGCAATCAGCGTCTTGCTGAGCGCCAGCAGTTGAGCCAATTCAGCATGGCTCAAGTTGTCCTTCACATTCTTGGCAAACACAGACACCAGCACGACCGGCATCATTTCCCCACCGAAGACAAAAATTGTACGATAGCCACCACTCTTGCCTCCGCCGGCGCGAGGAATGCGGACCTTTCGCAAGCCTCCGCCGAGCGACACGCCAGCCATGGGATTCGCCGCAAGAAAACTAACGATACCAGTTCGTTCTTTGTCCGACATGATGGCCTGGGCCTGTCGAATGAACAGGTGCGTTTCCACCACGGTCTGAAACACAACCATGGGTCATATGCTATGTGTCAATGAAGCATATGTCAATGACTTAAATCGATTGAAGTTTTCAACGGGATGCAGTTCCCGGCTTGCGCTGAAATTTAGGGTCTTACATACACTCGGCCACGGAGAACAAAATGCCCGGCAAGATCAAGCTCACCGAAGACGAATGGCTGGCCAAGCTCGGCCCGGAGAAGTTCCAGATCCTGCGCCTCGCCGGCACCGAGCGCGCGTTTACCGGCGAGTATGAGCGCAACAAGGCGACCGGGGTCTATATGTGCGGCGGCTGCGGGGCGCCCTTGTTCAGTTCCGAGACAAAATACAAATCCGGCTCGGGCTGGCCGAGCTACACCGATCCGATGGACCCCGATGCGGTCGAGGAAGTGCGCGACACCGCGCATGGCATGGTCCGCACCGAAGTGCGCTGCGCCAAATGCGAGGGCCATCTCGGCCATGTGTTTCCCGATGGCCCCGGCGAGAGCGGGCTGCGCTATTGCATCAACAGCGCCAGCCTGGAGTTCAAGCCGGAGGATTGAGTAGTTCCGGGGACGGCCTGCCTCCACGCTTTGCCCTCTCCGTTCACCCTGTGTTAGGCAATCGCCATGCACATCGCGGTTGACCGATTGAGGGGCAGGCAAGGCTGATGGCTCGCAGCGACAACCTTCGCAGGCCTCAGGCGGCCCGGCGCGCCGCGCCGCCGCCTGCACCCAAGCGAAAATCAGGCGGTTTCGGGCGCTTCCTGCGCCGGCTGTTTGTCTGGGGCTTTGCGCTGGCGCTGCTGGGCGCGCTGGTGCTGGCCGTGGCGGTGGGGCTGACCGCGCAGTCGCTGCCCAGCTTTGGCCAGCTCAAGAACACGCAGGTCGGCGAGCAGATGATCGTCGTGCGCGCGCGCGACGGGACCGAGCTGGTCAGTCTGGGGCCGAGTTACGGCAAGTGGCTTCCCTATCGCGAAATCCCCAAAGTGATGCGCGAGGCGATGGTCTCGGTCGAGGACCGGCGCTTCCGCTCGCATATCGGCGTCGATCCGATCGGCGTGGCGCGCGCGTTCTCTGTGCGGATCACCGGCGGCAGCTGGCGGCAGGGCGCCTCGACGATCACCCAGCAGCTTGCCCGCAATGTCTTCCTCAACAACAGCCGCACCTTCACCCGCAAATTGCGCGAGGCGGTGCTGGCGATGGCGCTCGAATGGAATTTCTCCAAGGACCAGATCCTCGAGCTCTATCTAAACAAGGTCTATTTCGGCGGCGGCGCTTACGGAGTCGATTCCGCCGCGCGCAAGTTCTTCGGCCATCCGGGCACCGATATCTCGCTGTCCGAGGCGGCGATCATCGCCGGGCTGGTCAAGGCGCCCTCGCGCTTCTCGCCGACCGCCGACGCCAAGGCGGCGGTCGGCCGGGCGAAGATCGTGCTCGACGTGATGCTGGCCAATGGCACGATCGACGCGGAGCAGGCCGCCGCCGTGAAGTTCGCCGCGATCAAGTTCGCGCCGGAAGCCGGGCAGAACTCGGTACGCTATTTCACCGACTGGGCGCTGCCGCAGCTCGATTTCCTGCTGCAGGACAACAACGAGCCGATCGAGGTGTGGACCACGCTCGACGTCAATCTGCAGAATGCCGCCGCCAATGCGATCCACGGCACCGCCCCCAGGGGCGCGCAGGGGGCGCTGGTCAGCCTCGACCGCGACGGGGCGGTGCTGGCGATGATCGGCGGCACCGATTACGTCACCTCGAACTACAACCGCGCGACCAATGCGGTGCGCCAGCCGGGCTCGGCGTGGAAGCTGTTCGTCTATCTCACCGCGCTGGAGGCGGGGATCACGCCCAACGACAGCGTGATCGACGAGCCGGTGACGATCAACGGCTGGAGCCCGCGCAATTCGGGCGGCTCCTATGCCGGGGCGATCGACGTGCGCACTGCCTTCGCCTATTCGAAGAACACGATTGCGGCCAAGCTGGGCGAGCAGGTCGGCTTCGGCGCGGTGGCGGGGATGGCGCGGCGTTTCGGCATCACCACCCCGGTCAACACGCTGCCCTCGATGGTGCTGGGCACCTCCGATGTCCGGCTGATCGACATGACCCGCGCCTTCGCCGCCGTCTCGGCCAAGGGCGCGGCGATCGAGCCCTATGGCATCGCGAAAGTGACCAACACCGAAGGCAAGGTGCTCTACACCCGCCCGGCTTCGCGCGGCCAGTTGCTGGTGCCGCCGCATGTCGCGGCGGGGATCACCGATCTGCTGCAAACGGCGGTGGCCACCGGCACCGGCAAGTCGGCGCAGATCGGCCGTCCGGTGGCGGGCAAGACCGGCACCACCAGCTCGAACAAGGACGGCTGGTTCCTCGGCTTCTCGAGCGGGATCACCACCGGCGTGTGGATGGGGCGCGACGACGCCAGGCCGGTTCCCGGCTTGCAGGGCGGCCACGCACCGGCGCGCGCTTTCGCCGCCTTCATGCGGATCGCAGTGGCCTCGCGCCCGGTCGAGAAGTTCGACACCGAACTCAAGCTCCCCGCCTGGCAGATCGAACCCGACGACGAAGCGATGTACGGCGATCCGGGCAATTATTCGTTCATCGACGAAAACGGCAATCTGGTCGAGCCGCCGGGCGGCGGCGATGGCAGGCCTCCCGCCGATACCGGACCCGGCCTGCCGCCGATCGAAATCCTGCCGCCCGACGAGGGGCTGGTCCCGGTCGAACCGCCCGCCGCCGCCAATGACGATTTTCTCGATCAGGCGACGGGAAACGGGCGCAGTAGCTTTCGAGCGGTGGGCGAATAATCTGCATCACTTGCCCCCTCTCCCGGTGGAGAGGGGATTGTGACCTCGAAAGCGCAGGCCCCCCACACCCAGCTACGCTAGGCCCCTTTGGGGCCAGCTCCTCTCCCCCACGGGGAGAGGGGGAACAATTCAGATTTCGCGCAATTAGGCTCAGCGAATCCGCACTGGCAGATATTGCGCCGGCTGGCCGCGGCGCTGGATGCGCAGCAGCACGGCGACGCGGTTGGCGCTCTTGGCGGCGCGGATCGCCTCTTCCAGCCCGGCCACGGTCGTCACCGGGCGGTAATTGGCCGAGAGCACGATATCGCCGCGCTGGAGCCCCTTGGTCCCGGCATCGGACGAGGGATCGACCACGCCGATCACCAGTCCGCGGGTGTCCTCGCTGGCGCCCAGCTGGCGGGCGATCGTCGGGGTCAGCGGCACCACGGAAAGCCCCAGCGCCTTTTCGGCCAGGCCTTCGCCTTTTGGCTGACCGGGCTTGTTCAAGGGGTCTTCGTCCTGACCCGGGGTCTGCTCGAAGCTCTGCTGGGCCAGCTCTTCCTCGGTCGGGCGTTTGGCGACCGTCGCGGTCACGGTCATGCGCTTGCCGTCGCGGACCAGCTCGACCGGGATGCGGGTGCCCGGCGCGGTGTTGGCGACGATGTAGGACAGCGATTGCTGCGGGCTGACTTCCTTGCCGGCCACCTTGAGCACGACGTCGCCCGGCTGGATGCCGGCATTGGCGGCGGGCTTGCCCGGCTCGACCGCCTGGACGAATTCGCCCTTCTTGTGCGGGATGCCCAGCGAATCGGCGAGATCGTCGTTCAGCGCCTGGATGCGCACGCCCAGATAGCCGCGCTCGATCGCCTGGCCCTTGCGCAGCCGGTCGACGATCGGCGAGGCGATCTCGGCGGGGATGGCGAAGCCGATGCCGACGCTGCCGCCGGTCGGCGAGAAGATCGCATTGTTGATGCCGATCACCTGGCCCTTCATGTCGAACATCGGCCCGCCCGAATTGCCGCGATTGATCGCCGCGTCGGTCTGGAGATAGCGGTCATAGGCCGAGCCGCTGCCGGTGTTGCGGTAAACCGCCGAGATGATCCCCGAAGTCACCGTGCCGCCCAGGCCGAAGGGATTGCCGATGGCGATCACCCAGTCGCCCACCCTTGCGTTGCTGGAATCGCCGAACTGGACGAAAGGCAGCGGCTTGGTGGAGCTGATCTTGAGCACCGCGAGGTCGGAAGCGGCGTCGCGGCCGATCATCTTGGCCGGGTATTCGGTGCCGTCCGGCATGGTCACGGTGATGGTTTGCACCTCGCCCTTGCCGTCGGCGGTGATGACGTGGTTGTTGGTCACGACATAGCCGTCGGGCGAAACGATGAAACCCGAACCGAGCGATTGCGCCTCGCGGGTCTGGGGACCCTGCTGGCCGCTGCCGCCACCGCCGAACAGGTCTTCGAACGGGGTTCCGGCAAAGGGATTGCCGCCGCCCTGCACCTGCACGCGCTGGCGGGTCGAGATGTTGACCACCGCCGGGGCCAGCTGCTGGGTCAGATCGGCGAAGCTGCTGGGCGCTCCGGCGCGCGGCACCACGGTCTGCATGGTTTGCGAATCGTTCTGCGCCACTTGCGCCCCGGCCGGGTATCCGGTCGCGAGGGTCAGGGCCGAGCCGCCGAGCAGCAGGGCGGCAGTCACTCCATAGGCATATCGCACGGGCTTCACGTCCTTCGGTTTCCTTCGTGTCCGGCGCCGGAGAGGCGACCGATGCTGTTTCCCCGATTCAAGCGCATGCGGCTTAACCGGAATTGAATGACACGGTCAGCGCCCCTTGAACTGCCGCAGATAATCGTTGTCCGGCGACAGGATCAGCGTGCTGCCGCCCTTGTTGTCCGGATCGGTGAAGGTCACTTCGTAGCTCTTCATCGCGCGGTAGAAATCGTAGAAGCCGGGGTCCTTGTTGAACGCGTCGGCATAGATTTTCGAGGCCAGCGCCTCGGCGTCGGCGCGGATGATCTGGGCGTCCTTCTGGCCTTCGGCGCGGATCGTCGTCGCCTCCTGCTCGCGCCCGGCCTGCATCCGGGCGAAGGTGCTTTCCAGCGCCCCGGCGGGCAGATCGGCCCGCTTGATCCGCACGTCGATGACCTGGGCCCCGTAGCCGCGGGTCTCGCGGTCGAGGTTCTGGCGGATCTTGAGCATCGCCGCGCCGCGATCGGCGTTGAGCAGCGACTGGAAGGTGCGCTTGCCCAGTTCCTGGCGCAGCACCGAGGTGAGAATCGGCTGGATCTGCTCCTTGACCCGCTCGGTGGTGCCGGCGGTGCGGACCATTTTCACCGGATCGATGATGCGGAAGCGGGCATAGGCATCGACCTCGAGCCGCAGCTGGTCGGTCGAGAGCACTTCCTGCGGCTGCATATCGACCGACAGGATGCGGCGGTCGATGCGCACCAGCCGTTCGAGAAACGGCACGCGCCACGACAGGCCGGCGCCGGTGCTGCCGAATTCGGTGTTTGGCCGGAAGCGGTTGATCACCCGGTGCGGGTCGCCGAGCCGCACGACCACCGCCTGTTCGGTTTCGGGCACGACGACGATGCTGGAGAGCACCGCCAGCGCCAGCGCGCCAAGCGCCAGCATCGCGGCGCGGTTTTCTGCCCAGAGCATGCGCAACATCATTGGCCTCCTGCCGCGGGCGACGCGGGCGCTGCCGGCGGCGCCAGCTTGCGGCGAACCTCGGGCAGCGGCAGGTAGGACGTCACCCCGCCGGCCTCGACCACCACCTTCTCGTTATTGCGCAGCACGCGCTCCATGGTTTCGTAATAAAGCCGCCGCCGGGTGACGTCGGGGGCCAGCTTGTATTGGCCGTAAACCTTGTCGAACGAGGCCGCCTCGCCCTGGGCGATCGCCACCACCTGACCGGCCCAGGCGCGCGCCTCTGCCTGATAGCGCTGCGCCTGCTGCTGCGCGACGTTGACGTTCTGGAAGGCGGCGACAACCTTTTCCGGCGGATCGGTCTTGGTCAGCTCGACGCCCTGGATCAGCACGCCGGCGCGGTAGGCATCGAGGATCGCCTGCATGCGGGTGCGCACGTTCTGCTCGATCTGGCCGCGACCGGTGCCGCCGATCACGGCGTTGAGCGGCACTTCGGCCACCGTCGCGCGCATCGCCGCCTCGGCTACCTCCTTCACGGTCGTTTCGGGACCATCGAGGCGGAATTTGTAGAGCTTCAGATCCTTGATCGTCCAGCGCACCAGATAGGACAGATCGACCAGGTTCTTGTCGCTGGTCAGCATCAGCTTTTCGGCATCGCCTTCGGGGATCGTGTCGCGGCGGATCGAGGTGACGTCGGTGACATCGACATTCTCGATCGGCCAGGGAAAGGTCAGCGATACGCCCGGGCCGATGGTGCGCGAATAGCTGCCGAAGGTGGTGACGATGCCCTGTTCCTTGGGGCCGAGCATGTGCCCGGTGGTGAAGAACAGCCACAGCACCGCAAGACCTGCCAGGATGTAGGGCAGCCAGCTGCTGCCGTCGGCGCGGCGGGGAAGATTGGGGAAACCGCCGCCGGCCCCGCCGCCCCCGCTGCCGGGCCCGCCGCCGCCGCCCGGACCCTTGCGGCCAGCGCGGAAAATGTCCTCGATGCTGGCCGAGCGGCGCGGCGGCGGTTCGCCCCCGGGCAGCCAGGGATTGCGCGGGCCTTTGGGCGCGGCAGGCTTTTCCGGCGGCTCGCCCGCGCCACTGGGGCTGGCCGGGCCTGCGCCATCGCCGGCATCGCCTGCGGCTTCCGCATCACCCTTGTCTCCGCCGCCCCAGGGGCTTTTGCGTCCGGCCATGGCCAGAACCCCGCGCGCGATTGCATCGCCGATTGTTTTCATGCCGCACGTTATAGGTATGCTCTTGCAACAAAAACAGTGCCCCCTCGCGCTTTTTCCCTGCTAGGGGGCCGCGAACACCGTCAGGAGGGAAAATGAGCGGGCCGAGCGACAGCGAATCACTGAAGCAAGCCTTGCCGCCTCTGGCCCAGAGCCGGCTGCAATCGCTGAGCCTGAAGGACGGGATCGCCACGCTGGTGATCGAGGTTGGCGGCCTCGACCAGCTCGAGCGCGACCGGCTGGAAATCGCCTGCAAGGATGCCTTGCGCAGCCAGCCCGGCGTCACCGACGTGCGCGTGGCGATGACGGCGGAGCGCGGCGCCGGCCCGCAGCGCCCGCGCCTGATCGCAGTGGGATCGGGCAAGGGCGGGGTCGGAAAATCCACACTTTCCGCCAATCTGGCGATCGCGCTGGCGCGGATGGGTCGCAAGGTCGGGCTGGTCGATGCCGATATCTACGGCCCCTCGCAGCCCCGGCTGATGGCCAACGAGGGCCAGAAGCCGCAGGCGCGCGACAAGAAGCTGGTGCCGGTGCCCAGCCCGTGGGGCGTGCCGGTGCTGTCGATGGGCCACATCATCGAGCCCGGACAGGCGATCGCCTGGCGCGGGCCGATGGCGGGCAATGCGCTGTCGCAGCTGATCGACGCCGACTGGGGCGATACAGAAGTGCTGGTGGTCGATCTGCCGCCCGGCACCGGCGATGTGCAGCTGACCATGGTGCAGCGGTTCAAGCCGGCCGGGGCGGTGATCGTCTCGACCCCGCAGGACCTCGCGCTGATGGACGCGACCCGCGCGATGCAACTGTTCGAGCAGACCGGGGTGCCGGTGATCGGGCTGGTCGAGAACATGGCGGGCTACATCTGCCCGCATTGCGGCGAGGCGAGCGATCCGTTCGGCCACGGCGGGGTCGAGGCGGCGGCGCGCGCGATGGGCAAGGCGTTCCTCGGCCGGGTGCCGCTCGATCTGTCGATCCGTGTGGACAGCGACGCGGGCAATCCTCCCGCTGCTGGCGAAGGCCCGCAGGCCGAGGCCTTCGCGGCGATTGCACGGCGTGTGGACACCTGGCTGCGCAACCAGTGACATTCGGAAATAATTTCCGCATCCCAGCGGCCTGATGCAAATCACCCGCAGACAATTCGCGATCGGGGCCCTCGCCGGGGGCGGGCTGGCGCTTGGCTATTGGCTGCGCCCGCGCAGCTACCCGCTGCCGCTGATCCCGGCGCGCGGCGAGATCGCCTTCGACGCCTGGATCAAGCTCGGCAAGGACGGCGTCGTTACCGTCGCAGTGCCGCAGCTGGAAATGGGGCAGGGGATCACCACGCTGATCCCGCAGATCGTCGCGGTCGAGCTGGGGGCGGACTGGCGGCAGGTCGCGGTCGAGCCGGCGCCGGTCAGCGCGCATTACGCCAATGTTCCGCTCGCCATGCGCTGGGCCGAGCTGTGGATGCCGGCGGCTGCGGCGCTGGGCAAAAGCCCAAAGGTCGCCGGGCGCTGGGCGCAGGGGAACCGCTTCATGGCGACGGCGGACGGCTTGTCGCTCGCCGCCTACGAAGCCCCGGCGCGGGCGGCGGCGGCGAGCCTGCGCACGCTGCTGGCGATGGCGGCGGCGGACCGCTGGGATGTCGATTGGCGCGAATGCGAGGCGGCGAACGGTTTCATCAGTCACGGCAAGCAGCGCCTCGGCTTCGGCCAGCTGGCGGAGGAGGCCATCGCCTTCGATCCGCCATCCCCGCCGCTGCTGCGCGACACCCCGGCGCGCGAACGCCCCGCCGCGACGCCCGCCGGAACCCCGCTCGCTTTCCCCCGGCTCGACCTGCCCTCCAAGGTCGATGGCAGCTTCCTGTTCGCCGGCGACGTGCGGCTGCCCGGCATGGTCTACGCCGCGATCCGCCACGGACCGATCGGCGAGTCCGAGCTGGCGAGCTTCGACAAGGCCAGGGCCAAGGGCATTACCGGCCTGATCTCGCTGGTCAGGGGCAAGCGCTGGCTGGCGGCGGTAGCGAGCGACTGGTGGGCGGCGGAACGCGCGCTGGCGGCGATCGCGCCGAACTTCCGCGCCAACGACAAGGCCGACAGCAGCAAAATCGAAGCGGCGCTCGACAAGGCCGTGTCCAGCGGCGAGGCCTCGCGCCATTACGCAAGCGGCGACGCCGATGCGCTGCTCACCAAGCCCTTTGCGCTGGCGCTGCGCTATGACATCGCTCCCGCGCTCCACGCGACGCTGGAAACCGCCAGCGCCACCGCGCGGCTCTCCGGCGGCAAGCTCGAACTGTGGATCGCCAGCCAGGCCCCCGAGGCCGCCCGCCTCGCCGCCGCCGAGGCCGCCGGGGTCGATCCGCGCAACGTCGTGCTCTATCCGATGCCCGCAGGCGGCAGCTTCGACCGGCGGCTGGAGGTGGACCACGCCATCGAGGTCGCCGCCATCGCCAAGGCGGTGGGCAAGCCCGTGCAGCTCACCTGGTCGCGCTGGCAGGAGCATGTCGCCGGCTGGCCGCGCACCCCGGTGGCGGCGGTGATGGCGGCGAAGACCGCGCCCGGCGGCGCTATCACCGGCTGGCTCGCCCGGCTCGCCATGCCGCCCGCGACGCAGGAGTTCGGTCGCCGCCTGTTCGGCGGGCAGCAGCCGTGGGATGCCATTGCAAACAGCCAAGGCGAGGCCGACATGCTGGCGATGGAAGGCGCGATCCCGCCCTATGCCATCCCGGATATGCTGGTCGAGCAAGTGCCGGTGACGATCCCGCTGCCCAGCGCCAGGCTGCGCGGCAATGCCCACGGCTACACTGCCTTTTTCACCGAGAGCTTCATCGACGAACTCGCCCGCCGCGCCGGGCAAGAGCCGCTGTCCTATCGCATCGCCATGCTCGGCCACGATCCAAGGCTGGTCGAGTGCCTGCAACGCGTCGCCGCGCTGGCCAATTGGGATGCCGGCGCCGACGCCAGCGGCCAGGGCCTCGCCTGCCACGTCATCGCAGCTGGCCGCATCGCCGTCATCGCCACCGCCCGGCGCGACGAAAGCGGGGTGCGGGTCGACAAGATCAGCGCGGTCGCCGACATCGGCCGCATCGTCAATCTCGACATCGCCCGCCAGCAGATCGAAGGCGGGCTGGTGTTCGGTCTCGGCCTCGCGCTGGGATCGAGCACGGCCTATGCCGACGGCCTGCCAGTGACGGGAAGGCTCGGCGCGCTCGGCCTGCCGCTGCTGGCGGACTGCCCGGCGATCGAAGTCGGCTTCGTCGACAGCGACGCCGAGCCCGCCGATCCGGGCGAACTGGGGGTGGCGGCGGTCGCCCCGGCCATCGCCAACGCGCTGTTCTCGGCGACGGGTCTGCGGTTCCGCAAGCTGCCGCTGCTGTCGGAGGATATGTGATGGCGCGCGTGGCATCCCCGACTTCCCTTCTCCCCCTCCCCGGCGGGGAGGGGCTTTTAAGCCAATTCTGGAAGGTCAGCGCATGACCCCCGCCAATCACCCCGCCATTCCCCGCGGCAAAACCGGCGTCCTCCTGGTCAACCTCGGCACCCCCGACGCGCCAACCCCGCAGGCCGTCCGCCGCTACCTCGCCGAATTCCTCTCCGACCGCCGCGTCGTCGAAATTCCGCCGTTGCTCTGGCAACCGATCCTGCGCGGGATCATCCTCAACACCCGCCCAAAGAAATCGGCGCATGCCTATGCCCAGGTGTGGATGGACGCAGGCTCGCCGCTCGCCGTCTACACCGCCCGCGCAGGCTTCGGCGCTGCAAGCCCGGCTGGGCGAGGGCGTGCAGGTCGCCTGGGCGATGCGCTATGGCAATCCGGCGCTGGGCGCAGAGCTGGCGCGGCTGAAGGACGCGGGCTGCGACCGCGTGCTCGTGGCCCCGCTCTATCCGCAATATTCAGGCGCGACCACCGCCAGCGCGATCGACGCAGTCGGCGCGGCGCTAGGCCAAATGCGCTGGCAACCCGCGATCCGCACCCTGCCGCCCTATTTCGACGATCCGCTGCACATCGCCGCGCTGAAAGCGGATATCGAACGCCAGCTCGCCGCCCTGCCGTTCTCGCCGCAAGTCCTGCTGCTCAGCTTCCACGGCATGCCCCAGCGCACTCTGGAGCTCGGCGACCCCTACCACTGCCAATGCCGCAAGACCGCGCGGCTGCTGGGTGAGGCACTGGGCGCGTCGCACCCCGGCCTCAGGATCGAGACCAGCTTCCAGTCGCGCTTCGGCCGCGCCAAATGGCTCGAACCCTCGACCGAAACTCTGCTGCGCGCCGAGGCGGAGCAGGGCACGAAAGGCCTCGCCGTGGCGGCGCCCGGCTTCGCGGCGGACTGCCTGGAGACACGCGAGGAGCTGGCGATCCGCGGGCGGGAGCTGTTCCTGCGCGCCGGCGGCGCAGAGTTCGCCGCGCTCGATTGCCTGAACGACAGCGCGGCGGGGATGGCGATGCTGGAAGGCCTGGTGCGGCGAGAACTGGCGGGGTGGGTGTGAGGAATTACATCCATTCTTGACATAGCCCTGTTTTGTTCTACTCCTGTTCAGGAACGGAGTCGGAACGCCATGACCGCCACACAACTCGCGCAGCCCAATTTCGCCTATGCCAGCCCCGCCAACCCGGCCAATGACGCCGCCAAAGATGGGGGCGGTCTGCCGCTCGCCCTGTCGATCTATGCCGACCGCGCGCATCTGCGCGGCACGATCCGCGACGATGCCGCAGCGGCCGGTTTCCGCATTGCCGAACTGGCTGAGGTTTCCGCTCTGCTGGAGGGCGAGGCCAGGCCGCTGGGCGAGGTGGTGGTGCTCGATTGCCCGGCGGTGAGCGGGGCGGAGCTGGCGGCGCTGTCGCGGCTCGATATCCGCGCGGCGCACGCGGGGGCGCATCTGATCGTCTCGACCAGCGTCGCCGCGCTGGACGATGTGTTCGCCTGCCTCGATCAGTCGAACCCGCAGATCCTGGTCGATCCCAGCCGCGCCGACCGGGTGATTGCGCTGGGCCGGGCGCTGGGGCGGGCGCCCAGTCTGCGGGTGCGCGAGCTGACCGAGGAAGACCGGCTGGTGCTGCTGCGGCTGACCGAGCAGGTCGGCCAGATCGCCGAGCGGCTCGACCGGCTGAGCGCGCAGGCCGCGCTGCCTCCCGCCGCATCCGAGCCGGGAAGCGACAGCGCCTTCCGCTTCGAAAGCCCCAGGCCTGCCTTCGCCGGGCGGCAGGACGATGACGGCAGCAGCCGGCTGGTCCGCGCCACCCGCCCGCCGCTGCCCGATCCGCGGCTGGTTCGCCGGATCATCCGCCAGCGGCAGTTGCGCGCGCGCTTTTTCGATGGCGAGCTGTTCGGCGATCCCGCCTGGGACATGCTGCTCGATCTCACCGCCGCACGGGCCGAACACACGCGGGTCTCGGTCACTTCGCTGTGCATCGCCTCGGGCGTGCCGCCGACCACCGCGCTGCGCTGGATCGGCCAGATGACCGAGACCGGGCTGTTCCAGCGGGTCGAAGACGAAGCCGACCGCCGCCGCGCCTTCGTCGCCCTCACCGACAAGGCCGCCGACGCCATGGCCCGCTATTTCGCCGAACTGGGCACCGGCGCCGCGCGTCTGGTGTGAACCCCCTTTCGCGCCGCACAGCCATGCGCTATGCGCGCGCTCCTGGTCCGCAGGGCCGGGCGGTTAGCTCAGTTGGTAGAGCATCTCGTTTACACCGAGAGGGTCAGCGGTTCGAGCCCGTTACCGCCCACCATATTCGCGTTCGCAGGCGTTCGCAGGCGTTCTTGGGCAAACGGCGCTGTTTGCGCAGCGCGGCTTACTCGGGCATCTCGCTGCCCGCCGCCCGCCATTTCTCGACCAGCACAGCGTAGTCGCTCGCCTTGTGGCGCGGCAGCGCGGAGGTGTCGAGCCAGGCCTCGTGCAGGCTTTCGACACCGAAATGGTATTTGGGGCGGAAGGCCGAGGGATCGTCGAAACTGCCCACGGTGAGAGCCATCCTGGTGCTGCCCTCGCGCCAGCGATAGCCGAGCGGCGAGCCGCAGCGCGAACAGAACGGTCGCTGGGCTACCGGCGAGCTGTCGTACCAGTCGGGCTCGCTGTGCCAGACGATATCGGCCTGCTGCACATCGGCGAACGCCCCCGCCACGCCGCCAGTCGCCTTCTGGCACATCTTGCAGTGGCACAGGCTGGCTTCGGCGGGATCGGCCTTTGCGGTGTAGCGGACGCGGCCAGCACTGGCAGCCGCCGGTCATGGTTTGGGTCATGGGCTGGAATCCGCCTGTGCCGGACCGGGAACCATTTGCTGAATGGTCCCGCCCAAAACAAAGGTCTTTGCACCCTTCGCCATTTCCATCGCCTGCAGCGTCCGCAACTGGGCTAGCTGCGGATTGGCCTGAAGCGAACGCGCCGCATTGGCCAGCGCACGCAAGGAAGCCGTCTCCCCCCGCGCGCGTTCCAGCGCCGCCAGGCCTTCGCGTTTCGCCCGCTCTACCTCGGTAAACATCTTGCGCACTTCCGGCGGCATGGCGATCGAGGTGATCAGCAGGTCTAGAAGCTCGGCGCCCGGCAATGCCTCGCTCAGCCTGGCTTGCACAGGGGGGATGACCGCTTTGGGATCGGCCAGGAACTCGTCGAGCGTCAGCCGCGAAACGCTGTCGATCGCCGCCGCGTTGATCGCCGGGGTGAGCTCCTGAAAGCCAAGGCCGAATTGCACCGGCCAGGCGGCGCTCTCGGCAGGCTTCGCCTCGTGATAAATTCGCGCATCAGCGATCTGGCAAATCGGTGTGAGACCAAGCTTGAACGAGAATTGGTCCTTGGTCATCACGGTGACATCATGGGCTGGCAAGACAAGTTTGGTCGTCGGCACGATCGCGGAATGGGTCGTACCGAACAGATCGATCCAGCGGTGCAGGCCCGGCGACAACTCGCGGGCGAAAACACCGTTGCGGTAAAGCAGCGCGACCGTGCCCGTAGCAACTGTCAGTCGCTTCACGCGGCTGAGCCCGACTGCCGCCGCGACAATCGCCAGAATCAAGATAGCCCAGTCCATGGCGCCCCCTCGGCCCGTCAGTGCCACAGCCAGGATGCGGGGACCCGGAGTCCGCATGGCATCGAAGCGGTTGCCGCCGCAGCGGCTGGCACCGACGGGCACTCATTTGGAGTGATTCTCAGTCACTTACAACCAACTGCCTGGCTGCCGGAAAGCTCTATGCGGACATTGTCATGACCTGCCCCGCGGCGGCGCTCGGAGGGAGTCGAACCCTCAAGCATGGATGTCCGGGATTGCCGGGGGCAAGTCAAGCGGCGTGTGGCCTCAACCCTTCTGCAAATGCCGCCGCCCCAGCAGCTCGGCGATCTGCACCGCGTTCAGCGCCGCGCCCTTGCGGAGGTTGTCCGAGACGCACCACAGCGCCAGGCCATTCTCCACCGTCGGATCCTCGCGCACCCGCGACACGAAGGTCGCGCCGTCGCCGACGCATTCGACCGGCGTGATGTATCCGCCGTCTTCGCGCTTGTCGATCAGCATCACCCCGGGCGCCTCGCGCAGGATATCCTGGGCCTGTTCCGCGGTGATCTCGTTCTCGAATTCGAGGTGGATCGCCTCGCTATGGCCGACGAACACCGGCACCCGCACGCAGGTGGCGATGACCTTGATCTTCGGGTCCATGATCTTCTTGGTCTCGACCACCATCTTCCACTCTTCCTTGGTCGAGCCGTCGTCGAGGAAGCTGTCGATGTGGGGGATGACGTTGAAGGCGATCTGCTTGGTGAACTTGGCAGGCACCGCCGGATCGCCGACGAAGATGTTGCGGCTCTGCTCGAACAGCTCGTCCATGCCCGCCTTGCCGGCGCCGCTGGTCGACTGATAGGTCGCCACCACCACGCGGCGGATCGTCGCGGCATCGTGCAGCGGCTTCAAGGCCACGACCATCTGCGCGGTCGAGCAATTGGGGTTGGCGATGATCATCTTCTTCTTGTAGCCGTCGATCGCATCGGGGTTCACCTCGGGCACGATCAGCGGCACGTCGGGGTCCATCCGCCAGTAGGAGCTGTTGTCGATGACAACGCAGCCCTGCGCCGCCGCCTTTGGGGCGAACTCCTTCGCCGCGCCCGATCCCGCCGAAAACAGCGCGATGTCCCAGCCAGTGAAGTCGAAGTTTTCGATATTGTTGACCTTGAGCATCTTGCCGCTGTCGCCGAATTCGACATGCGTGCCCTGCGAGCGCGACGAGGCGACTGCGGCGACTTCGTCGCAAGGAAACTCGCGCTCGGCGAGGACATTCATCATTTCGCGCCCGACATTGCCGGTCGCGCCGACGACAGCTACTCGATAACCCACTTTACTGCTCCTTCTTGCGCCGCTTGCCCGGAAGGCTGCGGCATTGGTTCGATTTTACCCGCTGGCAAGTCACACCCGCCAGCGAAAACGGCCGACCAAGCGCTGGGCTGCCGTCAATTCCTCCTCGCGCGCGCCGCCGCCGATGTTGTGGATCACCATCGGCGCGCCGCTGACCGTCAGCCGGTCGGAAACGATGCCGGTGTGCGGCAGAGTGCCGCCGACCAGCGAGGAAAATATCTCGCCCGGCTGCCAGCCGCTGTCCTCGCCCGGCAAGGCCAGCCGCGCGCGCGAGCGGTCCCAGAAGCGCTCGAGATTGGGCACCCGGCGATGGTCGATATTGCGGTCGGGCCGGGAAAGCCCCCAGCGGCGCGGATAGGCGGCGAAAGCGCGCGCCATGTCCCGGTGCACTTCGGCCTGAAGATCGATGGCGAAGGCGTCGCGATAGGCGCGGATGACGACATCGGTGCAGACGCCCCTGGCCCGAGGCACATCGCCGCCGGGATAGGCCAACGCGCTATAGGCCGGATCATAGGCCAGCGTGACGCCCACCTGCGCCCGCGCCGCCTCGATCAGCGCCTTGGCCCTCGCACTCGCCTGCCTGGGCGTGGCCTGGACAGGCGAGCGCCCGCAGGCGGCCAGCCACAGCGCCAGCCCGCCTGCGATCGCATCGCGGCGACCAAGATTTCGATGCGAGGATGCCGTTCGTTGCATTACCTGGTTCCGAAAAGGAAACGGCAGGTCTCCTGGTGGGGAGCCGGCCGCTTCGGTCTGTCTGCCAGACTGATGTTTGGGGATCAGTCCTTGGCTATTCCGCTGCAGCCGTTTCCGTGCGCGTAATCTTGCGCTCGGCGATACGCGCGCGTTTGCCGGTGCGGCCGCGCAGGTAATAGAGCTTCGCCCGGCGCACGACACCGCGGCGCACCACGACGATGCTCTCGATGTTGGGCGAATAGAGCGGGAAGACGCGTTCCACGCCCTCGCCGAAGCTCATCTTGCGCACGGTGAAGTTGGAGCCGATGCCCTTGTTCGAACGGGCGATGCAGACGCCTTCGTAGTTCTGCACGCGGGTGCGCTCGCCTTCGATCACCTTGACGCCGACGCGCAGCGTGTCGCCCGCGCGGAAGGTGGGAATTTCCTTTGCGGCCTTGGCGATTTCCTCGGCCTCGATTTGCTGGATCAGATTCACTGGTCCGGTTCCTCATTTTCACGCCGCGCGCCAGAGGCAGACTGGACCCCAGCGCCGATATGGCGCTGCCAAAGATCCGGCCTGCGTAACCGTGTGTCGATCTCGGACCGGGCTTTGCGCCAGGCCGCGATCTTCGCATGATCCCCCGATCGCAGCACTTCGGGGATCGTGCGGCCCTCCCATTCGGCAGGGCGAGTGTAGTGGGGATATTCAAGAAGGCCGTTCTCGAACGACTCCTCGGCCCCACTGGAAGGCGCGCCCATTACGCCGGGAAGCAGCCGAATGCAAGCGTCGAGCAGCATCAGCGCGGCAGGCTCTCCGCCGGACAGGACAATGTCGCCGATCGAGACCTGTTCGATCGCCGGGCGCGCTTCGAACAGGCGCTCGTCGAAGCCTTCGAACCGGCCGCACAGCAGGATGATGCCGGGGCCATTTGCGAGTTGGCGGACGCGGGTCTGGGTGAGGGGGGGGCCGCGCGGGGTGAGGGCGATGATCGGGACGGAAAGCCCCTCCCCTTCAGGGGAGGGGTTGGGGTGGGGTCTGTCCGGCTCCGGCGACGTTGCGTCAGTAGGACAAACCCCACCCCCTACCCCTCCCCTGAAGGGGAGGGGCTTTTCAGCGTATCGCTCAGCCGCAAAATCCACCGCCGCCGCCAGCACATCCGCCCGCAGCACCATCCCCGCCCCGCCCCCGGCAGGCGTGTCATCCACCGTCCGGTGCTTGCCGACCGCAAAATCGCGGATCTGCACCGCATCGAGCGACCACTTCCCCTCCGCCAGCGCCCGCCCAGCGAGGGAAACGCCCAGCGGCCCGGGGAACATTTCCGGGTAGAGGGTGAGGACAGTGGCGGCGAAGGTCATGGCTCGAACCATTCGCCCTTTTCGATGACTGCGGCAATGTGGCCAAGTTCGAGGCGCTCAAAAGGCGAAGGATATTCGAATGTTCCTCTGAAAGGCCAAGTCAGCAACTGCCAAGCAAGCTGGATTGGAAACAATAGCGAGAGGCCTTCGCCGAGCTCTGCGAATCTCTGCCACGGCCACTGCCAGACTTGCTCACCAAACTCTTTTGCTAGTACCTCGGCAAGCTCTGCAACGTCACCTCCAGCAATGCGAATATCCTGATCAATTGCGCTTCCACTATGTAGACCCTTCGCGCCGGAAAGGTCTGTCGCAAGCTCAATCACACGATTCAGAGTTCGGGCAGTCATCTCAAACCGTCCAATTCTCAACCATCAACCCCGGCACATCGGCATAATCCTTGGTGTTGCGGGTAATGACAGTCAAACCTAACGACAGAGCATGGGCGGCGATCAACCGGTCGAAATTGGCGCGCTTGAACGGCAGTTTCGCATAGAACAATCCAGCGGCTTCATCGAACGGCACCACCGGCATTTCGCCGATCAGTTCGCGTAGAAGCCGCAGTTCAGGCGGTTTGCCGTTGTGGCTGCCCAGAGCCACCTCGGCATAGGCGACTGCGGAAATGACAATCGCACCAGACTCGTTGTCCGCGACGCGCGAGACCAGTTTGGGAAATGAGCCGGACAGCAGATAAATGATGCTGTTGGCATCTAACATGAATTTCATGCGTCGCTTTCCGGCTCACCCAACAAGTGCCAATCGCGCGGCGAATCCTCGAAGTCGTAGCGCGGCAATTCCTTGAGCCACGGCGCCTTGCCCGCGAATTTGCTGACATCGATCTTGCGCTTGGGCGCATCGGCCGGTTTCAGCCCATAGCTGCCGTCCGCCCCCACCGTCAGTTCCATTTCCATGCCGGCCTCCAGACCCAGCGCCGCCGGCAGCCGCAGCGCCAGCGAATTTCCCGACTTGAACACTTTGGCCCGATAGTGCTTCACTTCCCCCATGCGGAGATTGGAAGCCAAGCCCGGCGCCCCATCCAGATTGAATGTCGCGGGCGCTTCGCGCAGGCGATTGTCCGATGAATTTTCCATGCCAGCCTCCGTATATACATCCTGTATATACTCACCCTCCCGCCGCGTCAAATGATTTTCGCAGCCCTTGCCCTGGCTGCCGGGGCCCCGGGTCCAATCGGGACTTGCCGCTTCGATATCGCTTCGCTCAGCTTCGCCGGATCCCCTGTCGAGCAAGCCGAATGCCTGCTGCAAAAAGTCGAATGGAAGGGCGAGCTCAAGCCGCAAAAGCTGCCCCGCGTGCTGCGCGCGCTGCTGTCCGGCGAGCGCGGGTCGCCCGCGCCATTCCGCGACGCCGCGCTGGCCCGGTTCCCGGAGCACTACCGCCCCTATGCCGCCGAGCATGCGAGCGATCCCGCTTCGCGCACCGAGGCGGGATCGCCAGTCCGCTATTTCGTCATCCACGACACCAGCACGCCGTTTCTCGGCGACGCGCGCTTTCCGCGCCGGCTCGACCGCGACTGGAGCGTCAACTCCTTCAACGCCTACCTCGCCAGCGGAGCCGGTCGCCCACATCTTTCTCAACCGCTACGGACAGATCTGGCCAGGCCACGATTTCGCCCGGCCCTGGCGAGCGACCAAGCTGGAGACGCGGGTGGTGGGGGTGCCCGCGCGCGGGCGCTTTGTGCATATCGAGCTGGTCCAGCCTCGCCGCCATTCGCCGGGATCGAAATCGCTGGGCGATACGCTGGCGCCCAAGCCGGGTTTCTCCAAGGCGCAATACCGGCAGCTGGCGGCGCTCTATGTCTATGCCAGCGCGCGGGCGGGGGAATGGCTGATCCCGGCGTTCCACGCGACCGTCGATGGCGCGCATTGCGGGGGCGCATGACGATCCGCAGAACTTCGAGCTCAAGGCCTTTGCCAGCGAGCTGGAAAAGCTGGTCAGTCGCTAGCCGCCCAAGCCGCTGCGATGACCAGCCGTTCGCCGTTCCACTCGGGCACGGCTTCCTCGCGCATCGGCACCATGAAGCGTTTGCCGCCGGGGCGCTCGATCTCCAGCACATCGCCCGCGCCGAAATTCTCGACCGCGATGCAGGCCCCCAGGTCTTCGCCGGTGGCGGAAACAGCAGGCAGGCCGATCAGATCGGCGTAGTAATACTCACCCTCGCCGAGCGGCGGCAGCGCTGCGCGGGGGACCGTCAGCGCAGTGCCGCGCAGGGCCTCCGCCGCATTGCGGTCGGCCACTTCGGCGAAGCGGGCGATGGCCCCGCCCTTGCCGTCATCGCGCAGCTTTTCGAGAGTCAGCGCGCCGGCATTGAACGCGCGGTGGCGTTTGAGGGTGGCGACGCCCTCACCGAACAGTTTGAGACGGACCTCCCCCGTCACGCCATGCGCGCCGGCAATGGCGGCAAGAGTGACGGGGCGGTCGTCGGCCAAGGCTCAGGCCTTGGGTTCGACTTCGGCAGCAGCTTCCGCAGCGGGAGCTTCCTCGGCGGCCTCGGCGGCAGGGGCCTCTTCGGCCGCAGCTTCGGGCTGAGCATCTTCCGCTGCTTCGGCTGCCGGGGCTTCCTCGGCGGCGGCCTCGGGCGCAGCCGCTTCGGCGGCGGGAGCTTCTTCAGGAGCGGGTGCTTCCTCAGCCGCAGCTTCGGCCACGGGAGCTTCTTCGGCAGCCGCTTCCTCAACCACTTCCGAGCCAGTTTCTTCAGGCACCGGAGCGGCGGCGGCGGCAGCCTTGGCTTCCTCGGCTTCGGCGAGCTTCTTCGCCCGGTCCTCGACGCGGTCCTTGGCCTTCTTGCCGGGCTCGCCCTTCTGCGGGTTGCTGGTCGCGGCGCGTTCCTTGATCCCGGCCTTGTCGAGCATGCGGGCGACGCGGTCGGTCGGCTGGGCGCCGACGCCGAGCCAATAGCGCACGCGGTCCTCGGTCAGGCGGACGCGGTTGGCGTCGTCCTTGGCGAGCAGCGGATTATAGGTGCCGAGCTGCTCGAGATACTTGCCGTCGCGCGGGGCGCGGCTGTTGGAGACGACGACCTTGTAATAGGGCCGCTTCTTGGAGCCGCCGCGCGACAAACGGATGGAAACCGACATTGAGAATACCTTTCTAGTGATGCTGTCGAATTGAAATATCGTAGGAAATTACTTCTTGAGAAGATCGTTGAGGTTGGATGGCAAACCGCCGCCGCCAAGGCCGGGCAGGCCGCCTCCGCCCATGCCGCCGCCGAGCCCCGGCAGGCTGCCGGCTCCGCCGCCAAGACTACCCATGCCGCCCATGCCGCTGCCGCCACCGCCCAGGCCGAGATCGCCCTTGCCGAACATTGCGGCGAGGCCCTTGAGCCCGCCCATCTTCCTGATCTGCTTCATCGCCTTGCCCATTTCCTGGTGCATCTTGATCAGCTTGTTGATGTCCTGAACCTGGGTGCCCGATCCCTTGGCGATGCGGATCTTGCGCTTGGCGTTGAGCAGTTCGGGGCGGGTGCGTTCCTTGGGCGTCATCGAGCCGATGATCGCCTCCATGTGGATCAGCACCTTGTCGCTGACGCCGGAGCTGGCCCCCGATTGTTTTAGGGCCGCCTTGGCCTTCTTCATCCCGGGCAGCATCCCCGCCAGCGCGCCGACCCCGCCCATGTTCTGCATCTGGCGCAGCTGGGTGCGCAGGTCGTTCATGTCGAACTGGCCCTTGCCCATGCGTTCGGCCATGCGTTCGGCTTCTTCGGCATCGATCGTCGCCGCCGCCTTCTCGACGATCGAGACGATGTCGCCCATGCCCAGAATGCGGCCCGCGACGCGGCCGGGATTGAACACTTCGAGCGCGTCGATCTTCTCGCCGGTGCCGGCGAATTTGATCGGCTTGCCAGTGACCGCGCGCATCGACAAAGCCGCGCCGCCGCGGGCGTCGCCGTCCATCCGGGTGAGGATCACGCCGGTCAGCTCGACCTGCCCGGCAAAGCTCTGCGCGACGTTGACCGCATCCTGCCCGGTCAGCGAATCGACCACCAGCAGGGTTTCGCGGGGGCTGGAAATCGCCTCGACCGCCTTCATCTCGTCCATCAGCGCAGAATCGACATGCAGCCGCCCGGCGGTATCGAGCAGCAGCACGTCCACCGCCTGCAGCCTGGCCGATTGCAGCGCGCGGGTGGCGATCTCGGTCGGCTGCTGGCCGGCGATGATCGGCAGCGTGGCCACGCCCACCTGCTCGCCCAGCACCGCCAGCTGCTCCTGCGCCGCCGGGCGGTTGACGTCGAGCGAGGCCATCATCGCCTTCTTGCCGTGCTTCTCCTTGAGCAGCTTGGCGAGCTTGGCGGTGGTGGTGGTCTTGCCCGAGCCTTGCAGGCCGACCATCAGGATGACCACCGGCGGCGTCGCCGCGAGATCGAGCTCGGCGGGCTCCTCTCCGCCCAGCATTTCGGTCAGCGCGTCGTTGACGATCTTGACCACTTGCTGGCCCGGCGTGACCGAGCGCAGCACATTCTGGCCGACCGCCTGCTCGGTCACCGAATCGATGAAACGGCGGACAACCGGCAGCGCGACATCGGCCTCGAGCAAGGCGATTCGCACTTCGCGCATCGCATCGCGGACGTCCTGCTCCCCCAGCGCACCGCGCCCGCGCAGCTTGTCGAAGACGCCGCCTAGCCGGTCGCTCAAGCTGTCGAACATGGGCCGAAACTCCATTGCCAATTTGGCGAAACGCGAAAAAAGCCGGTGGGCGAAACCTCGCCGACCAGCTTGCAACAAGAAACTCAACCGCGACCCCAAATGGGATCGCAATGTACCCGCAAACCCCCGGCGAAGCCGGGGGTGGTGGAGCCTAGCGGGATCGAACCGCTGACCTCCTGCATGCCATGCAGGCGCTCTCCCAGCTGAGCTAAGGCCCCATACCGATCGTAACAAGCCCACCCTGGGAGGCGGACCTTATTCAGGACGCGCGCTCTAGTGGCGCGCTTGGCTCTTGGCAAGGAGATTTCAGAAATCGCCTTACCGCATCGAATTCCGTCCCGTTTCCGCGAAGCGGGCAATGGCGGAGGGGGACCGCCGCGTAGCGGTGGTGGAGGGGTATCTGACGCTACGTCGCTACCCCTCCGTCAGCCGCCTCCGGCGTCTGCCACCTCCCCATCCGCATGCGCGGACAGGAGGAACTTCGCTGCCTTAATGCTCGTCGCCCTCGCCGTCGTCGACGCCCACGCCCAGGTCCTCGTCGCCGCCGAGATCGACATCGTTGTCCGGCGAATCGCCGTCGTCGTCGATGTCCAGATCCTCTTCCGCCAGATCGACGTCGGCCACTTCCGCGACCTTGTCCTTCTGGATTTCCTCGAAGGGAATCGGCGATTTCGACTTGAGCACCGGCTCGGGCGACCAGCTATAGCCGCAATCGATGCAAGCGACGGGATCGTCCTTGCCGAGATCGTAGAAGCGGGTGCCGCATTTCGGGCAGCCGTGCTTGGCGCCCCATTCTGGCTTGGCCATTGCAATTCCTCGTGCTGGCTCCCGGGCGGGAGCCTGAAAACCTTGGGTTCGATGGTGACGTTTGGCGCTAGAATCAAGCGCCGGGATACCAACAGGCGGCGCGCCTTGCCATAGCGCGGGCGCGCTGTCAAAAGCCCGCGCGTGACTTCGCCAGCCTCCCCCGAAAAGCGCCCGCGCCGCTTTCTGCCCTCCGGCCCCTTGCGCGGGACGATCCGTGTGCCCGGCGACAAGTCGATCAGCCACCGCGCGCTGATGCTTTCGGCGCGCTGGCGGTGGGCGAGAGCCGGATATCGGGGCTGCTGGAGGGCGAGGATGTGCTCGCCACGGCAGCGGCGATGCGGGCGATGGGGGCGCAGATCGAGCGAGTGGGTGAGGGCGAGTGGCGGGTGCATGGCGTCGGCGTCGGCGCATTGCTGCAACCGCAGCAAGCGCTCGACATGGGCAACAGCGGCACTTCGACCCGGCTGCTGATGGGCCTGGTCGCCAGCCACCCGATCACCGCGACCTTTGTCGGCGACGCCAGCCTGTCCGAAGCGGCCGATGGGCCGGGTGATCGAGCCGCTGAGCCTGATGGGCGCGGATATTACCGCCTCGCCCGGGAGCAAGGAGTCGCCTGCCGCTGATGCTGCGCGGCGCCTCGCCTGCCGTGCCGATAGAATACCGCCTGCCGGTGGCCTCGGCGCAGGTGAAGAGCGCGATGCTGCTGGCTGGGCTCAACACGCCGGGGATCACCACGGTGATCGAGCCGGTGCCGACGCGGGATCATTCGGAACGGATGCTGCGGGGCTTCGGCGCGGAGCTGACGGTCGAGGAAGCGGACGGCGAGCGGGTGATCCGCCTGCGCGGTGAAGCCGAACTGCAGCCTCAGCAGCCATCGAAGTCCCCGGCGATCCTTCGTCCGCCGCCTTCTTCATCGTCGCCGCGCTGCTGGTGCCGGGCAGCGAGCTGACCATCGAGAATGTCGGCCTCAACCCCACCCGCGCCGGGCTGATCGCAGTGCTGCGCGCGATGGGCGGCAGCATCGAAGAGCTGAACCCGCGCGAAGTCGGCGGCGAGCCGGTGGCGGATTTGCTGGTGCAGGCATTCCGCGCTGCGGGGTGTCGGAAGTCGATCCCGCCCTCGCCCCCAGCATGATCGACGAATTCCCCATCCTCTTCGTCGCCGCCGCACTGGCCGAGGGGCGCACGGTGACCTCCGGGCTGGACGAATTGCGGGTGAAGGAGAGCGACCGCCTCGCCGTGATGGCCGCCGCGCTGACCGCTGCCGGCGCGCGCGTGACCGAGACCGCAGACGGCCTCGCAATTGAAGGCACCGGGGGCGAGCCGCTGGAAGGCGGCGGACCCATCGCCACCCACCTCGACCACCGCATCGCCATGAGCATGGCGGTGGCGGGCCTCGCCAGCTACCACGGCGTCGAAGTGGACGATACGCGACCGATTGCGACCAGCTTCCCGGCGTTCGAGGCGCTGCTGGGGCAGCTAATTGCGTGATGGCTCAACCATATCTCCCCAAATCCGACTATGCTGAGCTTGTCGAAGCACTGCCCTTCTTCTTGAGGATGCGCGCAGCGGCCCGAAGAAAAGGACAGCCCTTCGACAAGCTCAGGGAAGTCGGTATTTTTTCAAGAACTGCGCAATGATCATCGCCGTCGATGGCCCCACCGCTTCGGGCAAGGGCACCATCGCCAAGGCCCTCGCCGCGCATTTCGGCTTGCCGCATCTCGATACCGGGCTGCTCTACCGCGCGGTCGGGCGGCAGGTGCGCGCTGAATGGCGGCGATCCGGATAATGAGGCCGATGCCCTCGCCGCCTGCGCCTTCCCCGACGCGCTGCTCGCCGATCCCGAACTGCGCTCCGAGGCGAGCGGCGGGCTCGCCAGCCGCGTCTCGGTCCACCCCGCCGTGCGCCGCGCGCTGTTCGACCGCCAGCGCGCCTTCGCCATGCAGCCCGGCGGCGCGGTGCTCGACGGGCGCGATATCGGCACGGTGATCGCGCCGGAGGCCGAGGTAAAGCTGTTCGTCATCGCCAGCGTGCCCGCGCGGGCCGAGCGGCGGTTTCGCGAAATGCGGGACGCGGGCCGCGACGTCACCCTGGCCGAAATCGCCGCCGATCTCGAAGCGCGCGACCGGCGCGACGCCACCCGCGCCGCTGCCCCGCTGGTGCAGGCGGAGGACGCCATCGTGTTCGACACCTCGCTGCTCTCCCCCGCCGAGGCGATTGCCCGGGCGATCGCCTTTGTGGAGCTCAAGAGTTCCCCCAGAGTGAAAGACTTCGCCATCTCGGACAACCCGCTGGTGCAGGCCCAGCTCGACCGGCTGGGCGCGCTGTCGCTGCCGCAGGGCCGCTTCGGGCTGGAGACGATCACCGCGCTGCTCGCCCGCCTCGGCGATCCGCAGCGGCGCATTCCGCCCGCCTTCCACGTCGCCGGGACCAACGGCAAGGGCTCGACTTGCGCTTACCTCCGCGCGATGCTGGAGGCGCGAGGGGCTCACCGTCCACGCCGCGACCAAGCCGCATCTGGTGCGCTATAACGAGCGCATCCGCATCGCCGGCAGGCTGATCGAGGACGAATTGCTCGCCAGCCTGCTGGAGGAAGTGCTCGACGCCAGTTCGTTTGGCGGCAGCGATCTCGAACCCAGCTTCTTCGAGGTCACCGCCGCCGCCACCTTCCTCGCCTTCGCCCGCTACCCCGCCGACGCCTGCGTCATCGAGGTCGGCCTCGGCGGACGGTTCGATGCGACCAATGTGCTGACCCGCCCCGCCGCTTGCGGCATCGCCACGCTGGGGATCGATCACGAGGCCTTCCTGCTGCGGCCCGAGGAGGGCGTGCCGCAGGAGCCGCTGGCGCGCATCGCCTTCGAAAAAGCGAGCATTGCCAAGGCCGAAGCGCCGCTGGTGACGCAGAGGTATCCCCAAGGTGTCGCATTGGCTGTCATGCAAACCGCCGCAAAACACCGCGCCGAACTGTTCATGCGCGGCCATGCCTGGGAGGCAGAGATCGGCGCAGAGGGCATCGAATATCATGATCGCCACGGCCCCCTTGCCCTTCCGCTGCCCGCGCTGGCGGGCGCGCACCAGGCGGACAACGCCGCGCTCGCCGTCGCCATGCTGCGGCATCAGGACCGGGTGACAGTCTCGCCCGAAGCCATGGCTGCGGGGATCGTTGCGGCGCGCTGGCCGGCGCGCTTGCAGCTGCTGGGCGAGGGGCCGCTGACCGCGCTGGCTCCGGGTCGAAAGGTCTGGCTGGATGGCGGGCACAATGCCGATGCCGGGGCGGCGATAGCGCGGTTCTTCGACGAGTCACCGCCCTTCCACCTCATCATCGGCATGCTGGCCAACAAGGATCCCGCCGCGATGCTCGCGCCGCTGGCGGCCAGCTTGCGCAGCGTTTCGGTGGTCCCCGCGCAGGGCCATGACGCCCATCCGCCACAGGCCTTCGCGCCGCATTCCGGGCTGCCGGTGAAGAGCTGCCCCGATGTCGCCGCAGCCCTCGTCGCGCTGCCGCCCGGGGGCGACGTGCTGATCGCCGGTTCGCTCTATCTCGCTGGCGAAGTGCTGCGGCTCAACCGGGAACTGCCTGACTGACGGCCCGCGCGATCCTTGCCTGGCGCGCCCATTCGATCATGGTCAGCACCACGGCAATCAGGCCGACCGCCGCTGTCAGATAGAACACCGGCGCATAGCCGCCCAGCTCGATCTTCTCACCCACTGCCGCCCGCCCAAGCGAGCCGACCAGCACGGTCAGCGAAGACAGCAAGGCATATTGCACGGCAGCATGGCTCTTGGCGGTGATCGAGGAGAGATAGGCGACGAATGCCGCTCCGGCGAGACCGCCCGCCAGATTCTCTCCGGCAATCGCCAGCAGCAGCCGGGTGAAGCGCACATCCGCGCCGAAATTCCCCGCCAGCCAGGTAAAGCCCGTGGCCGAGCCAAAGGCATCCAGCCCCGCGCCGCCCTGGGCCAGATCGGCATAGAGCAGGTTGGATGCCGCCGCCGCCAGCGCGCCCAGCACCACGGTCGGCATCCGTCCGATAAACGTGAAAAGCAAGGCGCCCAGCGCGATGCCGGCCATGGTCATGCCGACACCGAAGAACTTGGAGGCGATCGCCACCTCGTCGTTGGTGTAATGCAATTCCTGCAGATAGAACGGCAGCGCGAACGGACCCCAGACCGAATCGGTCAGCCGGTAGCTCAGCACGATGCCCAGCACGAGTATCACCGCCCAGCCCAGCCGTCCGGTCAGCTCGGCCAGCGGCTCGATCAGCGCACGATAGGTGTGCGCGGTGAAGCCTTGCGGCTCGGCATTCTCTTCCGCC
Source organism: uncultured Alphaproteobacteria bacterium (assembly GCA_963779195.1). GTDB lineage: Bacteria > Pseudomonadota > Alphaproteobacteria > Sphingomonadales > Sphingomonadaceae > Novosphingobium. The sequence goes on from CAVZWZ010000001.1 coordinate 477,036, forward strand.
GTTGCCAGATAGCGCCCCTGCTTGCGCCAGCCATCAAGCACGGCGGCAATGATCGCGGGGACAATCACCGTCGCCACCACGATCAGCGGACCATAGAATTTTGTGAAGGCGGTGGCATCGGGCCGCTCGCCCGGCGCGGCGCCCAGCGATTCGATCATGAAAGCGATCACGGTCACCAGCGCCCACCCCCACAGCAGCCCGACCAACGCCAGCGCGACCAGCCGCACTTTGCGGTCCAGCTGATTGGCGGAGCGCTGCGTTTCGCTTTCCAGCGGCGTGTCCCAGGCGGTATCGGGGGCAAACCAGCTGGCCAGCATGACCAGCAGCATGAACATGCCGAACCAGAAATAGACGGCAGGCCAGCCGATCCGCGCTGCGGCGACCAGCGCCAGCGCCCCGCCGGCGAGGCCAGACAGCCGGTAGCCGAGCTGATAGACCGACGACAGCACTTCCAGCGGCGCCTTGTCGTCCGCCACTTCCACGCGCCAGGCGTCGATGACGATGTCCTGCGTCGCGCTGGCGAAGGCGGCGATGCCGGCCAGCAGCGAGAACATGCCGATCGAGGTTTGCGGATCGATGGCCGAAAGCGCGATCAGCACCAGCCCGACCAGCGCCTGAATCGGCACCAGCCAGCTCCGCCGCCGTCCGAGTTTCCACAGCAGCGGGATGCGCCCGCGATCGACCAGGGGCGACCACAGGAACTTGAAAGCATAGGCCAGACCGATCAGCGAGAATACGCCCATCGTCTCCAGATCGACGCCGGTCTCGCCCAGCCAGGCATAGAGCGTGCCCAGCAGCAAGGCATAGGGCAGTCCGGCAGCCATGCCATAAATCAGCATGATACCGGTCTTGCGGTTCCTGAACGCCGTGAGGAACAGGCCAAGACCCTTGCGCTGTTCCATCGAAATGCCTCCCGCTGCGAACCCGGACCCCGTGCTAACCTGTATTTCGCCAATGCATAGCCGCTTTTGACGGCTATCCACCACAAGGCTAAGGCCGCGCCATGGCCCACCCCCCCACAGTTACCGAACGCAAAGGCGAACCCCCTGCTCCGCGCAGCGGCGAGCGCATCGCCAAGCTCCTCGCCCGCGCCGGCGTCGCCAGCCGCCGCGAGGTGGAGCGGATGATCGCCGAGGGGCGGGTGAAGATCGGCGAGGAGGTGCTGACCACGCCCGCGACGGTGCTGGAAAGCCTCAGCGGCGTCACCGTCGATGGCAATCCGGTGAAGGCCGCAGAGGCCGCGCGGTTGTTCCGCTTTCACAAGCCTTCCGGACTGATCACCGCCGAGCGCGATCCGGCTGGCCGCCCGACGATCTACTCCGCGCTGCGCAACGCCCTGCCGCCGGGCACGCCGCGGCTGATGCCGGTCGGGCGGCTGGACTTCAACACCGAAGGCCTGCTGCTGATGACCAACGACGGCGAACTCAAGCGGGCGATGGAGCTGCCATCCAGCGGCATCCCGCGCACCTATCGCGCCCGCACCTATGGCAATATCACCCAGGTGCAGCTCGAAGAGCTGATCGACGGCGTCACCATCGAGGGCATCCACTACGGCAAGATCGACGCCAATATGGAACGCCGCACCGGGCGCAACCAGTGGATCGAGCTGACCCTGACCGAGGGCAAGAACCGCGAGGTGCGCCGGGTGCTTGAGCATCTCGGGCTGGAAGTCTCGCGGCTGCTGCGCACCGCCTATGGACCGTTCATGCTGGGAGACATCCCACGCGGGGCGGCCAACGAAGTAATTCCCAAGGAGGTCGAGCGCTTCCGCGAGGCGCTGCCCAGCTTCGCCCGCAGCGAAGCGCGCGATCCGGCGTCGAAGAAGCCCGGCTCAGCGCCCCGGCGCGGCAGCTATCGCCCCGAAGGTCCGGAGCGCAAACGCGCCGGCGCGCCCTCGCGGCCCAACGATGGTCCGGCCAGGCGCAAAGCGCCCCGCAAATGAGGATCGTCGCCGGCCAGTGGCGCGGACGCAAACTCGGCGCGCCGCCCGGCGAGGCGACCAGGCCGACCGCTGACCGCACCCGCGAGACGCTGTTCTCGATGCTGACCAGCCGCCTCGGCAGCTTCGAGGGGCTCAGCGTCGCGGACCTCTTCGCCGGTTCGGGCGCGCTGGGACTGGAGGCGCTGTCGCGCGGGGCAGCGAGTTGCATCTTCGTCGAGCAGGATGCGGCGGCGATCCGGGCGCTGCGGGCCAACATCGCCCATCTGCAGGCCGAGCCGCTGTGCGATGTCCGCGCGGCCTCAGTGATGACGCTGGCCGCCGCCAAACAGCCGCTCGACCTGATCCTGCTCGATCCGCCCTATGGCAGCGGCGCGGGCGAAGTCGCGCTCGACCGGCTGTTGCGGCTCGGCTGGATCGGCCCAGCGAGCTGGGTGAGCCTGGAGACCGGGATCAAGGAAGCACCTCAGGTGAAAGGGCTGGAGGCTGTTGCCGAACGCAAGGTCGGCAAGGCGCTGCTCACGCTGTTTCGCCTGCCGCCGCGATAGCCGCCGGGCGCGATAGCAGAACCCCCAGAAACGTCAGCAGCCCCGCCAGCGAAATCAGCACACCGACGCTCGAGCCGCTGCCCCCGCTCGCCAGCATCTGCGCCGCGACGGGAGACAACGCCCCGCCTGCCACCCCGCCGATGGTGAAGGCCAGCGAGATGCCGCTGTAGCGCACCGAAACCGGGAACAGCGACGAGAGCCACGCCCCGAGCGGCGCATGAACGAAGGCCAGCACGAACAGCGCCAGCGCCAGCGTCGCCCCGACTGTGGTCAGCGAGGCGGCGTTGAGCCCCGGGCCGAAGACCAGGCCAAGCAGCATGGTCGCCGCCGCGCCATAAAGCAGCACCCGGCGCGGCGTGAACCTGTCAGCCAGCACTGCGGCAAGGATCAGCCCGCCGGCCTGAAAGCAGACCGAGATCAGCTGCACCGCGAGAAAGCTCTCGCGGTCATGCCCAAGCGGCCCGGCGCCCTGCGCCAGGGCATAGGAGGTCGCGAGATAGAAGATGGTGAACACCGCCAGCACGCCGGCGCTGCCCGCCAGCAAAGGCCCGAGATGCCGCGTCAGCAACCGGGCGAATGGCACCCTCACCGGCGCCGATTGCTCCTGCTCCTGCGCCTGTTTGAACGCCTCGGTCTCGCCGATGCTCAGGCGCACCCACAGGCCGATGCCGACCAGCACGGCGCTGGCGAGGAAGGGAATGCGCCATCCCCAATCGAAGAATTGCTCCTCGGTCAGCCACAGACCAAGCAGCAGGAACAGCCCGTTGGCGGCGATGAAGCCGATCGGCGAGCCGAGCTGCGGCGCGGTGCCGAAGCGGCCTTCCCAGCCCTTGGGCGCGTTCTCGACCACCAGCAGCACCGCTCCGCCCCACTCGCCGCCCAGGCCGAAGCCCTGGCCAAATCGCAGCACGCAGAGCAGCACGGGAGCAATCCACCCGGCCCCCATCTGACTCATTTGGGCGTAAGTCGGCAGGAAAGCGATCAGCAGGGTCGACAGGCCCATGACCATCAATGAGGCGACCAGGGTCGATTTGCGCCCGATCCTGTCGCCGAAATGGCCGAAAGCGATGGCGCCGAGCGGGCGGGCGTAGAAGGCGATGCCGAAGGTCGCGAGGCTGAACAGCAGCTGGCTCGATGCATCCGCAGTGGGAAAGAACAGCGGCCCGAACACCAGCGCGGCGGCGGTGCCGTAGATGTAGAAATCGTAGAATTCGACTGCGGTGCCAACCATCGAGGCGAACAGGACGCGGCGGTGCTGGCGGATCGGGTGGACAGGAGCATGCATCGGCGCGCTGGCTCGCAAGCTTGCGGGGCGCTGTCAACTGCCGGGGGATTTGCTCTTGGTTTGTTCCATCGGCTGTGATAGGCATTGTGCATGGCCAAGCTCGATCCCATCGTCTCCGAATTTGCCACCGAGGAAGAGGCGGAGGCTTATGACAAGTGGTTCCGCGCGCAAGTGGAGGAGGGGCTGAAATCGAAAGGGCCTTGGATTCCGCATGAAGACGTGATGCGCGAAGCTCGCCAGATCATCGCGAACGCCAAAGCCAAGCATGCGAACGCTTCGCTGGGAAGCTGAAGCCCGTCGCCAGTATCGCGATTCGCTCACTTACATCGCCGCACAGAATCCAGCCGCAGCCGATGGACTTGCGCAAGAAATTGCGCGCAAACTGGATTTGCTGGTGCAATTCCCCGAAATCGGGCGCAAGGGCCGCGTCGCCCGCACGCGCGAGCTGGTTGTCCACCCTAATTACATCGTGATCTATGCGGTACGGGCACGCACAGTCGACGTAATTCGTTTCCTCCATTCTCGTCAGCCCTACCCATGATGACCGACGCGCTCGCCAATACCTCCGACCCCCTCCTCGCCGGCCTCAACCCGCCGCAGCGCGAGGCGGTGCTGACCACCGAGGGGCCGGTGCTGATGCTGGCGGGCGCAGGCACCGGAAAGACCGCGGCGCTGACCGCGCGGCTGGCGCACCTCGTGCGCTCCCGCCTCGCCTGGCCATCCGAAATCCTCTGCGTCACCTTCACCAACAAGGCCGCGCGCGAGATGAAGGAGCGGGTCGGCCAGCTGATCGGCGATGCGGTGGAGGGCATGCCCTGGCTCGGCACGTTCCATTCGATCGGCGCCAAGCTGCTGCGCCGCCATGCCGAGCTGGCCGGCCTGCAATCCAACTTCACCATCATCGACACCGACGACCAGCTGCGCCTGCTCAAACAGCTGATCCAGGCCGAAGGGGTGGACGACAAGCGCTTCCCGGCGCGGCAGCTGGCCGGGTGCATCGACCGCTGGAAGAACAAGGGGCTCAACCCGGCCGATCTCGATGCCGGCGAAAACGAGGCCTACGCCAATGGCAAGGGCCAGCATTTCTACCGGCTCTATCAGGACCGGCTGAAAGCGCTCAACGCCTGCGATTTCGGCGATCTGCTGCTGCACATTCTCAACATCTTGCGCAGCCATCCCGAGGTGCTGGCGCAGTATCAGCAGCGCTTCAAATATATCCTCGTCGATGAATATCAGGACACCAACCAGGTCCAGTATCTGTGGCTGCGCCTGCTCGCCCAGACGCGCAAGAACATCTGCGTGGTGGGCGACGACGACCAGTCGATCTACTAGCTGGCGCGGCGCGGAAGTGGCCAATATCCTGCGGTTCGAGAAGGATTTTCCGGGTGCGAAGGTGATCAAGCTTGAGCAGAACTATCGCTCGACGCCCGACATCCTCGCCGCCGCCTCCGGGCCTGATCAACGCCAACAGCGAACGCCTCGGCAAGACGCTGTGGACCGAGCGGAACGGCGGCGACAAGCTGCGCGTCATCGGCGTGTGGGACGGGCCCGAGGAAGCCCGCCGGGTGGGCGAGGAGATCGAGCGGCTGGAGCGGGAAGGGGCCTCGCTCGACAGCATCGCCATCCTGGTGCGGGCGCAATACCAGACCCGCGAGTTCGAGGACCGCTTCATCGCGATTGGCCTCAATTACCGGATTATCGGCGGATTCCGCTTCTATGAGCGCGCAGAGATAAGGGATGCGCTGGCCTATCTGCGCCTCATTGCCCAGCCCGCCGACGATCTCGCCTTCGAGCGCATCTACAATACGCCCAAGCGCGGGCTCGGCGACAAGACGCTGGAGAAGATGCACCGTCACGCAAGAGCGCGCGGCATGCCGCTGGCCGCCGCCTCGATCGAGATTGTCGATACCGACGAGCTGCCGGCAAGGGCGCGCGGCACGTTGCTGGCGCTGATGCGCGATTTCGCCCGATGGCGCGATCTGGCGAAGACGACCTCCCCCGCCGAACTGGTCCGCACCTTGCTCGACGAGAGCGGCTACACCGCCGCCCTCCAGGCCGAGCGCAGCGCCGAAAGCGCGGGCCGCCTGGAAAACCTCTCCGAACTCGCCCGCGCCATGGAGGAATACGAGACGCTGGGCGACTTCCTCGAACACGTCAGCCTGGTGATGGACAACGACGCCGCCAGCGACGAGGAAAAGGTCACCATCATGACCATCCACGGCGCCAAGGGGCTGGAATTCGATCAGCTGTTCCTGGTCGGCTGGGAGGAAGGCGTGTTCCCCTCGCAGCGCGCGCTCGATGAGGGCGGGCTGGCCAGCCTGGAGGAAGAGCGCCGCCTGGCTTATGTCGCGATCACCCGGGCGAAGAAGCGCTGCACCATCCTGCATGCGGCCAACCGGCGCATTTACGGGCAATGGACCAGCTCGATCCCCTCGCGCTTCATCGCCGAGCTGCCGGCGGCGCATGTCGAGCAGGAGACTACCCTGTCGGGCGGCGCGTCGCTGTGGCGGGCGAACTGGTCCGAACGCGCCGATCCCTTTGCCGACGTGGCCCGCGACCGGCCGGAGCGAGCGCAGTCGCGCGGTCCGGGCTGGCAGCGGGCGGCGACGCAGAATTTCGATCCCGCGCCGCGCCGCATCGCCGAATCCACCCGCAGCGCGGCCAGCTTCGCCGCCAAGCCGCGCGGCGACATCTCCGTCGGGGCGCGGGTGTTCCATGACAAGTTCGGCTACGGGATCGTCGCGGCGCAGGAAGGCAACAAGCTGGAGATCGATTTCGACAGCGCCGGGCGGAAGCGGGTGATCGACAGCTTTGTGAAGCTGGAGCCGGGGAGTTAGGCCCAGCCAGGTCAGCTATGCCTAATTGAGCGCCGAAACGCCCAAAAAGCCCGGCATCGGTCCGTTCCAGCCATCCTCGCTTGCCGCTTCCGGCTCGGCCTGGCGTCGCGGCGCGCGTTTGGGTTCGGCGCGGTTAGGCGCGGGAGAACGCGGGGTTTCCTCGCGCGGCCGCCGTTCCGCCCGCGGCGCTCTCTCCTCGCGGGGAGCTCTTTCCTCGCGGGGAGCTCTTTCCTCGCGGGGCGGGCGGGCTTCGCGCGGCGCTCTGGCTTCGCGGGCGGGCCTTGCCGCGCGGGCTGGCTTGTCCTCACGCGGCGCTCTTTCCTCGCGCGCCGGTCGTTCGTCCGCCGCAGCCCCGCCCAGCTCATAGACCGGGATTTTCCCGCCGGTCAGCTTCTCGACATTGTCGATCGCCTCGGCATCCTCGGGTGTCACGAAAGTGAAAGCGCGGCCCGTCGCCCCGGCGCGGCCGGTGCGACCGATGCGGTGGACATAGTCGTCCGGATGCCACGGCGTGTCGAAGTTGAACACGTGGCTGACGCCCTTGATGTCGAGACCGCGCGCGGCGACGTCGCTGGCGCAGAGGATATTGATCGTCCCCGCCTTGAACCGGTCGAGCTCGGCGATGCGCGCGGGCTGTTCCATGTCGCCGTGGATTTCGCCGGCGGAAAAGCCGCTCTGCGACAGGCTCTTCGCCAATTCCCGCACGGTGGTCTTGCGGTTGCAGAAGACGATCGCGGTGGTGACATTATCGGTGCGCAGCAACTGGCGCAGCGCGTCCTTCTTGTTGCGGCTGGTCACCGCGACCTTGTGCTGGACGATGTTGAGGTTGGACGAGGCTGGCCGCGCGACCTCGATATATTTCGGATTGGTCAGGAATTTGTCGGCCAGCTTCTTGATCACCGGCGGCATTGTCGCCGAGAACAGCAAGGTCTGGCGGTTGGCGGGCAGCTTGGCGCAGATCGTTTCGATATCGGGGATGAAGCCCATGTCGAGCATGCGGTCGGCTTCGTCGATCACCAGCAGATCGCAGCCGGTCAGCAGGATCTTGCCGCGCTCGAACAAGTCCATCAGCCGGCCCGGCGTGGCGATCAGCACGTCGACGCCGTCCTTCAGCGCCTTGACCTGATCGCCCATCTGCACGCCGCCGATCAGCAGCGCCATCTTGAGATCGTGGTTCTTGCCGTATTTCTCGAAATTTTCGGCGACTTGCGCCGCGAGCTCGCGGGTCGGCTCGAGGATCAGGCTGCGCGGCATCAGCGCGCGGCGGCGGCCGTGGGCGAGGATATCGATCATCGGCAGCACGAAGCTGGCGGTCTTGCCGGTGCCGGTCTGGGCGATGCCGATGATGTCCTTCATCATCAGCACCGGCGGAATCGCCTGCGCCTGGATCGGCGTCGGGGTGTCGTAACCGGCCGCGAGGACCGATTGCAGCAATTCGTCTGACAGGCCGAGATCGGCGAATTTCATAGGCTTGGTTGTTTCCGGAAGAGAAATATCGCGGCACACCGTTTCCGGCCTGCCGTTCGCATCGACCACGAGGGGTGCGCGAAAGCTGGCGCGCCCTAGGCTCGATAGCGGCCAAAAGTCAAGGAAATGCTGCAAGCGCGCTGGGCAAGCCGTGCAGAAGCTGCCGGGTCAATTGCCCGCTTCGACCAGCTGCTTGAACTTCGACAGCTTGCAATTGGCGCCGCTGCGCGACAGCAACGTGTCGCGCTTGACGCAGATTTGCCCGTCGGAATTGCGCTCGACGTAAAAGCCCGAATAGAAATCGCGCGCGCTGCAGCTGCGTTCCAGCGCGGCGCTCACCACGCGCCGGTCGCGCATGTAGAGGATCAGCCGCTCGGCGCCGCTCACCTGCACGCCTGCGATCCCGGCGATCGGCAGGCAGCGGCCCATATCGCGCTCGGTCTGGCGCTGGGCGAGCGGGCGCTGCGGCAAATCGACCAGCATGTTGGGCTGCACGGGCGCCTGACGCGGCGATATGCGGATGGTCATGCGCTGCTCGATGCGAACCTGATCCTGCGCGCGCGCGCGGAAGCTGTCTGCGAGCATCCGGAAAACCATTGCGCCCGCCGGATCGAATGCCGGCATGGCCGGCTCCACCGGAACCGCCAGGCGATTCGGCGGCGCCTCGCTTTGCACCGCCGCCGGTTGCTGCGCCCCCTCGCGTACCGGCTCGACCGCGCTCGCCGCAGGCAGCAGCATTGCGAGCGGAGCAAGCAGGGCGGCGACAAAGCTCATCGGCCGGCGCGGCTTGTAAAATGCGCGGAACGGGGAATGGTGGCGAGTGTCATATTAGCTTGCTTAGCCGATCTGCTTGAACGGCCCCTTAACCCGCCGCTTGACGGATGCAAGATGCGGCGGATTGTGCCATAGCCGGAGAATGGACGAAACCAACTCCTTTCTGAGCGAAGCCGAGGCCCTGCTTGGCCCGCGCGGCATCACCCGGGACGCCGATCTCGTCACGCCCTGGCTGACAGACTGGCGGGGGCGCTACACCGGACGCGCCCTCGCGATGGCCTCGCCCGACAGCACGGCGGAACTGTCCGGACTGGTCAAGCTGTGCGCTCGCCACGGCGTGCCGATCGTTCCCCAGGGCGGCAACAGCGGCATGTCCGGCGGCGCGACACCGGGCGAGAGCGGGCGCGAGTTGCTGCTGTCGCTGCGGCGGATGAACGCCATCCGCGAACTGGACGCGGAAGGGCGCAAGGTCACCTGCGAGGCCGGGGTCGTGCTGCAAAATCTGCACGATGCCGCCGCCGCTGCGGGGCTGCGCTTCCCTTTGACGTTGGGCGGAAAGGGTTCGGCGACGGTCGGCGGGCTGGTCTCGACCAACGCCGGCGGCGGGCAGGTGCTGCGGCACGGCTCGATGCGGGCGCTGGTGCTGGGGCTGGAGGCGGTGCTGGCCGACGGCAGCATCTGGTCGGCGCTGGTCCCGCTCAAAAAGGACAATCGCGGCTTCGATCTCAAGCAGCTGCTGATCGGCTCGGAAGGCACGCTCGGCATCGTCACCGGGGCGACACTGAAGCTGGTGCCGGCGATCGCCGAGCGGGTGGTGATCTGGGCCGGGGTGCAGACGCTGGGCGATGCCCGCGCGCTGCTGCTGCATAGCGAGGACCGGCTGGGCGACGCGCTCGAAGGCTTCGAGGTGCTGCCGCAGCCCTGCCTGGAGCGCGTGCTCAGGTTCCTGCCCGGCTCCCGGGCGCCGCTCGCAAGCGCACACGCCTGGCATGTGCTGATCGAGGCGGTGGCCGATGCCAAGGCGGCGGAAGCGCTGCGCGATGACTGCGAGGCGATGCTGGAACAAGCCTTCGAGCGCGGCCTGCTGCAAGATGCCGCGATCGCCGCCAATGAGGCCCAGGCCGAAGCCTTCTGGCTGCTGCGCGAATCGATTGCGCCGTCCGAACGCCAGGGCGGCTTTGCCGTGCAGCACGATATTTCGGTGCCGGTGGAGCGCATGCCCGAATTCGTCGAGGCGGCGGTGCCGGCGATCGAGGCGGAGTTTGCGGGAACCGAGGCGGTTGCTTTCGGCCATCTCGGCGACGGCAATGTCCACTTCCACGTCATCGCCCCGCAGGGGGTGGAGCGGCTGAGCTGGGAAGCCAGCCAGGGCCAGGCAATCAGCCGCCGGGTCAATGACATGGTCACCGAATGGGGCGGCTCGATCTCGGCCGAACACGGCATCGGCAGGGTCAAGCGCGACGAGCTCGCGCGGCTCGGCGATCCGGTTGCCCTGGCGATGATGCGGCAGGTCAAGCGCGCGCTCGATCCGGCCGGTCTGCTCAATCCGGGCAAGCTGCTTGCGCAGCAGCCCGCCAGCGCCTAAAGGCTCGCCCTTCCTATTTCCCGAAGCCGGAGACGTTCCATGGCCAGCGCGCCGCAAGCCGCCCAATTGCCCCTGTTCTACAACGACCTGATGCCGCTCAACAGCCGCGATCACGGCACCTGGCGCAGCCGCACGACCGACAAGGCGAAGTGGCTGGCCGGCCAGCACGCGGTTCCGCTGACGGTCGAGGAGTTTCCCCAGGCGCAGCGCAATTTTCCGATCATCTTCTCTGCCGGCGAAAATCCGGTGCCGCTGGCGCTGATGGGGCTCAACGAGGGCGTCAACGTCTTCGTCAGCGAAGATGGCGAAGTGACCACGCCGGTCTATGTCCCCGCCTATGCCCGCCGCTATCCCTTCATGCTGGCCCGGCTCAATCCCGAGGCGACCGACCTGTCGCTGTGCTTCGATCCCTCGACCGACCTGATCGGCGAGTTCGACGAGGGCGCCCAGTTGTTCGACGGCGAAACCCCGACCGATGCCTGCAAGGCCACGCTCAGCTTCTGCGAGCAATTCGAGATCGCCGGTCAGAAAACCCAGAATTTCATGGAAGAGCTGACCAAGCACAGCCTGCTGATGGACGGCGAAGTCGCGATCCAGCAGGAAGGCAACGATCAGCCCTTCGTCTATCGCGGTTTCCAGATGGTCAACGAAGAGAAGCTGCGCGAAGTGCGCGGCGACGTTTTGCGGCAATGGAACCAGAGCGGACTGCTGGCGCTGATCTACGCCCACCTGTTCTCGCTGGAGCTGATGCGCGACATCTTCGGCCGGCAGATCGAACAGGGCAAGGGACCGGTGGTGTTGCCGCAGGCCTGAGCCCGTCTGGAAAAAGGTTCCGGGCATATATCGATTGGGCCTTGCAACAGGCCCTTGGTAAGCCTATCTTGGCTCTGCTCGGTCGGGCTACCCTCATGGCCTGACAGAGTTTGGTGCACTTTGTGCACCTCCTCCCTGAACCTTGGCCACCTCGCGCATTGCGCGAGGTGGTTTTTTATGTGCTGCATCGGGGGCGAATCCGGCGCTATTCCGCCGCTTGCTGCCAGGCAGCCGAAGCTTCCAGCTGACCCAACGCGGCGACATCTCCGGCCAGCCGCCGCACCAGCCCGGTCAGCAGATGCACCATGGCGGCAAAGCCCTTGCCCGGCTCGGCGAGTCGCAAGTCGAGATAGCTGCTGCGGTCGATCTCCAGCTGCACGCCGTGCAATCCCCGCTCGGGCAAGGCATGGCGTTCGAGCACATAGCCGCCGGCATAGGGCCGGTTATGCGCCGCACCGCGCCGCATATCGGCGAAATAGGTGAACACCGAGCCGACCAGTGCGCCATGGCAGGCCGTGCCGAAGCGGTCGCCCAGCACGAATTCGGGCGGCGGCTGGCCGCCGCGCAGCGTCAGCGGCGGCATCGAGTGCAGATCGAGCAGCAGCGCCGCGCCCCACCGCTCGCGCAGGGCCTTGAGCGCTTCGCCAAGCGCGGCATGATAGGGCTCGTGAATTCCGGCAATGCGCGCCGCCAGATCCGCCTCGTCGTGCCGCCGCTTCCACAATTCGCCGATCCCCGGCAGCCGCCGCGGGATCAGGCCAAGCCCGCTGCGGGCCCGCCTGCCCGGCGTATAGCTGCCGACATCGCCGGTGGCGCGGCGACCGAACATTTCCCAATCGATATCGTCGGCCGCGCGGTTGAGGTCGATCATCGCGCGCGGCGCGTGGGCGACCAGCAGTGTTGCCCCTGTCGCCTTGGCGACCTCCTCCGCCAGCAGATCGACATAGCGATCCTCCAGCCGCAGCGAGGCGAATCCGGGGTTGCGCATGCGCTCGAGCAGCGATCCGGTGTAGCCGCGCCCGGCATGCGGGACGGCGATGAGCACCGGGATCGCGGAAGGCGCCGGGCCGGCGATGGTGAACGCATGCGCGCCAGAGGATCCCGGAATTCGGCCCCCGCACTGCCACTGCGAATCGCTCACACCGCCTCCGCTTGGTTCCATCGTCCCTTGCTGGACTGTCGCGCCATCTGTGTCAAAGCCGGGCAGCGTGAAAACAAATGAGATTCTTAACCCCTGCGGGCGTATGCAGTGAGGCAGACGAGCGCTCTCGTGCGTTCGGTCGCGAAACAGGCGAGGGAAATGATTCGCATCCTGCTTGCTGAAGACGAGGACGCCATGCGCGCCTATCTGGCCCGTGCCCTGCAGAACGCGGGCTACGACGTCGTCGCGGTCGATCGCGGAACCGAGGCCTTGCCGCTGCTCCAGACCGAGACCTTCGACCTGCTGCTGACCGACATCGTCATGCCCGAAATGGACGGGATCGAGCTGGCCCAGCGCTGCAGCGAGATTTGCCCCGACACCAAAGTGATGTTCATCACCGGATTCGCCGCCGTTTCGCTCAAGGCCAGCCGCCAGGCGCCGCAAGCCAAGGTGCTGTCGAAGCCGTTCCACCTGCGCGATCTCGTGCTCGAAGTGCAGCGCACTTTCGGCCTTTCGGCGCAGGCAAGCATTTAGAGCCGGATGCCATTTCAGCCGGACAGGGCCAGCGGCTCTCCCGCAGGTTTCGTCTCCGCTTCGCCTGGCCTGCCGCCTTGCAGCACGATCCGCTGCATCACCCGCCCGCTCTCATAGTCCGGCACGGCGTAATGCTGCACCGCGCGGTTGTCCCAGATGGCGATGTCGCCGGCCGACCATTTCCAGCGCATGGTATATTCGGGCCGCTGGGCATGGGCGAACAGCACCGCTAGCACCGCCGCGCTTTCCGCCTGGCTCAGCTCGACGATCCGGGTGGTGAAACATTCGCTGACATAGAGCGCCTTGCGGCCGGTTTCGGGGTGGGCAATCACCACCGGGTGCACTTGCTCGGCGGGGTGGAGCGGGGCGTATTGCGCCTGAAAAAGGGGCGCATAGTCCAGCATGCGGTCATAGGTCACCTGGATCGAATGGACTGCGGTCAGCCCGTCCAGCATCCGCTGCATCGGCTCGGACAAGGCGGCGAAGGCGGCGGTCATGCTCGCCCAGCAGGTGTCGCCGCCAAACGGCGGGGGCGACACCGCGCGCAGCGCCGTGGCCCAGGGCGGGGCGGCGAGCGAGGTGGTGTCGGCATGCCAGGTCGCGGTGGTGTGGCGGACCGGGCTCATGTCGTTGGTCGCGACCATATCGGACGTATCCTGAGGCGTGCCGGTGGTCTCGTCCTTCAGCGGGATGCCGAAATGGGTGAGGAAGTCCCAGAACCTGTCGAGCGGCGCATGCTGATCGCGCAGAAAAATCACCCCGCGATCGAGCAGGCTCTGGCGGACGAAGCGGGTGGTCTCGGGCGAGGGCGTCTCGCCGATATCGATACCCTCGATCACCGCCCCGATCGAGCTGGTCAGCGGCAGGCAGCGCAAGTTCGATGTCATTTTTCGATCCTCTCGCCGGGCAATCTGGGGCATGCTTGGCCGAGGGGCAAGATGCCATGTGCAGCCGGGAGTGACGATGGACGACGCAGAACCGCGCTCGACGATCCCGGCGCTGCTGGCCAGGCTGGCGGCGGAGCGCGACGCGCATCCGGCGGTCGTCACCTCGGGCGAATCGCTGACCTACAGCGAAGTTGAGGTTCGCTCGTCCCGGCTCGCCAGGGCTTTGCTGGCGGCGGGGGCGGGGAAGGGGACGCGGATCGCCCTGCTCGCGCCCGACGGAATTTTTTGGCTGACCGCCTACCTCGCCGCACTGCGGATCGGTGCCTTGCTGACTCTGGTCAGCACGCTTTGCGCGCCGCCCGAACTGGCGCATATTTTGCGGAGCAGCGATTGCCAGTATCTGCTCGCCGCGCGCCGCTTTCTGAACCACGATTATGCCGCGACGCTGGAGTCGGCGCTGCCCGGGCTGACGGAGAACGGCGCGGGCCCGCTCCACCTGGCCGTTGCGCCCTTTCTGCGCGCGATCTGGCTCGATGGAGCCGAGGGGCTTGGCTGGGCGAGGCCGCTCCGAGAACTGGAAGCTCTGGCCGATGCGCCCGATGCGCCGGGCCCGGCGATTCTCGCCGCCGCCGAACGCGAAGTCGCGCCGGGGGACGATGCCGTGGTCATCTACACCTCCGGCAGCACCGCCCGGCCCAAGGCCGTGGTCCACCGCCACTGGGCGCTGACCCGTCATGCGCCGGTGCTGGCGGAGCAGTTCGCGCTTACTTCCGAAGACCGGATGATGCCGCTGCTGCCGCTGTTCTGGCTGGCGGGCATGTCGACCATGCTGCAAGTGCTGAGCATCGGCGGCACGCTGGTGTTTCCCGATGTGCCGGACAACGATGTCATTCTCGACGCCATACTTCGTCACGGCGTCACCAGGGTCAACGCCTGGGGCGACCGGCAGGCGGCGCTGGTTTCCAGGGCAGCGGAGCGGGGGATCGCCATCGATCACATTCCCGATCTGGTCGCCCGGCGCGATGCCGCAGGCAGATTGCTGCCGCTGGTGCCGCCCAGCTACGGCATGACCGAGAGCTGCTCCGCCCACAGCGCCAGCCCGATGGACCGGGTTCTGCCTGCCGGCAAGCAGGGCGCATTCGGCCAGGCGATCGGCGGCTATGAGCGGCGGGTGGTCGATCTCGAGACCCGCAGCGAGTTGCCCGCAGGCGAGGTGGGCGAGCTCGAGATCAGGGGGCCGGCGCTGATGTCGGGCTTCTATGGCGTGCCGCGCGCGCAGGTGTTCACCGCCGACGGCTTCTATCCCACCGGCGACATCGTGCGGATCGACGCCGACGGCTGGCTCTATCCGCAGGGCCGCCTCGGCGACCGGATCAAGACCCGCGCGGCGAATGTCTCGCGGCTGGAGGTGGAAGCAGCTCTGGCCGCACTTCCCGAAGTGGAATTCTGCGTCGTCGCCGGCTTGCCGGACGAGGAGCTCGGCCAGATGGTCGCCGCAGCCGTCGTGCCTGCGCCGGGAACGCGGCCGACCGAGGCTTCGCTGCGCGCGGCGCTGCGCGGCAGCCTGTCGAGCTTCAAGGTGCCGCGCCGGATCGTCTTCATCGCGCTGGAGGACGTGCCGCGCACGGCAACCGGCAAGGTCAAGCTGTCGGAAGTCGCCGCGCTGATTGCGGAGCGGCAATCGGGCGAGTAATGCCGAAAATTGGTCTGACCGGCTAGGCAAAGGCAAATTGGATTTGTATTAGTATTGTCCCCGGCGTAATCGGCGGGCGAATCCGGCAGAACGGGAGAGGCCGCAACGATGCGCTTGGTATTGCAAATCCTGAAATGGGCCCTGCTTGCCCTGCTGGTGCTGTTTGCGATTGGCCTGTTGCGCAACTGGGATACGGTGCAGCGCGTGTTCCTGGGCGGGCTGCATGTGCACGAGACGGTTCCGCCCGCGATCCCCGCCGATCTGCCGCGACCGGCGGTTCTGGTGTTCTCCAAGACCAACGCCTTCCGCCACGAAGAGGCCATCCCGCCGGGCAAGGCGCTGTTCGCGCAGATCGCCAGGGCCAAGGGCTGGGGCCATTTCGAGACCGAGAACGGCGCGGCATTCAGTCCGGAAATCCTCGCCCGCTTCGATGCGGTGGTGTTCAACAACACCAGCGGCGATGTCTTCTCGGCACCGCAGCAGGCCGCGTTCAAGGGGTTCATCGAGAACGGCGGCGGCTATGTCGGTCTGCATGCGGCGGGCGACAATTCGCATGAGGCGTGGGGCTGGTATATCAAGGACTTGATCGGCGCGCTGTTCACCCAGCACACGATGGACCCGCAATTCCAGCAGGCGACGGTCGCTGTCGAGGACAAGGACCATCCCGCGATGCAGGGCCTGCCGGCGAGCTGGCAACGCACCGAGGAATGGTATTCCTTCGACAAGTCGCCGCGCACCACCGGGGCCCGGGTGCTGGCGACTGTGGATGAAAAGACGTACAAGCCTGTAGGCATGTTCGGCAAGGATTTGCGGATGGGCGATCACCCGGCGATCTGGACGCGTTGCCTGGGCAAGGGGCGCATTCTCTATACGATCTTCGGCCACCGCGCCGAGGCCTTCGCTGAGCCGGAGACCAGGACTTTGCTGACCAATGCCCTGGGCTGGGCGGTGCGGCAAAGTGGCAGCCAATGCGACACCTCCGCGCCGCCAAGCGCGACATCGCCCGCTCCAGCCGCAGGGAAAGCGCCATGAAACCAATCCGCTATGGCATGATCGGCGGCGGGCAGGGGGCGTTCATCGGCGGCGTCCATCGCACGGCGGCGGCGATTGCCGGGAACTGGCAGCTGGTTGCAGGGGCGTTCTCCTCGACGGCGGAGAAGTCGATGGCATCGGGCGCGGAGATCGGGGTCGATCCGGCGCGCACCTATGGCTCCTGGGCCGAGATGCTGGAGCGCGAGGCGGCGCTGCCCGAGGGCGAGCGGATCGAGGCGGTCTCCATCGTCACCCCCAACCACATGCATGCCCCGCCCGCGATCGCCGCGATGGAGGCCGGCTTCGATGTCATCGTCGACAAGCCGCTGGCCGACAGCCTCGCCAATGCGCAAGCCATCGCCGATGCGGCGGCGCGGACCGGGCGCAGGATCGCGGTGACCCACACCTATACCGGTTATCCGCTGGTCAAGCAGGCGCGGCGGCTGGTCACCTCGGGGCAGTTCGGCAAGGTGCGCCGGGTGGCGGTGAAATATACGCAGGACTGGCTGAGCCGCGCCGCCGATCTGGAGGGCAACAAGCAGGCCGCCTGGCGCGTCGATCCGGCGCAGTCCGGGGACGCCGGGGCGTTCGGCGACATCGGCACCCACGCCGCCAACCTCGCCGAATTCATCACCGGCGAAGATATCGCTTCGATCTGCGCCGAGCTGACCATGCTGCCCGGCCGTTTCATCGACGACGACGGCGCGGCGCTGTTCCGGCTTTCGGGCGGCGGCAAGGGCACGCTCACCGCCAGCCAGGTTCTGGTCGGCGACATCAACGACCTCGCCATCGATGTGTATTGCGACGAGGCCGGGCTGCACTGGCGGCAGGAAGAGCCCAACACCCTGCGCATCGGCTATCGCGACAAGCCGACCGAGATCTGGCACGCGGGGGCCAACCGGGCTTACCTCGCGGGCGATATCCTCGCGATCCAGCGCACCCCGGGCGGGCATCCGGAGGGCTATCTCGAAGCCTTCGCCAACATCTACCGCGCGTTCGGCGAGCAGCTGCGCGGCGCGCCCGCTCCGGCGGATGAGCCGGGCTACGCGACCATGGACGATGCGCTGCGGGGGATGAACTTCCTGCGCGCTGCCCTTGAATCCAGCCGCCAGGGTGCGGTTTGGGTGGATGTGTGAAAAATGCGCAAGTCCTCCCCAAACCCGACTATGCTGAGCTTGTCGAAGCACTGTTCTTTCCTTCGGGGCTGGGCATGACTGCACGAAGAACAAAGCAGCCCTTCGACAAGCTCAGGGAAGTCGGGGACTGGCGGTTAGTTGGCGCTGAGAACGAGAGGAATCCATGACATGAAAGGCCCTGCAATCTTCCTCGCCCAGTTCGCCGGCGACGAGGCGCCGTTCAATTCGCTGGGCAGCATCACCAAATATATGGGCGATCTCGGCTACAAGGGCGTGCAGATCCCGACCTGGGACGCGCGGCTGTTCGATCTCGAAAAGGCCGCCGAGAGCCAGACCTATGCCGATGAAATCAAGGGCGTGTGTGCGGCAAACGGCGTCGAAGTCACCGAACTTTCCACCCATCTGCAAGGCCAGCTGGTCGCCTCGCATCCGGCCTACGACACGCTGTTCGACGGCTTCGCCCCGCCGCAATTCCACAACAATGTCAGCGCCCGCACCGACTGGGCGGTGAACCAGCTGAAGCTCGCCGCCAAGGCCAGCCAGCGTTTCGGTTGCACCAGCCACGCCACCTTCTCCGGCGCGCTGATGTGGCACATGGTCTATCCCTGGCCGCAGCGCCCGGCGGGACTGGTCGAGGAAGGCTTCGCCGAACTGGGCCGCCGCTGGAAGCCGATCCTCGATGTCTTCGACGAGCACGGGGTCAACGCCTGCTACGAGCTGCACCCCGGCGAGGATTTGCACGACGGGGTGACCTTCGAGCGTTTCCTCGAGGCGGTGGACAACCACCCGCGCGCCAACATCCTCTACGATCCCAGCCACTTCGTGCTGCAACAGCTAGACTATCTCGAATTCATCGACATCTATCACGAGCGGATCAAGGCGTTCCATGTGAAGGACGCCGAGTTCCGCCCCAACGGCCGCGCCGGGGTCTATGGCTCCTATTCGGGCTGGGCCGAGCGTCCCGGGCGGTTCCGCTCGCTGGGCGACGGGCAGATCGATTTTGGCGGGATTTTCACGCGGCTGACGCATCACGGCTATGACGGCTGGGCCGTGCTCGAATGGGAATGCGCCTACAAGCACCCCGAGCAAGGCGCCGCCGAGGGCGCGCCGTTCATCGCCCGCCACATGATCCGCAAGGCCGACAAGGCGTTCGACGATTTTGCCGGAACCGGCGCGGACATGGGCCTGGTGCGCAAGGTTTTGGGGCTGGGCTAGTGCAGCATCTCTGCATCAACCACTCCTCTCCCCTTGCGGGAGAGGATACGCAGGCTTGGCCGCGAAGCGGCATAGCCGAAGTTGGAGAGGGGGACGAGGTAGCATTGCGCCTCCCCCCTCTCCAAGCTTCAGCTAGCTGCTGAAGCAGCAAGCTGCGCTTTCCTCTCCCGCAAGGGGAGAGGAGTGGCGGAAACTCAGGGCGGCACGAGCTTATTTGGGGAGGGAAGTGCATGAAAGACCAAGCAGGGCCACCGGCCAACCACCGGGCGATTTTCTGGATCAGCGTGGTCGCGCTGTTCACCGCCGCCTTCGCCAATGCGGCGCGGGTCGGCATTTCCGGCGCGATGAAGGCCGAACTGTTCGATCCGCACGACGCCGCCCATGCCGGCGAGCTGATCGGCGCAACGCTGGGCAATTCGTTTCTTGGCTTTGCGCTGAGCCTGCTGGTGATCAGCCCGCTGCTCGACTGGTTCGGGGCCAAGCGCGTGATCCTGTTCGCCTCGCTGTGTTTCATCGCCGGGCCGGCGCTGACCCTGTTTGCCGCCAGTTCGACCGATTTCGGCACAATGCAGACCTTGCTCAATCTCGGCATGGTGCTGTGGGGCTTCGGCTGGGGCGCGACCGAAGGCTCGATCAATCCGCTCGCCACCACGCTCTATCCGGACGACAAGACCGGCAAGCTCAATTCGCTGCACGCCTGGTGGCCGTTCGGACTGATCGTCGCCGGGCTGATGAGCTATTTCCTGGTCGATAGCCATGTGATCGGCTGGCGCACCCTGGTTCTGCTGTCCATGATCCCCGGCGTGATCTTCGGCCTGTGGGCCTTGCGCCACTCATTCCCGCAGACCGAAAGCACCGCCAAGGGCGTGACTTTTGGCGAGATGATCGCGGATCCGTTCAAGCGCATCAGTTTCTGGACCTTCTTCGCGATCATGCTGTGCACCGCTGCTACCGAATTGGGACCGGGCCAGTGGGTCGATGTCGCGTTGACCAAGGTAGTCGGAATGTCGGGCATCCTGGTGCTGGTCTATGTTTCGGCGATCATGTTCATCATGCGCCATTTCGCCGGCGCGCTTGAACACCGGTTCTCCGACATCGGGTTGCTCTGCATCAGCTGCCTGCCCGCCGCGTTGGGGCTCTACCTGCTCAGCACCGCCAACTCGCCGGCCACCGCTTTTGTCGCGGCGACCGCCTGGGCGGTCGGTGTATGCTTCATGTGGCCGACGATGCTCGCTGCCGCCGCACGGCGCTTCCCGCGCAGCGGCTCGTGGGGGATCGGTCTGATCGGGTTCGCCGGAGCACTCTCGATCTATTACGTGTTGCCGAGGATCGGTGCGATCTACGACGCGGCCAAGGCCAATGCGGTCGGCAATGCCGACGCCTATGCGGCGACCCAGTCGTTCCAGACGGTTGCGATCGTCCCGATCGGGCTGTTCTTCATCTTCGCCGTGGTCTGGCTGCTTGAAAGAGGAAAAAACACAAAATGAAAATTGGCATGAACCTGCTGCTGTGGACCGGCCATGTTACCGAAGAGCATGTGCCAGTCCTCAAGGAGCTCAAGGCTACCGGCTTCGACGGCGTCGAAGTGCCGGTGTTCGATGCCTCGGACGAGGCGCATTACCGCTGGCTGGCCGGCGTGCTCGACGATATCGGGCTGGAACGCACCATCGTCGCGCTGATCCCCGATGAAGCCCATTCGCCGCTGTCGCCCGATGCGGCCGCGCGGGCTGCGGGGGTCGAGCATCTGACGCGGGCGATCGGCTGCGGGCAGGCGCTGGGTGCGCAGGTGATGGCCGGGCCGTGGTTCCAGCCGCTCGGGGTGTTCTCGGGCGATCCGCCGACCGGGGCGGAGCTGGAGCATTGCGCCGAGGTTCACCGCCAGGTGCTGCCGCTGATGCGCGCGGCGGGGATTACGGCGGGGCTGGAGCCGCTCAACCGCTTCGAGGCCTATCTGCTCAACACGATGGATCAGGCAGTAGCCTATGCCAATCGGGTTGGCGAGGGCGGTATCGGCATCCTCTACGACACCTTCCACGCCAATATCGAGGAGAAGGACCCGATTGCGGCGCTGCGGGCGATCCACGCCTCGGGCAATCTCGCCCATGTCCATATCTCGGAGAACGACCGGGGGACGCCCGGGCAGGGGCATGCGAAAATCCGCGAGGCGATCGGCGTGCTCAAGGAAGTCGGCTACGACGGGTGGCTGACCATCGAAGCTTTCGGGCGCGCGCTGCCCGAACTGGCCGCCGCGACCAGGGTGTGGCGCGATTTCTTCGCCAGCCCGGAAGAAGTATACACCGAAGGCTATCGCTATATCCGCGACTGCTGGCAGGCCGCGTAAACTGGCCTGACCAAAAATCGGTTGCCATTTGCAGCAGATTTGTGTCCAGCAGCCCGCGTTGCCGTGATCGAAGGGACCGTGACCATGACCGGAATTTTACCGCTCGACCGCCGCTCGATGCTGGAGCGGATGGCGTTTCTGCTGGGCGCCGCCGCCCTGCCGGTCGAGGCGCTGGCCAAGCCCGCGCGCCGCGGCGCCAGACGCTTCCTCAACGCGCCCCGCATGCGGCTGCTGAGCGCGGTCGCCGACACGATTATCCCGAAGACAGACACTCCCGGCGCGCTCGACGCCAAGGTGCCGGCCAAGTTCGATGCGTTGCTGGTCAATTGGGCTTCGCCCGCGCGGCGGATCGAGCTGGTCGGCGCGCTGACCGAGATCGACGCGCTGGCGATCAGGCAGGAGAAAGCGGGTTTTGCCGCACTCTCGCCGGAAAAGCGCAAGGCGCTGCTCACCGCGCACGATCTCGCCGCGCTCAAGACTGTGCCGCGCAAGGAAAAGCTCACCGGCATGGCTGCGATGATGGCCGGTCCGGCTTACGCCAATCCCCGCCTATGCCAAGCTGCGCGAGCTGATCATCAGCCTCTATTTCTATTCGGAAGAGGCGCTGACCAGCGTGCTGACTTACGAGCATACCCCCGGCGCCTGGACGCCCTCGATCAAGGTAACCCCCGAAACCCGCAATACCGGCGGGCTGGGCATGTTTTAAGCGGAGACGGCAAGAAATGTTCGATGCAATCGTAGTCGGCTCCGGCATGAGCGGCGGCATTTCCGCCAAGGAATTGTGCGAGCGGGGGCTCAAGGTCCTGGTGCTCGAGCGCGGGCGCAAGCTGGTGCACGGCGAGAGCTACACCGACAGCCTCCAGCCCTGGGAAGTGCCCAATGCCGGCATGGTGCCCGAGGAGGACCTTGCGCGGCATTACATGATCCAGAAGAACTCGTTCCTCTCCTCAGCGACGCAGGACCTGTGGGTGAAGGACGACGAGAACCCCTACACTTTCCCGGCGGACAAGCCGTTCTACTGGATCCGCGGCTATCACCTCGGCGGGCGCTCGATCATGTGGGGCCGCCAGTCATATCGGCTTTCACCGCAGGATTTCGAGGCCAATGCCAGGGACGGGCACGGCAGCGACTGGCCGATCCGTTATGACGATCTCGCGCCCTGGTACAGCCACGTCGAGAAGTTCATCGGCGTCGCCGGTTCGCAGGAAGGCCTGCCCCAGTTGCCCGACGGCGACTTCCTGCCAGCCTTCGGGCTCAACGACGGCGAGCTGATGTTCAAGGCGGCGGTGGAGAAGGCGTTCCCGGGCCGCAAGGTGATCCCCGGGCGCACCGCCAATCTCAGCAAGGCCGCGCCGCATCACGAGGAGCTGGGCCGCTCAAGCTGCCTCGCCCGCTCGCTGTGCGAGCGCGGGTGCAGCTATGGCGCCTATCACTCCAGCCTGTCGTCCTCGCTGCCCGCCGCCGAGCGCACCGGCAACCTCACCATCGTCACTGACGCCATCGTCCATTCGCTGGTCCACGATCCCAAGACTGGCAAGGTCACCGGGGTGCGGACGATCGATCAGAACACCAAGGTTGGCAAAACCTGGACGGCGAAGGTGATCTTCCTCAACGCCTCGACCATCGGCACCGCGCAGATACTGCTCAACTCGAAGAGCGACGCCAATCCGCGCGGGCTGGCGAACTCGTCGGATATGGTCGGGCGCAATCTGATGGACCATCTGTTCGCGCTGTCGACCGCCGGGATCTTTCCTAACTTTCCGAACGACAGTTTCTACCACGGCCGCCGCCCGAACGGGCTCTACATCCCGCGCTTCCGCAACGTCACCGAGGACGGCGACGGCTTCGTGCGCGGTTATGGCTATCAGGGCGGGGTCAGCCGCATGGGCTGGCGCGCCGGCATGGGTCAGCCGGGGATCGGCGCGGAACTCAAGGACCGCGCGCGCAAGCTGGGGCCGTGGTTCAGCTATATCTCGGGCTTCGGCGAAATGCTGCCCAACCCGAACAACCGGGTGACGCTGAGCAAGACCCGGAAGGACAAGTGGGGCATCCCGCTGGTCGAGATCGACTGCGCGCTCGGCCCCAACGAGATGAAAATGACCAAGCAGATCCTCGCCGACGGCAAAGCGATGATCGAGGCAGCGGGCGGCATGGTCGTCAGCCAGGCGACCGAGCCGGGCACGCCGGGCCTGGGCATCCATGAGATGGGCACGGCCTGCATGGGCAAGGATCCGAAAACCTCGGTGCTCAACAAGTGGAATCAGGCGCATGACGTGCCCAACCTGTTCATCACCGACGGCGCGGCGATGGCCTCGTCGGGCTGCCAGAACCCCTCGCTGACCTATATGGCGCTGAGCGCCCGTGCGGCGCATCATGCGACGGAGTTTTTGAAAGGCGGGACGATTTAGGGCGGGGTGCGCGACCGCTGGTCCGCTCTTCGCCTCTCCCCACCGGGGAGAGGTGGAGGGAGAGTCTGCCTCAATCCAGCCCGAACCGCTTCGAATAATCCGCGAACAACTCCTCGATGAAGCCCCGGCTCAGCCCCAGCGCTTCATAGGAATAGGGATAGCGGCCATAGCGGTCGACGCGGTTTTCCGGATCGTCGAGCCAGCCCCGAACGCCTGCGGCAAATGCTGGGGTCACTTCGATGCCTGGCCCGTTCATAGACCTTGCGCACCGCCCCCAGCGGATCGCTCGCCAGCTCGCGGAACGGCAGGTGCAGCACCCGGGGATCGTCCAGCAGATCCTGCTCCAGCATCTTGTCGATGCCCTGCTTCATCGCCAGCGCCAGATCTCGCGACTGGCTGTTCCAGTCGTTCACCCGCCCGCTGATCGTGTCGAAAACCGCCGCGCGCAGCGCCACGTTGGATGAGTAAATCTCGCCGAGCGGGCGGTGGGTCCACACGCATAGCGCATCGGGATAGACCGCGAACAGCGCGTCGAGAAAGCCCTGCGCGCTGGGGCTCTTGCAGATCCAGCGGCGGCGCGGGGTGTTCCACTGGTGATGCTGGAGGAAGCTCTTGTGAAAGCGGTAGGCGTCCACCGCATCGCTGCCCAGCCGCACGCCGAAATGGGCGGTCGGCACGCGGTAATAGTGATAGGGATAGACGTTGCGGAAATCGAGGCAGTAGATCTCGTCGTCCTCGATCAGCTGGTGCGCGCCCTTGTCGACATAGGGATGCATCTGCTTCTGCGCCGGGCAGAAATCCATCCAGTCCTCGACCAGCCTTTGCGCATGGGCGATGCGGCCTGCGGCGACCGGCCCCTTGCCCGGCGGGGGCGAGGGCGAGAGGAAGTGCCAGCTTTGCGGGGCGTGGACGTCCGGGTCCTCGGCCAGCAGCGAATGCAGCAGGGTGGTGCCGGTGCGCGGCAGGCCGATGACGAAGATCGGCCGCTCGATCGCGGTGTCGGCAATGGCGGGGGTGTTCTGCAGGTCGAGCGCCAGGCGCAGCCGGTTCGACAGCAAGCGCTGCACTTGTTGACGGATGCCGCGGAGCTGGTCGGGGGTGAAGGGCCCGGCGGCGTTTGCCCATTCGAGCACGGCCGCCACCCGCGCCTTGAGACCCGCGTCAGCCAGCCCGCAAGCGCCGCTCTCGCGCTCGGCGAGGGTCAGCAGTTCTCCAAATTCAAGCGTATTTGCTTCGGTCATTTCGCTGCCTTCGCTTGCGTGTAGAGTTCCGCCATGCGCGCGGCGAAATCGGGGCGGTTGGTGCAATGCAGCTGGCGCGCGGCTTCGACATCAATGAAGGCGTCGATGGCGAGCTCCTCGGCGGAGACCATGTTGGCTTTCATCAGCCTGAGCGCGAAAGGTTCGCGCGCGAGCAGCTGGCCGGCCAGCGCCAGCACCTCGTCATGGAGGCCCTCTCGCGGGAACAGGCGGGTGACCAGGCCGATATCGAGCGCCTGCCGCCCGGTCAGCTTCTCCGGGAAGAACATCAGCTCGCGCGCCCTGGCGCCGCCGAGGATGCGGCACAGCGACCAGGCCATGCCCATGTCGCCGGGCACGCCGACGTTGAGGATGGCGGTCGAAAACCGCGCCTCCGGGGTGGCGAAGCGGAAATCGCAGGCCGCCGCCCAGCCGATTGCCGCCCCCGCGCAGCCGCCGTCGATCGCCGCGATGCTGATCTGCGGCATCCGGTGGAGCACGGTGGAGGCGTGGTGCAGCATGCCCAGTTCCTCAAGCCCCAGCGGGCCGCTGCGGGCGTTCTGCGCGCCCCCGCCCCCGGCGATATCCGCGCCGACGCTGAAATCGTTCCCCGCCCCGCGCAAGATGACGACCCGCGCCTCGCTGGCGGCGACTTTGCGGGCGGCGTCGTAAACCGCAGCGCACATCTCGACGGTGACGGCGTTGCGGCGTTCGGGCCGGTTGAGCGTCATCGTCGCGAGGGGCCCCTGGTGCGCGACGGTGCAAGTTCCGGAATCCATATGCGCCTTCCCGTTGCGGGCATCCTCAGGCGCGCAATGGAGATGAATTCGCCAGGCAGGTCAAGCAAGGTTCCCCGCTTGCCGCCTTCGGCGAAACCGCTATGGACACCGCCAAAGCGAAAGAGATCGGGAGTCAGCCATGAAAGTTCTCGCCGGTGCGGCCAGCGACGCAGCGCGCGATGCCGAAGTCAACGGCAAACCGCCGCGCATTGCGCCGCTGAAGGACGATGAGCTGTCGCCCGAGGCGATGGACTATTGCAAGCGGCTGCGGGTCAGCCTCGGCATCCCCGAAAGCGGGCTGATCCCGCTGGTCACCGCCACCATGCTGCGGCATCCTGCATTGAACGAGGCGCAGACCGACATGGGCATCATGCTGGCCGGCCATGGCACGCTCACGCCGCGCGAGCGCGAGCTGGCGGTGCTGCGCGGCGCCTGGGTGACCGGCGCGCCGTTCGAATGGAGCGAGCATGTCGTCATCGCCAAGCGCGCCGGCATCACTGCGGAGGAAATCGGGCGGGTAATCGAGGGCGGCGGCGCAGATGGCTGGAGCCGACACGAAAGCGCGCTGCTGACCGCAGTGGACGAGCTGCTCTCGCGCTTCATGATTTCGGACGAGACCTGGGCACTGCTGACCGAAAGCTGGGGCGAGCAGCAGCTGCTGGAATTTCCCGTGCTGGTCGGCGTCTACGCCGCGACCGCGATGCAGCAAAACTCGCTGCGCGTCAGCACCGAGGGCGGCAAGCCCGGGCTCACCAGCCGTTAGGAGATTAGAAAATGGCACGAACCGGTTACGGCGATCGCATCGCAGCGCGCGAGGCGCAGGTCGTCGGCGAGGACCCGCGCATCGCCGCGCTGGAAGACGGCGAAATGAGCGGGGAGGCGCGAGCGATTGTCGATGCGGTGCGCGTTTCCGCCGGCGCGGGGCCGGCCGGCGTCATGCCCGAATACATGCGCATGCTGGCCAAGCATCCGGGGCTGTTCCGCAGCCAGATGGAAACCGGCAAGCTGTTCTTCAACGGCCTGATCAGCCCGCGCGAACGCGAGCTGGCGGTGCTGCGCATCGGCTGGCTGGCGGGCGCGCCCTATGAATGGGGCGAGCATGTCAAGATCAGCCAGCGCTATGGCGTGACCTCCGAGGAGATCGAGCGCGCCACAATCGGCTCGGCAGCGCCCGGTTGGAGCGAGCACGACGCTGCAATCCTGCGCGGGGTCGAAGAGATGATCGCCGATTTCGCCATGAGCGGCGAGACCTGGGACATTCTGTCGAAGAGCTGGGACGAAGCGCAGATGCTCGAATTCCCCGCTATGGTCGGGCAATATGTCGCCATCGCCTTCATCCAGAATTCCGTCCGCGCCCGCCTGGCGCCGGAAAATTCGGGTCTCAACCACCGATAAGCAAAATGCATCGAAGCCATGCCGAAATGGTTGTGGCGCAATTCTCGGTCTGGATGTAACTCTCGCCAGGACACTCGCGAATTTGGGGTTATGGCTATGCATGCAACCTCAAAAGGCAACGATGCCCCGCAGGGCGGCGATCTGGTGAAGCGTCACCGCCTCTCCACCCGCATCTGGCATTGGCTGAACGCGCTGGCGATTTTCATCATGCTGATGAGCGGGCTGATGATATTCAACGCGCACCCAAGGCTCTATTGGGGCGAATTCGGGGCCAATCCCGATGCCGCCTGGTTGCAAATCGGCGATATGACCGATGTCGCCTTTCCCGGCTGGATGACGATCCCGTCGCACTACAGCCTCGCCGATGCGCGCATCTGGCATCTTGCCTTCGCCTGGATCCTGCTGGCGGGCGCGCCGTTCTATCTGCTGTGGTCGCTGGCCAACGGGCATTTGCGGCGCGACCTGCTGTTCACGCGCGGCGAGCTCAGTCCCTCGCATATCTGGCACGATATCAAAGAGCACGCCCGGCTGCGTTTTCCCACCGGGGTGGCGGCGCTCAGTTACAATGTGCTGCAAAAGGGCGCCTATCTCGGCGTGCTGCTGGTGCTGATCCCGCTGACGATCCTGACCGGTCTCGCCATGTCGCCCGGCTTCGATGCCGCCGTGCCGGTGTCGGACTGGTTCGGCGGGCGGCAGACGGCGCGGTCGATCCATTTTCTTTGCGCCGGCGGCTTCGCGCTGTTCATCGTCGTCCACCTCGTCATGGTGGTGCTGGCCGGGCCGGTCAACGAGATCCGCTCGATGATCACCGGCCGCTATCGCCTGCCCCGGGAGCGCGGCGCATGAGCATTCTGGTCAATCGCCGCAAATTGCTGAGCGCGGGCGCGCTGGGCGCTTCGGGCCTGATCCTGTCGGGCTGCGACCGGCTCAATGCCAGTCCGGCGTTTCGCTCGGCCTTGCAAGAGGCGGGCTCGTGGCACCAGGGCACGCAGCGGCTGATCGGCGGCCAGGCGCTGGCGCGCGAGTATGCGGCGGCGGACATGTCGCCCAATTTCCGCGTCAACGGCACGGCGGACCCCGCCACCGCGTCCTACAATCGCCATCTCGACACCCGCTTCGCCGATTGGCGGCTTGAGGTCGGCGGGCTGGTCAAGCAGCCGCTCGCCCTGCCGCTGACCGCGCTGAAGGCGATGCAGCAGCGCCGGCAAATCACCCGCCACGATTGCGTCGAGGGCTGGAGCGCGATCGGCCAATGGCAGGGGCCGCAGCTGGGGCAGGTGCTGAGCATGGCCGGGCTGCTGCCCTCGGCGCGCTTTATCGTGTTCCACTGCGCCGATACGCTGGAAGGCCATCCCTACTACGAATCGATCGACCTTGCCGACGCCTTCCACCCGCAGACCATCCTCGCCTGGGAAATGAACGGCCAGCCGCTCGACGTCGGCCACGGCGCGCCGCTGCGGCTGCGCGTCGAACGCCAGCTGGGCTACAAGCACGCCAAATATGTCATGCGCATCGAGGCGCGGGCAAGCCTGGCCGGGCTCTATGGCGGCAAGGGCGGCTTCTGGGAGGATAACCGCGATTACCAGTGGTATGCGGGGATTTGATCCCCCCGCATCATCCCTTCATCACCGGCATCACCTTGTCGGCGAACAGCTTCATCTGCTTGTAGACCTCCTCGAACGGCATGCCGCCGAAGCTGAAGTTGGCCAGCATGTCGTATTCGCCGACCATCGCGGTGCGTATCGCGTGCTTTTCCAGCATCACTTCGGGGGTGCCAATCAGATTGCCATCGATGAAGCCCTTGTAGGCCTTGGTCGGCCCGCCCATCGCCTCGGTCATTTCGCCCAGCGCGACATAGGTCGAATAGCTCGGCAGGTTCTTGAAGTGGTCGCTGCCCCATTCGTAGTGGTTGACCACCTGGAGGAACTGGTCGGCGAAATATTTGTCGGTATGTTCGGCAACCTTGGCCGGGTCTTCGTGGCAGACGATGAAATCGCTGATGATGAAGGGCGGGGCCTTCTTGCCGTGCTTGGCGGCGAAGGTATCGCGGTAGGTGTTGATCTCGGGCATCGAGCGTTCCCACTCGCCCTGGCTGAAACGCAGCGCTGTGAGCCCATAATCCGCCGCGACTTCCGCCGAGCCGGGCGACATCGATACCATCACCATGCGGTCGCGCGTCCAGCCGCTGGGGCGCGGGCGCACTTCGATGCGCGGCTGCTTGTAGTGCTTGGTATCGGCCTCGACCCAGCCGGTCTCAAGGCCCTCCATGATGATGATCGCCGCCTCGTCGAACATCTCGCGGCTGTCCGCCAGATCCTGACGCAGCGCGTTGAATTCGCGCCGCGCCGCGCCGCGGCCCATGCCCAGGATCATCCGGCCTTCGCTTACGCTATCCAGCATCGCCGCCTTTTCGACCACCCGCAGCGGATCGTTCCACGGCAGGATGACGGCGGCGGGCATCAGCTTGATCGTCTTGGTCTTGGCCGCGATCCAGGTCAGCGCCTGGATCGGATCGGGGCAGGCGGCATAGTCGGTGAAATGGTGTTCGACCGCGCCGATATAATCGAAGCCCATCGCTTCGGCCTCGACGGCCAGCTGGGCTTCCTTGAGGTGAAATTCCTTGTCGGGAATGCCGTGCAGGTTCTGAAACGCGAGATGGATGCCGATTTGCATTGATTACTCTCCCAAAAAGCTGGCGAACCTCACCGGGCCGCGGTCTTACGCCGCAGCCCGGATCGGCTCCTCTCCATTGAGCGTGCAGCGATGAAACTCGCGTCCGCTCTCCGAATCAAACGGCATGACGCGGTGCATCGCCCCGGTGTTGTCCCAGACGACGAGGTCGCCCATCTGCCACTTGTGGCGATAGACGTATTTATCCTGCGTCGCGTGGGCCATCAGCCGTTGCAGCAGGTCGTGGCTCTCCGCCGGGTGCATGCCTTCGACAAAGGCCCCAGAGGTGCTGAGCACGAGCGACTTGCGCCCCGAACGATGATGCCAGACCAGCGGGTAGGTGCGCGTCGGATAGCTGTTCCAGACCGCGAATTGTTCGGGCGTGCAATTGCGCATCACCGGAAACAGCCCGGCCTGCATCATGTGGACAACGCTCAAGCCTTCGAGCCGCGCCTGCTCTGCTGCGGGCAGGTCTTCATAGGCGGCATAGGTGCTGGCGAACATGGTATCGCCGCCCTCGCGTGACAGGCGGTAGGGTGTGAACAGCGTCGCGAAGGGCGGGATTTCCTCATAGGTCCCGTCCATGTGCCACAAATGGTTGCCGAGCAGGAACCGCGCGTAGTCGGGATTGACCTTGGGGTCGAGGCTGACCTTGAGCACGCCCTCCTCGCCCTCTTTCAGGGTGACGCCGTCCGCGCCGCGCTTGCTTTCGCCGAGCCGCAGATCGCCCAATGTGCGGGCGATGGTGCGCAGTTCCGCGTCGCTGGGATGGACGCCGCGAAACAGCAGGATGCCGCGCTGGTCGAGCAGCGCGCGGATGTCCTGCGCATATTCGCCGCTCAGCAGCGCGGGCTTGGCAATCTCGACAACCGAACCCATGCGGGGTGCCAAATCGGCGGATTTCAGCGTCACATTCTCTCTCCAACCTCGCCCGTCTCGCTTCGCGCGAGGGCGAATTGGAAGGGCCTGTGATTGTTACCGTATGCGTTTTATATATACGGAACCGGCAAACGTCACTAGCCAAAATTGCATTTTTCATGCTAAAAAGGCACCTAATTCGTTTTTAACTATCCAGGGAGCCGCCGCATGCAGCAAGCCGCCAGCCTTTCCGAGCCAGCAAGGCGCCGCCCGGGCCGTCCCAGTCTGAGCAACGAGCAACTGCTCGACATCGCGCTCGACCTGTTCCTCGAGCAGGGCTTCGAGCGCACCAGCATCGAGGCGATCTGCGCCGCCGCAGGCATGGCCAAGCGCACCGTCTATGCCCGCTATGGCGACAAGGAGAGCCTGTTCAGGGCGGCGCTGCAACGCGCCATCGAGGAATGGATCGTGCCGATCGAGCGCCTGCGAGCGGCGGAAGTCGAAGACCTCGAAGCGAGCCTGCTGGCGATCGGCGAAATCCTCCTCGCCAACATCATGAGCCCGGCGGGCCTGCGCTTGCTGCGGCTGACCAACGCCGAGAGCGGCCGCTCGCCCGAGATCGGGGCCTATAACGTGCAGCAGGGCACCGAGCCGACCATCGAATTTCTTGCCGAACTGTTCGCGCGGCGGCTCTCCTCCGAGGGGAAAGGGCTCTTGGATCCCCGCGATGCCGCCGAGGGCTTCCTGCACCTGGTCACCGGCCCGGGCATCGACGCCGCCTGGGGCCTGCAACGCGACGAGGCGGCGCTGGCGCGGCACATCCGCTCAAGCGTGCGGCTGTTTCTGCATGGCGCGCTTCCCCGGGATGCCGGGGAGGCCGACGAAGCGACACGCATGCGGAAACTTCTTGCGGAAACTGCGAGCGCGCTGGAAGGTATGCGGCAAAGACTGGCCGGAGAAGGAATCTAGCGCATGCCGGACTATCAAGTCGTCGCCGAAGGCCTCGCCTTCCCCGAAGGCCCGGTGGTCATGGCCGACGGCTCGGTGATCCTGGTCGAAATTCACGCCCGTCGGGTCACCCGCTGCTGGGGCGATGGGCGCAAGGAGACTGTCGCCGAGCCGGGCGGCGGGCCCAATGGCGCCGCCATCGGCCCCGACGGGGCGCTTTATGTCTGCAACAGCGGCGGCATGGGGCACGATGGCTCGCCCACCGAACAAGGCCGGATCGAGCGGATCGATATCGCCAGCGGCAAGGTCGAGCGGCTGTATGACAGCTGCGACGGCAAGGAACTGGGCGCGCCCAACGATCTGATGTTCGACGTGGACGGCAACATCTGGTTCACCGACCTCGGCGAGACCGGCCTTTCGGCCAAATATTTCGGCGGGCTTTATTGCGCGCGACCCGATGGCTCGTCGATTACCCGGATCTTCGACAAGGCGATCAGTTTCAACGGCGTCGGCATCTCGCCCGACATGAAGACCGTCTATACCGCCGATACCTTCACCGCGCGGGTCTGGGCTTTCGAGCGCAAGATCGAAGCGCAAACGCCGCGCTGGCTCGCCACCGCGCCGGGGCCGGTGATGCTCGACAGCCTGGCGATGACAGCGGCGGGCAACGTCTGCGTCGCCACGCTGATGCCCGGAGCGGTCACCACGGTGACGCCTGAGGGCGGGGTCGGCACCCGCGCCTTCGACGACCGCCTGGTCACCAACATCGCCTTCGGCGGCGTTGACATGATGGACGCCTGGCTCACTTTCTCGGATCGCGGCGCGCTGGTGAAGACGCGCTGGGACGAGCCCGGGATGAAGCTGGTTTACAACGCATGAGGGCGGCGCGGCGCTAGCTTCCGGCGGGTCCCTGCGCGGTCAGTTCGTAGCGCTGGCCGTCGCCCTGGATGACGCTGAGCCTTGCCGTCCAGGGCGCCGCCGTGCGCAGGCGGACAGTCGATAGCCGCTGCGGCGCGCCGGGCCGCACGCCGGTGCGCCCGGCGTGGCGGGTGCGCGAGCCGCCCTCGACTTCGAGCACATAATCGACGGTCACCGCCGTGCTGGCGGCGCCGATAACCGCCAGTTCCACTTCGCCGCCGGCCAGGCGCGATTCGAGCGTAAGGGCGCGGGGCGATTCATCCATGGCGGCTTTTCCTGTGGCTGGCGATGCAGTCGAATGGGCCGCTGCGAGCAGCGCGGCGAGCGGGGCGATCCTCCGGCCCAGGTTTCGAATGGCTGTCATGGCGACATCTCCTAAGGGGCAGGCGGCGGCGGCTTGCCGCCCGGATCGGTTTCGGGCGGCACGGCGGAAGGGGGCAGCGGCAGGATGTCGCTATCGGCGCCGAATATGCGCTCCGATCCCGGAAATGTATTGAGAAACCGGGCCAGCGCGTCCGGCCCGATTTCGCGTGCGATCAGTTCGGGCGTCGGCTGCTGGCCCTGCTGGCGCAAGCTGCGCCAGACGTCGGCGACCTGGTTGTAAAGCTGCTCGCTGGGGGCTTGCCGCTGGTCCTGACCGATGGTCCGCTCGGGTGCGTCGCCCTCGTTCCTGATCGCGAGATTGCCCGGCAGCTGTTGCATCGCAGGCCGGGTTCCCGCTGGCGGGGGCGGGGCTGCCTGCCGCGTTGCGACTTCCGGCGCGCTCATGCGGGGCCTGGAGAGTTGATCGATGGTGGCGGGCGCCATCGTCGCGGGGCGGGGCGAGACCAGGCGCGGCTGGCCGATGGTTTCGCTCACCGGAGGAATGCAGGCCGCCAGGCCCGCAGGCAGCAGCGCCGCCAGCAACCGGCCAGGCCGGGGGGAAGAGGCCGCCGCCAGGATCACGGGCCGGTCTGGGTAATCGCGATCGCGCCGCCGCCGATCTGAGTCAGCGCGATCGCCAGGCCGGTGCCATATTGTTCGATCAGGGCCTGGTTGGCGTCGTTTTGCTGGGTCAGCGCGATGCTGTTGTCCTGGCCGTGCTGGACTAGCGTGGCGGCATTGCCGTTGCCCAGCTGCTCCAGCCGGATTTCGTTGACCCCGGCAGCGGTGGCTGTTTGCTCAAGCGTGGCGGAATTGCCGGCGCCCTGCTGGTTCACCGCCGCCAGATTGACCCCGCCGGCTGCGGCGAACTGATCGGCGGCCAGGCCATTGCCCGCGCCGCCCGCTTCGGCAGTCAGGCGATTGCGGCCCGCGCCAGCCTGGGCGATGTCTGCGGCATGGCCGTCGCCCTGCTGCTGCACTGCGGCCTGCGCGTCGCCGGCGCCGGCCTGGCTGGTGCGGACGCTGTTGCCGCTGCCGATCTGCTGAATTTCGACCCGGCGGTCGAGGCCGGAAGCCTGCGCCGGACCGGCCTGCGCCATCGCGCCCGCCAATAGCGCCGCAGCCATTGCCCTTGCCGATCGGTTCATGGCCATCCTCCAAAGTGCTGCGGCGAAAGCGAACCCGGGGATGCGGCTGCATCCCCGGGCCCCCTCCACCTATTGAACGACCACGGCGAAATTGCCCGAGCCGCCCTGGGCCACCGCCGACGCGTTGTTGTCGGTCACCTGGATGACCAGCGCGCCGTTGTTCGATCCGGTCTGCAGGATATCCGACAGATTGTTGTCGCCGGTCTGCGTGTTGCTGGCGAAGTGGTTATCGCCGTCCTGATCGATCTGCGAGTCGTTGTCATCGCCGGTCTGGACGATGGCGGCCGAGAAATTCTCGGTCGGCGGGCTGTCCTCGCGCTGGAAGATGCGCGCATTGTTGCGATCGCCGGTCTGGCCGATGAAGGCGTCGCTGTCCTCGGCGCGCTGCAGGATATAGGCGCTGTTGTCGTCGCCCGCCAGCTGCCAGACATAGGCGACCGAGCGGTTGCCGTAGTTGAGCACCTCGGAATCGCCGTTGGTGCCGCCCTGCAGAACCTCGACATAACCCTGGTTGGCGCGCTGTTCGACGATGGAGGAGTTGGCGTCGCCGTATTGGCTGACGAAAACCTCCGAGTCCTGCGGCCGGGCCCCCGGCGCCGTCTGATCGACGGAGCTGGTATTGTCGTTACCCGACTGGAGCACCGTGGCGAGGATGTCGGTGCCTTCCTGGACGACGGTCGATGCGTTGTCGTCGCCGGACTGGTTGACGATCGCATCGTCGTTGGTGCCGAACTGCACGACGACCGAGTCGTTGCTGTCGCCGGACTGATCGACACTGGCGGTGTCGGTGTCGCCGGTCTGGCTGACAACGCTGCTGTTGACGCGTCCGGTCTGGCTGACCGTGGCGACATGCGATCCGGCGCCGCCCTGAACGACCGATGAGCTGTTTTCAAAGGTCGTGTCGCCCGAGGCCGCCACACCCTGGGTCACCGTCGCGACGTTGTCGTCGGAGGACTGCACGATCGATGAGGACTGGCCATCGTCGCGCTGGGTCAGCGAGGCGGTGTTGTTGTCGCCGGTCTGGGTGATCGTCGAGCTGTTGGGCGGTACGAAGAAGCTCTCCGAGTCCTGATCGACCGTCGCGGTATTGTCGCTGCCCGACTGGGTCACGGTCGAAACATTGACCGGCGCCGTGCCCGACCCGTCGTCGCTCTGGGTGACGCTGGCGGTGTTGTTGCTGTTCGACTGATCGATCGTCGAATCGCCGCCTTCGACCGCGCCGGTCTGATCGACGGCGGCAATCTGGCCGGTGCCGCTCTGGTTGACCGTGCTGTTCGATCCGGAGGCAAGCGCCGGATTCGCTGCGAGAAGCGCTGCTGCCGAAGCTGCGCAAAGGAGGAGTTTTTTCATGATTCAATTCCTGAAATGAGAGATTGCGGGAAACCCGGGCCGCCCGATGCGGCCTCGATTGCGCAAGGCTACTGGTTGACGGTGGCGACGTTGCCCGATCCGCCCTGGGTGACGAACGAGCTGTTGTTGTCGGTCGATTGGGTGACATAGGCCTCGTTGGAGAAGCCGGTCTGGATCACCGACGAATCGTTGCCGCTGCCGGACTGCGTCACCAGGGCGTATTGATCGAAGCCGCTCTGGTTGACGATCGAGGTATTGTTGTCGCCGCTCTGTTCGACATCGGCGGTGCTGTCGTCCGCGCTCTGGAGGATCGACGAAGAGTTGGTCTCGCCGGTCTGCAGCACATAGGCATTGTCGTTGGTGCCGGACTGGTCGATCGTCGAATCATTGTTGAAGGCCAGTTGCTGGACTTCGGCGAGGTGGCTGCCGCCGCCGGCCTGGTTGATCGACGAACTGTTGCTCCAGCTCTGATCGCCGAGGGCCAGCACCGCGTCGCCCTGAACGACGGTCGCCTCGTTGTCGTCGCTCGACTGGACGATCGCCGAAGACTGATCGTCATCGATCTGGGTTACCGTGGCGATGTTCGAATTGCCCGACTGGTCGATCGACGAGTTCGTCTGCAGGGCGGCTGTGGAAGTATCCTGATTGACCGTCGCCGCGTTGTCGTTGCCCGACTGATTGATCGTCGAAACATTGACTGGAGTAGAACCCGAACCATCGTCGGCCTGGGTCACCGCCGCAGCGTTGTTCGCGCCGGTCTGGTCGATCAGCGAAGAACCGCCGTCGATCGATCCGGTCTGGTCGACAACAGCGCCATTGCCGGTGTTGCTCTGGTTGACCGTGCTGGTGGAATTGTCGGCCAGGGCCGGCGCGGCCAGCAGCAGCGCCGTGGCGGAAGCGGTACATAGAAGCAGCTTTTTCATCACAAGTCTCCGTTGTTCCGGAGCTGCGCGGCCAGGCCGCGACAGCTCCGATGGACCAGGCGCACAGCGGGGTTTCGCTGCGGCCCAAAGCCGGACGTTACGGCTGCCGCACCCGGTAGCGGCGGCAGTCGACGGGAAACGGAAGGGTGAGTTGCCCCGGCGATGTTGCATCTCTGCAACAGGGGCGAAGCCTCGGAATTGCGTCAGACGCAAAAATGCGCCATAACCCGGTTCGTGAGGCTTCCTCACACCCGGACAGGTTCCCGTAACCTGCCCAAACCCGGGTCCATCGGCATCGCGACGCCAATCATGATTGCCGATGGACCCTCTTTTCAGCGGCGGCGGGCGCCGCTTGAAATCATGTTGCCTCCTGTCTTGAAGCCGGCGATCGACGCGCGGTCGAGAGTGCCGGTGGTGCTTGCCGAGATCGCGAAGGGGGCGGTCGCCGCAATGGCGGGAACCGGCTGCACGACCGGAATTGAAACATACAGTTGCGCCGGATCGGCCCAGGCTTGCGCATGGGGCGGCGCAAAAGCCCGCAAGGCTGCGGGCGTTGCAGGCGTGCCATCGGCAATGCGCTGCACCACCGGAATGGCGACATAGGAAACCGCCGCCGGTGGCTCGATCGCTGCCGCCCGGACCGCCGGTTCGGCAGCTTGCGCTGCCAGAGCACCGCCGAAGGCGGGCTCCGGCAGCGATCCCGCCTCGGGGGGGGAGGGGCGGGATTGGACGGTCGCCGTGGCCGGCACGACGGAAAACACCGGCGTTTCCAGCGGATTGGCCGACGAAGGCTGCACCTTCGGCACCGGCGGCGAAGCCTGCGTTGTCTCGGGTGCGGCAGCTGCGGGAGCAGGCTCGGCGGCAGCCGGTCGGCGGCAGGCCGAAGGCGGGTTTGGGCAGTTCCGCAGCCGGACGTTCGGCAAAGCTGCGCACCGGCGGCGCGAGGGGAGCCTGCGTGGCGGGCCGGGCGCCTGCGCCCGATGCTGACCTGCCCGCTGGCACCGCCGCCGCCGGGGCCGTTGCCGGTGCCGGTGCCGGGCGGACGGCTTGAGCCGCGAGGGGACTGGCGGAGGCAGGCGCCGCAGTTTGGCCGGTGGCGGGCGGGAGTTGCGGCTGCGGCTGCTGCGCCGCCGCCGGTGCGGCCGAAACCGCCGGCGCCTGCCGCCGCTGCGCCGAATTCCGGGCGGTGCAGGCGCCGCTGCGCAGGCTGCCGTCGGCCTGGCGCGGCATGGCCACGTTCCGCTCGTCGATCCCGTCGCGCCGGGCGATATAGCTGCGGATCAGGCTGGCGCTGATCTCTTCGGTCGAGGACAGGCACCACAGATCCTGCATCGCGCCTTCGAGCACCAGGCCATAGACCGCCTCTTCGATCGCATGTTGCAGCGCCAGGGCGTCCGGCTCGTTGAAGCTGAAGCCGGTTTCGACCTCGAGCAGTTCCTTGAACGCGACATAGCGGAAGGCGCTGCCGCCGGCGCCGAACGAGGCGATCGTCTTGCGGACGCTGACATTGGTCAGCACTTCGCCGGTCTTGACGCTCACCGCCCGCAGATAGACCGTGACCGTGTCCTCGCGGTATTTGACGTCGCCGCCGATGCCGAGGAAGCGCGCGCCAAGCCCGCCGGTCTTGGTGTTGCTGTCGTAGCCGATCACCCCGCCTTCGAGCAGAATTCCGGCGAACAGCAGCGGCGGCAGCGCCTGGGGGTTGATCGTCTTTTCGCCGAGATAGGACGAGCGCATCTCGCGGATCACCGCGCGTTCGCGCAGGACATTGTCCAGCCGCTCGCGCTCGATCACGGTGAACCAGCCGTTGTTGCCGACTTCCTGCAAGGCCTTGATCAGGATCGAGGTGGCGCCCTGGGTGACCGCGCGCGACAGGGTCTGCACGCCGTCGGTCGGCTTGAACTGGCCGGTCTGGTCGGAGAAATTATAGACAGCAATGGCGACCCGCTGCCCGGCCGGCGGCAGGGCCAGGAGCTTCTGCGTCGCCGGCGTGGCGCGCACCGGCTGCGCCGGGCTCCACGATGCCTGATCGTAGGCGGCGCAGCCCTGCAGCGAAGCGGCGACGGCGGCCAGCGAGGCGAAATTGCGCAGGATCGGCGTCATGGCGGCTACAGGCTTCCGGTATCGAGCAGCGGCACGACGATTTCGGTGACCGAACCGTCGGCGTTGTTGGTGATCGTCAGGCTGACCGAATCGGCGCCGCGCACGAAGGAGATTTCCTGGTCGCCGAAGCGGATGAGACCGCTGTCCTGGGCGTTCTCGCCGAAAATCAGATCGGTGATCTGCGTCGCCAGCGCCGACAGCAACCGGCTCTGCAAGGTGCGCAGGAACTGGTTGGCCGGATCGGACGAATTGAGCGCGGCGGGATCCTTGTAATTGTTCTGCGCCGAGGCGATGCCCTGCAGGTGCGAGGAATTGAACGGATTGCCGCCAAACGAAGGATTGGTCGGGGTATAGACAATATCGGATGCCTGCGCCGGCGTGGCGAGGCCTAGTCCGGCACTCGATACAACGAAAGTTAGCGTAAAAATGCGCCGTATCTTCTGACTACCGGCCATAGTATTTCCGCCAATAAGCATAGCATATCCCCTTGTGTGGCATACGAATTCAACGTCTGAAGCGCTGTATCAGGCACAAGCCTGCTCAGTCTTCAAATCGAAGAGACGATGTCATTTTTTGCTTATTGGCGACCAGACTTGCAGACGAACCCGGAAGAATCGATTCGCCCAACGCGATGTTTGGCTAGACCTTGGATATTTCAATTTGCGGGCAATTCAAGTGTTATCTGACTCTGAGATATGTGGATATATTAACGTTCGGTGAAGGCCGTCGCGAAAAAACATGAATGATTCCAACGGTGAATCAGGAGAACGTGGTTAACATTAGATATATAACGATTTGTAGATTTCAAGCCGATTTCGAGCTGGGCTTTTCAGCTCGGCTGTGCCATTTCGGGACTGCGGCGGAATCGCGGACGATGAATCCGGCGGCGGGCGGACGAAGCTGCTGGGCAGGTGACTTTGCCGAACCGGATCGGGGCAAACGGCCGGCTGCAACCGGTTATTTCACCACCACTCTGGCGCGGGCGAGGTTGCGGATCAGGGCAAACGGCGTGTTCCTGGCGTTCCGCCGCTGCGCATAGCCGCGCAGGGTCACGAAATAGGTGCCGGGTGCGCTGAAGGCATGGCTGACGCGGACCGTCACTGCCGGCTTGCCGCCCGCAACCGGAGCCTTGACCGAAAACTCGCCCGACCCGTCGAAATCCCATTCCGCGCCGGCCACCGATCCGGCGCCGGGCGGTGCGGTTATGGTTCCGGTGAAGCTAACCGGCTGCCCTGCCGCCACCTCCGCCCGCACCCCGCCATTGGCGGCGATCGTCACCACCGGCTGGATGCCGCGGCGAGCGGCGGCGCTGGCGGGGAGCCTGACCTGGCCGTCATCGACGGCATAGCGGGTGTTGCCGGGCGGCGGCGCGCCGGTTTCCACCCAGGCCGAAACATCGCGCAGCGCCTGTTGCAGCATCGGCAGATAGGTCACCACCCGGGTCGCCGCGCCCTTGTCTTCGTTGGTGCCGTGCAGCGCGTTTTCGGTGAACCAGACGCGGTATTTGTTCGGGGCATCCTTGCCATAATTCTCGTCGAACTTGCGGGCGTACCAGTCGGCGTTCCACGGCCAGGCTTCGCGGTCGAGCATCGATTCGACGACGATGATCCTGCCGTTGAACTTGCCGGTGATCGGGGACCCGACTGCGCCCATCGCGAAGAGCGGGCCGAGCAGCACCTGCCGCTGCGGATAGAGCGGCTTGCCGTCCGCGCTGCGGAACTGGTCATAGGCCTTGAAGCTCGCGTCGGGCACCTGATGGCGGTGATAGGTTTGCGCGGCGAGGAAGTTCGAATTGTCGATCCGCACCTCGTCGCCCGGCCTGATCTTGGCGAGCGTGGCGAGATCGGCGACGACACCCAGCGAGGCGACGCTGCCGTGCAGCGCCAGCAGCGCGATGCGCTTGCCCTGCGCTTCGCCCGACAGCACATACAGATCGCCGCCGATGAAGCTCTTGTCGGGCGGCGTATCGGCCAGCTCGAAGGCCACCGGGCGCGCCGCGCTGCCGTCGCTGACCAGCTTCTGCCAGGCCAGATCGGCCGATCCGCGCCCTTGCTCGCGCGGCTGGCCGGGCAGGCGGACAGGATTGAGGCCGCGCGCTTCCATCTGCTCCCAGGTCAGCGCGGTCCCGACCTTGGTGACGAATTGCAGCCGGGCATCGGCGAAACTTGCCGGATTGTCGAAGCCCAGATAGCCGGGCTTGGTCCAGAAATCGGTGAAATAGGTCGGGTCCGACGCGACCATGCCCTGATAGACGGCGGTGAAGGCGTGCACCCCCATGGTCTTGTGGCCGAACCAGCTGGTGGGCGGGAAACCCATCCGGGTCACTTCGCGAAAGGCCGCCGCCTGCTCGGGATCGAGCCCGGCATAGGGATCGCCGCTGCCGCCAACGTCCATCGCATCGACGATCTGCGGGAACTTGTCCTTGAGCAGGCGCATCGCATGCATGCGGATCGCGAAATTGTTCGGCGAGGCCATCGGCGATCCGAGCACGAAGGGCACTGCGCCGTCCCACACGCCTACCGTGTTCTGCATGCTGCCCATGGTCCGGTAGCCGCCGCCGCTGCCGCCGTAGACATAGCCATAGATGCGGCGGTGCCCATACATCTGCGCGGCAACGACCCGCGAATAGCGGGCCGCCGCCGCATTGGCGCGATAGGCGCTGATGGTGGGATCGACAGCCAAGCCCGGACCGGACGTCACTCCCCGCCCGCCGCCGTTGGTCTCGACGAAATAGGCGCCCGAGGCCGCCGCGAAGCCGATGTTATTGTCGCCGGCCAGCGCAGTCTGCGACAGGTTCTCGCTGTCGGGCACCGGGGTGACATATTGGAAGAAGCGGCCCTGGAACTGTTCCTTTGGCGGCAGGTAATAGCTGAACCGCAGATCGGTGCCCTTGAAGCCGCCATGGACATAGCGGTGGCGCACGGGGGCGTCGCGCCATTCGTCGATATCGACGTAAGGTTCGGCGAACATCGGGTCGGCGGCGGGATTGGCGCTGTCGGCGTGGGCGCCGGCGGCGGGCCTGGCCGGTTGGGCGGACAGCGGCGGTGCAATGGCGGCGAAGGCGAAGGCGGTGAGCCAAATAGCGTTGCGAGAGTTCACGGTCAGGCCCCTCCTGGTTTCTCCAGCCGGGCGATATCTTCCGCCCGGTCTATGTCGAGGGTTATACCTTCGTCCGGGCAATCGACGAATGCAATATCCTTGCGCGCCTTGAGCAGCCGGCCGGCGCCTTCATCGCCCTGAAGTTGGGCGATGTCGGGGAAAGCGCGGGCGGAAAGGAGGACCGGGTGACCGGCTTTGCCTTGCCAGCGCGGGAGGGCGGCGTAGTTCGAGGCCAGGCTGGCGGCCAGCTGCGAAGCGATGGAACCGGGCACCAGCGGCATGTCGCCGAGGTAGACGAATGCGCCGTCCGATCCCGCCGCAGCGAGGATCCCGGCCTTGAGCGACGCGGAGAGCTCGGGGCTGGCGATGCGCAGGGGCTCGACTTGCGGCGATCCGGGCCAATCGCCGATGTCGAGCGAGGCCGGGCAGACCACGATCACCCGCTCCACCGGCGCGGCGCGGGCGGCGCGGATGGCGTGGGCGATCAGGGGTTCGCCTTTGAACGGCGCCGACAGCTTGTTCCCGCCAAAGCGGCTGCCTGCACCGGCGGCGAGGACGATGGCGGCGAGGGTCAAGCCCGCTCCCGCGCCGCGTTCATCGTTTGCAGCAGCTCCGCCAGAATGCCCGTCGCGACCTCCCACGGCGCTTTGCCCAGTCCGGGAATGCCGGGCGAGAGGCGCAGCCGCGCCAGTTCCGCCTCGCTCGCGCCCGCCGCCCGCAGCGCGC
Organism: uncultured Alphaproteobacteria bacterium; assembly: GCA_963779195.1. Classification (GTDB taxonomy): domain Bacteria; phylum Pseudomonadota; class Alphaproteobacteria; order Sphingomonadales; family Sphingomonadaceae; genus Novosphingobium. The sequence goes on from CAVZWZ010000001.1 coordinate 519,189, forward strand.
CGAGCCGCCCCTCCGCGCGCGACTTCGCGCCGATCATCGCGACATAGCCCGCGCCGTGGCGCAGGGCGTGCAGGCAGGCGGCAAGGTCGTGGTGGTCCTCATGGGTCGCGCCGACAAAGGCGGTCCAGCGGTCGAGGCCGATCTGTTCCAGTGCCGCATCGACATCGTCGCGGAGATAGCGCGCCACTGCGAAAGGCGGCTGGCTCTCCGGGCCGCCGGGGCGCACCAGGATCGTCTCCAGCTGCGCCTCCGCGCCGAGTTTCGCCAAGGCCAGCGCCCCGGGATCGCCGCCCGAGACGATCAGCCGGCGCGGAGGATCGAAACGGCGGGCAAGGCGGAGCGGGGCTTCGGTAAGCGAGAGCAAAGGCCCGCCGCCTTCGCTGACGTTCTGCGACAAGCCATCGCTCGACCACACGCATTGCCGCCGTGCCGCCGCATGCCCGACCAGTTCGCGCGCCGCCGCACTGTCGGCCGCAATCCGCTCGACCAGCACATGCAGCGCCCCGCCGCAGCGCAGGCGGATGTCGATCCACGGGCTGCCCATGCCGTAATGCAGCCGTTGCGGCTGGCCGTCCGCCAGCACTTCGGCGGCGTGGCGGGCGACGTCGGCCTCGATGCAGTCGCCCGAGAAATAGCCGCTGGCACCAATGCCACCGGACTTGCCTTCGAACAGCATTTGCGCGCCCGGCCCGCGCGGGGCGCTGCCTTCGACGCGGTAGAGCGTGGCGAGCGCCGCCGGTCGTCCGGCGGCGAGGGCTTCGGCCAGGGCCGGGCGGATATCGTCGTTCCAGCCGAAGGTAGGCCAATCAGCGCCTGCTAGGACCGTGTCCTGCACGGCTCAGCGGCTGGGCGGGCGAACGATGAAGTTGATGATGACCGACCGCTGCGCCGGATCGGAGACCGCAATCACCATCCGCGTGCCCGGCACCATCTTGGTCGGTCCCGCGAGATAGCGGTCGAGATTGGCGCGGGTCCAGGTGAGGTTCGATGCTTTCAGCGCGGGCGAATAGTTGAATGCCGACGAACCCGCCTTGCGGTTGGCCACTCCGATCAGGCTCGGCGCCAGCACCGCCCGCGCGCCGGGAGTCATGTTATGGCAGCTGGCGCAGCGCTGGCGGAACAGCGTCGCGCCGTCGGGCGCCGGCGCGGTCTGGGCGGGCAGCGAGGTCGCAAGGCCGATCAAAGTCAAAGCGGGAATGGTGAGGAGAATTTTGCGCATCATGTCCAACTTATATCCTGTTTGCGGAAGGGAGTAGAGCGCAGCCGCTTTCCGGTTGCTGAATAGATCGCATTGCCCACCGCCGGTCCGATCGGGCCGACCGGGAGCTCGCCCATCAGATCGAAACGGTTGTGGCCCGACAGCGCGCCGAAGTGGATGCGGATGTCCGGCAGGCTGTCGCCCATCCGCAGCATCGGATATTCGTCGAAATTGCCCTCGACAATTGCGCCGTCCTTGATTGTCGATTCCTCGTTCAGGGTCATGTTGAGGCCGAAGATGGCGCCGCCTTCGATCTGCGATCGAACCGCGTCCTCATTGGCGACGCGGCCGCAATCGAAGGCGATATCGACCTGATGGACCTTGAGCTCGCCTGCCTGGCTGACCGAAACCCGCGCCACTGCCGCCATGGTCGAGCCGAAATTGCGGATCGTCGCCACCGGCCAGTTGGTGATGGCGACGCCCATGCCTTCGCCCCTGGGCAGCTTGCGGCCCCAGCCGGCCTTTTCCGCCGCGAGCTGCAAGACATCGCTCCACGGCTTCTCCCATTTGGCGAGCAGTTTGAGGCGATACTCCACCGGATCGATCCCGGCGGCATGGGCGCATTCGTCGATGAAGGTTTCGACAATGAAGGCGTTGGAATTGAAGCAGGGACCGCGATAGGCGCCGTTGAGAACATGCACCGGGTGGGTGGTGGTGGTCAGCTTCACATGGGGGATGACGCCGCTGTTGAAATAGGGCGCATCGCCATAGCCCTGGGTCAGCTGGAACAGCGGCCGGTCGCCGGCGAAACAGAGGTCGCCCGAGACCGCCTGCGGCAGGCCGCTGGCGTCGTCGAGCACCGCCTTGAACCGGGTCGAGATCGGCGTGCGGTAGCGGCCCTGGCGGAACATTTCCTCGCGGGTCCAGATCGTCTTGACCGGCACGCCGGGGAACTGGCGGGCGATGGCGACGACCATGCGCAGATCCTCGGCCTGGGTGCGCCGCCCGAAATTGCCGCCGACCAGCGTGTTGTGGATTTTCACCTGCTCGGGCGCGAGGCCGGTCTCGTCGATCGCCACCCAATAGGCCTGGCGCGAATCCTGCGTCGCGCACCACATCTGGCAGCCATCGGCGGTGACCAGCGCGGTGCCGCCGAGCGGCTCCATCACCGCGTTTTCGCCATAGGGAGTGAGATATTCGCCCTCGACGATGCGTTTGCCCTTGGCGGCGGCGACATCGCCCTTGGTGACCACCGCCTTGCCTTTGCCGCTGTCGCGGGCGGCGGCCATGGCCTGGTAGATATCGTCCTGCGAGCCGACCTGCGCTCCGCTTCCCAGTTCCCATTCCACCGGCAACGCGTCGAGCGCCATCTTCGCCTGCCAGAAATGGTCGGCGATGACGGCGACGGCGTGCTGGGCATCGGTGACGTTCGACAGGCCGAAGCTGGTCTCGTCCTTGAGGCTGGTCTTGCGGGAATTGGACGGGTCGATCGCCACCACCTTGCGCACCCCGGGCATCGCCATGACCGCTTCCGGCTTGAAGCTCTTCAGCTTGCCGCCCATCACCGGCACTTGGAGCAGCGCGGCGTGGACCATGCCGGGCAGCTTGACGTCGATGCCGAACACCGCGCTGCCGTTCGCGACATCGGGGATGAACAGCTTGGACGGCGACTTCTTGCCGATCAGCGTCCATTCGCTCTGCGGTTTGAGCTCGGGCTCGGCGAGCAGGCCGATGCCCGCCGCGTGCCCGGCCATCTCGCCAAAGCGCAGGGTGCGCCCGGACGGCGTGTGGGTGAGGATGCTGTCCTTCGCCGCGATTTCGCCGGCGGGAACCTTCCACCGCGCCGCCGCCGCCGCCTTCAGCCGCTCGCGGGCGCTGGCGCCGAGCCGCAGGCAATGCGCCATGCGCTCCTTGTCGGTGCCATGCCCGCTGAAGAAAGGTAGCGAAGCCTTTGTGTAGACGTGCTTTTCGACATAGTCGCGATGTACCGAAGCGCTGACCACCCGGATGTCCTTCCAGGCGCAGTGCAGCTCCTCGGCGACGTTCATCGCCATCTGGGTCATCGTGCCGTTGCCCGATTCGGGATTGGGCACGCGGATGGTCACGGTGTCGTCGGGGGCGATCTCGATCCAGGGGGTGAATTCGTGACCCTTCGCCGTATCGGGTCCCCAGGGGCCATCGGGAAGAGAAGCGGCCTCGGCGGAGGACAGCGCCACCGCCATGCCGCCAGCGATCGCAGTCGTGGTGACGAGAAAACGGCGGCGGTCGAGATTGAGCTGGTCCATCTTCGCCTCCCTCACGCCGTCACGCCCGCAGCGCGCAGAATCGCGGCGCGGATGCGGGGATAGGTGCCGCAGCGGCAGATGTTGGTCATCGCCTCGTCGATATCGGCGTTGCTGGGTTTGGGCTTCTGTTTGAGCAGGTCGGCGGCGGCCATCAGCATGCCGGCCTGGCAATAGCCGCACTGCGGGACGTTCATTTCCGCCCAAAGCCGTTGCAGCGTCTCGCCGCCACTGGCCGCCAGCCCCTCGATGGTGACGACCTCCGCCCCCGCCAGGCCGTCGAGCGGCACCTGGCAGGAGCGGGTCGCCTCGCCATTGAGATGGACGGTGCAAGCGCCGCATTGCGCGACGCCGCAGCCGTATTTGGTCCCGGTCATGCCCAGGTGATCGCGCAGCACCCACAGCAGCGGGGTCGATGGATCGGCATCGACGCTCTGCGCCTTGCCGTTCACCTTGAAGCTGACCTTCGGCATGGACCTTACCCCCATTGGCGCGAAGTATGCGAGCTTACTTGATCGCCGCGAGGTCGAGATCGATCTTGGTGAGCAATTCGTCGGACAGCATGTCGCCGGCCATCGGCTGGATCTGCTTGAGCGTCATCGAGCGGGCCATTTCGATCTGGGCATTGCCGACCAGCGCAGGCACATGCTTGGCCAGCACGGCCTTGGCCGCCGGATTGTCGAGCAAGTCGCCAATCGTGGTGTCGGCGGTCGAAAGCTTGGCGGCAGGTGCTGCGGCAGGAGCCGGATCGGCGGCGAAGGCCGGGGCGGAAGTGATCGCAGCGGAAGCGGCGGCGAGGGCAATCAGCAGTTTGTTCATGGTCGGTCCTTTGCGGGTTTGTGGCAACTCCGGAGCGTCTCATACACTCAATTTTTCGGTTCGCCAGCCTGGCTTGAAAGCGGAAGCCGCCGGCCCGACGTCTGCCGGGCCAGGAACCTCCGATATACAGTGGCTCGCAGGCCGGCAAGGCCCGCGAATTTGGCTTTCACCCGGCGATGTGCGCAGCTTGAATTCGCCCATCGACCAGCGGCGCGATGATCAGCCGGTCGAGGATCGCGGCGATCTCGGCGGAAGGTATGGCCTCATCCTGCGCCAGCCACCAGGCGAGCAGGTCGATCGTCGAACCGGTGCCATAGACCACGGCGAGGTCGGCCGGCAGCCAGCCATCGGGCCGCGGCATCGCCATGGCCAGCTCGCGCGCCTGGCGGATGAATTCGCCGCGCAGGATGGCCGCCGCCCCGCCGGTCAGCAGCGCCGACCACAGCACCCGGTGCTCGGCGACATGGGCGCAGAGCGCGCGGGTGGTCTCGGCGCTGCTGGCTTCGGCGAACACCGGCAGGGTGAGGGCAAGCAGGCTGGCGATTTCCTGCGAGGCGACGTCGCCGAGCAGCGCTTCCTTGTCCGGAAAGTGGCGGAAGAAGGTGGCGTAGCCGGTGCCCGCCCGCGCGGTGATCTCGCGGATGGTCACCTGGTCGAACGGGATCTCCTCGAGCAACGCCAGCATCGCGCCGCTCAGCGCCTTGCGGGTGCGCACCTGCCGCGCGTCGGTCGGTGCTGTGTCATGGCGTTGCAGTATTCGGGCTTCCATCGCGCAGCGCCTTACATTGCTTGATCGCCAAAGCAAAATCCGTGACGCGCCAAATCGAGCAATCCTCCCGGCGAACATGGTTAACGCTCAGCTTAGGAATGGTTAACGATTTTCTGTCAATCAGAGCCCCGCCAGCGATCATCCAACAGGTCCAAGGGGGCAAATATGAGGAATTTCAAGCTTCTCGCCGCGACGGCGATTTCTGCCGCGTTAATCTTAACCGCTGCCGTTCCGGCCCATGCGCAATCCAGCGCTGCCGCAGCCGGCGATAGCGACACCAGCGGCGACATCATCGTCAACGCCCGCCGCACCGAGGAAAAGCTGCAGGATGTGCCGATTTCGGTGACGGTGCTGTCGGCCAGCTCGCTCGCCAACAACAACATCACCAGCGCCAAGGACATCGCCACATTCACCCCCAGCCTGGTGACCAACAACCGCTTCGGCAGCGACAACACCACCTGGACGATCCGCGGCTTCACCCAGGAACAGCGCACCACCGCAACCGTCGGCACTTTCTTCGCCGATGTCGTCGCGCCGCGCGGCTCGGGCGCGACCCAGGGCGGCGACGGCGCCGGGCCGGGCTCGCTGTTCGATCTGTCCAGCGTGCAGGTGCTTAACGGGCCGCAGGGCACGCTGTTCGGCCGCAACTCCACCGGCGGCGCGGTGCTGCTGGTGCCGAACAAGCCCAAGGATAACTTCGAGGGTTATATCGAGGGCAGCGCCGGCGATTATGGCATGTGGCGCGCCCAGGCGGTGCTCAACGCGCCGATCAACGAGAATTTCCGCATCCGCATCGGTGTCGATCGCAACAAGCGCAACGGCTATCTGAAGAACGCCGGCAAGCTCGGTTTCGGCCCCTATGGCGATGCCGGCGGCAGCACCGATTACACCGCGCTGCGGATCAGCACCGTGCTGGATGTGACGCCCGATATCGAGAACTACACGATCGGCGCCTATTCGAAATCGAAGAGCACCGGCGTGATCCCGAAGATCACCAGGTGTTACAGCATTGTCGTTTGCGAGCAGATGGCTCGCGAGGCCCCGCTCGGCTTCTGGAGCGTGTCCAACCCGCTGCCGGATTCGCAGTCCGTGACCGAGCAGTGGCAGATCATCAACACCACCAAGTGGGAGGCGAGCGACTCGCTGACGATCAAGAACATCTTCAGCTATGGCGAGTTTCGCGGCACCACCAACCTCGATCTGTTCGGCCAGTATCAGCCGCTGGTGACGCCTGGAACCGAGACCAACGGCAGCCAGGTGCGGCCTTTTGTCTTCACCCACGCCGCGCCTTTCCTGCAAACCAATGCGGAATCCTCACTGGTCGAGGAACTGCAGTTTCAGGGCAATCTCGCCGATGGCAAGCTGACCTGGCAGGGCGGACTCTATTTCGAATCGAACAAGCCACTCGGTCCCTCGGGCGTGCAGACGGCGACGTTCACGCCGTGCATCGATTCCACCACCCTCAACTGTCTTGGTTTTCTGCCATTCACCGTAGTCCCGGGCGCTGGCGGCGGCTCGATATCGCTGGGACGACTTAACTATCAGGTCACTTCGACCTCGTTCAACGGCAAGGCTGCCTATTTTCAGACCAGCTACGATGTCACCGAGCAGCTCAAGCTGACCGGCGGCATTCGCTACACCGAAGACAGGATGAGCAGCACATTCCAGACCGTCGATATCCGCCTCGGCAATCCGGTTGCGAACAGTGCCGGAGTCTTCGAGCCAGTGAACTTCGTCACCTGCACTAACACAGTCGCCTTCGGTGCGCAGGGTTCGCTGACCAACCCGCGCCTTCCGCTCAGCCAGAAGGCCAATATCTGCCGGCAGGGTCCGAATGTGGCCGGGGCCGGCTTTGTCCCGGCGGTCAAGACCAGCGCCCCGACATGGCTGCTCGGGGTCGATTTCAAGCCGATCGACAATGTCCTGCTCTATGCCAAATGGTCGCGCGGTTACCGGCAGGGCGGCGTCGCTCCATTCGCAGCCGACAAGCTGCAAACCTATGGGGCCGAAAAGGTCGATACTTATGAAGGCGGGCTGAAAGCCAGCTGGCGCGGGGTTGTGCCCGGCTTTGTCAATTTCGCCGGCTTCTACAACAATTTCCGCGACCAGCAGCTGCAGATCGGGGTAAGCTGCAATCCGACCTCGCTCTGCGCTCAGACGACAACGATCTTGAATGTCGGCAAATCCAGGCTCTCGGGCTTCGAGGCGGAGCTCGGCCTGCAACCGTTCCAGGGCTTGCGCCTGTCCGCATCCTGGGCTCACCTGAAGACGAAGATCATCGAAGTCGCCGGCACAACCGATGCAGTAATCGCGGCGACCTCGATCCGTGATTCGATCGCCGCTCTAGGCCTGCCGTTCAACGATGTCCGCCCGGTGGTGCCCGGTTCGGTTCTGCCGAACTCGATACCCGACAAGGTGGTTGCCCAGGCCAGTTACACACTGCCGCTGCCGGAATCCTTCGGCAAATTCTCGATCGGCGGCACCTGGGTCTGGCAATCGGCCTACCGGGTTGTCACCGACAGCACGGCGACCGTGGTCAACGGCATCTCAACCGTCGGCAACGGCATCCTGCCGAAGGCAAATTACGGCAACATCAACGTCAACTGGGAAGACGTCGGCGGCCTGCCGTTCGATATCGCCTTCTTCATGACCAATGTCACCAACGCCAAAATCCTGCTGCATGCCAATGCGCAGGAGGCCAACGGGCTGGTGTCCAACATCGTCGGCGAGCCGCGCATGTGGGGCGCCCGCTTGAAGTGGAAGTTCGGTAACTGATCCCACTGCGCGTTGCGAGAGTCTCATTTCCCCCTTCCCCGGCGGGGAAGGGTCGGGGATGGGGGAGCGAGGCCGCAAGGTCTCGCGTCCTCGCTGGCGTGGAACCCCCACCCCCAACCCCTCCCCAACGGGTAGGGGAGCCCTAGAGCCAGATGACGTTAGGTTGTACCGCCATGACGGAGCCGATTTTGGCCCAGTGCAAGGAGTGAGGAGGGAGCCATGCCAAAGCATAGTGACCGACGAAGGACGCAGCAATGGGCCAAAAGCGGCCCGCCCTTGGGGGTTGCCACTGGAAGCCCCTCGGACTGCGTCGCGTCACTTGCACGGGTTCCCGACCCGCACTGCGCGACGCTCCTTGCCGAGAAGCTTCCAGTGGCAATCACGGCGGTACAACCTAACGTCATCTGGCTCTAAGGTTCTGCTCATCGCTCGTTGGTTTTGACCCGCCCGCTCACCGCGCGCAGGAAATAGCGGGCGAATGTTCGCGACCATTCGTTTAGCTGCTCGCCGCCGCGCGGGACGCCTCGCACATGGCCGATCAGGCCATCGAGCCAGAATGCGGCGGCTGCGTCGATATCGTCGATCGCCAGCTGCAATTGGGCGGTCGCGCGGGTTAGATAGCCGCAAAGCAGTTTGTGCATTTCGCCATAGATCGCCGCCCGGGTGGGCGCGCTGCTTCCGCCGGTTTGCGCGACGTCGATCCAGTCCACCAAGCGGTCAAGCATGGAGGATTCGGGCGCACTGAGCGATGTCGCCGAACGGCGGGTGAGCTCGGCGATCACGGCCTCGATATCGCCGGTCTCAGCGGCTTCTTCGAATTCGGCGAAAATCAATCCGGTCCGCGCGGCGAGCACCGCCTCGAGCAATTCCAGCTTGCCGGAAAACCGCGAATAGATCGTCTGCTTGCTGGCATGCGCCGCGCCCGCCACCCGGTCGAGCGAGAACTGCTCCGGGCCGCTTTCGAGCAGCACTGCCCAGGCGGCAGTTACGATCCGCCCGGCGATCAACGGCGCTTCGCTGGCGGCGGGGCGTCCGCGCGAGGGGGCGGGATCAGCCACCCGGCTCCTCCGCCGCCTGCCAGCCGAGCCCCAGCGCTTTGGCCAGCGCGGCATAGGCCAGCGTCAGCTCGGCGCGGGCGGCGCTCTCGGCGATGCGGGCATCGACTTCCTGCCGCCGGGCTTCGAGCACCTCGGATGGAGCCAGGGTTCCCGCTTTGCCGCGCAGGCCCTGCAGCCGGGCGATCTCGCGAACATGGCTACTGCCGCTGCCCGCCCGGGCCAGCGCGACCCGGGCCGCGCCGAAGCGGGCCAGCGCGGATTCGGCGTCCAGCAGCGCGGCGAGCACCTGCGCGCGGTAGTCCGCCAGCGCCGCGTCGCGCCCGGCCTCCGCGCCCGCGATCGCCGCCCCGATCCGTCCGAAGTCGAGGAAGCTCCAGCTGAGCCGGGGCAGGGCGATGGTCGATAGTTTCGACGGATCGAAAATGTCGCCCGCGCTGGAGCCGCCGAGGCCGATAATGCCCATCAGCGAGATGCTGGGATAGCGCCGCGCCGCCTCGACGCCGATCTTGGCGCTGGCTGCGGCGAGCTGGCGCTCGGCTGCGCGGATATCGGGCCGCCGCGCCAGCATCGCCCCGGGATCGCCGATGACCAGCTGCGCCGGGGGCAGGGGGATCGCGCCTGCCGCCAGCGCACCGGGCTCGCCCGGGGCCTGGCCGGTCAGCACCGCCAGGCTGTCGGTCAGCGCGGCAATTTCGGCTGCCTCCCCCGCCTGCTGCGCCTCGGTGCGTTCGGACTGGGCAAGCGCCGCCTCGATCGCCTGGCGCGGCGCGGTGCCGCCGGCAAAGCGCCGCCGGGCGATGGCGGCCAATTGCGTTTCGAGCGCCTGCCGCTCGCCGAGCAGCGCCAGCCCTGCTTGCCGCGCGCGCAATGCTATATACGTCCGCGCAATTTCCGCCGACAGCGTTACCCGGGCATCGGCCAGCCGCGCTTCCGCAGCCCCGGCGTCGGCCGCCGCGCGCTCGGCATCGCGCCGCTTGCCGCCCCACAGGTCCGCTTCCCACTGTGCGTCGAAGCCGACGTTGAACAGGTCGATGTTGCTCGCACCCTCGCCGATTGATCCCTCCGGCAGATTGGCGCGGGCATAGAGCACCGATGCACCCGCCGAGGGCTGCATTCCCGCCCGGACAGAGGCGAGCCCGGCGCGCGCCTGGCGCAGGCGGGCCTCGGCGGCGGCGATCCCGGGCGCTTCGGCGAGGCCGCTGGCGACCAGGGCATCCAGCTGCGGATCGTTCAGCGCCTCCCACCACCGGGCCAGCGGCGCGCCTGCCTCGGCCTCCCCGGCCCGCAGGAACTTGCCCGTGCTCAGCGCTCGCGACGCCGGGGCCGGCGGGGCCGCATAGTCGGCACCGGCGGTGCATCCGGCCAGCAAGAGCGAGACCACGGCAAGAGCAGGGGCGCATTTCACGGTCAATGCCCCATGCCCATGCCGGCGCCGGGCGGCGGCGGTCGCAGCAGCAAGACGAAGGGCGAGATCGCCGCAGCGATCACCGCCAGGGCGAGGAAGATGTCGCTGAAGGTCATGACGGAGGCTTGCAGCATGACTTGCCCGTCGATCGCGCGATAGGCCGCCTCGAGTCCCTCGGGCCCGCCGCCGAACATGGCGGCTGTCTCGGCCACCTGTTGCTGCACGGTCAAGATCGTTGGCCGCCGGCGATGCGTGAAGCTGGCCTTGGTGCAGATCGAAGCGCTGCTGCTGAAAGCTCGCCACCCCGGCGAGGCCGATCGACCCCCCCAGATTGCGCGCCACTGCGCTCAGGCTGTTGGCTTCGGCGGCATCCTCGGTCGAGACCGATGCGATCACCGATTGCATCAGCGGGATAGCGACCATGGTCGTGCCGAAGCCGAACAGCAGCTGGGACAGGGTGAAGTGATTGCCGGTGGTCTGCGGGCTGAGGCCGCTGGCCAGCACATTGGCGGTGGCAAGCGCCATCAGCGCGATGAAAATCGTCAGCCGCGCGTCCAGCTTGGCGAAGGTAACCGGATAGATCATCGCCACCGGTATCGAGACCAGTCCGCCGATGAAGGCCACTTGCCCCGCCTGATAGGCGTTATAGCCTGCGATCGAGACCAGAAACTGCGGGATGATGAAGATGCCCGTGAACAGCACGCCGCCCAGGCCCGCCAGCAGCACGATCGACGAGGCAAGGCTGGGCCTTCGCAGCAGCGCCAGCCGGATCACCGGGCGACCGGGGCGCAGCTGGCCGATGGCAATCAGGACAAAGCCCAGCAGGCTGGCCACGGCCAGCTGCCAGATCAAGGCCGATTCGAACCACTGTTCGCGGTGGCCTTCTTCCAGCAGCAAGGTCAGCGCGCCGAGGCCGATCGTCATGCCCAGAATGCCGAACCAGTCGGCCTGGCGCAGCTCCGCCGTATTCCCGCGCGATTTGGGCAGGGCCAGCATCAGCAGCACCAGCAGCCCGGCGCAGATCGGCAGATTGATGAAGAAGGCCAGGTGCCAGCTGTAATTCTCGGTCAGCCAGCCGCCGAGCAGCGGTCCGATCACCGGGCCGAGCAGCGCCGCCATCGCCGTCACCGCGAGACCGATTGCCTGCTGGCTTGGCGGCAAGCGCACCGCGACGATGGTCAGCGCGGTCGGGATCAGCACGCCGCCCGACAGGCCCTGGCCGATGCGCCCGGCGATCATCGTCTCGAGGCTGGTGGCAAAGCCGCAGATCATCGAGAACAGGGTGAACACGCTGGCCCCGATCACCAGCAACCGGCGCAGACCGAGCAAACGCTCCAGCCAGGCGCAGAGGGGAATGACGATGATTTCGGCGATGAGGTACGAAGTGCCGACCCAGGTGCCCTCGGCTGCTGTCGCGCCGATCTCGCCCTGGATGACCGGCAAGGCGGCATTGACGATGGAAACGTCCATCAAGGCCATCAGCGAGCCGATCATGCCGGCAAATACCGCGAGCCAATCGGCGAGGCTGGCGCGCTCCTTGATCGCGGGCGCGGCGGGAGCGGCGGCGGTGCTCACCTCGCAGCCCGCTCCTGCTCCGCCCGGATCGCGTCGAGCTCGCCCTTGGCGCTGCGGGTATCGACCTCGACGTTCAGCGACAGCCCCGGCACCAGCAGCTTGCGCGCCGCCGGGCCCGCCTCGATGCGGATGCGCACCGGCACTCGCTGCACGATCTTGGTGAAATTGCCGGTCGCGTTCTGCGGCGGGATCATCGAGAAATTGGCGCCGGTGCCGGGGGTGATGCTGGCGACCGTCCCGGCGAAGGCGATATCGGGCAAGGCATCGACACGGATCGATACCGGCTGGCCAGGCCGCATCAGCCCGAGCTGGGTCTCCTTGAAATTGGCGACGACATAGATGTCCCTGTCCGGCACGATCGTCATCAGCCTGATGCCCGGCTGGACGAACTGTCCCGGGCGCACGCTGCGGCTGGCCACCCGTCCGGCGATCGGAGCGGTCAGCCGGGTCGCGGCGAGGTCGTTGCCCGCCGCCTGACGCTGCACCCGCGCCGCATCGGCCTGCGTCGCGATGCGCGACGTCTCTGCCGACAGGCTCTGGACCCGGCGTTCGGCCTGCACCAGCGCGGCGCGGGCGGCGGCGACGTCTGCGCTGCTCTTGTCGCGATTGGCGGTGAGCTGCGAGAGTTTCTCGGCCGGTTCGGCCCCGGCGGCGACCAGCGGGCGGTAGCGCGCGGTCTCGCGGCTCGCCAGCGCGAAGCCGGCCTGCGCCGCCGCCAACGCCGCGCGCGCCTGGGCAATGCCGGCTTCGGCTTCCGCCCGGTTGGCGCGCGCGGCGTTGCCCGCCGCCAGCGCCGAGGCGATATCCGCCTCTGCGGCGCTGACCCTGGTCCGGTAGTCGGCGGGATCGATCTCGACCAGCGGTGCGCCTTGCGCAACCAGCTGATTGTCCGTCACCGCCACCGCGCGGACATAGCCGGAAAGCTTGGCGGCGATCGCCACCTGATCGGCCTGGATCGTCGCGTCGTTGGTTTCCTGGAAATAGCGCAGCGTGCCCCGGTAATGGAGATAATAGGCGGACCCTGCGGCAACCGCCAGCAGCAGCACGCCAAGCCCCACCAGCCGCAGGGTCCGCGATCCGGGCGCTTTGCCCTTGGGCTTGTCCGTTTCGTTCCCGCTCATTCTGGCCTGCCGGATTAATGGAACGGCTGCGTACCATTAATCCGGGCCGCGCGCAAACCCCCTCGCCGAACTGTTTCGCGACGATTGCAGGCCCTTCCTTTGCCGTCATGGATTTGCTAGGCGGCCATCCGGCGCCGTGCCAGGCGGGTGTAGCTCAATGGTAGAGCAGCAGCTTCCCAAGCTGAATACGAGGGTTCGATTCCCTTCACCCGCTCCAGGCCAATTCCCTAGTTTCCGCTATTGGCCCCGGCTGCGTGCATCGCTGCGCGCAAATTGCCGCCCGCATCGCTCAGCGCCATTGCGGCCTGCGGCGGCGTCATGCCCAGTGCGATCAGCACCGCCAGCCGGATATCCCCTGCCGCTTGCCGCAGCGCGGCTTCGGCCGCAGGTCCGGTAACCCGGGCGATCTCGCGGACCATCTTGGCCGCGCGGCGGTGGAGCTTGGCGTTCGATACCCGCATCGCGATCATGCGGCCGCCGTGTACCCGTCCCAACCGCAGCATGATCGCGGTCGAAAGCAGGTTGAGCACGATTTTCTGGGCCGTGCCCGCTTTCATCCGGGTCGATCCGGCGACGGCCTCCGCGCCGGTATCGAGCAGGATCGGATGCGCCGCCAATTGCAGCAGCGGCGCGCCGGGGTTGTTGGCGATGCCGATGGTCAGCGCGCCCGCCGCCTGCGCCGCGCCGAGGGCGGCAAGGGTGAATGGGGTCGAGCCGCTGGCCGCGACGCCGACGGCCACGTCGCAGGGCGCGGGAGCCGCCTCGCGCATGGCCCGGTCGCCTGCTGCAGCGTCGTCCTCGGCGCCCTCGACGCTGGACATCATCGCCGCCGCGCCGCCGGCGAGCAGGAAGACCGTGCGCTCGCCGCCCCAGCCGAAGGTCGGCCCCAGTTCGACGCCGTCCTGCACCGCCAGCCGTCCCGAGGTGCCCGCGCCGGCATAGATCAGCCGGCCGGCGAGGTCGCCAAGCCTTGCCGCCGCCTCGTCCGCTGCCTTGGCGATCGCCGCCGCCTGCGATTGCACCGCCGCCGCCGCCGCCAGCTGCGCTTCGAGCATCGCCTGCACGGCGTCGCCGGTCGGCCAGAGATCGATTCCGGCGTAGCGGGCGCTGATATCTTCGGTGGGCAAACCGGTGACTCCCTGGTGGCCGCGCCCTTGCCATAGCGCCCGGCGACACTATCCCAGTGGATCATGGAATTATATCTTGGAATCGATGCCGGCGGCACCCACACGCGGGCGAGGCTGGTGGCGGACGACGGCCGGATCCTGGGATCGGGCGAAGCGGGCGCCGCCAACACGCCGCGCGGCCTGCCGCAAGCGCTGCGCGCGATCGAGGATTGCTACGCGCAGGCCATCGCCGAAGCGGGGCTGGGCGCGGAACAGGTCGCCACGATCCGGGCGGGGATCGGCACCGCCGGGCTCAACCGGCGCGGCTTCCTGCCCGGGCTTCAGGCGCATGGCTTCCCGTTCAAATCGACCGCCTTCGCCAGCGACGCCGCCATCGCCAATCTCGGCGCGCATGCCGGCGAAGACGGCGCCATCGTCATCGTCGGCACCGGCAGCGTCGGCTTCGGCCGCGTCGGCGAGCGGGTATTCACGCTCGGCGGCTACGGGTTTCCGGTTTCGGACGAGGGCAGCGGGGCCGAGCTGGGATTGCGCGCGATCCGGCGTTCGCTGTGGGCGCGCGACGGGCGCATCGCCCACACCGCGATGACCGACGAAGTGCTCGAACGATTCCATGGCTCGCCGGGCGAGATTGTCGCCTGGACCGCGCGGGCGACGCCGGCGGACTATGGCTCCTTCGCGCCGATCGTGCTCGACCATGCGATCCGGGGCGACGCGGTGGCGGAGCGGATAGTCCAGGACGCCGCGCGGCGGATCGAGGCGATGATCCGCACCCTGTTCGAATTCGGCGCGCCGCACTGCTGCCTGATGGGCGGGATCGCGGCGCGGATGCGCGACTGGCTGGCCCCGAGCATCCGCGCCCGGCTGCGCGAACCGCTGGGCGATGCGATCGACGGCGCGCTGCTGCTGGCGCGGCGGCGGGCGGAGCAGGCGTAAAGCTACGCTACCGGTTGCGAAACGCCGTCGATCCAGGTCTCGATGATTTTGCCCCCGGCATCGGCGAGCACGAGATCGGCGCGCAATCCCGGCTGCAATAGTCCCGCGTTCGCCCGCCATCCCCAGCACTGCGGCGGGCACGGCGCTGGCCATGCGGACGGCTGTTGCCAGATCGACTCCCATCATCGCCGCCGCATTGCGCACCGCCGACGCCATGTCGAGACCGGAGCCCGCGAGGGTGCCGTCGGCGGCGGTGCAGCGGCCACCCTCGGCGACGATCCGCTGCCCGCCCAGCACGAATTCCCGCCGGTCCCAGCCGACCGTCGGCATCGCGTCGGTGACCAGCGCCAACCGGTCGGCGCCTTTCGCCGCGAGTGCGATCCGCAGGCTTGCCGGGTGCACGTGATGCCCGTCGGCGATCACGCCGCACCAGCTCTCCCGGCTGTCGAGCGCCGCGCCGACTGCGCCCGGCTCGCGGCTGCCGAGCTGGCTCATCGCGTTGAACAGATGGGTGAAGCCGCTCATGCCTTCGGCCAGCCCGGCCTGTATCTGGGCATAGCTTGCCGCCGTATGCCCGGCGGCAACCACCACGCCGCGCTCGGACAGCGCGCGAATCGCGCCCGGCGGGGCAAGTTCCGGCGCGAGAGTGACCAGCGTGCGCCCGCGCTGCAGCGAGGCGAGCAGGCCGATCGCCGCCGCATCCAGCATTCTGAACCGGGAGGCGTCGTGGATGCCGGCCCTGGCGGGGTTGAGGAACGGCCCCTCGATGTGGATGCCAAGCACGCCCGGCACCCCCGCCGCGATGGCGGCATCGACTGCCGCGATCGCGCGCGCGACCGCATCGAGGCTATCGCTGATCAACGTGGGCAGAAAGCCGGTGGTGCCGAAACGCCGGTGGGCCTCACCGATTGCCGCTATGCCCGCGACTGTCGGATCGTCGTTGAACAGGGTGCCGCCGCCGCCGTTGACCTGGAGATCGATGAAGCCGGGGAGCAGGTCGCCCGCCAGCTTGCGCCCGGCAGCGTCTGGCGGGCACTGGCTCGCAGGTGTCACGGCGGCGATGCGCCCGCGTTCGATCGTCACGCAGCGGTCAAGCTCGAAACCGGCCGGGGTCAGCAGCCGCGAGGGCAGAAGCGCGACTTGTGTCATCGGGTTTCCGTCACCTTGCGCAAATGCGGCGGACGGTCCGGATCGAAACCGCGCGCCAGGCTCAGCGCGGCAGCAAAGCGGTAGGCGCTCTGGATAATTGCCAGCGGAGCCACCACCGGATCGAGGTCTGGCACGGCTGGCAAGGCCAGCGCCCCCGGCGCCCCTGCGCCGGTCATCATCACCGCCGCCCCGCGCTGGACGAACTCGCCCGCCAATGCCGCGAAGGCTTGCTGGCCTTCGTCGCCCGGCGCCAGCATCAGCACGGGAAAGCCGGGGCCGACCAGCGCCATCGGACCGTGCTTCACTTCCGCCGCGCTGAACGCTTCGGCGTGCAGGCCACAGGTTTCCTTCAGCTTGAGCGCCAGTTCCTGGGCGGTGGCGAGGCTCGGCCCGCGGCCGAGGACGAACAGGCTGCCGGCTGCGGTCAGCGCCGCTAGCGCCGCCTGCCAGTCGAGGTCCCAGGCGCTGCGCAGGGCCTGCGGGACCTTGGCGACTTCCCCGGCCAGCTCGCCATCTTCGGTCCAGGCGGCGACCAGCTGGAGAATGGCGAAGAGCGAGGCAATGAACGATTTCGAGGCGGCCACACTCCGCTCCGGTCCTGCGAGCAGCGGGATGGCGACGTCGGCCAGTTGCGCCAGCGGCGAGTTCCGCCTGGTTGACCAGAGCGACGACCAGCGCTCCCGCTTCGCGCGCCGCCCGCGCCGAGGCCAGGATGTCGGGGCTGCGGCCGGACTGCGAAATGGCGAGAAACAGCGTCCCCGCCAGCTTGCGCCAGGGCGTCGCGTAGAGCGAGCTTACCGAGGGCGCGTAGGAGGCAACCGGGGTCAGCGCGCGGGTCTCGATCAGATATTTGGCATAGGTCGCCGCGTGATCCGAGCTGCCCCGCGCGCAGGTCAGCACCAGCGGCGGATCGAGTTCGCGCAGCCGCTGCCCGAGCAGCTGCAGCGGCGCGCGCAGCGCGCTGAGTTGCCGCTCGGCCACCAAGGCGGCTTCGGCTGCTTCCGTATAGAGGAGAGTGTGTTCTGCGCCCATGCCCGCCCGGCTATCGTCCTTCGCTGCGGCCTTGTCGAGTTGCACCCGGCCACGCGGCGCCGAAACCAAGCGCCGCAAGCAGAGCCGAGCGTGCGGCGCGCACCTTCGCCCACAGCGCCGGTTTGCCCAATTCGCCAGGGTCGATCGTTTCCGGCCAATGCTGACGCACGATCGCCTCGATGCGGTCGAGCTTGCCATGATCGGCAAGGAAACGCGGATCGACATTTGCCGGGTCGGCCAGCACCCGCAGCCGCAAACACGCCGGCCCGCCGCCATTGGCCA
The DNA here is from genome assembly GCA_963779195.1 of uncultured Alphaproteobacteria bacterium. GTDB lineage: Bacteria > Pseudomonadota > Alphaproteobacteria > Sphingomonadales > Sphingomonadaceae > Novosphingobium. The sequence continues at coordinate 536,714 of CAVZWZ010000001.1, forward strand.
TCGACTGGCGCAGATCGACAGTTTCCAGCCGCCGCACCGGGCCATTGCGCGCGAGCAGCCCTTCGAGCCATGTCCAGACGCGCGGGCTTTCGCGCGCTTCGCCAGGCAGGATCAGCGCCATGCCGCCCTCGGGCAGCGACACCAGCTGGGCGTTGAACAGATAGGAAGCCACCGCATCGGCCAGGCTGACGGCGCTGGCGGGAACTTGCTCGACGATCAGCGCGGGCAACCTGCGGCGCAGCGTTTCGTAGAGCCCCGCCGGATCGGCAAAGGCCTGCTCGTGAACCAGCAGCAGGTTCTCGTTGGCCACCGCGACGACATCGTTGTGGAACGCCCCGGCGGCGATCGCCTCGGGCGACTGTTCGGCGAACACAAGCCAGTCCGGATCGAGCCCGTGCAGCCGCGCCACCGCCGCGCTGGCCTCGAGATGCTGGCGCGCGGGAAAAGCTCCGCCGCTGCGGCCGTGGACGAAGACCTCGACTCCCCTCTCGCCATGCGAGGCGGCCAGCCGGAGATGATTGGCCGCGCCCTCGTCGCCGAACGGCGGGGGGACGGGGCCGTGCACGGCGAAATGGGCGCGGTCGGCGAAGGCCGTCTGCAACTGCGCCAGCGTTTCGGGCCATTCGTGGCTGCGATGCGGCATGGTGACGAGGTTCGCGATTGTCAGGTGGCAGCGCCCGTCGGCGGTGTCGGGTGCGGGCGAGACGGTCGCGGCGTTGGCCGCCCACATCGGCGAGGCGGACAGGGCGCAGGCGCGCAGGCCCTCGCTGGCGCCGGCCATGCCGGCGCCCAATTGCGCCAGCCAGGCTTCGTTGGGCCTCTGGTGCGGCAGGAAAATCCCCTGGGCGAGCCCGGAATCGAGATTGCGCCGCATCTTGGCGATACCCTGCAGTGCAGCATCGCGCGGGCGCGAGACCTCGCCGGCATGGCGCGTCGCGGCGAGGTTGCCGAGGCTCAGCCCGGCGTAGTTGTGGCTGGGGCCGACAATCCCGTCGAAGTTGATTTCGCGCAACATGGCGGGTTCAGGCCGGGACGTGGGTGACGGCATCTCCGGGCGAGACGCGCAGCAGTGCGGCGCTGGCCGTGTCGAGCGTGACCCCGCCTTCGACCTGCGCCACCGACCCTAGGCAGACGCGAAATTCCGCCAGCCGCCCGGCCGCGACCAGTTGCGGCTCGCCTGCCTCGCTTTCGGAGATGGCTTTCACCTCGGCCTGCTGCGCCGCCTGGATCGTGGCGATCCGGTCGGTGGCGACGGTCATCGCCGGGCCGCCGTCGAAGATGTCGATATAATTGTCGAAGGCGAATCCTTCGCCCTCCAGCATGCGCATCGCCGCCCGGCCCGAGACGTGCGGCACGCCCATCACCGCGCGCGCGCTGTCCGGGATCATTGCGGTATAGATCGGATGCTTGGGCATCAGGTCGGCGATGAACTGGTTGCCGTGGACTGCGTTGAATTCGTCGGCCTCGCGAAAGCTCATGCCGAAGAAGCGCCCGGCCAGCCCGTCCCAGAACGGCGAGGTTCCAGTCTCGTCATGCGCGCCGCGCAGTTCGGCGATGGTCTTGCCGGCGAAGCGGGCGCGGTGCGCCTTGATGAACAGATAGCGGCTGCGCGCCAGCAGCTTGCCGATGCCGGCCGAGCGCTCGCCCGGCTGCAGGAACAGCCCGCCGACTTCGCTGGCGCCGTCGAGATCGGTGCACAGCGTCAGCAATTCGGCGCGGAAGGTGCGGCCGAGCTGCTTGCTGTGCTGGGTCATGGTGCCGATCCGGTAGCTGTAGAACGGCCAGGTCGAGCCGATCCTGGAGAAAATCTGGCAGGTGCCGCAGACCTTGCCGCTGGCGGCGTCCTCCAGCACGAACAGGAACAAGTCGTCCGCCGGCGCTTCGTCCTGCCGGCCAAAGCTCGCCTCCGCCCGCGCGAGTTTGGCCTTGAGCGCCTGCCGGTCGGGGGGCAGATTGGTGAAGCCGCCGCCGGTGCTCTTCGCCATGCGGTAGATCGCATCGAGATCGCCGCTCCGCGCCGCGCGCACGACAAAGCTCATGACGGCAGTCCCCCCTTGTCCAGCCGGTGCAGCACCACTGCGGTCAGTTTGGCCCGGGCCAGCAGCGAATCGGCCTCGAGGAATTCCTCGGGCGTATGGATCATGCCGCCGCGCGCGCCCATCGTGTCGATCACCGGCACCCCGCAGGCCGCGATATTGTTGCCGTCGCAGACCCCGCCGGTGTTCTGCCACGTGAGCGGCTCGCCGAGTGCGGCGGACGTATCCACCACCAGGGCGAACAGCCGCTCCGCCGCCGGAGTGACCGGCTTGGGCGGGCGGCCGAAGCCGCCGTGGAGATGGATTGCGACATCGTGCTCGCGGCTGACTTCCGCCACGGCTGTCTCGATCAGGGCGTTGGCCTCGGCCGCATCCGCGTCGCTCTGGGGCCGGATGTTGAAGCGCAGGATCGCCCGCTCCGGAACCAGATTCTCCGGCCCCCCGCCGTCGATACGCGACGGGTTGATGGCCAGCCCCGCGCGCCGCGCCGCCGCCAGCCGCAGGGCGAGGTCGGCAGCGGCGAGCACGGCGTTGCGCCCTTCTTCCGGATTGCGCCCGGCATGCGCCGATCGCCCTGTGACCACCGCGGCGAAATTGCCCGAGCCCGGCCGCGCGCGCGCCATGATCCCTCCGGGCAGCGCCGGCTCATAGGTGAGCGCAGCGAGCTTGTCCTGCGCCAGTTGGCGAATAATCGCGGCGGAAGAGAGCGAGCCGGTTTCCTCGTCGCTGTCGATGAAGACATCGTAGCCGAGGGCAGGGCTGGTGGTTTCGAAGGCGCGCAGCCCCGCCAGCATCAGCGCCAGCCCGCCTTTCATGTCGGCGGTGCCCGGGCCGTGCAGCGTGTTGGCGTCAAGCCATTGGCACTGCTGGAACGGGTGATCGGCAGCAAAGACAGTATCCATGTGTCCGGTCAGCAATACCCGCTGCCCGGCCTGCGGGCGGACCCGCAGCAGCAAGTGTTGCCCGAAGGCAACCGGCGCGAGACTGCCCTGCGCATCGACCCGCTCGACCGGTTCCGGGTCGAGCAAGGTTACTTCGCCCGGCAGCGCCGCGAAGGCATCGGCCAGCCGTTCGGCCATCGCCTTCAGCCCGGCCAGGTTGCCGGTGCCGCTGTTGATCGCCGCCCAGGCCAGCGTGTGGTCGAGGATCGGCTGCGGCGCGAGGGCCTCGGTCATGGCGCGCTCCTCGCGCGACAAGCCGCTCATCCCTGCACCCATTGCGCGAGGGCTGCGGCATTGCCCGCCGCGCTCGCCGCCTCGAAGCTGGCGACGGGGTGGGCGCAGTAGTCGGCGGCGTACCAGGCGCTGGGGCGGTGGTTGCCCGATTCGCCCAGCCCGCCGAACGGCATAGCGCCGCTCGCGCCGGTGGTCGGCCGGTTGCGATTGATCACCCCGGCGCGCACTTCCAGGGCGAAGCGCCGCCACAAAGCGTCGTCCTCGCTGACCAAACCCGCCGACAGTCCGAAGCGCGTGGCGTTCGCCTGGGCCAGCGCCGCCTCGAAGCTGGCGGCGCGGGAAAGCTGCAGCACCGGCGCGAACACTTCCTCGTCGGGGGCGGCAATCCCGGTGACGTCGAGCAGGGCAGGGGTGACGAAGGCAGTTCCGCGCCCGGATGGCTGCCCCAGAGGCCGGATGACGCGCGCGCCGCGATCCACCAACTGCGCCACGCGCGCGCGGGCCGCAGTTGCCGCCGCATCGGAGATCAGCGGTCCCATATAGGGTTCGGGTGTGTCGTTCCATGCGCCAATCGCCAGCTGGTCCGCCAGCGCCACAAGCGCCTCCACCAGTTCCGCCCCGAAGCGCGTGTCCGGCACGATCAGCCGCCGCGCGCAGGAGCAGCGCTGGCCGGTGGTGACAAAGGCCGATTGCGCGGCGATTGCGGCGGCCTCTGCGATGTCGCCGTCCCACACCGTCAGCGGATTGTTGCCGCCCAGTTCGAGCGCCAGCATCACCTTGGGCCGTTCCGCGAAGATCCGGCGAAACTGTGCGCCCGCCGCCGCCGAGCCGGTGAACAGCAGCCCGTCGATATCCGCCGCAACCAGCGCCGCCCCGGTCTCGCGTCCACCCTGGACCAGCGTGAAGACGCCATCGGGCAGGCCCGCCCCGGCCCAGGCGGCAGCCATGGCTTCGCCGGTAGCCGGGGTCAGCTCGGACGGTTTGAACACCACGCAATTGCCCGCCAGCAGCGCGGGGACGATGTGGCCGTTGGGCAGATGCCCGGGGAAATTATACGGTCCCAGCACCGCCATGACGCCATGCGGGCGGTGGCGCAGCACGGCCTCGCCGAAGGGCATGGCGGAATGCCGCTCGCCCGCGCGTTCCGCCTGGGCGGCGATCGACAGTTCGACCTTGGCGCTCATCGAGGCGAGTTCGGCGCGCGATTCCCACAGCGCCTTGCCGGTCTCGCGCGAGATCGTTTCGGCGAGCGTGTCGGATCGAGCTTCAAGCGCCGCCTTGAAGGCGCGGACGCAGACGATGCGCTGATCCAGCGGAGTTGCCGCCCAGCCGGGAAACGCCCGTCGTGCCGCAGCGACGGCGGCACCAACCTGTTCCGCCGTCGCGGCCTGCCCCTGCCAGACAGTCTCGCCGCTGGCCGGATCGAATGAAGCGAAGCTGCGGCTCATGGCGCCGCCGTCACGGCGAAGATGCCGGTGGCATTGCCGCTGTCGAACGAGAGGTCGAGCTTGCCGGTTGCCGGATCGATGTCGCGAGTGATGAACTCGTAGAACGAGCCCGGCACGCTGCGCTCGGTCAGCGAGCCGTCGTCATGGCGGAAGCGGCGGGTCACCCAATCTGCGAGGAATGCGGTCTGCCGCACGCGGCCATTGGCCGAGACCTCGACCTCGGGCTTGAGCGGCAGGCCGCGCGCCTTGAGCCCGGCTGCCAGCCGCTCGACATCGGCGACGCGGTCGGTGGCGTGGTTGAAGCCGTTGCCCTCGGTGGCGATCCACGCCGCTTCGGGCGAGTGGCGCAGCAGCGTGTGATAATCGGCCAGCGCTGGCTCGTCGTGGTGGCGATCGAAGGCGCGGACGATCCCGCGCAGCGCCTCGCGCGCCAGATCGAGCGAGCCGCCGCCGCGGTGGCGCAAGACATCGACGGCATGATGCGTGGCGGCGTCGAGCGGGTCGCGCGACTGGCCGAACACCCGCTCCGCCGCAGCCTGCGCCTCCGGGGGCAGCAGATCGGCATGCAGTTCGCTGACGAAGAACTGCGGGATGGTTTCCGGGAGATCGCGGTGGACGTAGGCGCGTCCGGTCATCCGCAGCCGGGGCAGCGGATAGGTGCCAGCGAGCGCATAGCCGAGCGGTTCGAGCAGCCGGGCGAACGCCGCGTGACCGCGCGGCAGGGCGCCGGCCGGCCCGTCAATGGTGCGCAGCGCGCCGTGATCGAAGCAGATGCGCAGCCCGGCGCCGCCAACCTCGGCGACATAGGCGGCGGCGGTCGGCACCCGGTCGAGCAGTCCGGCATAGAGGATCGCGTTGAGCGCCATGGCGAGCTGCGCCCGGCTGACCTCAGGGGTGTCGCGCAGCAATTCCGGGTCAATCGCGAGGAGCCGCAGCACAGCCTCGGCACGCTGTTCGCCCAGTACGCCGGCGGTCAGCCGGAACAGGGCGGTGTCGTGCGCTGCGCTCATCGCGCCGCCACCTTCTGGTCGATCCGCCCGAAAATCGATGCGCCCTCTTCGTCCAGCATCTCGATCGATACGCGGTCACCCGCGCGCATGAAGCGGGTCTCGGGCTTGCCGCGCAGGATCGTCTCGACCATGCGCAGTTCGGCGATGCAGCTATAGCCGCGCCCCCCCTCGCCGACCGGCCGTCCCGGCCCGCCGTTCGCGTCCTTGTTCGACACGGTGCCCGAGCCGATGATCGTTCCCGCCGACAGCGGCCGTGTCTTTGCGGCATGGGCGACAAGATCGGCCAAACCGAAAGTCGCGTCCTCGCCCGACTCGGCGTGGCCGAAGGGCTCGCCGTTGAGATCGATGCGCAGCGGCAGGTGCAGCCGGCTTTCGCGCCACGCCTCGCCGAGCTCGTCTGGGGTGACCGCCACCGGTGAGAACGCCGAGGGCGGCTTCGACTGGAAGAAGCCGAAGCCCTTTTCGAGTTCGCCGGGGATCAGATTGCGCAGCGAGACGTCGTTGCACAGGCAGACCAGCACGATGTGGCCTGCCGCTGCCGGCGGCGAGACGCCGATCGCCACGTCGTCGGTAATCACCGCGATCTCGCCCTCGAAATCGCAGCCCCAGGCCTCGTCGCCCAGCGGGATCGCGTCGCGCGGACCCAGGAAGGCGTCGGAGCCGCCCTGATAGATCAGCGGATCGCTGTAAAAGCTGGCGGGAACCTGAGCCCCGCGCGCATTGCGGACCAGCTCGACATGATTGAGATAGGCGCTGCCGTCCGCCCATTGATAGGCGCGCGGCAGCGGCGAGGCGCAGGCGGCCTGATCGAACGGCTGGCCTGTCAGTTCTCCGCTTTCGAGCGTTCCGGCGAGGTCGCGGAGCCGGGGTGCGATATCGGCCCAGTCGTCGAGCGCGGCTTGCAGGGTAGGGGCGATGGCCTCGGCGGAGGCGCAGCGCGACAGGTCGCGGGTCACGACCACCAGCTTGCCGTCGCGGCCGCCCTTGAGCGAGGCGAGCTTCATGAACCCGCCTCCCGCTCCGGGCTATCCGGCTGGCTGTCGGGATGCGCCGCATGGAACGCGGGCAGCGCCAGGCAGGCCGCTTCGATCCGGCGCATATGCGGCAACGGCGACAGGTCGAAGCCGAACCGCCGCGCGTTGTAGAGCTGCGGGATCAGCACCGACTCGAACAGGCCGGGCGCGGCTTGGAGGAAATCGCCCGCGCCAAGCTGGGCCAGGCGCTGTTCCAGCGGCACCAGCGTCTTGCCCAGCCAGTGACGGTACCAGCGGTCGATCGCCGCCTGCTCCTGTCCCAGCTCGCGCTTCAGATACTGCAGCACTGGCAGATTGAGCGGCGCGTGCAGTTCGGTGGCGATGGCATAGGCCAGCTCGCGCGCGGCGAAGCGCTGGTCCGGTCCGCCGGGCAGCAGCGGCGGTTCGGGATAGCTCTCCTCCAGCCATTCGAGGATCGCCATCGACTGCGCGTAGTGCCGCCCATCGACTTCCAGCACCGGCACGCCGGCAAAGGCATTGCGGTTGCGAAACGCCTCCTCACGCTGCTCGGCCTTGAGCAGATCGACCGGCGCGATCTCATAGGCGAGACCCTTGAGATTGAGCGCGATGCGCACGCGGTAGCTGGTCGAGCTGCGATAGTATGCGTGCAGGCGCATTCAGCTCTCCCCGGCCATCGTTGCATGCAGCCAGGCGGCGTGGCGCGGCGCCTTTTTGGTGCGCGACCATTCGTCGAGCATCGCGGGAGCGACGCGGTGCAGTTCTTCCATCTGGACTGGGCTATGGGTGTCGCAGGCGAGTTCGAGCCGGTGTCCGTCGGGATCGAAGAAATAGACCGACTGGAAGATGCCGTGGTTCACCGGCCCGACAACATTGAGTCCACGCGCCTCGGCCCGCGTCTTGGCCTGCTTCAGATCGTCAAGGCCCGCCACCCTGAGGGCGATATGCTGCACCCACAGCGGCGTCGCCTCGTCGCGGCCCATCTCCGGCGCGTTGGGCAGTTCGAAGAAGGCCAGCACATTGCCGTTCCCGGCATCGAGGAAGACATGCATGTAGGGATCGGGTTCACCTGTCGAGGGCACCCGGTCCTCGGCGATCGCCAGCTGGAAATCCATGCCCAGCACGTCCCGATAGAAGGCCACAGTGCGCGCGGCGTCGCGGCAGCGGTAGGCGACGTGGTGAAAGCCATGCAGTTTCGGGGCCGGGCCGGTTTCGGTCATGGCGCCTGCTCCTTCGCCGCTGCCGGGGCCAGCACGCCGCGGCGCAGCTGGTCGCGTTCGATGCTCTCGAACAATGCCCTGAAATTGCCTTCGCCGAAACCCTCGTCGCCCTGGCGCTGGATGAATTCGAAAAACACCGGGCCGATGGCGGGCTCGGCGAAGATTTGCAGCAGCAGGCGCGGTGGGCCGCCCGTTATCGTGTCCCCGGTCGTCCCATCGAGCAGGATGCCGCGCGCTTGCAGCGCGGCGGCGTCGAGGCCATGGCCGGGCAGCCGCTCGTCCAGCATCGCGTAATAGCTGGCTGGCGGCGCGCTCATCAGCGGCACTCCGCTCGCTTTCAGCCGGTCGCAGGCGGCGGCAAGGTCGTCGCACAGGAAGGCGATATGCTGGATGCCCTCGCCGTTGAACCGTCGCAGGAATTCCGCAATCTGACCGCCCGCAGCCTTGGCATCGGCGCTTTCCTCGTTGAGCGGGATGCGGATCTTGCCGTCTGGCGCGGTCAGCGCTTTGGAGGTGAGGCCGGTATATTCGCCCTTGATGTCGAAAAAGCGGATCTCGCGGAAATTGAACAGCTGGGCATAATATTCCGCCCAATGCGCCATCCGCCCGGCATAGACATTGTGGGTGAGGTGATCGATCCGCCGCAGCCCGGCGCCGGTGGGATGGCGATCAACGCCGTCGATATAGTCGAAATCGATGTCGTAGATCGACAGCGCGCCATTGCCGCCCACCTCGTAGCGATCGACCAGATAGACGATCGCCCCGCCGATCCCGCGGATCGCCGGCAGCCGCAGTTCCATCGGCCCGGTCTCGACCAGCACCGGCTCGGCCGAACGTCGCAGCAGTTCGGCATAGGCATGATGCGCGTCCTTCACCCGGAAGCCCATGCCGCAGGCGCTGGGGCCGTGCTCGCGCGAGAAATACCAGGCGGGGGAATGCGGCTGGTAGTTGGTGATCAGATTGATCTCGCCCTGTCGCCACAGCTCGACCTGCTTCGAGCGGTGGCGGGCGATGCGGGTAAAGCCCATCGCGGCGAACACCGGTTCGAGCAGGCCTTGCTCGGGCGCGGAAAATTCGACGAACTCGAAACCGTCGAGGCCGATGGGATTGTCCGTACCGGTCATGGGGCCAGTCATTGCGTTACTCTCTGCGTGCCCCGCCATCGCCGGTCGCCTGGCCGGACTTCACTTGCGGGTAGCGGCGGGCTGTCCCGCCAGGCCTCGTAGATCGGCCCGAAATCGAGCCCGGTCAGGCCGCGCACCAGCTGGTCGAGGCTGTCGACCACGAAATAGCAGTCCTGGAAACGGTCGATCCGGTAGGCGGTGCGCAGGATGCGGGCGGGGTCGAAGCGCAGCCGCAGCACGCCGCGATCCTCGACGGCGTAAACGGTCTCGCCCGCCGAGGAGATGATCCCGGCGCCGAACACCTTGAGACCCTGACCCTCGTCGATCAGGCCGAATTCGATGGTGTACCAATATATCCGCGCCAGCATGTCGAGCGCGCCCATCGCCATGGCGCGGCGGCTGGCGCGGCCATAGGCGGCGAGGAATTCGGCGATCGCCGGATCGAGCAGCAGCGGCGCGTGGCCGAAGAAATCGTGGAAGATGTCGGGCTCGACCAGATAATCGAGCTCGCGTTCCTCGCGCAGCCAGCGGGTCACCGGAAAGCGGCGGTTGGCGAGGTGGTCGAAAAAGCAATCGTCCGGAATGAAGCCGGGGACCGCGACCAGCCGCCAGCCGGTCGCATCGCCGAGAATATGGTTGGCGCGTTCGAAGTTGGGTACGCCATCGGCGCAATCGAGCCGCGCCAGGCCGGCGAGGAATTGCGGCGCGGCGTATTCCCGGGCCAGGGCAAACTGCCGGGCGTGCAGCCGGCGCCAGCGCGCATGCATTTCCGGACCATAGGATGCCCAGTCCTGCGCGACGGTGCAGTCGGCCGCCGCAGCTTCATAGTCGCCCCGCAGGCTGCTGGAACCCTTGGCAGAGGACGGCGTCTTCATGGCGCGAGAATACCACGGGCGGGGTGGAAACAAACAATGAAAACCGCGCCGGCGAGGAATGACTGAGGCATCCCCCTGGAACGGCTGAAGCGAATCCGCCGCCGCGAAATTCGCGAGCATCGCCGCCCCGCCCGTGATATGTCTCCAGTCCGGGCAGCAGGGTTATTTCCGCAAGGAGGTCTTCATGCAACTCAAGGATCAAGCCGACCACATCGCACTGCTTTCGCTGATGATCGTCGGGCAGCTGACCAAGCGGCTGATCGAAATCGACCAGCTCGACCGGGAAACCGCAGAAAGCATCCACCGGCTGGTGCAGGGCGTGCGCATTCACGCCAAGAACGCCGGGCTGACCGATCTCAATGTGCTGTTCGACAATATCGACCATACGCTGGCCAGTTCGGCGCTCGCCCCGGCGCAATGATCCGCAGATCGCGCCTCGTCGCTCTCCGTCCTGCTGGAGGGAGAGCGCGAGGAGCGCCAAATAGCGGCGTCAGGCGAGGGTTGCGGCTATTTCCAGAATAGGCCGCTGCACCGGCGGCGGCATGCTTTCGGCTTCCAGTCCACCAGCCCGGCGGCGGTATTCCGCAGCCATGGCCTGGTGCATCACCCGTGCCGGGCCGTCGTCGGTGGCGGAGGCCAGTTGATCGTGCATCCGTGCCCGATCGAGGCAATCCGCCTTGTTCGTTGCGTCTGACATGGGCCAAGACTCCTTTCGGTCGTTGCCAGCCCCCACTCCAGCCCATTCTCCTATAGCGCCGGAGCCAGTGGCCCAACGGCGTCATTAGTCACCGGGTCGTGTGCGGATACCTACGCCTGAATTGCGCCGAAAGAAACCGGAAAAGTGTTAACAGCGCCTTACTTGGCCGGTCATCCGCCAAGTTGCGTTTTGGGCTCGAAGCGGTGCTGCTTGATCTCCTTGCCGCTTTCGCCGTCCAGTTCGGCCAGGCAGACTTCGTAGCCCCACAGGTTGGCGAGGCTTTGCAGCACGGTCTGGGTGTCGGTTTCGTCGAGCAGCACGCCGTTGGTCACCCGGTGCTCGAGGATCAGCTTGCGGTCCCCGGCGAGATCGACATCGACGATCTGGATGTCCGGCTCCTGCCGGCCGATATCGAACTCGCGCGCCAGGGCCCGGCGGATGCGGCGGTAGCCGCGCTCGTCGTGGATCGCATCGACCCCGACCGCAGGCTCGCCGTCGCGGTCCGCCAGCTTGAACAGCCGCCAGTGGCGGATCATGTGCGGGCTGAGGAACTGGGTGAGAAAGCTCTCGTCGCGGTAATTCGCCCAGATGTCCTTGAGCACCTCCATCGTGTCGCCGCGCCCGGCGATGTCGGCGAACCACTCGCGGTCCTCGCCGGTCGGCGTCTCGCAGATGCGCGCGATGTCCTGCATGATGCCGAAACCCAGCGCATAGGGATTGAAACCGCCGTAATGGCCCGAATCGAACGTGGGCTGATAGAGCACATTGGTATGCGACTGGAGGAACTCCATGAAGGAACCCTCGGTCAGCAGCCCGCGCTGGTGCAGCGTCGTCATGATCCGGTAGTGGACGTAGCAGGCGGTGCCCTCGTTCATCGCCTTGGTCTGGCGCTGGGGATAGAAATACTGCGCGATCAGCCGGACGATGCGCAGCACCTCGCGCTGCCACGGCTCCAGCTTCGGTGCCGATTTTTCGAGGAAATAGAGGATGTTTTCCTGCGGCAGGTGCAGCGCCTGGCGGCGGACATCGGCCTTGGTCGCGGCGGATTTCTTGCCCGTGGGCAGGGTGCGCCAGAGATCGTCGTAGATCGAATCGGCATAGGCCTGACGCTCCGCCTTGCGCGCCGCCTCGGCCTTGAGATTGCGCGCCCGGATGCGCGGATGGCGGTGCACCCCCTGGTGCATCAGCGCATGCGCGGTATCGAGCAGGCTCTCGACCGCGAGCTGGCCATGCTTCTCCTCGCAGTCGGCGATGTAGCGCTTGGCGAATTCCATATAGTCGAGGATGCCGTCGGCGTCGGTCCACTGCCGGAACACGTAATTGTTCTTGAAGAAATGATTGTGCCCGAAGGCGGCATGGGCGAGCACCAGCGTCTGCATCGTCGCGCTGTTTTCTTCCATGATATAGTTGATGCAGGGGTTGGAATTGATCACCAGCTCATAGGCGAGCCCGCGCAGCCCCTTGCGGTAGAGCAGCTCGTTCGAGACGAATTGCTTGCCGAACGACCAGTGCTTGTAGAGCAGCGGCATGCCGGTGGTCGAATAGGCGTCGAGCATCTGCTCGGTGCTGATCACCTCGATCTGGTTGGGGTAGATGTCGAGCTTCATCTCGCCGACCCCGATCGACTCGATCGCTTCGTAGATGCGCTGGATGCGGTCGAAATCCCAGTCGCTGCCTTCGAACAGGGGCAAGGAGACATAGTCGAGCATCAGCCGCGCACCTTCTCTGACGCCGCGCCGCGCTGGAACAGCTCGCGGAACACCGGGTAGATCTCGCGGCGGTGGCGGACCTTGCGCATGACGAACTGCCGATTGCGCTCCGCCACGCCCTTGTAGGCCGCCCACAGATCGGTCTCGATCTGGCCGCCCAGGAAGCCGATCGGGGGGTCTTCGCGGCCGACTTCGAGATAGGCGGCATATTGCGCCATCGGCAGGATGCGCTCCTCCATCAGACTGACGCTCCTGGGATTGTCGCTTCCCAGATTGTCGCCGTCGGATGCCTGGGCGACATAGATGTTCCAGTCCTCCGGCCGGTAGCGCGCGGCGGCGACCGCGAGCAGTTCCTCCAGCGCGCTCGACACCTTGGTGCCGCCCGAGACGGTGCTGTGAAAGAAGGTGTCCTCGTCCACTTCGGCGGCGCGGTCGGTGTGGTGGATGAACACCACTTCGACATGGCGGTAGCTGCGGATCAGGAACAGGTGGAGCAGCGCGAAGAAGCGCTTGGCGAGATCCTTCATATGCTCGCTCATCGAGCCGGATACGTCCATCAGGCAGAACATCACCGCCTGCGCCACCGGCCGGCGAACCGGCTCGAAACGGCGGAACTTGAGATCGACTGGATCGATATAGCTGATCAGCGCGCGGCGGCGCAGCATCCGGGTGCGGTCCTCGCGCAGCCTCTCGAGCCGCGCGGCATCGCCCTTTGGCAGCGGGCTGCGTGCCTCGATTTCCGCGATCTCGGCCTCGAGCCGTTCCAGCTCGGCCTTGCTCGGGCGCCGCAGCGCCAGGCGCCGCGACATCGCCTTCTGCATGGTCCGGGGCACCGACAGGTTCGAGGGCGAGCCAACCGTGGAATAGCCGGCGCGGCGGACACCCTCGACATCCTCGCCGGTCAGCTTGCGCTTGGCGAGATCGGGCAGTTCGAGATCGTCGAGGAACAGGTCGAGGAATTCCTCGCGCGACAGCACGAAGCGGAAATCGTCCTCGCCATCGCCGCTGCCGGCCTGCGCGCCGCTGGCGCTGCCGCCTTGCGGGCGCGGGATCTGGTCGCCTTCGAGGTATTCCTTGTTGCCGGGAAAGACATGTTCGCGGTTGCCGCCCTGGCTCGAGCGGCGCAGCACCGGCTCGCCAATGCCGCCGCGCGGGATCGAGATTTCGCCTTCGCGCTCCAGATCCTTGATGCTGCGATCCTTCAGGCTGTCGCGCACCGCCTGTTGCACCGCCGCTTTTGCTCGCCGCAAGAAGCGCTGGCGGTTGACCAGGCTCTTGCCTCCGGGGTTCAGGCGTCGGTCGATGATGTGCATCTAGGGTCTACCGCGCCTCCTTCAGCCTGCCTGCTTGACCCGGATGTACCATTCGACCAGCCGCCGGACCTGCCGCTCGGTATAGCCGCGCGCGGTCATCCGCTCGACGAATTCGCCGTGTTTGCGTGCGCTCTCGCCATCCTTCTGCGAGCCGAAGCTGATCACCGGCAGCAAGTCCTCGACCTGGCTGAACATGCGCTTCTCGATGACTTCGCGGATTTTCTCGTAGGAGGTCCACGACGGATTGCGGCCGTCGTTGCTGGCGCGGGTGCGCAGCGCGAACTTGACCACCTCGTTGCGGAAATCCTTGGGGTTTGAGATCCCGGCCGGCTTTTCGGTCTTCGACAGTTCCTGGTCGATGATGTCGCGGTTGAGCAGCTGGCCGGTATCGGGGTCTTTGAAATCGAGGTCCTCGATCCAGGCGTCGGCATAGGCGACGTAGCGGTCGAACAGGTTCTGGCCGTAGTCGTTGTAGCTTTCCAGATATGCTTTCTGGATCTCGTTGCCGATGAATTCGGCATAGCGCTGCGCCAGGTCGCCCTTGATGAATTCGAGATAGCGCGACTCGGTGTCGCCGGGGAACTGCTCCTGGCGGACCATGCGCTCCAGCACATACATCAGATGCACCGGATCGGCGGCGATCTCGCTGGTGTCGTGGTTGAACGTCGCCGACAGCGCCTTGAAGGCGAAGCGGGTCGAAATCCCATCCATCCCCTCGTCGACCCCGGCGGCATCGCGGTATTCCTGCATGCTCTTGGCGCGCGGATCGATCTCGCGCAGCATCTCGCCGTCGTAGACCCGCATCTTCGAATAGAGGTTCGAATTCTCATGCTCGCGCAGCCGCGTCAGCACCGAGAAGCGCGCCAGCATGTCGAGCGTGCCCGGCGCGCAATTGGCCGAGGCGAGATCGGATTCGCGCAGCAGCTTCTCGTAGACATGCCGCTCTTCGGTGGCGCGCAGGCAATAGGGCACCTTGATCACGAAGATGCGGTCGATGAAGGCTTCGTTGTTCTTGTTGTTCTTGAAATTCTGCCATTCGCTCTCGTTCGAATGGGCCATGACGATGCCGTTGAACGGGATCGCGCCGATATTCTCGGTGCCGATGTAGTTGCCCTCCTGCGTCGCGGTGAGCAGCGGGTGCAGCATCTTGATCGGCGCCTTGAACATCTCGACGAATTCCAGCACGCCCTGGTTGGCGCGATTGAGCCCGCCCGAATAGCTGTAGGCGTCGGGATCGTTCTGCGAGAGCATCTCCAGCTTGCGGATATCGACCTTGCCGACCAGCGAGGAGATATCCTGATTGTTCTCGTCGCCGGGCTCGGTCTTGGCGATGGCGATCTGGCGGGTGCGCGAGGGCATCAGCCGCACCACCTTGAACTTGGTGATATCGCCGCCGAATTCGTCGAGCCGCTTGCGGCACCACGGGCTGACCAGCCCGCTCAGCCGCCGCCGGGGAATCGCGTAATTGTCCTCGATCGTGGCGCCGTCGGTTTCGGGATCGAACAGCGCCAGCGGGCTTTCGAAGATCGGGCTGATCTCGTCCCCGGCCTTCAGCGCATAGACCGGATGCAGTTCCATCAGCGCCTTCAGCCGCTCGGCCAGCGACGACTTGCCGCCCCCAACCGGCCCCAGCAGATAGAGAATCTGCTTGCGCTCCTCGAGCCCCTGCGAGGCATGGCGCAGGAAGCCGACGATCTGCTC
Organism: uncultured Alphaproteobacteria bacterium; assembly: GCA_963779195.1. Lineage (GTDB taxonomy): Bacteria > Pseudomonadota > Alphaproteobacteria > Sphingomonadales > Sphingomonadaceae > Novosphingobium. The sequence goes on from CAVZWZ010000001.1 coordinate 552,014, forward strand.
GATGGTCTGCTCAAGCCCGTAGAAATTGGTGAAGGAGGGATAGATGCGGATCGTCCGGTTCATGAAAATCCGTCCGAGCCGCTGGTCCTGCGCGGTATCGATCAGCTTGGGTTCGCCAATCGCCGCCAGCAGCCGTTCGGCGGCAGATGCGAACATCAGCGGATCGGCGCGGCAGCCGCGGAGATAGTCTTCCAGAGACATCTCCGCTTCGCGGCGCTCGTCGTATCGCCGCATGAAACCGGAGAACAGGTCGTTTTCCGCCATTGGTCAACTCCACAAACAGTGGGTGCCCCCTCGATCCGGATATATGCCTTCGCGCCGACGGAAACCAGTGCCGCATCGCCGAAATTCTGTTTGACGGCATAATCTTCCACCGTCGCGTGCGTTCAGCCGCGCATATCGACGGCTTCCAGCGCCTGCGCAAAGTCCGCGATCAGGTCGTCCGGGTGTTCGATGCCGACGGAAATCCGGACGAGATTGCCGGTTATGCCCAGCGCCAGCTTGCGAGCCGCCGGAACCGACAGGTGGGTCATCGCGGCGGGATGGCTCGCCAGCGTTTCGGTGCCGCCGAGGCTGACGGCAAGCTTTGCGATCCTGAGCGAATCGAGAAAGGCGAAGGCCTCGCGCTCGCCGCCCTTGAGATAGAGCGAGAAGGTGGAGCCTGCGCCGCTGCAATGCCGCCGGTAGATATCGGCCTGGCTGCTGCCCTCGGCCAGAAAGCCGAGATAGCCGACCCGCTCCACTTTGGGATGATCGCGCAACGCCGCGCAGAGTTTGGCGGCGTTCTCGCCCGCCCGGGTCATCCTGAGTTCCAGCGTTTCGAGACTGCGCAGCAGCATCCAGGCGGAATGGGGATCGACGATCGTGCCGATGACGTTGCGCATCGCGCGGACCGGATCGAGCACGGCTTTGGCGCCCACCGCGCCGCCGGCCACAAGATCGGAATGGCCTCCGGCATATTTGGTCAGGCTGTAGATCACCAGGTCGGCGCCATGCCGCAGGGGTTTCTGCCAGAGCGGCCCGAGGAAGGTGTTGTCGGTGACGATCAGCGGGCGATCGGCGGCAAACACCGTATCTCGGGCCGCGCGCACCGCTTCGATATCGACCAGCGTATTGGTCGGATTGGAAGGGCTCTCGAGAAAGATCAGCGGCACCCGCCTGGCGCTGGCCTTGACCAGCACCTGCTCGATTTCCTGCGCGGAGGCGCCGGCGGGAAAGTCCAGCCATTCGACGCCAAGCTGCCCAAGAACCCTGCCGATCAGCGTCTCGGTGGCGGCATAGAGCGGCGCGGAATGCACGATCGTGTCGCCCGGCCGGACATAGGCCAGCAGGGTCGTGGCGATCGCCGACATGCCCGAGGAGAAAGCCAGCGCCTCCTCGCCGTCCTCCCAGATGCCGAGCCGGTCCTCCAGGATCTCCTGATTGGGTCCGTTGAAGCGCGAATAGACCAATCCGGTCGCGCCGCCGGGCCGCGCACCGGTCACCGCCTCGAAATGGCGCTTGCCCGCTGCCGCGCTCTCGAAGGCGAAGGTCGAGGTGAGGAAGATGGGCGGCTTGAGCGCGCCCTCCGAAAGCGCCGGATCGTAGCCGTATCCCATCATCAGCGTCGCAGGCCGGAGCCGCTGGCCGGCGATTTCGAGCACGTCCCGCCTGGCGCGGCGGCGGGCCGGCTCGCCGCCGGGCTTTGCTGGTTGCTTGCCGCTTTCGTTCATGTCCTCCTCCTGGCGTTTTGCAAGCGGAGCGGTCAAGCCCGGCTCGCTTCCCTCCGCGAGCGCAAGTGCGCCCTTCGGGGCCATCGTCCCAAGGTGGCTATCGAATGCGCCAAGCACAAGGCGGCATTGTGCCCGGGCGCTGCGATGCAGCGAGCGGCCTGGCCGGACGCAAGGGTTGACTATTGCGCGTTTTCATTGCCCTCATTGTCCGTCCCGAATTGACCAAGGAGGCAGGGCGCGATGCTGACCAAAGGCGACGATTTTCCGCTTCACCAGACCCCGGATCCGATCGCCTATTCCGGCACCGACCGCAATTTCTACGACCGCTATTTCTTCAACGGCTATACCACCGGCGGCGACGTGTTTTTCGGCGCGGCGCTGGGCGTCTATCCGCACCTCAACATCATGGACGCCGCCTTTGCTGTGCGGATCGGCGCTGTGCAGCATAATCTCCACGCCTCGCGCCATCTCCTGATGGAGCGGATGGATACGCAGGTCGGGCCGATCCGCGTGGAAGTGATCGAGCCGCTGCAGCGCCTGCGCGTGGTGGTCGAGGATAACGAGCACGGCATCTCGGCCGACCTGACCATAACCGGCCGGCATTTCCCCATCGAAGAGCCGCGCACCGTGCGGCGCAACGGGCCGCGCATCGTCCAGGATGTGACCCGCATGACCCAGCTTGGCCGCTGGTCGGGCTGGATCGAGGCGGGCGGGCGCAGGGTGACGCTGGACGAGGCGGCCACGGTCGGCACCCGCGACCGCTCGTGGGGCGTGCGCCAGGTCGGGATGCGCGACCCGCAGCCGCCGGCGACGCCGCAGGAATTTCAGGTCTGGTGGTTCTGGGTGCCCGCGCACTTCGCCGACCGGGTCGTCCATTTCTACGTCAACGAGGATGGCGAAGGGAAAGTCTGGAACCTGGGCATGATCGTCTGCCATGATAGCGGCGCGATCGAGCATCTGCGCGACGCCCGGCTGGAGGTCCGGTTCACCCCGGGCACCCGCTTTCCCAGCGGCGGCGTGGTGACGGCGCGGGACGAAAGCGGCGGGGCCTGGCGCATCGACGTGGGCGGCGGTCCGCGCTTCTTCTTGTCCGGCCTCGGCTATATGAATCCGGACTGGACGCACGGACTCAACAAGGGACCGCTGGCGATCGGCTATGACGAGATCGTCACTGCTGATGTGGCCAGGCACGAGCCGCCATACCAGCACGTGCAGGCCTTTGCGCCGGTCAGCATGGTGCTGCCCGATGGCCGGGTTCTGGCGGGCCACGGCTGTTTCGAATCGATCGTCATGGGCCGCCACGAACCGAGCGGGCTGACCAGCATGTACGATGTGCCTTAGCGGCAGGCGACGATGCGCGCCTTCCGGTCGATAAGCAGCCTGTAAGGCCGCCGTTCGCAGGTTGAATGGAAGCGAAAGCCCTCGCTTGCCGGGCTTTCCCAAAGTCCGGGTGTCATCGCCTCGCCATCGAGCGTCTGCCACACGCCGGTTTGCGGAAAGGCGGTGAACAGGCCGGCATGCGCACTGCGCCAGGCGGCGAGCGTGGCGGTGAATTCCTCAAGCGCCCGGTCGCGCTGTTCCCAGTCGATCCAGCCGATCGGATTGTCCTGCGCATAGGCGTTGTTGTTGCCTTGCTGGCTGCGCCCGAATTCGTCGCCGGCGGTAAGCATGATCGTGCCGGTCGAGGCGAACAGCGTGGCCAGCAGGGCCCGCAGGTCGGCCGCGCGGCTGGCGAGAACTTCCGGATCGTTGCTCGGCCCTTCGACGCCGTTGTTCCACGAGAAATTCTCGCCATGGCCGTCGCGGTTGTCCTCGCCATTGGCGCGGTTGTGGCGATGTTCGTAGGACACCGTGTCGGCCAGGGTGAAGCCGTCGTGCGCGGCGAGGAAATTGACGCTGCGGCATTGCTCGCCGAAGATATCGGACGAACCGGCGATGCGGGTGGCCAGCGTGCCGATGCCGCCATCCCCGCGCCAGAAGCGGCGGACATCGTCGCGGAAGCGGTCGTTCCATTCGAGCCAATTGGCCGGAAACTGGCCCAGCTGATAGCCGCCGGGGCCGATGTCCCACGGCTCGGCGATCAGGATGCGGTCGGCCAGCAGCGGGTCGGCGGCGATTTCGGCGAAGATCGGCGCGGCGGGATCGAAGCCCCCACCCCAGGAAGTGCCGCGCGCCATGACCGGCGCCAGATCGAAGCGGAAGCCGTCTATGCCGCAATGGCGCACGAAGTGGCGCAGCGTTTCGAGCGCCAATTGCCGCACCGCCGGATTGGCGAAATCGAGCGTGTTGCCGCAGCCGGTGTCGTTGATCGGGCTTGCCCAGAATCATCGGCGCGGGCATGGGCATAGGCGGCATTGTCGAGCCCGCGCAGCGACAGCACCGGGCCGTGGATATCGCTCTCGCCGGTATGGTTGAGCACCAGGTCGAGGATGACGCCGATACCCTCGGCATGCAGCGCGGCGACGGTCTCGCGCAGTTCGGCGATGCCGCCGGGCGCAAGGCCGGGATCGAGCGCCATCGAGCGCGACCGGATTATAGCCCCAGGCATTGCTCAGGCCGAGCGGCGGCAGGTGCCGCTCGTCGATCCAGGCGACAATCGGCATCAGTTCGATGGCGCTGACGTGCAGTTTCTTGAAATGCGCGATCACCGCCGGATGGGCCAGCGCGGCGATGGTGCCGCGCTGGCCGGCCGGGACATCGGGGTGCAGCATGGTGAAGCCGCGGACGTTGAGCTCGTAGATCAGGCCGCCGGGGGTGAACTGCGGCGGCCGGTGCGGGCAGACGGGCAAGGCGGCCTGGACGATGGCCTTGGGCAGCAGTGCCGCGGTATCCTCGCCAAAGGCGGACAGGCGCGGGTCATGAACCGAAGCGGCGGTCGAGCTCGGTGGCGTAGGGATCGACCAGCAGCTTGGCGGGATCGAACCACAGCCCGCGTTCGGGCGCCCATTCGCCCTCGGCGCGGTAGCCGTAGCGGGTGCCGGAGAGGTCGCCGGGAAGTTCGAGAGTCCAGTCTTCGCCGTCCCGCTGCATGGCAATGCGTTGCTCGGCTTCTCCGTCGAACAGGCAGAGCCACAGCGCCGATGCCTTCGGCGCGCGGACGGCGAAGCGCGTGGAGCCGGGTCCCGACTATCGCGCCGAGCGGCAGGGTCACGTCACCACATCGGGCGCGGTGCGCCCGGTATGCCGTGCGATCCCGGCAATCGCCTCGGCCGCCGCGATCAGCTCGGCGAGCATGTCGGGGGTTTCCCGTTCGAGATCGCCGCCGACAGGCTCGTAGCGCTCGAGATAGACCCGCAAGGTCGCGCCTTCGGTTCCGGTGCCCGAGAGGCGGAAGACGATGCGCGAGCCGCCCGCGAACAGCACGCGGAGGCCCTGGTTGGCGCTGGTCGAACCATCGACCGGGTCGGTGTAGGCAAAGCTGTCTGCGGCTGCGACGGTAAGCGGCCCGAAGCACGTGCCCGGCAGCGCCGGCAGCGCCGCCGTCAGCTCCGCCATCAGACGCATCGGCGCGCGCGGTGTCGATCGCCTCGTAATCGTGCCGCGCGTAGTAATTGCGCCCGAACCGCGCCCAGTGCTCGCGGGCCAGCTGATCGACGCTGATGCGCGCGCACCGCGAGGATGTTGAGCCACAGCAGCACCGCCCACAGCCCGTCCTTCTCGCGGACATGGTCGGAGCCGGTGCCGGCGCTTTCCTCGCCGCAGATCGTCGCCATGCCGGCGTCGAGCAGAGTGCCGAAGAACTTCCAGCCGGTCGGGGTCTCATAGCAGGGAATGCCGAGCGCTTCGGCCACCCGGTCCGCCGCCGCGCTGGTCGGCATCGAGCGGGCGATGCCCTTGAGACCGCCCGCATAGCCCGGCGCGAGATGCGCATTGGCCGCCAGCATCGCCAGCGAGTCCGACGGGGTGACGAAGCGGCCTTTGCCGATGATCAGGTTGCGGTCGCCGTCGCCGTCCGACGCCGCGCCGAAGGCGGGCGCAAATTCGGGGTCCATCATCAGGTCGTAGAGCACCTTGGCGTGGACCAGGTTCGGATCGGGATGGTGGCCGCCGAAATCCTCCAGCGGCGTGCCGTTGCGCACGGTGCCCGGCGGGAAAGCCGAGGCGGCGTTCGAGAATCTCGTGCGCATAGGGGCCGGTCACCGCGCTCATCGCGTCGAAGGCCATGGTCAGCCCGTCCTTCACCGCAGCGCGGATCGCGGCGAAGTCGAACAGCTGCTCCATCAGATCGGCATAGTCGGCGACCGGATCGATCACTTCCACCACCATGCCGCCAACGGTGACCATGCCGGGCCGGTCGAGGTCGATGTCCGGCGCTTCGACTGTCAGCCAGCGGTCGATGACCTGCGTGCGGGCGTAGATCGCCTCGGTCACGCTCTCCGGCGCGGGGCCGCCGTTGGCGATGTTGTATTTGATGCCGAAATCCTCGTCCGGCCCGCCGGGGTTGTGGCTGGCCGAGAGGATCAGCCCGCCCGATGCGCCGTGCTTGCGGATGACATGGCTCGCCGCCGGGGTCGAAAGGATGCCGCCTTGCCCGACCAGCACGCGGCCGATAGCTGTTGGCCGCCGCCATGCGGATCGCCTGCTGGATGACCGCGCGATTGTGAAACCGCCCGTCGCCGCCGATCACCAGCGCCGATCCCGGCGGCGCCCCGGCGACATCGAACACCGCCTGGATGAAGTTCTCGGCGTAATTCGGCTGCTGGAAAATGCGGACTTTCTTGCGCAGGCCGGATGTGCCGGGCTTCTGGCCGTCGTAGGGCGTGGTCGCGACGGTGCGGATCATCTGCTGTCTCCCGCCAGATTGCCGGTAGAGCTCGGCATAGGCCTTGCCGCTGCGGGCCCAGGAGAAGTCCGCCTTCATGCCATTGCGCTGGATCGCGCGCCACACCGCCGGCTGGCGGTAGAGCGCCACGGTGCGGCTGATCGCCATCGCCAGCGCGCGGTAATGCACCCCGTCGAACTGGATGCCGGTGCCCGTCCCCGCCGCCGTCGCCGCGAGGTTGGCGTCGATCACCGTATCCGCCAGCCCGCCAGTGCGCGCGACGACGGGCACGCAGCCATAGGCGAGGCCGTAGAGCTGGGTCAGCCCGCACGGCTCGAAGCGCGAGGGCACCAGGATCGCGTCGCCGCCGCCCTGCATGCGGTGCGAGAGCGCCTCGTCGTAGCCGATGCGCATGCCGATCCGGCCGGGATGGCGCGCGGCGGCGGCCTGGAAGCCCGCTTCCATCGCCGCATCGCCCGATCCCAGCAGCGCCAGCCTGCCGCCGATGCCGACGAGGTGGTCGAGCAGCTTCGAGCAGCACGTCCATGCCCTTCTGCCAGGTCAGGCGGCTGACGACGATGAACAGCGGGCCGTCTCCCGGTTCCAGCCCGAACTCCGCTTCCAGCGCGCGCTTGTTGGCGCCTGCGCTTGCCGAGCGTTCGCGCGGTGTAATTCGCGGCCAGATGCCGGATCGGTCGCCGGGTTCCATTCGCCGGTATCGATGCCGTTGACGATGCCCGCAAACCCGGTCGCCCCGGCTGGCGATCAGCCCTTCCAGCCCCATGCCGAATTCCGGATCGCGGATTTCGGCGGCATAGGTCGGGCTGACCGTGGTGATCGCGCTCGCCGCTGCCATCCCGGCTTTGAGAAAGCCGACGCCGCCGTGGTATTCGACCCCGTCGATCGACCAGGCCGAGCGCGGCAGGCCGAGCTGGCCGAAGATCTCGCGCCCGAAATGGCCCTGGAAGGCCATGTTGTGGATGGTCATCACCGCTGGGCACGGGCCGGCGATTTGGCGACCGGAGCGAAGCGCAGATAGGCCAGCGCCATCGCCGCCTGCCAGTCGTGCGCGTGGAGCAGGTCGAACTTGCGGCCCTTGACCGCGCCGCCCGCCAGATCCGCAGCCGCCCGGCCCAGCGCGGCAAAGCGCCGCCAGTTGTCGGCCCAGTCCTTGCCTGCGGGGTCGCCATAGGGGCCGCCTTCGCGGGCGAAATAACCCGGCGCGTCGAGCACGATCAGCGGATGCCCGCCCAGCTTCGCCGCCACCAGCCGCGCCGGTTCGCCCAGCAGGCTGTCATAGCTGTGCAGCGTCCGCGCCTTGCCGATCGCCGCCATGACGGCGGGATAGCCCGGCAGCAGCGTGGTCATGGCGACGCCGTGCGGCGCAACGGCGGCAGGCAGCGCGCCCGCGACATCGGCCAGCCCGCCGGTCTTGACCAGCGGCACCGCCTCCGAGGCGACCGAGAGCACCGCCAAAGTCATCCTGCTCAGTCATTCCAGCGCTTCGATCATCGCCTTGGTGATCAGGCACACGCCGCTTTCGGTGCGGCGGAAGCGCTGGGCGTCGAGCACCGGGTCTTCGCCGACGACCAGGCCTTCGGGAATGCGCACGCCGCTGATCGATGATCACGCGGCTGCAGCCGCGCGCCGCGGCCGATATTGCAATAGGGCAGGATCACCGCCTTCATCGACGCTGGAAAAGCTGCCCATCTTGACCCCGGTGAACAGCAGGCTGCGCTGCGCCGTCGCGCCCGAGACGATGCAGTCCTGCGAGATCAGCGAGGAGATCGCCATGCCGCGCCGCCCGTCCTCGTCATGGACGAATTTGGCCGGGGCGGCGACGACCTGAGTCGGTCCAGATCGGCCAGTCGCGGTCGTACATGTTGAGCTTGGGGACGACGTCGGTGAGGTCGAGGTTGGCCTCGAAATAGGCGTCGAGCGTGCCGACATCGCGCCAGTATTCCTCGATCTCCTCGGCCGCGCGGATGCAGCTGTCGGTGAAGCGGTGGGCGACGGCTTTGCCGTGCTTGACGATGTAGGGGATGATGTCGCCGCCGAAATCGCGGGTCGAACCCGGGGTCGGCGGCATCGCGGCGCAGCTGGTCGAACAGGAATTCGGTCTCGAACACATAGATGCCCATCGAGGCCAGCGCGAAATCGGGATTGCCGGGAATGCCGGGCGGATCGGCGGGCTTTTCGACGAAGGCGGTGATCGTGTCCTTCTTGTCGACCGCCATCACGCCGAAGCCGGTCGCCTCCATGCGCGGCACCACCAGGCAGCCGACGGTGACGTCCGCGCCCGAATTGACGTGCTGGCGCAGCATCAGCTCGTAATCCATCTTGTAGATGTGGTCGCCCGCCAGGATGACCATGTATTTCGGCGCGTGGGCTGCGATGATGTCGATGTTCTGGTAGACCGCGTCGGCGGTGCCTTCGTACCAGTGCGATTTCGTCGATGCGCTGCGAGGCGGGCAGGATGTCGAAGCTCTCGTTGCGCTCGGGCCGCATGAAATTCCACGCGCGCTGCATGTGGCGGATCAGCGAATGCGCCTTGTACTGGGTGGCGACGCCGATGCGGCGGATGCCCGAATTGATCGCGTTGGACAGCGCGAAATCGATGATCCGCGCTCATGCCGCCGAAATAGACCGCCGGTTTGGCGCGGCTGTCGGTCAGCTCCATCAGGCGGCTGCCGCGCCCCCCGGCCAGCACATAGGCCATGGCGTCGCGCGCCAGCGGTTGTCCGGTCGGTCTGCCTCATCGCCACTCTCCTCTCACTTGTCAGCCTTCATACTCCAGCATGATCGTCGCCAGCGGCGGCAGCACCAGCCGCGCCGCGCCGCCCTGCGCGGTCACCATGCCAAGATTGCCCTTGCCGCTGCCGCCATAGATCGCCGCATCGCTGTTGAGCACTTCGCGCCAGGTGCCGTCATGCGGCAGCGGCAGCGCGATAATCGCCGTGAAACGCGGGGGTCATGTTGCTGACCACCGCGATCGGCCGCTCGCCCGGAGCCTTGCGCAGCCAGGCGAACACCGAATTGTCCGCATCGTCGGCCACCAGCCACTCGAAGCCCTCCGGCCTCGCAGTCGCGGGCGTGGAGCGCCGGCTTTCGCGGTAGAGGCGGTTGAGATCGCGCACGAGACTGCGCACGCCCTGCATGCGGCCGGAGCTGTCCAGCAGTTCCCAGTCGAGCGCGCGCTCCTCGCTCCATTCGCGCCGCTGGGCGAACTCCTGCCCCATGAACAGCAGCTTCTTGCCCGGATAGCCCCACATCAGGGCGTAATAGGCGCGCAGATTGGCGAATTTCTGCCAGTCGTCGCCGCTCATCTTGTCGAGCAGCGAGCCCTTGCCGTGGACCACCTCGTCATGGCTCAGCGGCAGCACGAAGTTCTCGGAAAAGGCATACATCAGCCCGAAGGTGATCTCGTTGTGGTGATAGCGGCGATGGACCGGATCGCGCGCCATATATTGCAGCGTGTCGTGCATGAAGCCCATGTTCCACTTGAAGCCGAAGCCCAGGCTGGTGCGCGGTCCTTCGTCATAGGCGGGCAGGGAGACGCCGGGCCAGGCGGTCGATTCCTCGGCGATGGTCAGGAATCCCGGCATGGCTGCCATAGAGCGCCTTGTTCATCGCCCGCAGGAAGTCGACCGCCTCCCAGTTCTCGCGCCCGCCGTCCTTGTTGGGGATCCATTCGCCCGCCTTGCGGCTGTAGTCGCGGTAGAGCATCGAGGCGACGGCATCGACGCGCAGGCCGTCGACATGATAGCGCTCGGCCCAGAACAGCGCGTTGTTGACCAGGAAGCTCGCCACTTCGCGCCGCCCGAAATTGTAGATCGCGGTGTTCCAGTCGGGATGGAAGCCGAGCCGCGGGTCTTCGTGCTCGTAGAGCGCGGTGCCGTCGAAATGGGCGAGGCCGTGCTCGTCGGTGGGGAAATGCGCGGGCACCCAGTCGATCAGCACCGAAATGCCCGGCCCGGTGCGCGCCATCGACGAAGCGGGCGAAGCCGGCGGCATCGCCGAAACGGGCGGAGGGCGCATAGAGCCCGGTGGTCTGATAGCCCCAGCTCGGATCGTAGGGATGCTCGCAGACCGGCATGAACTCGATATGGGTGAAGCCCATCTCGGCGACATAGGGGATCAGCCGCTCGGCCATCGCGTCCCAGGTCAGGAACCAGCCGTTGTCGTCGCGCTGCCACGAGCCGGGGTGGACTTCGTAGATCGACATCGGCTCGCGGCGGGCATCGGCGGCTGGCCCAATGCGCGCGGTGGGCGGCGTCGCCCCAGTCGGGCTTGACCGGATCGGCGGTGATCGAGGCGGTGGCCGGGCGCAGTTCGGAGGCGAAGGCGAAGGGATCGGCCTTGAGCGGCAGGACCTTGCCGTCGGGGCCGGTGATGCGGTATTTGTAGGCGCGGCCCGCGCCGATGTCGGGGATGAAGATTTCCCACACGCCGATATCGGCGCGTCGCCGCATCGGGTGGCGGCGGTGGTCCCAGTCGTTGAAATCGCCGACCAGCGCGACGTGGCTGGCGTTGGGCGCCCAGACCGCGAAATGGACGCCGCTCGCGCCCTCGTGCACGAGGCAGATGCGCGCCCAGCTTGTCGAACAGGCGGAAGTGGGTGCCCTCGGCGATCAGCAGATCGTCGATCGGGCCGAGCACCGGGCCGAAGCTGTAGGCATCGGTCACCCACCATTCGTGGGCACCGGCCTTGCAACGATACTTCACCGGCTGGCGCGCTTCGCCCTTGACCTTCCCTTCGAACAGCCCGCGATCGTCGATGCGCTTCAGCTTGCCCAGCTTCTTGCCGGAGAGGTCGAAGGCCTCGGCGCTTTCGCGCACCCGGCAGCACCGCGCGGGCAAACGCGCCTTGCGGCCCCTCATGAATGCCAAGCAGCGAGAAGGGATCGGCGTGGATGCCTTCCAGCAGTGCGGCAATGGCCTCTCCCGGTGGCTTCACAGAACTCCCCAGATGTCCTTCGCATATTCGGCGATGGTGCGGTCGGACGAGAACCAGCCGACATTGGCGATGTTGTGGATCGCCATCTTGCGCCAGCGGGCCTGATCTTCCCAGCAGATATCGACTCTTGCGCTGGGCGGCGGCATAGGCGTCGAAATCGGCGGCGACCATGAACCAGTCATGATCGTAGATCCCGTCCATCAGCTCGGCATAACGGTGCGGATCGTCGGGCGAGAACACGCCCGAGGCGATGGCCTCGATCGCCTGGCGCAATTCGCGCGACCCTTCGATCAGTTCGCGCGGGTCATAGCCATTGGCGCGCTTTTCGGCGACCTCGTCGGCGGTCAGGCCGAAGATGACGATATTGTCGTCGCCGACCCGGTCCTTGATCTCGATATTGGCGCCGTCGAGCGTGCCGATGGTCAGCGCGCCGTTGAGCGCGAACTTCATGTTGCCGGTGCCCGAGGCTTCCATGCCCGCCGTCGAAATCTGTTCCGACAGATCCGCCGCCGGGATGATCCGTTCGGCCAGGGTGACGTTGTAGTTCGGCACGAACACCACCTTGAGCAGCCCGCCGACCGAAGGATCGGAATTGACCCGGCGCGCGATGTCGTTGGCCAGTTTGATGATCAGCTTGGCGTTGTGATAGCTCGGCGCCGCCTTGCCGCCGAAGATCTTGACCCGCGGCACCCAGTCGCGCTCGGGATGGCTGCGGATCTGGTCGTAGAGCGCGACCGTCTCGATCAGATTGAGCAGCTGGCGCTTGTATTCGTGGATGCGCTTGATCTGGACGTCGAACAGCGCATCGGGATTGAGCCGGATGCCGGTCAGCGTCTTGAGATGCGCGGCCAGCGCCACCTTGTTGCTGCGCTTCACCTCGGCAATGCGCTCGCCCAGCGCGGCGTCTCCCGCCAGCTTGTTCAGCGCCACCAGCTGTTCCGCATCGTCGAGGAAGCCGTCGCCGATCGCGTCGCGGATGGTCGCGGTCAGGCCCGGGTTGCACTGCTGCAACCAGCGGCGCGGGGTGACGCCGTTGGTCTTGTTGTTGATCTTGCCGGGATAGAGCTTGTGAAGGCTGGAAAACACCGTGGTCTTCATCAGCTCGGTATGCAGCGCGGCGACGCCGTTGACGCTGTGCGCCCCGGCAAAGGCGAGGTTGGCCATGCGCACGCGCCGCTCGCCGCCTTCGTCGATCAGCGAGATCGCCGCGATTTCGGCCTCGTCCATGCCGCTGCGCCGAGCCTCGCGCAGCACCCGGCTGTTGATCGCATAGACGATCTGCATGTGCCGCGGCAGCAGCCGCTCGAACAGCGGCAGCGGCCAGCTTTCCAGCGCCTCGGGCAGCAGCGTGTGGTTGGTGTAGCCGACGGTCTTGCGGGTGATCTCCCAGGCCTCGTCGAATTCGAGCCCGTGGACATCGACCAGCAGCCGCATCAACTCCGCCACCGCAACGGCCGGGTGGGTGTCGTTGAGCTGGATCGCAGCCTTGTCGGGCAGGGTGCGGATGTCGCCATGATACTGGATGTGGCGGCGGACGATGTCCTGGATCGAGGCGGAGGAGAAGAAATACTCCTGCCGCAGCCGCAGTTCCTGCCCCGCCGCGCGTGGAATCCGCCGGATAGAGCACCCGCACCAGGCTGTCGGCGCGCACTTCCTCGACCAGCGCGCCGACATGATCGCCGGCATTGAAGGCATCGAGCTTGATCGGATCGAGCGCCGATGCGGTCCACAGCCGCAGCGTGTTGACCCGCTTGCCGCGCCAGCCGACCACCGGCGTATCGACCGCCGTGGCCTCGACTTCCTCCGCCGGATGCCAGGCGACGCCGTCGCCCGTCTCGACCACTTCGCCGCCGAAGCCGATGCGGTAGGAGCTCTCGCGCCGCTCGAACTCCCACGGATTGCCGTGGGCCAGCCAGGTTTCCGGCAGCTCGACCTGCCAGCCATCGTCGATGCGCTGGCGGAACATGCCGTTCACATAGCGGATGCCATAGCCGTAAGCCGGGATGCCGAGGCTGGCGAGGCTCTCCATGAAGCAGGCCGCCAGCCGCCCGAGGCCGCCATTGCCGAGCGCCGCGTCGGGTTCCAGATCCTCCAGCTGCGCCAGATCGAGGCCATGGCTGCGCAGCGCCTGTTCCATCTCGCGGGTCAGCCCCATGTTGCTCAGCGCATCGCGCAGCAGCCGGCCGATGAGGAATTCGAGGCTGAGATAATAGACCCGCTTGCCGCCATTCGCATAGGTTTCGCGGGTCGATTCCATCCAGCGGTCGATGATCTTGTCGCGCAGCGCCAGGACGGTGGCGGTGAACCAGTCATGCGGCTTGGCGGCGCGCTCGTCCTTGCCGACGCGGTGGCGCAGGACATCGACGATCAGCGCGTCGATCTCCGGGCTCGGCATGGCCTGGACAGCTGGCTGCGGGGAGACTGGTAAAGGAGGGGTGACTGGCATCGGGGTGACTGGCAAGGGCGAAGCTCCAATTCATTTCGCCGTTCAGCCGGGCGCGGCATGCGGCCCGACTTGCCGGCGGCAACTTCATCCTCCGCAATGCCTCCGCCGGCAAGGCTACGGCACAGACAGGGGTTTCGACAAGGCTATTGTGCATTGCGGCATAAATTTCCTTTCCGGCATGGCGACGTCGCGCCAGGTGCCGTGCTAGCATCGTCGCCAGCGCCACCCTTCCAGGAGCCCGCATGAGCAAAGCGTCCGACCCAACCGGCCCGCCTTGGTGGCGCGGCGCTGCGATCTACCAGATCTACCCGCGCAGCTTTCAGGACAGCAATGGCGACGGAGTGGGCGACCTTGCCGGAATCACCCGGCGGCTGGACTATATCGCCGCCCTGGGGGTCGATGGGATCTGGATTTCGCCCTTCTTCACCTCGCCGATGCGCGATTTCGGCTACGATGTTTCCGACTATTGCGGCGTCGATCCGATCTTCGGCAGCCTGGCCGATTTCGATGCGCTGATCGCCCGGGCGCACGCGCTTGGGCTGAAAGTCATCGTCGACCAGGTCTATGCGCATAGCTCGGACTTGCACCCCTGGTTCGCCGAAAGCCGCCAGGACCGCGCCAATCCGCGCGCCGGCTGGTATGTCTGGGCCGATCCGAAACGCGACGGCGGCCCGCCCAACAACTGGCAATCGGTGTTCGGCGGCCCGGCCTGGACCTGGGATGCGCGGCGCGGGCAGTATTACATGCACACCTTTCTCAAGGAGCAGCCGCAGCTCAACGGGCACAATCCCGCCGTGCAGGACGCCTTGCTGGAGGTCGCCGAGTTCTGGCTGAAGCGGGGCGTCGACGGCTTCCGGCTCGATGCGCTCAACCATGCGATGCACGATCCCCGGCTGCGCAACAATCCGCCCGCGCCCGGGGATGGACGCCCGCGCAGCCGGCCGTTCGATTTCCAGATCAAGCGACACAGCCAGTCGCAGCCGGGTGTGGTGGGTTTTATCGAGCGGATTCGCGCGCTGTGCGACCGCTACGGCGCGATCCACACTGTCGCCGAGGTCGGCGGCGACAAGGCGCAGGCCGAGATCGCGGCCTACACCAGGGGCGAACGCCGGCTCAACAGCGCCTATGGCTTCGATTTCCTCTATGCCCCCGAACTGACCCCGGCGGTGGTGGCGGAAGTGCTGGGCAAGTGGCAGGGCGGTGGCAAGGCGGGCGGCGGCACGGCTGGCGGCTGGCCGAGCTGGGCGTTCGAGAACCACGACGCGCCGCGCGCGGTTTCGCGCTGGTGCGCGCCCGGCGACGCCGACCGCTTCGCCCGGGTCAAGATCGCGCTGCTGGCGGCGCTGCGGGGCAATATCATCCTCTATCAGGGCGAGGAGCTGGGGCTGCGGCAGGACGAGATCCCTTTCGAACAGCTGCAAGACCCCGAAGCCATCGCCAACTGGCCGCTGACCCTCTCGCGCGACGGCGCCCGCACGCCGATGCCGTGGCAGGCGAAGCAACCGCTGGGCGGCTTCACCACCGGCAATCCCTGGCTGCCGCTCAGCGCCGGGAACATCGCCAGGGCGGTTGAAACCCAGCAGGGCGACCCTGATTCGCTGCTCGAGCTGACCCGCGAACTGCTCGCCCTGCGCCGCGCCACGCCCGCCCTGCGGCTGGGCCGGGTGGAGGCCATCGCCGCCGAAGGGCCGCTGCTGTCGTTCGATCGGGTCAGCGGGAAACAGCGGGTGCGTTGCCTGTTCAACCTGACGGCCAAACCGGCGGAGCCGCGCGGTCTGCCGCCGCAAGCCACCCTGCTGGCCCGGGTAAACGGCGCTTCGCCGCAATCCATGCCCGCCTATTCCGCGATCTATTTGCGCCTGTGACCGGCCGGCTGACGGCGGCGCTCAGCAGGTATGTTGCATTGCACAATATTCCGGCGCATGATCGCCGAGTCTTGCGGGCAATTGCGCCTTGCCGGGGCTTGGCCCGACGGCAAGGGCTGACGAAAGGGGCCGCCACACCCATGACCAGCAGCGCCGATCTGAGCGAACGCCTCAACGTCTTGCATGTGCGAACCGCCAAGTCGCCGCTGTTCAACCCCGTCTTCGAGCTCAGCCTGGAACTCTCCCGCGATCTGGAGTCGGGGACAATGAGCCTGTCCGATGCCGCGTCGCTGGTCGCCGAGCTGGAATGCGACAGCCTGCAAAGCCGCGCCCGCCACCTGGTGCACTTGCTTGCTCCGGTGGCGCCCGAAGCGAACCGCGCGGCATTTCTGTGCCTTGCCGGGGCGCAAGGCGATTTCAATTCCTTCGCGCGGCGGTGGTCGCAGCCGTTGTTTCATATCGTCTTCACCGCTCACCCGACCTTCCTGCTCACCGCCGCGCAGGCCGATGCGGTGGCGCAGGCCGCCAGCAGCGGGGCGGTTTCAGAAGCGACGGTCTGCATCGCCGATCCCGCCCGCACTGCAATCACCCTCGATCTCGAGCATGGCGAGGCAATGGCGGCGCTGGGCCGGGCGCAGGATGCGCGCGATGCGTTGAACACGCTGCTGTTCGCGGAGGCCGCGCGGCGCTGGCCCGGGCAATGGCGCGAACTGCGCCCGCTGCCTTTCCGCTTCGCCAGCTGGGTCGGCTACGACATGGACGGGCGCACCGACATCGGCTGGTCGACCAGTATCCATTACCGGCTCAAGGAAAAGGCGCTGCGGCTGGGGCGCTACGCCGGCCGGCTCGCCGAAATCGATCCCGCCAGTCCGGTGCTCGCCACGCTGCGCGGCGCCGAGGCGCATACTGCCGCCATGGAGGCGCTGTTCGCCGGCGATCTCAGCGATCCCGAAGCGCTGTCGCAGGCCGCCAACCGGCTGACGGCGGACGATCCGGCGCAGCTGGTGTCGCTGGGGCCGGTGATCGCCCAGCTCGAAGCGGCGGCTGATACCGCCGGCGACGTTGCCGCCGGCCAGGCTGCTGGCCCTCGTCGCCGCGATGCGCGCCGACGGGCTGGGCATGGGCGGCATCCATTTCCGGGTCAACGCCTCGCAGCTGCACAACGCCATCCGCCGCCGGATCGATCCCGAAAACCGCCTCGACCTCGCCAGCAAGACCGCTCTGATCCGCATCCGCGCGCTGCTGGACGCGGCCCTGCCGCTGCGCACCAATTTCGCCGCGCTGGCGATCGAGAACACCACCGCCGTGCGCCAGTTCCTCGCCATGGCGCAGATTCTCCACCACATCGACGCCGATGCGCCGATCCGCATGCTGATCGCCGAATGCGAGGATCCGCAGACGGTGCTTGCCGCGCTCTACTTCGCCAAGCTGTTCGGCATCGCGGGCAAGGTCGACGTTTCGCCGCTGTTCGAGACCGAAAGCGCGATGGAGCATGGCGAACGCTTCCTCGAGGCGCTGCTCGCCGAGCCCGCCTACCGGGATTATGCGCGAGGGCGCGGCCGGATTGCGATCCAGACCGGCTTTTCAGACGCCGGGCGCTTCATCGGCCAGCTGCCCGCCGCGCTGGCGATCGAGCGGCTGCAGGGACGGCTGGCGCGGGCCATGGCGCGGCACCGGCTGACCGGCGTTTCCGCGCTGATTTTCAACACCCACGGCGAATCGATGGGCCGCGGCGGTCATCCGGTGAACATGGCCGACCGGCTGACCTGGCCGATGAGCCTGTGGGCACGCGGGCGCTTCGCCGAGGCGGGCATCCGCACCGAGCTGGAAGCCAGCTTCCAGGGCGGCGACGGCTATCTGTTCTTCCGCACGCCGGAACTGGCGCTGGCGACGCTTACCCGGATCGCCGAGGTGGAAACGCGGTCGCTGCCCGACGGCCCACTTCCCCAAGATGACAGGGATCCGTTCTACACCCAAACCGATCTCAGCCTCGATTTCTATCGCGGCATCCGCCGGGTGCAGCGCGATTTCATGGGCTCGCGCACCTATGCCCGCTCGCTCACCGCCTTCGGGCTTGGCCTGCTGGTCGAGACCGGCAGCCGCAAGTCGCGCCGCCAGACCGATCTCGCCGCCGACCGCACCATGAGCCTGCGCCAGATCCGTGCGATCCCGCACAACGCCATCATGCAGCAGCTGGGCTATCCGGTTAACCTGATCGCCGGGGTCGGCACCTCGGCGGTCGAGGATGTCGAGGGCATCGCCGAGTTGATCAATTCCTCGGCGCGGGGGCGCCAGATCATCCGCATGCTGCGCGCGGCGGACAGGCTCGCCAGCATCAAGTCGGTCGCCGCCTATGGCGAGCTGTTCAATTCGGCGTTCTGGGCGAGCCGGCCCTATCGCGGCACCGAGCGGCACCTCGAATCCGCCTGCCTCGGCCTCGCCGACCAGCTCACCACCGACGATCGCAACAGCGCATTTCGCACCATGACCTCGCGGCTCAGGGTCGATGCGGTGAAGCTTCACCGGCTGCTCGAACTGATCCCGGACGAAGGATCGCTGGCGGGGCGCGAGGATCTGCGCCGCTCGCTCGGGGCGCTGCAGGCGCTGCGGCTGGCGCTGATGCAGTTCATCTTCCTGCGCGCGGTCAGCATCCCCGCCTTCTCGCGGTCGAACGACATCAGCCGCGAAGACGTGCTGCAGATGGTGTTCAGCCTGCGCATCGACGAGGCGCTGGCCCAGCTGCGCCGCGCCTATCCGGTATCGACGCCGTCGCTGGCCGATTATGCGGTCGATGAACCGGCCGATTATCCCGACATGGAAGGCCATGGCTATGCCGCGATCCGCCGCGACCTGATCGATCCGCTGGACGAGGCCTACCGGCTCTGCCTGCGGATCGGCGTGGCGATCGCCAACCATTTCGGCGCGCATGGTTAGCGCGGCAGGCCGACGTGCCCGGCCGGGCGCTGTCAGCCTGGCTCGACCGCGACCGACTGGGCATTCATCCAGGCGGGGCCATAGGCGGTAAGAAAGGCGACATCTGCGGCGTCGCGGCCGATGCCGATCTTGGCCATCGCGCCTTCCTTCGCCATTCCTGTCGCATCGACCAGGTGCCATTCCCCGCCGAGAAATACCTCCGCCACGGCGTGAAAATCCTGCGGTTCGACGCCCAGCGCATAAACGCTCGCGATCCGGGCGGGGATGCCGCAAGCGCGCACCAGGGTGATCAGGACATGGGCATAATCGCGGCAAATCCCCTGGCGCCGGACGAATGTATCGAGCGCGGTTGTTTCCGACGAACTGACGCCCGGCACATAGCTGATATGATGCTGGATCCAGTCCCGCATGGCGATCACCAGCGCGCCGCCCTCCAATCCGGCAAATTCGTCGATGACGAAGGTGACGAATTGATCGGAGGGACAATAGCGCGATGCCATCAGATAGGGAACGGTCTCGCCCGGCAGCATATGCGGCGGAATTCGCTCCAGCCCCAGGCAATCGTCGAGGATGCGATTGACCATGACGGTGGCGCGATAGTCGACCGTCATGCGGCCCTGGACGCGCACCCAGATGCGATCGCCGATCATGTCCTGCGCGGGAACGCGGGCGAAATGCTGGCAATCCGAAACTTCGATATGCGCCTGCTCGATCAGTTGCTCGGGGATCGCCGCGGCTTCGAGCTGCAGCAGCACGTCGGTTGGGGCGGCGAACTCATAGTCGAGCCGGGCTGCGATCGAAAGTCTCATATGGGTGTCGATCCCTGGCAACGCCGCAGCCGATAGGCTTGCGGACCCGATCACCCTGACAGCTGCATAAGCGATTTCTGTTGCACTGCAACAGGAATGAAGGTTCAACAGCACCATGATCAGAGCGGCGCTGCACCATCTGACCCGGTATCGCTATAACCGGCCGATCCAGCTTGGCCCGCAGGTGGTGCGCCTGCGTCCGGCGCCGCACAGCCGCACCGAGGTTCCCAACTACGCGCTCAAGATCGAGCCGGCCAATCACTTCCTCAACTGGCAGCAGGATCCGCACGGCAACTGGCTGGCGCGGATCGTGTTCCCCGAGAAGGTCGAGCATTTCTCGATCGAGGTCGATCTGCTCGCCGACCTGGCGGTCATCAATCCCTTCGACTTCTTCGTCGAGCCCTATGCCGAGGATGTGCCCTTCGCCTACGATGCCGTGCTGCGCGAGGATCTGGCGGCCTATTTCGAGACCGAGATCCACGGCCCGCTGTTCGAAGCGCTGGTGGCGCAGTTTGCCGGCTGGTCGGGCCGCAGCATCGATTTTCTCGTCGCGCTGAACGCCGATCTGGAGCAGCGCATCGGCTATGTCATCCGCATGGAGGCCGGGGTTCAGCCGCCGGAGGAGACCTTGCACCTCGGCACCGGCTCCTGCCGCGACAGCGCCTGGCTGCAGGTGCAGCTGCTGCGGCGGCTCGGCCTCGCGGCGCGCTTCGTCTCGGGCTACCTCATCCAGATGGTCGCCGATGTCGAACCGCGCGAG
Organism: uncultured Alphaproteobacteria bacterium; assembly: GCA_963779195.1. Taxonomy (GTDB): domain Bacteria; phylum Pseudomonadota; class Alphaproteobacteria; order Sphingomonadales; family Sphingomonadaceae; genus Novosphingobium. Next base: position 572,259 of record CAVZWZ010000001.1, read on the forward strand.
GGCCCGAAGGGTCCCGAGGCCGACTTTACCGATCTTCACGCCTGGACCGAGGTCTATCTGCCCGGCGCGGGCTGGGTGGGGCTCGATCCGACATCGGGGCTGTTCGCGGGCGAAGGCCATATTCCGCTCGCGGCGACGCCCGCACTTACCGCTCGGCCGCGCCGATCAGCGGCGTGGCCGAACCGGCCGAGGTCGATTTCCATTTCGAGATGAGCATCGCCCGCATCGCCGAGGCGGTGCGCATCACCAAGCCGTTCACCGAAGCCCGCTGGCAGGCGCTGCTCGAGCTGGGCGACCGGGTCGATGCCGACCTGACGCCGCAGGATGTGCGGCTGACCACCGGCGGCGAGCCGACCTTCGTCGCCGAAACCGATGTCGAGGCGGCGGAATGGAACGGCGAGGCGGTCGGGCCGACCAAGGCGCTGTATGCCGACCGGCTGATTCGCAAGCTGCGCGAGAAATTCGCGCCCGGCGCAATGCTCCACCACGGCCAGGGCAAGTGGTATCCGGGCGAAAGCCTGCCGCGCTGGGGCTATTCGCTCTACTGGCGCAAGGACGGGGTCGCGGTGTGGCGCGATCCCGATCTGATCGCCGGCGGAATCCGCGCCGAAACCGACGGCACGATCGATCCCGAAGGCGCGATCGACGCCGCCAGCGCCAGGCGTTTCATCGACGCGGCCGCCGCCGGCTTCGGCCTCTCGGACGAATTCATCCACCCGGTTTACGAGGACGCGGTCAGCTGGATCGTCAAGGAGGCCGAGCTGCCCGAAAACACCTCGCCCAGCGATCCCAAGCTCGACAATCCCGAAGAGCGCAACCGGATCATGCGCACCTTCCAGCGCGGCCTGTCGCAGCCGGTCGGCTATGTCCTGCCGATCCAGCGCTGGAACAGCAAATCGAAGCAGACGCCGCGCTGGAAGAGCGAGAAATGGCAGGTGCGGCGCGGCGCGCTGTTCGCGGTGCCGGGCGACAGCGCGCTCGGCTATCGCCTGCCGCTGGGTTCGCTGCCCTAGGTGCCGCCGTCGGACTATCCCTATATCCACCCGCGCGACACCGCCGAACCGCGCGGGGCGCTGGCCGACTTCCGCAGCCAGGCGGTGGAGCGCGGCAGCCAGTCGCGGCTCGCCGAGGCCGCGCGCGAGCAGCGCCACGAGGCGGTCGCCGCGCCCGATGCCGAGCGTCAGGAGCGGGTCGAGCAGAAGATCATCGAAGGCGCGGTGCGCACCGCGCTGGCGATCGAGCCGCGCGGCGATCACCTGTCGGTGTTCATCCCGCCGGTAGAAGCGCTCGACGACTACCTCGAACTGGTGGCGGAGATCGAGCAGGTGGCCGAACGCCTGCGGCTGCCGGTGCGGATCGAAGGCTATCCGCCGCCGCCCGATCCCCGGCTGACGGTGCTCAAGGTCACGCCGGATCCCGGCGTGATCGAGGTCAACATCCAGCCCGCGGCGAGCTGGGCCGAGGCGGTGACCATCACCGAGGAGCTTTACGACGAGGCGCGCGCATGCGGGCTCACCGCCGACAAGTTCATGGTCGATGGCCGCTCGATCGGCACCGGCGGCGGCAATCATCTGGTGCTGGGCGGCCCCAGCCTCACCGATTCGCCGTTCATCCGGCGTCCCGATCTGCTCAAGAGCTTTGTTCTGCAGTGGCAGCGCCATCCCTCGCTCAGCTATCTGTTCTCCGGCCTGTTCATCGGCCCGACCAGCCAGGCGCCGCGGATCGACGAGGCGCGGCATGACAGCATCTACGAGCTGGAGATCGCGCTGGCCCAGGTGCCGCCGCCCCATCGCGGAGATTCGGCGCAGCAGCAGCCATCGCCGTGGCTGGTCGATCGCTTGTTCCGCAATCTGCTGGTCGATGTCACCGGCAACACCCACCGCACCGAGATCTGCATCGACAAGCTGTTCTCGCCCGACGGACCGACCGGGCGGCTGGGGCTGGTCGAATTCCGCGGCTTCGAGATGCCGCCCGATGCGCGGATGTCGCTGGCCCAGCAGTTGCTGCTGCGCGCGATGACCGCGTGGTTCTGGCGCGAACCGCGCGATGGCGCGCTGGTGCGCTGGGGCACGGCGTTGCACGACCGCTTCCTGCTGCCGCATTTCGTCTGGAGCGATTTTCTCGAAGTGCTGGAGGAGCTGCGCGGCGCCGGATACCATTTCGATCCCGCCTGGTTCGAGGCGCAGCGCCAGTTCCGCTTTCCGGTGCATGGCGAGATCGAGGCCGGCGGCGTCACGCTGGAAATCAGCCATGCGCTGGAGCCGTGGAATGTGCTCGGCGAAACCGGGGCGATCGGCGGCACGGTGCGCTATGTCGACAGCTCGACCGAGCGGCTGCAGGTATTGGCCAAGGGTCTCGTTCCGGGACGGCACATCGTCGCCTGCAACGGTCGGCGCGTGCCGCTGCATCCGACCGGAAACGGCGGCGAGGGCGTCGGCGGTGTGCGTTACAAGGCCTGGTTTCCGGCCAATTGCCTGCATCCGGTGCTCGAAGCGCATGCGCCGCTCACCTTCGATGTGCTCGATAGCTGGAACGGGCGCTCGCTGGGCGGCTGCGTCTATCATGTGGCGCATCCCGGCGGGCGCGCATATGACGATATTCCGGTAAACGGCTATGAAGCCGAATCGCGCCGCCGGGCGCGGTTCCAGGGACACGGCCATACGCCGGGCAAGGTGGCGATGCCGCCGCAGGAAGCAGGGGGGGAATTTCCGATGACGCTCGATCTGCGCCGTCCCCCGGGGCTTGGTTGACGGCAAGCCATGGCCGGCGTGCGAGGTAACCCGATGGCGACAGCAACTGCCAGCGATCCGCTGCGGGGCTATGCGGTGCCTGACAGCGCGGCCGATCTCTATGCCGGGGCGGCGCCGGGCGTCGCCGGCAGCTGGCGCCGCCTGACCGGCGGACTTGCCGAACTTTGCGACGGCAGGCTGGGCGAAATCCATGACCTGCTGCGGCACGAGATCGCCGATCTCGGGACCACCTTCCGGCTGTCGGGCGACCAGGACGAGCGGCCCTGGCCGGTCAGCCCGATGCCGCTGCTGATCGGCACGGCGGAATGGGCCGGGCTGACCCAGGGGCTGGTGCAGCGCGCGACGCTGCTCGAGCGGGTGATCGCCGACATCTACGGCGCGCAGACGCTGGTCGCCGACGGCCATCTACCCGCCGCCGTGGTTGCCGGCAGCCCTTACTTTGCCCGCAAGATGCAGGGCATCGCGCCGCCGGGCGGGCGCTATCTGCAAGTCTACGCGGTCGATCTGGCGCGCGGTCCGGGCGGCGAGTGGCGGGTGCTGGCCGACCGCCTGCGACTGCCAACCGGCATCGGCTACGCGCTGGAAAACCGGCTGGCGCTCTCGCGGACCACCGGCACGCTGCTGTCCGACATCAACGCCCGGCGGCTGGCCGGTTTCTTCGCCGAGCTGCGGCGGGGGATCGCCGCCAGCTGCACCCGCACCGCGCCGCGGATCGCGCTGCTGACGCCCGGCCAGTTCAACCAGAGCTATACCGAGCAGGCGCATCTCGCCCGCTATCTCGGCTTTCCGCTGGTCGAGGGACGCGATCTCGCGGTCAGTCAGGAACGGCTCTATGTGCGGACCATTGCCGGGCTGAAGCGCATCGATGCCGTCTGGCGCTGGATCGGCACGGAAATGCTCGATCCGCTGGCGTTCGACGCGCATTCGCATATCGGCGTGCCCGACATGTTCGACGCATGGTCGTCGGGCGAGCTGGCGGTCGCCAACTGGCCGGGCGTCGGGGTGGCGCAGGCGCGCGCCTTTTCCGCCTTCATGCCGCGGCTCGCCCGGCTGCTGCTCGGCGAAAGCCTGATCCTGCCCAACATGGCGACGTGGTGGTGCGGCCAGGCCAACGAGCGCAAGATCGTCCGCGACCGGCTTGACGAGCTGGTGGTCAGTTCGGCCTTCGGCACGGCGGTCGATGGGCTGCCGGGCGGGCGCACCCGCGCCGGGGCCAGTCTCGATCCGCAGGAGCGTGCGGCGCTGCTTGCGGCGATGGAGCGCCGCCCGATCGACTATGTCGGGCAGGAGATCGTCCACCTGTCGACCACCCCGGCGCTGGTCGGCGACCGTTTCGAGCCGCGCCCGTTCACCCTGCGCGCCTTCGTGGCGCGCGGCGCGGACGGCGAGTGGGTGGTGATGCCGGGCGGCTTCGCCCGGCTGTCCGCGCAGGGCGACCTCAGGACCTCGCTGATCGGCGAGGGCGATTTTTCGGCGGATGTCTGCATCGTCGACGATGTCGCAGTCGAGCAGCTGTCGCTGCTGGGTCCCGACCAGGCGCCGCCGGTGCGCCGGAGCGGCGGGATATTGTCGAGCCAGGCCGCCGACAACCTCTACTGGCTGAGCCGCTACAGCGAGCGCGCGGAAATCACCGTGCGGATCGTCCGCAACCTGCTGGGCAGCTCGATCGAGGTCGATGGCGGCAGCCGCCGGGGCGCGGCGAGCCGCCAGCGGCTGGTCGAGCTGCTGGTGCGCTGGGGCGCGATCCCGCCCGGCGCGGCGGCGCTGCCGCTGCCGCAGGTCTGCGGACGGGCGTTCCGCGAGCGCGAGCTGAGCGGCGGCATCGCCGCGCTGGTCGATGCCATCCGCGAGATCGGCCGCAGCCTGCGCGATCGCATGTCTGCGGACTTCTGGCGGGTCGCCAACCAGCCGATCCCCTCGCTCGACGACAGCTGGGCGCATTCGGTGCTGTCGGCCTCGAACGCCATGATCGACCGGCTCAGCGTGCTCTCGGGGCTGGCTGCGGAGAACATGGCGCGTGGGCCGTCTTGGCGGTTCTACGATCTCGGGCGGCGGGTCGAGCGGGCGCTGACGGTGTGCCGGATCACCCGCCAGCTGGCTGGCGAGGGCTGCGGCCCGGACGATCTCGGGCTGCTGCTCGATCTGTTCGACAGCCAGATCACCTATCGCAGCCGCTACCTCGTCGGTCCGATGCGGGCGCCGGTGGCCGATCTGGTGCTGCTCGATCCCGGCAATCCGCGCGGCCTGGTCTTCCAGGTCGAGCGGATCGCCGAGCATCTCGCCAGCCTGCCGCAACTGAGCGACGACGGCATGCCCGAGGAGCCCTATCGCCAGTTCGGCGCGATGCTGGCCAATCTGCGCGGCATGCAATGCGAAACCGCCGGCGACGCGCAGATGCAGGATATCGAGACCCGGCTGCTGGCGCTGTCCGATGCGATCGCGCAGCGCTATTTCCTGCAATACGAACGCTCCGATCCGCCGCTGCGCGACAGCCTGCTGGCATGAAATACCAGGTTCGCCACGAAACCGCAGTCAAATACGATGCCCTGGTCAACCTCGCGCGGTTCAACCTGCGGCTGAAGCCGGCCGACTGGCCGGGGCAGGTGGTCAGCGACTACCGGCTGAAGGTCAGCCCCCGGCCCAGAACGCTGCACGACCAGCCGGGTCCGTTCGTCGTCCATGTCGCGCGGCTGACGCTCGACCAGCCGATCGCCAGCCTGACGGTGACCAGCGAATTCACCGTCGCGGTCGATCGAACGCTGCCGCCGCCGGGCGATGGCGGGCCTGCGCTCGCCGATGTCAGAAGCCAGGCGCTGGGCGATCGCGGCATGTCCGCCCGCGATCCGGCCAGCTATCTGTTCGCCTCGCCGATCGCGCGGATGGAGCCGGAGATTGCCGCATGGGCTGCTCCGCTGCTGGCGGACGACACCGGCGTCGTCGCCGCCGCCGCCGCGCTGATGCACGCGATCCGCAGCGAATTCGCCTATGACAGCAAGGCGACCAAGGCGGATACCCCGCCGGTCCAGGCGTTTCGCGCCCGGCACGGCGTCTGCCAGGATTTCGCGCATATCATGATCGTCGCGCTGCGCCATGCCGGCATTCCCGCCGCTTACGTCAGCGGCTATCTGCGCACCAACCCGCCCCCGGGCAAGGCGCGGCTGGTCGGGGCCGACGCCACCCATGCCTGGGTCAATGTCTGGTGCGGGGCGGAACTGGGCTGGATCGGCTTCGATCCGACCAACGCGCTGCTCGCCGGCAACGATCACATCTTCACCGCCATGGGCCGCGATTTCGCCGACGTCTCGCCGCTCGACGGGGTGTTCATCGGCGGCGCGGGCCAGAAGATGAAGGTCTCGGTCGAGGTTGCGCTGCTTGAGGGATGATGTGAGCGGGGGAGGGGAGCTGCGCTAGGGAGGCCGAACCCCCAAACCCAGCTGCGTTAGATGTTTGGTCCCGGAGTTCGGCGGGATCGTCTATGACTGGCATGGCAGCGATACGATCCTGCCGATAGCCGGGATATTCGGTTCGCTGGCGAGCGCATGGTTGATTCTAGGGATCGATCGATACCCGGAATGGGGCACCTCCGGGACGGCAGCTGCGCAAGCCGCCTCCTGACCATGCCTCCTTCCGGTCAACTATCGGCAAACTGACGCCGCACCCCATCGGCCCGCGCCGCCAGCTGGGCCTTGCGTCCGGCTGCGTCGATATGGCGAACGCCGTCAGGCAGTTCCTTCCCCAGCGAATCGATCTTGACCATCCGTCCGGTCATCCAGGGAGGATCATTGGGATGTGGTATCAGCCCCTCGGACGATGCAGGAACGGAAAGGCGTCGTAGTAGAAATCGAACCGTTTGCGCAGTTCCGCCGGCGCAACGCCGAAGTCGCGCTCCAGGTTATAGACGAGTTGGCCATATTTCCCGCGCGGGTGGCTCTCGATGTATGCGGCAACATCGCGGTTGGCCTGATCGGTTTCGGGCAAAGCCGCCTTGCGGCGCACTTCGCGCACCACCGCCATGTCGTCCTTCATGAAGAGCTCGAAGGGCACGTCAACGCTCTGTGCTTCGGGCCACAATGGCCGGTCGCGCACACAGGCGCGCAGCAGCCGTTCCACCCGGTCGCTCCAGTAATCGAGCAGGCCCTGGGTATCGATCGAAGGATAGGCCATGCGCTCGCCATAGGCGATCATGGTGATCGCTGACTGGATAACATCGACCGGATCGCGATAGGTGATCGCCACTGTCGCGTCGGGGAAAACCTTTTTGAGCACTGGCAGCTGTTCAAGGTGCTGCGGACATTTGGTGACGAAGCGCCTGCGCGGCAGGCCCGCCTGCACGTCCTGCCACTGAAAGATCTTGAGCACGGTTTTCATGTACTCATAGTGCGGCGTCTGGTCGGTCGAAAGGTAGTAGTCGCGGAATTTGGGTGCGCGGGCGAGCCATTCGAAATTGTAGCCGGCGAAGTTCGGACCCATCAGCTCGACATCTTCGTGAAAGTGGTCGGGCTCCATCGCATGCATCGCAGCAGACATGGGGTTCGAGGCGAGCTGTGCCTCCCATTTCGCCGCAACCCGGGTGTAACGCGGATCGGAGCCGTCGGGGTTCATCGCTTCCTTCGGATTGGGCACTGGCGCATAGGTCTGCCACAGCGGCGTCGAGCGCAGCCGAGAATCCGCACCGAGCAGGTTGAGCAGATGGGTAGTGCCCGAACGCGGCATACCGACGACCATGATCGGTCGCTCGATCTGCTCTTCGTGGATTTCCGGGTGGCGCTTCAGCAGATCGTGGATCAGCAGGCGGTTGGTGGCATAGCGGGTGGCATAGTCGAGCAGGAACTGGCGCTTGAGCGCATAAGCGCGGGTATCGCCGTTCCATTCATCGAGCAGAACCTTGAGCCGCTCACGGAAGTCCTCCGGCCCGAAGTCGCTGAGGCCGGTTGCATCGCGCGCGGAGGAAAGAATCGCATCCTCGCTCAGCACCGGCGGATTGGCTTCGACTGAGGCGATATAGCCGCGCACCTCGGGCGAGAGCTGGGGATCGGTCAGGTCGTCGATCGAGAATTTCTGGGGCATTAGTCTCTCCAATTCATGGCACACGCTTGAAAACTCGGTGTCTCTCGCAATCAGCCCTGCGCCCGGCGCGGGGCAAGATATTTTTCTATCGCATCGACCGTCACCAACCGGCTGCGCTTGGCGGAACCAGCGCGATTCTTCGGCGACGATGCGGTCGCGGTTGGCCGCGCTGATCACCGCCATCAGGGCGAGCAAATCTTCACGCTTGAAGACTACTTCGGAAATCGCGTCAAAGCCGATTTCACTCGGCCCATCGGGTTCGCCCATGCCCCGGTCGATCCCGCGCATATCTCGGCGACCGTTCGGCATAATCGACTGCGTGAGCGTTGATCGCGCAAAAGTCGATCAAGCGTTCCTCCGCATCGACCATCACGAAGTCGCGGAAGTTGTCGGATCTGACCAGCTTGTTGGCGCTCTTCCTGAAGAAATTACCGACCTGCTCGAAACCGCACGAAAACGCCGACCGGTCGTGCCTGGCAGGATCGAGCGGCTCGATAGTGCCACGCCGGGCCGACAGGTCAATTGCTGTCAATCGTCTGCCGGTGTCGGGCAAAGGCGGCGCGCATCTTTGCCTTCGGCGCTGGTGGATTGTCGAGCGCCTCGAAAAAGGGATGCAAGGATGTTCACGATGAGGCGGCAGTTTCGAAGTTTGGTTAAGTTTGCAAATCCATATGATTGAACAAGGTTCAGCCGGTGTTCCGAGACCTCGACGGTCAGCTCCTTTCCCCAATCGGAGGCGAGGATATCCTGTTCGATGCCATCAGCGAAGATTGCCCCGCCGTTGTTCATGTGCGAGATGACGTAGAGCGGCGATCCCGTCAGTTTTCCCGCGCGCATGGGCACGCTCAACTACCTCTTCCCCGATTTGTATGACTGATCTTGGGGACACTCCGGAATGGCTGCTTCGGATTTCGCAACGGTCAATTGTTGCCGTTCCCTGCGGTATCGACCACGCCTCGACGAGAGCCGCCAGAAACCGTCCTCATGGGTCAGGATCATAGGGATGTGGCATCAGAGCTGGGTGCGACACGGACCGGCAAGCTGGTCCAGCCGGTCTGGAATTCGGATTCGGCAAAGTGTCCTGCTTCCGGTTCAAGCTTGAAATTCGCCGCTGCTCGCAGAAATTCGTGGAGCATGATCCTGCCTTCCAGCCGGGCGAGATGTATGCCGATGCAGAAATGCGGGCCGACGCCAAAGCTCAGCATGCGGCGCGCCTTGCGGTTCCAGATGAATTGGTCCGCCCGGTCGAACTCGCGCGGGTCGCGGTTGGCCGAGGCGATCAGCAGGATCACGCGCTGGCCGGGCTCGAGCGCCACCCCGCCAAGCGTGACAGGATGCTTCACCGTGCGGCCAAACCATTGCGCCGGGGCATTGTAGCGCAGCATTTCCTCGAAGGCCGCAGCGGCATGGGCCTGCGGATCGGCGGCAACCTCGGCAAGCTGATCGCCCTGGCGCGACAGCTCCAGCAGCCCGCCGGCAAAGATCTTGGGCAAGGTCTCGGTCCCGCCGACCAGGATCGACATGGCATCGACGGCAATTTCCTGATCGGTGAGCGGCCGACCGATGATTTCCGAGGCGATCAGGGGATCGATCACCGGACTTTCCGGCCCCTGGCCCCGGCGTCGGCGCTGAACTTCACCGCGCAGCAGCGCGTGCAGCTCGTCGCGCGCTGCCAGGCCTTCAGGCGTGGAGCCTGCCTGGCCGGGCTTGCGATAGACCAGCCGATTAATCAGATCGACGATGTGGTCGGTGTCTTCGAACGCCAGCCCCATCACCTGCTGGGTGACGCGGGCCGAGACATAACTGCCGAAATCGGCAGTGAGATCGAACCTGCCAAGCGGCAGCAGCTCGGCCAGCCGCCGGCGGACAATCTGGGTTATCATGGGTTCAAGCCGGTTGATGCTGCCCTTGAGGAACGGCGGGGCGAGCAGCTGGCGGAACCCGGTTTGCACCGGCGGATCGAGCCAGAGGAACATAGCCTTCACCGGCTCGATCTTCGGCTCCGGCGGATTGCCGCGATGGTGCACCCGTAGCACTTCGGGCGCGAAAAGCTGGCCCTCGGCCTCGGAATAGTGCTCGGCGTCCATGAAGCCGTCCCACACGTCCTGATAGCGGCTGAAAACCCAGGTGTCGTATTCGGGAATGTAGTATGCCGGATGTTCCTCGCGCAGCACCGGATAGAGGCTGTGCGGATCGCGCATCGCTTCGGGCGAGAACGGGTCGTAGCGGAACTTGGCGGCAGTTTGCGGCATTGATTTTCCCTCAGCTCGTCTCGCGCCGGTTCAGGAACACGCTCTGGTGCGCAGTGCCGAACATGCCTTCTGTGTCGCCCATGCGAAGCGTCGCGATTCCCGTCCCGTTTCCGGCCACTTCGCTGGCGCCGTCGAGCAGCATCCAGTCGCTGCGCGGCATGCGCGAGAGGTGGATCGAAAGATCGAGGCTGGCGTAGGTCCAGTCCGTCAGCGAGGCAGGCGGGGAAACAGTCGTGCCCCAGTCGGCGGCGGCTGCGACGCAGGCGAGCGGGTCGATCGGTTCCCCGGCGATCATCGGGGTGATGACCCGCATCCAGACTGCGCCGGGCCCTGGTTCTGTTTCGCTGCCAGCAATGCGGATCGATTCCGCCAGCACACGGGCCTGGCCTAGCGCGCCTTCGGGGAAAGGGTGAGTGAGCGGCACCAGTTGCGCTTCTTCGCCTTCCCTGCGCACCCGCAGCAGCGTCGCGCGGACCCAGATGCGGCTTTCGGCTTCCAGTTCCAGTTCGGCCAACTGAATGCGCTTGCCTTCGCGCAGCAGGCGAGTGCGCGCGGTCAGCGGCGCCATCGGCACCGCGCCATAGATGTCCAGCGTGAGACGCACTGGCAGCATTGGCACAGGGACGGCAATTGCGCCGAGCAATTGCGCCGTCAGCCCGCAAATCTGCGCGCCGCCCTGCTTGGCCGGGTCCCAGAAGCTTGGCCCCAGACCGGTGGGCACGAACCTCTCGCCCTCGCGGATGAAGTAGGCCTGGCTCAAACTGCCTGCCTCTGGCCGCTGGTGGAAGCCATATCAATCGCGGCGAGCAGCGCGGTCAGCCGCTCGGCCGCCGCGAAATCGGGCACGGTGAACGTGCCTTCGCGCAGGTCCCGGCCAAAGGCTGCCCATGCCTCGGCGACATTGGCGGATGCGCCGGACAGGCCGGGGACTAGCCGCTCCGGCACCTCCACCGGCACGCTGGCCTCCAACGTCAGCGGGGCAATCTGGCAGGTTCCGGGCACGGTGCCGCTAACCCGCAGCCAGCCCTTGCTGCCTTCCAGCTCGAACAGCGCGGTGCGGTGCTCCGGCTTGCCGCCGACCACTTCGAACGTCGAGACACAGCCGCTGTCGTGCAGACCTGTCACCAGCATGTGATCGGCGCAGGTCCGCTCGACGGTCTCATTGGTGCCGATGATCGGGACCTGCTTAAGGAACGTGGTATTGCGGGCATCGACTTCGACATAGCGGCCAACCAGCGCCTCGACCGGCGCCAGCGTGTGCCCGCCGCCGATCGTTTCCAATGTCGCGCCAGTCCGCTTGTCCTGGAGATAGGCACCAAAGGCCGGGGTATCATCACCCCAGGCGGCGGCCGAGCCGAACACCCGCAGCACCCGCGGTGCGCCAATGCCGCCGTCCTTCACCAGCCGTGCCGCCGCGAGGATCGCGGGCGCGAACAGCCCTTGCAGGCCGATCATCGCATGGATGCCGGGCGGGACGGCTTCGGCCATTTCCCGCGCTTCGGCCAGATCACGGCCCAGCGGCCACTCGCAATAGACATGCTTGCCCGCCGCCAGCGCCGCCAGCACAATCGCGCGGTGTTCGGGTACCTTGACTGTCACCGCGACGACATCGACCCCGGGATCGCGCACCAGTTCCAGCGAATCGCCAAATGCCCGCGCCGCGCCGAAATGCGCGGCGGCCTCATCGGCAATATCCTGCGTTCGCGCCGAGACCGCAGTTATCGCGAAGTCGGGCAGGGCGCGCAGCGCGGCGAGGTGGGCATCGCGCGCCCAGCCGCGCTCAGGATTGGCGCCGACGATGCCGACACGGATCGGGGCTAGGTTCAATGGCTACTCCATGATCGTGCGGTCGATCGTGCCCACGACCTGGATCATCTGCGGATCGACGATATATTCCGGACATTCGGCATCGAAAAAGGCATCGACTTGGCCCCAGTGGATCGGGTGAGTCATATATTCGCCGGTGAGCCCATCCAGGCCGTCGAATTCCTGCTCCCAGACGTGGGTGTATGCCTTCGGTCCCTCGCACAGCGAGACCGGGCTCAGCGCCCAGCTGCGGATGGTGGAGACATGGCCGGGCATCATCAGCAGGCCCTGTTCCAGCGCCTGCACCCCATCCGGAAAGCCCTTCGGCACGACCCGGAATATCAGTGCGCGCCAGATGCCGCCCCCGGCCGGCGCGACCGCGCTGCGGCCAAAGCGATAGCCCAGATGGGCGACTTGCGTGCCTTCCAGCAGCTGGGCCACTCCCCCACGCCACGCCGGATTCAGCACCACCGCCAGTGCCTCGCGCTCGCTGGCAAAAGTCATCCGCCAGACGACATGCCCGGCGTTGATCACCGCCACCGGCGAGACCGGAGCAATCCAGCAGCTCCGCACACCCGGAAGGCCGGTGGCAGCCGCCTGCAACTGCGCGGCCAATTCTTCCATTTCCGCCTCGCGCTCCGGAGGCAAGTTTATCAGGCGCAGCGACACGAACATCAGGCGATTTCCGTCTGATCGGACAGCACACGCCGCTTGCGGCTGAGCGTCATCTGATCGCTCTCCTGCCACCAGGCGAGCTTTTCGAAGCGTTCGTCGGATCCGTCCGGCAGCTTGCTCATCCGCTGGTTCCACCAGCCTTGCACCCCATCGACCTCCCATAGGTAGAACAGCGTGGTCGCAAGCTCATCGAAGTCCTGCCCCGGCGGAGTTTGCCAGGCCCCTGCCAGGTGCATTCCCCGCCGCTGCGCACCGGGCACATAGCGCGCGGCATAGGCGCGGCGGTATTCCCCGGCGCGGCCCAGCCTGACAACAATTTCGTCTAGGATGTAGACCTTCACGTGCTCCTACCCGCGCAGATCTTCGGGCAGCTCGAAGCTGTAGACCATGTCGCTCTTGTCGCGCCGGCCGAAGACATAGCGGTCGTCGGCGCCGGGGCGCTGGCGCATAAGGTCAAACCACGATCCCGCCGCAGGCTCGACCCGCGAGGCGTCCCAGACGACCACCCGCCGCGCGATCTTCCAGACATTGTTTCGCCGCTCGAACAGATCGAGATACCGCCCGCGCAAGGTTTCATCCCACAACTGCCCCTCGGCGTCGCGGCGCTGGTGATAGGAGCAGAACAGCGATTCCACGCGGGCCGTGTCGCCATCGATGTCTATCGAGACATTGCCCAGCAGATGCTGGGTGCACAGCAAGGTCGAACGCCCGAGATTGGCGATGATGTTCGCCACCGGCCCGTTGGCCAGGCCGTGATAGTCCTCGCCATCCTCGTGAAAGCCCGAAGCGAAGAGATCGAGATCGCCCCGGTCGGTGCCGCGCGCAATGCGGTGGAGCGCTTCGGTGATTTCCTGCTTGGAGAGCAGGTCGGCAATGGCTTTGTCGTGCATATCATTTCCATCCTTGCGCGGCGGCCAGCTCTGCCGCCGCCCCGCGCCGGACAAAGCCGGCATCGGCGCCCAGCGGCACGAATGTCAGCCCCATATCCACCAGCGCCCGCGCGTTTTCCGCGCCCAAAGTGGCCGAGCCGCTGATCTTGCCGTGCGCGCGGCACAGCGCGATCACATCGCCAATCGCGGCCAGCACTTCCGGTGTCATCGTCATGGCCGGTCCCTGGCCCAGCGAAATGGCGAGGTCGACCGGGCCGACGAAAAGTCCGTCAACTCCCGGCGTCGCTACAATGGCGTCTAGGTTTTGCAGCGCTTCCGCAGTCTCGATCATGACCAGGCACAGCGGCTCCGGCGCGCCTGCGCCAGCCGGGCCATAATAGCTGCGCACCCGACCGAAGGACCGGATGCCATGAGGCGGATAGCGGCAGGCCGCCGCCGCCCGCTGCGCATCCTCAGCCGTCGAGACCATCGGCACGATCACGCCGTAAGCCCCAAGGTCCAGCGCGCGCATGATCTGGCTTTCGTCGTTCCAGGCGACGCGGACGATGGCGGCGGCGCCGCCCAGTTCCGCCGCCTGAATCAGCGAGAGCATGTTGCCCGCATTGACTGCGCCGTGCTGGCCATCGAGGATCAGCCAGTCGAACCCGGCCCGCCCCATCACTTCGGCGGCAATCAGGCTGTCGAGTGTCACCCAGCTGCCATAGCTCGGCTTGCCTGCCGCGAGCGCTGCGCGCACCTTGCCCATGAATCGTCTCTCCGGATCGTTGGCAGGAGCCTAACCCATGAAATGCACTGCGCGAAAGACATTCCTGTTGCGCGGCCCGCTTTCACCCGCCAACCTGCCCGCAACGCGGAGGGAGAGTTGACGGATGGCTGACCAAATTGCCGAGGCACTGGTCGCCATTGTCGGCGCGGCAAATGTGCGCTGCGGCGCGGATATCGGCGAACATTACCGGATCGACATCGGCCGCAAGTTCGAGGCGCATCCGGCCTGGCTGGCCCGGCCCGCGACGACTGGCGAAGTGTCGCAGGTGATGAAGCTGGCGCACATGCACGCTATCCCCGTTACGATAATAGGCGGCCAGAGCGGCACCTGCGGCGCGGCGGTGCCCGACGACGGAGGGCTGGCCCTGTCGCTCGACCGGATGAACCGGGTCGAGGCGATCGACACCCTGTCGATGACCATGACAGTCGAAGCCGGCTGCGTGCTGCAGGCGGCAGCCGAACTGGCCGAAGCGCAGGGCGCCTTTCTGCCGCTCGATCTCGGCGCGCGGGGCTCTGCGATGATCGGCGGGGTGATCGGCACCAATGCCGGCGGCAACCGGGTGATCCGCTGGGGCATGATGCGCGACATGGTGCTGGGGCTGGAAGCGGTGCTGGCCGATGGCACTGTCGTCTCCTCGATGACCGGCATGATCAAGGACAATGCCGGCTACAACTGGAAGCACTTGCTGATCGGCAGCGAGGGCACTCTCGCCGTGGTGACCCGCGCGGTGCTGCGGCTGCGCCCGCTGCCGAGCGACGCGCCAAACCGCGCTGATCGCCATGGCCAGCTTCGACAACGCGATCCGCGCCATGCGGCAGCTGGAGACTGCGCTGTCCGGTCAGCTCTCCTCGTTCGAGCTGATGTGGGAGCAATTCTATGCGCACCACACCGAGGCGCAATTGGCCCAGCGCCCGCGCCCGATGGCGCTGGGCCATGCGATCTATGCGCTGGTCGAGGCAATGGGGGGCGACGACAAGGGCGATGCCGCACTGTTCCAGCGCGCGCTGATGGCGCTCACCCAGCAAGGCCTGGTCGCCGACGCGGTGATTGCCCAGTCGGCCCGCCAGCGCGACGATCTATGGGCGATGCGCGATGATCTGAGCCCCGGCTGCACACCACTCCGGCCCTTTGCCGCCTATGATGTCAGCATGGCAATTGCCGACATGCCGGCCTTCGTCGAACAGGCGCGCGCTGCGGTCATGGCGATCTATCCGGATGTGACCATGCTGTTCTATGGCCATGCCGGCGATGGCAACCTCCATGCCCTGCTCAGCATCAAGCGTATGGACAAGCAGGTGCAGCAGGCCTTCGACGATGCGATCTATGGCGTTGTCCGCCGCTTCGGCGGCTCGATCGCGGCCGAACACGGCGTCGGCACGACGCGCCGGGACTATCTCGGCTGGTCGCGGTCCGAATCCGAAATTGCGCTGATGCGCAGCATCAAAGCAGGCGCTCGATCCCAAAGGCATCCTCAACCCCGGCAAGATATTCGCGGCGCAATGACCTTGGCAACCGAAACGATATCCGCACGTCTCGACAAGGCCCGCGAACAGTTCGGTGCGCTAAGGTGCGCCTGTCCGAGCCATTCCCTGGCCAATCCGCCGCTGTGGATCGAACCGCTGGATGACGATCTGCGCAGCGATTTCCGCGTGGCACGGCACTGGATGAGCGAGAACCACGAGGCCATCGAACAGGCGCTGCTCACATTTGGGGCAATCGTCTGGCGCGGCTTTCCCATTGCTTCCAGCGAGCACTTTGCTGGCTTGCTGGACGAGTTCGAGCCCTATGCCCAGGGCTATGCCGGTGGCACCTCGGACCGCAAGGTGGTGACCGGAAACGTGATGGAGGCAACCCGCACTCCGCCCGAAGTCACCATCCCGCTGCATCAGGAAATGTCCTATATGCCCAGCGGCCCCAGGCTGGTCGCCTTCTATTGCCGCGAGCCTTCGCTGACCGGCGGCGAGACCGTGATTTGCGACATGCGCGGCCTTCTGGAAGCCTTGCCTGCTCCGCTGCGTGGCAAACTCACCACGCACGATGTCGAATATGTCCGCAACATGCGATCGGAGGCGGTCGATGACTGGCGCGCCGGGGACATCTATCGCCACCCGACCTGGCAATACCGATTCGAAACCGGGGATCGCGCCACAATCGAATGCCTGCTAAAAGAGCGCGGCGCCGAATTCGAATGGCACGGCGATGGCAGCCTCTCCTTTTGGACCCGCGTTCCCGGCATCACCACCCACCCGGTCACCGGGGATCTGCTCTATTTCAATCAGATGAATTCACAGGTGCAGCACCCGCTGACCATCGGTGAGGTACGCGCAGCTGCCATCGATGCGGCCTATGGCACGACTACGCCCCGCGTCTATTCGGTGCGTTTCAGCAACGGCGAAGCTCTGACCGAGACGGAATTCATGGCCATCCATGCCGCGTTCGAAGCGCGCAAAATTGCCTTCTCATGGCAGGCCGGAGACGTCATGCTGCTGGAAAACCGCCTGACCGGGCATGGCCGCAACCCATTCACGGGCCCGCGCGATGTCCAGGTCATGCTGATCCAGTAGGTCCTCCGCTTGAGCGCAGCTTTGCAGCGACTCCATTTGCAGAGCCACTGCACATTTCCGGCTCTTCACCATCTTGGCGGAGCCGATGCGCTCCCACACTGCCCAATGCTACTGCGACAAGCACGAGCCAGGCAATCGGACTCTGCCGCCATGGCGAGAGTCATTGCCAAATCTCTGGCCTGTGCCGAAGCTCACCCCAACCCCTGTTGTCAACAGGCCCGCAAATGGGCATCTACAAGGCTTCCGACTCTACGCATAGTCGGAGGAACGTCGAGGCGCAGACCAAGCAGCGAATTTTAGTGTGCTGGCAAAGGAGGCCTGCCGATGTCCCTCAAGCCACCAATGTCACCGGGCGAGGATGGCGAGCACATCAGTTTCTGCAGGCTGTGCGAGGCCCTGTGCGGGCTGAGCGTTACAGTTGAGGGTGGCCGCATCGTCCGTGTCGGCCCGGATCGCGATCATCCGGTTTCGCAAGGCCACATCTGCGTCAAGGGCGCGAGAATGGTCGACATCGTCCACGACCCGGACCGGGTGCTCCATCCGCTGCGCCGCAAGGGCGGCCCCGGCGAGTTCGAACGGGTGAGCTGGGATGAAGCGCTGGACGATATTGCCGGGCGACTGGCGGGAGTAGTCGAGCGCCACGGCGGCGAGAGCGTAGCCACGTTTATCGGCAATCCCGCGTCATTCGGTTCGTTGCACCCTGCCTACATGAATGGCTTCCTGCGCGCGCTCGGGAGCGCCCGGAAGTTCAACTCGCTTCACGCAGACACCGGCGCCAAGAATCTGGCGATGGAGCTGACCTACGGCAATCCCTTCCGATACACCTTTCCCGATCTCGAACATTGCGACTTTCTGATCGTGATCGGCGGCAATCCAGTCGCATCGCATATGTCGCTGGTCAGCGAACCACGCGCGATGGACCGGCTGGATGCGATCGCGGCGAGGGGCGGGGTGGTGGTTGTCGATCCGCGCCGGACGGAAACAGCGCGCCGCTATGAGCACCTGCCGGTGCGGCCCGACAGCGACATCTGGCTGGTGATGATGCTGCTGCGCACGATCTTTGACGAGGAGCGTTTCGACGCAGCCGCGCTCGATGCCGCCGCCACCGGATGGCAGGAGTTGCGCCGTGCTGTCGCACAGTTTTCACTGGAGGACGCCAGTGCCCGCTGCGGAGTGAGCGTGGCGGCTGCCGAGGCGCTGGCCCGGCGGCTGGCGCAGGCGCGCACGGCGGCGGTCTATACCCGGCTCGGCACCGGACGCGGCACTTTTGCGACGCTCACCAACCTGCTTATCGAAGCGCTCAATATCGTCACCGGGCGGCTTGGCCAGTCGGGCGGCTGGGTTATCGGCCAGGGCGCAGTGCCAGCGCCCACCAGCAACCACTTTCCTTATGGGGCGAAGCACTCGCGGATCGGCAACTTGCCGCTGATTCTAGACATTGCGCCGGGCGGCAGTTTGGCAGACGAGATCACCACGCCCGGCGCAGGCCAGATCCGGGCGCTGATTGTCGATTCCGGTAACCCGGTCCTGTCCTACCCGCGCGGCGACCGGCTGGAACAGGCTTTGGCGAGCCTCGACCTGCATGTTTCATTCGATCTCTATATCAATGAGACCAACCGGTTCGCGGACTACATCCTGCCGGCCACCAGCTTTCTCGAACGTGCCGACATGAACGAGCTGTGGGGTGCCAATGCCCCGCGCCCTTGGATTCAATACACCGACGCCGTGCTCGCGCCGCAGGGCGAAGCACGCACTGAATTTTCGATCTATGCGGCAATCCTCGAACGGATGGGTCTGCCTTCGCCACTGGCGATGATGGGGACGCCTGATTGTCCCGATCCGGACCCGATGACCGCAGTCGATGCCCGTCTGCAGGCCGGGCCATGGGGCGCTGACAGCATGCCAGATGGGCTGAGCATCGCGATGTTGCGCGAAGAGCATCCGCACGGCTACCGCTATTTGCCGAAAGTCGATGCCGCAGCCACGCAGGCAGCGATCACGCTTCCAGGCGGCAAGGTCAGCTTGTTTGGCGAGGTCTGCGCCGCCGAGTTTGCACGGCTGCTGGCCAGCGGCCCGGCGGCACCATCAGACGGCGAGACTCTGCTATTGTTCGGGCGGCGGCGGCTGCAATCGCTGAACAGCTGGATGCACAACAGCGAACGCCTGACGCGCGGCCATCAACCAAGCATGCAAATCCATCCGGCGGATGCGCAGCGGCTGGGCATCGCCGACGGCCAGCGGGTCGCCGTGCGCGCAGGCGACAACCGGATTATCGTTCCGGTGGAAGTGACCGCAGACGTTGTCCCGGGCTCGGTCTGCTATCCGCACGGCTGGGGCCATCGCGGTGGTTGGCAGCGGGCCAACGCGATCGAGGGAGCCAACGTCAACCTGCTGGCATCGGACAATCCTGCGGACTGGGAGCAGGTTTCGGGCATGTGCCTGCTCGATGGCATTCCGGTCCGTATCGAACCGGCCTGATTGATCGAACATCGGGCTTCGGCATCAGCGTTGACAGGACAGGGCGACTGCCCAAAATGCCGCAATTCATATGCATTATCCCGGAGAGACCGCAACCATGGCCTATCGCACCCCGCGCGAGCTGATCGAGATATATTGGGAGCGGGTTTACAACGCGGGCGAAGTCGAGCTGATCCGCGAGGTCTGCGCCGATCCGATCATCCGCCACGATCCCAATTGCGTCACCCCGCTGAGCCATGAGGAGCAGATCGTCCGGGTCAAGCGCAGTGTGGCGATCCAGCCGCTGTTCACGCACCGGGTGCTGCATGCCGACGATCGCTTTGTCACTTCGGTGTGGAACATGGTCAGCCGCGATGGCCGCAATATCCGGCTGTGCGGGATCGAGGTGTTCGAGGCCGAGCAAGGGCGCTTCACCCGTTGCTGGAACTCCGAATATGCCAAGGGCTTCTGGGGCGAAGACGGCGACGACTTCGATCCGGATGCGCTCCTGCCGCCGGAGCTGGTCGCCTCCGCCGGAGCCATTTCCGCCGACTGGCTGCAACGCGCCTTTGCCGCTGGCGGCGTGGTCACTCCGCAGCGGCTGGCGCTGGAACCGGAGATCACCCCGATCGGCCACGGCACCACCAGCGAAACCGTCCACCTGCGCGCCAGTTACAACAGCGGGACGATCACTGCGCCGACTTCGGCGATCTGCAAGATCGGACGCCCGCTCACTGCCGCGCTGAGCTCGACCAGTCCGTTCGAGCGCGAACGGCAGGCCTATGCGCTGTTCGGGCAGGACCCGGGTTTTCGCATCCCGCAAGTCTATTTCAGCGCGACCGACGATTCCGGCCTGTGCAATCTGCTGCTCGAAGACCTGTCGGCTTCTGCCAGGGCTGGCGACCAGATCACGGGTTGCTCGCTTGCCGATGCGGCGACAGTGGTGCGCGAACTCGCCCGCTTTCACCGCAGCTGGTGGGAAAAGCCGGGGCTTGAACAGCAGGAATGGATGAGCCGTCCGCTCCAGTTGCTGCCGGCCTATGCCAAAGGCGCGGCGGTGATCGCCGAATGGCTGGCGGACGGCATTCCGGCCGAGGCAATCGCGGTAATGCAGGAATTCGGCGCGCTGGCCGAGCACTGGATCGAGCTGCCCCCGGTCCGCCGCACCCTGATTCACGGCGATCCGCGCGTCGATAATATCCTGTTCGAGCAGACTGGCGATGGCCCGCGCGCCTGCCTGATTGACTGGCAGAGCCTGCGTCTCGGCGACCCGCAATACGATGTCGCCTATTTCCTGAGCGGCAGCATCAGCCCCGCAGACCGCCGCTCCGGCGAACGTGCGCTGCTCGCCGAATATGTGCAGATCATTGCCGAAACCGATCCCACCTACACCCTCGATCTGGCGTTTGATTCCTACCGCGCCAACATCGTCTCGGGCCTGTGGCTGACAGTGATCGCCGCCGCCTACCTCGAGCGCACCGCGCACAACGCCGATCTCATCACCGCGCTGCTGACCCGTAACGCCAGCGCAGTCAGCGATTGGGATGGGCTTGCCGCGATCGCCGCAGGAAAGAAAAAGGCACAATGAAGGCAGCCTTCTATTCGGCAAACGGCGGGCCCGAAGTGATGCGCCATGGCGAAGTGCCGGAACCGGTGCTCAAGCCCGATGAAGTGTTGATCCTGGTGCAGGCCGTCAGCAGCGAAGGCGGCGACATCGTCAGCCGCTGAGGCCCATGCCCATGCCGAAACCGGTCACCCGTTCGGCCGCATCCTGCTGCGACCCTGACTGCCCACCTCCACGACTTCATCGACGCCTACAATTATGGACAGCGCTTGAAGACCCTCAAAGGCCTCACGCCCTTCGAATACATCTGCAAAATATGGACAATCCAGCCAGGCAGATTTACCCTCAATCCAACCCATCAAATGCCGGGACTAAACACCTAGGCTAGCGCGGAGTCTGCCCGTCATCGACCTTGATGACTGTCCCCGTTACAGCATCCGACAGCGGCGAGACCAGATAGAGCAAGGTCGAATCAAGCTGCGCCGTCGAGCAGATCCGTTTGCGGGGAAGTGACTCCACGTAGCTTTCATTGCTGACAAAGGCGCTCGTCATTTCGGTTTCAAATGTGCCCGGTGCGATGCCATTTACGTTGATGAAATGGGGCGCCCATTCAACCGCCAGCACTTCGGTCATGCGCACAACCGCAGCCTTGCTGACCGAATAGAGCGACGATCCGGGCTTTGATGTGATGAATGCGCCGATCGAGGAAATGTTGATGATGCGCCCAGGCGTCTGCAATTCGATCAGGCGGCGCGCCACTGCACAGGCAAGTAGCCACGGCCCCCGCAAATTGGTGTCCATCTCGTCGTCGAATCGCGGTGCTGTCATCCCGACGGCGCGCTTGCCATAGTTGATTCCGGCGTTGTTGATGAGGATATCGACAGGGCCCAGTGCAGCTTCCGCTTCGGCCACAGCTGCCGCGATGGCGACCTCATCGCGCATGTCGAGGACGATGGCGATAGCCAAGCCGCCGGTCGCTGTGATCTGCTCAACCAAAGCATCGAGCCGTTCCTTTCGCCGCGCTGTGACTGCGACCCTGGCGCCGCAGTAAGCAAGCACGCGCGCGAACCTCTCGCCGATTCCCGATGAAGCGCCAGTGACGAAAGCTACCCGGCCCGATAGATCGGCAAAAGCCGCCCGGCGTTCGATCATTCCATCCATTTCATTTCCTCAACGCTTCTTGCGCCACATGGTAGGTGTCATGCCGGCCAAAAGCGTTCAGCGCCATCGGTCGAAAAATCCGGAGACTTCCGAGGCGAAAAGTTCGGGCTCTTCCCAGGCTGCAAAATGACCACCCTTGGGCATGTCCTGCCAATGGACAATGTTGAAGCGCTTTTCAGCGGCTTCGCGCGGTGGCGGCACGGTCTCGCGGGGAAAGCGGGCAAAGCCCATTGGCACTGCTATCGGTCCGCCGTCGGTCGGCCTGGCGGTGGTCATCGAATTATAGAGCCACATTGCGGCCTGAACGTTGTCGCTGACCAGGAATGTCATGATCATGGTGATCAGCTGGTCCTTGCTGAAGGCTGTCTCGATGTCGCCGTCATTGTCTGACCAGGCGCGGTATTTTTCGAGCACCCAGGAGGCAAAACCGATCGGCGTATCGGCCAGGGCCAGGCCGAGGGTCTGCGGCCGGGTGGTCATCTGCTTCGAATAGGCGCCGACATCGTTCATCCGCTTGCGCGCCGCCTTGAACCATTCGGCTTCGCCCGGCGACATCTCGCCGCTGGGCCGGTGGGCAAGATAGTTGAGGTGAAACGATGCGACGACATCGCCGTGTTGCTGGGCGAGGGCAGTGGTGACGGATGCGCCCCAGTCGCCACCTTGCGCGCCGAAGCGTGCATAGCCAAGCACATCGACCATCAGTGTGCGCCACATTCGGGCAATGTCGCTGGCGGAAATCGGCCAGGGGTGGCCGACCCGAAAAGCCGTAGCCGGGCAGTGACGGCACGACTACGTCAAATCCGCGCGCAGCCAGAAGCGGCATTGCCTCGAGAAATTCAAGGACCGACCCCGGCCAGCCGTGGCTGAGGATGATAGGATAACCACTGCTTTGTCCGGACGCGCAGCCACTTGCCGTCAAGTGATAGAAATGCACTGCGATGCCTTCGATCTCGGCCGTGAATTGAGGAAAGGCGTTGAAGGCATCCTGCGCCGCGCCCCAGTCATAACGGTCGCGCCAGTGATCGCGGAACCCGGCAAGATACTGCGCGTCAGTGCCGTATTTCCAGTCTGCATCGTCATCGGGTGCATAACCGACAACGGCATCGCCAACGCGGCGCGATATCCAGTCGAGCCGAGCCTGGGGAACGTCGAGGCGGAAGGATCTTGTCATCATGGTTCGAGTTGACAGTCTAACTGCAGTGCATGACTATGCAACGATAGCGGCGCATTATTTTTCAATTTGCGGCATTGCATAACACTTCGAGGAAAATTGCCATGTCTGCGGCAGAAGCGGCTGACCAGACCCAGACAGCGCCCGGCCTTGCCTATCACCTGCCCGATGTCTGCGTTGCCTTGCTGGAATGCACGCTGGGCAACCTGCTGCGTCGTTCGGCCAGGCTCCACCGGGATCGTCGCGCGCATTTCAAGGTTCCGCGCCGCTGGTTGTTTGTCGATGCCTTTCCGCTGACCCCCAACGGCAAGATCGCCAAAGTGGCGGTGGAGGAGCTTTTTTGCGAATTTTCCGGCGCGGCAGAAAAGGTTGAACCATGAGTTCCAGTTTGGCCGATGTCCGGGCGGCGGCGCTGGGCAAGGACACGCGCTTCGTCATAATCGGTGCCGGAATTTCCGGGGTGCTGATGGCGATCAAGCTGCTTGAGCGTGGCTTTCGCAATTTCGCAATCCTGGAAAAGGCGCAGGCCATGGGGGGGACTTGGCGGGATAACGTCTATCCCGGGGTCGCCTGTGATGTCGCTGCCCACCTCTATTCCTTTTCGTTCGCCGGCAACCCCTGGTGGCAATCGCGCTATGCCAAGGGACCGGATATCTGGACATATTATCACCGTGTTGCCCGGCGTCGCGGAGTGCTGCCTTTCATTGAATATGGCAAGCAGGTCACATCGGCTGTCTTCGATGGCCGCCGTTGGCAACTTTCAACGAGTGACGGCGGCTCCTATTCAGCGGATGTCGTGATTGCGGCCGCCGGCCGGCTGCAGCAGCCCGTCATGCCGCAGATCGAGGGGCTTGAAAGTTTTGCGGGCCCGGTTTTCCACACTGCGCGCTGGGACCAGTCAGTAGAGCTCGCCGGAAAGCGGGTTGGGTTGATCGGAACCGGATCCAGCGCCACCCAGATCGTCACGGCGCTTGCGGGGGTTGTCGAGAAGCTTTCGGTGTTTCAGCGCACCGCGCAATGGGTGTTCCCGGTCAAGGACACGCCCAACCCATGGTGGCGCAAGCTCGCCTTCGCGCTCTGGCCGGGCCATTGGCAGAGTTATTATCGCCAGTTGCGTGATGAAACCGAAGCACGCGGCAAGGCGGCAACCAGTTCCGAGGAAGGCAGAAGGGCTCGCGATCAGGTGTGCTTTGACGCGCTCGCCTCGATCCGCGATCCACAGCTGCGCGCCAAGCTGACGCCCGATTATGCGGTCGGCTGCAAGCGGTTGGTGTTTTCAGATGGCTTTCATGAGGCGGTGCAGCATCCCAGCGTCGATGTAGTAGTCGATCCAATCGAGCGCATCGTGCCAGGGGGCGTGGTGACGAAAGATGGCAAGCTGCTTGAACTCGACGTGCTGGCACTGGCCACTGGCTTCAATGCTCACGCCTATATCCGGCCGATGCAAGTGACCGGTGAGAACGGCCTGACACTGGATGAGGTCTGGGCTGAATTGCCGCTGACCTATCATTCAATGGCCGTGCCGAACATGCCCAACTTCCTCATGATCAACGGACCCTATTCGCCTGGCGGCACAGCCTCGGTCGTCGGGATCGTCGAGGTTCAGGTCGATTTTATCCTGCAGCTGATTGATCGCATTGCGGACAAAGGCGTGCTGCTCTCGCCGCGGGCGGAGCCGAGCCGGCAATGGTTGGAGAGGGTGCGCGAAAGGGCTCGCGCCTCGGTCTGGGGCACTGGCGGTTGCCAGAGCTGGTATCTCGACAAGACCGGAACGCCGACACTCGACCCGAGCACGCTTTCGGAGCTGAAGGTTCAGCTGGCGAAGCCGGATTGGCATGATTTCATCGAACGGCAAGTCTAACGCAATGGCGCAGGTGCAGACAAACGGGATTACCATTGAATACGAACTGGCCGGACCGGCACATGGCCCTGTTCTGCTGATGATTCACGGCGTCGGTGCTCAGCTTGTCCGCTGGCCGCAGGCGCTATGCGACAAGTTCGCAAGTGCCGGCCTCCGCACATTGCGCTTCGACAATCGCGACGTGGGCCTGTCCTCGCATATGGACGGCGCGCCGGTGCCGGATATCGGCGCGGTTGTCGAAGCGCGGCGTCTGGGCCGCGATCCACAACTTCCCTATAACTTGTCTGACATGGCGCGCGACACCGTGGGCTTGCTTGACGCATTGGGTATCGATGCTGCGCATGTGCTTGGCGTGTCGCTCGGTGGCATGGTTGCGCAGGTCATGTCTATCGAACATCGTCATCGTGTGCTTTCGCTCAACGTGATGATGTCGCAGAGCGGCAACCCCGATTTGCCGCCTTCCGATCCCGATGCGATGGCTATTCTTGCCAAACGCGCGCCCGACCCTCGCGAGGATCGCGAAGCCTATCTGAGCCATCAGGTGCTGCTCAACCGCACGCTTGGCAGCCCCGATTATCCCGCGCCCGAGGCTGAACTCCGGCACTTCGCTGCAATCACGGCAGACCGGGCCTGGAATCCGGCCGGTCAGGCGCGGCAACTCGCCGCAGCGCGAGGCGCACCTGACCGGCGACCGCAATTGCGCGAGTTGTCTGTACCTGCACTCGTTATCCACGGCGTAGACGATCCGCTGATTCCGGTCGCAGGCGGCGCTGATATCGCACACAATATCAAGGGTGCCTGGCTGCTCGAGGTGAACGGCATGGGGCATGACATCCCCGCCGAACTGTTTGACCTGTTAGTCGTCTCCGTCAGCGCCAACTGTGCCCGGGCCCCGGCATTTTTCAGCAGCAGGGGATAAGGCCATGTTGACAGTTCATCATCTCGGAGTTTCGCAGTCCGAACGGATTGTCTGGCTGTGCGAGGATCTGGGGATACCTGACGAATTGAAGCGGTATGACCGTTATCCCGACACAAGCGCGGCGCCTTCGGAATAAAAGGCCTTGCATCCGCTTGGCGCGGCGCCGGTGATAACCGACGGCAATGCGATCTTGGCCGAGTCTGGCGCGAATGTGGATTACATCATTGCGCGACACGGGCAGGGGCGCTTTGCGGTCAAGGCAGATGCAGCGAACTACCCCGACTACATCTTCTGGTTTCACTATGTGACCGGGACGCTCCAGCCCTCGGGTTCACTCAACATGATACTCGACCGGGCGGGCTTGCCTGCGGGGGGCCATTTCTGCAAGCCATGCAGGCCCGCTTCGGCCGGGCGCGAGCAGGATGGCGCGCGATAGATTAGGTTCGGACAACCTTCGGCAGCGCGCCTTGACGCTGCCATCGAACTAACCAATCATGCGGCTTGCGAGGAATTTGCGGGTCCCCGAGCCTGGCGGGCCCGGAGGAGAGGATATGCATCCCAAATATCCAAATGTGTTCTCCCCCATCCGGCTCGGCCCGGTCGAATTGCCCAACCGCTATTTCTTTGCGCCGCACGGCAGCGCGCTCAGCGCGGGCAGCAAGCCGCTCGACGATCTGACCGCTTATAGCGCGGAGCGCGTGCGCGATGGCGGTTGCGGTCTCGTAGTAGTTGCGCTGGCGATCCACGAGCGCGGGCGCACCCGCCAGCCTTCGCCGCACCCGCCGGAGAACATCGCGGCGTTCCGCGCCATGGCCCAGGAGATCCATGCGGCGGGCGGCAAGATCTTCGGCGAGACGCTGTACCACTGGGCCGGTGCCGGTTTCTGGCAGGCCCTCAGCCCGCCCGGTCCCGCATTCGGCCCTTCGGTGCGCCACTTCGCCTATGGCGGGCGCGGCTGGTCGACACGCGCAATGGACCGCGAGGAGATCGCCGCGATGATCCGCGCGATGCGGGACACTGCGGCGCACATGGCCGAGGCCGGGTTCGACGGCATCATGCATCATGCCAGCCATGCGGCACTGATCGCGCAATTCGTCTCCCCCTATTTCAACGAGCGGACCGACGAATACGGCGGCAGCCCGGAAAACCGCATGCGCTTTCTGGTCGAGGCACTGCAGGCAGTGCGCGAGGGCGGCGGCGCCGATTTTGCGGTGGGCATGCGGTTCAACTGCGACGAACAGATCGAGGGCGGCTATGGCACCGAGACCGCCTTCAACATCGTCCGGACGGCATGCGAGCGAGGTCTGCTCGATTATGTCGACCTCGATGTTGGCCTGGAGCCGCAGCAGTTTCACCACGGCATGCCCACGGGCTTCGAGCCGAAGCAATACTACCGGCCCTTCGTCGAGGTTGTGCGGGCGGCGGCGGGCAAGGTGCCGGTGCTGAGCGTGCTGGGCAATATCACCGATATGGCCGATGCCGAAGCGGCCATCGCCGCAGGCGTCTGCGATATGGTCGGCTCGGCCCGCCAGCTGATTGTCGAGCCCCGCTTTGTCCAGAACGCCAGGAGCGGCCGGGAGCACCTCAATCGCACCTGCATTGCCTGCAACTGGTGCACGGCGGCGGGCGGCGACGGGGCGCAGGGCTGCGCGATCAATCCCGCCTCCTACCGTGATCGCTTGTGGGGCGAGAATAGTTTCACCCCTGCGGCGAGAGTCTGCAAGGTGGTGATCGTCGGCGGCGGACCGGGCGGCATGGAAGCGGCCCGGGTGGCGGCGCGCAGGGGCCATTCAGTCACCCTGTTCGAAGGCCGCGCCAGGCTTGGCGGGGCCTTGGCGCTTTGGGCAGACCTGCCGGGGCGCGAACACTATGGCGCGGCGGTAGACTGGTGGGTCGCCGAGATGGCGCGGCTCGGCATCGACGTGCGATTGGGAGTCGAAGCCACGGCCGAAGCCGTTCTGGCCGAGGAGCCGGGAGCCGTGATCGTGGCGACCGGCGCGCATTATAGTCCGGGCGGGCGCAGCATCACCCGCGACGCAGATATTCCCGGACACAAGCTGCCCTTCGTATTGCTTCCGGAAGATGTGCTGCTGCGCGGCGCACGGCCAGGCGGAAAAGTCTTCATCTTCGACGCCGAAGGCTATCACACCGGGACCGGCATCGCCGAAATTCTGGCATCCGCAGGTGCTGACGTGCAGTTCGTCACCGCCGGTTACTCGCCAGTCTCGAACCGCAACACGGACAACTGGGAAGAACGCTACATCGTCCGCCGGATGAAGGAGAGCGGCGTGCGGCTTCGCCCTGCAACTTGGTTGCGCACGATCGAGCCGGGCACAGTCACGCTGTACGACATCCACACCGAGGAGGACAGCCGCGAGCCGGCCGATGCGGTGATCCTTTCAACTGCGCGCGTGCCGCTCGATGGCATCGCTCGGGAGCTGCATGGCAAGGTGGCGCAGTTGTTCACCATCGGCGATGCGCTCTCTGCCCGCATGCTCGCCGCCGCGCCCTATGAGGGCCAGAAATTTGCCCGGCTCATCGGCGAAACTGGCGCCCCTGCATCTTTCGCAGAGGCCTGGTTCGGACCGGACGATCCCGCCACCGCAATGTTGCCCGCCGACATCGCGCGATCATTGTAATGCGTTGGGGACTTGTAACGGTTTTGCGTCGACCGTTTGGCGAACCCGTTGCTCGATCCGCATTCAGCTGCCACGCAACTGTTGAACGGCGCGCGCAGAGATAATCAATCCCGTCCGAGGATCAGCCCGCCGCCGCCGGTGACGAGCGAAGTCCGCGCATTGGCAACCTGGTTCGCGCCTTCGCCGCGAAGCTGGCGCACGGCCTCAATCACGTTGTTGAGGCCGTGCATGTAGGCTTCGCCGATCAGTCCGCCGTTCGGATTGACGGGCATTGCGCCATTCAAAGTCGTTTCGCCGGCAGCGATAAAGTCCCGCGCGCCGCCCTCATCGCAGATGCCGAATGCCTCCAGGGCGGTGAACACCCCGGGAGTAAAGGCGTCGTAGATCATGGCCATGTCGGCGTCGCGGGGGTGTATGCCAGACTGCCGCACAAGTTGGTCCACGAGCGCCTTGTTCTCGGCCTGGATCTCTTCGTCGGTACGGTAGAAATCGTAGGCGACGCGGCGTCCCTTGCCAAAGGCCAGCGCGGCAGCGAGAATCGCCACCGGCGGCTTGGCAGAGGCCTGCGCGCGCTCGGGCGTCGTGATCAGCAGGGCCGATCCGCCATCGGTTTCCAGGCAGCAGTCATATCGCCGTATCCATGGCTCGACGATCCAGCGCGAGGCCTGGTGCTCTTCGAGCGTCAACGGCTTGCCATAGCACATGGCGCGCGGATTTGTCGCGGCCAGAGCCCGCGTAGCGACGACGTAGCGGCCAAGGTCCTCGCTCGTCACGCCATGGCGCCGCATGTAGCCCTGGGTCTCGGCGGCATAGCTCTTGGCGGCCGTGTCGAGCCCGAAAGCATAGTGCAACTCGCCCCCCGATCCTGCCGTACGGGTCAATTCAGGCGTGCCGTATCGGCGGCCGGAGCGCCCGTTGAGCGCCCGGTATACAATCACCGCCTCGGCGAACCCGGCCATAACCGCAGCCGCTGCCAGCTGTACGCTGGCCGTGCAGCCGGCACCGCCATAGGGCGTGCGCCCGATCCAGCGAAGCAACGGAAAGCCCAGGCAGCGTTGCAGTTCGAGCTCATCATTGGTGTCCATCGTGTAGGTGACGAGGCCATCGATTGCTGCGGCTTCAAAGCCGGCATCGCCGATCGCCGCCTTGCAGGCCTCTGCGGCGAGGTGGAGCGGCGTCCTGCCCGATTCGCGCGAGTATTCGGTCTCGCCGACGCCGACCACCACTGCTTGTCGCAGCGCACTCATGCCGCAGGTTCTGCTGGCTGGAAAACGGGCAGAACATGATCCTCATGGGTCTGGAAGGCCAGCTTCAGTGGCATGCCCTCGTACAAGGTCTCGATCTCGGCATTCACCAGGTTGGACAGGAAATTGGGCCCTTCGGCCAGCGTTACGACGACAGTGAGGCGCGGTGGCTCGTCGCCACCATCCGGACGAATGGAAACAAGCCAGGATTTGAGGCGGGCGTCCCCCGAAGCTTCCTTCATGTCCCAGTCGAGCGACTGGCACTCGGGGCACATTGGCAACGGCGGATGGCAAGGGGTCTTGCATGCCCTGCAGGTGCGCAGCAAAAGCTTGCCTTGCCTGGCTCCTTCCCAGATCGTGCCGTCATCCCACATGGCTTACCCCTATTGCGCCAGCGACGCGGGATTGGACTGCAGTTTGGCGAAGTCGAAGCTGACGACCTTTTCAACTTCGAGTACGAAGCATGCTTCGCCGTCCCGAGCTGCCTCGATGCGCCGGGCGGTGCCGTGCAGCATTGCCGACCTGGTGTTGAAGCAGCTCGTTTCCGCTGCTTCGAACGGCCGCTGGTCGACGATGCAGCAGACGCGGCCGTCACGGGCGAGTTCGGCGACGACGCGCGCTCCGGCATCGAGCCTGAA
This sequence comes from uncultured Alphaproteobacteria bacterium, assembly GCA_963779195.1. GTDB lineage: Bacteria > Pseudomonadota > Alphaproteobacteria > Sphingomonadales > Sphingomonadaceae > Novosphingobium. Next base: position 602,683 of record CAVZWZ010000001.1, read on the forward strand.
ACTCGCCACGCCATCCGCGAAGCCGAGCCGCGCGAGGTCGCCAAGGCCGGGCTGCTCGCACTTGATCACCTCGGCGCCGAAATCACCCAGAAGCGTTGCGGCGAAGGGGCCGGCGAACTGCATGCCGAGATCGAGAACCTTGAGTTGGGCGCCCGACTGCGAGAAGGGTGTCGCGTTCTCGGTCACGTGATCAACCCAGCGGAATGTTATAGATTCGCGCCGCGTTGCCGCCGAGGATCTGCTGCTTTTCAGCCGGGTTGAAATTGGCCAGCGATTGTGCGGCGATTTCCAGCGAGTTCAGGGAAAAGGCAGGTGGGATGCGGGTAATCCGATTCCCACATGACGCTGTCGATACCGATCCGATCGACCGTATGGCGCAAGCCCTCGACCTCGAACCAGAAGCAGAATGAAAAATTGCGTCGGAAATATTCGGACGGCTTCATCGAACCATGAGATCCCTCGCGCCACGAAGCCTGGGTGATGCCATAATCGAGGGCGTCCATCAGATAGGGCACCCAGCCAATTCCGCTTTCCACCGACACAAATTTTAGCGCCGGATAGCGGTCGAGCAGGTCCGACATGACGATGTTGCAAATGACGCCGCAATTGCCGGCGAACAGCATTGTCCCGCCGACGATCAGCTTGGGATCCTTGGGCAGCGTCGGCCATGGCGTCTTGCCGTACCACATGTTCTGCGTCTGGCTTGAGCCGATGTGGAAATTGATTGGCAGGTCGAGCTCGATGCAGGTCTCCCAAAGCGGGTTCCAGTAGTCCTGGCTGAGGTCCGGCAAGCCGGCGTCCTGCGGATCGGAATTGGTGTTGATCCCGCGCAGGCCCATGGCGTGGCCGCGCCTGATTTCCTTGATCGCCTCGTCGATGTCCCACCATGGGGTCATGATCATCGGGAACAGCCGGTTGCCCGATTGCTCCTGCATTTCGGCAGCGGCATCGTTGTAGATTTGCGACGCAATCAGACGCGCCTGAAGGGAGAAGTCGATCGCCTTGGTATTCCCGAAGCCAAGCACGTTGGGATAGACGATCTGCGCCTGGATGCCCGCCTGATCCATAACCGCGAGACGCGCGGCGACATCGTGACTGCCGGGATGGACCTCATCCCATTCAAGGTCCCAGAAATCCATGCCGAGCAGCTTCTCGCCATCGCTGCGAATGGCTGAGGAGTGGTGCACCGGACCGAAAGGCTTGCCGTCGATGTACCACCAGCGCAGCCCGTCCTTCATGTGGACTTGCGGGACAATGTCGCGGAAGGCGGCGGGCGCGCGCGATATCCAGAGATCGGAAGGCTCGCTCCAGTGGGTATCGACGTCGATCACCTTGTAGCCGGCCAGCGGCCGCGCCTTCGGTTCAAGCTCTTGCAACGGTTGTACCGTCATCCTCTCGATCCTCTCGTCCAGTTTGGGCGTCTTGGCCAGGCCCATCTTCTTGTGACTTAGGCACCAGCTTTCGAATGGTCCATTGGCTTCGGACAAAATGCAATTTGCCTGTTTCAATACTATCGTTTGCCAAGCTTGCATGCAACAAGACTGCTTGCGCAATCAAACTCGCTCGGATGGCCAGAAATTGTTCGGTCACGGGCTCTGACCAACCGTGATGAGGTTAAGCTTCGTGATGCAGCCGGATGGTTTATCGAACGCGGGAGAAGCCATAATGAAGGGTGCATTGAGCGGAATTCGCGTGCTGGACCTCACTTGCGGCGTTGCCGGACCCATGGCGACCATGCTTCTGGCCGATCACGGCGCAGACGTGATCAAGATCGAGCCGAAGGGAGGCGACGCCTGGCGGAACCAGCTTGGCTATCGCACCTGGCAGCGCGGCAAGCGCAGCGCCGAGATGGACCTTCGCGATACCTCCGATCACGAAGCATTTCTCGCGCTGGTTCGCCATGCCGACGTGCTCGTCGAAAGCTACGCACCGGGAACCACCGAGAAGCTCGGGATCGATTACGCGGCGCTTGCCGAAATCAACCCAAGGCTGATCTATGCGTCGTGCACTGCCTACGGTCGCGACAACGAGCATTCCCATCGGCCTGGCTACGACCTTCTCGTCGCTGCTCGGACCGGATTGAATTGGGAACATCGCGGCTGGCCCGAGGGGGCCGTGTTGCACATGTCTCGCCGTCCCGATCCCCTCGCGGATTTCGACGTTTCCTGGGACATGCTGCAGGGGCCCCCGCGCGACGGTCCGATGACAACTTTTGCTCCCGCACCGAGCATCGGCGCCTTTTATGCGCTGTTCACCGCGATCAACGCAGCGCTGTTGGCGCGGGAGAAAACCGGTCTGGGGCAATGGGTGGAAACCAGCCTGCTTCAAGGCGCTGGTTCGGCGGCATCAAGCGCCTGGCAGCGCGCCGAAGATCCAGACATTTCCGGCTACAACACCTGGATCATGTGTCGCAAATCGCCGAAGGGCCATTTCCGCTGCAAGGACGGAACCTGGATCCATCAGTGGGTGATGAACCCGCGCTTCGTGCTGGAAGCTTCCGAAGGCGACGAGATCGAATGCAATCCCGACCTCTCCGTCCAGAACGATCCCAACCGCTTCGGCACCAGTCTGGAGGAAATCGTCGCGATTGCGCACTACACGCCGATCCTGGCGGAGCGCGTTGCGAAATTCCCCGCGTCCGACTGGCTGAGGGCCGCCGCCGCGGCCGACGTGCCGATCCAGATAGTGCGCTCTGCCGAGGAATCGCTATCGGACCCGCTGTTGCTGGCTGACGGATGCGTTCGCGAACTCGACGATCCGGAACTCGGGCCGGTGCGGCAGGTCGGCACGGTAATCGACATGAGCGCGACACCATCGCGGCCCGGCGGACCCGCTCCTTTCTGTGGCCAGCACACTCGGCAAGTGAAGGAAGAGGCCGCAAGGCTCGCGGCTTTGCCTGGGTCTGCCGCGCCTGCCGGCGACAGGGGCCTTGCCAGCCCGCTGGAAGGCATCAGGGTACTCGACCTCGGACTTGCCGTGGCCGGGCCGTTCTGCGGGCAGGTGCTTGGCGACCTTGGCGCCGACGTCATAAAGATCAACGCGTTCCACGACTACTACTTCCACCGTAACCACCTTGCTTTCGCTTGCAACCGGAACAAGCGGAGCCTGTGCGTCGACCTGAAAACTACGAGCGGCATGAAGCTGCTTCGGGAACTCGTGGAAACCGCCGATGTGGTCCTCACCAACATGCGTTACGATGCCTGTGAACGGCTTGGGGTCGATTATGAAAGCCTTAAGGCCATTCGGCCCGACCTGATCTATTGCCACATGCGCGGCAATGATCGCGGCCCGCGCGAGAAGCTGCCGGCGAACGACCAGATGGGCGCATGCCTTGCCGGTCTCGAATTCGAGGACGGTGGGATGGACGAAGGCGGCAAGCCGTTCTGGTCGCTGACTGCATTCGGAGACACGGGCAACGGCTTCCTGGCCGCGAATGGCATCATCATGGCACTCTATCACCGGCAGCAAACCGGCGAGGGCCAGTTCGTCTCTTCAGCCATCGTCAATGCTCAGCTGCTCAACACCTCGCAGGTGCTTGCCCGTCCCGACGGTTCGGGCTTCGATCGCCCAAGGCTCGACGGCGACCAGAGGGGAGTGAGCGCACTCTACAGTCTCTATGATACCGCGTCCGGCTGGATTGCAATCGCCGTTGTGGACGAAGAAGCCTGGACCACACTCAAGCAGGTATTGGCGCATGCCGACCTTGACGATCAGCGCTTTGCCACCTCTGGGCAGCGCCGCGCCAACGACAAGGCATTGCGCGAAGCAATCCAGGTGGCACTGCGCAATTGCAGCGCCGCCGAATGGTTCTCCCTGCTCGATGCCGCAGGTGTGCCGGTGGAAATCAGCGACCCGACTTTCGGCCAGCGCTTGCACGAAAACCAGTGGATGCGCGAACGCGGGTGGACTGTCGGCTCAGATCACGCTCTTGTCGGGAAATTCGAGCAGTTTGGCCTGATCTTCGATTTTTCCGAAACGCCAGGAAAGCTGCAATACCCGCCGCTTGTCATGGGCGACGGAACCCGAGAGATCATGCACGAGCTCGGCTATAGCGACGAACGCATCATGGCTCTGCACGAAGAAAAGGTGGTGGGCGTCTGGGCGCCGGGCGAACCGATGCTGGAAGGGCCGCGCCGGTTCATCGGCTACAAGCCTTCGGTTTACGACGCCAAGCCGGCCGCCATACTGGCCAATGCCAGCGAGGCCGCAGAGTAGAACAATTCAGGTGGTGCGCCCCGTCAACCTCCTTCAAACACCTTGCGAATGCAGGAATGCGGAAATCGTTTGCACGACAACCGTGGGTTGTTCCGGCAGCACCGCATGGCCGCAGTCCGGGATTTCGACATAGTGCGCGCGCTCGCCGAAGGCATCGCGCGCTGCCCGTCCCTGAGCCGGCGGCGCCATTGCATCGGCGAGCGGATGCAGGATCAGCACCGGCTTGTCTCCGGCTCGCCACCATTCCTCGGAGTCGCCGGTCAACGCGGCGGTGCTGATATAGCCTGCTTGCGGCCACCAGCCATCCAGCCATGATCCGGGATCATTGCCGGGTGCAAAAAACGCCACGCTGAGGCTCTCGCGCCGCTCTTGTTCACTCAGCTCCATCTGGTGGCAACGGGCAAAATGGCGAAGCACATGATCGGACACCGGAAAGCTGCCCAGATTGTGCCCGCCGCAGGGCATGACCGTGACGCTGCGAACCCTCTCAGGCCTGAAGCTGGCAGTTGCGCGGGCCAGTATGTTGCCAAGCGCATGGCCGACAACATGAGCGGGCCCCTTGCACAGCTGGTCTATTACCAACGCAATGTCGTCGGCAAGATCGCGGAGGGTCAGATCGCTGACCGGTCCAGTGCTGCGGCCAATGCCACGCATGTTGAGGGCAAGCGTGCGGAAACCGGCCTCCGCGAGCATGTCCTGGACCTCGGCAAAATCCGCAGCTCCGCGCAAAGCGGATGCCAGCAGGATGACGTCCGGCCCGTCACCCCTGACCACAGTTTCGATGACAACGCCTCGGGCCTTGTCTTCAACCAAAATGCTCATCGCTCGGCTCCTCAGGCTTTGCGCGGGGTGGTTACGTGCGGGAAGCGCACAATCGTGCCGCCGTCGATGATCAGGCATTGGCCGGTCATGTAGCTCGACATATCGGAGAGCAGGAAGAGCAGCGGCTTGGCCAATTCCTCCGCGCGCCCGAAGCGTTGCAGCGGCACGCCCTCGCCTTTTGCCATGGCATCGAACATGGCGAGTGCCGCCGCTTCGCCGCCTGGAACCTGTTCAGTCAGGCGGGGCACAGCCGTTATGTCGGGGGCGATGGCATTGACCCGGATGCCGTTGCTGCCCCATTCCGCAGCCAGCGAGCGGGCGAGCGACATGACCCCGGCTTTGGCCAAGCCATAGGCCACCTGGTTGGTGGCTCCATACAATCCTGCCACCGATGAAACCATGGCAATGGCGCCCTCGCCCTGTCCGTCGTTGTTTGCCAGCATGTGCCGCCCGGCTGCCTGACATACATAGACCTGTTGCATCAGGTTGAGGTCCATCTGCTGGCGCCAGTGCTCAGGCGTGTTGTCGATGAATGCTTCCATCTTCACCAGTCCGACGATATTGGCCAGCCGGGTGAGCCCGCCCAGCAATCCATGCGCCGTGTCAACAATCTGGCGCGCGCCTTCGGGCGTGGTCACATCCCCCACAACGGCAAAGCCGCCAATCTCGTCAGCCACGGCTTGCGCCCGCTCTGCAACGATATCGGCGACGGCAACCCTGGCTCCGGCTTCGGCCAGCAGATGCGCAGTCAGTCGGCCGCTGCCATAGCCGCCACCGACAACCAGCGCCTTGTGTCCGGCAAGGCCGAAAATGTCTTTCATGTGCGCTCCAACTGCGAAGAACCTGTTCGCGAGGCCAATTTAAGAATCTCGACAAGCCATTCACTATAATAGACGCTGAGCGCCGACTCCAGCAGTGCTGGCGGTCGCGATATAATGAGAAGCGGAGAGAATATGTCCACTGACGCTTTGCCCGCGCCGGCGCCCGGCAAGTCTGTGGAGGCGGTTCCCTGGATCATATCGGTTGACGATCACGTGACTGAGCCTCCCGACCTGTGGACTTCACGCCTGCCGCAAAAGTTTAAAGACCGCGGCCCCCAGGTGCGGCGCGACAAGATTCTCGTCCCTGCCGACGCGCGGCAGGGGGGAACCCAGTACGGACATCCCGACGGCCGGGTGGGCGATTACTGGACTTACGACGGCAAACCGGCTGGCGGCATCCTGTCGCCGATCGTGCACGCGGTGGGCTTTGACGAGAAAAAGATCGTGCATATGCCGTTGACCTATGAGGAAATACATCCGGGGTCATGGTTGCAGGGACCTCGGCTTGCCGACATGACCAGCAACCATGTCGAAGCGTCGCTGTGTTTCGGCAACGTGGTATCGGGCTTTGCCGGTCAGCTCTATCTTAAGGAGCCCGACAAGGAGCTCGGCCTCGCCTGCATCCAGGCCTACAACGACTGGATGATCGACGATTTTTGCGCGGGCGAGGGCTATGGCCGCCTGATACCACTTGCGCTTTTGCCGCTTTGGGATCCGCAGCTCTGCGCCAAGGAAGTGCTGCGCTGCGCGGCAAAAGGCGGGGTAGCGGTTTCGTTCCTCGAGAACCCGCATGATCTGAGCCTGCCTTCGGTATACAGCCGCGCCTGGGATCCGTTTTTTGCGGCCTGCAACGAAACCCGCACCAACATCTCGATGCACATCGGCTCGTCGCCGAAAATACCGACCACTGCGCCTGACGCGCCCTATATGATGACCTCGATCATCATGTTCATCGATTCGATGACATCGGCGCTCGACTTCGTGCTCGCGGGTGTTTTTGAGCGCTTTCCGCACCTCAAGATTGCCTATTCGGAAGGCCAGATCGGCTGGCTGCCTTACGCAATCCGGCGCGCTGACAAGGTCTGGCACGCCAGGGACAAGGAAGGTGCGGGCTACGAGCGCACCCCACATCCGCCGAGCAGTTACATCGCGGGGCATGTCTACGGGTGCATCTTCGACGACGACACGGCGCTGATCTGCCGCGACCTGATCGGCATGGGCCAGATCATGGTGGAGGTCGACTATCCGCACTCTGCCTGCTCGTTTCCCAATGTGGTCGAAGTGGCGACGGGGCTGGCGGATACGGCGAAGCTCAACCGCCAAGAGCGCCACATGTTCTTCCGCGGCAATGCCATCGACGCCTACGGGCTCGAGCGGATTGGCATCAAGCCTTAGGGAGTTGGTGAGGCCATGATCGAAGCGGCGGACTACGTCATTTGCGGGGGTGGCAGTGGCGGCTGCGCGATAGCGGCGCGGCTGTCGGAAAACCCGGAAAACCGGGTGGTCCTGCTTGAAGCGGGCACAACCAACGACCGGCTGCTGGTCGGCGTTCCGGCAGGCATGCAGTCGGTCATTGCTGCGCCGAATTCCAACTGGTTTTACGCGACAGAACCGGACGCGAGCCAGAAGGATCGCCAGGTGCTGTGGTTTTCCGGCAAAGGCCTGGGCGGCGGCTCGGCGATCAATGGCATGGTCTATATTCGCGGCACGACCTACGATTATGATCGCTGGGCGAAGGAGCTGGGCTGCCCCGGGTGGGGCTGGGACGAAGTCTTGCCCTATTTCAAGAAATCGGAAGACTTCGACGGGCCGGCTGGAGCCTTCGCATGGCAAGGGCGGCCCGCTTGGCGTTTCGCAGCTGCGCGCCATGCACCCGCTCGCCCATGCGTTTATTGATGCCTGCAAGGAAGTGGGCATGCGCGAAATCGCCGACTACTGTGCTGGCGATATCGACGGGACATTCGCCAATTTCGCGACGCAACGGGACGGCAAGCGGTGCAGTGCCGCCGAAGGCTTTCTCAAGCCAGCGCTGAAGCGGCCTAACCTGAAGGTCATCACCGGCGCGACTGTCGATCGCATCTTGTTCGACGGCAACCGTGCCTGCGGGGTGCGTTACCGCCTGGGTGGCGCGGCGCGCGAAATCCGGGTGGAGGGCGAGGTCATTCTCAGCTCAGGCACGATCCAGACGCCTGCGCTGCTGATGCGCTCGGGCGTCGGCCCGGGCAGCCATTTGCAAGAGCGGGGGATCGATGTCGTTGCTGGCCGCGAGCAAGTGGGCCGCAATCTGCACGAACATCCCAGTCTGCCCAATTCGCGGCTCGTCGATCTGCCAACCTACAACGTGCGCAACAATCCGTTTCGGCTCGGCTTGGAGGGGCTCAAATACTTGTTCACGGGGCGCGGCTGGCTGACGACGGCGGCAGTCCACGCCATGGCGCATGTCCGCTCGGACCCCGATCTCGAACATCCCGATATCAAGTATCAAATGATGCCGTTCTGGGCTGACAACAACCTCAAGGCCTATTTCCCCGACAGTCGCGGCCTGGCCGATGCCAGCAAGCAGTTCGGCATCGCTATCGGCGTCAATGTCATGACGCCTTACAGCCGCGGCCGCATCCTGCTGCGCGATGCCGATCCGATGAGCCGTCCAGTGATCGATTTCCGCATCTACGACCACCCCGCCGATCTCGACCGGATGCGCAAGGGGCTGAAGATCGCCAATTCAATTTTCGCGGCACCTTCGCTGGCAAGCCACGTCAAAGGCCCGGCCTTCCCGCCCGACCCCTATCAGAGCGACGAGGCATGGGACGATCAACTCCGTGCCTGCAGTTCGACCGGACTGCACCCGGTTGGCACCTGCCGCATGGGCAGCGACGCCGAGGCGGTGGTCGATACGCAATTGCGCGTCAACGGCGTCGAGCGGGTGCGCATTGGCGATTGCTCGATCATCCCGATGCTGCCGTCGGCCAACACCAATGCGCCCGCAATCATGATCGGCGAACGCTGCGCCGATTTCGTCCGCGGCAACCGCTGACCCTCGGGCTGCTGCTCCACCTCGTGCCAATCTTCCGCGACGCCGGGCTCGACCTTGTCACTGCTGCGGGAATTGCCGGGCTGACCGGGATATTCGCGATTGCCGGGCGGCTGAGCTCCGGACTCCTGCTCGACCTGTTGCCGACTAGGCCGCTTGCCATCGCCATCTTCCTGCTGCCGCTGGCGATCACCGCGCTGCTGTGGAACTTCGACGGCTCGATCTATCTGGCGGTCGGCGCGGTGGCGATCCTCGGATTCGTCTCGGGAGCGGACGGCGACATCATCGCCTATCTCATCTCCACGAAATTCGAGCCGCACGTTTTCGCGACGATCTATTCGCTGATGGTGGCGATCCTGGCGATCAGTTCCAGCTTCGGGCCGATCCTCTCGGGCGCGATCTTCGACCATTGGGGTAGCTACCAGCCCTATTTCCTGATGATGATACCCATGGCCCTTTTCGCGGCATTGCTGGTCGGCACGATTCCTGTTCAGAATCGCGGCGGCGGTCATTCGGTTTTTTGATTGCCGAAATCCACAAAGCTTGCGAAATTCTAGCGAGGGCGGTCGTAAACTCCCGACTGGCCCTGGCATCATGAGAGCCACCTATGACTGGAAACATCCTGCCCGTTCCCGATGAAGTGTCTCAGCCCTATTGGGAAGCCTGCGCCCGCCATGAGCTTACCCTGGCGTGCTGTGCGGACTGCGGCGCTTTCACGCATCCGCCAGATGTCACCTGTCCCACTTGCCACAGCCTGGAGCCGCGTTTCGAATTTCAGCCAGTTGTGAGCGGCGGCAAAGTCAGAACCTGGATGTTGGTGCGCCATTCGTTCCTGAGCAGCTTCGATCTGCCGTTCATGCTGGTCGATGTCCAGCTCGATGAACACCCGCAGATAAGGCTGATCGGCAGATTGGTCGATGGGCCAGACACGGAGCTGAAAATCGGCGATGCGGTCAGCGTGGTCTTCGATGATCTTGCGCCGGGAATTTCAGTGCCCGCATTCACCAGGGTGGCCGCGTCATGACCGGGACATTTGGCGCACGAAACAAGGTTGCGATTGTTGGCTACGCCCATAGCAAGGCCGTCCGCCGGCCTGTTGAACCACTCGGGATAACGGCTATCAAAACGGCGCGTGAAGCCATTGCCGATGCGGGCCTCAGACCCCAACAGATCGACGGTTTTGCCGCCTCGGCACTGTTGCCAACCTCTGGCGAGCACCAGGCGCAGGACGGCATCAGCACTGTCTCGCCGGCTTGGCTGGCGGAGCACTTGGGAATTGAGCCTGCCTATGCCGTGGGCTTTCAGGGGCATGGTCAACTCACAGGATCGCTGACCTTGGCAGTCAATGCCGTGGCAAGCGGGGCAGCCGACTATGTGCTGTTCCACCGGGCGCTGCACAATCCGGCTGTCGGCAAGTATAACGACAATGCGATGACCGAGGCCGCCGGGCCGATGCAATGGGCTGCGCCGCAGGGGTTTTTCGGCGGCTTGCCAGCTATGGCATTGGTCTACAACGAATACTGCCAGCGCTATGGCGCGACGCGCGAGGCCATGGCGCGCGTGGTCGCCGAAGCCCGGAACAATGGGGCGAAGCTGCCCTGGTCATACTGGCACGGCCAGCCGATCACTGAGGCGGACTATCTGGCCGGACCGCTGATCGTCGGCCCGATGTCGAAGCTTGATTGCGACATACCGGTCCAGGGCGTTGGCGTGTTCATCCTCACTTCGGCCGAGCGGGCGAAAGACTTGCCCAACAAGCCTGTTTACATTTCGGGCTATGCCAATGGCTATCCCCGGCACCACCGCTTGCCGTTGCACTGGACTCTCGATGACATGGAGGAAGCGGGGCAGGCTCTGGCCGCGCGGTTGTGGGCGTCCGCCGGGATAAGTCGCGGCGAGATCGACCTTGCGCAGACCTACGATGCGTTCTCGCCATTCGTCTATATCTGGCTCGAAGCCTTGGGTTTCTGCCCGCGCGGAGAGGCGCATCGTTTCGTCCTGGACGGCGGCATCGACGCGGCCCGGCCAGGTTCGATTGCGGCGCTTTCAGGCGGCGGTGCAATTGGCAATGGCCGGTTGCATGGTGTGCCGCAATTGCTCGAATGCTATCTGCAATTGTCCGGCCGCGCCGGTGATCGCCAGCGTGCGGTCAGCAATGCCGTATTTTCCTATTCCGCACCGAATTTTGGCGGGGTGGCTGCACTCACCAATTCGCCCTAGGAGATTGCCATGCTGAAGATGCTCAATCCCGTTCAGGAACCCCGCGAAAGCGCGATTGTCCGCCCCGCAAGGCCGGGCACGCTGGACGGCAAGACCCTGGGGCTGTTCAGCAATGGCAAGCTGAATGCCGACCGCATCCTGCAGCTGATCGCGGACGAACTGGCGCAGGATCACAGCTTCACCGTCGCCTGGGGCAAATATTCCCCGCAAAACCTGATGGCGCCGGATGAATGGGGCGATGTCGATGACTGCGATGTCGTCATCCTGGCCAACGGCGATTGCGGGGCTTGCAGTTCATCGGGCATCGCCAATGCGGCGGCGCTGGAGAGGCGCGGCATTCCCGCATTCCTGATCAGCACGCCGCCCTTTGCCGAGGCCGTCGCCACGATGGCGCGGCTGAGCGGCATGCCGGACATCGAATGGGCGATAGTCGATCACCCGATCGGCAGCGTCGGTGAGGCCGAATTGCGCGTCCGGGCGCGCTCAGCAGCGGAGCAGTTTGCCCAGGCAATGCTAGGAGCGCCCGCACCGCGACTGGCTGCGCGAGCGGGCTGAGCGTGGCAAAGAGCGTGTTCGAAACTGCGGACGTATTCGAGGCGATTGAACTCTGCCACGCCAACGGCTGGACCGATGGTCTGCCGGTCATCCCCCCAACCCACGAACGGCTGGCGCAATTCCTCGACTGTTGCGGGCGCGGGGCTGACGAGGAAATCGGTTTCTACGACATGCGGAACCGCCCGGTCACGGTGGGCAAGGTGGCGATCAACGCGATCATGGCGGGTTGCCTTCCCGAACATCTGCCGGTGGTGATTGCGCTGGTCGATGCGCTGCTGGAACCGGCGGTCAACCTGCATGTCGCCAATTCGTCGACCGGCAGCCTGGCGCTGGGCTTCGTCATCAACGGCCCGGTGCGTTTGGCGCTGGGCATGAACTGCGATGGCAACGTGCTGGGCCCGGGCAACCGCGCCAATGCCTCGATCGGCCGTGCGCTGCGGCTGGTCCAGCTCAATGTCATGGGCAGCAGTGCCGGGGCAGGCTCGCCGCTGGCCGAAGGGCGCGAGATCCTTGACCGCTCCACCATCGGCCACCCGGCGAAGTATGTCGCCTATCATATCATCGAGGACGAAGAGGCCTTTCCCGGCCTGGAGCCACTGCACGTCTCGCTGGGCTTTGCGCGCGAGGCGAGCGTGGCTACCGCGTTTTCGGTCGGCAACCACATCATGCTGTCGAACCACTTCGAGAAGACGCCGGAGGAATGGCTCGACACGGTGGCGCACTATCTGGTCGGAGCAGGGCGGCTGGGGACGGACAATTTCGGCGTGCTGATGGTGCCGCCTGAAGCTGCGGGCATGTTCGTTGACGCGGGCTGGTCAAAGCGCGACATGGCCGCCGCGCTGTGGGAGCGCTGCCGCCGCAGCACGGCCTGGGTGAAGCAGAACGGCTGGAAGATCGGCGGTCGCTATGAGCGTGGCGGCGCGGTGGCGGCAGGCGATGAGGAGCGGATGCTGGGCATCGCCGCCACACCGGAAAACCTCCACATCGTCATCTGCGGCGGCCCGGCAGGCAACTTCCCGACCTATATCCAGACCTATGCCGATACCTTCGAGATCGCATCGCGGGAGATTGCGATGCCGCTGGGTGCGGGCGGGCAGGGATGATGATTGCACCGGCCCCGGTCGCTGCCGCACTGGCTTCGTTTCGCGCGATGCTCCAGGCCGATGGCTATGATCTGACCGTGGTTTCGGCTGAGCCTTCCGGAATTGTCCTGCGCATCGATGCTTCTGCGGATGCCTGCGCCGATTGCCTCGTGCCGCCCAGCATGATGACGATCTATGTGCGCGATGCTTTGAAGGGCCTGGCCGATGGCGCAACCGTCCCGCTCGAACTGATTTATCCCGCGGCGCATGGCTGAGCCCGCGCCCGGCCAGCAAGGCCTCGACCGGTCGGCATGGCTGCTGATCATCGCCCTCACCATTGTTCTGGCGATCAACATCATCGACCGCCAGATGATGACGGTTCTCGCCTTTGCCATCGGCACCGACCTGAAGCTGAGCGATTCCCAGCTCGGCGTGCTGGGCGGAATCGCTTTTTCGGCGTCCTATTTTGTCTTCAGTCTGCCGTGGGGCTGGCTGGCCGATCGCCCGAAGGCCAACCGGGTCTGGGTCGTCTCGGCAGCGCTGGCGACCTGGTCGGCGATGACCGCAGTCTGCGGGCTGACCCAGAACTATACCCAGCTCCTGCTCGCACGTATGGGCGTAGCCGCCGGGGAGGCGGGCTGCACTGCGCCATCCAAGGCGCTGATCGCGGAGTCGGTGCCCAGGAGCCGACTGGCCTGGGCGCTGTCGATCTGGGCGCTGGGCATGCCGCTTGGCGTGTTGATAGGGCGTCCGCTCGGCGGCTACCTGACGCAGATTGGCGACTGGAAAAGCGCATTCCTGATCGTCGGCGTGCCGGGCATCCTGTTCGCGCTGCTGCTCGCGGTGGTCTTCCGCAACTACGGCTCGGCGCACCGCGTTGTGGCGAGCGATATCTCTCGCCCGGCGGTGCGTGAGGCACTGAACCAGATCCTGCGGTCGCGGACGCTGGTCTATATCACCCTGGCCGATATCGTCATGGGCGCGCTGGCGATGAGCGCCGCCTTCTGGGGCATGATGCATTTCCAGCGTAATCTCGGACTTTCCGCATTCGATTCCGGGCTGTGGCTCGGACTGCTCGCCGGGCTCAGCGGCATTGCCGGCAACCTCATCGGCGGCTGGGCGGCAGACCGCTTCGCCGCAGTTCGCGCGGCGCATTACATGAAGCCCGCGATCATCGGCATGGTGCTGGTCACGCCTTTCATGTTCCTGGCATGGTCGATCGACACCTGGTGGCTGGCGATGCTGCTGCTGTTCGTGCCCTACATGGCCGATAACCTTGCCGTGGGCGGCGTATCGGCGGCTGGCCAGCGCCTGCTCAGCCCCCGCATCCGCGCGACGGCGACCTCGATGCTGGGCATGGTGACATTCCTGCTTGGCCCGGGCCTGGGGGTGACGCTGTTCGGTTTCGCGTCCGACTTTGTCCATGCCCACTTCGCCGCCTCGGCGCAGCAGAGCCTGCGCTGGACGCTGATGGGCTCGGCGCTGCTCTATCTCGTCCCGGCCGTGCTCTACTGGCTGGCGGGACGGCACGTCGAAGGCGAACTTGCCCGGTTCGAAATGCCGGATGTCAGCCGCGATCGCTGAGTTGCGGAGGCATCTCAGGTTCTGCTGGTGCACTGAGCCAGCAAATCAGCCGGGTGGTGTTCAAAGGTGAATCCCCGATACCCGTTCGCCGCAATCTCGTCGCAAATTTCCCGGTAGACCCCGAGACCGCCCTGATAGACAAGAACGGCGCGGGGTTTGCCCGGGACATTGGTGCCAAGGTACCAGTTGTGCTTGTCCTGGATGCGCAGTGCGTTTGCATATGTTTCCATGGCATGCGCCTGCCATTCATCCTGGGCAGCGGCTGTCGTATCGATTTCCGTGGCCCCGGTGCGCCGCATATGGTCCAGGCAATCGGCAATCCAGTTGACGTGCTGATCGATCGCAAAGATCACATTTGCCAGCACGCCCGGGCTGCTTGGGCCGGTAATCGTGAACAGGTTGGGAAAGCCGGCGACCATCAGGCCAAGATAGCTGTGCGGCCCGTCGGCCCAGACGTCCTTCAACTGACGGCCATGTTTGCCGGTGATATTCATGGCCAGCAGCGGGCCGGTCACCGCATCATAGCCGGTAGCGACGATCAGCATGTCTATCTCGTAAAAAGCATTCTGTGTTTTAACGCCGTTGCCGGTGATCTCGACAATCGGGTCTTTGCTTATATCGACCAGCGTCACGTTGTCCTGGTTGAATATCTGATAATAGCCGGTGTCGAGGATGATCCGGCGCGTGCCGATGAAGCTGCCGGGGAGCGGACACAGCGCCTCTGCCGTTTCCGGATCCTCCACGATCTCGCGGATCCTGTCCCGCACGAAATCGGAAACTTCGGCGGCTACTTCGGCATTGGTCGAAACATCGCCGTAAACGCCGACCAGGGCCGGCGTGCCCGAGTTCCAGCACGCCCAGTAATTTTCCAGCCGCTTTTCTTTCGGGTCGTCGAATGCGTGCGGTCCGTAAGGTGTCGGCATTTTGAGCTGCGTGGCGGCATAGCTGTTTCGCTGCCACTCGCGATGTTCGGGATAGCAGGCCTTGCGTTCCGCCCGGTCTTCATCGGTGAGGGGCGGAGTTGCACAGGGCAGGCTGAATTGTGCGGTGCGCTGCAAGACAAAGAGATGCTCCGCCTCTTTTGCCGCCGCAGTAGCAGACTGGATACCAGTTGAACCGGTGCCAAGCACGGCAATGCGCTTGCCGGTCAGCGTGACCGGCTCAGCGGGCCACTGGCCGGTCAGGTAGATTTCGCCCTTGAAATCGCCGATCCCGGGGATGTCAGGCCGGATCGGCTCGGACAGGGCGCCGGCACCGCTGATCACGAATGTCGCTTCATACGCATCGCCCCGGTCGGTCTCGACCGCCCAGAGATTTCGTGCCTCGTCCCATGTCACGCGAGTAACGGTGGTTTCGAACTCTATGTCCCGGCGCAGATCGTGGCGGTCGGCAAGGCTTAACGCATAGCGCAGGATTTCGGGCTGCGCTGCATAGCGCTCGGTCCAGTCCCATTCCTGATCGATCTTTGGGTCCCACGGCACAGAGTAATCCATCGATGGAACATCGCAGCGCGCGCCGGGGTAACGGTTCCAATGCCAGGTCCCGCCAACGTCGCTGCCCCGCTCGATGACCAGTGCCGACATGCCCATCTGGCGAAGTTTCCAAAGCATGTGCATGCCGGCGAAGCCGGCACCGACGACAATCGCATCAAATCGTTTTGGCATCACTGGTCCTCGCTTTCAGGCAGGCCCGATCCTGGGAGAACCATAGGGCGCACAGGCAAGTCTGCAATTCCGAATCCGACAATCGTGCGCCGGTGGCTGGAAGCGAACAGCCCGCGATCCGGCTTTCAAAGCGACATACCTTCGCATAGCATTCGCTTTCGACATTGGTTGGGGTGGGAATGAGCAGAGTCATCCGAATTGGCGCAGCCACGGCCGCCGCCAACGACAGTCGGTCAGGAATTGCCCAGTTACTGGCGAGGGGCGGACAGCTGGACTACATCATCCTCGATTTTCTTGCCGAAGCCGTGATGGGCATGCTTGGCCGGGCCATGGCCAGCGGATCGGGACCGGGCTATTCGACTGAATTCATCGACAGCTTCATGCTGCCCCATCTGACGACGCTGCTGGAGAGCGGAACACGGATTGTCAGCAACGCGGGCGGCCTTGATCCCGAAGCCTGCGCTGAAGCCATCCGCCAAGGTGCCGAAAGGCTTGGCTTGGAGGTTCGCGTCGCAGCCGTCGCCGGTGACAATCTTGCCGGGCAAGAGTCTGCGGTGGTTGGCGCGGCAACAGCCGACATGTTCGATGGTTCGTCCATTCGCGAAAAAGTGTCCGGCGCGGACCAGATCGACAGCCTTGTCGCCTATACCGGGGGCTTTCCCATTGCGGCAGCGCTGGCGGCGGGCGCGCAAATTGTCGTCACCGGCCGTGCGGTCGACAGCGCCTTGGCGCTGGGCCCGCTGATCCATGAATTCGGATGGGGTCCTGACGATTTCGATCAGCTCGCTGCCGGGACTCTGGCGGGCCACCTGCTCGAATGTTCGGCGCAAGTAACTGGCGGCACATTTACCGACTGGCAGGAGGTTCCGGACTGGGCGCACATCGGCATGCCGATCGGTGAGTGCCGCGCTGACGGCGGGCTGGTCGTGACCAAGCCGGACGGCACCGGCGGCCTGGTTTCAGTGGGAACGGTCGCCGAGCAGCTGCTCTATGAAGTCAGCGATCCCCAGCGCTATTGCGTGGCGGACGTGATCTGCGATTTCACCGGCGTGAAGCTGAAGCAGGTCGGCCCGGACCGCGTCGAAGTAACCGGCGCCCGCGGGCTTGGCCGCACCGATAGCTACAAGGCCAGCCTGACCTATGACGCAGGCTGGCGGGCTAGTGCGGCAATTCCGATTGTTGGCAGGGATGCCGGAGCCAAGGCGCGCCGGACGGGCGAAGAGCTGTTTGCCCGCGCAAGTTCGCTGCTCCGCGATAGCCAGCTTCCGCCCTTTGAACGCACCCGCTGCGATGTTTTTGACGCGGTGGGAAGCGTTCCACCCACGGCCATCTGCCGTATCGTCGCCGATCACCGCGACCAGGCGGGAGCGCAGGTGCTGGTGCGCGAGCAAGGCTCGGCGATGATCCAGATGTCTGTCGGCACCACCCAAAGCCTGAGCGCCCTGGTGCGGCCGATCCAGGGGATCGCCAGCTTTCTGATTCCCAAGTCTTCAGTTGCACAGACCGTGACAATGAACGGGCAGCCGGTTGCGTTTCAGGTGTTGACTGACGCCCGCTTTTCAGAACACGACGCAGCTGCGCCGCCTTTTTCGCCCGCGCCGCTGGATGCCGATCCGGCGTTGACCGTGCCTCTGATCTCGCTGGCCTGGGCGAGGAGCGGCGACAAGGGCAACCTGTTCAACGTTGCCGTGATTGCCCGTGATCCGGACAACCTGCCCTATATTGCCGCCGCTCTGACAACCGAAAGCGTTAGCGAACACTACGGCCAGGTGCTGGAACAGGGCAGCCCGCTTCCGGTCGAACGCTTCAGCGTTCCAGGCCTTGGCGCGCTGAACTTCGTGGTGACGAATTCGATGGAGGGCGGGGTCATGGCCTCCACCTGGATTGATCCGATCGCCAAGGGCATGGCGCAGTTGCTGCTCGATTTCCCGATTCCGGTCAGCGCGGACTTGTACAAGAAGCTGGCGGTTTGAGCCGGGCTCCGTTGATGGAGGAAGAATGAGCGAAGAACTCGCGGAAACAATGCAAGATTTGTCGGCCATTACCGGGGCCTGGCGCATCGTCACGGTCGCATTGGCCAGGGGCGGCAGGCAGGCAAGCCGGGGCGATGGCTTCGGCACCGATGGCATGATCATATACGGACCATGCGGCCATATGACGGCGCATATTGTGCTGCCCGATCGCCGCCAAAGTGCCGCCGTTGCAGCTCCCAGCCACCATGCCTATTTCGGCACCTACACAGTGGATGCTGTTGCCGGAACCATCACCCATCATCGCCTGGCCAACAACAATCCGGGCCTGCCAACAGACGTGGTGCGCAGCTACCGTTTCCTCGCCAATGGCCACCTCGTGCTGTCGCCGCTCGGCGGGCCGGGTGACCAGCTCACTTTCGAGCGGGCAGGCAGGTGACGTATTGTTTGTGCGCTTCTGCCCCGG
>CAVZWZ010000002.1:0-930702 GCA_963779195.1 uncultured Alphaproteobacteria bacterium
TAACGTGACCTCCTGATTTCCATCCAAGACTAATTGGTATCCGGCCTTAGGAAGGACGGACGGCTCAAGCGGCTGACGCATACTGCATTCGAGAAGCACGAGATCATCAGGATCGTCGAGCAGTCGCACCTCCCGGTACGGCGAACGCTGAAGCAGTCGGCATCCCGCGCTAGAACCTTCTGCCGCTGTCATGTCCGAGTTCCCGGCATCGAGATCCGCCCAAGCCAGCCGCTCTCACACATTTCCAAAGAACTGATAAGCTATGAGAAGGAAGTCCGACAGATTCGTGATCTGATGGTGGAGCAAATACCAACCAATTTTTGCCTGGAGTCACCCCGCACAGCAGGCCAAGCTATTGATTTATTGAGGGGTCGGCTTAGAGATAGAGGCTGGGAATTCACCTCATGATGGGGACGTTGCGCCCTAAAAGCTACCCAGGGTAGCAGGACCACCCCGGAGGTGAATAACCTAACCATTTGAATAGGTTTGAAAAAATGGCGCGCCCGGAACAATTCGAACGTCCGACCCTCAAATTCGTAGTCTGATGCTCTATCCAGCTGAGCTACGGGCGCGGGAGAGCGGCTCATAAGAGCGAGGGGCGAGCTTGGCAAGCAGCTAAATCGCTTGCAGCAGCGCCCTGACCAAGGGGCCGTCGAGCGGCGGCATCGCCAGCCCGGTCAATTCGGCGAGCGGGAACCAGCGGATCTCCTCGCCGCCCAGGCAACGCGGCTCGCCCGCCCATTGGCGGCAGGTGTAAAGCAGGATGACATAATGCGCGCCGCCCCCGCCCGGCGGCGCGGGTTCGCCCGAAAAGGCGAACGGCGCCAGCCCCGCCGGATCGAGTTCGATGCCGAGTTCCTCGCGGATTTCGCGGACAAGCGCTGATTCGAGCGGTTCTCCGGCTTCCACCTTGCCGCCCGGGAATTCCCAGAGGCCGCCATGCATCGCGCCGGAACGCCGCCGTTGCAGCAAAACGCGGTCGCCGCCTCGCAAAAGCGCTGCCGCCACGACAGGAACGAGTGTCGAGTTTTTTTTCAATCGATCGGCCCCAGTTTACACATTTTTAAGCAATTACGGGATAAAAAACATCCACAGCCATAATATTGGAAGTAGCATGTCAACCAAACTGTTCATCAAACGCATTTTTGGCGACCAGACTGGCGCAACAGCTATCGAATATGCGCTGTTAATCGCCATTCTTGGTCTGGGTGTTATCACCCTCGGCAATGGCATGGGCGAGGCCTACAAGTTCATGTGGGATCTGCTCGACACTGAAATTGACGCAGTCACCTAATTTTCGTTCGATCATTAGGAAATCGTCAAGACTTTCACTTTACAACGCAAATTGTCCAACACGCAAGTGTCACTCGGACCGGGTAACTTAGACTGCAAACCAGGAGACTACCAATGAAGTTCATCAACAAGCTGTTCCGCGACGAAGCTGGCGCCACTGCCATCGAATACGGCCTGATCGCCGCTCTGATCGCGGTTGCCGCGATCGCCGCGATGCAGGGTCTGGGCAACTCGCTCGAAGCGACCTTCAACAGCACTTCTTCGTCGCTGGACGCCGCCGTCTAATCGGACGCAAGCATTCAGACGAAAACGGGGGCGGCGAGGCAACTCGCCGCCCCTTTTCGTTGTGCTGCGGGGTTCTGACAATCGCGGCCGATCAATAGGTGACGATCTTCAATTTCTGGCCGGCAACGATCTGGCTTTGCGCATTGAGCGCGTTGAGCACCAGAAACCGCTCCAACGGCGCATCGCTATAGGCCATTCGCGAAGCCAGCGATTGCAGGGTGTCTCCGGTCCTGGCCGTTACCAGCTGCACCTTGCGCGGGCGAATCCCCGAAGCCTCGCTGTCCGAAATCCGGCGCATCGAGGAAAACATCGGGCTGAACTGCTTGCCATTCCCCGCCGGCGAAATCGTCAGGAAGTGGAAGGCCTGGCTCTTGGAGAACTCATAGGCGAAGACCACCACGTCCAGCATCCCGCTGCCGCCTTGCACCTGGGCGGCGCCGTAGGCGGCGGGAATGCCGTTGACCGTGGTGCGCTCCATCGACGCCGGCGAGATCTTGGCCTGACCCTGCTCGGTCAAGGCGCCGAACACGCTCGAAATATAGGCATTCATGTCGCCACTGTAGGGCCCGGTCGAAAATTCGCCCTTGCCCGCCTGCCCGCTGATCGCCACCGCGCGGGTGCCATTGACCAGGGCGAAGCCGCCCGGCGCTTCGAAGGCGAGCCTGAGGTCGGGGTGGATGAATTTGCGGCCCTCGGCCACGCCCTGACGCGGATCGTCGCCATAGAGTATGCCGTTGATGCTGCCAAGGAAACCGTCGCGGTTGGCGTTCCCCGTTGCGCCCGATCCGGCCCTGGCCAGCGCCGCGCGCACCCGCGAGGCCGGATCGGGGTGGGTCGATGCCCAGGTCGGCACGCTGTTGCTGGTTCCCATCAGCCGCGCCTCGAGCGCATTCTGGTTGGCGAGGCTGGCGAGCACGGTCGACATCGCGCGCGGATCGTATTTGGCCCGGCGCAGATAATCGATCCCGAGATTGTCGGATTCGGTTTCCTGCTTGCGCGAATAACTCAAGGTAAGCATCTGCGAACCTTGCGAAAAAATCCGCTGGCCAAGCTGTCCGGCGGTGCCGTTGCCCAGCAGCACGCCCGACAGGATGGTGCCGACCGCGCCGAGGATCGAATTGCGCGTCGCCGCGCTTTGCCGCTTGGCCGAATGGCGCGCGGCGACATGGCCGACCTCATGCCCGAGCACGCCGGCCAGCTCCGCCTCATTGTTCATCAGCGCCACCAGCTGGCGGGTGATGTAGATATAGCCGCCCGGAATCGCGAAGGCGTTGTTGACGTTGGAATTGAGCAAGGTGACGGTGAAATCGCCGCGCGCGTTGGACAGGCCCGATTGCATCGCGATCGTCTTGCCGACATTCTCGACATAGCTGGCCTGGGCTCCGGTCATCGCACCGCCGAATTCGGCGACCAATTGCGGATGCGCCTTGGCGCCTTCCGCCTTGTCCTTGGCGCTGATGGATTGCACCGCCGCGGCGGCGGTCGCTTGCGCGTCGAGCCGCGAGGCCGGGGCCGCCGCAAGCGTGATTGCCGCAAGCGCGGTTGCGCCAAGCCAGCGGCCATGAATGTTCCGAAAGCGTGCCATTATCGCGACTCCTCGTGTCAGGTTTGTCCCATTTTACCGCAGCCTAGGGCAGAGTGTCCCGGTTTTGAACCCTTTTCGCAAGCGGATGGCGCGCATTGACCAGCGCCACCAGCCGCGCGCTGTCGACATGGGTGTAAATCTGCGTGGTGGCGATGTCGGCGTGGCCGAGCAGCGTCTGCAAAACCCGCAAATCCGCCCCGCCCTCCAGCAGATGGGTGGCGAAGGCGTGGCGCAGCACATGCGGGCTGACTTTCTCCGGCGCGATGTCCGACCGGGCGGCAAGATCGCGCAGCAGCTGGAACAGCCGGATCCGGGTGATATGGCCCAGTTTGCCGCGCGACGGGAACAGCAGCCGCGAATCCGCCGGCCGCAGCGCCAGCCAGCGCGACAGCGCCTCGCGCGCGCGGCTGCTGACCGGCACCAGCCGCTGCTGCCCGCCCTTGCCGGTAATCGTCAGGAACGGGGCGTCGCGCGGCACCGCGTCGCGGGCCAGCGAGACCAGCTCGCTGGCGCGGAGACCCGAGCCATAGAGCAGTTCGAGCAGCGCCAGCATGCGCACCGCCTCGCTGCGCTCACCCGCCGCTTCCGCTTCCGCCTGGGCGAACAGGGCCTCGACTTCGCCGTGCGACAGCAGCCGCGGCAGCGGTCGCCGGGCGCGCGGGCGCGGCAGCGCCGACGAGGGGTCGTCGCCGCGCAACCGCTCGTCGCTAAGGAACCCATAAAACTGGCGCAGCGCCGAGCATTTGCGCGCGAGGCTCGACGGCGCGAGGCCGGCCCAGGTCAGCCCGAGCGAGGCCAGCGCCTCGCGGTCCGCGCCCAGCAGCGCGCCGATCGCCGCCTCGGCTCCTTCGAGATCGCGGCGATAGGCGGACAGCGTATTGGCGGCGGCTCCCCGTTCGGCGGCGAGCATGGTCAGAAAGGCGTCGATCTCGCCCGAAATCGTCCTAGCCCCGCGCGACGGCTTCGGCGGCGATCATCCTGGCCTCGGCCTCCAGCCCGGTCCGGCGCAGCGCCGAGACGATGTGGTAGAGGTGCAGCGGCGTCATCTTGGCCCAGCTGTCGCCCTGCATGCCCACCCCGGCCAGCAGCGCCACCAGCCCGGAGTTTCCGGCTGCGGCGGATTGGTCGATCAAGCTGGTCCAGCGGGTGCGGCGGACCATGTCCACTTCGAGCCGTTCGGCAAAGCTGGCCATGGTCTGCGGGGTCACCCGGTCGAGACCGGCGAGTCCCGCGAGCAGAAAGGCGGATTTGCGCGCGTTCTCGCTCTGGTCGCGGCCCTGAAAGTCCTTGAGCGCACCTTCCTCGACCGGCGCCGCGCGGTTCGGCGCGGCCAGCGCCAGCATCGCCCATTCCAGGCTGCCGACATCGGCCAGGACGGCCCAGCGGATCGCGTTGCGATCGAGCCCGGCGGAGAGCATCGAGGCGATCAGGTCCGGGGCGCTTGCCGCCAGCCCGCTTTCCACCGGCATGCGCGCGGCGGCATAGGCGGTCAGCACCTGGCGCGAGTAGCGCTGCTGCTCGCCCTTCGCTCCGTCCCACAGCTGGCGCATCGCCGCCAGCCGGGCCTGGGCGTCGCTGCCGACATAGGCATCGCGCAATTGCGTGGCGCGGGTCGCCCAGTCGCCCGTAATCTCCTGATCGGCGTAAATCTGGCTATAGAGATCGACCATCGCCGCGCTGGAGAGGATGCCATGCCCCGCCGCCCGGTCCGCCGCCGCCGCCCGGCTGGTCAGCCCCAGCATCGGCGCGGCCACCGCCATATAATCGTAGCGCGGGCCGGCGTTCTGCATCAGCGCCGCCGGCGGCTCCAGCCCGACGCCGATGGTCAGGGCATAGCGCCACGGCGTCATGTCGCCGATATCGTCCCATTCGATTTTCACCGCGCGGCGGGCCTTGCCGGCGGCGCCGGCGTATTTCTGCGCCAGCTGCAGGTCGATCTTGGGCATGGCGCCGGCATTGAGCTGGCGATCCAGCTGGGTGAGGCCGGCGGCGCCTTCGCCGCGAAATGCCGAGCAGATCGCCCTTGCCGCCTGCCACTGCGCATCCTTGCGGGCATCGCCGTGGACCGTCACCGCCGGGCAAATGCCGGTGAAATCGGCGGTGAAGATATAGGCGTCGAACGCCGCCTGGGTGAGATCGGGGGTGTAGTTGCCGGCGTCTATATCCTGCACCAGCGATCGCGCCGCTTCCCCCTCGCCCATCCGCACCAGCAGCTGCGCGCGCAAGGCGGCAAGATCGGCCGGGTTCATCCGGTCCGGCGCGTCCATCCGCGACACCAGGGCGCGGCGCAGCAAGATATGCCCCCAGCGCGAGACCAGCGTGCCCCGGTTGCCGGCAATCGCGGCGCGAACCAGCGAGGCATTCTGCGCGGCCAACGCACCGGCGGGCATGCCCCCCTCCCCCGCCCCGAGCACGCCGATCTGCTTCATCGAGCGGCGCGCGGCGGCGGGCATGTCGTATTTCGGCTTGATCCCGAGCAGGTTTTCCAGGTCCTCCGCCGACATCTTTTCCAGCACATCGACCGGCGGAAGATTGATCGTCCGGCCGGCCGGGGCGGTGGCCGGCGCACCGGCGAAGCTGCCGGACGCCGCCGCGGAACCCGAACCGGAAGAGGAGCGCGGCAGCCGTTGCGCGACCGGCGCGGAAGCCCCGCCCGGATCTTCGCCCTCGACCGGCGCAGGCCTGGACGCGGTTTCCGGCGCCTGGCTGCGGGCCGGACTTGGCCTCGGCGCAGGCTTGTCGAAACCGGGAGGCAGCAACAATTCGGGCGCGTCCTGCGCCACGGCCCACACCGAACACAGCGCCAGCGAAGCGCCCAGCAGCAAACGCATATGCTTCATCCGCGCTGCTCCGGCATGGCGGCGGGTGCGGACATCTCGCGCAGCGGCTCGCGCCCGCCGTCGATCCAGGCGTAGGCGGCAAGCAGCAGCGTTGCCGCCAAGACCGTCCAGAACAGCCAGTTCCTGCGCATGGCTTTTGTCACTCGCGACCTTTCCCCGGACCTGCTGGCAATGGGTCCGAACCCTAACTTGCGCAGGCGCTTAACGCATCTATAGGCGGCCCTGCAATGGACAACGACAATCATCCGCATTCCGGCGAAGATTCCGGCGGCCTGCTGAGCCACGCGGAAGTGGACGCGCTGGTGCGGCGGATCGACCGGCCGGTGGTGCTTGTCGGCATGATGGGGGTGGGCAAGACCAGCGTCGGGAAGCGGTTGTCGGCCGTGCTCAAATGCCCCTTCGCCGATGCCGACGAAGCGATCGAAACGGCGGCGCGGATGACCATTCCCGAGATTTTCGACAGCTTCGGCGAGGCCTATTTCCGCGACGGCGAGCGGCGCGTGATCGCCCGCCTGATCGACGAGGACGGCGGCAGGAAAGTCATCGCCACCGGCGGCGGAGCGTTCTGCAATGCCGATACCCGCGCGCTGATTCTCGCCAAGGCGATCGCCGTCTGGCTGGATAGCGACATCGATACGCTGGTCGCGCGCACCGCGCGCAAGGACAACCGGCCGCTGCTGCAAGGCGGCGACCGCCGCGAGATCCTCACCCGCTTGCGCGAAGAACGCCGTCCGGCCTATTCCCAGGCGCCGATCCATGTGACAAGCCATGACGGACCGCACGGCAAGACGGTCGATCTCGTGCTGAAGGGAATTGCCCAATGGCTGTAGTCCCCGTCGCCATCGCCGGAAAACCCTATGAAGTGCGGATCGGCGCGGGGCTGCTGGCCGAGCTGGTGCCCCATTGCCGCGGCATGCTGCGCAAGCGGCGGGTGCCGGTGATCACCGATGCCCATGTCCACGCCGCCTGGGGCGCAGTGGTGGAGGATGCCTTGCACCAGTCCGGCCATGAGCCGGCCTGGCGCATCCTGCCGCCGGGCGAGGCGACCAAGGGCTGGAGCGAACTCGCCGCGACGGTCGACTGGCTGCTGGCCGAAGGAGTCGAACGCGGCGATCACATTCTCGCGCTGGGCGGCGGGGTGATCGGCGATCTGACCGGTTTCGCCGCCGCCATCGTCAAGCGCGGCTGCAACTTCATCCAGTTGCCGACGAGCCTGCTGGCGCAGGTCGATTCGAGTGTCGGCGGCAAGACCGCGATCAACACCGGCGCGGGCAAGAACCTGGCCGGCGCCTTCCACCAGCCCGCGCTGGTGCTGGCCGATCTGGCGGTGCTCGATACTTTGCCCGGGCGCGAGCTGCGCGCCGGCTATGCCGAAGTGGTGAAATACGGGCTGCTAGGCGATGCCGATTTCTTCGCCTGGTGCGACAGCAACCACGCGGGGTTGCTGGCCGGAGATGCCGCTTTGCGCGAATATGCCGTGGCGCATTCGGTCGCCGCCAAGGCGCGGATTGTCGCCGAAGACGAGTTCGAAACCACCGGCAAACGCGCCCTGCTCAATCTCGGCCACACCTTCGGCCACGCGCTGGAGGCGCAGACCGGCTTTTCCGACCGGCTGCTGCACGGCGAGGCGGTGGCGCTGGGGATGGTGCTGGCGGCGCGCTATTCCGCCCGGCGCGGGCTGATGCCGCGGGCGAGCGCAGACCATGTCGCGCGGCATATCGGCGAAGCCGGGCTGCCGGCCGCGCTATCCGCGCTGGGCCTGAACTGCGACGGACGTTCGCTCACCGCGCACATGCTGCACGACAAGAAGATGGACGCCGGCGCGCTGCCCTTCGTGCTGATGCAGGGGATCGGTCGCGCCTTCCTGGCGCAGGATGTCGAACTCGGCGATGTCGCCGCCTTTCTGGACGAGGAACTGGCCCGTTGACCGCCGCTGTATCCGGGGGCGATGCCGCCGCCGCAATCGAACTTCCCGCCAGCGACCGCGCCTTCCTGGGTCACCCCAAGGGGCTGGGCTATCTCGCGCTGGTCGAGGCCTGCGAGCGGTTTTCCTATTATTCCATGCAGACGCTGCTGGTGCTCTACATGGTCAAATATCTGCTGCTGCCCGAGAATATCGGCAAGGTCGCGGGGCTCGGCTGGCTGCAGGCGAACTATTATGGCGGCAAGGAAGGCCAGCCGCTCGCCTCGGCGATCTTCGGCGACTACACCGCGCTGGTCTATCTTACCCCGATCCTCGGCGGCATCCTGGCGGATCGCTGGCTGGGACGGCGCATGGCGGTGACGCTGGGCGCGATGATCATGGCGCTGGGCCATTTCCTGATGGCCTTCGATGTCAGCTTCCTGTTTGCCTTGCTGGCGCTGATCGTCGGGGTCGGACTGTTCAAGGGCAATATGGCCAGCCAGGTCGGCGAACTCTATACCGACAGCGACATCCGCCGGGCAATGGCGTTCCAGATCTTCTACATTGCAATCAACGTCAGCGTCATTGCCGCGCCGCTGGTCTCGGGCACGCTGGGCGAGAAGGTGGGCTGGCACTGGGGTTTCGGCACCGCCGGGATTGTCATGGTCGCCGGCCTGCTGGTCTATC
This sequence comes from uncultured Alphaproteobacteria bacterium, assembly GCA_963779195.1. GTDB lineage: Bacteria > Pseudomonadota > Alphaproteobacteria > Sphingomonadales > Sphingomonadaceae > Novosphingobium. Next base: position 8,594 of record CAVZWZ010000002.1, read on the forward strand.
TTGTGGCTGCGCCCTGGCTGCCCGCCGACAACCGCCCGCAGCGCGGTGCCGCATCCGCTCCTCGCGCGCCGATGCAGCGCAGGGACTGGCTGCGGCTGGCCGCGCTGCTGGCGCTGGTGCCGATCCTGGCGCTGTCGCTGCTGACCAACAACCAGATCTTCAACGCCTATCTGGTGTGGGCCGACCAGCAGTTCCAGCTCACCTTCTTCGGCCAGACCCTGCCAACCAGCTGGATGATCACCATCGACGCGACGCTGAGCTTCGCCATGCTGGTCGCGGTCGCCGCCTTCTGGAAATGGTGGGGGACCAGGCGCCGCGAGCCCGACGAGCTGGGCAAGATGATCATCGGCAGCCTGTTCTCGATTGCCGGCGGCCTCTGCCTCGTCCTCGCGGCGGCAACCCAGGGCACGGGCAAGATCGGACTGTTCTGGCCGGTGATGTTCCACCTGCTCAATTCGATCGCCTTCTCGCACATATTGCCGGTCAGTCTGGCGCTGTTCTCGCGGCTGGCGCCCAAGGCGATCACCGCTTTCACCATCGGCATCTACTACCTGGCCTTCTTTGCCGCGAACAAGATCGTCGGAGCCATCGGCGGCTGGTATTCGACGATGGATACGGTGCAGTTCTGGCTGCTGCATGTCGCCAGCGCCGCCGTCGGACTGGTGGCCTTCACGGTTTTCCGGCTGCTTGTGGCGAAGCGGCTGTTCGGAGCATAACGGCCGGGATCACCCGAACAGCGCCACCGACTGCATCCCCGCCATCACCGGCGCGCCAGCGGCGTTCCACACCGCCATCGACTGGCTGGAGCAGCCCTTTTCGGCATAGTCCCCGGTCGAGCGCAGCAGCCACCAGCCGTCGCGGGTGGCAGGCGCCGGCGTCAGCATGGCGATCTGCCAGTGCATCGTGCTGACCGGCGTCGCGCGCGGCATCAGCGGCATGACCCCGGGCGGCAGGGCATCGCCGATCAGCAGCGCCTCGACCATCGGATCGAGCCCCGCGCGCTCATTCAGCCGCACCCACCAGCAACTCTCCGCCAACAGTTGCTCGCGGCGCGGCAGGGCAAAGCGCACCTCGAAATTGCTGCGCAGGAAACTCTGCCCCCGCTCCTGCGAAAGTGGCTCTGCCTGGTCGAGCGCGATCAAGTCTTCGGGCACCGGGCGGTCGTGGAGATGAACGACACTATCCGCCGGCCCCATGAAAACGAAGCTGGCGGAAAACCCGATCCCGCTTTCGCCGCAAATCTCCGCCGCAACCCAGGTGGCATTGCGCCCGCGCCGCAGCACCCTGGCGCGGAGCTCGACCACCCCCGCAACCGGCGCGATCATCGCCAGCTGCGCCGAACGCAGCGGCGGCAATTCCCCGCCCACCCGCATGGCAGCGCTCAGCGCCAGCGCCGACGAGAGCCCGCCATAGGCCGTGCGCCCTTGATGCCAGTCGAGCGGAATGGCGAGGCGCAGACCATCGCCCAGCGGCTCGGCAGCGGCAAGGATTTGGGTGAAGTCCATCAATAGACCAGGCGGTGCCCGGCCAGCGCTGTGTCGGTGGTAACGAGTTTCAGCCCCTCGCAGGCACAAACCGCCAGCAACAGCCGGTCGAACGGGTCCTTTGTAGCAGGCTCAGGGTGCGCGACTTCGAGTGCGTGGTCCAAAGTCATGGGAAGAACTGTGCAATTCAATGTCCCCAAGATACCGGGAATATCTGCCTCCTGCTCCTGGAGCTGGAGCTTGCCCGCCCGCGCCTTGATCGCAATCTCCCATGGGCTGACGACACTGACGAACGGCCCAAAACCGTCACCCGAAAGCAATTCGCGAATTCGGAATGGCAGACGATCGACGGTCTTGTTGATGATCGCGAACAGAATATTGGTATCGAGCAGATAACCGCTCATTCGCCCTTCTCGCGAAACTTGCGCCACGCTTCCTCAATGCGCTGTGCGTGTTCGATCCCCTTCTGATCGAAATCATCGGGAAAAGGCTGGAGCAAGAAATCCTCAGGCAACTGATCGTCGAAATCGTCCGCAATCCAGCCGAAATCCGGCCCTGGGTGAGCCTTGTGCCAAGCCTCATACCGTTCCATGAATGACATCGGCTTCTCCGCCGGCTTGACGGCATGCGGCACCAGATCGGCGACTGGCTTGCCGTGCCGCGTCAGCACGATCCGCTCGCCCGCTTCGGCGGCCCGCAGCAGCTCGGTAAGCTTGGCCTTGGCTTCCTTTACCGGCACTTCCCGCAGGCCGACTTTCGCCGCAGCGCCAGGCGCATCGACGAATTGCTTGAAGGGAACGGAGACGTCCTTGAGGATATTTTTGTTTGCCATGGTCACAAAGTAACCACCGGTGGTCATTTTGTCAAGCGATCACTCCAGCTCAAGGATCACCGCATCCACCGCCAGGCTCTCGCCTTCTTTGGCGTTGACCTTCTTGACCGTGGCGCTCTTCTCCGCGCGCAGGATGTTCTCCATCTTCATCGCCTCGACCACCGCCAGCGGCTGGCCGGCCTCGACCTTGTCGCCTTCCGCGACGTTCAGCGAGACCAGCAGGCCGGGCATCGGGCAGATGAGGAATTTCGAGAGATCGGGCGGCAGTTTCTCGAGCATGTGGCTCGCCAGATGGGCGATCCGCGCCGGCAGAATCGCGACCTTGTGGATCGCCCCGCGCGAGGTGAGCTTGAGGCCGGTGCGGGTCGGCTCGATCTTCACCGCGATCCCCTCGCCATCGACTTCGGCCTGCACCAGCCGGTCGCCGGGGGTATATTCCATCGACAGTTCGACCGGCCTGCCATCGACCAGAACCTCGTCGGGCGAGAGTTCGACGGTATGGCTGACGCCGCCGAATTTTATGCTCCACTCATAGGGCGGATCGAGCGTATCGGCGAGCTGGCCATCGACCTGCCGCGAGCGGTCGGCCCGCGCGGTGGCGACGAAGCCGGCGACGGCGGCAAGCTTGCGGGTCAGCGCCTCGGAGGCGGGAGCGCCATGGAAGCCGTCGGGATATTCCTCGGCGATGAAGCCGGTGGTCAGATCGCCCGAGCGGAAGCGCGGGTGCTGCATGATCGCCGAGACGAAATCGATGTTGTGGCCCAGCCCCTCGATCTCGAAAGCGTCGAGCGCAGCGATCTGCAGGTCCGCCGCCTCGTCGCGGGTCTTGCCCCAGGTGACCAGCTTGGCGATCATCGGGTCGTAGAACATGGAGACTTCGCCGCCTTCGTAGACGCCGTCATCGACGCGAACGCCGTCCACGCCGCGCCGCCCGTTTGCATCGTCGTCCTCGGTCCAGCCATCGACCGGCGGCCTATAGCGCGTCAGGCGGCCGGTGCTTGGCAAAAACCCGCGATAGGGGTCTTCGGCATAGACGCGGTTTTCGATCGACCAGCCGTCGATGCCGATATCCTTCTGGGTCAGCTTTAGCTTTTCGCCGTAAGCCACGCGAATCATTTGCTCGACCAGATCGACCCCGGTGATCGCTTCGGTCACCGGATGCTCGACCTGGAGCCGGGTGTTCATTTCGAGGAAGTAGAAGCTCTCGCCGCTGGGGTCCGCGCCCGAGACGATCAGTTCGACCGTGCCGGCGCTGTAATAGCCCACCGCCTTCGACAGCGCGACGCATTGCTCGCCCATCGCCTTGCGCATCTTGGGCGTGACGAAGGGCGACGGCGCTTCCTCGACCACCTTCTGGTGGCGGCGCTGGATCGCTGCATTCGCGCTCGTTGAGGTAGAGAATGTTGCCGTGCTTGTCGCCGAGGATCTGGATCTCGATATGGCGCGGGTTGAGGATGAATTTCTCGATGAACACGCGGTCGTCGCCGAACGAGTTCAGCCCCTCGCGCTTGGTCGCCTCGAAGCCCTCGCGCACGTCCTGCTCATTATAAGCCAGCCGCATGCCCTTGCCGCCGCCGCCGGCCGAGGCCTTCATCATCACCGGATAGCCGATCTCCGCCGAGATGCGCACCGCATGCTCGGTATCGTCGATCTCGCCGACGAAGCCGGGGACGACATTGACGCCCGCCTTCAAGGCCAGCTTCTTCGATTCAATCTTGTCGCCCATCGCAGCGATGGCATTCACCGGCGGGCCGATGAATTCGATGCCCTCCTTGGCGAGCGCCTCGGCAAACGAGGTGCGTTCGGAGAGGAAACCATAGCCCGGATGGACCGCTTCCGCCCCGGTCTGCTTGGCCGCCGCGATGATCTTGTCGGCGATCAGATAGCTTTCGGCTGCAGGCGACGGGCCGATATGCACCGCCTCGTCCGCCATCTTGACGAACGGCGCGCGCGCATCGGCGTCCGAATAGACCGCGACGGTCTTGATACCCATCCGGCGCGCGGTCTTGATAACCCGGCAAGCAATTTCGCCGCGATTGGCGATGAGGATTTTTTTGAACATGGGACCAATCAACTATTTGTGAGTGTGAAGTAGCAAATGACTGTGCAGGCCAGAGCCATCACGATGGAACTGCTGCGAACAAGGAGCGATACAAGCTGTTCGTGGAAACGCAGAGGCATTGAAGCCCTTTCCCGCAATGGGCAGAGGCTTCGCTACGCACCAGTGAAATCCAGCGCAGAGTTATGCCCGACAGCTAGAACGTAAGATGAAAGGACCAAGTCGCATAAGCAAGCAACTGTGTCCAAGACTGAGGTACCGCCAGATACTTCCAAATATCGCGAAAGATCAGCGCAGGTCCAGTCTGCACGGCGGTCAATGTGCCGCAGCCCCATCCGGGTTCCGCATTGTCGGAAGTGCAGACAGCCAAAGAAGTACCAAGTGCAAACAGCTATCAAAGCCACTTTCTCGCATATTCAATCAAGCTATCATCCATAACCATGTCACCCTTCCACCAGGGTCCATCGCGCCCCACGCGCAGACGGCGCATGGGGAGAAATGGATGCTGAAACAAGTTCAGCATGACGGGTATCGGATTGACACAACACGTCGATCATGCCATACTCTCCATCGTCACACCTTGCCAACCGCGCGACTGAACGTTGCCTTCGCGAAGGCAAGAGCGAGATCACCGGAATGGATGTCGCCAAGGCTGTCGCGCGTTTGCAGGTGCTGCACGCTGCAACACTGGATTTCACCCCTCCACCGGCGGCATGTTGTGCCCTGAGGAGCCGCAGCATTTCTGCCGCGCATGACTATTGTGGCTTTGTGGCTTTGTGCGAGCTAATCTATTCTCGCACGAAGCCACAAATGCCAGCAAAGAGGACATGCAGTGACCCAATTCGCATTCGAACAAGTCCACCCCGGCGCGATGCTCAAGGAAGAGCTTGAGGCACGCGGCCTTTCCGCCAACGCCTTTGCCCTCAAGCTGCGCGTGCCGCCGCAGCGCATCCAGGATATCGTTGCGCAGCGGCGCGGCATCAGCCCGGACACTGCATTGCGGCTGGAAGCCAGCCTTGGCACGCCAGCACGGTTATGGCTCGACATGCAGTCGGGGTATGACCTGCATTTGGCAGAAGCGCGCATTGGCGAGACCGTGAAGAGGGAAGTGCTGGCGGCATAATCAAACCACCCGCGCCAATCCCGCATGGGCAAAATCGTCGCCCTTATAAAGCAACGCCTCCCCCCGCTCCATCGCCAGCGCATAGGCGAAGCAATCGCCGAAGTTCAGCCTGGCCGGATGCCCGCTGCCCTTGCCGAAATCGCGATAGGCCTGCCGGGCGATTTTTGCCTGTTCGGGGGTGACGGGGGCGATTTCGATGTCGAGTTCGCGCAATCACCGCATCCAGCGTAGCGCTAAGGGCGGCATCGCGATCGCGGTCGATGACAATTCCCGTTTCCAGATAATTGGCCGCCGAAACTGACGGGGTCTCGTTCCGCCGAATGAGTATCTCGGCGAAAGTCTCACCTTCGGGCTCACGCCACAACATCGCCACGAGTGCTGAACTGTCGACGATCATTTCGGCAGACCATATTCGTCGTAGAGGTAGTCATCCATATCGAGCGCCAGCAATTCGGGAGACATCAGCGCGCGGGCTTCGCGGCAAATTTCCATGGCTCTTGCCAAACGGGCTTCCTTCGAAATCTCCCGCTCGCGCAGGCGCAACGCCTCGATCACCGCCTGGGTCAGACTGATCCCTTCGGCTTGTGCGATCTTGCTGGCCAGCTCGTAGGCCTCCTCGCTCTTGATATTCATCTGCGCGCCCATCAATCTACCTTTCTACCAACATAGGCCAGTATGGTAGAAACACGCCAAAAAGTCAACCTCAGCCACCCTCACCGATCCGTCTCCGCCAGTTCCTTGAGCTGCTTCGTCCGCTCCTCGGTCAGCGCCGCCTTGCAGCCGCTGACCAGCATCGGCGCCATCGAGCCGCCGCGGGCATAAAAACTCGCGCCGAGGCAATGCTGGTCGCGGTAGGTCAGCCAGGCGCGCTGGGCGGCGAGCAGGGTCGCGGCGTGAGTGGGCTGCTTGTCGTAGCTGCGATCGAGCGTGCGGTCGGCCTCGCGCATCCGCGCCATGGTCAGCCGCCACTGCGCATTCATCGCCGCATCGGCCCGCTGGAAAGTCGCGGTAAGAGCACATGTTCATGGCGAGCTGGGTCATCGGATTGTCGCAGGATTCTTCGGGCTGGGCAGGGGCTGCGGCAAGCAGGAGCAGGGCTGCAATCATGGAACCGGAACTCCTTGTTTATTGGCCGCCCGCACCCGGGCATAGCCCGCCAGCGCATCGGCATAAAAGGGCATCGCCCGCCGGTCGGTCTCGCCCTCGCCGTAACCTTCGACCGAACTCGCAATCCGCGCCACGGCTTCGTCCGACAGCGAGCCCAGCGCCGCGCGGTGGATGCCGATGGTGAAGACGATCGCGCCGGTCTCCGGCAAGCGCCGCAGCGTCTCGCGCTCGCAGCGCACGAACAGCGTGTCGCCGGCGTTCTCCGCAGTGACATGGGCGAAACGCGCCGCCGGGTCGCTTTCGGGCATGTAGCGCAGGGCATCGCTCGCCAGCACGAAGGCATTGGTCCGCCCGAAGATCGCGCCGGCCTGCAAACCCTCCATGAAGCTGTCGACCCCGGCGGAGAGCTGCTCGGCATAGCCATGGATCGGCTCGTGCACCGCCAGCAAGGGCCTGCCGATCTTTTCCGCGATTCGCCAGTCGGTGGGGAAGGCGACCGCCGCCCCGGTCAGCAGCAGCGGCGCATCGGGGCCCTCGCGGGTGAGGATGCAGAAATCCTCCCAGGCCGCGCGGGCCGCCTGCTCCAGTCCGCCCGAAACCCCGAGCATCGCCGCCAGCTCCTCCCCCGCCGCCTTTGCCGGGGGCAGGACGATGACGGATTCGGGGTATTCGTCGAAATGCCGGTTCCGCGCCGCAATATCGGGCTCCGGCTGCAACCACTCCTCGTCCCCCAGCCGCACGAGGCCCAGCCGTAACGGCCCGCTGACCCGCGCGGAAGGCAGCAGCGTTTCGACCGAGAAGCCGAGTTTCATGTTTGCCGCACCCCGCTTGGAACCCAATTTCCCCAAACCCGAATATGCTGAGCTTGTCGAAGCACTGCTCTTTCTTCGGAGCGTGGCGCAAGCTCAAAAGAACAAGGACAGCCCTTCGACAAGCTCAGGGTTTCCGGATGTTGAGGGAAAGACCGAGTTTCACTCCGCCGCTTCCAGTTCGCTCCCTACTGGCGGCATGTTGTGGCCGAGCAGCCGCAGCATGTCCGCCGCGCATTCGACCACGTTCGAGCCCGGGCCGTAGATGCCCTGAACCCCGGCATCGCGCAGGAAGTCGTAATCCTGCGGCGGGATCACGCCGCCGGCGACGACCTTGATATCGGGCCGCCCGGCATCTTTCAGCTGGCGGATCAGCTCGGGCACCAGCGTCTTGTGCCCGGCGGCGAGCGAGGAAGCGCCGACCGCATCGACGTCGTTCTCCAGCGCCAGCTTGCAGGCTTCCTCCGGGGTCTGGAACAGCGGCCCGGAGGTCACCTCGAAGCCCATGTCGGTGAAGGCGCTGGCGATGACGTTGGCCCCGCGATCGTGCCCGTCCTGGCCCATCTTGGCGACCAGCAGGCGGGGTTTGCGGCCGAGGCGGCGGGTCACGGCCTCGACCCCGCCCAACACCTGGGCATAGCGCGCATCCTCGGCATAGGCCTTGCCGTAGATGCCGGTCACCGGCACCGGCTGGGTGCCATAGCGGCCGAAAGCGGCTTCCATCGCATCGGAAATCTCGCCGAGCGTGGCGCGGCGCGCGGGCGCTTCGACCGCGAGCGCCAGCAGATTTTCCGCCGGACCTTCGGCGCCTCTCAGTCAGCGCGGCCAGCGCGCGCGCGGCATGCCGCCTCGTCGCGACCGTCGCGCGTCGACTTCAGCCGCGCGATCTGAGCGTCGCGCACGGCGTGGTTGTCGATGCTCAGCGTATCGAGATGCTCTTCGCTCGCCAGCTTGTATTTGTTGACCCCGACGATGACATCCTCGCCCTTGTCGATCCGCGCCTGCTTGGCGGCGGCGGCTTCCTCGATGCGGCGCTTGGGCATGCCCGTCGCCACAGCTTTCGTCATTCCGCCCAGGCCATCGACTTCCTCGATAAGCGCCCAGGCCTGATCGACCAGTTCCGCCGTCAGCGCCTCGACATAATAGGAGCCGCCGAGCGGATCGACGACTTTGGTAATCCCGCTCTCTTCGGCCAGCACGATCTGGGTGTTGCGGGCGATGCGCGCGGAGAAGTCGGTGGGGAGCGCAATCGCCTCGTCGAGCGCATTGGTGTGCAGCGACTGGGTGCCGCCGAGCGTCGCGGCCATCGCCTCCACCGTGGTGCGGATGACGTTGTTGTAGGGGTCCTGCTCTTGCAGCGAGACGCCCGAGGTCTGGCAGTGGGTGCGCAGCATCTTGCTGCGCTCGTCCTTCGCGCCGAGGCCGTCCATCACCCGGTACCACAGCGTGCGCGCGGCACGCAGTTTGGACACTTCCATGAAGAAGTTCATGCCGATGCCGAAGAAGAAGCTCAGCCGTCCGGCAAAAGCGTCGATATCCAGCCCGCTCTCGACCGCGCGCTTGGCATATTCCTTGCCGTCGGCAATGGTGAAGGCCAGTTCCTGCACCGCCGTCGCCCCGGCCTCGTGCATGTGATAGCCCGAGATCGAAATCGAGTTGAATTTCGGCATGTTGGCGGAAGTATATGCGATGATGTCCGAAACAATCCGCATGCTCGGTTCGGGCGGATAGATATAGGTGTTGCGGACCATGAACTCCTTGAGGATGTCGTTCTGGATGGTGCCGTCGAGCTGCGCGAGCGGCACGCCCTGCTCCTCGCCCGCGACGATGAAGAAGGCCAGGATCGGGATCACCGCGCCGTTCATCGTCATCGAAACCGACATCTGGTCGAGCGGGATGCCGTCGAACAGGATTTTCATGTCCTCGACAGAGTCGATGGCCACGCCCGCCTTGCCGACATCGCCAACCACGCGCGGATGATCGCTGTCATAGCCGCGATGGGTGGCAAGATCGAAGGCGACGCTCAGCCCCTTCTGCCCGGCGGCGAGGTTGCGGCGGTAGAAGGCGTTGCTCTCTTCGGCGGTGGAGAAACCGGCGTATTGCCGGATCGTCCAGGGCCGGCCGGCATACATCGAGGCGCGCACGCCGCGGGTGAAGGGGGCGAAGCCGGGGAGGCCGGGGTCGCCGGCATCTTCTGCTGTATAGAGCGGCTTGATGGCGAAGCCCTCGGGCGTGTTCCAGGTCAGGTCCCTAAACGCATCTGGGCCCTTGACCTCTTTCGCGGCGGCGGCCTGCCAGTCTTCGATTCTAGCCATAATTCCTACCTCTTGCTCCTCCCCCCTCGCGGGGGAGGATACGAAGGCTTGGCAGCTTGCTGCCTAGCCGGAGTTGGAGAGGGGGAGCCCCCTCACCCTCCCACCACTTCGTGGCGGGCCCCTCCCTCTCCCGCAAGGGGAGAGGGGCTTAAGTCTAGTGTGCTGCCTTCGGCACTTCCATAATCTCGGTCAGTTGTCCGCCCATATCCTTGGGGTGAACAAAGAAAATCAGCGTGCCATGCGCACCGATCCTCGGCTCGCCTAATACCCGTTTGCCCAGCCCTTCGAACCAAGCTTTTGCCGCATGAATATCGGGCACTTCATAGCAGATATGGTGCTGCCCGCCCAATGGGTTCTTCTCCAGCCACTTGCCGACGGCGGAGTCGGCGGCAGTCGGCTGGAGCAGCTCGATCTGGGTTCCGGCAGTGCCCCCCTGGCCCGGCGTATTGACGAAGCAGACACGCACCTGCTGCGATTCCAGCACGAAGGGCTCGGTAATGTCGCTCGCGCCCATCACGTCGCGATAGAAGGCGATGGATGCGTCGAGATCGGGCGTGGCGACGCCGATGTGGTTCACCAAGTTTACGGCCCCTTCCTCAGCGGAGGGGCAGGGGGTGGGGTATGTCGGTTTGCGCAGCGCTTGCCGGACAAACCCCTCTCCCCTGAAGGGGAGGGGCTTAAGAAACGCTGTGATATTCATTCCGCCGCCTCTTTCATCTCTTCGGCAAAATCCGCGTTCTCGATGATCAGCGCGATGCCCTGCCCGCCGCCGATGCACATCGTCATCAGCGCATAGCGCCCGCCGATGCGCCGCAGCTCATAGATCGCCTTGACCGTCAGGATGGTTCCCGTCGCCCCCACCGGATGGCCGAGCGAAATGCCCGAACCATTGGGGTTGAGCTTCTCGCGGTCGAAGCCGAGTTCCTTGGCCACCGCCAGCGCCTGCGCGGCGAAGGCCTCGTTGGCCTCGATCACGTCCATGTCGGCGAGGCTCAGCCCGGCGCGTTTCAGCGCGATCGGCACCGCGCGGATCGGGCCTTCGCCCATGAACTCCGGTTCGACCCCGGCGTAGGCCCAGGAAACGATCCGCGCCATTGGTTTGAGACCACGCTTGGCGACTTCCGAAGCCGTCGCCAGCACCACCGCAGCGGCGCCGTCGTTAATCCCCGAGCTGTTGGCGGCAGTGACCGAACCATCTGCCTTGAACATCGGCTTGAGCGCCGAGACCAATTCCATGGTCGTATCGGCGCGAACGTGTTCATCGGTATCGAACACGGTGGTGCCCTTGCGGGTCTTGATCTCGATCGGGAGAATCTGTTCCTTGAACCGCCCCTCGGCAATCGCGCGGGAGGCGCGCAGATGGCCATCGACCGCCAGCTCGTCCTGCTGCTGGCGGGTCACCTGGTGGCGCGTGGCGACGTTCTCGGCGGTGATCGCCATGTGAATCTCGTGAATCGGATCGTGCAGCCCTTCGACCAGCGCGTCGAGCAGCACCGAATTGCCCAGCCGCTTGCCCCAGCGCGCCTCGAGATCGTGATAGGGCACGTTGGTCATGCTTTCGGCCCCGCCGGCCACCGTGATCGAGGCCTCGCCCAGCTTCATCATCTGCGCGCAGGAAATGATCGACTGCACCCCCGAACCGCACAGGCGGTTGAGCGTCAGCGCCGGCGTGGTCACCGGAATATCCGCCTTGAGCATGGCGACGCGGGCCATGAACTGGTCCTTCGGCCCGGTCTGCATCACCTGCCCCATGACGACATGCTCGACATCCTTGGGCTCGATCCCGGCGCGGCCGATCGCCTCGGTAATGACCCGCGCGCCGAGATCGGCGGGGCGGAAGGGTTTGAGGCTGCCGCCGAAATCGCCGATGGCGGTGCGCACGGCGCTGACGATGTAGATGTCTTCGGTGTTGGTCATGGGTGAGCTTTCTCTATGAAACCTTACTCGGCGACCATTGCATGGATCGCATGGCTTGGGCCCTAAAGCGGAATATTGTCATGCTTCTTCCAAGGATTCTCCAAACTCTTCCCCCGCAGCTTCCTTAACCCCAGCGCGATCCGCCGCCGCGTCGAATGCGGATAGATCACCTCGTCGATGAAGCCCTTGGAGGCCGCGACAAACGGGTTGGCAAAGCGGTCCTCATATTCCGCCACCTTCTCCGCGCTTTCCTCCGCCGAGAGTCCGCGGAAGATGATCTCGACCGCGCCCTTGGCTCCCATCACCGCGATTTCTGCCGTCGGCCAGGCGTAGTTCAAATCGCCGCGCAGATGCTTTGAGGCCATCACGTCATAGGCCCCGCCATAGGCCTTGCGGGTGATCACGGTGATCTTGGGCACGGTCGCCTCGGCATAGGCGAACAGCAGCTTGGCGCCGTGCTTGATGATGCCGTTGTGCTCCTGGCTGGTGCCCGGGAGGAAGCCGGGGACATCGACGAAGGTGACGATCGGAATGTTGAACGCATCGCAGAAGCGCACGAAGCGCGCGGCTTTCTTCGAGGTGTTGATATCGAGCACGCCCGCCATCACCATCGGCTGATTGGCGACCACGCCGACGGTCTTGCCCTCGATCCGCCCGAAGCCGCAGATGATGTTGGCCGCATGGGCGGGCTGGATTTCGAAGAATTCCGCCTCGTCGACCACCTTGCGGATGATCTCATGCATGTCGTAGGGCTGGTTGGCGTTCGCCGGGATCAGCGTGTCGAGGCTGTCGTCGCGGCGGTCCCACGGGTCGGCGGAAGGACGCTCGGGCACGTCTTCCTTGTTCGACAGCGGCAGATAATCGAAGAAATCGCGCGCGGTCAGCAGCGCCTCGAGATCGTTCTCCAGCGCCAGATCGGCGACCGAGGTCTTGGTGGTGTGGGTGATCGCCCCGCCCAGCTCCTCCTGCGTCACCACCTCATTGGTCACGGTCTTGACCACATCCGGCCCGGTTACAAACATATAGGACGAATCCTTCACCATGAAGATGAAGTCGGTCATCGCCGGCGAATAGACCGCGCCGCCCGCACACGGCCCCATGATCAGGCTGAGCTGCGGGATCACGCCGGAGGCCAGCACATTGCGCTGGAACACCTCGGCATAGCCGCCCAGCGCCGCGACGCCTTCCTGAATGCGCGCGCCGCCCGAATCGTTCAGCCCGATCACCGGCGCGCCGACTTTCATCGCATTGTCCATCACCTTGCAGATCTTCTGCGCGTGGCGTTCCGACAGCGAGCCGCCGAACACGGTGAAGTCCTGGCTGTAGACGAACACCAGCCGCCCGTTGATCGTGCCGCTGCCGGTGACCACGCCGTCGCCGGGGATCTTCTCCTCGGCCATGCCGAAATCGATGCAATTGTGCTCGACATACATGTCGAGCTCTTCGAAGCTGCCTTCGTCGAGCAGCACGTCCAGCCGCTCGCGCGCGGTCAGCTTGCCCTTGGCATGCTGGGTGTCGATCCGCTTCTGCCCGCCGCCCAGGCTGGCGGCGGCGCGGCGGCGTTCCATTTCAGCGATATTGGCGGACATGGGCGCGGGATTCCTTCTTGAAGCTGGCAGCCGCCTAGGCCGGGGATCGGCCCAGCGTCAATAGGCGTTTAAGCGAGCGATTAAACCGTCAATCCCGCCAGCCGCACCACGGCAAATGCTAACGGAATAGTTACCAACAATTTCTACACCGGGGAACCATGCAGCAAGGCCCCTTCATCACCCGGCCCATGTCGATCGCGCTCGATGCTGTGCGCGCGCTGGCGGCGCTGGCGGTGCTGTTCGGGCATACAATGCAAATCACTGTCTATAATGGCTATTTTCCCTACTGGTTCGTCACCCAGCACAATGCGGTGCTGATCTTCTTCGTGCTGTCCGGCCTGGTCATCGCCACATCGGCGGACAAGCCGGGTTCGACCCTGGGCAGCTACGCCATGGCCCGCGCCGCGCGGCTGCTGCCGGTGGCGCTGCCCGCCGTGGCGATTTCGGCGGCGGTGGACTGGCATGTGACCTCCGGCCAGCTTGGCGGGCTGGGCGTCTGGGAATGGCTGCGCGACACGGCTCTGGCCCCGGTTTTCCTCAGCGCGAGCTTTGGCGGCGGCCTTCCGGGCAATGCGCCCTATTGGTCGCTGTGCTACGAAGTGTGGTTCTACGCGCTGTTCGCTGCGGCCTACTATCTGCGCGGCGGACCAAGGATTGCGGTTGTGATGGTTTGCGCGGCATTGGCGGGGCCGAAAATCCTGCTGCTGCTGCCGGGATGGCTGGCGGGGGTATGGCTGGCGCGGACCCAGCTGTGGCGCAAGCTGTCGCGCTTCACCGCCTGGTGGCTGCTCGGCTTCGGCCTCGCCGGGATTGTGCTGGTGGTGCCCTATGCGATGAAGCTGGCCGCGCTGCTGACGGCGATAGCCCCGTTCCGCACCGGCTATTCCGAGTTCGCCCTGACCGACTGGATAGTCTGCGCCTCAGTGGCGCTCTGCTTCCTGGCCCTGCGCGTGCTGATCGGCGAGGAGCGCCCGCTGCTCGCCCGCTGCGAGCGGCCCTTGCGCTATTTCGCCGGCATCTCCTTCTCGCTCTATCTGCTGCACTGGCCGGTCATCGTGCTGCTCGATCACCATGGCCTCAAGCCCGTGCCAGGCGCCGCCGGAATTGCCGCCTATATGGCGATCGTCGTCGCGATCTGCGCGGTCTTCGCCCATTACACCGAACACAAGCGCGATAAGGCGCGGAACTGGCTCGAGCGGATCGTCCGGATGCAGAAGCGCCGCAACCGGATGCCCGCCGCCGCCTGATCAGCGCATCAGCACCAGCTCTTCCGCCATGCTGGGATGCAGCGCCACAGTCGCATCGAAATCCGCCTTGGTCAGCCCCGCCTTCACCGCAATCGCCGCCGCCTGGAGTATCTCGGGCGCTTCCGGGCCGATCATGTGGACCCCAAGCATCCTGTCGCTGACCGCATCGACCACCAGCTTGTAGTGGCCGCGCTCGGCGCGGTGGGCGAACATGTTCTTCATCGGGCGGAAATCGGCGGTGTAGACCTTGATCTCGCGGAACTCGCCGCGCGCCTGCGCCTCGGTGAGACCGACCCCGGCAAGTGGCGGCTGCGAGAACACCGCCGAGGGGATGGTGGTGTGATCCACCGTCGTCGGCCGCCCGCCAAACACCGTGTCGGCAAAGGCCTGCCCCTCGCGGATCGCGACCGGGGTCAGTTGCACCCGGTCGGTGACATCGCCGACCGCGTAGATACTGGGACAAGCGGTCTGGCTGTATTCATCGACCGGAACTTCGCCGCTCGCGCCCAGCTCGATTCCGGCGCTTTCAAGCCCAAGCCCACGTGTGTTGGGCATGCGCCCGGTGGCGATCAGCACCACGTCTGCCCCAACCGGATCGTGGCCCTTGGTGGTGACCGCGAACGAACCATCCGCCAGCTTCTCGACCCGCTCGACCGGGCTTTTGAACCGGTAATCGATCCCGCGAGCCATGGTGATCTGCAGCAGCCGGTCGCGCAGGCTCTCGTCATAGCCGCGCAGGATCTGGTCACTGCGGTTGACCACCGTCACCTGGCAGCCGAGCGCGTTGAATATCCCGGCGAACTCCATGGCGATATAGCCTGCGCCCTGGATCATCACGCGGCGGGGCAGCACAGGCAGCTGGAACACCTCGTTCGAAGTGATGCAATGCTGATTGCCCGGGAAATCCGGCATCACCGGCCAGGCGCCGACGGCGACGAGGATATGCCCGGCGGTAACTTCCCGCCCGCTGGCGAGGCGCACCGAGTTCGGCCCGGTGACGGTGGCGCGCTCGTGGAAATGCTCGACCTTGTTGTTGTCGAGCGTCGCGGTGTAGGCCTTCTCCAGCCGGTCGACATCGCTGGCGACGAAATCGCGCAGCTTGCCCCAGTCGAACGACACTTCGCCCAGCGTCCAGCCATAGCCCGCCGCGTGGCTCAGTTCCTCGGCAAAGCTCGAGCCATAGACCAGCAGCTTCTTGGGCACGCAGCCGCGGATAACGCAGGTGCCGCCGATGCGGTATTCCTCCGCCACCGCCACTCGCGCGCCATGCGAGGCCGCGATCCGGCTGGCGCGCACCCCGCCGGAACCGGCGCCGATGACGAAGAGGTCGTAGTCAAAATCGGTCATGGGCAGCGATATGGCCTGCCTGGAGCGGTGTTGCCAATCGCTTTTGCGGATAAGTGTGATCGAACAGCGGAAACCGGATCAAGCCCTGGGTGAAGGACGTCTTTCGTAACGCATCAGACCCGCAATCCCGAGCTCCCCGCCGCCCCGGTCTTTCGGGTGGTTCTCGCCATCGAACACCGGCACCTCGGCGAAATCGAAGGGACTGACTCCGTCGAGGACGGCGACATTCACGCCATATTGATCGGGATCGAAGCGGCGCTGGTGGAACAGATGGATGCCGCAGCGCGAGCAGAAATGGTGTTTCGCCACCTTGCTGTGAAATTCGTAGGTTGAGAGCAATTCCTCACCTTCGGTCACCGCAATACTGCCGAGCTTGGCGAAAACCATGACTGCGCCCTTCATCCGGCACATCGAGCAATTGCAGCGCACCGGCTTGGTCAGGCCGTCGAGCAGCGCGGCCGTGAATTTGACCCCGCCGCAGTGGCACTGGCCGGTGGTGGAATGGGTATTCCTGTCGATCATCGCTAGCTCCCAATTCCGGAAGCAGCCAGCAGCGCCTCGGTGCTCGCATCGAACTTCGCCCCGCCGCCCTCGATCTGCTTCGCGATCTCCTTGCCCAGCTCTACCCCGAACTGGTCGAAGGGATTGATCCCCAGCAGCACCGCATTGGCGAAGGTGCGGTGCTCGTGGAAGGCGATCAGCGCGCCCAGCGTGGCGGGATTAAGATCGTCGCACAGGATCGTCGCCGAGGGGCGGTCGCCGGGGTAGGCGCGCGCGGGGTCGCTGCTGGCCTTGCCCGCCATCAGCGCCGCGCCCTGCGCGAAGCAGTTCATCAGCAGGATGCGGTGGTGCGCCGGATCGAGCGCGTCGCCCGGCGCGATGCTGGCGATGAAATCCACCGGGACCAGATGGCTGCCCTGGTGCAGCAGCTGGAACACCGCGTGCTGGGCGTCGGTCCCCACGCCGCCCCAGGTGATCGGAGCGGTGGGACCGGTAAGCGGCGTGCCCTCCGCCGTCACCGATTTGCCGTTCGATTCCATCTCGAGCTGCTGGAGGTAGGACGGCAGCAGACGCAGCCGTTCGTCATAGGCGAAGCAGGCGCGGGTCTGGCAATTGCGCAGCTGCGTGTAGTAAAGATCGCCGAAGGCTGCGCGCAGCGGCAGGTTGGTGCCTGATTGGCTGCCAAGAAAATGCTGGTCCATCGCCGCCGCGCCGTCGAGAAACGCCTCGAAATCCGCCCAGCCCAGCGCCAGCGCCACCGGAAAGCCGATCGACGACCACAGCGAATAACGCCCGCCGACACTCTCCTGGAACGGCAGAATTCTGGTCTCATCGACCCCCCACTCCACCGCCTTGTCGGGATAAGCCGTCAGCGCCACCACCCGGCCATAGGCATCGGCAACCCCGTTCTCGCCCAGCCAGGCCAGCGCGCTGGCGGCGTTGGTCATGGTCTCGGTGGTGGTGAAAGTCTTGGAGGCGACGGCGATCAGCGTCTTGGCCGGATCGCAGGCGGCAAAGGCGGATTCCAGCGCGCAGCCGTCGATATTGGAGACGACATGGACCTCCACCCGCACGCCGTCGCGCCCCAGCGCGTCCACCGCCAGCGCCGGTCCCAGCGCCGAGCCGCCGATGCCGATGTGGATCAGATGCCTGACCTCGCCGAGCGCCCCGGCGTGGATCGCCTCGACCAGCGAGCGCATCCGCTGGTGCAGCGCGGCGGCCTCCTCGACGCTGGTATCCCTGCCCAGCCCGCGCTGCGCGGTGTGTTCGGCGGCGCGGCCCTCGGTCGGATTGACCACATCCCCGGCAAACAGCGCATCGCGCTTTGCGGCAAAGCCCATCGCCTCGCTAAGCGCCTGAAACCCCGCGATATGGGCATCGCCCAGATGGGTCTTCGACCAGTCGAACAGAATCGCCCCGTCCGCGCCTTCGAAGCGCGCCGAAAGCTTCGCGACGCGGCCGGGATCGGCGGCGAACAGCTCCGCCAGCCGCAGCCTGGGCAGGCCCGCCAGCTTTTTCCACGCCGCCTCAACTGCTTCGCTCATCGTCCACCTATCCATTGCCGCGCCGATCCCCTATGCCTTTCTGCGGCCCCGAGGCCAAGCGACAAGACTTGACGGAAGGCGCACCGGCCAACATGGACGCGACGATGGACGAGCCCACCCCCGCCGAGAGCAGCGAAGCGCCCCGTCAAGGCGCAGGCAGCACCAAGCCGGAGAAGAAGGAAGACAACTTCTTCGTCTTCCTCGCCAAGCTGCTGCTGATTGTCGTGGTGTTCCGCAGCTTCATTTTCTCGCCGTTCAACATTCCCAGCGAATCGATGCTGCCGGTGCTGCGCAATGGCGATTATCTGCTCGCGGCCAAGTGGCCTTACGGCTTCTCCTCCTATTCGCTGCCGTTCAGCGCGCCGCTGATCCCGGGCCGGATTTTCGCCAGCCAGCCGGAGCGCGGCGACATCGCCATTTTCAAGGCCCCGCCCGGAAATGACACCGACTATATCAAGCGCGTGATCGGCCTGCCCGGCGATCAGGTGCAGATGTCGGGCGGGCAGCTGTGGCTCAACGGCCAGCCGGTGCCCAAGGTCAGGCTCGCCGACGCGCAAGTTCCGGTTTCGGCCAATACCCATTGCCACCTGCCGCAATTCGAGGC
This sequence comes from uncultured Alphaproteobacteria bacterium, assembly GCA_963779195.1. Lineage (GTDB taxonomy): Bacteria > Pseudomonadota > Alphaproteobacteria > Sphingomonadales > Sphingomonadaceae > Novosphingobium. The sequence goes on from CAVZWZ010000002.1 coordinate 27,072, forward strand.
GAAAAACGCCGATGGCGCCGCAGTCTGCCGCTATCCCCGCTACCGCGAGACCCTGCCCAACGGCAAAAGCTACGACGTGCTCGATCTCGAACAATTGCCGCAGGACGACACGCCGGTCTTCGTCGTGCCCGAAGGCCATCTGTTCATGATGGGCGACAATCGCGACAATTCGCTGGACAGCCGGTTTCCGGCCGTGCCCGGCCAGGGCATCGGCATCGTGCCGCAGGCCAATCTGGTCGGCAAGGCGACGGTGATGATGTTCTCGACCGACGGATCGTCGGAATGGATCAAACCCTGGACTTGGTTCACCGCCGCGCGGTGGGACCGGATCGGGACGACGTTTTGAGCCAATGAACAAGCCAGCGGCCGCCGCGATACTTGAAGAAGACACGCACGCCTTCCTCACCCGCCTCGCGGGACGGCCGCCGGTCGATGAAGCGCTGTGGCTGGAGGCGCTGACCCACGGCAGCACCGGGCATGAGCGCAATTACGAACGGCTGGAATTCCTCGGCGACCGGGTGCTTGGCCTCGCCATCGCCGACTGGCTGCACGAGTTGGGCACCGGCGACGAAGGCAAGCTGTCGTTGCGGCTGAATGCGCTGGTCAGCCGGACGATGTGCGCCGGCATCGCCCGCGAGATCGGGCTCGGTCCGCATATCCAGCTCGGCAAGCAGGCCCGCGACGACGGCGCGCGCGACAGCGACAATATCCTCGGCGATGTCATGGAAGCGCTGATCGGCGCCTGCTTCGTCACCCACGGTTTCGACGCAGCGCGCGAAATGGTTCGCCAGCTGTGGCGCGATGCGGTGACCGGCCAGGCCGGCAGCACCAAGCATCCCAAATCGGCGCTGCAGGAATGGGCGGCGACCAACAAGCGCAAGACCCCGCAATACCGCGTGCTCGACAGATCGGGTCCGGACCATGCGGCGCGCTTCACCGTCATCGTCAGCGTCCACGGCATCGGCGAGGCGGAGGGTGACGGATCGAGCAAGCAAGAGGCGGAAACCGCAGCGGCGGCGGCATTTCTGGAGCAGTTCGCGTGATGCCTGAGCACTTTCGATCCCCAAAAACCGACTATGCTGAGCTTGTCGAAGCACTGTCCTTCTCTTCCGAGCTTGGCTCTGAGCCTCAAGAAAGAGAACAACCCTACGACAAGCTCAGGGTAGCCGGGTTTTTTGTGTATGGTTGAATTCAGTCCCCAACGCTGCGGCCTGGTCGCGGTCATCGGCGCCCCCAACGCCGGCAAATCGACGCTGGTCAACGCGCTGGTCGGGCAAAAGGTCGCCATCGTCAGCGCCAAGGCGCAGACCACGCGGGCGCGGCTGATGGGTATCGCGCTGGCGGGCGAAACGCAGATCATCCTCGCCGACACGCCCGGCATCTTCGCGCCCAAACGCCGGCTCGACCGCGCGATGGTCGCCGCCGCCTGGGAAGGCGCGCAAGACCGCCGATGCCATCCTGCTGGTGGTCGATTGCGCGCAAGAAGCGCGCGACTATCTCGGAGCCGATCCTCGAATCGCTGAGACATCGCCCCGAGCGCAAGATGCTGGTGCTCAACAAGGTCGATGAAACGCGCAAGGAACCGCTGCTGGTCGCCGCGCGAGGAGCTGACCCAGGCGGCGGAGTTCGACGAGGTGTTCTTCGTCTCCGCGCTCACCGGCGACGGGGTGGCGGAACTCAAGACGCGCCTCGCTGCGACTGATGCCCGAAGGCCCCTGGCATTATCCCGAGGACCAGGTTTCCGACGCCAGCGAGCGCTTGCTCGCCTGCGAGATCACCCGCGAACAGCTCTATCGCCAGCTGCATGACGAGCTGCCTTATGACAGCGCAGTGCGGCCCGAAAGCTATACTCAGCGCAAGGACGGCTCGGTCGAGGTTCACCAGCAGATCGTCATTGCGCGCGATAGCCAGAAGGGCATCGTCCTCGGCAAGGGCGGCGCAAAGCTCAAGGCGATCGGCGAGGCGGCGCGCAAGGAACTGGCGGAAATCCTGGGAGTTAAGGTCCACCTGTTCCTGCATGTGAAGGTGGAGGAAGGCTGGGCCGAGGCCCGCGAATTCTACGACGATATCGGGCTGGACTGGGTAAAGTAGCCTCGCAGCCGCTTGCCCCTTCCCCCCGCCCGCGCCATAGGCTTCGCCCGAGACTCGAACCCCCGCCCCCGCGAAAGGCCCTCCGCGATGAAAGTCCGCGTTTCCGTCAGCCTCAAGCCCGGCGTGCTCGACCCGCAAGGCCGCGCGATCCAGCATTCGCTCGAAGGGCTGGGCTTTGCCGGGGTCAAGGACGTGCGCGCCGGCAAGCTGATCGAGCTGGAGGTTGCGGACAGTGTCACCGACGAGGCGCTCGACGAGATGTGCCGCAAGCTGCTCGCCAACATGGTGATCGAGAACTACCGCATCGAGCGAGTGGCAGCATGAGCACCTTCCGCTCCGCCGTCATCACCTTCCCCGGCTCCAACTGCGACCGGGACATGGCCGATGCGCTGGAGAAGGTTTCGGGCGCCGCGCCGTTCCGCGTCTGGCACGGCGACGCCGCCCTGCCCGAGCGCCTCGACTTCATCGCCCTGCCCGGCGGCTTTTCCTATGGCGACTACCTGCGCTGCGGCGCGATGGCGGCGCGCAGCCCGGTGATGCAGGCCATCGTCGCGGCGGCGGGCAAGGGCGTGCCGGTGCTGGGCGTGTGCAACGGCTTCCAGGTGCTGACCGAATCCGGCCTGCTGCCCGGTGCGCTGCTGCGCAATTCGGGCGTGCGCTTCGTTTGCCGCGAAGTGGCGCTGACCGTGGCGAATGCGCAGTCGCTGTTCACCGCCGGCTATGAGCAGGGGCAGCGAATCGTGCTGCCGGTCGCCCACCACGACGGCAATTATTTCGCCGACGCCGATACGCTCGACCGGATCGAAGGCGAAGGCCGCGTCGCGTTCCGCTATGCCGAGCCGGTCAATGGCTCGGTGCGCGATATCGCCGGGGTGCTCAATGCCGCAGGGAATGTGCTGGGCATGATGCCGCATCCCGAGCGCGTGGTCGAAGCCGCGCAGGGCGGCACCGATGGCCGGGTCCTGTTCGAAAGCGCGGTGCGCAGCCTGGTGGGAGCTTAGCAGCCCTACGCCACGTCGGCGCGGCGGTATTGCGGCTGGGCGCGGGTGAACATCGTATCGGCTTCGGCGGCGGACATCGGCCGGCCGAAGTAATAGCCCTGGATCTTCTTGCAGCCCAGTTGCCGCACGATCGACAGTTCGGCTTCGTTCTCCACGCCTTCGGCGGTGGTCGACATCTCGAGGCTGTCGGCCATGGCGACCACCGCGCGGATGATCGCCAGGCTTTCGGCATTGCCCACTGCCGCACCCTGGACGAAGCTGCGATCGACCTTGATCGTCGAGAATCGCAGATTGCGGATATAGCCGAGCGACGAATAGCCGGTGCCGAAATCGTCGAGCGCGACACTGCAACCCAGCGCCATGACTTGCTCGAGCGCACCGCGCGCCTGCGCGGCATCGCGCACGAAAATGCTTTCGGTGACTTCCAGTTCGAGCCGGCTGGCGGGCAGCCCGCTCATCGACAGGGCGCTGACCACGCTGGCGATGAAATTGGCCTCCAGCAGCTGCTCGCCCGAGACATTGACCGCAACCTTGACCTGCCCCGGCCAGGTTGTCGCCTGGCGGCAGGCCTCGCGCAGCACCCATTCGCCGATCGGCACGATCAGCCTTGTGTCTTCGGCCAGCGGGATGAATTTCGCCGGGCTGACCAGGCCGTGCTCTTCGCTGTTCCAGCGGATCAGCGCTTCGAAGCTGACGATCTGTTCGCTCGTGGCATCGACCACCGGCTGGTAGTTGAGGATGAATTCGTTGCGCTCGAGCGCGCGGCGCAGCGAGAATTCGAGCTTGCGGCGCTCTTCGGCGTGGGCATGCAGCGCGGGCTCATAGGTGAAGTGGACGCCGCCGCCCTCGTCTTTCGAGCGATATAGCGCCAGGTCGGCATTGCGCATCAGCGTTTCGACCGTCGTGCCGTCGCGCGGACCGATCGCCGAGCCGACGCTGGCGCCGACATACAGCGTGTGGTGATCGACTTCATAGGGCTGCGACAGCCGCTCTATGACATTCTGCGCGACCTGCTCGACCCGGCCGAGGTCGGAGGCGTCGCGGATGACGATGGCGAATTCGTCGCCGCCGAGCCTGCCGCACATCTCGTTCTCGGTGAGTTGCTCCTTGAGCCGTGCCGACACCCGCGCAAGCAACTGATCGCCGATCAGATGGCCGAGCGTATCGTTGACCGCCTTGAACCGGTCGAGGTCGATCATCAGGAAGGCGCAGCGCGTGCGCCATTGATCGGCATAGCGCATCGCCTCGCCCATCGCTTCGGTCAGCATCATCCGGTTGGGCAGGCCGGTCAGCGTATCGTAGCGCGCGAGATAGGCGATCTTGTCCGAGCTTTCGCGCTGTTCGGTGACATCCGAGCCGACGCCGCGGAACCCGTCGAACGAGCCGTTGTCGTCGAGCTTGGGGGTGCCCGAAAGCTCCCACCAGCGCTGCTCGCCGTTGATCGTGACCCGCACCAGCAGGTTCGAGAAGCTCTCGCGCCGCTTCAGCCGCTCGGCCAGATCGTGCAGGCTCGAGGGGAACTGGCCGCTCTCCCAGGCGGGGCCGGCGATCATCTGGATGAAGGGTTTGCCGTCGATTTCGCCGGGTTCCTTGCCCAGCGCGAAGGCAAAACGCGGCGAGATCGATCGCACCCGGCGCGAGGTGTCGATTTGCCACAGCCAGTCGGCCTCGCCTTCCTCGAATTCGCGCAGCAGCAGCGAGACGACTTCGTTCTTTTCGGCCATGCCGGCCTTGGCGATCTGGGTGGTCAAATAGTTGCGGGCGCCTTCGAGCGTTCCTGCGATCACGGTAACGCAGAATGCGAGGCCGATCCCGGCCATTTCATAAGCCCCGTTAAAGGCGAAGTTGGCTACCGCAGCGCCGCCAACGATAACGGAAAACAGCACCGTGCTCATCGGCACGGCTGGCAGCACGATCGCCGATGCGGTCATCAGCATGGCAACCACCGACCACAATTCGAGCCTGGTCTCCGGCCCGACAAATTTCGTCGAAATCGTCAACGGCACCACCCAGACCAGCGCATTGACGATCGAATTGATCATGTGCCGGTTGGCTTCGTCGCGGCTCAGGCTGCGACGATCGGCATCCGCCAGCATCCGGTCGCAATGCGCGGCATGAAACAACGTGCCCGCCAGCGCCACGACCCATGCACCGATGACCATGCTGCTGACCTGGCCGAAAAGCAGCAGGACGGTGACGAACGCGGCAACTGCATGCGCGGCGACTCTGGCGGATGAGCCCTTGGCCAGGCTTGAATATTGCAGCCCGCGCAGACGCGACCAATCCCCGTCGGAGGGGTCTGTAAGGCCTAGAACCGCAAGGACAGGCAAGTCCTTGGGCAAGGGTGTCGAGGGCGTGCGCGGCTGTTTCACCCGCAAGTCTTAGTCCCCGGCAGGTTATCACCGCGTAAATTCGCGGGGCTTGCCGTGCGGAAAAATGAAAATTTGCGACGAAATCATTCGACCGTGACAGATTTCGCCAGATTGCGCGGCTGATCGACGTCGGTGCCCTTCACGCAGGCGACGTGATAGGCGAGCAATTGCACCGGCACGGCATAGACCAGCGGCGCGATCAGGGGATGGACCTTGGGCATCTCGATCGTCGCCATGCAGCCCTCGCCGGCCTCGGCCAGGCCTTCCTTGTCAGAAATCAGCACGATCTTGCCGCCGCGGGCGCGCACTTCCTGCATGTTGCTGACGGTCTTTTCGAACAACGGCCCGGAGGGCGCCAGCACGATCACCGGCACCGCCTCGTCGATCAGCGCGATGGGGCCGTGCTTCATCTCGCCCGAGGCATAGCCCTCGGCATGGATATAGCTGATTTCCTTGAGTTTCAGCGCGCCTTCCAGCGCCAGCGGATAGTCCGGCCCGCGCCCGAGATAGAGCACGTCGCGCGCCGGGGCGATGAGGTGCGCCATCGCGGCGATCTCGTCGTCGTGGGCCAGCGCGGCGTTGAGGCTGGCGGGGGCTTCGAGCAGATGTTTGACCACTTCGGTCTCTTCCGCCCGGTCGAACCGCCCGCGCTTGACCGCGAGATGCGCGGCCAGCGCCGCCAGCACCGCGAGCTGGCAGGTGAAGGCCTTGGTCGAGGCGACGCCGATTTCGGGACCGGCGTGGGTCGGCAGCAGCAAATCCGCCTCGCGCGCCATCGAACTGGTCGGCACATTGACCACCACCGCGATGGTCTGCCCCGCCGCGCGGCAATGCCGCAACGCCGCCAGAGTATCCGCCGTCTCGCCGCTTTGCGAGATAAACAGGGACAGTCCGCCTTTTTCGAGGACAGGATCGCGGTAACGGAATTCAGAGGCGACATCGATATCCACCGGCAGGCGGGCGAAGGTCTCGAACCAGTATTTCGCCACCATTCCGGCATAATAGGATGTGCCGCAAGCGACGATGGTCACCCGGTTGATCTGCGACAGATCGAAATCGATCTGCGGCAGCGCCACCGACTGATCGACCTGGCGGATATAGCTGCGCAGGGTCTGGGCAACGACGGTCGGCTGCTCGAAGATCTCCTTCTGCATGAAGTGGCGGTAATTGCCCTTCTCGATCGCCACGGCGGAGGCGCCGGAAGTAGTGACTTCGCGGGTCACTTCCTTGTTATCCTTGTCGAAAATTTGCGCACCCTCGCGCGTAACGATCACCCAGTCGCCCTCATCGAGGTAGGAAATCTTCTGGGTAAGCGGCGCCAGCGCCAGCGCGTCGGAGCCGAGGTAGGTCTCCCCTTCCCCATAACCGACCACCAGCGGCGAGCCGAGCCGTGCGCCGATCAGCATGTCCGGGTTTTCGCGAAACGCTATCGCCAGGGCAAACGCCCCGCGCAGCTGCGGCAGGGCAGCCTTGACTGCCTCCTCGGGCGATGCCCCGGCCTCGACCGCTTCCGAAATCAGATGAGCGACGATTTCCGAATCGGTATCGCTCTCGAACTTGCGGCCTCGCCCGGCAAGCGCCTCCTTGAGCTGGCGGAAATTCTCGATGATGCCATTGTGCACCAGCGCCAGCTCGGCGGTCGCGTGCGGGTGGGCATTGGCTGCGGTCGGCGCGCCGTGGGTCGCCCAGCGGGTATGGGCGATGCCGGTGGTTCCCGGCGCCGGATCGTGCGCCAGTTCCTTGACCAGATTGAACAGCTTGCCAGGCGCCCGGCGGCGAATCAGCTGTCCGCCGATGACGGTGCAGACCCCGGCGCTGTCATAGCCGCGATATTCCATCCGCCTCAGGCCATCGACCAGCCGGTCCGCGACCTCTTCCTTGCCGACAATGCCGATGATTCCGCACATGGGATAATGCTTTCGTCAGAGGAGATAGGGAACACGAACTCCTGGCATCTCTGCCGGGAAATCCCTGATATTGCGAGTAACAAGAACTCTGCCGCGAACCATTGCGCTTGCCAGAATTATCGCATCGGGAGATTTGAGACGTGGCCTTTCACGCCTCAGGGCCGCTGCGCGCGATGCAATCTCGGCGTCGATTTCATCGACACCGAAACCGGAAAGCATCCTTTCCGCCTTCTGCAAGGCTTCAGCCGATCCCTTCGACAGCACTTCGATACAGACCATCCGGCTGATCCAGGCACGCGAACCAAACCCCACCGCGCGGCGTATTTCCGCACGCGCCGGTTCGAAGCCCGCCAAGGCATCGATTACGATATTGGAATCGAACGAAAACCCGCTCATTTTGCATCCGGCGCCCTTGGAGCCGGGTATTTGCCAGCCACCATATCGAGATACAATTGGCGCTGGCGATCGTCCTCCTCGTCGAAAAGGTCCGGGAATTCGGCCTTCACGTCCTCATAGTCGTCGTCCCAGGGGCGCGTCCACGATGCGCGCTCGCGGCGCTGCCATTCCACCGAATCGCCAATGTCGGCCCGGTCCCTCCAAGCGCCGAATCCCTCATCCAGCCAGTCGAGGCCGCTCACCGGAGCCGCTTGCGCCTTGAATGTCGAGACCGCCTCGCGCAACACCGAAGCGCGCGACTTGCCCTGCTCGGCCGCGCGGGCATCGAGCCAGCGAATGTCGTCTTCGGGCAGATCGGCGAGGATGCGAGTCACAACGATATCATGATATCATATCTCGATATCATGTCAAGCATCGCAGGCCCGCTTCAGGCGATCATCCGCTCATCGCGCCAGACGCCCCGCCGCAAATCCTCGAGCTGGCGATGCGCCAGGTCGATTTCGGCCAATTGCCGGCGCGCGCTGGCGGCATCGCCCTGGGCCGCATTCGCCGCCGCCAGCGCCAGCCTGGCGCGCTCGATGGCGTCTTCGGCCTTGCGGCGATCCGCCAGCATCCGCTCGACCATGCCATGCACCAGCTTCATCAGCCGCGATCCGATCAGCGCAACCAGCAGTGCGAGGCCCAACACGATCGGAGCCATGAGGCTCAGCATGGTCCGGCCCGGCTTGTCCTGCTGCCACTGCAAGGCGCCAAGCGGCTGGTTGTTGCTTGCCTGCAAGGGGATCGCGGCGAAACCGCCGGCTGGTTCGGCGGCATCCACTTTCAGGCCCGGCAGCAGATAAATCCGGCTCATCTCGTCGAGAACCGACCGGTCGAGAAAATCGACGAATACCAGCAGTCTCACCCTCGCCGGGTCGGCGCTCCGCCCTGCCGTGCTCGGCGCGACGCGGCCGACCGCGACCATGGCCGGTAGCCCGTCGATTCGCGCCAGCCGGGCAAATGGCGCGCCTTTTGCATCGGCTGCAGCCTGCCGGACCAGCCCCTCGATGGCGGGTCCCGGCCGGCCTTGCGGCTGAGCCGCGCCGAACACCTTGCCGTCCTGCATCGCATAGAGCGTCCGCGCCTTGTCATCGAGCAGGAAGCTGCGCTCGAAATTCAGCGAATTGAACACGAAGGGCCCGACATTGCCGTCCATCCAGACCGGATCGGGCTTGACGACGATGTTCGCATAGGCGTCGTCCCACACCGCATAGTCGCGAATGGTTTTCGACAGGAAATCGAGCCGCGCATCCATCGCACTCGACGCGATGCGCTGCGACATCGTCCGCGCCCGCTCGTCCTGATCCGAGGCGAACCAGACCAGCGCCGCCACCAGCAGGCTAAGCAGGCCGGCGACGACCACCCAGAACATGCTGGTCAGCCGCAACCGCAGCTTGTGCTCGAAGGAGCCCTCGCCCTGGCCGGCGATCTCGTCGATCATTGCCCCGCACCCATTGCTCTTTTTTGCCTCGCATGCCCTGCGGTATCTCCCGTTCGGGAGAGGTGCAGCAAACGAAGTGCATCTTCGCTCGATACCGGTTTGCTATACAACCATCCCTGCCCCATCGGGCAATCGAGCGCGCGCAGCCGCTCTTCTATTTCCACAGTTTCAATGCCCTCGGCGGTCACTTCGATGCCCAGATTTCGGCCCAGGCCAAGCACGGCGGTGACGATCGCCACCGAATCGCTGCTGTCGAGAAGCGAGGAAATGAACGAGCGGTCGATCTTGATCCGGTCGAACGGCAAGGCACGCAAATGGTGCAGCGAGGAATAGCCGGTGCCGAAATCGTCGAGCGAGAGCCTTACGCCCTGGTTCTTGAGCGAGACGATGGCCGCGCGCGCGGTATCGAGGTTCGACAGCAGCGCCGACTCGGTAATTTCCACTTCCAGCCGCTGCGGCGGGAAGCGGACTTCGACGAACAGCTTGAGCAAGCGCTGGGCGAAATCCGGATCGCGCAGCTGGAACGGCGAGATATTCACGGCCAGCGTGATCGCGGGATCCCATGCCAGCGCATCGATCATTGCCTGGCGCACGAGCTGATAGGACAGCTCGCCAATCTGCCCCGATTCCTCGGCAACCGCGATGAATCGGCTCGGCAACACCAGTCCATGCGCGGGATGGTTCCATCGCGCCAGCACTTCGAAACCGGTGATCTCGCCGGTGGCGAGGTCGATCTGCGGCTCATAGTATGGCACGATTTCCGCGCGCTGGAGTGCCTGGCGAAGCTCCGCTTCGATCTGGCTGCGCTCCTTGATCGCCTCTTCCATCGACAGATCGAACCAGCGGAAGCAGTTGCGGCCATCCTGCTTGGCGCGATACATCGCCACGTCCGCCTCGCGCAGCATGCCGTTGATCGAGGTATCGGATGCTTGCATCCGGGCGATGCCGATGCTGGCGCCGACATGCAGCGGGATGGTATCGATCACGCATTCCTGCGCCAGAGCCAGCAGTATTTCATTGGCGATCGCATCGACGACAACCGGGAAATCGGCTTCGAAATGCAGCGCGATGGCGAACTCGTCGCCGCCCATCCGCGCCGCGAGCGACCCCTCGGGACAGCAATCGGCGATGCGATTGGCCACCTCGCGGATCAGCGCATCGCCGGCGAGGTGGCCGTGAATGTCGTTGACCATCTTGAACTCGTCGAGATCGAGCACCATCAAGGCCAGCGCCTTGCGGGTTTGCCGGGCATCGTCCGCCAGATGCTGGACTTCCTCCAGCAGACCGCGGCGATTGAGCAGACCGGTCAGCGGATCGAGTTTGGCCAGCGCATTGGCTTCGCGCTGTTCTTTCAGCCGGACCCGCATCTCCTGAACATGCGAGCGCGAGCGCAGGATACCGCGAACCGCCAGCACAAACACCACGATCGGCGATGCCAGCAGCAGCAGGGCAGCCGGCGCACCGCCGGCCAGGGCAATGCCTGCAACCAGCCTGGAAAAGTTCCAGCCGCCCAGCACGGCAAGCAACGCCGCACCAGCGGCACAGGCTGCAATCGCGGCCCATCCCGCCGATTTGAACGCAGCCTTGAACATGGTGCCCCGCGAATTCGTCGATCCTGCATAGCAGCGACGCAATAAGCGAGGGTAACCCGCAATGCTTAACAGATTCAGATATTAAGGAGCCGAATCGCGCGCGAGCAACGGTGTTTGCCGCTCATCCGCAAAAGACCGCGCAATATCGTGGCCCGGGCAATTACCCCTTCTTCGATTCCGCCTTCTTCTTTTTCATCGCGTCGTGAAAGCGGTCTGCCCAGCCCGGCTTCACCAGCTGCTCAGCGCGGACCAGCCGCAATTCGCCGTCGGCGACATCCCGGCTGACGGCGCTGCCAGCGCCGACGATCGCATCCGCGCCTATCCTGACCGGGGCGATCAGCGAGGAGTTCGAACCGATGAAGGCGCGCTCGCCGATCACCGTGCGGTATTTGAAATAGCCGTCATAATTGCAGGTGATCGTGCCCGCGCCGATATTGGCCCCTGCCCCGACCTCGGCATCGCCGATGTAGGACAGGTGGTTGGCCTTCGCGCCCTTGCCCAGCGTAGACTGCTTGATCTCGACGAAATTGCCGACCTTGGCTTTCTCCTCCAGCCGCGCGCCCGGGCGCAGGCGGGCATAGGGGCCGACTTCCGTGCCCCCGGCCAGCGTCGCGCCCTCGATGTGGCAAAAGGCGCGGATATTTGCGCCATCGGCCACTTTGACGCCAGGGCCGAAGAAGACATTGGGCTCGACCGTGACATCGCGGCCCATCTCGGTATCCCAACTGAACCACACCGTCTGCGGCGCGATCAGGCTGGCGCCCTCGGCCATCGCGCGGGCGCGGCGGCGGCGCTGCCAGCGTTCCTCTGCCTCGGCGAGTTCGGCGCGGCTGTTGATCCCGGCGACTTCCTCCTCGTCACCGGTGACGACGACGGCGCAGATCCGCCCGTCGGCATTGGCGATGTTGACGATATCGACGAGGTAGTATTCGCCCTGGGAGTTCTTGTTATCGACGCGGGCGAGCAGCGCGAAGAGTTCTTCGGAACGCACCGCCATCAGCCCGCTGTTGCACAGGCCGCAGGCGCGCTCTTGCAGCGAAGCGTCCTTGTGTTCGACCATTTTGAGAATGCGGCCATTTTCCGCGATCACCCGGCCATATTGCAGCGTGTCCGCAGGCTCGAAGCCCAGCACGACGACGGCGGGCGCATCCGGCCCGTGCAGCCTTGCGATCATCGCGCGCATGGTTTCGGGCTGCACAAACGGCACATCGCCATAGAGGATCAGCACGTCGCCGGCGAACCCGGCCAGCGCCGCCTCGGCCTGTTGCACCGCGTGGCCGGTGCCGTGCTGCGGTTCCTGCACGGCAATCGCCGCGCGCGCGCCCAGCGCCGCCTCCAGCTGCTCGCGCCCGCTGCCGACGACCACCACCTGCCGCTCCGGCTCAAGCTCAGCGGCGCTGGCCAGCAAATGGTCCAGCATCGGCCTGCCGGCGATCGGATGGAGCACCTTGTGCAGGTCGCTTTTCATGCGCGTGCCCTTGCCGGCAGCGAGGACGACGATCGCGAGAGGAGAGGATGTGGCAGTCATGGTCAATCCCATTGCCAGCAAATGCTTGCCGATTCCACAACTGCGCGGCATCGCGCGTTGCGATGACCACAGTTCCCTTCGACATCGTCGGTTTCGACCTCGACGGCACCCTGCTCGATACCCATGCCGACCTCGGCGCGGCGGTGAACCACGCGCTGGCGCTGGCGGGGCGGCCCGCCGTGCCTGCCGCCGAAGTCCGCGCGCTGATCGGCGGCGGCGGGCGCACCATGCTCAAGCGCGCGCTGGACCTCACCGGCGGGGTGCCCGAGGCCGAGTTCGCCGCGCTGCATGAGGCGCTGATCCGCCATTACGAAGCCAACATCGCCGTCCATTCCCGCCTGTTTCCCGGTGCCGAGGCGATGCTCGATGCTCTGGCCGCGCAAGGCGTCAAGCTGGCGGTGGTGAGCAACAAGCTGGAGCGGCTCTCGGTCAGGGTGCTCGACGAACTGGGCCTTTCCCGCCGTTTCTACACGATCATCGGCGGCGACACGCTGGGCAAGGGACGGGCCAAGCCATCGCGCGATCCGATCGATGCGATGATCGCGCGGGCGGGCGGCGGGCGGGCAGCCTTCGTCGGCGACACCACCTACGATATCGGCGCGGCGCGCGCGGCGGGAGTGACCTCGGTGGCGGTCGGCTTCGGTTTCAACGACATGCCTCCCGCAGAATTGGGCGCCGACGCGGTGATCGGCCATTTCGACGAGTTGATTCCAGCGTTGCACCGGCTGTGAAGCCTTTCCCATTGAAAGCGCCCGCGCCGCGTGTATTGCTGCGGCGCAACATTTCCGGATCAACCGGATTCGATCTCAGCGGAGCGCCAGCATGACCATCTCGTTCAAGGACAAAGTCGCCATCGTCACCGGGGCAGGCGGCGGATTGGGCCGGGCCTATGCGCTCGAACTGGCGCGGCGCGGGGCGAAGGTGGTGGTCAACGACCTCGGCGGCGCGCGCGACGGCACCGGGCATTCCGACGCGGCGCTGGCAGTGGTCGAGGAAATCAAGGCGGCGGGCGGCGCGGCGATGTCGAACGGCGGCAATGTCGCCGAATACCAGCAGATGGAAGAGATGGTCGCCAAGGCCAAGGAGGCCTGGGGCACCGTCCATATCCTGATCAACAACGCCGGCATCCTGCGCGACAAGAGCTTCGCCAAGATGGAGCCCGCCGATTTCGAACTGGTCGTGCGCGTCCACCTGCTTGGCAGCGCCTTCGCCACCAAGGCGGTGTGGGAAACGATGCGCGAGCAGGCCTATGGCCGCATCCTGATGACCACATCCTCCTCGGGCATCGGCGGAAATTTCGGCCAGGCGAACTATTCCGCCGCCAAGCTCGGCGTGGTCGGCCTCGCCAAGACGCTCCACCTCGAAGGCGCGAAATACAACATCCGGGTCAACTCGCTGGCGCCGACGGCGGGCACCCGGATGACCGAGGATATCTTTCCCGAGGAAGCCTACAAGGCCTTCAGCCCCGAAAACGTGGCGCCCGCCGCGCTTTTCCTGGTCAGCGACGATGCGCCCTCCAACGCCATCGTCGGCGCGGGCGCGGGCGTCTGCCAGAGCGCATTCGTGACGATGAACGCAGGTGTGCTGCTGGGCGCGGACGAGCGCACGGTCGAGGGTTTCGCGGCGAACTGGGCGAAGATCAGCGCGCAGAGCGGCGATCCGGTGATCCAGAACGGAATGGAGCAGTCGATGCATGCGATGGGGCTGTTGCAGAAGGCTGGGGGGAAATAGCCCTTGCATTGAATATGCATTTTAGAGTATATACCTGTCATGGAATGGCGCGTTGACTATCACCCGGAGTTCCGGGCGGAATTCGACCGGTTGTCAGATGTGGTGCAAGATGAAATCGACGCAATGGTAAATGCGTTGAAGTTTGCTGGTCCTTTGCTGAAACGACCGCTTTGCGATACACTTGGAGGTTCGCGATACGCCAATATGAAGGAACTGCGCTTCGATGCCGATGACGGTGTCTGGCGGGTAGCCTTCGCATTCGATCCCGAGCGGCAGGCAATTTTGCTTGTTGCAGGAGACAAGTCCGGCGTTTCGCAGAAGCGCTTTTACAAAGACTTGATTGTCAAGGCCGACAAGCGGTTCAGCGAGCACCTCGATTTTTTGAAACGGAAGGAGATTTGACATGACCGAAGCCTATCGCCCGATCCCTTCCGATGAAGTGACGGCATCATGGAGCCCCGAGCGCAAGGCGCGCGTTGCCGCGCGCGCAGCGGAAATCGTTGCGGAGAATTTTGCGCTGAGCGACATCCGCAAAAGCCGCAAGGTCACGCAGGAACAGGTCGCCGAGCGGCTCGGCGGCAAGCAGGTCTATATCTCGCGGCTGGAAAAGCGCTCTGACGCAAAGGTTTCAACCTTACGCCACTATATCAAGGCCTTGGGCGGGGAATTGCAGCTGATGGTGACCTTCCCAGAAGGCACCAAGATGTCGATCAAGGATTTGGGCATGGAGCCGAAGCGGCGCTGAGTGAGCCAGAGCGGCATGGTGCAGTCGATAATTGTCAAGAGAGGCACTGGACAGACTAACCAGCTAACCCTCCTATGATCCATAATACTGATAGGCAACGGTCTCGCGGGCGTCAGTCCACCATGTCTTACCGGTAACTGCCCCACTGAAAGCTCCGAGTAACGCTATCCACCAGAAATACATACCCCCATTGATAAATAAAAATCCAATTGCCAACAGAAAACCCGCGATAATGCCGATTGCTATATAAGCCCCCTCGCTCTCTTGGCGTATCGCCGATAGAAACACAGTTGTTGGCAGCCCGATTAAAAAGGCAGCAGAAAATACAAATGCGAATGAAACGATAAGCGGCAAGATCGCAAGAAAAAGGTAGTCAAATTCGGTGTTTTTTTCACCTGGGGTAACGGATGCGAGAGTGATCGCAAACAAGGTAGTAAAGAACAGGGGCACGACAGCTGCTGCCAGCGTCCCGAATATGACTGATCGAAAGAAAGCTCGCATAACTCACACCTAGTCGCCGGGCAGTTAACTTTTTCTCCCCTGGCTCCGCACCTAACCCTCCACCAGCTTCAGCAACCGCCGCTCCAGCACAAACAGCACTCCCGCCAGCTCATGCCCGCGCTTGAGCACTTGCCCGGCCTCGCCGTAGAGCGCCCACATGCCCTGCTTGCCGCGCAAGGCAGGCCGCTTTTCGATCCGCGCCTGCGGGCGTTCGGCGGCGCGGCGGTAGGCGGAGAAGCTGGCGGCGTCGCGGTCGAAATTCATCGCATAGTCGCGCCATTCCCCCGCCGCGACCATGCGGCCGTAGAGATCGAGGATGCGCTGGAGTTCGAGACGGTCGAAGCCGGTCTGCGCGAGACGCGAGGCGGGAGTCGGAAAGGGCGTAATGATCGCGCTCAAGCCGACTTGGTGCCCCCGCGCTTGCGCCCGGCGGATTGCCTGGCCGCCTCCGCGTCACGTTCCTCGAGCAGCAAGGCCAGCCGCTTTTGCAGCATTTCCAGCTCGCACTGGATGATTTCCAGCTTCTGCGTCGCCGGATCGAACTTGTCCGCGCAGGGCGTGCCATAGGGCATGAAGTCCTGCTGCCAGGTGTCCGCCGCGATCAGCGTGGAGCGCGCCTTGACCCCGATCATGGTCGCGCCCTCGGGCACGTCCTCGGTGACCACCGCGCTGGCGCCGACCCGCGCGCGCTTGCCAACCACCACCGGTCCGAGGATCTGCGCGCCCGAGCCGACAATGACATTGTCCTCCAGCGTCGGATGCCGCTTGCCGCCGACGCCAGTGAACGGCTTGGTGCCGCCCAGGGTGACGCATTGGTAGATGGTGACGTCGTCGCCGATCTCCGCCGTCTCGCCGATCACGGTGAAGCCATGGTCAATAAACAGGCGCTTGCCGATCCTGGCGCCGGGATGGATGTCGATGCCGGTGAGAAACCGCGCGAAGTGGTTGATCGCGCGGGCGAGGAAATAGAGCCGGGCATCGAACAGCCAATGCGCCACCCGGTGCCAGGCGACCGCCCACAGCCCCGGATAGAGCAGCACCTCCCAGCGCGAACGCGGCGCCGGATCGCGGGCGACTATCGAGTCGAGATAGGCTGTCAGGTTTGCCAACATTG
This sequence comes from uncultured Alphaproteobacteria bacterium, assembly GCA_963779195.1. Lineage (GTDB taxonomy): Bacteria > Pseudomonadota > Alphaproteobacteria > Sphingomonadales > Sphingomonadaceae > Novosphingobium. The sequence continues at coordinate 43,530 of CAVZWZ010000002.1, forward strand.
CGTACGAATTTCCCACCAATTGCCGATCAAAGCAAGCGCGGTTGATCGGGCCCCAGAATCTCGTCCAGCGCATCGCGCCAGATCGCCATGGTCGGCGGCGCCTTGCGTTCCAGACTGAGCCGGTCGATCGCCGCGACCAGCCGCTCGACCCCCAGATGGCTGCGCTCGCAGCGCGGGACGAGATAGGCGGCAGCGGCATCGTCGAGCACCAGTCCGCGCATCTCGGCGTGCAGCGCGATCAGTTCCGCCAGCATGGCGTCGTCGGGAGCGCCGATTTCCAGGTGCAGCGCCGCGCCGAGCCTTGAGGCAAGATCGGGCAAGGCGACCTTCCAGCCGCCTTCGGCCGTGTTGCTCACCAGCAGCAGCGGCGTGCCGTTCTCCTGCGCCCGGTTCCAGCGGTGGAACAGCGCGGTTTCGTCGGCCTCGTCGGCGTCGTCGATGGCCTCGCCCCTGCCGCTATCGGCAAACCAGCGCGCCAGCAGCGACTTGCCCGAGTGCGGCGGACCGGAAAGCACGGCGGTGCGGAACGGCCATGATGCGACCGTGCCGAAGGCTTGGATCGCCGCCGCATTGGCATTGCCGACTATGATTCGCGAAGACCCGGCAGCCCCGCCTGGCCCGAGCGGCAAGGCTATCTGCGACACGCCTCAACGCCTGATGCTGAGCGCGCCGCTGCCCACGGTTACTTGCCAGCCGCGCGCGCGCAGACCTGCGGCCAGGGCGTCGAGATCCCCGGCAAAGCTGACCCGCATCACCGATGTGCCGCCAATGGCGATGCTCGAAGTCGCAGCCCCGCGTACGCCGGAAACGCCGCGCACCGCTCCCAGTGCGGCATCGACTGCCTGGGCGTCGGGCGAGGCGAATTGCACGGTGAAACTCGCTACCGCTGCCTGCGTGGGCGCTGCGCTCGGCTCGGCGGAAGCCGTCGCATCGGGTCTCGGCTGTGCCGGACCGGCGACATCCGCAGCCTTGCTTTGCCGCGCGGCGGAGATCGCTGCGATGGCGGCATCGAATGCCGACGTATCGGCAGCCAGCGTCGGGTCGGGCGACAACAGCCCCCGGGCAAGCGCATCGCTGTAAATCCCGTCGAACCGCTGCAGCGCCTGGCCCAGCATGGCGGCAACGCCCTTCTCGTCGTTCGCGGTCAGGATGAAGCTGTCGAGGTAGGTATTGTCCGGCCCATAGCGCGCGGTGAAGGTGCCCTTGACCGGCCCGCCCGGCCATTGCCGCTCAAGCCGCGCCACCGGAACGATGACATCCGACGCGCCGAACTGGTCGAGCACATTGCGCCACCAGAACCGGCTGCGCCGCCCCGGCTGGCCAGCAGTCAGCATCAGCGAATCGCCGCCGGAGCCGATCGGGCGGACATAGTCGATCGCGCTGGTCCCGGCGTTGAACTGCGCCCAGGCCTTCTGCCAAGGCCCCTTCACTTCGAACACCTGCGCCGTGCCGCCCGAATAGAGCAGCGGGATCACCAGCATCGGCGCGGAATGCGAGCGGGCAATGCCGCCCGCCCCGCTGCTGAGGAACTGCCCGGCGCGCTCGCGGTCGAACACCACGCCCAGCCTGGCGATATAGCGGCGGGGGCCGATCTGTTCCTGTTCGATCACAACCGCCGAAACCATGCTTTCCAGCTGGCCGTCGGCGATCGCCGGACCGCCGAGCTTCTGCCAGGCGGCGCGTTTGGCTTCCTTCCAGCCGTTGAGCCGTGCTTCCTGCGCATCCTTGCCGGTAGTTTCGATCTCGATGCCGCCGATCTGGATGTCGCTGGATGTCGCCGTCGGCAGGATGCCGCGGTCGCCCTCGATCTGCGCGATCAGACGCTGCGGGCCGACGATCGCCAGCGCCACGGCAAGCGCGAGCATCAGCCCGATGAGGAGCTGGGCCGCAGGGCCGGGGCGCCAGATGCGCAGGGATGATGGAAGGGATGCGACAGCCATTGGGGGAAACCGCGCGCCTTTTGCCCAAACACGCATGGAAAACCAAGCAGGAAAAGCTTAGGGCCTCTCTAATCGATACAGACCCACCGTGACGGAGCCGATTTTGGCCCAGTGCAAGGAGTGAGGAGGGAACTATGCGAGCATATAGAGACCGACGAATGACGCCGCAATGGGCCAAGATCGGCCCGCCCCAAGGGGTTGCCGCTGGAAGCCCCTCGGCAAGACGCGTCGCGCAGTACGGGTCGGGAACCCGTGCCAGCGGCGCAACGCGTCTTGCCGAGGGGCTTCCAGCGGCAATCACGGTGGGTCTGTATCGATTAGAGAGGCCCTAGGGCGGCGCAAATGTCCAACAACCCGCCCCCCAAATCTTACAGTTACGAGGCCGCCGGCGTCTCGATCGCCGCCGGAAACGCGCTGGTCAAGGCTATCGGCCCGCTGGCCAGATCGACTGCCCGGCCCGGCGCCGACGCGGAGCTGGGCGGCTTCGGCGGCTTCTTCGATCCGCGCGCGGCGGGCTACAAGGATCCGCTGCTGGTCGCCGCCAACGACGGGGTCGGCACCAAGGTCAAGCTCGCCATCGATCACGACCGGCACGACCGGATCGGTGAGGATCTGGTCGCGATGTGCGTCAACGATCTGATCGTGCAAGGTGCTGAGCCGCTGTTTTTCCTCGATTACTTCGCCTCGGGCAAGCTCGACACCGAAGTGGCCGTGCGAGTCGTCGCCGGGATCGCCGAGGGCTGCAAGCTCGCCGGCTGTGCGCTGATCGGCGGCGAGACGGCGGAAATGCCGGGGATGTACGCGGCTGGCGACTACGACCTGGCCGGCTTCTGCGTCGGTGCGGTGGAGCGCGGCGAACAGCTGACCGGGGACAAGGTGGCGGCGGGCGACGTGTTGCTGGGTCTGGCCAGCTCTGGCGTCCATTCCAACGGCTATTCGCTGGTGCGGCGGCTGGCCGACGATCTCGGCTGGAAGCTCAACCGCCCCGCCCTGTTCGATCCCGACCGGCTGCTGATCGACCATCTGATCGAACCGACGCGAATCTATGTGAAGAGCCTGTTGCCGCTGGTCCGGGCGGGCCGGATTCACGCCCTCGCCCATATCACCGGCGGCGGGCTGCTGGAAAACATCCCCCGGGTGCTGCCCGAGGGCCTGCACGCGCAGGTCGATGCCGATGGCTGGGAGCAGCCCCGTCTGATGGCCTTCCTTCAGGCGCAGGGGAATATCGAGCCCGGCGAAATGGCGCGGACGTTCAATTGCGGCGTCGGCATGGTGCTGTCGGTGGCGCCGGACGAGGCGGAAGGGGTTGCGCGCGATCTCGCGGCTGCGGGCGAGACAGTCGTCAAGGTCGGCCTGATCGAGGAAGGGCAGCGCGGCTGCACCGTTTCGGGCAGTGCCGATTCGTGGAGCGCGCGGGAGGCGTGGAGGGCGACGCATGTTGCCTAAGTTCCTCTCCATTTTCACGAAGTGCAAATGGGGAGGGAGGCCGCCGCGAAGCGGTGGTGGAGGGGAGTTCGGCGTTGCGTCATTACCCCTCCGTCAGTCGCTTCGCGCCTGCCACCTCCCCGAGACAAGCTCGGGGAGGATTTAGATGCCCCGCGCCAAAGTCGCCGTGCTCATCTCCGGCAGCGGCACCAATATGGCCGCGCTGCTCTATGCCAGCCGCGCCGATGACTGCCCCTACGAGATCGTTCTGGTCGCCAGCAACAAGCCCGAGGCCGCCGGGCTGAAACTCGCCGAAGCAGAGGGCGTCCCGACCTTCGTCCTCTCGCACAAGGGCATGGCGCGCGCCGAACACGATCTGGCGATGGACGCGGCGATCCGCGAATCGCGCGCCGAATTCGTCGCGCTGGCCGGTTACATGCGCATCCTCACGCCCGAATTCGCCTCGCGCTGGGAGGGCAGGATGCTCAATATCCACCCCTCGCTGCTGCCGAAATACCCGGGGCTGCACACCCACGAGGCCGCGTTGGCCGCTGGCGATGCGCAGGCCGGCTGCACCGTCCATCTCGTCACCGCCGAGCTCGACGACGGCCCGATCCTCGGCCAGACCGCCGTCGCGGTGCTGCCCGGGGACACGCCGGACAGCCTAGCCGCGCGGGTGCTGATCGCCGAGCACCAGCTCTATTCGCGGGTGCTGGCGAGACTGGTCAGCCAGCGACAGCGATCCCGACTGGCTGGTGGCGCAGGTGCGGACAAGGGCGATGGCCCAGCCGGAGGCAGAGGAGACCCTCTCGCACGGCATGCCCTGCTTCGGCATTATCGGCGGCAAGAAGTTCGCATGGGTCAGCCTCGACCACCACGGTGACGGCAAGACTGCCCTCCTGGCCAAGATCAGCGGCGCCGACGAACAGGCGATGCTGATCGAGCAGGAGCCGGCACGCTATTACCGCCCGGCCTATTTCGGCGACGGCTGGATCGCGATCCGGCTGGACCTGGGCGATACCGATTGGGATGCGATCGGGGACTGGTTGGCAAGGAGCTGGCGCGCGGTGGCGCCGAAGAAGCTGACCAAATTGCTGGATGCGGCTGAGGAGTTCTAGATTTCCGCGTAATCCACCAGCGGCCGGCTCTCCCGTGTGCCGCGATAGTGTTTGTCCGGCTCGCTGGGATCGCCCGAGATCAGCACGAAATCCTCATAAACCTCGATCAATGTGCCGACGAAAGGGAAGCCCTCGAGACTGCCATTGACCCGGTAGCTGACAGTGTCGCCGGCCTTGAAGGTCTTCTCGTCGAAGTTGAATTCGAACGGGCAAGCCTCGCCCTCGGTTTGTCCCATGCCTTGCATCCTAGGTCTCCTTTGGGGAGAGAATACCCTTTCAGGCGCGTTTAGGACAAGCCACATCCTGAAAGATTTCGTGTTCGAGAGCGTTGCGAGCTTGAAGCGAGTCAACTTTAAGTTGACTTTTCGCGCAAACTGAGTAGTTTCCTTCTCGGCTTCGTCGTCCCGTCAGACGGAATTAGACCGTGAGACGAGGAGGCAGCTTCGGCTGCTGGCGGCTGCGGCAAAGAGGCGGCGAAGCCCATTTTTTCGAAAACTTTGTAATCTTCCGTCTTGGCGCGTGCGATTTCTCTCGCCACCCAGGCCATTCCGTCATGTTTGCCATAAACCGACAAGATCACGTTCATTTGCCCTTGGCCGGACGTCGTTACGACAATGATTGGATTGCCGTCACGGTCCTGCACCACCAGCAGGCAGACCAATGAACCATCGCGCCGCGCAGAGGGGAAGACCGCAAGAGGGTTCGCGATCAATGCTGGCAGGTCGCGCCACACGCTCAAGGGCACCTCGGGATGTTCGCGCCGACAGGTGGCAAGCTTGGCCACCATCATGGCCAAGCTGCCCGAGTTCAAACCATGTTCCCTCAGAATTTCCGGAGTGGGACCAAGGACAAGCAAGGGGCGCCTAAATCTCTCACCGCGGACAACTTTATCAACTGCGGAAGACCAGCCGAAAATCAGTTCGTCTTCGCGCATTCCTGAGTCACCCCACAATTTCTTCCGGCTTGAAGAAGAACGCGATCTCGATCGCCGCGTTTTCGTCCGAGTCCGACCCGTGCACCGAATTGGCCTCGATCGATTCGGCGAAAGCCTTGCGGATCGTGCCTTCGTCGGCGTTTGCCGGGTTGGTCGCGCCCATCACGTCGCGGTTGCGCTTCACCGCGTCCTCGCCTTCGAGGACTTGCACCACCACCGGGCCACTGGTCATGAATGCGACGAGATCGCCGAAGAAGGGGCGCTCGCGGTGGACGCCGTAGAAGCCCTCGGCCTGCTCTCTGGTCATGTGGATGCGCTTCGAGGCGACGACACGCAGGCCGGCTTCTTCCAGCATCTTGGTGACGCCGCCAGTCAGGTTGCGGCGGGTAGCGTCGGGCTTGATGATCGAAAACGTGCGGGTGACCGCCATGGTAGGTTCCTTGCGAAGTTGCTTTTGTTCTGAAGTCGCGCGCCCCTAGCGGGGAAAATGCTGCGCTGCAAGATTGGCGCTACGGTCCTTCGACCCACTTGCCGCCTTGCTGCTTCCAAAACCTGCGCTCAACGCTTTCCCGCTCGCCAAGCATCCGCCAGCAATCGCGCGCCGGCTGGAGCGTCGCCTCGTCGAACAGGAAAAAGGTCCGCGCGAAGGGCAGCTCACCCTCGCGCCACACCCCGTCGGCCAGTGCCAGGAATCGCGCGCCATTGCCAGGTTTGGCCTCGCCCGACAGCAGGATTGGCTGGCGCTCGGCATGCGGCGCCCCTGCCTGCCCATGCGCCAGGAAGCTCTCCGGCAACTTTGCCCACAACATCTCGCCGATCCGGCCAAGCTGGTCTTCGTCGGCGGAGACCACGAGCAACCGCTCGCCCGCGCTCAGCGCCGCCCGCGCGATCAGCGGCAAGGCTGCCTCAACCGGATCCCGGCTCAGCTGGTAGAAGTCGACTCTCGTCACCGCAGGCATCAGCCTTCGAGATTGTCCCGCACAAAGCGGTCGATCAGCCGCACGCCGAAGCCGGTCGCGCCCTTGTCCCAGGTCGCCCCCGCCTTGTCGGCCCAGACCACCCCGGCGATGTCGAGATGCGCCCAGGGGCGGCCCTTGTCGATGAAGCGCTGGATGAATTGCGCGGCGGTGATCGACCCGCCGTTGCGCGGACCGGTGTTCTTCATGTCGGCGATCGGGCTGTCGATCAGCTTGTCGTAGCTCGAGCCCAGCGGCATGCGCCAGAGCTTGTCGCCGGTGGCTTGCCCGGCAGCCATCAGCTTTCCGGCTAGGCCTTCGTCGTTTGAAAAGATGCCGGCATACTCGCTCGACAGGCTGGCGATGATCGCCCCGGTCAGCGTCGCCAGGTCGATCACCGCCGAGGGGGCGAATTCCTTCTGCGCCCAGGTCAGCACGTCGCACAGCACCAGCCGCCCCTCGGCGTCGGTGTTGATCACTTCGATGGTCTGGCCGGACATCGAGGTGACGACATCGCCCGGCCGCTGCGCGTCGCCGCCCGGCATATTCTCGACCAGCCCGCAGATGCCGACGACGTTCGCCTTGGCCTTGCGTGTGGCCAGCGCCAGCATCGCGCCGACCACCGCGCCCGCGCCGCCCATGTCCCACTTCATGTCTTCCATGCCGGCGGGGGGCTTGAGCGAAATGCCGCCGCTGTCGAATGTCACGCCCTTGCCGATGAAGGCCGTGGGCTTGCCGCCCGGTTCGCCGCCGTGCCATTGCAGCGCCAAGAGCCGCGGCGGGCGGGCCGAGCCCTGCGCCACGCCGAGCAGAGCGCCCATGCCGAGCGCGCGCATAGCCGCCTCGTCGAGGACGCGCAGTTCCAGGCCGGTTCCCGCCAGCCGCTGTTCGCAGCGCGCGACGAACGACTTCGGGATAGATGACATTGCCCGGCTCGGTAACCAGCTCGCGGGTGAACTCGACCCCGCCGGCCAACGCCGCCTCGCGGCTCCATGCCGCCTCGGCGCCGTCCGGGGCATGGACCACGAACACCTCGGTCAGGGTCGGCTTCTGATCCTCCGGCAGCTTGGTGCGATAGGCGTCGTGCCGCCAGGCGCGCAGCCGCAAACCGAGCAGCAACGCGGCAGTTTCCACAGCCGTGAGCGCACTGCCGGCAAAGTCGAGAGTCAGCGCGGGTTCGCCCGAAGCATGGAAGCGGGCCGCCAGCGCCGCGCCTGCACGTTCGATCGAACCGATTCGCCCGGCGCCGTTCGCCTCGCCGATTCCCGCCAGCACGGCGCGGACCAATTGCCCCTCGCGCATGACGAAACCCTCGTGGATTTGCCCGGCCTTGCCGGTGAAACGCGCCGCCTTGGCCCCTTCGACCAGCACCGGCTCCAGGTCGGCGGGCCAGGGATCCCCGCCGGTCAACCGCACGACAAGGCGGGGGGCCGGGCTTTGCGGCGTATCGAGGAACTGAACCTGCATGACCTCTCCTGCACTGGCGGGCATCGTGCCGGATCGGCACGGCCCCGCATCGCGTTCGCCCGATCGGCGCGTCGATGCGTCCGGGGCGGATTGCAGTTAAGGCCGGGCGATGCGATAGGCAAGGGATGCTCCCCGGGCCGCAATTCCTGCCGCAACTTCAAGGCTTACGCATCCGGCGTCTGGGCGCAGGGGTGACACTGGCGCTTTTGGCGTCGCTTGCCGCCGTGCATCCGGCCTCGGCGCAGGAGGCGCCGCTGGGACCGCCAGCCGGCCAGGCGATGAGCGATCCGATCGATTTCGAGGCCGACACCCTCGAATATTCCGACGACAACGAAACCGTCACCGCCAAGGGCAATGTCGTGCTGCGGCGCGAGGGCAAGTCGGTCCGCGCCAATGCGGTCTCCTGGAACCGCCGCACTGGCCAGATCGTCGCCACCGGCAATATCCGCCTCGTCGATGAGGACGGCAACCAGCTGTTCACCGAAAAGGTCGAGCTGACCGACGAGTTCAAGACCGGCGCGATGGAGAACATGCTGCTGGCGCTGCGCGAGGGCGGCCGGCTCGCGGCAAAATCGGGCAAGCGCGCGGACAACGGCGACATCGTGCTGAACTATGCGACATACAGCGCCTGCGACGTCGAAGACGCCAAGGGCTGTCCGAAGAAGCCCAGCTGGCGGATCACCTCGCGCGAGGTGGTCTACGATCCCGGCGCCAAGACCGTGCACTTCCGCGGCGCGCGCATGGAGCTGTTCGGCATCCGGCTGATGCCGCTGCCGGGCCTCTCCATCGCCACCGACGGGCGGGCGATATCGGGACTGCTGATCCCCAACTTCCGCTTCACCCCTTCGAACGGGCTCGAGATCAGCGAATCCTACTACCAGCGGCTGGCCAACAACCGCGATATCGCCGCGACGCTCTATGCCTATACCGAGGCCGCGCCGATGCTGTCGGCGCAATACCGCGCGCTCAACGACAAGGGCGCCTATCAGATCACCGGCTATGGCACCCGCTCCACGCCGATCCCGGTATCGAACACGGTCACCACCTCAGGCCGCGAGTTTCGCGGCTATATCGAGGCCAACGGCCGTTTCCAGCTTTCGCCCCACTGGAGCGTCACCGGTTCCGCGCGCCGCGCCACCGATCGCACCTTCCTGCGCCGCTACGATATCAGCCGCGACGACAGGCTGCGCTCGATGGTCGATATCGAGCGGATCGACGAGAACAGCTATCTCACCATTTCCGGCTGGGCGACCCAGACCCTGCGGGTCGGTGAAAACCAGGGGCTGGTGCCGGTGGCGCTGCCGGCGATCGACTACCGCCGCCGCTTCGCCAATCCGATCCTCGGCGGCCGCCTGCAATTGCAGGCGAACAGCCTGGCGATCATGCGCTCGGAAGGCCAGGACACCCAGCGCGCCTTCGCCAGCGCGCAGTGGGATCTGCGGCGCGTCACCAACATGGGCCAGGAAGTCTCCCTGACCGGACTGGTGCGCGGCGACGTCTATCACTCGACCGGCAATGCCCTGACCTCGACCGCGATCTATCGGGGCAACCCCGGCTGGCAGTCGCGCGCCGTCGCCACTGCCGCGCTCGACGCCAAATGGCCGCTGTTCGGCAGCTTCATGAACGGCACCCAGGTGGTCACCCCGCGCATCCAGATCGTCGCCAGCCCAAGGCTGCGAAATCTGGTGGTGCCCAACGAAGATTCTCGCGCGATCGACCTCGAGATGGGCAATCTCTTCGCGCTCAACCGCTTCCCCGGTTACGACCGGATCGAGGACGGCGTGCGCTTCACCTATGGCTTCGACTGGCAATGGGACGCGCCGCGCTGGCGCGTCAAGACCTCGATCGGGCAAAGTTTCCGGCTGACCAATGAGCCGACCTTGCTGCCCGACGGCACCGGGCTATCGACCAAGAGCTCCGACTTTGTCGGCCGAACCGAAATTCAGTATCGCAACTTCGTCAAGCTGACCCACCGCTTCCGCATCGACAAGGACAATTTCACCTTCCGCCGCAACGAGATCGACGCGGCGATCGGCAACCAGCGAACCTATGTCGAATTGGGCTATTCGCTGCTCAACCGCAATATCTCAAGCACCATTGAGGATCTGAAAGACAGCGAGGAATTGCGCGCTGCGGGGCGGGTGGCGTTTGCGCGCTATTGGTCGCTGTTCGGTTCGGGGGTGTTCAATCTGGGCCAGAGCAGCAACCAGACCCAGGTCGTCGCCACCGGATTCCAGCCGCTGCGCACCCGGCTGGGCCTCGCCTATCAGGACGATTGCCTGGAACTCGGGCTGACCTGGCGGCGCGATTTCGTCACCACCGGCGATGCCCAGCGCGGCGATACATTCGAACTGCGCTTCGCCTTCCGCAATCTCGGCTTCCGTTGATAGGCGCGTCACGGGCGTTGGCAGGTGCCTGCAAACGCGCTATCGGCGCGCTCAGCTAAGGTTAAGCCGTGCGGAAGGATATGCGCCGCCAAGCAGACCGGCGGAATTTCTCGCCGCAGACACCATTTGCAGACTGGGGTTTATAAGTCCGTGAACACACGCATGCGTACCATGATCGCCGGCCTTGCACTCGCGGCCGCGCTGGCTGCCGGAGCCTCCGCGCAAGAGCCGGGCACGGTCGCCCAGTCCCAGCAGGGCGAGATCGTCATCCCCAAGGACATCACGCTGTTCGGGGCAAACAATCCCAATCTGCGCAAGGCGACGGCGCTGGTGAATGGCGACATCATCACTGGCACCGATGTCGATCAGCGGCTCGCGCTGATCGTCGCGGCCAACGACAACAAGCTTCCCGCCGAGGAAGTCCAGCGCCTGCGGCTGCAAGTGCTGCGCAACCTGATCGACGAGACGTTGCAGATTCAGGCCGCCAAGGCGTCCGAAATCGAAATCGACGATGCCGAGATCGATCAGACCTATGCCCGGGTGGCGCAGCAGAATTTCGGCCAGAACACCAAGGCGATGGACGCCTATCTGGGCAAGGTCGGCTCTTCGCCGGGCTCGCTCAAGCGCCAGATTCGCGGCGAGCTCAGCTGGCAGCGGCTGCTGCGGCGCAACGTGCAGCCTTTCGTCAACGTCTCGGACGAGGAAGTGCGCGAAGTGATGGACCGGCTGAAAGCGGCCAAGGGCACCGAGGAATACCGGATCGGCGAGATTTACCTTTCCGCCGCGCCCGAGGCCAAGCCGCAGGTGCTCGAGAACGCCAAGAAGATCGTCGAGCAGCTCAAGCAGGGCGGCAGTTTCGTCGCCTATGCGCGGCAATATTCCGAGGCTTCGACCGCCGCTGTCGGCGGCGATCTTGGCTGGGTGCGGCTGGAACAGCTGCCCGCCGAACTGGGCGCCGCGGCGCAGCAGCTATCCTCCGGCCAGCTGGTCGGGCCGATCGAGCTGCGCGGCGGCTATTCGATCATCTATCTGATCGACAAGCGCCAGGTGCTCACCGCCGATCCGCGCGACGCCTTGCTGGCGCTGAAGCAGATTTCGATCGCCTTTGCCAAAGGCACGGCCGCCGCCGATGCCCAGAAGAAAGCCGCCGAATTCGCCGATGCGATGAGGCAGGCGAAGGGCTGCGGCGCGGTCGATCCGATTGCTGCACAGCTCGGCGCGCAGGTGGTGAACAACGATCAGGTCAAGGCGCGCGACCTGCCCGGGCCCTTGCAGAATGCCGTTCTGGCGCTGTCGGTGGGCGAAACCTCGCCGCCGTTCGGCTCGCTGGAGGAAGGCGTGCGCGTGCTGATGCTGTGCGGCCGCGACGATCCGCAATCCGCCGCCGGACCCAGCTTCGATCAATTGCAGTCGCAGATGGAAGACGACCGGGTCAACAAGCGCGCGCAGATGTATCTGCGCGACCTGCGCCGCGACGCGGTTATCGACTATAATTGACGTGAGCCTGGCCCCGCTCGCCGTTTCCCTGGGCGATCCGGCGGGGGTCGGGCCGGAACTGATCGCCGAGGCCTGGGCGCGGCGGGCGGAAGAACGCCTGCCCCCGTTTTTCGCGGTGGGCGGGGCCGATGTCCTCGCCGCTGCGGCTGCATCCCGCAGACTGTTTGGTTCCGGTTCAAAGGATCGAGGTTCCGGCACAGGCAGCCGCAGTCTTCGGCACCGCTCTGCCCGTTCTGGGCGACCATGGTGGCGGTTATCTTCCGGGCAAGCCGGATCGCGCAGGCTCGGCGCTCGCCCTGCGGTCGCTTGCCGAGGCAGCTCGAGTTGGCTTTCACCGGCAAGGCAAGCGGGATCGTCACCGGCCCCATATGCCAAAGCGCCGCTGGCGGAAGTCGGCTTCACCCACCCCGGCCAGACCGAATTCGTTGCCGAGGCCTGCGGCGTGCCGGCGCAGGATGCGGTGATGATGCTCGCCGGGCCCCGCCTCAAGACCGTGCCGCTCACCGTCCATGTCGCGCTGGCCCAGGTTCCCGCTCTGCTGACCAGCGAATTGATCGAGCGCCGCGCGCGGATCGTCGCGGCGGCGCTGCGGCGCGACTTCGGCATCCCCTCCCCCCGCCTCGCCATCGCCGCGCTCAATCCGCATGCGGGGGAGGACGGCAGGATGGGCGGCGAGGAGGCCGGGATCATCGCCCCCGCCATCGCCGCCCTGCGCGCCGCCGGGATCGACGCGACCGGCCCCCACCCCGCCGACGCGCTGTTCGCGCCGCACAAGCGCGCAACCTATGATGCCGCCATCTGCATGTATCACGACCAGGCGTTGATCCCGCTCAAAGCGCTCGATTTCGACCAAGGGGTCAATGTCACGCTCGGCCTGCCGATCGTCCGCACCTCCCCCGATCACGGCACCGCCTTCGACATCGCCGGCAAGGGCATTGCCCATCCCGGAGCGATGATTGCGGCGATCCGCATGGCGGGTGAGATTGCCGCGATGCGGGCCAGGGCATGACCCTGCCCCCCCTGCGCGAAGTCATCGCGCGGCATGGCCTCTCCGCCTCCAGGGCGCTCGGCCAGAACTTCCTGCTCGACGAACAACTGCTGACCCGCATCGCGGCGGTGCCGGGCGATCTGCACGGGCGGGACGTGCTCGAAGTCGGCCCCGGCCCGGGCGGCCTCACCCGTGCGTTGCTGCGGGCCGGCGCAAGGGTCACCGCCATCGAGATGGACCGCCGCTGCCTGCCCGCCCTCGCCGAGCTTTGCGAAGCCTTCCCCGGCCAGCTGCGGGTGATCGCGGGCGATGCGCTGAAGATCGCCCCGGCGAGCCTGTTCGACGGGCCCTATGCGATTGTCGCCAACCTGCCCTACAACGTCGGCACCGCGCTGTTCACCGGGTGGCTGGGAGGCGAGGCTTGGCCGCCGCCATGGTCGTCGCTGACGCTGATGTTCCAGCTCGAAGTGGCCGAGCGCATCGTCGCCGCGCCGGACTCATCCGCCTATGGCCGCCTCGCGATCCTGGCGCAGTGGCGCAGCGAAGCGAAGATCGCGATGAAAGTCCACCGCAGCGCCTTCACCCCGCCGCCCAAGGTGATGTCGGCGGTGGTGCATGTGGCGCCCGGCGCCATGCCGGATGGCGTTTCGGCAAGGATGCTCGAGCGGACCACCGAAGCCGCCTTCGGCCAGCGCCGCAAGATGCTGCGCCAGAGCCTGAAAGGTCTGCCCGGCGCTTTGACGGCTTTGGCAAAGCTGGGCATCGAGGCAGACCGCCGCGCCGAAACGCTGAGCGTGGCGGAATTCGTCTCTATCGCGCGAGAATTGTCCTGAAGGGCCGATTCTAGCCCAGCCACCTGTCGATCGCGATGATCAGAAAAATCAGCGAGGCCAGTCCTGCCGCCGCTGCCAGCAAAACATGAACGAGCTGCCATTCCTCGACCGGCTCGGCTGCGACTGCCCTGGCCGACGATGATCGGCCCACCCTGCCCCTGCACCAGCGCGGCAACATTGAGCCGTTCCTGCAGCACCACCCCGAAATTGCGCGGACTGGTCCAGCGAACTTGCCCAACCAGCACAGTCCGGCCCAGGACAATCTCGACAATCTCGCCGCGCCGGGGCGGATTGGCAGCACCCATCAGCATGCCGCGCGACGACATGTCGAGGATCGAGACGTCCTGCTCCGGACCGCCGGCGCGCAGCTTGGCGCGGATCAATGCGTTGGCGCGATCCTCTTTCCTGCCGCTCGATTCAGCCACGATGCCGTCCTGTCCGATTGCCAAACCTGCAATCCAGGGCGTGCTTAGCCGGAAAGCCTTATGAGGCGGTTAAGGCTGGCCGGGCAGCCCCGGGGAGCAGCCTCAACCCGCCGCTTTCTTGCGCTGCCGCCAGGCGTGCAGCAGCGGCTCGGTATAGCCGCTCGGCTGCTCGACGCCCTTGAACACCAGCTCGCAGGCCGCCTGGAAGGCCATGCTCGTCTCCCAGTTCCCGGCCATCGGCTCATACGCAGGATCGCCGGCGTTCTGCGCATCGACCTTGGCGGCCATGCGGTGGAGCGAGTCCATCACCTGCTCGCGGGTGCAAACCCCGTGCAGCAGCCAGTTGGCCATGTGCTGCGAGGAAATGCGCAAGGTCGCGCGGTCTTCCATCAGGCCCACATCGTTGATGTCGGGCACTTTCGAGCAGCCCACCCCGGCATCGATCCAGCGTACGACATAGCCGAGCAGGCCCTGCGCGTTGTTGTCCAGCTCCTCGCGCACTTCGGCTTCGGAGAAGTTGATCCCGGCAGCGAGCGGGATCGTCAGCAGCGTGTCGAGGCTGGGAACCTCCTGCTCGGCCATCGCCTTCTGCACATCGAACACCGCGATCTCGTGGTAGTGCATCGCGTGCAGCGTCGCCGCCGTCGGCGAGGGCACCCAGGCGGTGTTGGCGCCGGATTTGGGGTGGGCGGACTTCTCCGCCATCATCGCGCCCATCCGGTCGGGCGCGGCCCACATCCCCTTGCCGATCTGCGCCCGGCCCGACAGGCCATGCTTGAGGCCGATCGCGACATTGCGCTTCTCGTAGCAATCGATCCAGCCGCTTTGCTTCATCGCGCCCTTGCGGATCATCGGCCCGGCGCGCATCGAGGTGTGGATCTCGTCGCCGGTGCGATCGAGAAAGCCGGTGTTGATGAAGACGATGCGTCCGCTCACCGCGTGAATGCAGGCGGCGAGATTGGCCGAAGTGCGCCGTTCCTCGTCCATCACCCCGACCTTGACCGTGTGGCGCGGCAGGCCGAGCAAATCCTCCACCGCATCGAACAGATCGTTGGTGAATGCGCATTCCTCGGGCCCGTGCATCTTCGGCTTGACGATATAGATGCTGCCGGTGCGGGAATTGCGATACTTGCCCAGACCCTTCACATCCTGCGCGGAAATGGCGCTGGTAAGGACAGCGTCCATGATCCCTTCGGGGATCTCGCTGCCATCCTCCAGCAGAATCGCCGGGTTGGTCATCAGATGACCGACATTGCGCACGAACAGCAGGCTGCGGCCCGGCAGGGTGAATTTCGAGCCCGAAGGCGCGGTCCACTCGCGGTCGGGCGCGAGGGTGCGGGTGAGCTGTCTGCCCCCCTTCTCGAAGCTGTCGGTCAGATCGCCGCGGATCACGCCCAGCCAGTTATGGTAGGCGGCCAGCTTGTCTTCGGCATCGACCGCAGCAATCGAATCCTCGAGATCGGCTATCGTCGTCAGCGCCGATTCGAGCACGACGTCGGCAATGCCAAGCGGATCGCCCTTGCCGATGGGATGCGCCGGATCGATCACCAGCTCGATATGCAGCCCGTTGTTCATGAACAGCACGCCGCCCCCACCTGATTCGAGGGCACGTGTCGCGAAGGAATGGGGGCAGTCGCCGCCGGTCAGCGCCAGTTCCCAGCCGGGAATGGTCTCGTCGAGGAACTTGCGGGCGCGGGAGATCACCGCCGCGCCGCGCGCCGCATCGTAGCCGCCGGGCTGCACAGCGGGCGCGTCGAGCGCATCTGTGCCATAATAGGCGTCATAGAGGCTGCCCCAGCGGGCGTTGGCGGCGTTGAGCAGGAAGCGGGCGTTGAGCGCCGGCACCACCAGCTGCGGCCCGGCCATGGTCGCGATCTCGGCGTCTACGTTTTGCGTCGTGACGGCAAAATCGCCCGGCTCGGGCGCGAGATAGCCGATTTCGCCAAGGAAAGCACGGTATTCGGCAACGTCGTGCGGCTTGCCTGCGCGCGCGGAATGCCAGGCGTCGATCCGGGTCTGCAAGTCGTCGCGCCTGGCCAGCAGCGCCCGGTTGCGCGGAGCGTATTCGGCCAGCAGCGCGGCGAAGCCCTGCCAGAAGGCGTCCGCAGCCATTCCCAGCGGCGCCAGCACCTCGCCGTCGATGAATTGCGCCAGCTTCGCGTCCACCCGAAGCCCCGAACGCTGCACTCTGTCTGCCATTTCGCCTCGCCGCATGTTACGCCGCAGGCATGGCGCGCTGCGGCTGGGTGTGTCTTGAAAGCCCTGGGGAAGGAACGCGAGGCCCTATGACGAATGCCCGCCCGCTTGGCAACAGCCGCGCCCGCGTCGATGGGCTTTACACCGGCCCGGGCATTAACCAGCCGCTTGCGCCGATTTGCGCGTCTGGCATGATGATTGCCTAGGAAGTGCAGAGGTAGAGGTTAACCATGCTCCGCAAGATAGGCCGATTGTTCGTCATCAAGACCCGCGTGGAGGCCTATATCATCATCTATGCGCTGGCGACCGGTGCCGCCCAGCGCGGCAGCGCCTATCTCGGCGAATACCCCGGCGTGGGCGGCAAGCTGCTGTTCTGGGCCTGCATGGGCTCGGTGCTGCTGGCGGGGGTCAAGATCCTCGACTGCCTGCGCTTCGAGCGGGAAAAGCAGCTGGCGAAGGATGTTTCGGCGTTCACGTGACGGGAGAAAGTGCGAAGGATTTTCTCGCACGAAGACACGAAGACACAAAGTGGAAGCATCCTGCCGCAGGCAAAATTTATTGATCGCCGCAGGTTGATCGATTCCAGGAAACGAACAACCGGCTTCGCCGGAAGCACGGCCTCTTCGCGCCTTTGTGTCTTCGTGCGAGAAAAACTGCGGCTCAGCGCAAGTCCGGTGGGGGGCTTCTGTTGCCCGGCGCCCCCCGGGCCGCTGGAATCCGTTCTGTTGCCCGGTCGGTCCAACCGCGCTTCAGCTTTGTAACGTCAGGGCGTTAGCCCCTAGAATTACGCGGCAAGAGCGAGTGCGTCATTGTCATTGGCACTTGTGGGTTTTGAGCCTTGAACGGGTTACTCAGCCCGGGCAAAAACAGCGCTTTTCAATACACGTCGATCCTAGTTCGGCCCCGTCATTGTCCCTGGTTGCCCAAGGAGAGTGGTGGAGCCGCCGGGTACCGCCCCCGGGTCCGCTGCATCTATTGCACGCCGCAATTTATCACCATAGCCGGGCGAACCCGGCGAGAGGCAATATAGGGCGGAATCCGCAAATGAAAAGGGCGAGGCCAAATCTCCCCTCCCGCTTGCGGGAGGGGTCGGGGGTGGGCCTGTTCTCGAACCGTTGAAAAACAGGCCCACCCCTAGCCCCTCCCGCAAGCGGGAGGGGAACCGAAGCGGCCTATTTTTTCAACGAATCGCGGATCTCGGTAAGCAGATCGACCTCGCTCGGACCGGCGGTGGCGCTGGTCATGGTGAAGTATTTGTTGGCCTGCTTGACGATCATGAAGATGATGAAGGCCAGGATCAGGAAATTGACAATGGCCGTTACGAAAGCGCCATAGGCGAAGACATTGGCCCCGCCGGCGCGGGCCGCAGCCAGCGATGCGCCTTCAGCCGCAGTTCCGGCCAGCACGACATATTTGCTCGAGAAATCGACCCCGCCGGTGATCGCGCCAACGATCGGCATGATCAGATCGTCGGTCAACGAAGCGACGATCTTGCCGAATGCCGCGCCGATGATGACACCGACTGCGAGATCGAGAACATTGCCTCGCGCAATGAAGGCTTTGAATTCACTGAACATTTAACTTCCCCTTCCTATTCTGGGCGATACCCGGGCGGAGACTGCCAGCAAAGTCATGACGTCACAACAATCAATTGAGATTGCGGGATTAATCGACACGGCGCTTGAACCCGCGCCGCCTCGCGCTACATTCTGCGGTCAGGGCTGCGGCGAGCGCCGCCGCAGCGCAAGAGAGGGAACCCACCGCATGGCCGTTTCGACCACTTTCCGCTTCGGACGCTTCGCCTTCACCGCCGCCGCCGCCGCCAGCCTGGCGGGCTGCGGGATCAATGAAGTGCCGACGCAAGAGGAAAACGCCAAGGCCAAGTGGGCCGATGTTCAGGCCGCTTTCCAGGAACGCGCCAATCTGATCCCCAACCTCGCCGCTGTCGCCAAGGGCGCCGCCGAGCAGGAGAAGGGCATCCTCACCGGCGTGGTCGAAGCCCGCGCCAAAGCGACCAGCATCCAGCTCAGCGCCGACGATCTGACCGACCCCGCGAAAGTGAAGGCCTTCCAGGACGCGCAGAACCAGCTGTCCACCTCGATGGCCGGCTTCGGGCGCTTGCTCGCCAATGTCGAAGCCTATCCCAGCCTCAAGAGCATCACCAACTACCAGATGCTGCAAAGCCAGCTCGAGGGCCAGGAAAACCGCATCCGCGTGGCGCTGCGCGATTACAACGGCGCGGTGCAGAGCTATAACACCACGATCCGCACCTTCCCGGACATGATGGCCGCGAAGATCGTCTATGGCTCCAAGCCGATGGTGCCCTATCAGGCGGTGACCCCGGGCGCCGAGGTCGCGCCCAGCCTCGAAGGCAAGCTCTAAGGCCGGGAGAACAGATATGTCCGGCCCTAAACTCGGCTGGGCCGGGCGTAATCGCCAGATCGGACTATTCGTCCTGACGCTGCTGGGGGCGGCGAGCGTGCTGCTGGTCGCCGCCACCGCCTTGGCGCAGACGTTTCCCAAACTCACCGGCAGGGTGACCGATGCCGCGAACATCATCCCGCCGGATGTCGAAGCGCGGCTCGACCAGAAGCTGGCGGCGCTGGAAACCCAGTCGCAGCGCCAGCTGGTGGTGACGACCCTGCCCAGCCTCGAAGGCTACGAAATCTCCGACTATGGCTACCGCTTGGGCCGCGCCTGGGGGATCGGCGACAAGGAGAAGAACACCGGCGCGCTGCTGATCGTCGCGCCGAATGAGCGCAAGCTGCGGGTCGAGGTCGGTTATGGCCTCGAAGGCATTCTCACCGACGGGCTGTCGTCGATCATCATCCAGGAGCTCATCGTCCCCAAGTTCAAGGCGGGCGACATGCCCGGAGGCATCGAAGCTGGGGCCGACGCGCTGATCCGCCAGCTTACCCTGCCCGAGGAAGAGGCGCGCAAGCTGGCGGCGCAGGCCAAGCCGACGCCCGAGGCGCGAGGCCAACATCGGCTTCTCCACAGTGATCTGGCTGCTGATCTTCTTCTTTTTCTTCGTTCTGCCGATGCTGCGCCGGATGCGCGGCGGGCGGCGCTATGGCAGCGGGATTGCCCCGGTGATCGTCTGGGGCGGCAGCAGCGGCTTTGGCGGCGGCGGCGGTGGCGGCGGCTGGGGCGGCGGCGGCTTTTCGGGCGGCGGCGGCAGCTTCGGCGGCGGCGGCTCCTCGGGCAGCTGGTAGGAGGGCGGCATGACCATTCCAGCCAGGCTCAGCGAAGCCGATCATCTCCGCGTATCGCAGGCAGTGCATGCCGCCGAGGCGCACAGCGCCGGCGAGATCGTCACCATCCTCACCGACCAGTCGGACAGCTATGCCGACATCGCGCTGGTCTGGTCGGCCTTCGTCGCTTTCCTCGCGCTGATGGCGCTGTCGATCGCGCCCGACTTCTACCTCGGCCTCTACGACCGGCTGAGCGGCGGCTGGGTGCAGCAATGGCGCCCGCACGAGGTGTTTGCCGTGGCGCTGCTGGTGGCGGTGCTGAAGTTCACCGGCATGTGGCTGCTGCAACTGTGGCGGCCGCTGCGGCTGTTCCTGGTGCCCGGGCGGGTCAAGCACGCCCGCGTGCGCGCCCGCGCGGTGACCTGCTTCAAGGTGGGCGCCGAACGGCGCACCAGCGGACGCACCGGCATCCTGATCTACCTCTCGATGGCCGAACACCGCGCCGAAATCGTCGCCGACGAAGCGATCGCCTCCAGGGTTTCCGGCGATGTCTGGGGCGAGGCGATGGCGGCGATGCTGGGCCATATCCGCGAGGGCCGGGTGGCCGAGGGCATGAGCGCGGCGGTCGAGCGGGTCGGCGCGGTCCTGGCCGAACACTTTCCGCGCGACGCCGCCGATACCAATGAGCTGCCGGACCGGCTGATCGAGGTGTGATGAACAGGGAAGAAGAACACATTGTCTGGCAAGGCAAATTCGTCGTCGCCAAGACTCGCGGCAAGTGGGAATACGTCAGCCGCACCCGCGGCATCCGCGCGGCGGTCATTCTGGCGGTGGACGAGGAGGGCCATGTCCTGCTGGTCGAACAATTCCGCGTTCCCCTCGGCCGTGCCTGCATCGAACTCCCCGCCGGGCTGATCGGCGACGGCGAGGAGGACGAGGACGACATCGCCGCCGCCGCGCGCGAGCTGGAGGAGGAAACCGGTTATCGCGCCGAGCGGATGGAGGTCATCGGCGAATTCTGGTCGTCGCCCGGCATGGTCACCGAAAGCTTTTCGCTGATGCGCGCGCATGGGCTGACGAAAGTCGGCGAAGGCGGCGGCACCGACAGCGAGAACATCACCGTCCACCGCGTGCCGCTTTCGGGCATCTCGCAGGCGATCGCCGAGTGGCGCGCTGCGGGCTACGCCATCGACACCAAGATGCTGCTGCTGATGGCGGGAGATATTCTGGGAGGCGGCAAATGACAGGTCGCGTCGTCGGCAAGCAGGCGCTGGTCACCGGCGCGGCGCAAGGCCTGGGCGCGGCGACGGCATGGCTGCTGGCGCGGGAGGGCGCGCGGGTGCTGCTCACCGACATCAACGAGATCGGGGCGGCTGCACAGGCCGAAGCGATCAACGCAGAATGCGGCGCCGGCACCGCCTTCTCCACCCGCCACGACGTCACCAGCGAATTCGACTGGCTCGCCGCGCTGGAAGCCGCGCGCGAGGCTTTGGGCGGGCTCTCGGTGCTGGTCAACAACGCCGGGATCGGCACTGGCGGCACGGTGGAGGAAACCAGCCTCGACGATTGGCGGCGCTGCATGGCGGTCAACGCCGACAGCGTCTTCCTCGGCTGCAAGCACGCCCTGCCCCTGCTCCGCGACAGCCAGCCGGCCAGCATCGTCAACATCTCCTCGATCGCCGGGCTGATCGCCGACGGACATATGGCGGTCTACAACGCGTCCAAATCGGCGGTCTGGGGCCTGACCCGCTCGGTCGCGCTGTATTGCGCCCGTTCGCACTGGGACATCCGCTGCAATTCGGTCCACCCGGCCTTCGTCGACACCGCGATACTCGACAATTTCAAACGCAAGCCGGGCACCAGCCATGAGGAGCTTAAGGGAAAGCTCGCCCGCAATATCCCGCTTGGCCGCGTCGGCGAGCCGGAGGAAGTGGCGCTGGGGGTGCTGTATCTCGCCAGCGACGAAAGCCGGTTCATGACCGGGGCGGAGTTGAAGCTGGATGGCGGATTGAGCGCGGGGTGATTCTCCCCCTCCCCTTCAGGGGAGGGGGCGGGGGGTGGGGCATATCTGTTGAACGCGGCGTAGCCTTGATCGGATAAGCCCCACCCCAACCCCTCCCCTGAAGGGGAGGGGCTTTGTCGCTCACAACGTCCGAATAATCGCCGAAAAATCCAGACCGCCGTTGCTCGCCGCAACAAACGCCTCGTAAAGGTCCTTCGCCCGCGACCCCATTGGCACTTGCGCGCCCGACGTCTCGGCTGCTTCCATCGCCAGCTTCAAATCCTTGAGCATCAGCGCCGAAGCAAACCCGCCCTGGTAGTCGTTGTCCGAAGGGCTCTGCGGGCCGACGCCGGGGACCGGGCAGTACGACGTCATCGACCAGCACTGGCCCGAGCTGACCGAGGAAATATCGTAGAATTTCTGCGCATCG
Source organism: uncultured Alphaproteobacteria bacterium (assembly GCA_963779195.1). GTDB lineage: Bacteria > Pseudomonadota > Alphaproteobacteria > Sphingomonadales > Sphingomonadaceae > Novosphingobium. The sequence goes on from CAVZWZ010000002.1 coordinate 65,322, forward strand.
AGCCCGAGCTTTTCGGCCATGGCGAAGGCCTCGCAGGTGCCGATCATGTGAATGCCGAGCAGCATGTTGTTGCAGATTTTCGCCGCCTGCCCGGCTCCCAATGCCCCTGCGTGGATCACCGCCTTGCCCATCTTCGCCAGGATCGGCTCGGCGCGGGCGAAGGCGCTGTCGGTGCCACCGACCATGAAGGTCAGCGTCCCGGCATTGGCCGCAGCAATGCCGCCGGAGACCGGGGCATCGACCGCCTCGTAACCAGCTTTGGTGGCCGCCTCGCCCACCTTGCGCGCCGTTGCGACGTCGATCGTCGAGCAATCGAGCAGCACCGCGCCCTTGGGGGCATGGCCGATGACGTCCTCGCTGAAAACCTTCTCGACGATGGCCCCGTTGGGCAGCATCGAGACCACCGCATCGACTCCCTGCACCGCCTCGCGCACCGTGCCGAAAGTCTCGCAGCCGTTGGTCTTGGCCATGTCCAGCGCTTCCGCCGCCAGATCGAAAGCACGCACATTGTGCCCGGCCTTGACCAGATTGGCAGCCATCCCGCCGCCCATGTTGCCGAGTCCGATGAATGCGATTTTCATTTTGAACTCCTAAAAGCCCCTCCCCTTCAGGGGAGGGGTTGGGGTGGGGGCTGTCAGACGAGGGCGGCGCTTGACCGACAGCCCCCACCCCTCCGCCGCTGCGCGGCTCCTCCCCTCCCCTGAAGGGGAGGGGCTCACTAGGTCACCTGTTCGCCCAAACCGCTGCGCGCTTCTCGACGAAGGCGTTCATCCCTTCGGTCTTGTCCTCGGTCGCCGCCAGAATCTGCCACATGCGGCGCTCGAACAGCAGGCCCTGCTCCAGCACCGTTTCGAACGCGGCATTGACCATTTCCTTGTTCACCAGCGCCGCGACGCGCGGCATGGCGGCGATCTCGGCGGCGATGGCGACTACCGCATCGACGAAGCCCTCGGCCGGCAGCACCCGCGCGACGAGGCCCGATTTCTCCGCTTCCGCAGCGTCCATCATGCGGCCCGTCAGGCACAGGTCCATCGCCTTGGCCTTGCCGACCGCGCGCGTCAGCCGCTGGGTGCCGCCCATGCCGGGGGCAACGCCGAGCTTGATCTCGGGCTGGCCGAACCGCGCCTTTTCGGAGGCTATGATCATGTCCGCCATCATCGCCAGCTCGCAGCCGCCGCCCAGCGCGAAGCCGTTCACCGCCGCGATCCACGGCTTGCGCACCTTGCTGGCGATATCGCTCTGCCAGCCGTCGAAGAAGGCGCGCAGGTAGAAATCGGTGGCATTCATCGCCGCCATCTCGGGAATATCCGCCCCGGCGACGAAGCTCTTCTCGCCCGCGCCGGTGAGCACCGCGCAACCCTGGCTGTCGTCGGCCTCGAAAGCGGCGAATGCGGCGATCAGTTCCTTCAGCACCGTGCTGCTCAGCGCATTGAGCACCTGCGGCCGGTTGATCGTGATCAGCGTCACCGCGCCGCGCTGTTCCGTGAGGATGGTTTCGTAGCTCATAGGGGTTTCCATTCCTTGTCGACCGGCAACGGCGCGAAAATCGCCTCGATCATCGCGTCGGTGACGCCTGCGGGCGTCGCCGGGTTCCACTTGGGCGCATTGTCCTTGTCGACGATCACCGCGCGCACGCCTTCGGCGAAATCGGGGAGCACGATCACCCGCGCGGCGATGCGGTATTCCATCGCCATGTTTTCGGCGAAGTCCTTGCACGCCAGGCTGTCGTGCAGCTGGCGCAGCGCCACCTTGCAGGCTTGTGGGCTCTTGGTGCGCAAGGTCGCCAGTTCCTTGGCCGCCCATTCGCTGTCGTCGCCTTCCAGGCTGGCGAGGATGTCTTCCAGCCGGTCGGAGGCGAAATGGCGGGCAATCTGCGCGGCATTAGCCTCGATCCGCGCCGCCGGGGCATGGACGGACAGCGCCGAAAGCACCTGGCCAGGCTCATGCCCGTTGGCGATGCGCTCCTTGGCCTCGGTCAGCGCTGCGGAGGGAAGGTAGTGCGTCGCCAGCCCGGTCCACAGGCACTCCGCCCCGTCGAGCCGCGCGCCGGTCAGCGCCAGGAATTGCCCCATCCGCCCCGGCAGCCGCGCGAGGAACCAGCCGCCGCCGACATCGGGGAACAGGCCGATCCCGGTCTCGGGCATGGCGAAGCGGGTGTTCTCGGTGGCGACGCGGAATTTGGCCGGCTGCGAAATGCCGACTCCGCCGCCCATGACGATGCCGTCCATGAAGGCGGCGATCGGCTTGCCATATTCGAACATCAGATGGTTGAGCTGGTATTCGTCGTGGAAGAACTCGATGCCGGAAACGCCATTATCGCTCAGCGCGGAATTGCGCAGGAAGGCGATATCGCCGCCGGAGCAGAACCCGCGCCCTTCGCTGTGATCGACGATCACGGCATGGACATCGGGCGTGTCGCGCCAGACCAGCAGCGCCTCGGTCATCGCCTCGTCCATCGCCGCAGTCAGCGCGTGGATTGCCTTGGGCCGGTTCAGCGTGAGGAAGCCGGCGACGCCCTCGCGGCGCGATGATGAGTTCGTCGGTGAGGTCACTTCAGCAAATCCCGCCCGATGATCATCCGCATGATCTCGTTGGTCCCCTCAAGGATGCGGTGCACCCGCAAGTCGCGCCAGAAACGCTCGATCGGATAGTCGCGCAGATAGCCGTAGCCGCCGAACAGCTGCAATGCCTGATCGACGATCTGCGATCCGTTATCGGTTGCGAGCTTCTTGGCCATCGCGGCAAACCGCGTCTTGTCGGGCGCGCCAGCGGTGACCTTGGCGGCGGCGAGATAGAGCAACGCGCGGGCGGCTTCGAGATCGGTCGCCATGTCGGCGAGGGTGAACTGGGTGTTCTGGAAGTCGGCGATGCGCTGGCCGAACTGCTGGCGGTCCTTCACATAGGCAATCGCCTCGTCGAGACAGCGCTGCGCCCCGCCGAGCGAACAGGCGCCGATGTTCAGCCGCCCGCCGTCGAGCCCGGCCATGGCGAATTTGAACCCGTCGCCCTCCGCGCCGACGCGGTTGGCGACCGGCACGCGGACGTTGTCGAAGTTCACCTGCGCGGTGGGGGATGAATTCCACCCCAGCTTCTTCTCGTTCGCGCCGAAGGAAACGCCTTCCCACTCCTTCTCGATCACCAGACAGCTGATGCCCCGCGATCCATTGTCCGAGGTTCGCACCATGGTGACATAGAAATCGTTGACCCCGCCCCCGGTGATGAACTGCTTGCTGCCGCTGACTACATAATGGTCGCCCTCCAGCCGCGCGGAGGTCTTCAGCGCCGCCGCATCGGAACCGGAGCCAGGCTCGGTCAGGCAATAGCTGCCCAGCTTCTCCATGCCCACCAGCTGCGGCAGATAGCGCTGCTTGATCCCGTCGCCGCCGAACTTGTCGATCATCCAGCTGGCCATGTTGTGGACCGAAATGAACGCCGCGGTCGATGGGCAGCCGTAGGACAGCGCCTCGAAGATCAGCGCCGATTCCAGCCGCCCCAGCGCGATCCCGCCCATCTCCTCGGAGATATAGATCGCCCCGAAACCCAGCTCCCCCGCCTCGCGCACGACATCGCGCGGGAAGTGCTTCTCCTCGTCCCACTTGGCGGCATTGGGGGTGATCCGGTCGGCGGTGAACTTGCGCGCCATGTCCTGGATGGCGAGCTGGTCTTCGGTGAGGTCGAATTGGGCGGTCATGCGGATTCCGTGACGAAGAAGGGGTTGGTAATGGTCAAAGTGCCATCGATAACAAGGCCATGTTGCATGTCCTCGGTATAGAGCGTGTCGCATTCGTCGAGCAGTGCGGCTGCGATAATCATCGAGTCATATGTGCCCAGATTGTAACGCCTGGCGATTTCGCGCCCACGCCGATGCAGATCGAAATCGATTGACCTGACGCTGCTCGCGAGACTGTTGATTACAGCAAGCGATTCTTCAATTTCCGGCCATGGCAAACCGCGCTTCCTCAGGCTGACATTCAAGAACTCATTGAGCAATTGCACGCTCACGCTTGGACCAGCTTCAAGTAACAGATATGCGGCTTCGCACTTTGGACCCTCGGAAAGGGCATAAACAGCGATGTTAGTATCGATTGCAAAGTCGGCGATCACCTGGCGTTTGCCTCTTCACGATCGAATTTCCAATCTGCAGGCAAGGGCCGCCGCAGCGCACGGATGCGCTCCAACGCCTGCTCGCGAGTCATTTCGACATCGCGCAATGCCCGATCGAGCGCACGCGAATCAATCGAGCCCCCTTCCTTGAGCCCGTGTTTGGCGACAATGTCGCGAGGCAAACGCACCGCCAGGCTGTTGCCCCATTTGCCAATCTGCATCTTCATGACGAGTCTCCGTATATCCGGCAGGATATCCGAATTGCACGACGACTGCAATTGCCTAGCTGCACGTCACACTGACGATATTCAGCGCGGCGTCATGGCCGACCGTCACCCGCCCGTATTTGTATTCCATCGTCACCACCACATTCGGTCCGACCCAGCGGATCTCGCGCGAGCTGGTCAGTTGCAGCATTTCCCGGCCGGTGATCGCATCCGCCTTGCGCCCGATCAGCGCCTTGCCCGGCTCGGCGACGCAGGTATCGCCGGCAGCGCGCGGCGGGGGCGGCGGCGGCGCGGCTGGCTTAGCCTGAGCGCAGCCGGCAAGCACGGCGGCGAGTGCTGCGATCGGCAGCAGGCGGGTAGGCTTCATGGTCTTGGCTCCCTCGAAAAGCAGTCGGTGATCACGCCAGCGCTGCGATGATATCCTTGCCGAACAGCTCCTCGTCGGCGGGAATCGTCTTGGTCACCGCCAGCGGCTTCGACACCCAGGTCTCGTTGATCAGATCCCGCCAGGTGATGTTGTTGTTGGTCGAATTGCCGCCCCAGCTGCCGCAGCCAAGCGAAAAAGTCTGGCGCATGCCGTTCCACAGATTGCCCGAGTTGGAGGCTGACTGCGGCTGGTTGACCATGACCCGGCTGGTATGGGTCGCATTGGCCAGCTTCATGATGTTGGCGTCGCTGTTCGAATAGATGCCGCACGAATGGCCGCGGCCCTGATAGCCCTGGACCCCGTTGGTGATCTCGATCGCATGATCGATATCGCGGGCGCGGTAGAGCGCCATGGTGACCGACATCTTCTCGCCGGAAAACGGATGTTCCGGGCCCCAGCCGGACTCGGGAACGATGAAGAAGCGCGTGCCTTCGGGGACGCCGAAGCCGGCCATGCCGCCGATCTTCTCGGGCGGCTGGGCGACGACATTGGCGTTGATCGACCCGTCCTTCCACAGCACCGCCTGCAGCTTGGCCTTGTCCCCTTCGTTCAACACATAGCCGCCCTGGTGCTTCAGCTTGTCGAGCATCTCGTCGTAGATGCTGTCGAACAATACCACCGAATTGTCCGACGAGCAGGATGCCGCCAGATCCAGCGTCTTGGAAATGCGGATCTTCTCCGCCGCATCGTCGAGGTCTGCGGTGTCGTCCACCGTGATCACCGCATTGCCGACGCCGACGCCCAGCGCCGGGGTGCCCGAGCTGTAGGCCGCCAGCACCATCGGCCCGCCGCCGGTCGCCAGCACGCGGTCGCATTGCTTCATCACCTCGTTGGTCTTCTCGACCGAAGGGGTTTCGATCGGGATGACGAGATCGGCGGGAGCGCCCAGCTTGACCAGGGCATCGCGCATCAGGTCGCAGATCATCTTGTTGGTGATCTTGGCGCGCGGGTGCGGACAGATGATGATCGAATTGCGGCCCTTGACCGCCGAAATCGCCTTGATCACCGGCGTCGCCTCGGGATTGGTCGAGGGCGACAGCGCGCCGATCACGCCGACCGGCTTGGCGATCCTGACGATGTTGCGCGCCTTGTCCTCCTCGATCACGCCGACCGACTTGTCGTCGATGATGTCCATCAGCGTGGCGCGGGTCTTGCGGAAGATCTTCAGATATTTGCCGTCGTAGTTGCCGAGCTGGGTCTCATCGACCGTATGCTGGGCGATCTTCTCGGCGATGTCCTCGCGGGCGACGGCATAGACCATGCCGCGGATCAGGCGATCGACCTGCTCCTGGGTGTAATCCTCGATCTGCGCCTGCGCGGCGCGGCTGCGGGCGATCAGCTGGGCGACTTCCCTGGCTTCGGGCGTGTCGGCAATCGGTTGGGCGGCGGCCATGGTCTACCTCAATGTTGGGTTTAATCGGGCGGTTAAAATGCCCCTGCCTTGTCAGCCTAGCACAATCAAGATGATTTGGCTTGGGCGGGGTGAAGAGCGCATTTGCAGCGGACGCGCAGCCAGGTGGCAATGGAATGGCTCACACGAAGACACGAAGATGTATCGCCCTGCGGCGAAGCCGCTCTCAAATTCTGCACCCGTCCGATCGGCCCAGGTCGAGCAGATGAATTGAGCCAGCGGCATGGCGCGACATCTTCGCGTCTTCGTGCGAGAAAAATTTCTCGCGCGGCGCGCAGATGAATATGCCATAGGCTTGTCCCTGCATGGGGGCATGCCCAGCGACCAGGAACCAGGCGAGGAAGCGTGAGCGCAGCAACAATCGATCCGGCGACCTACCGCCAGGTGCTCGGCTCCTACCCCACCGGCGTCTGCGCGATCACCGCGACCGGGGCGGACGGCACCCGCGCCGCACTGGTGGTCGGCAGCTTCACCTCGGTCAGCCTCGACCCGCCGCTGGTCGGTTTCCTGCCGGGCAAGGACAGCACAAGCTGGCCGCTGATCGAGGCCGCCGGGCATTTCTGCGTCAATGTCCTCGCCAGCGACCAGATGGATGTCTGCCGCCAGCTTGCCGCCAAGGGCCCGGACAAGTTTGCCGGGCTGGAGGTTGCCCTGTCAGACCATGGCCACCCGGTGATCGCCGGTTCCATCGCCCGGATCGACTGCGACATCCACGCGGTGGTCGATGCCGGGGATCACTGGTTCGTGCTGGGCAAGGTGCTGGCGCTGGAAACGACGCGCGACGACGATCCGATGCTGTTCTATCGCGGAAGGTATGGCGGGTTTGCGGGGTGAGACCCGGCGACCTCCGGGGACATGCTCATCCTGAGCCTGTCGAAGGGGCGTGTCCCCGTCCTGCGGTGTGTCTTGGCGTCCAGCCATGGTTTGCATGCGTTGGGAGGGGAGGCGAGTTAAGTATACTGTCCCCGGAACTCGAAGAATGTCCCCGGAACTCGGGAACTCGGGAACTCCTGGGTATTCCAGCCAAAACCGGCATTTGTCAGCGCCTGCTGCACCTCAGGGGGTGCATTGCGCATCGCGTCGCGCATCTCCGGGCTGGAGAACAGCGCCATCTTGTTTGCCCGCGCGATTCGAAATTGAAGCGTATGTCAGCGAGTAACTGATTTGCCCGAACCGCTATCAAGTCCGAAGTGTTCGTCCTGATCTCGCTCGGAAAGATATGCTGGATTTCAAACCGCAGCAGCAGTTCGCGCGCCGTATCGCTCATGCCGCGCCTCCTGCGATCCGGCAGCGCTTGAGCCTGAACACATCTCCCATGCCGATCGCGATCAGCGCCTGGGCAAGCGCGTCGCTCACGAAAATCTTTTCGTGCACCGCTTCCTCGAACCACAGATCGGGCCCAACCAGTGCCTGCGAGGAAAGCACGACTTCGCCATCGGGCTTGAGGTCATTGATGTGGTAGATTTGCTTGCCGGTAGCTTTCCTGATCAGGAATTTCGTCGCATCCTCGCATTGCTCCGGCAGGATCGTGTTCTTGATGCAGCCAAAATTGAGCAGGAAGAATTCGCCAGGATAGGGCGTTTCCAGATCGGCCTGATAGACCGGAAACGGCATCGAGACCGCCCTCGCCCAGATCGAAATGCGAAAGGACTTCGGCAAGCTTGCCCTTCACACAGTAAAAGCCACCGACCGTGAAAATGTCATTAGAGCATTTGAAGCTCTTCATCCCAAACCGAGATGAATCGGCAATTCTTCGCGCAGAAGCGCTTCGCCAGGCGATACCGGTTGATAGACTAATCAAGATATAGACCAACGGGGAGAGGGCGTGTCCTTCGGGATCCCAGTCCTGACCATATGGCTTCCGCCGCAATCCAAGCTTGTACCCGATTTCAGAGTTCCCCAGCAAATTACTCATCCACACGCCGCCGCTCATGCTGTTTGCTCCGATGTCAATTCTATTATGCCGTCATCAAACGCTGCCCGGCCCGCACCTCCCGCGATCCGGCAGCGCTTGAGCCTGAACACATCGGCCATGCCGATATCGATCAGCGCCTGAGCAAGCGCGTCGCTCATGAAAATCCTGTTGTGGACCGCCTCCTCGAACCAGAGGTCTGGCCCAGCAAGCGCCTTCTGGGAAAGAACAACTTCACCATCAGGATTAAGCTGATTTACTTTCCAAACCTGCAAGCCACTGTCTTAAAAGACAAAGAATTACGACGAATACCTCGCATTGCTCCGGCAGGATCGTGTTATTGATGAAGCCAAAATTGAGAAGGAAGAATTCGCCCGGATAGGGCGTTTCCAGATCGGCCTGGTAGACCAGAAACGGGATCAGCCCGCCTTCGCCCTGATCGAAACGCGCGAGGGTTTCAGCAAGCTTGCCGCGGACAACCAGAAAGCCGCCCGCGTAGAAAATACCCCCTAGTAGCTTGAAGCGCTTTTCATTCCAAACGGCGGCAGCTTCAGGGAGCTCCTCACGTCGAAGCGCAAATCCCTGCCCGGCACGCCGCATACTTGCATAGACATCATCTGGAGTAGTGGGGATATTGAATTCAGCGGGCTCCCAGTCATGACCAAAATACTTGGTCCGCACACCCGGCTTGTCCCCCAGTGGCGTAATTGCTTTTTACACTGCTCATCCACACGCCGCCGCTCATGCCGCTCGCTCCGTCATTAAATCTGCCATGCAATTGTTATTTACACCCGATGCGAAGGTCCAAGTTGCGGTGACACGTGCATAATTCCCTAAACTCTGCGCTCATCACCCGCCTTGCTGCGGCTCCCCGTCGCACAGTAGCTCGCAGTCACCGGCCACGTCTATTCCAGCGCCGTCGCTTCGACCATCTCTCCGCCACCAGCGCCAGCCATGTCGCCATCATCCCGCCGCCTCCAACCGCCCGACTAAAATCCCGCTTCCGCCACCGGCAGCTGGCCAAGGCCTTCACCTACCGTCGCGGCGGCGCAGGCCCCACCAGGTGCCGCCGCAGAACGCGAACAAGTGACCTACACCTACGACAGAAGTTCCGGGGACAGTATACTTATCTCCCATCCCCAGCCTCCTTCCACCCCCGCTTCGGCCCCGGTTTCGCGGGCGTCAGAGACTCGTCCCATAGCCGCTTCCTGCGCCGCGATCCATTCCGCCGCGCCCAGCGGCCGCCCGGTGCGCAGCCGCGCCTCGATCGCTTCGGCCAGCGCCTCCCCGGCCTCGTCCAGATCGCCCGCCTCCCAGCCATGGCGCAGCATCGCCCGCCAGTTGCGCAGGCGCAGGCCAAGCGCGGCAAGGTCGGTCAGCCGGTCGCCCGCCACCAGCCGTCCGGCGATGTGGCTCGCCGCGCTCGACCAGCGCCAGTCTTCCGCCCGCTTCGCCATCCGCGCCGCCACCGGGTTGTTCTCGACATAGCGGATCGCCGCCAGCAGATGCGCGTCGTCCAGCGGGTAGCTGGCAAAGCGCGACTGGAACAAATGACCGCGCCAGCCCTCGCGGAAGTTGACGTGGCGGGTATAGCGCCGGTGCGCTTCGCCAAGCCCGGCGCGCAGGCCGTCGGCGGTTCTCGGGCGCCAGCACGAGGTGGACATGGTTGTCCATCAGGCACCAGGCGAGGCAGCGCACCTGCGCCTGCCGGCAGCCATCGCGCAGCAAGTCGAGATAGAGCCGCCGGTCATCGTCGGAGAAAAACACCGGCAAACGCCGGTTGCCACGCTGGGTAACGTGGTGCGCGACTCCGGGAATGACGATGCGGGCGAGCCTGGCCATGCGGCGGGGTATGGCAGGAGTTGGGCGGGGTGTCTAGATAAGTATACTGTCCCCGGAACTCCGGTCGGAGAAACAGCAAACGCCGGTGTCCACGATAGGTATACGTGGTCCCCGGCACTCCGGTTATGACGATGCGGGCGAGCCTGGCCATGCGGCGGAGTATGGCAGGAGATGTGCAGGGTGTTTAGATAAGTATATTGCACTGGACATTATACTGTCCTCCGAAACGCAATTTCGCGAATATATGGAGAGAAATACTTCTCAATATCATTACGGGCATTCCATGTGATGAGGTCTCGCTACGTAAGTCGCTTTGGGCTCTTCGATATCCAATTCTGTATAGTTGAGGCTGGCCATCATTCGGAACAGCGGCAAATGTTCTCCAGGACTTTCGTTGTGGGCAATTCTATCAGTAACTGGCCAAGCCGCTGCATTCCGACCAATCGCCAAACCGCGCCGCACCGTGGTCGGGTCACACTGCCACACCGTCAGGACCGGCTCGTAGGGAGTGCCGTGACGGTTGATGGATTTCTCAGCCTAACAACCGTGACATTTCCGAGCCTTTTGGCAGACTGGATTCGTTCGGGAATTTGACCTGCTCGCCACCGCTACCTGGGTTCGCCGATGATCGCCCTAACGGGCGGAACAATTCAGGGCTGTTGATCCCGACAATACCCATCTACCTCATTGTCCGGCACCCCCTTCCAGACCTCACAAACAAATGTCTCAGGCCTGTCGATCTCCCCGGCTCTGCACATGAAATCGGCGATCCGCAGGAAACTCCGACGCCATCATCGTCTTGACCGCTTCCGGAACGTCCGCTACCCGCGTCGGCCGCAGCTCGCAAGCGCACACCGCCAGCAGCAATGTCCCTAGATCACCAAGACCGCTCACGCCGGCATCGGACTCCGCGCGCCGTCAGCTCGAAGAGAATGTCCGTTCCGGCCATGCGTCATTGCCATCGACAAGCCGCCGCTTCCGCCTTGACCAAAAAGCCCGAACTTGCCCACACCGTCGTGAGGGCCGTGACATGCCGGGCAGCATGCACCTCGATCACGCTCGATCCGCTTGCGCGGACTTCACGTCAGGGCCCGTCAGAATGACCTTGCAGTCAATAGAGTAGCGGGGATCGGCTCGAATCTCGCATCCAAGCCTCACTTCCACCCCGCTTCGGCAAGGCGCCACCGAGTTCCGGGGACAGTATACTTATCTCCCATCCCAAGCCTCCTTCCACCCCCGCTTCGGCGAGGCGCGAATACCCCCAGACCACCCCGCACCGTCCGCCGCCGCCTCTGCCAAGCCATCAATCCCCCCGCCTCCGCCCGAAAAAATCCCGCTGTCCTACACCGCCTCGCCCTGGCATGCCGGGCAGGCCGCGCCTGCACGGCTTGGCATGCGAAACTTCACGCCCAGGGCCCGCCAGCATGACCTTCCTCAACCTCCGCCCCAAGCCCGCTTCGCCCCCATCATCCCGCCGCCGCACCGGCAATTCCCTTCCGCCGCGAATCATGGGCAAAATCATTGCATGCTTCACTCGGGCGAAAATGCGAGAAGCTAGCGATCACCGCCCCGCCACCAGACACAGCTCTCCGGCGCGGAAATCCGCGACTTGCGGCGTCATGCCGCGCGGCTGCAAGCTTGCCCTTGAGGCGCATTCTTTTCCAATCTCACGGGAATTCCCGGGCATCACTATGCCTGCGAACGCTTGTTGCGCAATCGCGATGGACAATCTTTGTTTTCCCGCCCTGCCCCCAGCCCTGCTCCCCGGCAAAACCCGCGGAAATGTGCGGCCCCTGTCCTGCGCGGTCAGGTTTACACCCTGTCAAGTATGTAAACCCGGGACGGGGGCGCAGAATACCCGCGACGGGGACAGGGAATACCGTGGCCCCGCCGTGTGGGTGCAATCGCTTGACTCCTGCTCCCGCAATGCTGTTCAGGCGTTCAGCATTCGCACTTCATCGGGAGCAGGATAGATCATGACACGTTCGCTTAATGGCAAAGTCGCCGTCATCACCGGTGCCGGCTCGGGCATGGGCCGCTCGATGGCGCTGCGGCTGGCCGAGGACAACGCCAAAATCGCCATCTGGGACATCAATGGCGAAGGCGCCGAGGAGACCGCGCGGCTGGTGCGCGAGGCGGGCGGGACGGCGATTGCGATTACCGCCGACTGCGCGGACAAGGCGGCGATCAAGGCTGCTGCGGCGCAGACCCGCGCCGAGCTGGGGCCGATCCTGATCCTGGTCAACAACGCCGGCATCGCGCCGTTCACCCCGTTCCTCGAGATCGACGACGAGCTGCTGGCGCGGGTGATGCAGATCAACTTCACCGGGCCGTTCTGGGTCACCCAGGAATGCGTGCCCGACATGATCGCGGCCAAGTGGGGCCGGATCATCAACATCACGTCGTCGTCGGTGCAGTCCGGCTCCGAGCTCCAGACGCACTACACCAGCTCCAAAGGCGCGCTGCTCGGCTTGACCAAGTGCCTGGCGCAGGCCCTGGGCGTCCACGGCATCACCGCCAACATGATCCCGCCGGGCTCGATCGACACGCCGATGCTGCGCGGCGCGGCGATCATGCAGGAGCCGGGCCGGGTCGAGGCCTATGGCAAGGCGCTGCCGGTCGGCCGCATCGGCACCGGCGAAGACATCGCCGCCGCCGCCGCCTTCCTGGCATCCGAAGAAGGCGGCTACATGACCGGCCAGACGATCAGCGTGAACGGCGGAAGGTATATGGGTTCGGCGTAATCTGACCGTCATCCGGACTTGACCCGATGACGGAATTCTACAGCTTGTTGAGCCAGGTCGAGCGTTCGATCATGCCCATCGCCTCTTGCCCGTCCCAGCTGTAACGGGTCGAGCCCTGGTTGAGCGCGAAACCGGCCATTTCGCCCTCGCTCATCACCTTGAAGGTGTTGAGCATGCCCTTGCCGGCGATCTCGATCGCGCCGCCTTCATATTCGAGCGCCAGCGAATTGTCCTGGCCCTCGCTGGTCAGCCCGGCCTTGGTCAGCCACGGCAATTTGGTGGCCACCGCCGGGTACATCTTGCCGCCGGTGTAGACATAGCCCTCATTATAGGTCGAACCATCCTCGGCCGGCGGATAAGCGATATAGCCGAAGCCGCGCCCGTCGGGGAAATTGGCCGCCTGCCAGACATGGCCGCGAAAGCCGTCGAGCGGGCGGACCGACTGGCGATGGATGCGGTTGCCGACTGCCTTGAACGCGCGGGTCTCGCCATCGAGCGTCAGCGTGCCCTCGCCCCGGAACAGATGCTCCATGCGGTAACCGAGGCCCATGGATTCCGCGTCGGCCATTTCGCGCGGGCTGAAACCGGCGATTTTCTCGGGCGTGTTGTCCTGCACCCAGCATGGCGTGACCATCTCGATCTCGACATCCCACTGCAGCGGCGTGCGCTTCGCGGCGCCGAAGGCGCCCTTGGTCATGGCTTCCGATGTGGTTTCCACCGGATTGCCATCGTAGCTGATCCGCCAGCGGCGATAGGGCTCGATCACTTCGAAACGCAGCGGGCCTGAGCCGAGAATGCGGGGAGTGCCATCTGCGGCAAGCGGCGAATGGCTGGCATGCACGCCGCCGGTCTCGACCAGCACCCGCCCGCCGGGGAAGGCCGCGTTCATATCGACCCGGTGGCTGTCCCAGCTGACCCCCATCGCCTCAATCCCGACACGCGGCAGGGCGAAAGCGCCGTTCTCCTCGAACAGCCAGATCGAGGCGCTTTCGCGCATCGCCGGGTCTTCGGGCTTTTCCGCGAGCATGTAGTCGTAGTGCGGGGCAAGGCCGCCGCGCCATTCTTCCTCGGTCATCGTCGCTCTCCCGCCCGACTCATTATGGATAGGGCCGCGCCACCATGACGGTAGCGCGGCCCCATTCAAGCCAAATCGACGCGGGTTCTGCGATCAGAACTGGAAGCGCAGCTCGCCGCCCCACATCCTGGGCAGGCCGGGATTGACGACATTGGTGTTGCCGCCGTTGGAGGCCGCGTTGCCGCCGGAGTAATAGCGCTTGTTGCCAAGGTTGCGCACGAACACCGAGGCGGAAATTCCCGAGCCCATCGCTTCCGACCAGGTCAGCCGCGCATTGACCAGCGCATAGCCGGGCAGCGTGGTGTTCGGGTTGACCGTGGCGGCGACGTTGGAGAAATTCATCTCGGTCTGGCCATAGACGTCGGCCCGCAGCGTCACCTTGCCGGAATCGCCCAGCGAGGCGCCGACTTCGCCATAGAGCGTGCCGCTCCACTTGGGCACGTCGGCGAAGGGGCCGTAGTTGAAGCTGAAGCCCAGCACATTGACCCGCCCGTCGGTATAGCGGGCATTGGTGTAATTGCCCGAGACGCCGAACGAGACGAATTCGCTCGGCCGCACCGAGGCATCGAATTCGAAGCCGGTGATCTGCGCCTTGGGGACATTGACCGTCAGCAGCGAAACCCCCGCCGGGGTCAGCAGATAGGCCGCGCGCTGGATGTCCTTGACCCACTGGTTGTAGAAGTCGGCATTGAAGGTCACCGGCACGCCCAGCCCGTCGCCGGAATATTTCAGGCCGATCTCGATGTCCTGGGTGGTCTCGGGCAAATAGAGATTGCCGCCGCTGGCCGCCGTGACATTGATCGGCGCGACGCTGTAGTTATAGCCACCCGCGCGCCAGCTGCCCCGATGCGCGACATAGAGCATCAGTTCCGGGGTGGCCTGATAATCGAGACTGACGGTCCAGCTCGGCTTGGACGCCGAAGTTTTTTCGGGAACACTGCCGCTGTTGGGGAAGAAACCCAGCCAGAGCGAGCCGGGCAGCTGGTTAATCTCGGTCCGGTCGCGGGTATAGCGGAAGCCGCCGGTCAGGCTGAGCTGCTCGGCAAGCTTGTAGGACGCCTGCGCGAAGCCGGCGATCGATTCTGTCGACCACTGCGCGGTGTAGACGAAGGGGAAAGTGAAGATCGGCTGGCCGAAGGTCAGGTTGGAGACCACCGTATCCTTCTGGTTGAGGTAATAGGCGCCGACCACGAAATCGAGCTTGCCGTCGAGCGCCTTGCCCTGCAGCTGGAGCTCGTCGGAAATCTGGCGGATGCCGCGGCGGAAGCCGTTGGTCGGGTTGACCTTGACGTCGTTAGCCGTCGGCGTGCCCTGGGTCTCGAAGAAGTGATAGGGCGAGCCGTCATAGTCGAAGCCGTCGTCGGACGTGGACTTGTTCCAGCCGAACACGTTCTTGAGCTTGAGGTCCGAACCCACTTCCAGCTCGGTGGTGTTGATGACGTAGGTGTTCTCCGCCTTGTGATAGGGCGGATAGCTGGCGAGGCTGACCCAGGGGCCGACTTCGCGCTGCTTGGCGACGGCTGCTGCAAGACCGCCCTGAAACACCGCCGGCTTCGCGGCGAGGATGGCCGTCAGCCCGGGATTGGTCGCTGCGTTGAGCAGGCAATGGGCGGTGGTGAAATCCGCCGCGCTGACGCAGGGCTGCGGGTTTACCGACCACAGCTCATAGGGCGTATTGGTGCCGTCCTCGTCGGTATATTGCACCACCGTGGTGTTGGTGAGCGCGCCCCCGCCCGGCGCCAGCCGCAGCGTGGCGCGGATCGATTTCTGGTCGAGGTCGCCATATTCGTCGGCGGTGAAGAAGTCCTTCACGAAGGCGCCGCCGCCGGTGACGCTGCCGGCCACGCGCAGCGCGCCAACCTCGCCCAGCGGCAGGTTCACCGCGCCCTGGACGTTCCAGGCATCGAAGCTGCCATAGCGGCCCTGGATATAGCCGGCCAGCTCGTCGCCGGCCTTCGCGGTCGATAGAGCACCGCGCCGCCGGTGGCATTGCGCCCGAACAGCGTGCCCTGCGGGCCTTTGAGCACCTGGATGCCGCCCATGTCGTAGAAGGTCGAAGCCGACAGCGTGCTGATCTGCACTTCGTTGACATAGGGCAGCACGCTGGGCGGCGAGTTGGTGAAGGTATCGACGCTCTGGCCGCGGATCGAATAGTTGAACGAATGGATGCCGCCGTTCTGGCGGATGACCAGGCCGGGAACCGCCGCCTGCAGATCGTTCTCATTGACGATCGCCCGTTTGGCGAGATCCGCGCCGTCGATCGCGGTGATCGCGATCGGAACCTTGGAGAGGCTTTCCTCGCGGCGACGGGCGGTGACGATGATCTCGCCGCTCGTTGCCGCCTCATCGGCGCTGTCTTGCGCCCAGGCGGCGGGCGCGAGCGGTATGGCTACACCCGCCATCAGCATGGCGGTAACGATTTTCCTCATGATTTCCTCCCTTTGTGGGTTTACTTAGGTCCATAATTCCAAGCTGGCTTAGTATCGTGGCGCAATCCGCAGCAGGAACTGCCGGGACGAAGCGTGCCCCAAGCGAGTTCTGGCCGCCTCAGCGCTTGTCGTATGTGATCGGCAGCGACTTCGATCGTATGCGTCGCCACGGTCGGCGTATAGGCGATCTCGCTCTCCGGGATCGCCAGCTTGATGTTCTTCAGCTGCCTGACAATCTCGCGCGCCGCCACCTTGACCTCCATCCGCGCCAGCGCGACGCCGATGCAGCGGTGCGGACCGCCGCCGAAGCCGACGTGGCGGCCGAGATTGACCCGCTCGATGTCGAACTTGCGCGGCTCGGGAAACACGGTCTCGTCGTCGTTGCCGGAATCGTAGACCAGCAGCATATGCGCGCCTTCGGGGATCGTGGTGCCGTTGACCACGGTCTCCTTGATGCACATCCGGCTGAGCGCGCGCACCGGCGGTTCGTTGCGCATATGCTCCTCGACGAAGCGATTGAGCTTGCGGTCGTCGTCGATAATCGACTCCAGCAGCTCGGCCATGCCGGGCTTTGTGGTCAGCACATAGAACAGATTGCCGATCGCGGTGGCGGTGGTGTCGTTGCCGGCGATCAGCGTCGCGCGGACGAGGCTGACCGCTTCCTCGAAGGTCAGCTTCTCGACCGTGCCGTCCTCATTGGTCACCTTGGCATGGACCAGATCGGAAATCATGTCCTCGCGCGGATCGGTCTCGCGTTCCTTCATCTTGCCGATGATATAGTTCTGCAAGTCTGCGATCTCGGCGGCGTTGGCCAGCATTTCTTCGCGGCTCTGCATCGCGCTGATTTGCGCCACGACCGCCCGCGACCAGCGCGATATCTTCGCCTCGATGCCGGGATCGAGGCCGAGCTGCTCGACGATGATGCGGATGGTGATCGGGATCGAGATGTCAGTGACTGCATCGCAAGCGCCCTTGTCGGCATATTCGGCGATCAGATCATGCACCACCCGAGTGATGCGCGGCTCCAGCTCTTTCACCCGGTGCGCGGTGAAGGCGTTCTCCATCAGCTTGCGGATGCGGGTGTGATAGGGCGGATCGGACATGATCGCGTCGGGGAAATAGCCGCCGCCATGTTCGCGCAGATAGTTGCGAAACTCCTCGTGCATGCCGCGCGCCTGGATCTCGTGATAGCCCTTGTTGACCGAGAAGGTGATCGGGTCGGACTGCACCGCCCAGATGTCCTCGTGCCGGGTGACCAGCCAGCTGTTCAGACCGGCGTCGAAGTGGATCGGATCGCCCTTGCGCATCGCGGCGTAATAGGGGCGCGGGCGGGCCTGGATGGCGCGATCGGTCAGCGTGCCCTTATCAAGCAGCTGCTGCTCTTCCGGCGACAGAGGCAGTCTCTCGGAGACCTTGGCGTCGTCAGTCTGGGTAGCCATGATTGCGTCCTGTTCCGATTTGCGAATGAGCGGTTCTAGTTCCCCGAAGCCGGCGCGACGGTGACTTCGATGCCGGAGAGTTCGGACTTCATCTTGATCTGGCAACCGAGCCGGCTGTTGTCCTTGAGCACGTCGGTGACCATGTCGAGCATGGCGAATTCGATATCGTCGGGCGGGCCGACTTTCTCGAACCAGCCGCCTTCGACATAGACGTGGCAGGTGGCGCAGGCGCAGCCGCCGCCGCAATCGCCGAAGATGCCCTCAATGCCGTTGCGCTTGGCCAGCTCCATCAGGCTGGCGCCTTCCTCGACATCGTCGAGCGTATGGATCGCGCCTTTGACATCGGTGTAGATGACCTTGAGATTACCCATATCCAGCATTTCCTCCAGCTCCCGAGCGGCGTTTTCGCGGCTCGCTTTGCGCGCTTTATTCCATGCCACGGCCAAGCCCGCAATGCCGGGATCGCAGGCTTCCCTAAGGCCAATGGCGGATCGGGATAGACTTGAGGCGCAGAATCGCAAGCACATCGCGCATTTGCCGCTGGCTGCGGCGCCGGCAACGCGCCGGAAGGCTTGACTATCGCCGTCCGCCGGGCTGAATCGCATGCCGGACAAGCCCGGCGCGGCGTACTATGCGCCGCAGCCTGTTTAACCCCGGGCGAACCGGGTCTATCAGGCAAGGCAAGCAAGGAGAGAGCCGGTGGGCCGCACGCTGATCGCCAATGCGACAATATTCGACGCCACCGGCGCCAAACCGTTCGCCGGCGACCTGCTGGTCGATGGCAACCGGATTGCCGCTGTCGTTCCGGCGGGCAAGGCGCCGCAAGCGCAGGCCGACCACACGATCGACGCAGCCGGCCTGTTCTGCATGCCCGGCATGACCGAAGGCCACGCGCACCTCTCGTTCGAGAACGTCACCGCCACCGAGAACCTGATCACCCCCAGCCCCGAGGAAATGGTGTTCACCGCCGCGCGCGGCGCCAAGGCGCTGATCGATGCCGGCTTCACCTCGGCCTATGGCGCCTCCGAAGCCAAGCTGCGGCTGGGCGTGGCGGTGCGCGACGAGGTCAACGCCGGGCGCATCCCCGGCCCGCGCATCCGCGCCGGCGGGCTGGAGCTAAGCGTCACCGGGGCGATGGGCGACGAGAGCAAGGAGCATAATCCCCGCGTCGGCCCCTCGACCCTGATCAACGGCCCCGACGCCATGCGCGAGGCGGTGCGCATCCACTGCCGCGAGGGCGTGGACAACATCAAGCTCGATGTCTCGGGCGATCCGTTCTACCCCAGCACGCCGTCCACCTCGACGCCGATGACCTTCGAGGAGGTCAAGGCCGCCGCCGACACCGCGCATGCCTATGGCCGCAAGATCAATGCCCACACCCGCTCGATCCTCGGCAGCAAATACTGCATCCGCGCCGGCGTCGACGGGCTGTTCCACTGCGAGCATTCCGACGAGGAACTGCTCGACATGATGGAGGAGGCGAAGGACCGCATCTTCGTGGTGCCGACCATCGATCTGTTCCACCAGATGGCCAGCGGCGGCGCTTCGGCCTGGGGGATCACTCCGGAAGTCGCAGGCTATATGGGCATCCCGGCGCTGATCGAGGAATCGGTCAAGACCCATACCGCGCTGCGCAAGCGCGGCGTGCGCCATCTGATCGGCGGCGACTATGGCTTCGCCTGGAGCGCGCATGGCCAGCAGGCGCGCGACCTCAAATATTTCATCGACTATTACGGCTACAGCCCCGCCGAAGCGCTGATCTGCGCCACCCGCAACGGCGGCCAGGCGATGATGGACGGCGGCGCGCTCGGCACGCTGGAGGCGGGCCAGCTCGCCGACTTGATCCTGGTCAATGGCGATGTCCTCGCCGATGTGTCCATTCTCACCGATCCGGCCCGCATCGCCATGGTGATGAAGGACGGCGCGATCCATTCGCTATCCCCCGCCCTCGCGGCGCAGACCAACGCCCCGGCCCTCGAGGCCGCGGAATAAAGCACGACAGGAGCTGACACGATGAACGTCGAAACCGGCAAGCTGAACCCCGAACCAGGTCAAGCCCGGCATCCCGCGCAAAGCACGCAGGACATCATCGCCCGCGACAAGGTGAAAGCCCCCGGCTGGGTCGCCAGCGAGAGCTATACGAATATCTCGGCAGCGAGGATATCGACACCCAGCGCTACATCGATCCGGCCTATCAGGAAGAAGAGTTCAAGCGGCTGTGGACCCGCACCTGGCAATGGGCCTGCCGCGAGGAACACATCCCCGAAGTCGGCGACTATCACGTCTACGAGATCGGCAACTACAGCTTCATCATCACCCGCGTCGCCGAGAACGACATCCGCGCCTATTACAACGCCTGCCTGCATCGCGGCACCAAGCTGCGCTCCAGCGGCAGCGAGGGCTGCGCCAGCGAGTTCAAGTGCAGCTTCCACGGCTGGAGCTGGAACATCGACGGCAGCTTCAAGCACCGCCACTGCGCCTGGGACTTCCCGCATGCGCCCGAGGAAAACCTGCACCTTGCCCGAAGCGCGGGTCGAACTGCTGGCCGGCTTCGTCTGGATCAACATGGACCCCGATGCGCCCAGCCTGCGCGAATATATCGGCCCCGAAGCGCTGGCGCATATCGAGGCCTGGAAGCTGGAGGACCGCTATGTCGCCTGCCACGTTTCCAAGCCGATCCCGTGCAACTGGAAGCTCAATATCGAGGCCTTCATGGAGGCCTATCACGTCCCCGACACCCACCCGCAGGTCTCGCCGACCAATGCCGACGTCAACACGCAATACGATGTCTACGGCGAACATGTGGACCGCTTCATCTCCTCGCTCGGCGTGGTCAGCCCGGTGCACGAAGGCAAATACAGCCAGCAGGACGTGCTCGACATGTTCACCGTCGGCGACAGCCTCGATCGTCACCGACAAGCCGATGGTCCCCGAAGGCGAAAGCGCCCGGCAGATGATGGCCGACATGTTCCGCAAGGGCTTCGAGGAAGCCGCCAACACCAAGCTCGATCACATCTCGGATTCCGAAATCCTCGATTGCTTCAGCTACGGGGTGTTCCCCAACTGCTTCCTGTTCCCGGGCATCTCGCTGCCGATGGTCTACCGCTTCCGCCCCAGCCCGCGCAACCACCGCGAGAGCATCTACGAAGTGCTGTTCATGCGGCCCAAGCCGCTTGGACGGCTCGCATGCCCGAGACCGCCGAACCGGTGCACCTGACCCACGAGCCAGTCGTTCAACGAAGCCGAAGGCATGGACGCAGGCTTCGGCGGCATCCTCGATCAGGATACCGACAATCTGTTCCTCCAGCAGGAAGGCCTTGAAGCCAGCGCCAAGCACGGGCTGACCCTGGGCAACTACCAGGAAATCCGCGTCCGCCATTTCAATCAGGCCTATGACAAGTTCATGGCGATGGAACCGCTGGTGCCGGACTGGACGAAGTTGCAGCGCAAATAATCGAAAGAACTGCGGGTGCGTCCTTGCCGGGCGCGCCCATTCTGTATCTGGCGGCAAGGAACCCGGAAAGGGTCCGCATTGGGAGAGATCAAGATGAGAGCCACCCTTCGCCGCCCGCCGCCGGAACAGCTGGTCCTCTACGAAAAGGACCCCAAGACCAAGATCGCGACGATCACGCTCAACCGGCCCGATGCGCTCAATGCGCCGACGGTCGCCGCGCGGCTGCGCTTCGCCGAGCTGGTCCACCGCGCCAATATCGACGACGACGTCAAGGTGCTGGTGATCCGCGGCGAAGGCAAGCATCTGGGCTCGGGCGCGGACCTCGAAGAGCAGGACGGCATGCTCAACCCCAAGCCGGACACTTCGCTGCTGCACGAATTCAAGATCGCCGAGGACGGCACGCGTCAAATATCCGCCGCCGGGCTCCTACCGCTTCCTCGGCTCGATCACCAACCTCTACGCCGACGACGCCTTCGGCTGCCGCAGCTTGCAGAACTTCAAGAAGATCTCGATCCTCGAGTGCAAGGGCTATGTCTATGGCTGGCACTTCTATCTCGCGGGCGACTGCGACATCGTCGTCTCGTCCGACGATGCGCTCTATGGCCATGCCGCCTTCCGCTATGTCGGCTGGGGCCCGCGGATGTGGACCTGGGCCGAAATGATGGGCATTCGCAAATTCATGGAAATGGTCTTCACCGGCAGGCCCTTCACCGCCCAGCAGATGTACGATTGCAACTTCATCAATTCGGTCGTCCCGCGCGATCAGCTGGAAGCAGAGACGGCGAAATACGCGCGGCCTGCTCGATGACCCGGCCCAACGACACGGTCGTCGCGCAGAAGACCTTCTTCGAAATCTACAAGCAGTATCGCGGCGAATATATGGGCAGCCTGATGACCGGCTTCCTCGAAGGCATGAAGCCGATGATGGCCGACGATCCGGATGCGGGCGATCTCGGGCTGGGCGACAATGTCATGGAGAAGGGCCTCGCCAATTCGGTCAAGGACAACGACATGCGCTTCCCGCCCGATTGGCGGCTGAGTTATGGCGGGCGGGCGAAGCCCTGAGGGGGTGAGCGCAATCGCCCAACTCCCGACTACCCTGAGCTTGTCGAAGGGCTGGACTTGTCTTCGGACTTTGGCGCTGGTCCTCAAGAACAAGGACAGCCCTTCGACAAGCTCAGGGTAGTCGGTTCAGGGAGTTAGGGACGGGATCTAGAAACCGGAAATGCACTACACCACCCTCGGCTCCTCCGGCCTCACCGTCTCGCGCCTCGCTTTCGGCGCTTCGACTTTCACTGCGGGCGACCAGTCGCTCCCCGGCTTCTACAAGGCCGGGCCAGAGGTCGCCGCCGCGCTGGTGAACCAGGCGATCGACGGCGGCATCACCTATTTCGACACGGCGGATGTCTATGCAGGTGGCCAGTCGGAGGAGCTGCTGGGCGCGGCGCTGAAGCCGCACCGGGACAAAGTCGTGCTTTCCACCAAGGTCGGCAACTTCGGCGGCAGGCACCCGGACGTCCAGAGCTGGGGGCTGTCCCGCAAACACATCTTGTGGTCGATCGACCAGAGCCTGGGGCGGCTCGGCACCGATTGGGTGGATTGCTACATCGTCCACCGCGTCGATCCCGAAACCCCGCTGGAGGAAACCCTCGCCGCGCTCGACGAGGTGGTCCGCGCGGGCAAGGCGCGCAGCATCGGTTTTTCGAACTGGCCCGCCTGGCTGGTTGCCGCCGCCATCGGCCTCCAGCGCGCCAATGGCTGGGCGCAGTTCAGCCACGGGCAGATGTATTACTCGCTGCTCGGCCGCGACGTCGAGCGCGACACTGCGGCGATGATGCGGCATTTCGGTCTGGGCATGAGCGTGTGGAGTCCGCTCGCCTATGGCTTCCTCGCGGGCGGCTACACGCCCGAGGATATGGCGAAAGCGGACAGCCGCTTTGCGAAAACCGACTGGCTGCGCTTCGACCGCAGCCAGGCCTTCGCCTTGCTGCCGCTGCTGCGCGACATGGCTGCGGCCAGGGGCTGCTCGATGGCCCAGCTCGCCATCGCCTGGCTGCTCGCCAAGGATAGCGTATCCACCGTGCTGCTCGGCGCGAGCAAGCCGCACCAGCTGGCCGACAATCTCGGCGCGGCGGAAGTTGCGCTGTCGGCAGACGAGCTTGCGCAATTGGATGCGGCAACCGCCTTCCCGCCGCATTATCCTTCGTCGAACTGGGTCGAATCGATGCTCCCGGGGAGAAACAAGGCATGAGCGGAGCGCTGGACGGCACTCTGGTGATCGAGGTGGCCGAGCGGGTAGCCGGCGAATACACCGCCAAGCTGCTCGCCGAACTCGGCGCGGAAGTGATCAAGGTCGAGCGCCCCGGCGGCGCGCCGACCCGGGCGATGGGCCCGCACAGGGATGGGCAGAGCGCGGTGTTCGGCTTCTTCAATACCGGCAAGAAGTCGCTGGTGCTCGATCTCGGCAAGCCGGCGGACCGCGCCGCGCTCGCTGGCCTGCTGGCCCGGGCGAATGTGCTGATCGACGATCACGACGAAGCCTGGGGCATGGCGCATGAGCTGACTTCTGCCGCTGTCGCCGCCGCCCATCCGCATCTGGTCCACTGCATCGTCACCCCCTTCGGCCAGGGTGCGCCGCCCGAGTGGCAAAAGGCGCATCCGATCAATGTGATCAACGCCGGCGGCTGGGCCTATCACAGCCCGACCGAGGCCAGGCCGGACAAGCCGCCGCTGAAGGGCGCGGGGCGGTTTCTGCCGGACTATGAGGCGGGCATCGACGCCGCGACCTGCATTCTCGCCTCGCTGCACCGGCAACGATCCGGCCCAAAGGAAAATGGCGGCGGCCAGTTCATCGATATTTCCGAAGTGGAAGTGCAGATCAACCGCATCGATTGCGTGCTAGGCCGCATGCTGGCCGGCGATATCGAACCCAGCCAGGAGCGGACCGCCTATGACATGGGGGGCCCCGCCACCTGCTTCGCCTGCAAGGACGGGCACGTCTATCTGTTCATGACCACGCAGGTCCATTGGCAGGCGCTGGGCAAGCTGATGGGCGATCCCGAATGGTTCGGCGAATTCGAGCCGGACTGGCTGGAATTCCACTGCACGAAACAGCGCGTGGAGCAGTTCCGCACCCTGTTCCGCCCGTGGATCGCGGTTCAGGAGAAGCTGGCGATCACCGAGGCGGCGCAGAAGGCGGGGCTCGCCATGGTTCCGATCAACACCGCCGCCGACCTGCCCAGGAACGAGCAATTCATCCACCGCGGCTTTTTCCAGGACATCGCCGGGCTGACCTATCCCGGCCTGCCCTTCCGCATGAGCGCCTCGCCGCCGCGCATTTCCGGTCCTGCGCCGGGGCTGGGAGAAGGGTGATGCCCCAGCCTGAACCCGCCAAGTCCGATCGGGGGGGGCCGCTGGCCGGCATCCGCGTGCTCGAGATCACCAAGGTCTGGGCCGGGCCATACGCGGGCAAGATTCTCGCCGCGCTGGGGGCCGAGGTGATCAAGGTCGAAATCCGCCACCAATCTCGACGAGATGCGCGCCTATGGCGGGGTGGATATCGATGCCGCGCCCTATTTCCTCTCGATCAACCAGGAGATTCTCTCGGTCCAGGTCAACATGAAGACCGATGAGGGGCTGGATCTGGTCCGCCAGATGGTGGCCAAAAGCGACATCGTCATCGACAATATCCGCCCCGGCGCGATGGAGCGTTCGAAGCTCGATTATGCGCACCTCAAACAGATCAAGCCCGACCTCATCCAGTGCTCGATCAAGATGTGGGGCGCCGATGGCCCGCTCGGCTATCAGACCGGCTATGCGCCCTGCTTCGCCGCGCTGTCGGGCCTGACCAATCTGGTCGGCTATGAGGGCGAGACCCCCGAGGGGATGAACATCCGCTATGGCGACGCCACCGCCGGGGCCTGGGCGGCGCTCGCCTGCATTGCCGCGTTGAACCACCGCGACCGCACCGGCGAGGGCCAGTTCATCGATCATTCGGCGGTCGAGAGCATGACCTGCCTCGTCGGCGACAGCCTGTTCGCCTATGCGCTGACCGGCGAAGTGCCCACATCGGACGGCAATTTCCACCCCGAGATGTGCCCCCACGGCGCTTACCCTTGCGCCGGCGGCGAGTGGATCAGCATCGCGGTGGCGGACGAAGCGGAATGGCGCGCCTTATGCGGCGCCTTGGTGCCGCATTGGCTGCCCTCCGATCCGCGCTTCGCCAGCCTCGCCGCGCGGCTGGACAACCGTCATGCGCTCGATGCCGAGATCGCGAAACTCGTGCAAAATCAGGATGCCAGCCACCTCGCCGAGCGCCTGCGCCGCGCCGGTGTCCCGGCCTTCCGTTCGCAAAGCTCGCTCGACCTGTGTTCGGACGGCTATCTCTGGGGCCGCCAAGGCTACCGCATGGTCAGCGATCACCGCAACGGCGCCCGCCCGATCATCGGCCCGAGCTGGCGCATGCAGCCCGGCATGGCCCGGGTCGAACGCGGCGCGCCCTTGCTGGGCGAGCATAACGGCTACGTCTACCGCGAAATGCTGGGGCTGTCCGGGGAGCAATTGGACGATCTGGTGGCGCGCAAGGTGGTTGAATAGGACTCGCGCAATAATCCAATTCTCCCCTTGACCGCCGCCGCAAGGCTGCCGACAACCGCTGCCTGCCGGGAGAGAACAGCTCGAACCGAACCGATCCCGATGGCCCCGGCTATCGCGGCGCGATCGCGGTGCGGCCCAGCGGCTGCGGGCTGCTCCAACCCAATAGTCGAACCGAGAGGATACCGCCAATGCCCAGTCCGCCCCGTCCCCGGCCCAAACTCGACAGCGCGAACCGCGCCTTCTGGACCGGGGGAGCGGAGGGCAAGCTCAATCTGGTCAAATGCGGCGATTGCGGCGAGTTCACCCATCCTCCGCAAATCCTGTGCCGCCATTGCCAGTCTGAGAATGTCGCGCCGACTGCCGTTGCGGGCACCGGCGAGGTCGATACTTTCACGGTGAACCACCAGCCCTGGGTGAAGGATCTGGAAGTGCCCTATGTCATCGCCAGGGTGCGGCTGGACGGGGTTCCCGGGGTTTATCTGACCACCAATATCGTCAATTGCCGGCCCGAGGACGTGAAGTTCGACGACAAGGTGCGCGTCACCTTCGAAGAACAGGACGGCATCTTCTATCCCCTGTTCGAGAAAGCGAACTGACATGGCCCGCGAAGCTTACATCTCCGGCGTCGGCCAATCCGAAGTCGGCGTGCGCCTGCCGCGCCATCCGCTGCTGCTGACCATGGACGCGATCAACGTCGCGCTCAAAGATGCAGGCCTGACCCTCGACCAGATCGACGGCGTCTTCTCTTTCCCGGGCAAGAGCCACGGCTATCTCGCCTTTTCGCCGGTCGGCACCGACGAAATTATCGAGGCCTGCGGGATCAAATCGAAATGGCAGATGGGCGCGATGGAGCAGCCCGCGCAGCTCTCCGCCATCGGCATGGCGGCGATGGCGGTGAAGGAAGGCCTGTGCCGCCACGTCATCTGCTTCCGCACCGTCTATGAGGCGGGCGGCATGGCCAATCCGACCGAATACATGCCGCTGGCCTACAAGGAGGTTGGCGGCTCGCAGCAATGGACTGCGCCGTTCTGGGCGACGTCCGCCGCCTGCTGGACCGCGCAATACGCCCAGCGCCACGTGTACAAATACGGCATGACCCGCGAGCAGCTCGCCCAGGTCGCGATCAACGGTTCGAAGAACGCGATGCTCAATCCCAATGCGCGGGCGATCACCAAGGAGGAGCTGAACTCTCGACAAATACATGTCGGCGCGGATGATCTCGACACCGCTGTGCCTTTATGACTGCGACCGCTTCAGCGACGCCTCGACGGTGATCATCGTCTCGGCCGGCGATGCGCTCGACGAGGTGACGGCCCAGCCGGTGCGGATCGCCGCGATGTCTGGCTCGGTCAACCGCTACAGTTGGGACCAGGTCGAATGGTCCGCCGCCTACGATGCCGGACCGGACCTGTGGAAGCACACGGACTACACCACCAAGGACGTCGATACCGTCCAGTTCTACGACGGCTTCGCCTTCCTGCCGCTGACCTGGCTCGAAGGCCTGGGCTTCTGCGAGAAGGGCGAGGCGCATAAATTCATAGAGGGCGGCACGCGCATTGCCCGCGATGGCGAACTGCCGCTCAACACCGGCGGCGGCCAGCTCGGCGCCGGGCGGCTGCACGGCTTCGGCTTCGCGCATGAGGCGGTGACGCAATTGCGCAAGGCGGCGGGGCCAAGGCAGATACCCGGCGATCCCAGGGTAGCGGTGGCGACATCGGGCGGCGGGCCGCTGGCGGCGGCGCTGCTGCTGGCGCGGGATTGAATGACGATGGGGAGACGCGGTTCTGTTCCCAAGCAGTGTTGCCTCCCCGAACAGCCCCCCGGCATGCGCGCATTCCTCTAAGGCGGCGTAAGCCCGGCAAGCGCCGCATGCCCCGATCCTGAACAATCACCCTCAACCCCGGTTCACCTTCCCGACAGCGCCGCAGGTATACAACTCGCGCCATGGTCGCCGCCGATCCCTGCGGCGCGTTGGATTGGAGAGCGGCAATGGCCGTAGGAACTTTTCTGAGATCGAGCGGGCTGGCCGCGATCGCGGCGGCGCTGGCGCTGTTGACCGTGCCGGCGACCGCCGAAGCCCAAGGCTGGAACGGCCAGCGCGGCGGCGGCGAGGCCCGCGGTGAAGGTCGTGGCGGCGGCGGCGAGGGTCGCGGCGGCTGGCGCGGCGGAAATGGCGGCGGCGGCCAGGCTCCGGCGGCGGCGCCTGCTCCGGCAGCTGTCCCGCAAGCCGAAGCGCGCGGCGGTGGCGGCTGGAATGGCGGCGGCGGCTTCCGGGGCGGCTGGCGCGGCGGCGGCAATGCCCCGTCGGCGCAGGCCCCGGCAGCGCAGGCCCCTGCGGCGCAGGCCCCTGTGGCGCAGGCTCCATCCGGCGGCGGCTGGCAGGGCCGCGGCTTCCGGGGCGGCAATGGCGACGGGTCGCCCGGCTGGTCCGGACGCAGAGGCCGCGAGGCCGGCCAGACGGCGCAGGCTCCCGCCTGGAACGGCGGCGCGAGCGCGCCGGCGGCGCAGGCGCCGTCCGCACGCAGCTGGCGCGGCGGCAATGGCGACGCGCCGGGCGGCTGGTCCGGACGGCGCGGGCGCGATGGCGGCCAGGCGGCGCAAGCGCCAGTCTGGAACGGCGGCGGCGCGAGCGCTCCGCAGACACCGCAGACCGAAACGCCAAGGCGCGGCTGGGCCGGGCGCGACGGATCGGGCAATCGCGGCAGCTGGTCCGGCAATGCGGGCGGCAACCGCGAGTGGCAGGGCCGCAACCGCACCTACAGCGATCCCAACCGCAGCAGCGGCAATCGCGAGGCATGGCGCGATTCTGGGCGCAACAACAACCAGAACGGCAACTGGCGCCAGAACGACGGCAGGCGCGACAGCCGGCAAAGCTGGAACGGCAACAACAATTGGCGCGATGGCAACCGCTGGAACGGCAACCGCAACAGCTGGAACCGCAACGACGGCTGGCGCGACGGCAATCGCCGCAGCTACCAGCAAGGCAATCGCAGCTGGAGCCGCGACTGGCGGCGCGACAACCGCTATAACTGGCACAGTTATCGCAGCCACAATCCGCACGTCTACCGGATCGGCCGCTATTACGCGCCGTATCACAATTACAGCTACCGGCGGCTCAGCATCGGGTTCTATCTCGACTCGCTGTTCTACAGCAACAACTACTGGATCGACGATCCCTGGTCGTATCGCCTGCCCGAGGTCGATGGTCCCTACCGCTGGATCCGCTATTACGACGACGCGTTGCTGGTGGACATCTACACCGGCGAGGTGGTCGATGTGATCCACGACTTCTTCTGGTAGCCGCTTTCCGCATTGGCCGGCGAGTGGACCGGCGCCAGAGCCCTCGCGCGCGATCGCGGGGGCTCCTTTTTGCCTTGCCCGCCGCCGCGCTTCCGATAGGCAGGCCTGCGAATGCACTCAGGGCCAATGAGACCGAATGACCAAAGCGCCGATCAAGGACAGGGCCGCCATCGCCCGCACCGGCAACGCCGTGCGCGCGCGGCTGGCCGCCAATCCGGCGGTCTATAAGGTTCCGGCCGTTCACGCTGAGATCTTCTCGGTCACCGGCTTTCTCAGCCCGGAGGAATGCCAGCATCTGATCGGCCTGATCGACAGCACCGCCCGCCCCTCGTCCGTATACAAGGAGGTTCTCGACGGACGCTATCGCACCAGCTACTCGGGCGACGTCGATCCCGATGACAGTTTCGTGCGCATGATCGAACGGCGCATCTGCGATCTTGCCGGTATCGAGCAAAGCTGGGGCGAAACGATGCAGGGGCAGCGCTATAACGAGGGACAGGAGTTCCAGTCGCACAACGACTGGTTCGATACCGCCGCATCCTATTGGCCCGCCGAATCCCGCCGCGGCGGGCAGCGGTGCTGGACGGCGATGGCCTATCTCAGCGAAGTCGATGCCGGCGGCGAGACCGCGTTTCCAAAACTCGGCATCAGCTTCCCGCCGCAGCCGGGCCTGCTGCTGTTGTGGAACAACGCCCTGCCCGACGGGTCGCCCAATCCGGCGACGGCCCATGCCGGCAAACCGGTGGAGCGGGGCGTCAAATATGTCGTGACAAAATGGTTCAGGACCCGCCGGTGGAGCTGATCCGCCGGACAGTCCTGATGCTCGCCGCAGCAGCGGCGATCGGCGGTGCGCTCGCGCTGCCAGTCGCCGCCGCCGCGCCGGACGGTGCGGCGGCGGCGCGCCTGGTCCAGCTGTTCGAGGACGACGCCAGGCGCGAAGACCAGTTCAGCCCGCTGCTGGCGATCTATCGCGGAAAGCGGATCGAGCCCGCCGCCTTGTCCCAGATATTCACCGACACGCTCGATCGCCGCATGCTCAATTCGGCGCGAGAAAGCCTGCGCCTGCTCCAGCGCATCGACCGCGCGCGGCTGAGCCCCGAGCGGCAGATTTCCTACGATGTCTTTCGCGGCGAGAAACAGGACCGGATCGCCTGGCTGCAACCCGACATCCGCTCGCTGACCGCCGTGCGCCCGCTCAACCACTTCGGCGGACTGCATGTCGAATTCCCGACGCTGGTGGCGCGCGACGGGGCCTTGCCGTTCGCCAGCGAGGCCGATTATCGCACCGCGCTGGCGCTCAATGCCGCATTCGCCCAGGTGCTCGACAATGCCGTCGCGCGCTTTCGCCAGGGGTTGGCCTCCGGGGTCGTCGAATCGCGCCTGACCACGCGCAACATGATTGCGCAGATCGACGCGCTGCTGGCGCAGCCGGTCGAACAATTGCCGTTTTTCTCGCCTGCCGGAAATTTCCCCGAAACCGTTCCGGCTGCCAGCCAGGCAAAGCTGCGCGACGACTATAAGGCTGTCATCGAGGGCCGGGTGCTGCCGGCCTACCGCAGGCTGCGCGAATTTCTGGTCACCGAATATCTGCCGGGCACGCGCGCGGAAGCGGGGCTTTCCGCGATGAAAGGCGGCGCGGGTCTGTATCGGCGGCTGATTGCGCGGGAGACCACGCTCGATCTCGAACCGGATGCGGTTCACAAGCTCGGACTGAGCGAAGTCGCGCGCATCCAGCGCGAGATGCAGGCCGTGCGGCAGGAGATGAAATTTGCCGGCACGCTGCGCGAATTCTTCGATTCCATCCGCACCGACCCGCGATTCCATCCGAAAACCAAGCAGGAACTGGCGCAGGGCTTCGCCGCCGTGGCCCGCTCGGTCGATGCGCAAATCCCGCGCTATTTCTCGAAGGTGCCCAAGACCCCGCTGATCATCGAACCCTACCCCGCCTATCGCGAGAAATACGAGGCCGGCGGCAGCTACAACCAGGGTTCGCCCGACGGATCGCGTCCGGGGGTGTTCTTCTACAACACCTACGACCTGCCGAGCCGCTTCCTCAGCGGCACCGCCACGCTCTATCTGCATGAGGGGTCGCCCGGGCACCACTTCCAGATCAGCCTCGCGCAGGAGGACAAGAGCTTGCCCGATTTCCAGCGCTTCGACGGCAACAATGCCTTTGTCGAAGGCTGGGCGCTCTACGCCGAGACCTTGGGCTACGAAATGGGGCTCTACAAGGACCCGATGCAGCATTGGGGCACGCTCGACGACGAAATGCTGCGCGCCATGCGGCTGGTGGTCGATACCGGGCTGCACGCCAAAGGCTGGACGCGCGAGCAGGCGATCGACTATATGCTCGCCAATTCCGGCATGGGCCGCACCGACGCCACCGCCGAGGTCGAACGCTATATCGCCAATCCCGCCCAGGCGCTGTCCTACAAGATCGGCGCGCTGACCATCCAGCGGCTGCGCAAGCAGGCGGAAGCGGCGCTGGGCGCACAGTTCGATATCCGCGCCTTCCACGCCGAGGTGCTGGAATCGGGGGCGCTGCCGCTGCCGATCCTGGAAGCCAAGATCGCCCGCTGGATCGCGGCGGGCAGGTAACGCCCGGTTCAGGCCACCGGCGTGGCGTTGAATTTCTCGATCAATCCTTCGCGCGGCAGGATGAATTCGACCAGATGGCCGAGTTCGGCCACCAGCACGAAACAGGCCCTGACGTAGCCCGGCGTATCGCTGGGTTTGAGCAGTTCCCACCCCTGCCGCGCCACTTCGCGCTCCATCGCCGCCCAGCCGGCCTCATCGGGCACGCAATAGCCCAGGTGATGGAACCGCAGCACGAAGTCCCCGCCCGGCGGGGCATAGCGGCTGAAGGCTTCCATCCCCGGCCCCGATCCGCAGGCGATCTCGTACATCGTCGCGCCGATCCAGACGGTGCGCGTGCCGACCTTCGCGCCTCCCGGAAGCTCGGCATCGTTGTGGCGGAACTCGGCGATGCCGAAGCGCGAGCGGAATATCTCCGCCGCGCGCTCCAGATCGTTGGTGACATAGCCGATCTGGAAATGGTCGTTGTGCAGCAATCCCCTGGCAGGATCGTAGACCGGCAGCGGGGTATCGAAGGGTCTGGTCATGGCGGCAATTCTCTCTCCGGCATGCGACATCCTAACAGCAGCCCTGCCCCAGCTTCCCCCGCCGGCCGCCCAGCCGCCAGTCCGCACCCAGCGGCGCGAGATAGCTGAACGGCAGATAGCCGCCTGCTTCATAGGCCGTCATCGCCCCGTCGAGCGGCTCGCCGCGCTCTTGCCGAGCCAGCACCCCGAGCAAATACTCGCGCATCCGCACGATCGCCAGATCGGTGGCGCACAGCTGCTCGCGGCTGCGGTCCGCAATCGGCCCCATGCTCATCTGCACGCCGAGGTCCTCGTGCAGCACGCTGCGGGTGAAGCCGCTGAAGTGGCCGTTCGCCATCGCCTCGCGGTCCTGGCCCCAATTGTTGCCGCGATGAAAATCGCCCGCCAGCATGTCGTCGGGATCGAGTCCGGCGAAATAGCGGTCCATCGGCACGACTGTGCCAGTCTCGTCCCAGACGCCGAAGAACAGCATATGGCTGCAATCGTCGACCGGCACCGAGATGAACACCGAGCAGTCAGTCGCGATATCGGGCTGGCGGCTGGCCGAAAAGCCATAGAACGGGGCGACATATTCGGCGACGCGGAAGTGGACATTGCCGCCGCCGGGCTTGCGTATGCCGGCGGTGCGCAGGCCGTAGCCGGTTTCCTCGATCTCATAGACCGGCGCCGGGGGCAGGAACTGCTCCTTGCGGTCCGGATCGCTCCAGCCCGAATGCAGGAAATTGAGATGCACCGTGTCCAGCGCGCCCTCGAAGCCCTGCAGCCAGTTGCAATCGACCGTCATCCGCCACCAGTTGCGGCCTTCCGGACCCTTGCTCATGAACGGCAACGGCGGCAGTTGTGGCGGCTCGCCGGCGCCGAGGAAGGCCCAGACCAGCCCTCCCGCTTCGGCAACATGATAACGCTTGGTGCGAATCCGCGCGGCAAACTGCGGCGAGCGGTCGCTTTCGGACGGCACTTCCACGACTGCGCCGTCCGGCCCCAGCACCCAGCCGTGATAGAGGCAGCGCAGATTGCAGCCTTCGACCCGGGCCAGCGCCAGCGAGGCGAGCCGGTGCGGGCAATGCTCGTCGAGCAGCCCCAGCGTGCCATCCTCGCCGCGAAAGGCGACCAGATCGCTGCCCAGCAGCCGCACTCGCTGCGGTCCAGCGCCCTGCTTCAAGGCCTCGCTGCGGGCAAACGGCATCCAGAAGTTCTCGCGGATCAGCCGCCCCATCGGCGCATCGCCCTCGACCAGGGTCAGCCGTTCGTTCTCGCTGCGGGTGACCATGGCGTCGCCTCCGGATTTCGCGGCTGACATAGAACGAGAATGCAAGGCTGCGGTCAAGCAAGGAACCAAGCCGTGGTCAACTGGGGCCGCCGCCTTGTCGATCCGGCGCGATTGCGCCATTGGCCGGGCCAGGAGACCGGCCCATGGCAGACGTTACGCAAACTCCCGAGGCGCTCGCGGCAAATCTCGCGCTGATCGCCTCGCAATACGACGAGCTGCCGTATAATTCCCTGCCGTTTCCGAAAACCCACCCGCTGCGGCTGGCGGCGATCGCGCGGCTGTTCGGTCTCGAAGCGCCGCCCATGGCGGAGGCGCGGGTTCTCGAGCTGGGCTGCGCGGCGGGCGGCAATATCATCCCGATGGCCGCCCGCTTTCCCGGCGCGCGCTTTCTCGGCGTCGATCTCGGCCGCAAGCAGGTCGCCGAGGCGCAGCGCCGCATCGCCGGGCTGGGCCTCACCAATATCGAAGTCCGCTGCGAGAGCCTTACCGAGCTGGGCGACGACATCGGCGAATTCGACTACATCCTGAGCCACGGGGTTTACAGCTGGGTGCCCAAGCCTGTGCAGGAAGCCCTGCTGCGCGCCACCGGCAAGCATCTGGCGCCCACTGGCATCGGCTATGTCAGCTACAACGTCGCCCCCGGCTGGCACATCTACAAGCCGCTGCGCGATGCCTTCCGGCTGATGATTCCCGAGCATTACGGGCCCGCCGTCAGGGTCGAAATGGCGCGCGAACTGCTGGTTATGATGCAGCAGCAATCGCCCGACCGGGGCCCCTATGGCGACATGCTGCGCGGCTCTCCGGCGCGGTTCGCCAATCTGCCCAGCGACTATATCTTCCACGAATATATGGAAGACAGCAACGACCCGGTGACGATCCGCGACTTCATCGACGATGCCGAGAAAGCCGGGCTGGTCTACCTTGCCGACAGCGACCTCAGCTATCTGCTGCCGGAAAACTTCGGACCCGATTTCGCCCGGCAGATCCGGGAAAGGACCAGCGGCGATCTGGTGACGATCGAACAGATGGTCGATGTGATGACCGGGCGCACCTTCCGCAGCACCCTGCTGGTGCCCAAGCCCCAGCTGGCCAACATCAGCCGCGGCCTGTCGCCGAGGCGCATCGAAGGACTGCACTTCCAGGCAGGCTATGGCATGAAACTGGATCGGGACGGCGCAAAAGTGACTCTTTCCGACAGCGCCGGCCGCACGATGAGTTCGGCCGAGCCTGCCGTTGGCCCGGCGGTCGAGCGGTTGCTGGCCCGCATGCCCGGCACGATTTCCTTCGCCGAATGCGTTGCGGGGTTCAGCGAGAAGGACCAGGGCCTGGTCGCCGATGCATTCTACAAGATGGTCATCGCCGGCATTCTCGACATCCTTGCCGAACCCATCGTCGCGGGCAAGCCGGGCAACCGGCCCAAGGCTTTCGCCATCGCCAGGGCCGATGCCGCCGAGGGCAAGGACAATACCGTCAACATCCGCCACGACGGGGTCAGCCTCGATCCGCTGGCCAAGACCCTGCTGCCCGCAATGGACGGCGCGACCGGCCGCAAGGAGCTCGAAAAGCTGCTGGTCGATGCCGCAGTCGCCGGACGCATCAAGCTGGGCAAGGACGGCAAGCTTGCCGCCGATGCCAGAACCCTGCGCCAGGCGGCAGAGGATATCCTGCCCCGGGCGCTGGGCGCCTTGGAACGTTCGGCGCTGCTGCTGCCTTGACCTTGGCGCTCCACAGCCTATCGCGAATCGCAGCCGGGCAGGACGTGAATGCCGCCCCGCCGCCACATTGAACCGGCACGCCGGAACCGAGAGGAAGGAATTACCATGAGCGATATTCTGGGCTACAAGGGCAAGCGCGTCATCGTCAGCGGCTGCTTTTCGGGCATGGGCGAGGCGACCGCGAAGATCCTGCTCGATCTCGGCGCGGAAGTGCATGGGCTGGATTTCAAGCCCTGCGCCCTGCCGCTCGCCTCGTTCAACCAGATCGACCTGCGCGATGCCGCCAGCATCGAGGCCGGCGTCAAGGCGATCGGCGGCAAGGTCGACGCGCTGTTCAACTGCGCCGGTCTGGCCGGCGGCGGCGCCTTCCCGCCGATGGACACGTTCAAGGTCAATTTCATCGGCACGCGTCATCTCACCGAATGCGTGCTGCCGCTGATGGGCCCGGGCAGCGCCATCGTCAGCATCTCCTCGACCGGCGGTCTCGGCTGGAGCCGCCGCATCCCGGTCCATATGGAACTGCTGATGACCCAGGGGTTTGCCGCTGCGGAAGCCTGGGCCGAGGCGCATATGGACCAGGTCGCCGAGGGCTACGCCTTCTCCAAGGAAGCGGTGATCGTCTGGACCCAGTTCATGGGCGCGCAGCTGATCAAGCAGGGCATCCGCATAAACTGCTCGCTGCCTTCGCCGACCCAGACCCCGATGATGCAGATCTTCCACGACACCGCAGGCAAGGACATCGTCGATGCCGCCGCCGAACCGCTCGGCCGCTATACCACCCCCGCCGAACAGGCCGGGCCGCTGGTGCTGATCTGCAGCGATGCGGCCAGCGTGGTCAACGGCGTGGTGCTGCCGGTCGATGGCGGCTTCATGGGCGGCCTGACCACCGGCCAGGTGGACATCAGCAAGATGATGGGCGGGGCCAAGCAAGAGGCGTGAGGTCCCCCTCCCGCTTGCGGGAGGGGTTGGGGAAGGCCAGCGCCGTCACCGTACCGCCCTCCCCCGGCCCCTCCCGCAGGGGAGGGGTGATGAGAGCCGCCGCAGCTTCCGCCGCCTCCCCGGCCTCGAGGCGCTGCGCTTTGTCGCGGCGCTGTGCATCCTGCTGCTGCACACCCGCGCGGTGTTCGGCGGCACGCCGGTGTTCGGCAAGGGCTATCTCGCGGTCGAGTTTTTCCTGATGCTGAGCGGCTTCCTGATGGCCTATGCCCAGGAAGCGAAGATTACCGAACCCGCAGCATTCATCGCCAGGCGCTACAAGCGGCTGTGGCCGACGATGGCGCTGGGCGGGATCATCGGCCTGCCCCGGCTCTACCTCAAGAGCCCCAGCCGCGCGGAATTCATCGCCACCGCCGCCGCCAACCTGGCGCTGCTGCCTGCGCCGTGGGCCAAATTCGTCTTCGCGCTCAACATTCCGGCCTGGACGATCTTCTACGAGCTGGTGGCGAATGCGCTGCATGTGCTGATTTTCCGGCGCCTGAAGCTCTGGGCGATCGGCGCCGGGATCGCCCTGCTCGCACCGGTCATGGTTTGGATCGGCGTCGCCTGGAACACATTCGACGTCGGCGCGAAGCCGGGCGACTTCCTTGCCGGGCTGCCGCGCATCCTGTTCGCCTATCTGATCGGCATCGCCCTGGGCCGGATGTGGCGGAATGGACCGCCGATTGCCGCGCCGCCCTTGCTGGCGATCCCTGCGATGCCGGCGATCCTGGCGGCAGGCTGGTGGCTGGGGATCGACCGGAGCTGGCTGTTCGATTTCCTGTTCACCGTTATCGCCTGCCCGCTGATGATCGCCGGCGGCCTGCGGCTCGCCTCTTTCCATCGCGCGGCGGGACTGCTCGGCAGGCTGTCGTTTCCGCTGTTCGCGGTGCAGATGCCGATCCTGGAGGGCACGCGGATGCTCGGCTTCAATGGCTGGGCGGGCGGATTCTCGGCGCTGGCGGGTGGCATTGCCGCAGCATTGCTGACAGAGCGGTTCGATAACTGGCGAAAGGAGAAACAGGCATGAGCGACCCGGTGCTTTACGAGATGGGCGAAGCCGGCATCGTCGTCCTGACGCTCAACCGGCCCGAATCGCGCAATCCGCTGACCGATGCCGACATGCTGGATGGCATCCTCGCCGCGCTGGCCCGGCTGGAAGCCGACGAAAGCGCGCGCGTCGCCATTCTCACCGGTGCGGGCTCAGCCTTCTCTTCGGGCGGCAAGATGCAGGCGATGCGCGAGGGCGGCGGACTGAAGGAAGCCCTGCCCGCGCGCACCCGCGGCAATTACAAGCGCGGCATCCAGCGCCTGCCGCTGGCCTTCGCCGCGCTGGAAGTGCCGGTGATCGCCGCGGTCAACGGCCCCGCCATCGGCGCGGGCTGCGATCTCACCTGCATGTGCGACCTGCGCATTGCCGGGGAAAGCGCGCGTTTTGCCGAGAGTTTCGTCAAGATCGGGCTGGTCTCGGGCGACGGCGGCGCCTGGCTGCTGCCGCGCGTGATCGGCTGGTCGAAAGCCGCGGAAATGGCGCTGACCGGGGATATGATCGATGCGGTGGAGGCGCTCGCCTGCGGCCTCGTATCGCAAGTCGTGCCCGATGCCGGACTGATGGACGCCGCCCGCGCCCTCGCCCGCCGCATCGCCGCCAACCCGCCGCATGCGGTGCGCATGACCAAGCGGCTGCTATGGGAAGGCCGCAGCGCTGCGCTGGCCAGCGTGCTGGAAATGGCCGCGCCGATGCAGGCGCTGGCGCATGCCACCGGGGATCACGACGAGGCGGTGGAGGCGTTTCTGGAGAAGCGGACGCCGGTGTTCCGGGGGGATTGATTTTCAGCAACAGCACCCCTCTCCCCTTGCCATCACATTAAAATGTGATACACGACTCGCATGAGCACATCGACAATCGAAAAGGTCCGCGCCCTCGTCTCCGACGGCGGCCTGACCAAAGCCGGCCTCGCCCGCGCCGCCGGGCTCCACGCCAACACATT
This sequence comes from uncultured Alphaproteobacteria bacterium, assembly GCA_963779195.1. Taxonomy (GTDB): domain Bacteria; phylum Pseudomonadota; class Alphaproteobacteria; order Sphingomonadales; family Sphingomonadaceae; genus Novosphingobium. The sequence goes on from CAVZWZ010000002.1 coordinate 103,355, forward strand.
GCGCGATTGCACCGAGCCCGGCTGGAACCCCACCGCCGACACGCTCGCCAAGCTCGACCGCTTTCTGTTCGCCAATGACGACCGCCCGGTGCTGGTACCGATCGAGGAAATCATCGACGAGGCGCGCAATGGCCGGATGTATGTGCTGGTCGATGACGAAGATCGCGAGAACGAGGGCGATCTGATCATCCCGGCGCAGATGGCCACCCCCGACGCGATCAACTTCATGGCCACCCATGGCCGCGGCCTGATCTGCCTGACGCTGACCAGCGAGCGCATCGAACAGCTCGGCCTCGACCTGATGAGCCGCCACAACGGCACGCGGCACGAAACCGCCTTCACCACCTCGATCGAAGCGCGCGAGGGCGTCACCACCGGCATTTCCGCCGCCGACCGCGCCCGCACCGTCTCGGTCGCCATCGATGGCAGCAAAGGCAAGGACGACATCGTCACCCCCGGCCACGTCTTCCCGCTGCGCGCCCGCGACGGCGGCGTGCTGGTCCGCGCCGGGCACACCGAAGCCGCCTGCGACATCTCGCGCCTCGCCGGGCTCAATCCCTCGGGCGTGATCTGCGAGATCATGCGCGACGACGGCACCATGGCCCGGCTCGACGATCTCGTCGGCTTCGCCCGCATGCACGAGCTCAAGATCGGCACCATCCGCGACCTCATCGCCTATCGCCGCAAGCACGACCGGCTGGTCGAGAAGAAGGCGGAAATCACCTTCACCAGCCGCTGGGGCGGCGACTGGAAGGCTTGCACTTTCTACAACAGGGCGACCGGGGACGAAACCATGGCGCTGGTCAAGGGCAAGGTCGATCCGGACAAGGCGACGCTGGTGCGCATGCATACGCTGTCGGTGTTTTTCGACATCTACGGCGAAGTCAGCGATCGCTCGGAACTGCTGCATCGCTCGATGGAGATCATTGGCGAGGAAGGCACGGGCGTGATCGTCGTGATCAACCGGCCAATGCAGGGGCTGATGAGCCGCACCATCGAAATCAAGAACAGCGTCCGCGCCGGCGAGGCCCCGCCGATGGAGGAATTGCGCGATTACGGCGTCGGCGCGCAGATCCTCGCCGAGCTTGGCGTGCATGACATGGTGCTGCTGACCAACACCCACCATTCGCTGGTCGCGCTGGAGGGCTACGGCCTGTCCATCGTCGGCGAGCGTGCGGTGGATTGAGCGGGGGTTTGGCGCCCCTTAGCTGACGGGCCGGATAATTCGCACGCCAACACATGAGCTGGTGGAGTCTTGACAACTCGGCTATAACGCCATAATTGTAACTACAGATGATCGCAAACATCCGCTTCGAATGGGATGCTGCCAAGGCAGAAGCCAATTTGCGCAAGCACGGCGTTTCGTTTGAACTGGCACGGTTTGCCTTTGCCGATCCCTTTGCCATCCTCGATCAGGACCGCATCGAAGGTGGCGAATATCGCTGGCAAACCACTGGAATGGTTGGCGGCATGACACTTCTGGTCGTCGCTCATACCCTGCGCGATAAAGAGGATGTTGAGGTCATTCGCATCATATCGGCCCGCTCTGCCCAGCGGCATGAAAGAAAGCGCTATGAAGAACAAGCTCGTAACCTCTGATTTTGACATCGACAATCCGCCGCCGCTTACCGCTGAACAGCGTGCGGAACTGGCACGCATCGCCGCGATCGGCGACGAGGACATAGACGTATCGGATATCCCGCCCCTGCCAGAAGAATTCTGGACCAACGCCACCCGCTTCCGCGACCGGCAGCTCTATCGTCCGGTAAAACGTCAGGTGACACTGCGCCTTGATGCCGATGTCATCGCCTGGTTCAAGGCCCGGCAAGACGGCAAACGCGGCTATCAAACCCAGATCAACGCGGCGCTGCGGCGGGTGGTTGAACAGGAGCAGCGCAAGGCGGGCTGAGGTTGGATGGAGGATTGAATGGATGCACTGTCACCGGAAGGCCAATTGCCGGAAATTGTTCCTTTTATCGCCAAAAGGATGCGTTCTTCCGAAGATGAAGCCCGATCCCCAAATACGCGCACCTGGAACGCGAACGCCGCTGGCTGGTAGACCCGGCCATGAGTGCAATGGTCGAGGCAACCGACCCAATCACCATAACCGACCACTACATTGCAGGCACTCGGCTCCGTTTGCGTCGGATGGCAAGTGTCGGAAGCCCGCCTTCATTCAAGCTCACAGGAAAATACGAGTGCAGCGATCTGCTCGCGCAGCCGATAGTCACCGCCTATCTGACCGATGCCGAATTCGATGTGTTTGCCGCGCTCCCTTCCCATATAATCCAGAAACGCAGGTTTCTGGTGCGCGAGGACGGACACGATTTCAGCCTTGACCGTTTCGATGGAGCTCTCGCCGGGCTGGAGTTGGCCGAGATCGAAATGACTGACGATGCCGAATTGCGGAACTTGCCCGATCCGGCGTGGACAGTGCGCGACGTCAGCCGCAATTCCCGTTACCAAGGCGGTACGCTTGTCATAAACGGCAGTTCCCCGGGAGTGAACTGAATGGCCAAATTCCTCATCATCGAAGCCCGCTTCTACGACCACCTCAACGACATGCTGATCGCCGGCGCCAAGGCCGCGATCAAGGCTGCGGGGCACAAGAGCGAAGTCATCACCGTTCCCGGCGCGCTCGAAATCCCCGGCGCGATTTCGCTGGCCGACGCCAGCGGCGATTATGACGGTTATGTCGCCATCGGCGTGGTGATCCGCGGCGAGACCTGGCATTTCGAGATCGTCGCCGGCGAAAGCGCGCGCGGGATCATGGCGCTGACCATGGACGGCCTCGCCATCGGCAACGGCATTCTGACTGTCGAGAACGAGAGCCCAGGCGCTGGTCCGCGCCGATCCCGCCCAGAAGGACAAGGGCGGCGAGGCGGCCAAAGCGGCGCTGGCGCTGCTGGCGCTGAAGGAGAGGTTCGGTGGCTGATCTGGAGGCAGGGGGAGGTTGAGGCGCGGTTGAGGCGCGGTTGGCCCGGCTGAGCGCAGCAAATTCCGATCGGCGAATATCTGGTCTCCCCGTGCTTCCCGGACAGCGCCAGTTCAGGCTGACGCTGTCAGACAGATGCACGAATTGATCGAAGGGGAGCTATCATGAAGCGCATTTCATTCAGCCTGCTGGCCGCTGCCGCTGCGATGTCATTTGCACCCGCGGCATTGGCCGCATCCGACTATTTCCTGAAGATCGACGGTGTCAAAGGCGAAGCCGCTACGGAGATTGAAGTGCTTTCGTGGTCATGGGGTGTCAGCAATGCTGGCTCCATGTCGGGTTCGGCAGGATCGGGCATGGTGGCATCGCCGCGCGATGCGGCAAGCGGACAGGCCACCGGCAGGCGCCAGCATCATCCGCCGGTTACCGCCAGCCAGAACACCCAGTCGCTGCGCGAGTCGCCGACCCGGGCATCGACCGGCCAGACTGCGGCGAAGGTCTCCTATAGCGATATCAACGTCATGCGACGACCAGACCCCTCGTCGCTCGCTTCGCTCAGCGAAGTGCAGGGGTTCTCGCTGACTCTGGACAAGGCCTCGCCGATGCTGGCGAAGGTCTGTGCTCAGGGCCAGCACATTCCCAAGGCGACCCTCAGCATTCGCGCCCAACAGTTGGAACTTGAGAACGTGATGGTTTCCAGTTGCGCAGCTGTGCCGCCAACGGCCCCCACCGGGCCCCGGCAGAGCCAGGGCGCGACATTCGGCGAGCGGTGCGTTTCCGGTCAATGCCCGGCCGAGATGGTCACGGTGACGATCACCGGGCAGATGAAGCACACCAAAACCGGCCACGTCACCCTGCTGAAATAGTCACCACACCCGCACCCGCTGCTCCGGCGGCAGATAGAGCTTGTCGCCGGGCTTGACCTCGAACGCGGCATACCAGGCATCGAGATTGCGCACTGTCAATGCGCGGTACATTCCCGGGGCATGGCCGTCGGTCGCCAGCCGCGCGCGCAGGGCTGCTTCGCGCATCTTGGTCGCCCAGCTCTGGGCAAAGGCGATGAAGAAGCGCTGGTCGCCGGTGTAGCCGCCGATCACCGGGGCCTCTTTGCCGTTCAGCGAGGCGCGCCAGGCGTCGTAGGCGGCGGCGAGGCCCGCGACGTCGGCGATATTCTCGCCCAGGGTGAGCTTGCCATTGACGCGGGCGCCGGCAAGCGGCTCGTAGGTGTCGTATTGGCTGACCAGCGCCTTGCCCGCCGCGTCGAACTTCGCGCGGTCGGCGTCGGTCCACCAGTTGCGCATTTTTCCTGTCGAATCAAAGGCTGCGCCGTTGTTGTCGAAGCTGTGGCTGATCTCGTGACCGATCACCGCGCCGATCGCGCCATAGTTGTAGGCCGGATCGGCCTTGGCGTCGAAAAACGGGCGCTGCAGAATCGCCGCCGGGAAATTGAGCGCATTCTGCACCGGCAGGTTGACCGCATTGACCAGCTGCGCATTCATCCACCATTCGCGCCGGTCCATCGGCTTGCCGATCTTGGCGAGCTGCTGGGCATAGCGCAGTTTTCCGGCGGCCTGGGCGTTGGCATAGGCATTCGCCGGATCGATTTTAAGCCCCGAGTAGCTGGTCCAGGTCTCGGGATAGCCGACACCGACCTCGATTGTGCCGACTTTCCTGAGCGCCTCCTGCTTGGTCGCATCGGCCATCCAGGCGATGGCCTGCACCCGCTTGCCGAACGCCGCCTTGATGTCATCGACCATGTTCTGGACCGATGCCCTGGCCGAGCCCGGGAAGTATTTCTCGACATAGAGCTTGCCAACCGCATCGCCCATCGCCCCATTGAGCGCAGCCAACGCCCGCTTGTCGCGCGGGCGCTGCTGCTTGGTGCCGCTGAGCGCGGCGCCGTAGAACGCGAAGCGCGCCGCGTCGATTTTGGCGGGCAGCACATCGGCATTGGCGCTGATCTGGTGGAAGGCCAGCCAGTCCTTCCAGGCCTCCAGCGGCTGGCTCGCAACGAGCGCCGAAAGGCGCGGAATCGCCTGCGCATGATAGGCAGCGAACTTTGCTTGGGCGGAGAGATTGGCCCCGGCGAAGAAGGCCTCCCAATCGATGCCTGGCGCTTTGACGGCGAAGTCCGCGCGCGACCATTCGGCTGCCGAGCTCTGGAAATCCTCGCTCTGCGCTCGGCTGGCGTGAGCCTGCGCGATTTTCGTCTCCAGATCGAAAATCCGCGCCGCCCTGGCTGTTGCATCCGGGATTCCGGCATCGGTCAGCAGCTGGGCGATATAGGCCCTATAGCTGGCTCTGAGATCCGCCATCTTGGCATCGGCCGAGAGATAGTATTCGCGCTCCGGCATGCCGAGTCCGCCCTGCAGCAGATAGGGCATTACGGCGCTGCCCGAGAGCGCCTGGGTGACAAAGGCGCCGAACAGGTTCTCGGTCTTGAAATTGGTCGAGTTGAGCGGATCGACGTCCGCGCGCAGCTGCTCGCCCAGCACGTGCGAGAGGCTTTTGACATCGGCGATCGCGGCGAAGCGGTCGAGGTCGGCCTGCGCCGGCGCGAGTCCCGCAGCATCGATCCCGGCGCGGTCCATATAGGCGGTGTAGAAGGCCTTGATCCGGCCCTCGTCGCCGCCGGCGGCGGGATCGGATTCGACGATTGCGCCGACCAGTTCCGCCAGCCGGCCCTCGGTTTGCTGATCGGCGAGGTAGAAGCCGCCGATGTTGCCGCGATCGGCCGGAATTTCGGTCCTGGCGATCCAGCCGCCGTTGGCGAACGCGAAAAAGTCGTCGCCGGGCTTCACCGCCTTGTCGAGCGCCGCCGGATCGATGCCGAGTTCGGTCCCTGGCGTTGCCGCAGCATCTTCGCCCGGCGCCTTGCACGCGACCGGACCCAGCAAAGGTGCAGCGGCAGCGATCAGCAGCGCGGCGAGGATTGGATGTTTCATGCGGGCGAACTCCGGTATTGGCGGCGATCTCGAGACACTGCCAACCTATCGCCCGGACATGCGACTTTCCAGCACAAAGCCCCCCACATGCCCGGAATTCGGCATGTCTCCATCGTTAACAGTTCCTAGAAATTCGGCTGCTAGACCACGCGGAAGCCGCGCGGCTGCGCGCAATCACGAAGGTTTGCATCTTGGCGAGCACGGCCCTCCCGATCCGGTCGATCGACTTCGCGCCCGAAGCCAGCCGGGCGGCTGCAGGCGGCGCAATGGCGATCCGCGCGCTCGACTGGCCCTGCAGCGCCGCGCCGAGCATCCTGCAGGCGTGGGATGCGCTGGCCCAGGCGGCGGCGGAGCCCAATCCGTTTCACGAAAGCTGGTATCTGCTGCCCGCCTTGCGCGCGCTCGATCCCGCTGAAACCGTCAAGATGCTGGTGTTCGAGGTCGAGGGCCGGCTGTGCGGCATGCTGCCGCTGCGCCGCGAGGCGCGCTACTATGGCAAGCGCATCGCCCATCTGGCCAACTGGACCCATCCCAATTGCTTCCTCGGTGCGCCGCTGGTCGCCCCGACCATGGAGCGCGCCTTCTGGAAGGCGCTGCTGGAGTGGGCGGACCATGCCGGCGGCAAGGGGATGTTCCTCCATCTGTCCGGGATTCCGCTGGACGGCGGGCTGCACGCCGCGCTGGCCGAAGTGCTCGACGAACAGCAGCGCGGACATGGCCTGGTGCACCGCGAGGAGCGCGCGATGCTCGCTTCGGACCAGTCGCCGGAGGATTATTTCGCCGCCTCGCTCTCGGGCAAGAAGCGCAAGGAGTTGCGCCGCCAGCTGACCCGGCTGGGAGAATCGGGCAAGGTTGCGTTCAAGCGCGAATACGGCGCCGATGGCCTCGATGGCTGGCTCGATGCCTTCCTGACGCTCGAACAGGCGGGCTGGAAGGGCGCCGCCGGTTCCGCCCTCGCCTCGCGCGAGGACACCCAGGCGCTGTTCTGCGGAAGCCTCGCCGGCGCTGCCGCCCACGGGGTTCTGGAGCGGCTGGCGCTGACGCTGGACGGCCAGACCGATCGCCATGCTGGCCAACTTCCTCACCCCGCCGGGCGCCTTCAGCTACAAGACCGCCTTCGACGAATCCTACGCCCGCTTTTCGCCCGGCGTGCTGTTGCAATGCGAGAACCTGCTGCTGCTCGACCAGGCGGATATCGCCTGGACCGACAGCTGCGCCAGCGCCGATCACCCGATGATCGACCACATCTGGCGCGAACGCCGCGCCATCGGCCGCATTTCCATCGCCATCGGCGGAAAACTGCGTCGCGCCGCCTTTGCCCGCCTGCTCAAGATCGAACTGGGCCGCAATCCCACCGGGCTGAAGCCATGAGCACTTTCAGCGGCGAAGCGCGCGCGCTGTTTGCCGCCAGCTATCCCGAAGACCCGCACAGGCTGCCGCACAGGCTCGGCGCGCATCCGCTGCTCGAACTGGACGCCCTGGCGCGGCTGGCCGAAGCGCTGCCCGCAGCCTCGATCGAATACAACTTCGGCGACCAGCCGATCGGGGTCGATGGCAAGCCCGATCCGACCGGCATCCCCATCGGCGAAACGATCCGCAACATCGAGAAAACCGGCAGCTGGGCAGTGCTCAAGAATATCGAGCAGTCGCCGGAGCATGCCGCCCTGCTGGAGAACCTGCTGTCCGAAATCCGCCCCGAGATCGAAGCCAAAACCGGCCGGATGATGAAGACCCAGGGCTTCATCTTCATCTCCTCACCCGGCGCGGTGACACCCTATCACTTCGATCCCGAGCACAATATCCTGCTGCAAATTCGCGGCGCGAAGACGATGACCCAGTTTCCCGCCGGCGATGCCAAATATGCCGCCGATGAAGTCCACGAGACTTACCATACCGGCGGCGGCCGCGAACTGGCCTGGCGCGACCAGCTTGCAGGCGGCGGCAGGGAATTTGCGCTCGGCCCTGGCGATGCGCTGTTCGTGCCGGTAATGGCGCCGCATTTCGTGCACAACGGCCCCGAGCCCTCGGTGTCGCTGTCGATCACCTGGCGCTCGGAATGGAGCTTCGCCGAGTCCGACGCCCGCGCCTTCAACAGCGTGCTGCGGCGGCTGGGCATGCGCCCCAAATGCCCCGGACGCTGGCCCGCGCGCAACCGCGCCAAGGCCTATGGCTGGCGACTGCTGCGCAAGCTGCGGCGCGGTGGGCTAGCTCAATCGCCGTCGAGCAGATTGCCGAGCGAGCCCAGTACCGAACCTTCGCCCCGGTTCTGCCCGCCCCGGCTGCCTGCCGCCGCCATCATCCGCCCGGCAAGCCGCGCGAAGGGCAGCGACTGGATCCACACCTTGCCCGGGCCGCGCAGCCGCGCGAAGAACACGCCCTCGCCGCCGAACAGCATGCTCTTGACCCCGCCCGCGGCGATTACGTCGAAATCCACCGTCGGCGTGTAAGCGGCCAGGCAGCCGGTATCGACATGCAGTTCCTCGCCTGCCGCCAGATTGCGCTCGACAATCGTGCCGCCCATCTGGACGAAGACCCAGCCGTCGCCCTCCAGCTTCTGCATGATGAAGCCCTCGCCGCCAAACAGGCCGGTGAGCATCTTGCGCTGGAACTGGATGCCGATCGAAACCCCGCGCGCAGCGGCGAGGAAGCTGTCCTTCTGGCAGATCAGCGTGCCGCCCATATCGCTGAGCTTGATCGGCAGGATCGCTCCGGGCACCGGCGCGGAGAAAGCCACCCGCGCCTTGCCCTGGCCTTCATGGGTGAACACCGTGGTGAACAGGCTTTCGCCGGTCACCAGCCGCTTGCCCGCGCCGAGCAGCTTGCCCATGAAGCCGCCTTCGGCGCCGCGCCCGTCGCCGAACACGGTCGACATGGCGACCTGCGCGTCCTTCCACACCATCGCGCCGGCTTCGGCCACCGCGCTTTCGCCGGGATCGAGCTCGATTTCGAGGAACTGGAGTTCCTGCCCCTTGATTTCGAAATCGATGTCGTCGGCGACGGAGGCATTGCGGGTGTGTTGGGTCCAGGGGGACGATGCCATGGGAAAGCTCCTTGTTTGGATAGGGGATGGTAAAAAAGTTCAGGTGCGTGCCAAGCCCGCGCATCTCGGTTACTATCTGCCACACCGCAATGAACAGCGCGGCGATGATCGGGCCGACGACGAAACCGCTGATGCCGAACAACTCCAGCCCCGCCACGGTCGCGATCAGCACCACGAAATCGGGCAGCTTGGTGTCCTTGCCGACCAGGATCGGGCGCAGCAGATTGTCGATCATGCCGATCACGAACAAGCCGCAGAACACCAGGATCACGCCCTCGCTGACCGAGCCGGTGACCAGCAGATAAAGCGCAACCGGAACCCAGATGAGGCCGGTGCCGACCGCCGGAATCAGCGAGAAGAAGCCCATCAGCAGGCCCCACAGCAAGGCGCCCTCGATCCCCAGCGCCCAGAAGATCGTGCCGCCAACCAGCCCCTGGATCACCGCGACCAGCACCGTGCCCTTCATGATGGCGCGCACCACGGTGAGGAACTTCTCGATCAGCCGGTCGCGCAGACCAGGTTCCAGCGGAAGCGCCTGCTTGACCGTGCCGCCCAGCACCTCGCCGTCGCGCAGCAGGAACCAGGTGAGATAGAGCATCACACCCAGTGCGGCGAGCGCGGTCAGCGCGCCCTGGCCCACAGTCAGCGTCCGCGACGCCACGCTGCGCAGACCGCTGGCGAGGCCCGAGCCGATCAATTCGCGCAGACGGTCCTGATCCATGAAGCCGGCATTGCCCAGCGATTGCTCAAGCGACGGCGGCAGCGATGCCCGCAGCCGCGCCAGAATCTGCGCAATGTCGATCTGGCCCGACTGCAGCTGCGAATAGAGCCCGGCGGCCTCCTGCACCAGGCTCGCGCCGAGCAGGATCGCGGGCACGATCACCAGCGCGAGAATCAGCAGCAGGGTCAGCGTCGCCGCCAGGCCGTGCCGCCCGCCCAGCCGCTTCGCCAGCCTGCCGGTCAGCGGCGCAAACACGATCGCCGCCACCAGCCCCCACAGGATTGCGCCGAAATAGGGCAGCAGCAGCCAGGCGAAGGCCAGGGTTACCAAGGCCACCAGCGCGACAAATCCGCCGTCCTCGAGTTTCCAGCCAGGAGACTTTTTCGCGCTCATTCAGTCATGCCTTTCGCCGCAGCGGCCTCAACCGCCGGGATGATAGAAGTCATAAATGGATTGCGCCACTGCCGCCGAAACGCCCGGCGCGCGCTGCAAATCCTCCAGGCTCGCGGCGCGCACTTTTCCTGCCGTGCCGAAGTGCAGCAGCAGCGCGCGCTTGCGCGCCGGGCCGATGCCGGGAATCTCGTCGAGCGGCGAGGCGGTGATCGCCCGGCTGCGCTTGTCGCGGTGCGCGCCGATGGCGAAGCGGTGGACCTCGTCGCGCAGCCGCTGGAGGTGGAACAGCACCGGCGAGTTTTCCGGCAGCATCTTTTCGCGGCCGTCGGGAAAGTGGAACACCTCGCGCCCCTCGCGGCCGTGGTGCGGGCCCTTGGCGATGGCGATCAGCGGCACATCCTCGATGCCCAGTCTCCTCCAGCACTGCCGCGCACGGCGGACATCTGCCCCTTGCCGCCGTCGATCAGGACAAGATCGGGCCACGCCCCTTCCCGCGAGTCCCCCTCCCCTTCAGGGGAGGGGCTGGGGGTGGGGCCTGTCCGAGATGCACTTCCTCGTCCGACAGGCCCCACCCCAACCCCTCCCCTGAAGGGGAGGGGCTTTCAGCAAGCAGTCTCCCGAACCGCCGCTCCATCACCTCGCGCATCATCGCGAAATCGTCGTCGGTCTGCGCGGTCTTGATGTTCCACTTGCGGTACTGGCCCTTGATCAAGCCCTCCGGCCCGGCGACGATCATCGCGCCCAGCGCATTGGTGCCCTGGATGTGGCTGTTGTCGTAGACCTCGATCCGCTGCGGCACTTCGGGCAGTTCGAGGAATTCCGCCAGTTCGCGCAGCACCTTCGCCTTGGTGCCGCTCTCGGCCATGCGCCGGTCGAGCGCCTCGACGGCATTGCGCTGCGCCTGTTCCATCATCCGCCGCCGGTCGCCGCGCTGCGGCACCGAAATCTCGATCTTGCCCCCGGCCCCGCCGCGAAACGCCTCGGCCAGCAGATCGGCCTCGGGCAGTTCGCGGTCGATCAGGATCAGCGCGCGCGGGCGGCACTTCCTCATAGAACTGGGCGAGGAAGCTGGTCAGCACTTCCTCCTCGCTCGAGGCCCTCGGTGTGGCCGGGGAAGAAGGCGCGGTGGCCCCAGTTCTGGCCGCCGCGGATGAAGAAGGCCTGGACGGCAATCTGCCCGCCCTTGCTGGCCATGGCGAAGATATCGGCATTGCCGACCCCTTCCGCATTGATCGCCTGGCTGCCCTGGATGAAGGTCGCGGCGCGCAGCCGGTCGCGCAGCATGGCGGCGCGTTCGAAATCGAGCGCCTGCGCCGCCTCCTCCATCTGCGCGGCGATCTTGGCCTGCACCGCCGAGCTTCTGCCGCCGAGAAAATCCCTGGCCTCGCCGACCAGCTCGGCATAGCCCGCTTCATCGATCCGACCGACGCAGGGCGCGGAGCAGCGCTTGATCTGATAGAGCAGGCACGGCCGGTCGCGGCGGGAAAAGAAGCTGTCGGTGCAGCTTCTTAGCAGGAACAGCTTCTGCAGCGCATTAATCGTGGTGTTGACCGATCCGGCGCTGGCGAAGGGGCCGTAATACTCGCCCTTGGCCTTCCGCGCGCCGCGATGTTTCATGATCCGGGGAAAGGCATGATCGGCGCGCAGCAGGATGAAGGGGAAGCTTTTGTCGTCGCGCAGCAGCACATTGTAGGGCGGGCGATAGCGCTTGATCAGCTGCGCCTCGAGCAGCAGCGCCTCGGCCTCCGAATTGGTCGTGACGATGGTCAGCCCGCGCGTCTGGCTGACCATGCGGCGCAGCCGGTTCGGCATCTTGTCGACCTGGACATAGTTCGCCACCCGGTTGCGCAGCGCCCGCGCCTTGCCGACATAGAGCACATCGCCCCGGGCATCGAGCATGCGGTAGACCCCGGGCCGGGGCTTCAGTGTGGCCAGCACCTCGCGGATCGCCGCGACGCCGGCCTCGAGGTCGGGCTGCCCGGCCCCGCGCAGCGTGTAGGACGCGCGCTCCTCATGGAAGCGCTCGGCGCCCCTCGGGTCGGGCGGTGTTCCGGCGGGGGTGCGCGACATGATCGTGCGGTAGGGTAAAGCGCTGCGCTTGAAAATCCTCTCCCGGCTTGTCGCCGGGGAGGAATTCAGAACGTCTTGCGGAAGTCGATGCCGATCATCCGCCCCTTGGGATCGAGATAGTCGGGCTGGTAGCTCAGCGGCACGGTTCCGCTGGCGTCGGTGACTTTCTGGCGCGAATCGAAGATGTTGTCGAACTGGAACGACAGCCGCACGCCCTTGAAGAACGGCGAGAGATCGGTCAGCGCTTTTTGCCGGCCAAGATCGCTGAACAGCCGCATATTGAGCTTGAACACGCTGCCGAAGCGCAAGTCCGAGGTCCCCGGCGCACCGCTGGCGCGCAGCCGCGTCGGCGCGCTCCACTCGCCGTTGAAACGCAGGCCGAAGCCCCGGTAGAAACCGCCGCCTTCCAGTTCCAGCGCATGCCGCGCCACGCCGCCGCCGGACAAGCGCATCGCCGCCAAGCAGATCGAGCACCGGCCCGCCAGGCGCGACCGACACCCGCTCGCTGAACCGCACGGTGTGGTAGAGCGAGAGGTTCCAGCGTCCCTGGCCGCTTCCGCCGCCGCCCATCATCCCCATCATCGGCCCCATGCCCCTGGGGGGTGGACCGCTGCCAAACGGCTCTCCGCCCTCGCCCGGGGCTCTGCCCGGGCCACCCGGCCCGCCGCCCCTGCCGCCAGCGCGCGGCTTGCCGAGGCGGCCGGAGATGTTGAGGCCATAGCGCAGCCGCGATCCCTCGGTTTCGCCGAAGGTCACCGGCCGCCGGTCGATCGACACCAGCCGGCCGCTCGCATCGCGCACCGCCCGGCCCGGGAAACGCCGCCTCGATCGCCGGGGTCAGCAGCGGAAATGACGCAGTGACATCGTTCGAACGGTTGCGAAAATACTCGGCGATCAGGTTGGAATTGTTGAGAAATGGCAGCTCCCAGGTCGCCGAAAGCTTGAGATCGCGCTGCTTTTCGCGCAGCAGAGCGCGGTTGCCGCCATTGATCACCGTGATCAGCGCATTTTCGCCCCGGGCGAAATCGTAGATCGTCACGTTGAAAGTCTGGGTCAGCGGATTGCCAAGATTGGCCAGTGAGGGCGCCGCCTCATTGACGATATAGCTCGCCTGCAAGCTCAGCTTTTCCAGCGGCGACCAGGTCAGCCCCGCGCTCCAGTCGGTCAGCGTGCCGAAGTCGGACAGGCGGTTCACCCCGGCGCTGAAATTGAGCGACAGGTCGCCGATCCCGGCCAGCACATTGTCGCGGCGGCTGGCGACCGGAAGGGCGAGGTTGACCCCGCCGCTGAGATCGCCGCGCTTGAGCCGGGTGTCGCCCGCCAGCGTGCGGGTATCGTTGCTGCGCAGGCCGGTATAGGCAAAACCGCCCTTGACTGTCAGCACGGCCTCGCCCGCCGGCAGGCGCAGCGGGCGGCCGGTGAGCGTCACCAGCGAGGTCGCCGAATCGTTCCAGGTCTGGGCGCGGTCGGCTCCGGCACCGGCAAGCACCGGCAGCGGTCCGCCGATCGCCAGCGTGCCCGCAGATGCCGCGGCGATCAGCGCCGAGACATCGGCGCGCCGGTCGATCAGCGTGTTGGTCTTGGCGTGACTGCCGTTGAGCGTCGCGTTCAACTGCCACTCGCCGAGGCGCTTGTTCAGGGTTGCGCCGGCTTCGATGGTCTCGGTCCGGCTGGTGCGAAACAGCGGATCGCCCAGGCTGCGCAGCGCCTGCGCGCCGCCCGGCGCAGTCAGCAGCACGGTGTCGAGCCCCGATAGCGTCTGGCTGTCGTTACGGAAGATCGAGGCGTTGAGGCTGATCGAGCCATCCATGCCGCGCTCGCCCAGCCCCTTCGACCAGGTGCCGTTGAGGCCGATGTCGCGGGTGTCCGCCAGCAGCGAACGAAAGGCCGCCGGGTCGGGATCGCCCGCGACCACCGGGGCGGCCGGCGCGGACTGGACGACGCCGCGCTCGGCTTCGGTCAGCAGGCTGGTGTCCTCGACATAAAAGGCGAGGTTCAGCCGGTTGGCCCCGTCGATCCGCATCAGCGAGGCCTGCCCTTCCCAGGTGCCGAAGCCGCCGCGCGTCGGGATGTTGTATTCGCCGTCCACCGTCTTGCTGGAAAAATTGTTCTTGAGGATCATGTTGACGACCCGCTGGTCGGGCCGGAAGCCATAGCGCAGCGCCACTTCCTCGGGCAGCACTTCCATCCGGCGGACCGCCTCGGACGGGAAATTGCGCATTTCGCGAAAGTCCGAAACCCGCTGGCCATTGAGCAGGATGACCGGACGCCCCCCGCCGCGGCCGCGCCCGGAGCCGGTCTGCGGGCTTACCGCCGCCAGCAGGTCGGTCAGCGACGACGACGCCGAGCGCTTCGATATCGGCTTCGTCATAGGTGGCGATCGGCGGCTGCGGCGCATCGACCTGGCCGATGAAGCGCGTGCCGGTGACGACAATCTCGCCGGGCGCCATCTCGCTAGCCTCGCCTTCTTCGGGAAGCATCGCATCGGGCAAGTCCTGCGCCAGCGCAGGCGCCGACAGCAGCGTCAAAGGCAGGAGGATCAGGGAACGCAAACTGCAATCTCCGGGAGTAATCGCCATTCCCATCCCGCCTTCCGCATGCCGCCGGGCACGCCCGATAGCAAGGCTTGGCGAGGTAACATATTGTCGCTGCGTTGTTACTTGGCGATGAACCGAGCTTCGCGCCGAGTCTTCCCTTTTTCGCCTCCCGCCGCTATGGCGCGCCGCGAACAGGCTCCAAAGGCAACGGAATACAGGCGCGGATGGCGAAAGAAGAACTGCTCGAAATGCGGGGCGCAGTGGTGGAACTGCTGCCCAACGCCATGTTTCGCGTCCGGCTGGAAAACGATCACGAGATCCTCGGCCACACTGCCGGCAAGATGCGCAAGAACCGCATCCGCGTGCTGGTCGGCGACGAAGTGCTGGTCGAACTGACGCCTTACGATCTGACCAAGGGCCGCATCACCTATCGCTTCATGCCCGGCCGCGGCGGTCCCGGCCAGTCTTGACCCTGCGGTTGTCCGCGCCCTCGCTCATTCTCGCCTCCGCCAGCCCGCGACGTCTGGAGTTGCTTGCCCGGCTTGGGATAACGCCGGTTTCGGTCAGCGCCGCCGATATCGACGAATCCCCCCGCAAGGCCGAGTTGCCGCGCGATTACGCCCGGCGCATGGCGCGCGAAAAGGCGCTGGCAGTGCCGGCGGACGCGGCCCATGTCTTCGCCGGCGATACGGTGGTCGCGCTCGGTCGCCGCATCCTGCCCAAGGCCGAGGACGAGGCCGCCGCGCGGCGCTGCCTCGAGCTGATGTCGGGACGCCGCCACCGGGTGCTGTCCGCCGTCGCGCTCAAGGCGCCGGACGGCAGCCTGCGCGAGCGCTTGTCCGAAACCATCGTCCGCTTCAAGCCGCTGTCGAAGGCGGAGATCGACGGTTACCTCGCCAGCGGCGAATGGCAGGGCAAGGCGGGCGGCTATGCCATCCAGGGCCGCGCCGAGGGGCTGATCGCATGGATATCCGGCAGCCATTCGGGCGTCGTCGGCCTGCCGCTGTTCGAAACACGGGCGCTGCTGAAGGCCGCCGGATTTCCGCTGTGATGAAACCCGCGCTGCTGTGGGACGCGGGTCCAGGCGAACTGCGCGCAGGTTTGGTCGAACAGGGCGAACTCGCCGAATTCCGCATTATCCGCCTGCGCCGCGATCACGCGCTCTATGCCGCCGGAGAGCAATACACCGCGCGGATCGCCGGACGGCTTGGCCCCGGCAAGGCGCAGGTCACGCTGGGCGGGACTTGCGACGCGATCCTGCAGCCCGCGCCCAAGCTGCCCGACGGCGCCCTGCTTGCGGTCGAGATGACGCGATCCGCCATACCCGAACCGGGCCGCTGGAAGCTGCCGATCGTCCGCCCCGCTCCCGGCATCGCACCGCAGGCCGAACCCGGCTGGCATTTCAGCGACGAGCCGTGGGTGCTGTTCCTGCGCCGCCTTGCCCCCTCGCTCGGCGAAATCGTCTGCCCCAGCGCCGCTGTCGCCAACGACGTGCGCGCCGACCTTGGCGACGCCGCGCCGCCGCTGCGGACCGACGCCCAGGCCATCGCCGACGCCGATTTCGCAGGGCTGATCGAAGCCGCCGTGCTGGGCGAATTCCCGATCGCGGGCGGCGCCATCTCGATCGAGCGCACCCGGGCAATGACGATGATCGACATCGACGGCAGCGGCGATCCGCTGGCGCTCAATCTCGCCGCCGCCCTGGAAATACCGCGCCTGCTGCGGCTGCTGAACATCGGCGGGCAGGTGGGGATCGATTTCCTGTCGCTGCCCGACCGAAAAGCGCGCGCCGCAGTCGATGCCGCCCTGGCCGAAGCCTGCGAAGTTTTGGGGCCGCACAAGCGCACCGCGCTGAACGGTTTCGGTTTCGCCCAGATCGTCCGCCCGCGCCGGGGGCCGTCGATTCCGGAACTGGTTTGCGGCATCGCCCCCGGTCGCCTCTCACTCGAAAGCCGCGCCATCGCCTTGCTGCGCGAGGCCGGGCAATCCGTCGGCCACGGCCCCCGCCGCCTGGTCGCGCCGCCCGCGATCATCGAGCTCATCCGGCAATGGCCCGAGGAAACGGGTGCTTTGAGGTTCTCGCTGGGAACCGAGATCGAACTGGTCGCCGATCCCGCCGCAATCGGCTATGGCCACGTCCATGTCAGCCAGTCCTAGAAGCCGATGCCCGATGTGCGGCAAACCCCGCAGCGAAGAGCACAAGCCCTTCTGCTCCACCCGCTGCCGCGACCGCGACCTGCTGCGCTGGCTCGACGACGGCTACGCCCTGCCCGGCCCGCCGGCGGCCCCGGACGAACCGCCGGAACGCTGATTCCACCTTGCCATTCGCGCGCCGCTTCGTCATAGGCGCGCTTCCAATCGCTCGCCGGTCCGTATCTGGATCGTCGCGGCAGCGATGCCCGGGTAGCTCAGTTGGTAGAGCACATGACTGAAAATCATGGTGTCGGCGGTTCGATTCCGTCCCCGGGCACCATTGCTCATTCGCAGGCCCTCATTTTCAAGCGGTTGCCTGCTTGTCGGGCCCCGGTTTCGATCGGTCGTGCTGAAAGGGAAGAATTTTCGCCGGTGTGACCAGCGGTTTGCAAAGCAATTGTCGCGCAAGCCGCGCGGAACTCCCGGCTCGCGGCGCGCATGCCCCCGCAGGGCTGGCGCTTCGCCTGCCGGCGAGTCCGGATCGACTGGCAGTCGCCGACGTCGCTGTCGCCGCCGATGGCTGTCAGTTGCCGCAAAAGAGGTTCCATCCCTCACTTGCTGTTCTGCATGGCCGCCCGGATTTGCCAGCGGCGATGCCATCGGGGCAATTGCCTTTGCCGATCCTCGGCCTGCCGCAGGATCATCGCTGCGACAAGGGCGTGCCGTTCAAGCAAATCCCCGCTTAAGGAACCCGGATGGCATATCTACCATCGGACGCCCTCCGCCCTCGGCCTGGCCACGATCGGCCGCTCATAGGACGGATCCTGCTTGCTCCAGATCGCCTTGAGGAAACCCTGGACGTTCTTGGAGTGCACCCAGGTCCCGTCGGCGTCGGCAGACATCTCGATCGTGCAGCGCCGGGTGAGCATCCGCCATTCGCCGCCGCGCCTTTCGAGCTGATCGAGATAGCGCCCGAATGCGAGCGTCGTCGATTTGCCGTCGAGCCAGTAGAGTCCGCCGATGACGTAGGACTCGCAATAGGCGGTATCGCCGTCGATCTCGCACAGGTGGTTGGTGATGTTGTGGCTGGTCATGTTGAAATTGGCGGTGTGGCCGAGGTTGGCCTTTGCCGGATAGTCGGGCATTCCGGTGATCGTCGGCCCGTGCTCGTCAACGCCGTCTTCCCACCAGCAACTTGCGATCTGTTCCAGGTCCTGGCGATCGCGAGCCCGGCTCTCGCGCTGGATGCAGTCGAGGATGTCTTGCCGGTCCTTGACCCCCTGCAGTTCCCGCACGGCGGCGCGCAATTGCGCGATTTCACTTTCGACGTCCATGGCAATGTCCTTTCCCTGTTTTCGCCCGGCCGCGCCGAGCCTCATTTCAACAACAATTCGGATCGGCACGTGGCGCCCGTCAGCAGTGCCAGGTGGTGAATTCATCGACGGTGGCCCGCTCGCTGACCAGGCTGTTCACCGCTGCGCCGGCGTCCTCATACCCGAGCGCCATCCCTGACAGCACGACATGGCCTTCGGGTATGGTGAGCTCGCGATGGACGACCGCGCCGATATCGCACCACGCCTGCTGCGGGCAGGTCTCCAGGCCGCAGGCGCGGGCGAGCACCATGACGTTCTGCATGAACATGCCGCAATCGAGCCAGGCGCCCAGCGCATGGTCGCGGTCCATGGTGAAGAACAGCCCGACCGGCGCGCCGAAGAAGGTATAATTGCGCAACATCGCCGCCTTGCGCGCCGGATAGTCGTCGCGGGCGATGCCATATTTGGCAAAGAGTTCATAGCCGATCTTGCGCCGGCGCGAGAGATAGGGCTCCTTCATGGCTTCGGGCAGGTAGGCATATTCGAGACTGGTCTCGCCTGCTTCCATGGCCGCCAGCGCCGCTTGCGACAGGCTTTCGCGCGCTGCGCCGGTCACCACATGGACAAGCCAGGGCTGGATATTGGTGCCCGATGCAGCCCGCGAAGCGCCGCTGAGAATTGCGCGGACGATATCCTCGCTCACCGGCGTGGGCAGGAAGGCGCGGACGGAGCGGCGGCCGGTGACGGCATCCTCCGCCGAAACGCTTTGGGTTGAGATGCTGTCCATCAATCTTCGCCCTGCCGCCGCGCCAGCTCGTCCAGCCGCTGCTGCTTCAGCACGAAGCGCTGAATCTTGCCGCTCGGCGTCTTGGGCATGGCCTGGGTAAAATGCACCCGGCGCGGATAGGCGTGCGCCGCGAAGTTGCGCTTTACCCATTGCTGGAGGTCCCCCTCCAGCTCCTCGCCAGCAGCATATCCCTCGCGCACGACAACGAAGGCCTCGATCACTTCGCCGCGAACCTCGTCAGGCACCGCGATCACGGCGCTTTCGGCGACTGCCGGATGGGTCGCCATCACCGATTCCACCTCGAACGGCCCGATGCGGTAGCCGGCCATGATGATCACATCGTCGTCGCGCGCCGAGAAATGGAAATAGCCATCCGCATCCATCCGTCCGGTATCGCCGGTGACGTACCAGCGGCCCTCGCCCGCGAACTTCTCGGCGGATTTCGCCGGATCGCCGTCATAGCCGCTGAACCAGGCAAGCGGACTGTCCGGCAGCACCATCGCCAACCGCCCGGTCTCGCCGGGGCCCACTTCCTCGTCGCGTTCGTCGTGCAGGATTGCGGCGGTCCAGCCCGGCATGGCGCGGCCCATCGATCCTTCGCGGATCGGCGCGGCCAGTTCGGGGTGATGATGGTTGTTGATCAGCATCCCGGCTTCGGTCTGCCCGAAGTGATCATGCACCGCGAGGCCGAGCGCCTGCCGCGCCCACAGGTTGACATCGGGGGTCAGCGGCTCGCCTGCGCTTGAGGCGCGGCGCAGGGCGAGGCCAGCATCGGGCTTCAGCCCCGATGTCCGAAGGGCGCGATAGACCGTCGGCGCGGCGGCGAAGTTGGTGACACCCTCCTGCGCCAGCACCGCAAAGGTCGATTCTGGCGTGAAGCCGCCTTCGATCAGGATGCTGCGCACGCCGGTCGCGAAGGTCGCGAGCACGCCGAAATAGAGGCCGTAAGCCCAGCCGGGGTCCGCCGCGCACCAGAACACGTCGCCCGCTGCATCGATGCCGAGGCCGAACTCGGCATAGGCCTGGAAGGAAGCCAGCGCGCGCAGCGGCACCACCACGCCCTTGGGATTACCCGTGGTGCCCGATGTGTAGACATGGATCAACGGTGCGTCGCCGCCCAGGGCCGCCGGCGGCAGACCGGGTTCCGCACCGGCCATAAGCGTGTCGAACGACAGCGCGCTGCCTGCTGCCTCGCCAAGCGTGATGACCTGCCACGGCGCGTCGCCGGGCATGTGATCGCCGGGCGCGAGCTTGCCCTGCTGGCCCGCGTCGCACACCACAGCTTTGGCGCCGCTCCCCTTGAGCCGGAACGCGATGGCAGGCGGCGCGAATGCGGTGAACAGGGGAACGTGCACCGCCCCCAGCCGCCAGATGCCCATCAGCGTGACGAGATAGGCGCGGCTCTTGCCCATCAGCGTTGCGACGCGGTCGCCCGGACCGATGCCAAGGCCCTTGAGCGCGGCGGCAAAGCGTTCTGACTCCCGCCGCAAATCGCCATAGGTGATGTCCTCGCCCGACAGGCCACCGCCGATGATCCGGTAGGCCGGCGCGGCAGGATCGTGCCGATCGCACAGCAGCCCTGCGGCACTGGCATCCGGCGCCGACCATATTTCAAGCAATTCGCGGATACGCTGGTTCACGGCGTTGTCTTTCCATGATGATCGAGGATGAGTGCAGCAAGACTGGCCTGCTGCAGGTTTGGCGGACACCGAGAAAGGCTCGTTCATGCTACACCGGCCTCGGGCTCGAAGTCGATGGGGCTCATGTCACCGATCGTGGGGCGCCGGCCCACCGGGTTGCCGATGCGCTCAATTCAATCGAACACCGGGGCCCCTGGCTTCATCATTTGGCCGATAGACATTCCTGCCTGCCCGCCCGGTCTTGAGCGAGGAGAGCAAACACTCCAGAGCAGCGGTTTGGCGCCGCCTGAACACTGTCCTCGATTGCCGCTGGATAATCGTTGCCACCCGGGGCAAGGGTCGCATAGGACGAACCACCGGACAGCAGGGGGTACTTCACCGATGATCGCCCAGACCATGCACGAACGCATCCTCGACCTGATCCAGGCCGAGGGTGTGACCACGCTGTTCGGCATTCCCGATCCCAGCTTTTTCGGCATGTTCCTCGAAGCCGAGCGGCGCGGCATGGAGATCGTCTCGCCGCACCACGAACAGGCCGCCGCGCTGACCGCCGACGGCTTCTACCGCATGACCGGCAAGCCGGTGGTGCTGTGCATGAACAAGGGGCCGGGGGTGGCCAATGTCATGTCGGGGGCGAACTTCTTCATGAAGGAGAATGTGCCCGCGGTGTTCATCATGGCCAACCGCCAGCGCTTCTACGAACAGAAGGTCCGGCGCGGGAAAATGCAGTACATGAGCCAGCCGCCGCTGTTCGAGAACACGATGAAATACACCGGCGTGATCGAATATCCGCAGCAGACCGACGAGATCTTCCACGAGGCCTTCCGCAAGGCCTTGGGCGGGGTGCCCGGGCCGAGCTACATCGAGCTGCCGCTGGGGGTCATGCAGGCCAAGTTCGAGCTGCCGCCGGTGCTGAAACCGGCGCAATACCGCCTTGTCCACCAGCGCGCCGACGCGCAGTCGCTGGGTGAGGCGGCGCAGCTGATCGCGGGCGCGAAGAACCCCGTGCTGCTGCTCGGCCAGGGCTGCTTCGTCAGCCGCGCGCATGCGGCGCTGACCGAGCTTGCGGGGCGGATGAATTGCCCGATCCTGCAGACCAATGCGGTCGAGGCGGTGCTGCCGGGGATGGACGACCGCACCTTTCCCTACAGCTCCGAAGTCGGCGCGGAAGTGGCGAGTGCGTCGGACCTGGTGCTGGCGATCGGCACCGAGCTGGGCGAAAGCCTCAACTACGGACGCGGGCATTCGTGGAAAGCGGGGAACGAGAACCGCAAGTGGATCTATGTCGAGCGCGATGCCGACGCCTTCGGCGTCAACCGGCCGATCGACGTGCCGCTGGTCGGCGATCTGCGCGATATCGTGCCGCAGCTGAACGAGGCGCTGGGCGGCCTCAAGCGCGCGCTGCCCGAACGGCTGCCCGAATGGACCAGGCGCCGCGATGCAGCAAAGCAGGCGCTGATGGCGCGGGTGCCGGCCACCTCGATGCCGATCCATCCCGGGCAGGTGCCGATCGAGGCGACCAGGGTGCTGCCCGCCGACTCGATCCTGATCCGCGACGGCGGCGGGGCGAGCATGTGGGCCTCCGCTCTGGTCCAGTTCACCCCGCGCGATTCGATGTGGAGTTCCAACTGGGGGGCGATCGGCAATGGCCTGCCCATGGCGATGGGCGCGCAGATGGCGGCGGGCAAAAGCCGGCGCGCGGTGCTGCTGACCGGCGATTCCGCCTTCCTGTTCCACATTTCCGAAATCGAAACGGCGGTGCGCAAGCAGCTGCCGATCATCTGCATCGTCTCGGTCGATCACGCCTGGGGGCTGGAGGCGGCGAGCTACAAGGCCAATTTCGGCGAGAACACCTCGACCCCGGAAGCCCGCTGGAGCAACGAGGTGCGGCTCGACCGGACCGCGATCAGCTTTGGCGCGCACGGCGAATATCGTCGAGCGGCTGGAAGACCTCGCCCCCGCCGTTGAGCGCGCCTTCGCCTCGGGCAAGCCGGCGGTGATCCATGTCGAGGTCGACCAGATGGCCAGCAGCAGCTTCGAGGGCATCCCCGGCTTCGCCGAATTCCGCGCCTGGTTCGGCGAGGAAGGCGATTTCCTCGGCGTGCCGGGAGCGGCGGCCCCTGCCCCGGCGCAGGCTGCGGGCGGCGGCGGATCGACCGAGCACAGCAGCGGTTACTAGCACCGCACCATGGAAGAGGATGCCATGCCGCCACACCCATCCGTCGAGCCGGTCCTCCGGAGCATCGCCAGGACCGAACGCCATATCCGCAGCGAATACGGCACGCGGATGGCCGGGGTGATGGATACGATCGGCGCGCACCCCCATTTCGCCATGCCGCAACAGCCCGGCGTGGTGACGGTGATTTCGGGCCGGCATGATGTCGATGCGATGTACCGGGCATCGGTGCAGCTTGCCGCGCCGCAGGGCAGCCGCCTGCTGTCGCAGCTGGCGACCGACTGGTATGTCTTCGTCGATAACGTGCCGACCCGGCTGTGGATCGAGGGCGGCGAGCTGGTGACCGTGCAGACGGTGACGATGTTCGTCACCGACGACGATGCCGGGCTGACCGGCGAGTATGCCTGGCAGCGGATGTATCCGCCGCAGGCCGCAGCAGGCGATGGCGCCGTGCCAATGCCCGGCCGGGAGTTGCGCAACCTTGAGCTGCACCAGGCGCTGCTCGACGCGCTGTGCCAGGGCGACACGGCGGCGCTTGCCCCGCTGCTGGACCCCGGCTGCATCTGGGCGCAGCGAAACTATCTGAGCGACGCGGCAGGCGGCGCCCTCACCAATCTGCGCGGGCACGGCGCCGTGGCGGACCATGTCGCGCGGTGGCATGCGGCGCTCAATCCCGAACACGTATCGATCCTCAACCGCCGCGTCACCGACTGGTATGTGTTCTCCGAAGAGCTCTGGGTGGTCAGACCCGGCGGCGGGGAACGCCGGCAATACCGCACCGCAACGGTCCTTCCCGTCACCGAGAATGGCCTCTTCGAAGGTGCGCTCGGCTTCGGCAGGGAAACGGAAGCGCTGTCGCCATCCGCCGGCACGCGCATGGGCCTCTCGTTCTATCCGGAAGGGGTCACCGCCGATCCAGGGTGCCGTTCGGGCTATCCGGAAGCATGAGAGGATGGCGCGGGGGGCGAAGTTGACTGCTCCTGCCGCAGCAGCGCATAGCTCGGATCGTCCGGCCTGCGCAGACCGAGGCTGAGCGGCTCGCGCTTGCCGTAGCCCAGCGTTTGCGGCAGCTCGCCCGTGGTCCATTCGCCGGTATCGGGAAATTCGCGGAACCAGTCGCGCACCACCACCCGGCGCGCGATCCGCCATTCCGCCTCGCGCCGCTCCATCCGGTCGATAAAGCGGCTGGAGGACATGTTGTCATAGCGGGTTCCGTCGGCCCGGCGCATCCGGTGGAAGGCCTGGATGTAGGATTCGACGAAGGCTGTATCGCCGTCGATATCGATCAGGATGTTGCCGAGGCAATGCGTGGTCAACTCCATGGCTTCGAGGATCGGCACCGCGTGATCGACGAATTCCTGCGCTGAATTGGCGCGGAAATTGCCGTGTTCGTCGGTCGCGTCGGGCCAGTAGGCGGAGAGGACCAGTTCGGCGTCGAGCCGGTCGATGCCCCGGCAATAGCGATAGAGGCAATCGCGGATGGATTCGCGGTCGGCGAATTCGGCGGCGATTTCCGGGAGCGTCCTGATCATCGCTTTCCCCTTCAGCTGCGCCGCCAGTTTTCAAGGTAGCTGCGGTCCCGGGCGTAGGCCGGACAATTGTCCTCGTCGAGATGCGACCATTTGACGCTGACCTCGCCATCGACGGTGAGGCACTGCCCGGTCATGTAGCTCGCCATGTCCGAGAGCAGAGACAGCACCGCCGACGCAACCTCGTCGGCGCGCCCCTGGCGGGCCATGGGCACCGCCCAGCGATCGCGCGCCAGGTCCGGTCCGACGCCGGCGGCGGGCGTGGCGATGGCGCCCGGCGCAACCGGGTTCACCCGGATGTTGTCCGCGGCAAGCTCCAGCGCCATAGTCTTGACCACCGAGATCACCGCCGCCCGCCCCGGCGACGACGACGATGCGCCCGGATAGGTCGATCAGAACCGGAATGTTCCCTAAATCACAATCTCGCGCGGGCGGTTCCAGAAGGCGGTATACTGGTTCGGGTTGCCCGAGGCGGTCCAGGCGAAGGCCTGGGTCTTGTAATAGCTGTCGGTGAGATTGCGTCCGATCACGGCCAGTTCGTAATTGCCGTCCTCGGGTCCGATCTTGACCGATGCATTGAGCAGCCAATAGGGGTCCTGGATGCCGCCCGGGGCATTGTCTGTCGTCGCCTGGTATGTCGAGGAGTAGGCGCCGGAGGCCGCGAGCGTGGCCTTCCAGCCGGAACCGAAGCGCGCGTCGTATTTCGCGCCCATGCTGAAGGTCACTTCCGGCGCACGGACCAGGCGCTTGCCGGAAAGATTCTGGGCATTGAGCACCGCAGTCGGACTCGGGTTGATATCGACGCAGCCCAGCGCGGCGGTCTGTCCGGCGTAGCACTGGGCATTCTCGAACTTGGTGTATTTGGCGCTATTGACGCCGATGTTGCCGTTGAACGTCAGATCGTCGGTCGCCTGGAAGTCGAACGATGCCTGCACGCCCTCGACCTTCGAGGCGGCGGCGTTGCGCACGTTGAAAGTGATGATGGGGGTGCTGTTATCGGCCGAGACCACTTGCAGATCGGTGTATTTGTAGGTGTAGGCGTTGATATCGAAGCGCAGCCTGCCGTCCGCGAGCGTGCCCTTGTAGCCCAGTTCGAAGCCCTTGGCGGTTTCCGGGCGGAACTTGACGCTGTCGGGCGTGGCGGCGGCGGAGAGCAGGAACGGGTTGGAAATGCCGCCCGACTTGTAGCCGGTCTTGTACGCGGCATAGAGCGTGTGGTTCGAATTTGGCCGCCAGGTCAGCGTCACTTCGGGCGAGACGTGGCTGTCGCTGTAATCGACCAGGAAATGCGATCCTACCGGACGCAATGTCTGCTGGGTGGGTCCGAGCGTGACATTGACCTGATCGAGCTTCTTCTTGTCCTGGCTCCAGCGCGCGCCGCCCGACAGTTCGAGCGTCGGCATGATTTTCCACGACAGTTCGCCGAAGGCGGAGAGGTAGTCGCCCGTGGTGACCGAAGTCATGTAGACACTGGCATAATTGTTGGCGGCGGCATTGAAGGCGTGGAAGATGTCCGGCGCGTTCTCGAACGGGCGCTTCGAATGCTCGTAGTAGCCGCCGATCATGAAGTTGAACGGTCCGTCGAAGTCCGACGAGAGGCGCAGTTCCTGGGTGAACAGCTCATACTGATAGCGCGCCGCCGCCCAGACCGTGGCGTAGGGCGACCAGTCGGTCACATTCATCAGCTTGAAGTCTTCGTCGTAATAGCCGGTGGTGGAGACCAGTTCGAAGTTGTCGAACGATTTGGTCATGTCCAGCACGCCGAAATAGAATATCTTGTCGTTGTAGGGCTTGCCGCCGTTGGCATAGGGGTGGTTTGCCGCATAGACAGCGGGAACGCCGGCATGCGACGTTCGGCGGTCGGCATAGCAATCGGCGCCGGGCAGCGGGTTAGTGCCGAGCAGCACCGGGGCGTTCGCCGCCAGCGTGGCGCCGATGCAATAGGGCTCGGTATTGCCGTTGCCGGAGTTGGTCTCGATCGAGTTGACGGTGAATTTGAGGTTGGCCTTGAAATCGTCCGACGGCTCCCACTGCAAGGTGAGCCGGCCGGCGATTTCGTCGCTCGCCGGCATCCGGGTCGGCACCGCGCCGGTCGTGCTGACCGGGCGGATGGCGGCCGGCGCGAAGATATCGTTCAACACCGGGGCGACGTTCGTAATCCAGCCCTTCTGAGTGCTGCCGCGCAACGCCAGGCGGGCCGATAGCGTGTCGGACAGCGGACCGGATACCGCCGCCTCGGCGTAAACCTGATCGGCGACGAACTCATATCCGGCGGTGACGTAGCCTTCCAGATCCCTGGTCGGTTCGGCAGACTTGATCGCGATCACCCCTGCCGGCGAGTTCTTGCCGAAATAGAGCGCTTGCGGACCGGCCATGACTTGCACATTCGCCATGTCGAACAGCCGCGTGCCAATGATGGTTCCGCGGCTGAAGGGGACCCCGTCGATTTCGACGAGCACGCTCTGGTCGAAGCCGGCATCGCTCGACGAGGAGCTGATGCCGCGAATGGAGATCACCGCGCCGGTGCCCGATCCGCCCTCGCCGATGGAAACCTGCGGGGCCAGTTCGCCGAGTTTGGTCAGATCGCTGGCCAGGTTCGTCTTCAGCGCGTCGGAGCCGATCGCGGTCACTGCGACGGGGACGTTCTGCAAGGTCTCGTCGCGTTTGCGCGCGGTCACGATGATGTCGCTGCTGCTGCCGCTCGCCGAGTCCGAGTCGCCCTGGGCGCTTCCGCCGGATTGCGCGAAGGCGCTGCCCGCCTGCAAGGCGATGGCGGTGCCGCACAGCAATGAAACGAGACGCTTGTTCATGACATTTCCTCCTGGCCGATTTTTTATGGTTCCTGTCGCCCTGCCGGACCTTCTCCCGCAAGCCGATAGAAAGGACTGCAATTTCAATCCTGTGCTGCAAGAACGATCGCCCGGCGATGCCCTCATTGCAGCACATCTATCGTTCGTATATTCGCATGATATTCGAATATACATTTTTTCTAGCCGATTCGCTTCCTATCGGCAAGAAGCGGTTCCAAGACTTGCACCATGTTGGGATTGGCTTTGGCGCCCGCGCGCGCGCTTGCCCCAATCCGTGAAGGGAAACCATCGATGCCGGGGATCGACATTGCCGACGCGACAGTGGCCGCCGCCTTGGGAGAAACCTCCCGGTGACCTATCTGCGGGAATTCGCCGGCAACTGGCAGGCCTTCGCCGCCGCCTGCATCGGCATGGCTGCGGGCACTGTCTCGATCTACATGAACAACATCTTCTCGCCGCATCTGATCGGCGAATTCGGCTGGGCGAAATCCGAATTCGCGCTGATCGGGCTGACGGTCGTGGTCTCGGTGATCTTCCTGCCGATCGTCGGCCGGCTGACCGATCGCTACGGCATGAAGAAAGTCGCCCTGACCGGCGTCATCGGCTTGCCGGCGATCTTTCTGGGCCTGGCGCTTCAGCCCGGCAGCTTCGCCGTGTTTTTCGCGCTCAGCGTCTTGCAGATGCTGGTGATCTCGTCACTCGCCGGGATTGTCGTCTACGGCCGTCTGATCGTTCGCGGTTTCGAGCGCGCGCGCGGCCTTGCGCTGGGGCTGGCATCCTGCGCCGCGCCGCTGGCGACCGTCGTCTTCACACCGCTGCTCTCCGCCTTCATCGAAGCCACCGGCTGGCGCGCGGGCTACGGGGCGATGGCGGTGTTCGCGGCGGTTCTGGGCGCCACCGCGCTACTGATCATTCCGCGAAGCTACCAGGATCGCGATCTGGCGCAAGCGGCAAGGCTGAGCCCGGTTGGCGACTACAAGGCGCTGCTCGGCAACCGCACTTTCCTGACGATCTTCGCGGGTCTGTTGCTGTGCAACCTGCATTTCACCATGCAGACGACGCAACTCAAGCTGGTGCTCACCGAAAACGGCATCGGCTCGGCAGCGGGCTCGGCGATGATCTCGATATTCGCGCTGGGGGTCATTCTCGGGCGGATCGTCTGCGGCCTGTCGCTCGACCGCTTCCCGGCGAGCTACGTCGCCACCGTCTGCTTCCTCGTGCCCAGCCTTGGCCTGGCGACGCTGTCGAGCGGCACGCCCAATGTCCTGCTGGCCGGTTTCGCGGTCGCCAGCCTGGGATTCTCGGTCGGCGCGGAATCGGACATCGCCGCCTTTCTCGCGGCCAAATATTTCCCCGCCAGTTTCTTCAGCAGCGTGCTCGGGCTGTTCACCTGCGCCATGGCTGCCTCGGCCGTCACCGGCGCGCTGCTGCTCAGCTGGACGGTCGGAGTTTCGGGAAGCTATGCCTTGTTCCTGCGCATAACTTTTGCGACCATGTTCTTCGGCAGCCTTTCGTTCCTGCTGCTGGGCCGGCCCGAAGGCGAGGCGAAGCTGGCGCATTGACCAGGAATGGCTGCGGAGCAAAGGCAAGGAAGGAGCGGCGATGAGGACGCAAGAGGAAGACAACATCGCAATCGTCAAACGGTTCTACCAATATCTGGCCGATGGCGACCGCGATGGCGCCTATGCCAATATCGTCGCCGAAGACTGCGTGCTGCATGAGACCGGCGTGCTGCCCTATGGCGGCGTCTATCATGGCCGGGCGCTGATGAAGGCGACGCTGGCGGGTGTCGTGGCGGGCTTCGACGAGTTCGCCTGCGAAATCCGCAACTATCTGGCCGGGGGCGACGAGGTGGTGGTTCACCTCGAGATCGCCGGCGTGGGGCGGGTCAGCCGCAAGCCGTTCAAGGTGCCGATCATGGAGCTCTGGCGCATCCGCGATGGCAAGGTGGTCGAGCTGCGTCCCTTCCTCTATGATGCCGCCGCCATCGCGGACGCCTTGCCCTGACCAAAGGAAACGCAAGTGTTCTTCGAAAACCACTATCAGCTTTCCTACGTCACTCCGGACCTGCCGCTGGGCGCGCAAATTCTGCGGGAGAAGTTCGGAATCGCCGGCTTCAAACAGCTGGGCGATGCGCCGGTCATCGAAAACACCGTCTGGACGCCCGATGGCGACGATGTGTTCATCGCCATGCGCGCGGCGATCGCCTTCGCCGGGCAGCTGATGATCGAACTGCTTGAGCCGGTGTCAGGCGCGACCGAGATATTCACGGAAATGCTGGAGCCGGGTCGGTCGCTGAAACTGCACCATCTCGGCATCCGCTGCGACGACCTCGAAGCGGTGCGCGCGGTCCACGAGCAGCGCGGCCACCCGGCGCGGATGATCGGCAATTTCAGCACGGCCCGGTTCATGTATGTCGATACTCGCGCGTCGCTTGGCCACTTCCTCGAATATGTCCAGGCGCCGCCGGAATATTGGCTGCGCTGAAATGCTATGCCGGGCGTGAGCGGCTCGCGGCCGCAGGCCAATCGAGCGCAACCAGCCGCTGGATCGTTATCGGTTCGGCCAGCAGCGCATGGACCGCCGGGCCCATCTCGACGCTGCTGCGGGCGATCCGGTGTTCCTCGATCGCGGTTTGATCGCGGAACAGCTCCAGCATGATCATGTGATCGGGATTCTCGGGATCGCAGAAAGCCAGTGTCAGCAAATTGCCCGGCTCGTCGCGGACGGCCTCAGCGACATCCAGCACCCGCTTGCGCAATTCTGCTGCCGCGCCGGCTTTCGGCTTCAAGGTGACAAATGCGGCAAGGGCCATTTCGCTCTCCTTTGACTGCGATTTCGGAATTGTTCGCGCGGACGGGATCGAAGCCTCTCCCGTTCGGATGGTTCGCGGACAATTCCTGTTGCAATCTAACCGGTCGCTTTCTAGAAGTCGAACGGATATAAAAACTATGTTCTTATATATGAATACTGGGCGGGGATGCAGGAATCGCGGCAGCTGCTGCGGCGACCGGCTCGCTCCCTGGCTTTCGCCTGGGTTCCAGATTCGCTTCTCCGGGACAGCCGATGTGACCAATCGCAGCCACCGCCATGACTGACAGCGGCGAAACGCCAGTCAAGACTTCCAAGGGCGCAGTGCCGCCGCTGTCCGTCGCGCGCGTGCTGCAAATCATCGAGACGCTCAGCAGCGAAGACGGACCGGTCAGCCTCGCCCGGCTCAGCCGGACGCTGAATGCGCCCAAGAGCAGCCTTGTCTCGCTGTTGCGCGGGCTGGCCGACATGAACTTCATCATCGCGTCGCATGGCGCGTTCCGGCTGGGACCGCGCTCGTTCGAGCTTGGCTCGGCGCTGGTGCGCTCGGTCCAGCGCATGCATGTCTCCAATGCCATCCGCGAAGGCATGCACGAGCTTAACCGCGAAACCGGCGAGACCGTGCTCTATGCCGTCCTGACCGGGGGCGACGACGCCGCGATGACCTATGGCGACATCGTCGAGACCCGCCATTCGGTGCGTGTCGCGGTGAGCGTCGGCGAGCAACGGCCGCTCTATTGCACGGCCGGCGGGCGCATGTTGCTTGCCGGCCGCAGCGACGAGGAGGTGCTGCGCTATCTCGATCGCGCCCTGCCGGAGAAGCTGACCGGCAAGACCGAGACCGACCGCGACCGCCTGCTGGCCGCCGTGCGCGAGGCGCGCGAAAGCGAGGTCGCGCGGGTCAGCGACGAGCTGATCGAAGGCGTCAGCGCGGTGGCGTCTCCGGTGCGCGACGCATCGGGTGCGATGCGCGGCGTGCTGATCGTCTCGACCCCGACCAACCGCATTTCCGGCGGCGACGGCCGGCTTGGCGCCGTGACCAGGGACGCCGCACGGAATATTTCCCGAAACCTTGGCTATCGAGACCGGACGGCCGGCAAGGACTGACGATTTCGCCCCGCCGCCAGCCGCAGGAGAGTAGTGCGATGAAAGTGAACGTCGGAATTGCCTCGCAGAACTCGTGGGACTGGGCGCGGATCGTCGAAGGCGATCTCGCCAGCCCGCCGATTATCGACGACTGGAAGATCGTCGAGCAGGCGATGGCGCTGGGCGATCTGGTCGAGCCGCTGGGTTTCGACGGCATCTGGGCCCCGGAGCATTTCGGCACGCCCTATGGCATGACGCCCAACCCCTTGCAGATGCTCGCCTATTTCGCGGGCAGGACCGAGCGGGTCACCTTTGGCACCCAGATCATCGTCGTGCCATGGTGGAACCCGATCCGCCTGGCCCACCAGATCGCCTGGCTCGATATCGTCTCGAACGGCCGCTATGAATCGATCGGCCTGGGGCGCGGCGTCGCCAAGAGCGAGTTCGACGCGCTTGGCATCCCGCGCGACTCGGCGATGCAGCGGCTGATCGAAACGATCGACATCCTTGAGCTGGCATTCGCCGGCGAGCGCTTTTGCTTCGACGGCGAGATATTCAAGATCCCGGACATGCAGCTTCGCCCCCAGCCCAGAAGCAAGGATCTGTTCTCGCGCCTGCTGGGCGCATCGGCGACCGGCCCGACGCTGGAGATGATCGCCAAACGGGGGCTCAGGCCGCTGTTCGTCGGCAACAAGCCGCTGCCCGATGCCGCCAGGGAAGTGCAGCAGGTCAACGCCATCCGCCAGAGCGTGGGGCTGCCGCCCTGCCAACCCAAGAACATCCTGTTCACCTATTGCACCGCCACCCGCGACGAAGCGCGCAAGGCGGAGGAATATCTTGCCATGGCCAATCGCGACGTAGTGCTGGCCTATGGCCTCGACGATCCTGCGAATTTCAAAGGGGTGCGCGGCTATGAGACCTATGAGGCGCGCAGCAGCGGCGCGACCGCACCCAGCGCCGGCGCCGCAGCAGCCGAGCAGAAACTGCCGCCCAAGGGCTATGACCAGTCCAACCTGCTGATCGGCACCCCCGATCAGGTCTACGAGCGCATCGTCGCCAGCCAGCAGGCCTGTTCTTTCTCCGAAATCACGCTGATGCCGCAGTTCGGCACGATGCCCTATGCCGAAGCGGAGAATAGCCTGCGGCTGTTCGCCGAAGCCGTGCTGCCCGCTGTCCACAAGCTGGACGCGCCGATCCACCAGGATGCCCTGCCCGCTCCCGCCTGATACCGGGCGCGAACACCGCAGCGACCCCAGGAGTCCCCCTTTTTGACGACATTCCACGAATTCCTCTGCACCGGCGCCGATACATTCGGCGATCGCCCGGCGATCCTGTTCGAAGACAGCTGCCTGAGCCACGCCGAGCTTCTGGTCCGGGTCGAACGCGTCGCAGCCGGTTTCCAGGCGCATGGCATTGGCGCCGGCGATACTGTCGCGCTGCTGATGGACAATTCGCTCGAATGCATCCTCGCCTGGCTGGCGCTGAGCGCAATTGGCTGCACCGACGTGCCGATCAACCCGCACTATCGCGGACATATTCTGACATATCTGCTGGAAAACTCGCAGGCGACCGCCGCGATCTGCGACAGCCAGTATCTGCCGGATCTCGCGGATATCGCCGCGAGCCTGCCGGGGCTGCGCAGCGTAATCGTCAACGGACTGCACCAGGACGCGCCCGTGCGGTGGCGACTGGCCACCCTCGAAGCATGCGCGGCATCCGGCAGCGGCTTCGTTCCGGCAAGAGAATCCGCCGAGCGGGTGATCCTGTATAGTTCGGGCACGACCGGCCCATCGAAAGGCGTGATCCACTCGCAGAAATCCTGCCTCGTGCTGTCGCGCTATAATGCCGAGGTGATGGGCTACGGTCCCGGCGACCGGTTGCTGAACTTCTTTCCGCTGTTTCACCAGAACGCGCGCTACACCGGCGTTATCCCCGCGCTAAGCGCAGGCGCGAGCATCCGCATGGAACGCCGGCTCAGCACCAGCAGCTTCTGGCAGACCTGCGACAGCGATGGCATCACGGCGTTCAATTACCTCGGCTCGGTGCTGCGCATGATCCTCAATGTGACGCCGCCCCAGCGTGACAAGGCCAGCCACAGCCTGCGCAAGGCCTTTGGCGCCGGCGCCACGGCGGCGGTGGCGGAAGAGTTCGAGCAGCGGCTGGGGATCGCTCTGATCGAAGTCTATGGCCTGACCGAAGCGCCCATGGCGACGGTCAATCGCCGCCATCTCTCGCCGCCCGGCTCGGCCAGGCCGCGCCAGCGCGCTTTTCGACGTAGCGGTGGTCGATGCCGGCGACAATCTTCTGCCCCCCGACACGATCGGCGAACTCGTGATCCGGCCCAAGCTGCCGGACGCCATGATGCAGGGCTACCTCAACAAGGATGCGGCGACGGTCTCCGCCTTCCGCAACCTCTGGTTCCACTCGGGCGACCGGGGCCGCTTGTCCGCATCGGGCGACCTCTATTTCGAGGAGCGGCAGAAGGATTCGATCCGCCGCCGCGGCGAGAACATTTCCGCCTGGGAAGTGGAGAGCGTGCTGGACCGGCATGATGACGTCGCCGAATCGGCGGTCTTCGCGATGGCCGCAGACGATGGCGAGGAGGAGGTCGCCGCCGCGCTGGTGCTGCGCCGCGCGGACGCCGATCTTGCCGCAATTCTGCGCCATGCCGCGCAGCAACTGCCCGGCTTTGCGGTGCCCGGCTTGCTCCGGGTGATGGACGATCTGCCGCGCACCCCTACGGCCAAGGTGCAGAAGTGCGAACTCAGGTCGATGGACCGAAGCTGCTTCATCACGCGCCAAGATATCGAAGCGGCATCGCCGTCGATGTTGGCTCGCCCCGCCAAAACCAGCTGACGGGCAATCAGATCGCCGTCCATCCGCCATCGACGGCAAAGGTCTGCCCGGTGATGAAACGGCCCGCGTCCGATGCCAGCAACAGCACCGTTCCGGCAAAATCCTCCGGCATGCCGGTCCGTTTCAGCGGCTGGCGCGGTTTCAGCCATTCGACCATCTTTTCCGACGCGAACATGTCGGCGGTCATGTCGCTGCGGAAATAGCCGGCGGCGACCGCATTCACCCTGATCCCCCAGCGCCCCCATTGCGCCGCCAGTTCGCGGGTCAGCCCGACCAGTCCGGTCTTGCTGGCGACATAGGCCGCCTGCGGAATCCGGCCAATCCCGACAACTCCGCTGATCGAGGATATGTTGACAATCGATCCCGATCCAGCCTCGCGCATCGCCGGTCCGAACGCCCGGGCAAGGTGATAGGGCGCCATCAGATTGACATCGATGACCCTGGCGATCTCATCGGGATCTTCATTTTCGGCAGCGACCACTTCGCCCACCGTGCCGGCGGTGTTGATCAATACATCGACGCGGGCCTGCGCCTGGACTTCGGCGACCAGCCGGTCGCGCTCCTTTGCATCCGAAAGGTCGCAGGCGATCGCCTCGATCGCCGCGGATTCCGCCCGCAGCGCCTCAAGCCGGTCCAGCCGCCGCGCGACCGCGATGACCCGCCCTCCCGCTGCGGCGGCGGCGATCGCCAGCAATTCGCCCATGCCGGACGACGCGCCGGTGATCAGCACGGTCTTGCCCTCGAGCGAGAAGAGATTGGCCGGCGACAGGCGGGCGAGGCGGGATTGGTCCTGGGACATCGCGATTCTTTCGGAAGGGTGCGGCCTGAAAACTAGCGCTTGGCAAAGGCTTCGAGCCGCTCCAGCACATGCGGTTGCAGCATGGTCAGATAGGCGTCGGTCATCGACGACAGAGGTCTGGTTTCGTTGAAGATCGCCTTCAGCGCCCGGATCGCCTCGGGTGAGCTTGCTTTCAGCTCCAAGATCAGCCGGGCCATGGCTTCGTCGAGCTGTTCCGCCGGCACGACCTTGCTGACCAGCCCCGCGTCCAGAGCCTCGCCGGCCGGAAACATCGCGCCGGTGTACATCCAGTAGCGCAGGCGGGCAGGCGGCACCGCCTGGCGCAGCAGCCGCGGCAGATGGCCATCGACGATGCCGACCTTGGCCTCGGGTATGGCGAAGCGCGACCGGTCGCTGGCGATCGCGCAGTCGCACATCAGGGCAAGCGTAAGCCCGCCGCCGATGCACAGCCCGTCGATCCGGGCAACCGTGGGCTTGGCCAGGGTTCGGACCGTCTCGAAAGGCAGGTAATCGTCATAATCGAGCGCCGAGGAGGGATTGGACTTCAGCGCATCGAGAATCTCCTTGAGGTCGCCGCCGACAGCAAATGCGCCGTCCGAACCTTGCAGCACCACGACATCGACCCCGGCATCCTGTTCGGCGGCCTTGCAGGCATCGCGAACCGCCGCATACATCGCCTTGGTCAGCGCGTTCCGGGCTTCGGGCCGGCAGATGGTGATCGTGGCGACGCGGTCGTCGATCAGCAAGCCGACATGCGGGTCTGTGGCCGGTTCCATGCACTCTCCTTTCGCTGCACCGGGCGCCGCGCAGCCGGCAATCGGGGCCTGGCCCGGCGGCGGGATCGCCGCCTCCGCGCGCCGGCAAGCGGGTCGCCCGGCCTATCCCAATTCCACAGGCCGGCAGGTCGCGGTTTCCGCTTGTAGGAAGCGGGATCGACCCATATTGTCAACTGAAATACGAACGCCGTTTGCATATGCGAACACGTCATGGGGGAGGGCGCCGTGGCGGAGCAAGACACCCAAGCGAGCCAGTCGCAGGCGCCGCCAGCCGGCGCCGTGCAGGTGACCCGGCGCGCGCTGTCGGTTCTGCTGCTGTTGCTGATTATCGGTTGCGTCAATTACCTCGACCGGGTGCTTCCCGCCATCCTGGCCGAACCCATCAAGCACGACCTTGCGCTCTCGGATACCGAGCTCGGCGTGGTCAACGGCTTCGGCTTCCTGCTGATCTACGCCGCCGCCAGCCTGCCGCTGGCGCAGATGTCGGATCGCGGACGCTACGGCCTGGTGATCACCTGCGCGCTGAGCCTGTGGAGTGCGATGACCGCGCTGGGGGCCTTCGTCGCCAGCGGCTGGCAGCTGATGCTGTCGCGGATGGGAGTCGCCGTCGGCGAGGCGGCGGGCATGCCGGCCTCGCATGCCTTCATCACCCGCAACTTCCCGCAAGACCGGCAAACGGCGGCGATTTCCGTGTTCAACCTGTCGCTGCCGCTTGGGTCGATGGCCGGTTTCGCGATCGGCGGCGTGGTCGGCCAGGCGATCGGCTGGCGCCAGACCTTTCTGGCGATGGGGTTGTTCGGTCTGGCGCTTGCGGCGACGGCGTGGTTCGTCATGCCGCGCGGAACGGCGCAAGAACCCGAAGCAGCCAGGCAGGCGAACCTCTCGCTGTTCGGATTTGTTCCGTTGCTGCGCAAGAAGAGCCTGGTGCTCATCCTCATCGGTTCGGCCCTGCTTGGCACCGGCGGCTATACCGCGACCGCCTTCACCCCGGCCTTCCTCATGCGGTCGCACGATCTGTCGCTGGCCGAAGCGGGCCTGCGCTTCGGCATTGCCGGCGGCATCGCTGCGGCGGTTTCGCTGCTGCTGATCGGCTGGCTTGCCGACCGGCTGTCGCGGCGCGATCCGCGCTGGCTGCCCGGCTCGGTGGCGATCATGGTGCTGCTGGCGCTGCCCTTCTCGCTGGCGGCGCTGCACCTCGCCAGCGCCAATCTGGCGATACTGGCGCTGGCCATCAACTATGTCGTGCCAGTCGCCTATTCCGCCCCGGCGGCAGTGGCGCTGCACCGGCTTGCCCCGCTCGAACTGCGCGCGCGAATGTCGGCCATGCTGCTGCTGGTGACCGGCCTCTGCGGCGGCTTTGGCCCGCTCATCGCAGGGGCGATCAGCGATTATCTGACCCCGACCCATGGCGCGGCGGCGCTGGGCCTGGCCCTGCATATCGTGCCGCTGGCCTATCTCGTGGGCGGATTGTGCTATCTTGCCGCGATGCGGCACTTTCCCGGCGAGCTGGACGCAAACGAACCGCATTGACCGGTCGCGAAAGCCGAACAAGCCCATTGTGTCCCGGCCTGCACGGGGGCAAACTGCCTCCGGTCCGCAGCAGGCTGGCTCGGCGGATGCTGGCCGCCATCAAGGAGCAAAGCCGTGGCATTGGAGCTCACTGTCAATGGGGCGAAGCGCTCGGTCGATGCCGATCCGGACAGCCCGCTGCTGTGGGTGCTGCGCGATCACCTCAAGCTGGTGGGAACCAAATACGGCTGCGGCGTCGCGCAGTGTTCTGCCTGCACCGTGCTGGTCGATGGCGCGCCCAGCTGGTCGTGCCAGCTGACTGCCCGCGACGCCCAGGGCCGCCAGATAACAACGATCGAGGGCCTCGCGCGCGGCGAGGAGCTGACCGCCGTGCAACAGGCCTGGATCGAGGAGGATGTCGCCCAATGCGGCTATTGCCAGGCCGGACAAATTCTGACTGCTACCGAACTGCTGCGGCGCAATCCCAAGCCCACCGACGCCCAGATCGACGACGCGATGGAGCGGCACATCTGCCGCTGCGGCACCTATGTCCGCATCCGCAAGGCAATCCATCTCGCCGCGAAGAAGGTTCGCGCGGGAGGCAGGCTATGAGCGTGGAACCGGAAAGCGCAGCCGTGCTCTCGCGGCGCGGGCTGATCAAGCTTTCGGCGGGGCTGGGCGCGGGGCTGGTGCTCGGCTTCGGCGCCGGAGCGCAGGCGCAGCAGGCGGCGCGCCCGCCCGGCATGCCGCCCGCCCCCTTCGCGCCCACCGCCTATGTGAAGATCGCCCCGGACGGCAAAATCACCCTGTTCGCCAAGAACCCCGAGGCCGGCCAGGGCGTGCGCACCGCCTTCGCGCTGATCCTGGCCGAAGAGCTGGATGCGGACTGGAACGATGTCACTGTCGTGCAGGCCGATGTCGATACCGCGCGCTATGGCATGCAGATGGCCGGCGGTTCGCTGTCCATTCCGATGAACTGGAACAGCCTGCGCCAGGCCGGCGCGGGCGCGCGAGCCATGCTGATCGCAGCGGCGGCGAAGCAGTGGGGGGTTCCGGCAGCCGAGCTGACAGCGTCGGGCAGCAAGGTCAGCCACGCCGCCAGCCAGCGCACCGCCAGCTATGGCGCGCTGGCGGAGGCCGCCGCGCAAATGCCGCTGCCCGATCCGGCCTCGCTGAAACTCAAGGGCAAAGGCGAATACAACCTGCTGGGCAAGCGCCACCCCAGCGTCGATGCCCGCGCCATCGTCACCGGCCAGCCGCTGTTCGGCATCGACGTCGATGTTCCGGACATGAAGATCGCGGTGTTCCAGAAATGCCCCACCGTGCGCGGCAAGGCGAAGTCGGCCAATCTCGACGCAATCAAGGCCATGCCCGGCGTCAGCGACGCCTTCATCGTCGAAGGCACCGGCAAGCCCGCCGAAGTGCTGAGCGGCGTCGCGATTATCGCCAGGGACACCTGGTCGGCCCTGTCGGCCAAACGCGCGCTGAAAGTGGAATGGGACGAAACCGCCGCATCGAAGGACAGTTCCGCCGCTTTCGCAACGAGGGCCAACGAGCTTACCGCAAAGCCCCTTGGCGAGCAGGTGATGCGCAGCAACGGCGATGTCGATGCGGCGCTGGCCAACGGGCGCGTGGTCGAGGCCAGTTACACCTATGGCTTCGTCTCGCATGCCCAGCTCGAGCCGATGAACTGCACCGCCTGGCACAAGGGCGACAGCGTCGAATTCTGGGCGCCGTCGCAAACCCCCAGCGCCGCGCGCGGCGGCATCGCCAATCTGCTCGGCCTCGCCCCCGACCGCGTCACCGTCCATGTCCAGCGCATCGGCGGCGGTTTCGGGCGGCGGCTCAATTACGACTATATGGCCGAGGCCGCGTTCATCTCGCGGCAGGCGGGCGGCATTCCGGTCAAGCTGATGTGGACCCGCGAGGACGATATGGAACACGATTTCCTTCGCCCCGGCGGCTTCATGGCGTTTCGCGCCGCGCTCGACGCGAAGGGGGCAGTCGCCGCCTGGAACTCGCATCTGGTGCATTACAACAGCGAGGGCTCGAACGCGGGCGGCGGCAGCAACTGGCCGGCAAGGGAGTTTCCCGCCGACCACCTCGCCAGCTTCCGCGCCTCGCAAACCAGGATGCCGCTGAGAATCCCGACCGGGGCATGGCGCGCGCCGGGCTCAAACACGTCCGCCTGGCTGGTCCAGTCGTTCCTGCATGAGCTGAGCGTTGCGGCTGGGCGCAATCATGCCGAAATGCTGGACGAGCTGCTCGCCTCCACCGCCCCCGGCGATCCGCCGCCCGGGCCGGCCATGGCCAATTTCTCGCGCGAGCGCGCTCGCAATGTGCTCAAGACTGTGGTCCAGCGCTCGGGCCTCGGCAAACGAAAGCTCGCCAAGGGTCGCGGGCTCGGGCTGGCGTTCCATTACTGCCACCAGGGCCACATCGGCGAAGTCGCCGAAGTCAGCGTCGATAAGGCCAAAAAGGTGACGGTGCACAAGGTCTGGGTGGTCGCCGACGTCGGCCCGATCGTCAACATGTCGGGCGCCGAGGCGCAGGTGCAGGGATCGGTGATCGACGGGCTCAGCGCCATGGCGCAGGAAGTGACCATCGAGGGCGGCCAGATCGCGCAGAAGAATTTCGACAGCTATCCGCTGGCGCGCATGCGCAGCACGCCGGCGATCGACGTCCATTTCCTCGACACCGATTACCCGCCGACCGGCCTGGGGGAACCCGCCCTGCCCCCTCTGGCGCCGGCCGTATGCAATGCCATCTTCGCGGCGACCGGCAAGCGCATCCGCACCTTGCCGATCACCCGCGAGGGCTATTCGATCTAGCTCCCGGACGGCTCGACTATTGCGGGCAAGTGCGGCATGGAACCGCTATAACCGGAGAGTATGCATGTCCCTCAGCACTGCCGATCTTACGCCGCACATCGGCACTCATGTCACCGCGTCGCTGGACGCCCTGCTCGATGGCTCGCTAGCCACGACGCTCAGGGCATTGCTCGAACAGCGCGGGGTGCTGCTGTTTCGCGGGCTCGCCATGACCGACGAACAGCAGCTGCAATTCGCCAAGACGCTGGGCTCGCCG
Organism: uncultured Alphaproteobacteria bacterium; assembly: GCA_963779195.1. Lineage (GTDB taxonomy): Bacteria > Pseudomonadota > Alphaproteobacteria > Sphingomonadales > Sphingomonadaceae > Novosphingobium. The sequence goes on from CAVZWZ010000002.1 coordinate 143,308, forward strand.
CGCAACGAGCATGGCACCGACATCACCAAGGTCTCGTCAGACAAGGCCAAGAGTCCGATCTTCGCCGAATATACCGAAGGCACCTACTACTTCCATTTCGACGATACCTATATGGAATATCCCGCGCTCGCCTCGGTGCTGCGCTGCCGCACGATTGCGCCGGCGGGCGGCCAGACCGAATTCGCCAACACCTATGCGATCTACGACGACCTGCCCGCAGCCGACAAGCGCCTGCTCGACACGCTGCATGCCTCGCATTCGCAGGAATGCATCCAGCGCAAGGCCTTCCCCAATCCGACCGAATGGCAGCTTTCGCTATGGGGCGAAGGCAAAATTCCGGCGACGGTCCACCCGCTGGTCTGGCAGCACCGCACCGGGCGCAAGTCGCTGCTGCTGGGCGAGACGATGAAGCACATCGTCGAGCTGCCCGCCGCCGAAAGCGCGGTGCTGGTCGAGCGGCTGATGAAACTTACCCAGCGGCCGGAGTATATCTATCGCCACGACTGGCAGGTCGGCGACATTCTGATCTGGGACAACACCGGCACGGTCCACCGGGTGGTGCCGTTCGATCTCGATTGCGGGCGCGAGCTGCACCGGGTCAAGCTGGCGGGCGAGGAGCCGATCACTGCGGTGGCCGCATAGCCGGGAGCAATGACCGCCCGGCCTCATCCCGCGCCGCGCAGGCCCCGCAAACTCGGTCTCACACCAGCTGCAGGCGTGTCTCGGCGACGTTGATGACTTTGTCCTGCGCAAGGCGATCGATCGCCGCATCGTCATAGCCCAGCCCGCGCAGCACCACGCGCGTATGGGTGCCGGGGCCTTCGTAGGGCTTGCCCGCCTCGCAGGGCGTTTCGGAGAACTTCACCATCGGGGCGTGCCGCCAGTATTTGCCGCCGGGCGCATCCTTGAGGAATTCCGGACTGCTGGTCAGCGTCATGAAGCCGATCGCCCTGGTGTGCGGATCGGTGTGGAGGAAACGGACGTGGCCGGTGCGGTCCGCCCGCACGCAGCCGACATCGGCGGCGGTGAGGCTCGTCTCCCATTCCTCGGCGGTGCGCGCCTGGAACAAGGGTTCGAGCAGCGCGCCGAGCGCATCGCTGTGCTCGATCCGCCCCGTCCAGCTGGCGAAGCGTGGGTCCGCCAGCAGGTCTTCGCGGCCGACCGCCCGGCAGAACAGCGCGAACTCGGCATCGAAGCGCGCGGCGAGGAAGACCCAGCCCTCGGCGCATTCGTATAGCCGGTAGGTCGCTTCCAGCCCGAGCTGGTCCTTGCCGGGAACCTGCCTTGGCGGCTTGCCCTCATAATCGAAGGCATCGTCCGAATTGCAGTAGACGTTCGAATTCATCATCGAGGTTTCGATATACTGCCCCTGCCCGGTCAGCACCCGCGCGGCGAGGCCCAGCATCATGCCGGTGGCGACGCCGCTGCCGGCGATCGGATCGGGCGACTGGTCGCCCTTGGGCACATTGCCCTCGCCCGACTGGAACACCGAATTGCCCGAAAAGGCCCCCATCGTCGGATTGAAAGCGGCGCGGAAGCGGTCGGGGCCGAGCGAGCCGTAGGAACCGGCATAGACATAGACCAGATCGGGCTTGATCGCGTTCAGTGTCGCATAGTCGATCTTCAGCCGCTCGGGCACGCCAGGGCGGTAGTTGTGCATGACGATATCGGCCTGCTGCACCAGCGCGTAGAACAGCTTCAGCCCTTCCTCGCTCTTGAGGTTGAGGCCGATGTTCTGCTTGCCCTGGAAGGCGCGGATCATGTTCTCGTTGAGCGGCATGCGGCGATAGGGATCGCCGTGCAGCGGCTCGACCTTGATCACCGTCGCGCCAAGATCGGCGAGCAGCGCCCCGGCGAAGGGCGCCGCCAGCCAGCCGGCGCATTCGAGGATGGTGATCCCGGCCAGCGGCTGCGCGGGATTGCCGCCAGTGGCGGCGATCTTCGGCGCAGGGAGAGGCGGTGCGGCCAGCACTTCGGCGGTGTGCTGCCCCGGTCGCGGGGCGGGCCTGGCCGATTTGCGCGGGCGTCTCGCTCATTTTGGCGAAGGGTCCGAGCTGCCGCATCCTGCCAACGCGGGGATCGTCGACCTCGACGATATGGCCATTGGCGACGAATTGCTCGTGCCGCAGCGCATCCTGCGTCGTCTGCATGATCTCGCCCGCGCAATCGGGGTTCTGCCGGTAGAGCTCGCGCCATTCCTCGGCGGTCTTTTCCCTGTATGCCGCGAAAATCTGCTTGTTGAGCGCAATGCGATCCGCGTGGTTGGGGATGTTCGGCGCGGTCTTGTAGCGCTCGTCCTCGCGAATCCACGAGAAGCCGATGGTGTCGATCCAGGCGTCGAACAGATCCTGCTGGATATGCGAATGCATCACCCAGCACCCGTCCCTGCTCTGGAGACAAATCTGGCTGGGGTTGGCGGTCTCGGGATCGCTTTCGTGCCGGTCGGCGGTCAGCTCGCCGCGCGCCACCGCCTCTTTCGACAGCTCGCCCGGATAGAGATCGGGCGGGATTTCGACGCCTTCGAACTTGCGCCAATTGTTGTTGGGCGCGCTGGCGCCCGACAGCAGCGTGCCTTCCAGCTTCTGACCGCGCCCGGTCATCGACCGCACCCTGAGGGCCGCGACCAGCGCCTGTAAGGTGAACATGGCCGAGTGATAGGAGATGTCGTTGACCGCGCGAAACGTCGGCCGGCTGCGCTGCCAGCCGACCTGGTCGCGCATCCTGCCGGAGCGGGCGTTGACGATGCCGTCGCTGGCCCGCAGCTGGCTTAGCGGGCCTTCCTGTCCGAAGGCCGAGAAGGAATGCCAGATCAGCGCCGGATTGGCGGCGCGCGCCGCCTCATAGTCTAGCCCCAGCGCCACAGCCTCGCCGGGGCGCAGGCTCTCGATGAAGATGTCCGCGCCCTGCAGCAGCTGGCGGGCCTGCGCGCGGCCCCCCGCGCTGTCCCAGTCGAGCGCGACACTCTGCTTGCCGCGCTGCCACAGCAGATAGGCGGGATGCTCCCACATCGGATCGCCGCCGGGCGGTTCCAGCCGGATCACTTCCGCGCCGTAATCGGCGAGGATCATCGTCACCAGCGGCCCGGCCATGCCCTGGGTCAGGTCGATGACCCTAAGCCCCTCGAATATCTGCGCCATTTAGGCATCTCTCCCAGTGTCCGTTCGACTTCACGTCGAAGCCGGTCCTGCTACATCGACGGCGCATAGCCTCCGTTCAGCGGATAGGTCTGCCCGGTGATCCAGCTGGCCGCGTCCGAACACAGGAAGGTGGCGAGCGCCGCGACGTCCGCCGATTTGCCGTAGCGGCGGATGGTATAGCGCGCGAGTTGCGCCTTGGCATGGTCCGACTGCATGACCTCGGCCAGCTTGTCCTCCGGCATGTCGGGCATCAGCGAACTGAGCGAGATGGCGTTGCTGGTGACGTTGTAGCGCCCCAGCTCCTTGGCGATCGAACGCACAAAACCCTGCGCCCCTGCCTTGGCCGAGGCATAGACCGCCAGCTTTGGCTCGCCGGTGCGGCCCGAATCCGAGACGATGGTGACGATCCGCCCCCGCTTGGCCGCGACCATGTTGGGAATAAAGGCGAAGCAGCAGTTGAAGACGCCATAGAGGTTGGTGCCGAGATAGCGCTGCCAGTTGGCCGGGTCTTCCTCCCAGAAGTTGAGCGTGGGCCGCAGCGAGCCGCCGGGCCCTGCCATGCCCGCGTTATTGACCAGGATCGTCGCCGCGCCCAGCTTGGCGGCGATCGCCGCACCGGCTGCCTTGGCTGCATCGAGATCGCAGACATCGAACGGCGCGGCCATCGCCGGAACGCCCATCGCGCGAATTTCTTCGGCAACCGCCTCGGCGCGTTCGACGACGAAATCGTTGACCGCAATCCCGCCGGCATTGTGCTTCGCCAGCTCCAGCGCGGTCGCGCGCCCGGCGTTCTGGCCGGCGCCGGTGACCAGCGCCACCTGTCCGCCCAGATCGACCAGATCTTCCCCGATCATCGCATCTTCTCCATTGCTGTTTGCAGCTGGCCTAGATGCTGGCTAGCCTAGGTGCAAGCGAGTCCCGCAAGCGACAGGGGCCGCAACAAAGGATGCCGCGCATGACCACCCAGATCGCCCCGCTGTTCGACTATCTTAAGCCGCTGAACGAAGCGGTGGACGAGATCGCCAACACCTGGCGTCCGGACGATCCCGAATACCGCGCCGACGTCTATCGCCAGATCATGATGCAGTTCAGCTATGGCTATTTCGCCTTCTTCCACGCCAGCCCCGAACACCCGGACTGGGCGCCGCTGTGGAACCCGGTCTACACGCTCCAGCCCAACCCGGACGACATCTACCTATACTGCCCGGTGCGCGACGATCTGACCTATCGGCTCAGCGGCAATCGCGGCACGGTGAAGATGCTGCTGATCAACACCCAGGGCGCGCTGCCGGGGCTGCAGGGCGAAGTCGACCACACCGGCGAACGCTACGCCGATATCGACGACCGCAGCCTGACGCTCGACAAGGACGGCAATTTCGAAGTGCTGCTCAGCGCCAAGAAGCCCGCCGGGCACACCGGCGACTGGCTGGCGATCAAGCCGGGCGCGACGGTGCTGATGACGCGCTATCGCAGCTATGACTGGACCAGCGAGATCGATCCGGTGATGTCGATCGAATGCCTCTCGCCGGTCGGGCCGAAGCCGCGGCTGACGCCCGAGCAGATTCTCAAGCGGATCGGGCAGATGGCGGCGATGCCTGCGGCGGCGACCAAGCTGTTCTACCACATGCAGAACCAGGTGAAGGCCGATGTCGGGATCAATGTGTTCCAGCCGCAAAAGCTGGGCGGCGCGCTGTCGAAGCAGGTCTATATTCCCGCCGTGTTCGAGCTGGAGGACGACGAGGCGCTGATCATCGAAACCGACCTGCCCGCGCAGCGCCACTACTGGAATTTCCAGCTCAACGACCCTTATTTCAACGCGCTGGAATATGTCTACCGGCTTTCCAGCACCAACGGCCACTTTGCGAAGATCAGCAGCGACGGCAAGTTTCGCGCGGTGCTGGCGCTGACCGATCCCGGCGTGCCCAACTGGCTCGATACCGCCGGCTACAAGCAGGGCACGATCTATGGCCGCTGGTACGATTGCGACAGCTGCCCGACGCCGAGCCTGACCCGGGTCAAGCTCGCCGATCTGCGGGGACACTTGCCCGCCGATACGCCGGTAGTGACGCCCGAGGAGCGCGCGCAGGAACTGGCGGCGCGGGTGCGCGGCTGCCAGCGGCGGAGGCGGTGGTAGTGTCGGCGGTGATGTTGCCCCCTGAATTCGACCTCACTCACCGCGTTGCAGTCGTTACCGGGGCGGGAACGGGCATCGGCCGCGCCACCGCCATCCTGCTGGCCAAGCGCGGCGCGGATGTGGCGATCTGCGGGCGGCGGCAGGACAAGATCGACGGAGCGGCAGAGCGCATCCGTGAAGATGGCCACCGCGCGCTGGCGGTTCAGGCCGATGTGCGCAAACCGGAGCAATGCCAGGCGCTGATGGAAGCGGTGGTGGCGGAATTCGGGAAGATCGACATCCTGATCAACAACGCCGGGGGCGCGCATGGCCATGTCTCGCTGGCCAAGATGGACCCGGCGAAATGGGACCGCGACGTGTCGCTGAACCTCAGCGCCGCGATGTATTGCAGCCAGGCCGCTCTGCCCTACCTCAAGGCGAGCAAGGGCTGCATCGTCAACATCTCCTCGCTGGCCGGCGTCAACGGCACTTCCGGGGTCGCCGCCTATTCGGCCGCAAAGGCGGGCTTGCAGATGTTCACCCGCGTCGCCTCGTCGGAATGGGGCGGCTATGGCGTGCGGGTCAACTGCATCGCCTGCGGCATGATCGCCACCGAGGCGGCGCACGAACGCTGGAACAAGAGCGGCTTCGATGCGGCGGCAGTTGCAATGAACGCCTTTGGCCTGAGGCGCTACGGCGAGATGGACGAGGCCGCACAGGCCATCGTGTTCATGGCGAGCGATGCCGCGTCCTACATCACCGGTGAGACGCTGACAGTGGGCGGCGGGCCGAAACTGGGCGGGATGGTGGAGATCGAATGAGGCATGGTCTTGGTCAAGACGCGCTGGTTCTGGCCGGCACGGCGGCGGCGTCTTCGGTCACGCGGGCAAGCGAGAGCCGGTGACAAGGCCAGTCAATTGGATTGTCAGCTATCCGCGTTCCGGCAGCATGTTCCTGCGGACCTTGCTGTGCAACTTTGCCTCGGGCCTGGCGCGCCCGCTGGGCCTGGATGAGCTTGCCGGCCTGTGCCGGGGAGAGCACCACGATCCGCTCTGGCTCGAATTGACCGGCGCGCCGCCCGCAGAGCGCCAACTGAACGACGAATGGCGGCGCCGGCCCGGCTATTTCCGGCGGCTGCGCAGCATGACCAACCCGGCGCTGCCGCTGATCAAATCGCACACCATGGTCTGCGAACTGGAAGGCCGGCCTGCGTTCGAGCTGATCGCAGGCGACCGGATCATCCATGTTGTTCGCCACCCCGGCGATGTCGCGGTCAGCCTGGCGGCCTATGCCGGCGTTGAGCCGGACGATGCGGCGGCCTGGCTGGTTACCGACGACCTGTGCCATCGCGGCGAACCGGGCGGCTTCGAACTGACCGGCTCCTGGGCCCAGCATACGCGCGGCTGGATGCAGGATCTCGGCCTGCCGGTTTTCCGGCTTGCCTACACCCAGCTGCTCGCCGACCCGCTGCCGGTCCTGCTGCAGCTCGCCGAATTCCTCGAACTGGAGGTCAGCCGCGAACGGGCAAGGCTGGCCGCCGAATTCTCGGACTTGCGGCGCATGCAGCAAAGCGAGAGCGAGTCAGGCTTCATCGAAACCGCCTCGTCGGCGCGCGGGGGCTATTTCCGGCGGGGCGGCGACGGCCAGTGGCGGACGCGCCTGTCCGATCGGGCGATCGCCGCGATCAGAAGCCACGACCCTTTGCTGTTCAGCCATTTCGGGTTCGAATGAGGGCCTGCATGGCACTGGCCGGCGGACCGGATGGCGACGGCCCGGATCGCAGCCTTCCGCCCTACCCCCAGATCGCCGCCGCCGCCGCCAGCGCATTGCCGCCGCGACCGCCCAGCTCGCTGGTCAGCGCTTTCAGCCGGTAGGTCCACAGATGCAGCGGGTGCTCCAGCGTCATGCCCATCGCGCCAAGGAACTGGTGGAAATCGTATGCCACCCGCCGCGCCGATTCCTGCGCGTGGAGCGCGGCCAGCGCCGCGTCGCCGGGATCGCGGGTGGCCGCCGCGCGCATGGTCTGCCAGTAGCAGCCATTGATCGCCACTTGCGCCTCGGCCAGCCGGTGGCGCAGCGCCTGGAAGGTGGCGATCGGCCGGCCGAACTGCTTGCGCTCGGAAACATAAGTCACCGTCGCAGCCAGCCCCGCCGCCATCAGGCCCGAGGCTTCGGCGGCGAGGCCGATCCGCCACTGGGTGAGAACTTCATCCGCTGAGATATTGTATTTCCGCGTGTCTGCCTCACCGGGCAGCGCCTTCAGCACCGCCATTGGGTAGGCGAAGATCGATTCGTCCTGCGCCGCAGCGACATGATCGGCGGTGGCGGTGAAGCTGCGCACGCCCCCCTCGCCCACGATCGCGACCGTCGCGCCGGGTTTCAGGTAACGCACCGCGCGGCCCGCCGCGCCTTCCTCGACCAGGCACAGCGGGCGCGGCAGTTCCGGATCGAGCAACGGGCGCACCAGCGCCGATGCCCCCGCCTCCACCGCGAAGGGCAACCTGGCCAGCCGTTCGACTACCAGCGCCGCAGTTTCCGGCCCGAGCTCGTCCATCGCCGCGACATCGAGAAAGCCGCCCTCGGCCAGCTCGCGGTCGAGCACTTCGCTGGTCAGCGCGAAGGATATGTCGTGGATCGGCACGCTGGCAAAGGGCTTGGCCAGGGTGTCGATCGCGTCGAGGATCTGGGTCTGGTCTTCGGAGAGAGCGAGTTCCATCACCGCGCCTCCCTTGGCAATTCGAGCACCTCGGTGGCGATGATGTTGAGCTGTATCTCCGCCGCGCCCGAAGCGATCCCGGCGACGATCCCGCGCTGGTGGTGCATCTTGAGATAGGGCTCGGCATCGATCAGCGCCTGCGGCAGATATTCCACCACGAATTCGCTCACCGCCCGCTCGGCCATCACGACGTTATAGCGAGCGGTGCTGGCCTCCGGGCCGATCGGCAGTTCCTTCACCCGCCTGTCGACGATGGCATAGCAGGCGTTGCGCGCGGTTTCGCACTGCGCCGCCGCTTTCGCCGCCTCGATCTTCACCGCCTCGCCCCGCCAGTCGCCGCGTTGCTTTAGCAGGCCGACGGCGCGGTCGAGCGCGCAGCGCGCCAGATGATAGCGCGGGATGCCCAGCCGCTCGTTGCGCAGCGAGTAGGAGATGATCTCCCAGGCCTGCCCCTCCTCGCCGAAGCGGGCGGACTCCGGCACCACGACGTCGTCGAAGAACAACTCATGGATGTCGCCCTCGCCGATGATGCTGGGGATCTGGCGCACGGTGATGCCGGGCGTGTCCATCGGCACGATCAGGATCGTGATGCCGCGCTTGCGGTCGTCGCTGGTGCGGGTGAGCAGGAAGCACTGGTCGGCCAGCCCGGCATAGCTTGTCCAAATCTTCTGCCCGTTGACGACATACTCGCCGCCATCGAGCACCGCCCGGGTGCGCAGACTGGCGAGGTCGGAGCCGGAGTTGGGCTCGGAGAAGCCCTGGCACCAGATGGCGTTGCCGGCAATGATCGGCGGCAGCAGCGTCCGCTTCTGCTCCTCCGACCCGAATTTCATCACCGTCGGGCCGATCCAGTTGACGTTCATATATTGCGCGCCGCGTGGTTCCCCCGCCGCCCACATTTCCTCGGCGAGGATGGTCTGGAACCAGGCGTCGAGCCCCTGCCCGCCCTTCGCCACCGGCCAATGCGGGAACAGCATGCCGGCCTCGGCCAGCCGTCCGCAGAACCGGCGCGAGAAGGCGGTGATCTCGGCTGAGCCGGGTCCGTGGTGGGCAATGCTTTCCCAGTCGGCGGGCAGTTCTGCCTTGAGGAAGGCGCGCAGTCTTTCGCGGAAGGCGCGGTGCTCGTCGGTCCATGCGAAGTCCATCGCCCGCCTTTAGACGAGGCTGGCGCACGCAAACAAGGCCCCTTAAGGTTGACAGTCAGGCCCGCTCTTCTATGATCCATACTGTATCGTAAATCCAAAGCTCTCAAGAAGGAGCCACCATGCCCAATTCGGCCCTGGAAACCGACTATTTCACCGACCAATCGGTGCTGCTCGATCCCTATGAGTTCTTCGAGGAAGTGCGCAAGCATGGCCCCGTGGTGCGCCTCAAGGCGCGCGATTTCGTGGCAGTGACCGGCTTTCAGGAGGCCGTCGAGGTCTTGCTCAACAAGGCGGACTTTTCTTCGCAAATCGCGCCCGATCCGCTGGGGCCGTTGCGCTTCGAGCCGCAAGGCGACGACATTTCCGCCCAGATCGAGGCCACCACCGGCACCGGCCCGATGGATCTGATGATCACTTACGACGGCGAAAAGCACGCCAATGCCCGGTCGCTGCTCAACCCGCTGTTCACCCCGTCGCGGCTCAAGGCCAACTACGATTTCATGCACAGCTATGGCGACCAGATGATGCGCGAACTGGTGGCGAAGGGCGGCTGCGAGGCGATCAACCAGATGGCGACGCCGTTTGTCACCATGGTCATCGCCGATCTGCTCGGCGTGCCGGACGACGATCGCGAAGAATTCCGCAAGCTGATCGATGCCGGTCCGCCGCCGGGGAACATGGAAAGCGAAACCGGCCGGATGGAAAACAGCCCGCTGATGGTCATGGCCGGGTTTTTCATGCGCTACATGGGCGAACGCCGCGCCGCGCCGCGCGACGATCTGCTGTCCGAACTGGCCAACGCGACTTACCCGGACGGCAGCGAAGTGCCGCTGATGGAAGCCGTAAAAAACGCCATGTTCCTGTTCGCCGCCGGGCAGGATACTTCGGCAAAACTGATCGGCAATTCGCTGCGCTTCCTGTGCGAGAACCCGCAGTTTCAAGCCGAACTGCGCGCCGACCGCAGCAGGATCGAACCGTTCCTCGAGGAAGTGCTGCGGCTGGAAGGATCGACCAAGGTCACCTTCCGGCTCGCCAAGCGCAAGACCAGGATCGGCGATCTCGATGTGCCAGCGGGCCAGAAGATCGTCCTCTTCCTGGCAGCCGCCAACCGCGATCCGAGCCGCTGGGAAAATCCGAACGATTTCCGCATCGGCCGGCCCAAGATCAAGGAGCATCTCGCTTTCGGCCGGGGTGCCCACGTCTGCGCCGGGGCGCCGCTGGCCAGGAAGGAAGTGGCGGTGCTCTATGACCGATTGTTCGAGCACACCTCGGACATCCGGCTATCCGAAGCGCATCACGGCCCCAAGGGGGCACGGCGGATCGATTACGAGCCGAGCTTCATCATCCGCGGCCTGGCGAATCTGCATGTGGAGTTCACCCCGGCTTAGCGCGCCCGCACACCTGGCGAACGCGCGCCGCGTCAGCCCGCCGTCAATTGCCCCCGGATCGCCCCCGCCGGGAATTCGGCATTGTGGACGTTGACATAGTAATTGCCCGGCGCGGCGACGATGGCCTGCAGCAGGGTGATATCGACCGCCATGCAGCGGTTTTCGGTGAGCTCAAGCGTCGCCACCGGCGGCCCGTTGGCGCCCGCCGCGCCCGTGTGGATATGCGCCATGGTTGCCGGTGCGATATTGCCGGCAGTCAGCTTGTAGCAGAGCTGCCCGGCATCGGCGTCGATCACCGCGGAAAAGCTGCCGGTGCCGTCGGCATCGCCTGCGGCGGTCTCATTGCTTCCGGCCAGCGCAGCGTTGAGCGTCGCCCTGGGCGTGATCGCGCCGAGCGGTGCGGCCAGCATGGCGCCCAGCGCCAGCGCGGCGATTACTCGTTGAGTATTCATAACCACTCTCCTCAGGCCGGAGCGGCAAGCACGAGCGCGCCGCGAGGGGCCTAGCGGGCTGGATGCTACACAAATTTGCGGCAGGAGAAAAGGTTGCTGCGCTAGCTGTTTTCGCTATCCCCGCGCCACACCAGAACCGGCCTGCGCGCCGCCTGAGTCTCGTCCAGCCGCCGCCGGGGCGCAAAGTGCGGCGCGCTCTTCAGGCTTTCGTCCCCCGCCCGCGCCCGTTCTGCCAGGCTGCGCAATGACCCGATGAAGCGGTCGAGCCCGGCCTTGCTTTCGGTCTCGGTCGGCTCGACCAGCATCGCGCCGTGGACCACCAGCGGGAAATAGACCGTCATCGGGTGGAAACCCTCGTCGATCAGTCCCTTGGCGATATCGAGCGTCGAGAAGCCATCGGGCAGGCCCGAATCGCTGAACAGCGCCTCGTGCATGCAGGGTCCGCTGCCGGCGAACGGGGCGTTGAGCGCATCCTCGACACTGCGCAGCACATAATTCGCGCCCAGCACCGCGTCCTCCGCCACTTGCCTGAGGCCATCGGCGCCGTGGCTGAGGATATAGGTCAGCGCGCGGGTGAACATGCCCATCTGGCCGTGGAACGCCGCCATCCGCCCGAAGCTCTGCGGGTGGTCGGCGGGGGCGTCCTCTTCCTCGATCAGCCGCGCCTTGCCGTCCGCGCCCCTTGTGGCGAAGGGCAGCGGCGCGAAGGGCGCCAGCGCCGCCGACAGCACCACCGGCCCCGATCCCGGTCCGCCGCCGCCGTGCGGGGTGGAGAAGGTCTTGTGCAGGTTGATATGCATCGCATCGACGCCGAGATCGCCGGGGCGGACCTTGCCGACGATGGCGTTGAAATTCGCCCCGTCGCAATAGACATAGCCGCCCGCCGCGTGGACCGCATCCGATATCGCCTTCATGTCGCGCTCGAACAACCCGCAGGTGTTGGGGTTGGTGATCATCACGCCGGCGATGTCAGGCCCGAGCCGCGCCTTCAGCGCGGCCAGATCGACCCGCCCATCGGCGGTGGCCGGGATATTCTCGACCCGGTAACCGGCGAAGGCGGCGGTCGCCGGATTGGTGCCGTGGGCGCTTTCCGGCACCAGCACGACATCGCGGCTGCTGCCCGCCGCCGCATGCGCGGCGCGGATGCACAGCAGACCGCACAGCTCGCCATGCGCTCCGGCCTTGGGGGTCATCGCCACCGCCGCCATGCCGGTCAGCGCGATCAGCCAGTCGGCCAGCTGCGCCATCGCCTCATAGGCGCCGCGCACCGTGCCATGCGGCTGGAGCGGATGGATATCGGCGAACCCGGGCAGCCGCGCGACTTTCTCGTTGAGCCGCGGATTGTGCTTCATCGTGCAGCTGCCGAGCGGGAATGGTCCGAGATCGATGGCGTAGTTCTGGCGGCTGAGGCGGGTGTAGTGGCGCACTGCTTCGGGTTCGGTGAGGCCTGGCAGCGCGGGGGCGGCTTTGCGGAGGAACTTGCCGAGCGCGGGCAGCACTTCGCCGTCCGGCTCGTCGAAATCGACGCCGCATTTGCCGGCTTGGCCGAGCTCGAAGATCAGCGGTTCTTCGAGCATCAGGGCGCGATCGCCGCTCGCCGTGGCGGCGGCGGCGGGGGCCGAGGCCAGGCCCATGTCCGGCCGCCATCCCGATGTGTTGACCGCGTTCATGCCAGCACTCCCGCCAGGGCCTCGGCGAAGGCTTCGATGTCCTCAGCGCTGGTGGCTTCGGTGGCGGTGACCAGCAGACCATTGCGCAATCCCTCCGCCTGGGGATAGAGCCGTCCCAACGGCACCCCGCCGAGAATCCGCCGTCTCGGCCAGCGCTTCGACCACTTCACGGGCGTCGCGCGGCAGGATGACGGTGAATTCGTTGAAGTAGGTGTCGCATTGGCTGCCAAGCGAAACGCCGGGAATCTTCGCCAATCGCTCCGCCAATTGCCGCGCGCGGGCATGATTGATCCGCGCCAGCCGCGCCAGTCCCTCGCCGCCGAGCAGGGTCATGTGGATGCTGAAGGCCAGCGCGCAAAGTCCGGAATTGGTGCAGATATTGCTGGTCGCCTTCTCGCGGCGGATATGCTGCTCGCGGGTCGAAAGCGTCAGCACGAAGCCGCGTTTTCCATCGGCATCCACAGTTTCTCCACAGAGCCGTCCCGGCATCTGCCTCACGAACTTCTCGTTGCAGCCGAACAGCCCCAGATAAGGCCCGCCAAAGTTCAGCCCGACCCCCAGCGACTGCCCCTCGCCCACCACGATATCCGCGCCGAGATTGCCCGGCGCTTCCAGCAGCCCGAGCGCCACCGGCTCGGTCACCACCGCGATCAGCAATGCGCCCTGAGCATGAGCGGCCTCGGCAATCGCGGCAAGATCGGGGATTCGGCCAAGGATATCCGGGTATTGCACGACGACACAGGCGGTCGCGTCGTCGATGGCGGCGATGACCTCGGCATCGTCCGGCGCGGGTTCCAGCCTGGGCGCAGCGGTTACCAGCTCGTCCCCGGTAAACCGCGCCATGGTCTGGGCGGTGGCGACGTAATGCGGATGAAGACCCGCAGAAAGCACCGCCCGCTTCCGCCTGGTCACCCGCCCCGCCATCGCGATCGCCTCCCAGCAAGCGGTCGAGCCGTCGTACATCGAGGCATTGGCGATATCGGTGCCGAGCAGCCGCGCGACCTGGGTCTGGAACTCGAACAGAACCTGCAGCGTGCCCTGGGCGATTTCGGGCTGATAGGGGGTGTAGCTGGTGAGAAACTCGCCGCGCTGGATCAGATGGTCGACGCTGGCGGGGATGTGGTGGCGGTAGGCACCCGCCCCGAGGAAGAACGGCACGCTGCCGGCGCTGATGTTCCGTCCGGCAAGCGCCGACATGTGCCGGTCCACCGCCATTTCGCTGGCATGCGAGGGTAGGCCGGCGATGGGGCCGGGCAGGCGGGCTTCGACGGGAACGTCGATGAAAAGGTCGTCGATGGTGGCCGCGCCGATGACGGCTAGCATGCCGCTGCGGTCAGCTTCGGTCAGCGGCAGATAGCGCATCGCCTCACAGCCCCTTCACATAGTCGTCATACGCCGCCCGGTCCATCAGCCCCGCCAGCTCGCCCGCATCGGCGAGCTTCAGACGGAACAGCCAGCCGCCTGCTTCCGGATCGGAGTTGACCAGCTCGGGCTCGCCTTCCAGCGCGCCGTTCACATCGGTTACCGTGCCGCTGACCGGGGAATAGACGTCCGCAGCCGCCTTGACCGAATCGACCACCGCCGCGGCGTCGCCTCGCTTCACCTCCGAACCCACACCCGGCGTCTCGACAAAGGTGATGTCGCCCAGCTGGCCCTGGGCATAGTTGGTGATGCCAACCGTGCCGATGCCGCCCTCGGCTTCGACCCATTCGTGATCCTTGGTGAAAAAACGGCTCATGCGGAGTTCCTCAGCGGTGATAGCGGTGGGGTACGAAAGGCAAGGGCACGACCTTGGCCGCCAGCCGCTTGCCGCGATTGTCGAGTTCGAGCGCGGTGCCGGGCGCGGAATGCGCGGCATCGACATAGGCCATGGCGATGGGGTGCTGCAGGCTGGGCGAGAAACCGCCCGAGGTGACCCGGCCGACCTCGGCCTCGCCAGCGAACACCAGCGCCCCCTCGCGCGCCGCCATGCGGCCTTCGAGCGCCAGGCCGACGCGGACTTGCAGGGTTCCTTCGGCGAGCAGCTTCAGGATTCGCTCCGCCCCGGGAAAGCCGCCCTCTGCGCGGCGGCGCTTGGATATGGCGAAGCTCAGCCCGGCGCTCACCGGATCGGTCTGCTCGGTCAGATCGTGGCCATAGAGCGGCAAGCCGGCCTCCAGCCGCAGCGAATCGCGCGCACCAAGGCCGATCGGCCTGACTTCGCTCTGAGCGCAGAGCGCATCGGCGAGTGCCACGGCATGCTCGGCGGGGACCGAAATCTCGAACCCGTCCTCGCCGGTATAGCCGCTGCGGCTGATGCCCAGCGGCACTTCGCCCCATAGGTAAGGTCCGGCCTGCATGAAGCTGAAATCCCACGGCAAGGGCCAGTCCGCGACAATCGGCGCAATCCCGATCCGAGCCAGCACTGCCGCCGCCTTCGGGCCCTGCAAGGCGAGCAGCCCCGCGTCGTCGAGGTGGCTTAGCGTTATCTCGTCGGGCAGGAATTCCCGCAAATGGCCGATATCGTCCCATTTGGTCGCGCCGTTGACCACCAGATAGCCGTGATCCCCGGCATTGGTGACCATCAGGTCGTCGAGAATCCCGCCGTCCTCCGCCAGCAGCAGCGAATAGCGCACCCGGCCCGGCTTCAGCGCCGAAATGTCGCCCGGCAGCAGCGCCTCAAGCGCCTCGGCCCAGCCTTCACCCGAGACATTGAGCTGGCCCATGTGGCTCACATCGAACAGCCCGGCGCTCTCACGCGTCCACAGATGCTCGGCGATGATGCCCTCATACTGCACCGGCATGAGATATCCGGCGAACTCGACCATCCGCGCGCCGCGTTCGCGATGCCAGGCGTCGAGCGGCAGGGTCAGAGGCCCGGTGGGCGCATCATCGGGATCGGGCTCGGGTTCGGCAGTATCGTTCACAAGACTCGGCTCCGCACAGGCTGGCATAGCATCCAGCTGCCCCCTCTGTCGCGGAAACCTGAGAGCTTTCGTGCCCGCTGCCGGACACTTACCCCTTCGGCGGACACATGGTGTGCCTCTTTCCAGAGTATCGCTATCGACGTGACGCGGTCCGTTGGCCTGAGAGATTCCGGGGCGGTTGCTCCTTCGGCGTTCTACTTCGGCGATCGCCGAGTTAGAAACTCTCCCGCGCTGTCAGCGACGCAGCCGGGATGGCGGGCGGGCCCGATTCGAGTCAAAGGCGGGAATCGGTTTATCCCCCGGGTCATCCCCGGATTACGCGTCAGACGTTGCGCAGCCCTTCGGGCGTGCGGCCATAGATATCCGCATGGCAGGTGATCGCGTAGCGATCGGTCATGCCGGCGATGAAATCGGCGATGTGGCGGCTGCGCTGCGGCTCTTGTCCGGGCAGACGCGCGACCCAGCTCTCGTCCATCAGCCCGGGCTCCTGCGCATAGGCGGCGTAAAGCTCGGCGATGACCGTGCGGGCGCGGGCCGCGGTGGCGAGCTGCTCGGGATGGTAATAGAGCTTTTCGTACATGAAGCGCTTGAGCCCGCGCTCCTCCTCGGCCAGTTCCGCCGAAAAGGCCGCGCAGGCGCGCGCCGCCCCCCGCACATCGGCCACACTCGCCATACCCTCGGTGCGCCGCCGGGTCTCGGCGAGGACATCGTTGACCATCAGCCCGATCTGACTGCGAACCAGTTCGCGCAGCTGCCGCTCGCGCGGAGCGCCGGGGAAGCGCTGCTCGACCTGACGCCATTCCGGCGCGACGAACGGCTGTGCGAGCAGTTCGTCGAGCGTCAGAAAGCCGGCGCGCAGGCCGTCGTCGATATCGTGGTTGTCGTAGGCGATATCGTCGCTGATCGCCGCAACCTGCGCCTCCAGCGAAGGCCAGGTGGCGAGTTCGAGCGGGAAGGCCGCATCCAGCTCCTCCAGCGCCCAGTTGACCATACCGACCGGGCCATTGTGCTTGGCCAGCCCCTCCAGCATCTCCCAGGTCAGATTGAGCCCGTCATGCTCGCAATAGGGCGATTCGAGCCGCATCACGGTGCGCAGGCAATGCGCGTTGTGATCGAAGCCGCCGTGCGAATGCAGCGCCGCGTTGAGCGCCTCTTCCCCGGCATGGCCGAACGGCGGATGGCCAAGATCGTGCGCCAGCGCCAGCGCCTCGGTCAGATCCTCGTCGAGCCCCAGCGCGCGGGCGATCACCCGGGCGATTTGCGCGACTTCGAGGCTGTGGGTGAGCCGGACCCGGTAGTGGTCGCCGTCGGGAGCGATGAACACCTGGGTCTTGTGGCGCAACCGGCGAAAGGCGACCGAATGGATGATGCGGTCGCGGTCGCGCTGGTAGTCGCTGCGCGGCCCCCGGGCGATCGCGCCTTCGAGCGGAAATTCCCGGCCCCGGGTTCCGATGGAGTCGCAGGCGATGGGTGCGAGTGTCACTCTGAACCCAGGATCCATTCCACCGCCGCCTCGGCATGGATCCGCGTGCAATCGTAGATCGGCAGCACATTGGCGTCGATATCGACGATCATTTCCAGCTCGGTGCAGCCCAGCACCACCGCCTCGGCGCCGTCCTGTTCCAGATTGACCATGATCGTCTTGAGCTCGCGTTCGGATTGGCGGCTGGCCTTGCCCTGGATCAGCTCGTTGTAGATCACCCGGTCGAGCGTTTCGACGAAGCCGAGCTCGGGCGGCAGCAGCTCGATGTCGCGGGAGATCAGCTTCTGGCGGTAGAAGCTCTCCAGCATGACATTGCGGGTGCCGAGCAGCGCCGCCTTGCGCACGCCCTTCGCAGCCATGCGCTCGCCGACACAATCGGCGATGTGGATGATCGGCACTTTGACGTGGGCGGCAACCTCGTCATAGACCTTGTGCATCGAATTGGCGCCGATGATCAGCGCGGTGGCGCCGGCCCGTTCGAGGCGCTTCGCCGATTTCTTGAGGATATCCGCCGCCCGCTTCCAGTCCTCCGGCGTGCTCAGCCGCACCAGTTCGGAGAAGTCGAGGCTTTCGATCAGCAGCGGCGCGCTGGCGTTGTGATCGACGCGGGCGTTCACCAAGCGGTTGATATGCTCGTAATAAGTGCGGGTGGAATACCAGCTCATGCCGCCGATCAGGCCGAGTTTGCGCAAGATTCGAGTCCTTTCGGGGAGGAGAGTGGCAGACCCCTGTTACCGCCCCGTTACCTCAAGGCAGGGTTTGCCGTCCAGCCTATCGCGCCAATCCCGTGCTGCACAAAGCCGCCGAACTGGCGGTCACCGCCAGCGCTTCGGCATCGTTGACCCGGCGCACGGCGGCGACATAATCGGACAGCGAGCGCTTTTCGCCCTTCAATTGCTGCAACTTGCGCAGCTGGAAGAGGGTCAGCTTGTCGGTCATCCGGTTGGCCATGCAGGCGGCGTTCGACTCCGACAGCCCGGCGTCGAGCAGCGCGCTGCGCACCCGGCCCTCGGCGAGTTTGGAGACGCAGGCGGTGGTGGAGAATACTATGGCGAGCAGAATCAACCGGCGCATCAGTGCTGAAGCGCCTTGACGATATCCTCGACCATCTTCTTGGCGTCGGCGAGCAGCATCATCGTCTGGTCCATGTAGAACACGTCGTTATCGACGCCGGCATAGCCCACGCCGCCCATTGAACGCTTGATGAACATGATCGTCTTGGCCTTTTCGACATCGAACACCGGCATGCCGTAGATCGGCGAGCCGGGGTCGGTCTTGGCCGCCGGATTGACCACGTCGTTGGCGCCGATGATGAAGGCGACATCGGTCTGGGCGAATTCCGAATTGATGTCCTCCAGCTCGAACACTTCCTCGTAAGGCACATTCGCTTCGGCCAGCAAGACATTCATATGCCCGGGCATTCTTCCCGCGACCGGGTGGATGGCATATTTCACCCGCACCCCTTCCGCCTTCAGCCGGTCGGCCATGTCGCGCAGCGCGTGCTGGGCCTGGGCGACGGCCATGCCGTAGCCGGGGATGATGATGACCTGTTCGGCCTCCTTGAGCAGGAAAGCCGCATCCTCGGCGCTGCCGCGCTTCCACGGACGGTCCACCTTGGCGCCGTTGCTCGAGGCCCCGTCCTCCGCGCCGAAGCCGCCGGCGATCACCGAGACGAAGCTGCGGTTCATCGCCTTGCACATGATGTAGCTGAGGATCGCGCCCGAACTGCCGACCAGCGCGCCGGTGATGATCATCGCGGTGTTGTGCAGGGTGAAGCCCATCGCCGCCGCCGCCCAGCCCGAGTATGAGTTGAGCATCGACACCACCACCGGCATGTCCGCCCCGCCGATCGGGACGATCAGCAGGAAGCCGATGATGAAGGACAGCGCCAGTATCGCCCAGAAGATTAGGTCGATCCGGCTGCTCCCGGTCGGCAGCCAGGCGAAATAGGCGATGAGGAGCAGGATCGCGGAGACCGTGCCCAGGTTGATGATATGGCGCCCCGGCAGCAAGATCGGCGCGCCGGACATGTTGCCGTTCAATTTGGCGAAAGCGATGATCGACCCGGAAAAGGTGATCGCGCCGATGGCGATGCCCAGCCCCATTTCGACGCGGCTGACCGGCAGAATCTCCTTGTTCATGTCGAGGATGCCGAAAGCTTCGGGACTGAGATAGGCGGCAACCCCCACCAGCACCGCCGCGAGGCCGACCAGGCTGTGGAACGCTGCGACCAGTTGCGGCATGTCGGTCATCTGGATGCGCCGCGCAGCGGTCAGGCCGATCACCGCGCCCAATCCGATCGCCCCCAGCACTTTGGCCAGCACGATCAGGTCCGCCTGCGTCGGCCGCGGCCACCAGTGATCCGGCGGGATCGGCGCGAGCGTGAGCATGGTGGTGAGAATGGCGATACCCATGCCGGCAATGCCGAGGCGATTGCCGCGCTTGGCCGAATAGGGCGAGGAAAGCCCCCGCAGCGAGAGGATGAACAGCACCCCGGAGACGAGATAGGCAGCCAGCGCCCAGGGCGGCAGGATGGCGTCGTGCGCGGGCATCAGCGCTCCTTCCGCTTGAACATCGCCAGCATCCGCGCCGTTACCGCGAAGCCGCCGAAGATGTTGATGCTCGCCAGCACCACCGCTGTCAGCCCCAGCCAGCTGGCGAGGCCGACGCTCGACGCAGCCGCGATCAGCGCGCCGACGACGATCACCGAAGAGATGGCGTTGGTGACAGACATCAGCGGCGTGTGCAGCGCCGGAGTGACACTCCACACGACGAAGTAGCCCACGAAGCAGGCGAGGACGAAGATCGAGAGGATCGAGATGAATTCCATTGGTTAACCTTGAAGCCTCCCGCTCACCACTTTGCCCCCAGCCGTCAGCCGCACCGCCTCGCCGATCTCCTCGTCGAGCACCACCCTCCCGGCGTCCTTGTCCCAGAACGCGCTCAGGAAGTTGAACAGGTTCCGCGCATAAAGCGCCGAAGCATCCGCCGCCAGATGCGCCGGCGGGTTGGCGTAGGCGACGATCTTGATCCCGTGCTTTTCGGCAACCTCGTCCGCCACCGAGCCCTCGACATTGCCGCCGCTCGCCGCCGCCAGGTCGAAGATCACGCTGCCGGGCTTCATCGTCGCGATCTGGGCGTCGGTGACCAGTCTTGGCGCCGCCTTCCCCGGGATCAGCGCGGTGGTGATGACGATATCCTGCTTGGCGATATGCGCCGAGACCAGTTCGGCCTGCGCCTGCTGGTATTCCGCGGACATTTCGGTGGCATAGCCGCCCGCGCCCTCGCCCTCGATGCCCGCGACCGCCTCGACGAACACCGGCTTGGCGCCAAGCGACAGGATCTGTTCCTTCGTCGCCGTACGCACATCGGTGGCGGAAACGATCGCCCCCAGCCGCCGCGCCGTGGCGATCGCCTGCAAGCCCGCCACCCCCACGCCCATGACGAAGACCCGCGCCGCGCTGACCGTGCCCGCCGCCGTCATCATCATCGGAAAGGCGCGGCCATAGGCGTTGGCGCTGGCGATCACCGCGAGATAGCCGGCCAGATTCGACTGCGAGGAGAGCACGTCCCACGGCTGCGCCCGGGTGATGCGCGGCATCCATTCCATCGCCAGCGCTTCGAAACCGTCCTTGGCATAGGCCTCGATCCGCGGGCGCGCATTCAGCGGGTCGAGAATGCCTGCGATCCAGGCCCCGGGCTTTGCGCCTTCGAGCAAGGCCGGATCGGGCGCCTGCACCGCCAGAAAGATATCGGCGTTCTTGGCGACGAAATCCGCAGCGCCAACCTGTCCGCCTACGGCGGCGTATTCCGCGTCGGGAATCGCTGCGCCTGCGCCTGCGCCGGCCTCGATTGCGACCCTGACGCCCAGCGCGGCGAATTTCTTCACCGTTTCCGGCGTCACCGCGACGCGCGCTTCTCCGTTCGCCCGCTCGCGAAGAACGGCGATACGAAAGCTACCGTCCATCGGGAGATCAGGCGATCAGGACAATGACGATTGCCGTGATGACGATGACGCCCACGGATCCCCACTTCAACAGATTGAGAAATCCGCCATACGTCGATTCCGCCGCCTTCATGTCGTTGCCAGAAGCCATCTGTCTATTTCCCCGGGGATAGGAGTTCGGTCCAGACTATGCCTCTAACCTGCCCGCCCGCGCCGCTCAAGTGTTCTCGCGGACAATCTCAACACAAACGATCAGGCTTAATCCGCTCTTTACCGGTCGGCGCTATGGCAAGGTTCGCCCAAGCCGCTGTGCGAGGGACTGAACGGGGACCACATGGCCGATTTCGAGCAGCGCCTGCTCATGTTGATCGACGATGAACCGGCGCAATGCCGGTTGATCACGGCGCTCGCCGCGCGCGAGGGCTGGCGCACGATGGTCGTCCGCGATTCGGAAACCGCCATCGCCACGCTCGGCACCCGCCAGGGCATGCAGCTCAACGCCATCGTGCTCGACCAGTGGGTCCCGGGCGACGATGCCTGCGCGCTGATCGCCGAACTCAAGGCGCGCCGCCCGGCGCTGCCGATCCTGATGCTGACGACCAGCGCCTCGCCGCTGCTTGCGGTCGAGGCGATGCGCGCGGGGGCTACCGATTATCTGGTCAAGCCGGTTGCGCCCGACCGGCTGATGCAGGCGCTGCGCAGCGCCACCACCCGCGAGGCGCCGCGCGACGAGCTGGCCCCGCTGACCGAGAAAATGCCGTCCAACCCCGATTTCGAATCGATGGTCGGCGCGGCGCCCACCTTCCGCGCGGCGCTGGCGGTATCGGCCAAGGCCGCGCGCGGCCACGGCCCGATGCTGATCGAAGGCGAGACCGGCACCGGCAAGGAAACGCTGATCCGCGCGATCCATTCGGCATCGCCGCGCAACCGCGCGCCGTTCCGCATCGTCAATATCGGCAGCACCCCGGCCAATTCGATCGAATCGGCGCTGTTCGGGCACGAGAAGGGCGCCTTCCCGGGCGCCTTCGACCGCCAGATCGGCGCCTTGCAGCATTGCGACGGCGGCACGCTGGCCATCGACGAGATCGACCGCCTGCCGATGGCGGTGCAGGAACGCCTCGCCGAATCGCTGACGCGCGGCGACGTTCGCCCGATCGGCGCACGGCACAGCTTCAAGATCGACACCCGAATCATCGCCGCGAGCAATCTGCCGCTGCGCGACATGGTCGAGACCGGCCATTTCAAGCCCGAACTGCTCGAGGCGCTGTCGGCGACGACCGTGGTGCTGCCACCGATGCGCGAACGGCTCGGCGATATTCCGGCGCTGGCCCGCCACTTCCTCGCCCGCATCGGCGAGCAGCCGGGGCTGATGGCGCTGGGCATCACCGACGGCGCGCTGTCGCTGCTTTCCGCCTACGACTGGCCGGGCAATGTCCGCCAGCTGCAGGCCGTGCTGTTCCGCGCTGCGGTATTCTGCGACGGCGACGCGCTGACCTCCGGGGATTTCCCGCAACTTTCCAACATGCTCGGCGGCGCCGGCAGCATCATGCCGCCGACCCCGCAGGAAGGGGTGGGCGTCATGCTCTACACCTCCGACGGCAATCTGCGCCCGCTGGAAGACATCGAGGCCGATGTCATCCGCCTCGCCATCGGCCACTACCGCGGCCGCATGACCGAAGTCGCGCGGCGGCTGGGGATCGGGCGCTCGACGCTGTATCGCAAGCTGGGCGAACTCGGCATCGGCGACGCGGCTTAGGATTGTTCGCGCAAAGGCGCAAAGAGCGCAAAGACGCAGCACCCGCAGCGAAGCCGCATTGACCAACAAACGCTCGGCGCACTGCAACGTCTCATGGAAATGGGGCCTTCGGCCAGTCGCAACATCTTTGCGCCCTTTGCGCCTTCGCGCGAAACCCATTAAGCCTTCTCCCCAGCGGGAGAGAACGCATGACCGAAACCGAGCGCCTCGCCGCGATCGAGGCGATCCGCGAACTCAAGGCGACATACTGGCGCGGGGTCGATACGGCCGACGGCGCGCTGGTGCGCTCGATCCTCGCCGAGGATTGCGTGCTCGATTGCATGGGCTGCTGCACCGATCCCGCCAGCGGCGTCGATCACATGCCGCAGATGAACATCGTCATGCGCGGGCGCGAAAGCTGGCAGACCGGCAACCTCGAACACCCCCGCCTGATCACCGTGCACCAGGGCCACCAGCACGAGATCGCGGTGACCTCGCCGACCACCGCCAGCGGCGTCTGGGCCTTCACCGACCGCTTCTTCATGCCGCCGGGCTCGCAGTTCTCGCGGCTGACCGGCTACGGCCACTACCACGACACCTATGAGAAGACCGGCGGCGCCTGGCTGCTCAAGACCATGCGCTTCACCCGGATCCGGGTCGAAACCAGCTGAGGAGAGCGACAATGCCGACACCCACGGAAACCGTGCTGGATTTTCTTGCCCTGCTGGAAAAGCCCGGCGGCTTTGCCGACGCCATCAAGGCCTATTTCACGCCCGCGACCCGCTACCTCAACGTCGGCATGTCCGACACCACCGGGATCGAGGAGGCGCTGGCCTTCGTGCAGGGCTTCGAGGCGACGACCGGCTCCAGCTTCCTGCGGGTCGATATGCTGGCGCTGGCCGAAAGCGGCAATACGGTGCTGACCGAACGGATCGATCATTTGTCCGGCGCCGACGGCAAGGTGGTCATGTCGATTCAGCTGATGGGCATTTTCGAAGTGGCGGACGGCAAGATCGCCGGCTGGCGCGACTATTTCGATACCGCAGGCCTGGCCCGCGCGGCGGCGGGCTGACGCCGTGAGTTTTGCCGGTCGCACCGCCCTCGTCACCGGCGCCGCCTCGGGCATTGGCGCGGCGGTGGCGCAATGGCTCGATGCGCAAGGCATCGGCGAGCTGGTGCTGGTCGATATCGACGCGGCGGGGCTGGCGGCGCTCGGCCTCGCATGCCAGGCGCGCCGCTATGCCGGAAGATGTCGCCGATCCGGCGCTATGGGACCGGATCGAAGCCGAGCTGCCCCGGCTCGACCACGCGCTGATCAATGCCGGGGTGGCCGACGGCGGGCCGCTGACCGGGCTCGACTTCGCCGAATGGCGGCGCATCCTGTCGATCAATCTCGACGGGGCGTTTCTGAGCCTGCGCACCGCCCTGCGCGCGATGAAACGCTCGGAAGCCGGCCCGAAGAGCGCGGTGCTGACCAGCTCGGCGGTCGGGATCAAGCCCGTCGCCAACACTGCGGCCTATGGCTCAAGCAAGGCCGCCCTCGCCCATCTCGCCCGCATCGCCGCAGCCGAGCATGTCAAGGACCGCATCCGCGTCAATGCAGTCGCCCCGGGACGGGTCGAAACCCCGATCTGGACCAAGACCGAGAGTTTCCGCCGGGCCAAAGAGGCCGCCGATGCGGTCGGATCAGGGGCGCCCGCGCCGGACGATTTCGTCACTGCGGATGTCCTCGCCCGGCAGATCGGCTGGCTGCTGTCGGACGAAGCCGAGAATGTGACCGGGACGGTGCTGGTGAGCGACGGCGGATTTACGCTTTAACGGCACGTCATTTGTTAACGGCAAGTCATTTGCAGAAATCGAGCCTTCACATCGCAGCCCGCGTGACCCCCGCCGCAGCGATCGCCGCATGGGCGCTGGGCCGCGCATCGGCCACCGCCCGGGTGACGCAGTCCCTGTCCTTGTCGAGCGGGTAGAGCCGGTCGAGATAGCGGCAGGCATCGCGCGCCGCGCCTTCGACCCGGTCCATCAGTCGCCCCGCGCCCGCTGCGCTGGCGAGATCGAGATCGGCATAGCGGATGACGATCCGCAGCGTGATCGTGGCCTTGTCCGCGTCTTCGCGGGACGTCCGGCGCACCGGACTGGTCACCGTGCGCGGGGCGACGACGGTGATGACGGGTCCGGTTTCCTCGGAAATATTCTGGGTCGCTGCCGGTTCGGCGATTACCAGCGAACTGCCGGCCAGCACCGGCAGACACATTATCATCCCGAAGCAATCAGCAAACTTCATTGGAACACTCCCTGATCGACCGCAACATCTTGCGACCTTGATCAGCGTGGCGGCGCCCCGCCATACGTGTTCAAACGGAGGCAAACTTCAAACCGGCGGCTCTTAGACTTGCGTCCGCCTCACCTAATCCGCCGGCAATTGCGCGAAATCGGTCAGCGCCGCATCGCGCAGTCCGCGCCACACCCGCACCGCCTGCACGGTCTCGGCGACATCGTGCACCCGCAGCAGCTGCACCCCGGCCTCCAGCGCTTTCATCGCCAGGGCGATACTGCCGCCCAGCCGCTGGTGCGCCGGGGCCTCGTTCGACAGCGCGCCGATCATCCGCTTGCGGCTGGCGCCCAGCAGCAGCGGCTGGCCAAGCGCGTGGAACAGCGGCAAGGCGTTCAGCAGCAAGAGGTTTTCCGCGACATTCTTGCCGAAGCCGATGCCGGGATCGAGAATTATCCTGTCCCTGGCAATGCCCGCCGCCAGCGCCGCGTCGCGCCGGGCCCTGAGCCAGTCGAACACATCGAGCACGACATCGCGGTAAGCGCCGTCGGCGTGGAGATCGTCGCCCTCGCCCGGCGCATGCATCAGCACCACCGGCACGCCCGCGCGCGCGGCGACTTCCAGGCTGCGCGGATCGTGGCGCAGCGCGGAGACGTCGTTGATGACATGCGCGCCGGCTGTCAGCCCCGCCTCCATCACCGCCACCCGCCGCGTATCGACACTGATAGCCGCACCGCTGGCCGCGAGCCGCTCGATCGCCGGGATCACGCGTTTGAGCTCGTCTCCCTCCCACACCGCCGCCGCGCCAGGCCTGGTGCTCTCGCCGCCGACATCGATCAGCGCCGCCCCGGCTTCCAGCATTGCGGCGGCATGGGCATTGGCGACATCGGGATTGTCGAGAAACTGGCCGCCGTCGGAAAAGCTGTCCGGGGTGACGTTGAGGATGCCCATGACTTGCGGCTGGTCGAGCCGGATGGTGCGCGAGCCGCATTGCAGGGGGGCAGGCGTGTGTTTGAGCGCCGCCCACTGCGTTGCGCCTTCGGTCGCGAGATCGGCGGGCAATTGGCCGAGCGCATCCTCCACCTCCGGCGAGGCAAGCCGCTGGCGGGAAACGATCTCGCCGCCGCGCCGCACGATCAGCGCGAAGCGGCTGGCATAGACCAGCCCGCCCGCCAGCCGCACGGCCTCGCCCTCCTCGCTTTGCGGACTTTCGGCGTGGGCGATGGGGCGGATGTAGAGTTGGTCGGTCATTGCTGCTCCAATTTCACTTCCCCCATCAAAGGGAAAGGTTGAAATCAGTCCTCGGTCGCCAGCAGATAGAGCTGCCGGATCGCATCCACCGGCTTCAATTCGCCCTCGTGCTCGATGTGCCAGAAGCTCCAGCCATTGCACGACGGCGCGCCTTGCAGCTTTGCACCCAGCCCGTGGATCGAGCCGCTGTCCGCGCCCGCCAGCAGCGAGCCATCGGCGCGAACGATCGCCTGCAGCCGCCGCTTCTTGTCCCACAGCAGCGATCCCGGCGCGATCCAGCCGGTTTCGACCAGCGTGCCGAAGGCCACCTTGGGCGCGCCTTTGCCGGCCTGCATCGTCGCAATCGCGCTTTCGTCGAGCGGCAGCGCCAATTCGATGCGTTCCTGCGCCACCTCGCGGTAGGCCTCCTCGCGCTCGCAGCCGATCCATTCGCGCCCCAGCCGCTTGGCGACCGCCCCGGTGGTGCCGGTGCCGAAGAAGGGATCGAGCACGACGTCGCCCTTGTGGGTCGTCGCCAGCATCACCCGATAGAGCAACGCCTCGGGCTTCTGCGTCGGATGCGCCTTGACCCCGTCCCGCTTGATCCGCTCCGGCCCGCCGCAAACCGGCAGCACCCAGTCCGAACGCATCTGAAGTTCGTCGTTCAAGGTCTTCATCGTGCGGTAGTTGAAGGTGTATTTCGCCTTCTCGCCCAGCGAGCACCAGATCAGCGTCTCATGCGCATTGGTGAAGCGGGTGCCCTTGAAATTGGGCATCGGATTGGCCTTGCGCCAGACGATGTCGTTGAGGATCCAGAAGCCCATGTCCTGCAGCATCGCGCCGACGCGAAAGATGTTGTGATAGGAGCCGATCACCCACAGCGAACCGCCTGGCTTCAGCACCCGCCGCGCTTCGGTCAGCCATTCGCGGGTGAATTTGTCGTAGACCGCGAAGCTGTCGAACTTGTCCCAGTGATCGGTCACGGCATCGACATGGCTGCCGTCCGGACGATTGAGATCGCCGCCGAGCTGGAGATTGTAGGGCGGGTCGGCGAAGACCATATCGACGCAGGCGTCGGGCAACTGCCGCATCGCCTCCACGCAATCGCCGGGCAAGATCTGCCCCAGCGGCAAGCCGGGCGCACGCGACACCACTCCCTTGGCGCGCGGACGCACCCGTTCCCTCAGCATTGTCTGCACCATATGCCCGCCATTGCCCCCTGACTTATCCACAGGGTGAGTCCTCCGGGAGTCCGCGTCAAGTGCGAACTCTGCGGCAAGCCTTGCAGAGCATGGTTAAGGAAGGGTTAGCGCCGCAAGAACGGAACAGGCCCGGCACTGCATGTTGAGTCCCCCGGGCGGGCGCGGACTCGATATATGGTGGTGTGACGGGGAAGACTCTGCGGCGAAAAATAATTCAGCCTGGCGCCAGCCCCGGATCGATGCCGGTCATTTCGACCGAGACGTCCCACAAACGCCGCGCCAGCTCCGGGTCCCGCGCCGCCGCAGTGCGCTGCGCCCTGCCCGATGCACCGCGCGCCTCGCCGATGCCGGCCGGGCCATAATAGCCGCCCGGCTCGGCGGCAGGGTCGGTCGCCGCTTGCAGCGCCGGCCAGGCGCCCATCGCGGCGGAATTCATCAGCAAGCCGAACAGCGGCGTGAAAACCCGGAACACCCCGGCATGGCGCATCAGCTCGGTCGCGGCGATGCCGGGGTGGCAACCGATTGCCGTCACCGGCGAACCGATCGCCCGCAGCCGCCGGTCGAGTTCGGCGAAATGCAGCATGTTGGCGAGCTTGCTGTCGGAATAGCGTCCCGCGCGGTTGTATCCCTTCTCGGCATTCAGATCGTCCCACTGGATGTTGCCGCGCCGGTGGGCAAGGCTCGCCGTCACCACAACCCGCGCGCCCTGAGTTTCCGCCAGCTTGGGCAGCAGCAGCCCGGTGAGCGCGAAACCGCCCAGGTGGTTCACCCCCCATTGCAGCTCGAAGCCCTGCGCCGTGCGGGTCAGCGGCGGGAACATCACCCCGGCGTTGTTGATCAGCGCATCGATGCGCGGCTCCTTCGCCGCCAGTTCCGCCGCGCGGGCGACGCTGCCGAGATCGGCGAGGTCGAGCGGCAGATGCGCGGCGTCCACCCCTGGCCCGATCTGCCGGATCGCTTCGGCGGCCTTGCTGGCATCGCGGCAGCCGAGCAGCACGCGGGCGCCCTTGCGGGCCAGCACCCGGGCCACTTCGAGGCCGATGCCGGTGTTGGCGCCGGTGACGATATGGCATTTGCCATCCTGATCGGGGACATCGGCTTCGGTAAATCCGCTCATTCGGCAAACTCCAGTTGCGCCACGGGCGCAAAGCTGCGGCGATGATGCAGAGTCGCCCCGCAGCTGCGCAGCGCTGCGAGGTGCTCCGCCGTGCCATAGCCGGCGTTGCGTTCCCAGCCATAGTGCGGGTGCGCCTCGGCCAGAGCCCGCATCAGCCGGTCGCGATGCTGCTTGGCCAGGATCGACGCCGCAGAGATGCAGGGCTCGATCCCGTCGCCGCCGACGATCGCCCGGGCCCGCCAGCGCCAGCCGTCGCAGCGGCCCGCCGGGGTGAGATTGCCGTCGATCAAGACCTCGGCGGGATCGGCCCGCAATTCATCGCACAGCGCGGCAACCGCCCGGGTCATCGCCAGCATCGTCGCCTGGAAAATATTGATCCGGTCGATCTCCGCGACATCGGCCAACCCCAGGGCCCAGCGGCAGCTGGCCTTGATCTCGCCCTCCAGAACCGCGCGGCGCTTCGCCGAGAGCTTTTTGGAATCGTCGAGGCCTTGCGGCCATGCTTCTCCCAGCACCACCGCCGCCGCCACCACCGGCCCGGCCAGCGGCCCCCGCCCCGCCTCATCGACGCCTGCGACAATCGAGGGCTTGGCAAGCAGGAAGCCATTGTCCATCTTCACCGCCATGAAGCTCCGCCCAATCCTGCTGGCACTATTGCTGGGCGTTGCCGTGCTCGCAAGCTGGCGGGTGCTGCGCGCTGGGGATAGCCAAGCCCGCGCCGCCCCGGCCTATGCGCCGCAAAATCCGTTCACGGTTGCCGAACTCGCCCGCTTCGACGAGCCCTGGGCGATGGCGATCGACCCCGGCACCGGCACGGTCTTCGTCACCGAGCGGCGCGGGAGGATCAAATTCGTCGAGCCGGGCGGCACCGTCGGCACGGTCACCGGCGTGCCAGAGGTGGCATATGGCGGCCAGGGCGGACTCGGCGATTTCGTGCTGGCGCCGCTGGCGCGCAGCGCGGTGCTCGACCGGCGGCTGGTCTATCTGAGCTGGGCCGAGCCCGGCCCCGGCGGCACCCGGGGCGCGGCGGTGGCCCGCGCCGGGCTGGCCTGCGAGGAGCACGCCAGTTGCCGCCTGCAAAACCTGCAAGTGATCTGGCGCCAGCAACCCAAAACCACTGGCCAGGGCCACTATTCGCACCGCATCGCCTTCGCGCCGGATGGCCGCAGCATCTTCATTGCCTCGGGAGACCGCCAGAAGATGCAGCCGGCGCAGGATATGGCGGGCAATCTCGGCAAGATCGTCCATCTGCTACCCGACGGCTCGCCCGCCCCGGGCGCACCCTTCGCGGACAAGGGCGGCGTTACCGCGCAAATCTGGTCGCTCGGCCACCGCAATATCCTCGGCCTGCGCTTCGACGCACAAGGCAGGCTGTGGGACCTCGAACATGGCCCCGGCGGCGGCGACGAGCTCAATCTGGTCGAAAAGGGCAGGAACTATGGCTGGCCCCTGGTCGCGGAAGGTCCGCATTACGATGGCAGGCAAATCCCGCGCCACGCCACCCGGCCAGAATTCGCCGCGCCCGCGATCAGCTGGAACCCGGTGATCGCGCCTGGCGATTTCATTTTCTACCGGGGCGCCCTGTTTCCCGAATGGCGCGGCCAGGCGCTGATCGCTGCGCTGGGCGCGCAGGGAATCGTCCGCGTCGCGATCGACGGCAGCAAGGCTCGCGAGGTGGCGCGTTACGACATGCAGGCGCGCATCCGCGCAATTGCCGAGCGCGAGGACGGATCGCTGCTGGTGCTGGAAGACGGCGAAGGCGGGCGTTTGCTGCGCCTCACCCCCCGATAGCAGCAAAATTCATCGACAATACACCCCGCCCCCCTTATCGGCGCGCGGCCCATGTCCAATATTATTCCTCTCGATAACGTCGATCCCGCGCTGGTCGAAGAACTGCTCGACCGCGCTTTCGAGCCGGAGCGGCACAAGCGCACCGCCTACAAGGTGCGCGAGGGGACCGACTGGCTCCCCGCGCTGAGCTTCGCGCTGCTCGACGAGGCGGACCGGCTCGCGGGCACCATCCAGTGCTGGCCGGTGGCGCTGACCGATCCTGCCGGTCGGCGCCACCCGATGATCATGGTCGGCCCGGTCGCCGTGCTGCCCGAGATGCAGGGCCTCGGCTATGGCAAGGCGCTGATGAGCGCCAGCCTCGGCGCGATCAGCCCGGAAGCGCCTTTGCCGCAGGCGATGATCGGCGATCCGGAGTATTACGGCCGCTTCTGGGGCTTCACCAACGAGCACAGCGGCGGCTGGCAGTTGCCCGGGCCGTTCGAACAGCGCCGCCTGCTGGTGCGCTGCGACAATCCGGGGGTGCTGCCCAAGGCGGGCATGCTGGGGCCCTGGCTGGGGTGAATTTGGTTTCACACGAAGACACGAAGATGGTGTGCTTCGCCGCAGGCGACCTGGATCGATCATGTCCCGGCGCAGCACCAAGGCAAAATTGCAAAGCGGCTTCGCCGCAAGCTGAACATCTTCCTGTCTTCGTGTGCGCATCATTGTCCCAGGCGCTTCCATCTGGCATCGCAGCCCCAATGCCCTACGAGCCGCCCCCCGAACTCGCTGCCCTGTCGCTCGCGGAGATCGCCGCGCTGGTGAAAGCGCGCGAATTGCCGCCGCTCGATCAGTGGCGGCCCGGCCATGAGGGCGACAGCGAAATGCGCATCGCCGCCGATGGGCGCTGGTATCACCAGGGCGGCGCAATCACCCGCCCCGCCATGATCCGCGCTTTCGCCAGTCTGCTGATGCGCGAAGAGGCCGGACAGCACTGGCTGGTCACCCCGCACGAGCGGCTGGCGATCGCGGTCGATGACGCCGCCTTCATCGCGGTCGATGTCAAGCGCGAGAACGGCGCCCTCGCCTTCCGGCTCAACACCGACGAATTCGTCGTAGCCGGGCCAGGCAATCCGATCCGCTGCGCAGGCGATCCCGATACGCCGGCGATCTATCTTGGCGTGCGGTATGGCGCGGAAGCGCGATTGAACCGCAGCACCTATGCCCAACTGGTTGAAATCGCGCTGGAGAATGACAGCCTCACCGTCGCCAGCCAGGGCGCCACCTTCGCGCTGACGCCCGCATGAGCACGCTGTTCGAGCATGTCAGCCGCCTCTACGGGCAGGGCCACGCCGAGGGCGCGGTCGAACTGTTCGAGGACCAGCGGCTTGCGGGCGGCGAGGAATTCCGCCCCGCCGCCGTGCTGATCGCGCTGACCGAGCGGGCGGAGCCGGGCATGCTGCTGCTCCACCGCCCCTCGACCATGCGCGCGCACCCGGGCCAGATCGCCTTCCCCGGCGGCGGCATCGATCCGGGCGAGACCCCGGTCGAAGCGGCGCTGCGCGAGGCGCATGAGGAGCTCGGCATCGATCCGGCGCAGGTCCGCGTGATCGGGGCGAGCGATGTCTACAAGACCCACTCGGGCTTCGAGATCACCCCGGTGCTGGCGGTGGTGCCGCCGGATATCGCGATTTCGCCCAACCCGGTGGAAGTGGCGGAGTGGTTCGAAGCGCCGGCCGGCTTCGTGCTCGATCCGGCGAACCACCAGCAGCAGTGGGTGGAATGGGAAGGCGATATGCGCGCCTATAATGAGATTATCTGGCAGCAGCACAATATCTGGGGGATTACAGCGGCCTTGATCGTCAACCTCTCGCGTAGGTTGAAGTGGCATGGGTAGGGATTGAAAAATGTCTCACACGAAGACACGAAGACACGAAGATGTCCCGCCGCGCCGCAGGCGCTATGTCATTCCTGCCACCTTGCGTCGATCCACCCGCCGGAAATGGAATGGCGGCTTCGCCGCAAACCCACCATCTTCGTGTCTTCGTGTCTTCGTGTGAGCAAATCTTTGCAACCCCTTTTGCCCCCCGCCCCATGGACCAAACGCGCCGACCTCGCCGCTCTCGTCACCGCGATGGGCGTCAATAAACATGGGGTCAACGCCCGCTACGTCGGCGGGGCGGTGCGCGATACGTTGCTGGGGATCGCGGTGAAGGACATCGACCTCGCCACGCCGCTGGTGCCCCGCACGGTGATCAAGCGGCTGAAAGCGGCCGGCATCCGCACCATTCCCACCGGCATCGACCACGGCACGATAACCGCGCTGCTGGACGAAGGCCCGGTCGAGATCACCACGCTGCGTCATGACGTCAGCACCGACGGCCGCCGCGCGACGATCGCCTTCGCCAATGACTGGCAGGACGATGCCGCCCGGCGCGATTTCACCATCAACGCGCTTTATGCCGACCCGGCGACGGGCGAGATTTCGGACTATTTCGGCGGGCTGGACGACCTCGCCGCCCGGCGGGTGCGCTTCATCGGCGATCCGCACGAGCGGATCCGCGAGGACCATCTTCGGATTCTGCGCTACTTCCGGTTTCAGGCGCGGTTTGGCTCGTTACCTGCCGATACTGAAGCGGAAATGGCCTGCGCCGAACTCGCCGCCACGCTCAAGGGCCTGTCGCGCGAACGCATCGGCATGGAATGCATGAACCTCCTCGCCCTCCCCGACCCCGCGCCGACCGTGGCGCGGATGGCGGAGCTTGGCGTGCTGGCGGTGGTGCTGCCCGAGGCGCGGGTCGAAGGGCTGGCGGCGCTGGTGGCGGAGGAGATGCGGCAAGATGTGCCGCCCGATGCGCTGCGCCGGCTGGCGGCGCTGCTGCCGGCGGATGCGGCGCTGGCGGAGAAGGTGGCGGCGCGGTTCCGGCTATCGACGGCGCAGAAGAAGCGGCTGATGAGCGCGGCTGGGCGCGAAATCCTCCCCGGCACGGGGAGGGGGACCAGCGCAGCTGGTGGAGGGGCGCAGGCCAGTGCTCCCGACCTGGCTGGCCAGCACCGTCCGGAACTCCCGCCCGTGCCCCTCCACCATCCTGCGGATGGTCCCCCTCCCCCGGTGGGGGAGGATTCAGCCCGCACCCTCGCCTACCGCCTCGGCCTGGACCAGGCCCTCGACCGCCTCCTCCTCACCGGCGCGAGCGCCGCGCCGCTCAAAAGCTGGACCATCCCCACCTTCCCGCTCAAAGGCGGCGAAATCGTCGCGCGCGGGGTCAAGGCCGGCCCCGAAGTGGCGCGGATACTGCGTGCGGTCGAGGACCGCTGGGTGGCGGAGGGGTTTCCGGGCGCGGCGCGGGTCTCTGCCCTGCTCGACCGGGCGCTGGCGGAGCGCGGCGCATGAACCTGGAGGAGCTATCCGCGCTGCTATCCGCTAATCCGGTGCTGGCGCTGGCGATCGTCTCGATCCTTGCCGCGGTGCTGGGCTGGCGGCTGGAGCGCGAAGCCCCGCGGCCGGGCAAGCTGCTCAATCACGGCGGCTATCTCGGCATGGCGGCGGCGCTGATGCTGACCGTAGCGCAATCCGCCAGCGAGGCAGAAGGCTCCGACGCGGCGATGCTGCTCGCCCACCGCCCGGCGCTGGCGGTGCAGGGCAGCGAAACCCAGGTGCCGATGGCCAGCGACGGGCATTTCTGGATCGAGGCCGAGGCCAATGGCGAAAAGGAATGGTTCCTGATCGATACCGGAGCGACCTATTCGGCGCTGTCCCAATCCGCCGCCAAATCGCTGGGCGTCGAGCCGGACCCGATCAAGCTGCCGGTCGAGCTCAGCACCGCCAACGGCATGGTGACCGCCCGCTTCGGCACCATCCGCGAGCTGCGCTTCGGCAATGTCGCGGTGGAAAATCTCGATACGACCATCCTCCCCAACGAGAGCAGCGACACCAGCCTGATCGGCATGAACCTGCTCTCGCGGCTGGAAAGCTGGCGGGTGGAGGGGGAGAAGCTGGTGCTGGTGCCGAAGCAGTGAGCATAAGCCCCTCTCCCGCTCATCCTGAGCTTGTCGAAGGACGGGGAGGAGTTGGGGTGGGTGAGTGAGGCGAATGCCGAGCGTCTCAGCTGTCGTTGATGCACCGCCGCCAGCCCAGCCCCCAAGCCCGCGTCATGCCGAACCTTCGGCACGTTCCCGCACCCCCGACGCGCACGTCCCGCACGCTCCCCCACCCCCGGCCCCTCCCCGCCGGGGAGGGGGGCGTTCGCATATTCCATTCGAAGCCAGGGCAAGCTGGTCCCCCTCCCGCTTGCGGGAGGGGTTAGGGGTGGGCCAGTCCGACAAAATCGGCGAGCTTGCGTCAATTCCAGACTCACCCACCCCCTAACCCCTCCCGCAAGCGGGAGGGGAGAAGAAGAGAAGAATTGGAATATGCAATAGCCCTGCCCTTGAGGGGGAGGCTGGGTGGGGCAGGAAAGGGTTTGGGAGATTTTGGGGAAGATCTGGCGAGATGATTGGCAGATGGAGCCAAAATCTTCTGCTAAAAGGAAATTTAAGCCGTACGTCGTATCGTGTTTGACTATGGGCTTTTTACTCCTGCTAGGCTTGGCGCTCGTATTCATTCCGCCATTTCTCCCACAAAAGTGGGCGCTACGCGGTCATGCGCTGTTTGTACTCTCTGCCGGATTGTTGTGGCTCGATCATCATGTGACCCCATTTATGGAAGTCAATGATCGACTTGGATTGGGACAAGCCCTCTGGACCGTTTGGCTCGGTTTCGGTCTAATTGGGATAAGTGCAACTTCAATCCGTATGTTCGGTGCGCCAAGGCTAACTGTCCGCGACGGAGTCTATGGTTCCATACCTGCTGTTGTGTTGCTAGCAGTTCTCTTCTTCCACTGGCTGAGCAACCGTTTGGCTGGCGCTGATTCTCCTGTCTTGACCCATGCACTCGCCGGCGGCATTCCGCTTGCTATTGTCGCTGTAGCTTTCTTACTGCGTCGCTACAGAACAACGAGTGAATTGCTCACCGTGGTGATCGTCGTGGCATGCCTTTCAGTTGCCGCATTGACAGTCAAGGCAGCTGTCGAGGCTTTGCATTGGCAAAACTACGCAGAAAGCAGAGCCGGAGGAAAACCGTTTTGCGTGCTAACCTATGCTGGTCGAGACAAGCCCGCCAAAGCTCGATCAGTGCTACAGTTGTCGCCACTGGTATCGCGCCGTGGGGGGCGTAGCTTCGAAGACGACCTCCACCAAGACGAATGGATTGTAATAAGAGGAGAGCCTGCTTCTGCTCTGTCAATTCAACGAAATAGTATTTGCCCTCCGGTGGCAGGTGGCAACGTCTAGCTTAGAATTTCCAAGAATTTAGAACAAATTTTCCTTCCATTGGGCATCAGCCATCCATACTTCTAAAACCGCCCATCCCTCGGAAAACCCGTCGGCGGCAACCTTCCCGCAGCGCCCCGCGCGACCTTCCACAGCGCCACGTCCTTCTCTGTCCGCGTCCGCCCGCTATCCCCGCCCATCGCCCAGCTAAGGCCTTCCTCCAGCCGCAAAGTCACCGCATCCGCCAGCCCGCCGTCACGATAACGCTGCAAGGTCACCCCCTGCCCCTTGGCCAGCACCGGCAGTTCTTCCAGGTTGAAGATCACCAGCTTGCGATTGTCGCCGACCACCGCGACGTGATCGTGCTCCGCCGGCACTTCGCGGACCACCGCCAGCTTCACCCCCGGCTTGGTGTTCATCACCCCCCTGCCCTTTTTGGTCTCCGCCAGCAGCTCGTCCGCCAAGGCCGCGAAGCCGCGCCCAACATTGGACGCCAGCAACAGTTGCGCACCCGGTTTGTAGACCAGCAGCGCAACGATCTGCCGCCTCGGCGTCGATATCCAGCATGGTGCGGATCGGCTCTCCGAACCCGCGCGCGCCCGGCAACTTGTCCGCCCCCAGCGTGTAAAACCGGCCATTGTCGCAGGCGATCAGCAGCTTGTCGGTGGTCTGGCAGTGCAGCGCCCAGGCCGGGCCGTCGCCTTCCTTGAACTTGAAATCCGAGTCCAAGGCCAGGTGCCCGCTGGCCCCGCGCACCCAGGACTTGGCCGAGAGGATCACCGTCACCGGCGCTTTCTCGATCATCGCGTCCATGTTGAATTCGCGCGTCGGCGCGGCCTCGCTCAGCGTGGTGCGGCGGCGGCCGAGCGGGGTGTCCTCGGCGTATTCCTTGCGCAGATTGGTCAGGTCGCGCTTCAGCCGCGTGCGCTGCCTCGCGGGACTGTCGAGCAGCTTCTGCAGCTCGTCCTGCTCCAGCAGCAGCTCGGCATGTTCCCCCCGCAGCTCCATTTCCTCGAGCTTGCGCAAGCTGCGCAGCCGCATGTTGAGGATCGCTTCGGCCTGGCGGTCGGTCAAGCCGAACTCGGCCATCATCAGCACCTTGGGCTCGTCCTCGGTGCGGATGATCTCGATGATCCGGTCGAGATTGAGGTAGGCGATGATATAGCCATCGACCAGCTCCAGCCGCGCGGCGATCTTGTCGAGCCGGTGCTGGCTGCGGCGCAGCAATATGTCGATCTGGCTGAGCGTCCATTCCTGGAGCAGCAGTTTTAGGCCCAGCACACCGGGGGTGCGATTGGCATCGAGCACGTTGAGATTGAGACTGAAGCGGCTTTCGAGATCGCTCAGCCGGTAGAGCGATTCCTTGAGCAAGTCGGGATCGACATTGCGGTTCTTGGGCGTGAAGACGAGGCGAATCTGCTCGTCTGACTCGTCGCGGATATCCTCGAGGATCGGCAGCTTCTTGTCGTTGATCAGCTGGGCGATCTGCTCGATCAGCTTGCCCTTCTGCACCATATAGGGGATTTCGCTGACCACCAGCTGCCACTGGCCCTGCCCCAGCCGCTCGATCCCGGCCTCGCGATCTTCAGCCGCACTGGCCTCGGCGGCATGGAACCGCGCGCGGACGCGGAAGGCGCCTTTGCCGCTTTCATAGGCGGCCGAGATAGCTTGCGGGCTGTCGACAATCACCCCGCCGGTGGCGAGGTCCGGCCCCTTGAATACCTCCATCAGCTGGGCGTGTTCGGCGTGGGGGTTATCGATCAGCAGCAGCGTTGCGTCGATGATCTCGGCGACATTGTGGCTGGGGATGCTGGTCGCCATGCCGACGGCAATGCCCATCGCGCCATTGGCCAGCAGGTTGGGAAACAGGCCGGGGAAAATCTCCGGCTCCTCGTCCTCGCCATTATAGGTCGGGTGATAATCGACCGTGCCTTCATCCAGCCCGGCCATCAGCTGGATCGCGGTTCTGGTCAGCCGGGCTTCGGTGTAGCGGTAGGCGGCGGCGTTATCGCCGTCGATATTGCCGAAATTGCCCTGGCCTTCGACCAGCGGATAGCGAAGGCTGAAATCCTGCGCGAGGCGGACCATGGCGTCGTAAACCGACTGGTCGCCGTGCGGATGATACTTGCCGATGACATCGCCGACGACGCGGGCGCTTTTCTTGAAGGCATCGGTCGGGCTGAGCTTGAGCAGCCGCATCGCCCACAGCAGGCGGCGGTGGACGGGTTTGAGGCCATCGCGCAGGTCGGGGAGGCTCCGTGCAGTGATGGTGGAGAGCGCATAGACCAGGTAGCGCTCCGACAGGGCGCTGTCGAAGGGGGCATCGACGATGGCGTCGAAGGGATCCGGGCCAAGATCGTCGGGCGTTGTGGTGTCGGTGGGCATGCTGGGCGGCCCTAGCAGGAGGGCTTGGGCGATTCCATGCAGTGGGCGGGGTTTTGCGCAGGCAATCCTCCCCGGCACGGGGAGAATTAACGCCGCTGCATATCGTGGCTCTCGCCCGGAATCCGCACTTCCAGCCCGTCCAGCTCATCGCCCAGCACGATCTGGCACGACAGCCGCGAGGTGCGCGCGACGCCGGCGGCGAGGTCGAGCATGTCTTCCTCGTCGGCGCTGGCGGGGGCCAGCCTGGCGAACCATTCCGCCGCGACGATGACGTGGCAGGTCGAGCAGGCCATCTGCCCCTCGCAGGTGCCTTCCAGCGGCATCCCGGCGGCCTGCGCGACGGCGAGCAGCACTTCGCCCGGCGCGGCTTCGGCGGAGACCGTTTCGCCCTGTGGCGTGACAAAATTCACCCGGACCACGCTCAAACCCCTTGCGCGACCGCCGCCGCCTCGATCGCGCGGCAGGCTTCTTCCACCTCTTCCCTAGTCGTGTAGCGGCCAAAACCCAAGCGGATCGCGTTGCGGGCCTGCGCTGCTTCAAGGCCGATGGCCGTGAGCACCCGGCTGGGCGCGCCGGTGCCGCTGCCGCAGGCCGAGCCGGCGGAGAAAGCGATCGCGCGGCAGTCGCTCATCAGCCGGGGAAAATTGAGGCCAGCGAGCCTGAGGTTGAGATTGCCGGGCCAGCGCGAGATATCGCTGCCATTAAGCGCCCAGCGCGAGAGGATCTGGCGGGCCAGGCTGGCCAGGCCCGAGAGATGCTGGAAATCGCTGTCCATCCGCGCTTGCGCCAGCGCCGCCGCCGCGCCGAAGCCGGCGCAAAGCGCAGGGCTGAGCGTGCCCGAGCGCAGCCCGCTTTCCTGCCCGCCGCCGTGGATGAATGGCGCGATCCTGACGCCGTCGCGAACCCACAATGCGCCGATGCCCTTGGGGCCATAGAGCTTGTGGGCGGTCAGCGCGATCAGGTCCGCGCCCTCCGGCGGCGCGATTTTGCCCGCGCCCTGGACCGCATCGCACAGGAACAGCGCGCCCGCCTCATGCGCGCGCACGGCCAATTGCGCGACCGGCTGGATCGTGCCGATTTCGTTGTTGACCTGCATGACGGCGACAAGCCCGGCTTCTTCGGCGAATTCGACCTCGGGATCGATCAGACCATCGCTGCCAACCGGCAGTTCCTGGCACAACGCGCCGCTCGCCACAGCGGCATTGACCACGGCGCTATGTTCGATCGCCGAGAAGGCGATTGCCGCACCCGGCTTGCTCCGCGAAACAGAGAGCACCGCCTGATTGATCGCTTCGGTCGCGCCGCTGGTGAAAATCACCCGGCCACCCTTGGGCAGCAATGCCGCAACCTGCTCGCGCGCCACCTCTACCGCCGCTGCGGCAGCCCGGCCCGGCTTGTGCATCGAGTGCGGGTTGGCGAATCCCATGGACTCGGGACCCGAAAGCCAGGGCAGCATCGCCTCGCGCGCTTCGGGCGCGAGCGGGGTTGTCGCCTGGTGGTCGAGATAGATGAAATCGCGCGGCATGTTCGGAAAAGTTGCTTTCGGAGGGATCGTTTCTATATAGCGCTGCGCTTCCATTCACAGCCCTTAGCAGTCCGGCGTCCCATTTCCGGCCCGCCGCGCGGGGGGCGATCAATCGCAGGTATCCGAAACCATGCCATCCGTCATCTTCCCCGGCCCCGAAGGCCGCCTCGAAGGCCGTTTCCAGCCCGGTCCGCGCCCCCGTGCGCCGGTCGCGATGATCCTGCATCCGCATCCGCAGGCGGGCGGCACGATGAACGACCGCGTCACCCAGGCGATGTACAAGACCTTTGTCGCCCGCGGCTTTGCCGTGCTGCGGTTCAATTTTCGCGGTGTCGGGCGCAGCCAGGGCAGTTTCGACAACGGCATCGGCGAGCTCAGCGATGCCGCCGCCGCGCTTGACTGGGTGCAGTCGATCCACCCCGAGGCCTCGACCACCTGGATCGGCGGCTACAGCTTTGGCGCGCTGATCGGCATGCAACTGCTGATGCGCCGCCCGGAAATCCGCGGCTTCATCTCGGTCTCGCCGCCGGCCAACATGTACGATTTCAGCTTCCTCGCGCCCTGCCCCGCCTCGGGCATCATCGTCCAGGGCACGGCGGACACGGTGGTGACCCCCAGCGCGGTGCAGCGCCTGGTCGACAAGCTGCGCACCCAGAAGCACATCACCATCCACCACGACGAAATCCCGCGCGCCAACCATTTCTACGAAAACGAGTTCGACGAAATGATGCGCTCGGTGGACAATTACCTGGACATGCGGCTGTCGCCGGATTGCCCGATCAAGTAAGTGAGCGCGGGGCAGGCTGGCCCGCCCACACCCTGAACCCGACTACCCTGAGCTTGTCGAAGGGCTGTTCTTGTTCTTGAGGCCAGGTTCACGGCCCGAAGAAAAAAGCAGCCCTTCGACAAGCTCAGGGTAGCCGGAAATTGGGAAAGGTTCTGGATTGCTCGGGCTTGAGCAGCCGCTAGCGCATCATCTTTCCGGCCATGCCGATGATATCGTCGAGCGGATTGCCGTCGCGGTTCATGTCGAGGATCGAGGCCAAACCGCCCAGCCCGCCTGCCTGGCCGGACTGACCGCCGCCGCCCAGCACCGAGCCGAGGATCGAACCCAAGCCGCCGCCCAGGCCGCCCCCAAGCCCGCCAAGCGTGCCGCCCTCCTGCTGCTGGCTGGCGCCGCCGGCCTGGTGCGAAAGATAGCCGCCGACCAGCATCGCCAGGATCGGCAGCATCTGCTTGAGCAGCGAGGGATCGATCCCGGTCTGCTCGGCGGCATGGCCGGCAACCGTGCGGCTGACATCCTTCGATCCGAAAATCTGGCCGAGGATGGAATTGCCCTGATCGATATCGGTCGGTTCCGGCCCCAGCACATTGGTTGCCAGCCCACTGCCGCCAAGGCCGCCGAGCATGCCGATCAGGCTGCCCAGCCCACCTTCGCCGCCGCCTGCGGCTTCGGTCTGCTTGCCAAAGCCGCCAACGATCGCCGGCAGCAGTGCGCCGGCGCCGGCCTGCGCGATGGCGGGCGGGATGCCCAGCTGATTGGCGATGGCATCGATGCCGCCGGTTTGCTGCAACACATTCATCAAATCCATCGCGTCCTCCAAGTCCAGTCCTGTCACCGAGTTGACAAGCGGCCATCC
The DNA here is from genome assembly GCA_963779195.1 of uncultured Alphaproteobacteria bacterium. Taxonomy (GTDB): domain Bacteria; phylum Pseudomonadota; class Alphaproteobacteria; order Sphingomonadales; family Sphingomonadaceae; genus Novosphingobium. Next base: position 184,453 of record CAVZWZ010000002.1, read on the forward strand.
TAACCCCGCAATTGCCTTTCAGGCTAGGTATTTCGGTCAAACCCGGCTAGCCATTGCCTTCGGGGCGAAATTCCCAGAATCAAGGAGCATATCGATGTCGATCTTCAGCAAAATCAAGGACGCAATTTTCGGCAGCAAGGCGCAGGCAGCAACGCCACCCGCCGACGCGCCGCTGGTTGCCGCGCCCGCCGCCGCGCCGGCTCCCGTCGCCGCCGAACCGGTCGATGTCGAAGCCAATCTCGCCGCCATGCAAGGGGCGGACACGCTCAACTGGAAAACGTCGATCGTCGATCTGATGAAGCTGCTCGGCATCGATTCCAGCCTCGACAACCGCAAGGCGCTGGCGCAGGAACTCGGCTATACCGGCGAGCTCAACGGCTCGGCCGAAATGAACATCTGGCTGCACAAGGCGACCATGCGCGAACTGGCGGCCAATGGCGGCAGAATTCCCGCCGACATGCTCGACTGACCCGTCGCGACTACTTGAGTTCCCGGCCCAGCGGCGCATTGCCGCTGGCGTCGGGCAGGGTCCAGATGGCGATGTTGCCGGCGATCACCGCCGCCAGCACCAGCATCAGCACCATCTGCTTGCGCGATCCGCCGCGCCGCCGCAAGGCGAAGGCCCCGAACACGAGGACAATGGCGGCAAGCACCAGGATCGACAGGACGGCCGGGGTCACGGGTTAAACTCAGCCTTTGTCACAGCGCCGCACCGTCCTCGTTACCGTCCGCCCGATCGCCGGTCTCCGCTGCATCGAAAATCGCCTCTAGCTCGCCGATAGGCGTGCCGCCACCAGCGGCCCGCGCCGCAACATAACCCCCGATCAGCATGGTGAGAAGCGGCAGCATGCGTTCGAGCAAGTCGGTTTCTGCGCCGCCAACGCCGGCCCTTTCTGCGGCGCGGCGAACCGCGTCGCCGTCTGCCGACGACCCGCTCGAGCAGCGCGGTTCCCGGCGCCGGACTAGCCGGGTCAACCCCCATGACCTCCGCCGCCAAGGCCCCGCCGCCAAGTTCGCTCAAGATGTCGAGCAGCTCCGGCATCCTGCCGCGGTATTGGCTAAATCCTTCGAGAAGCACGGGAAGCAGGGCCTGAACCCCCGCTGTCGCTGCCGCCGGCGTCTCACCAAGCTGGCGAGCCAAGGCATTGATACCCCCGCTTCGCCGCAACGTGGCGAGCATGTTCATTACTCTTTCCGGCCAATAGCATGGCCCGGTAATTTGCAATGCGACCCGAACGGGGGTGTAACCCGATTTCTGCGGCAAGAACAACAGGCGCAACCGAGGTTTCGCCGGTTTTTTTAACTAAAGTTATGTTCAGGCGGCGCGACCGTTGCCGCGGATGGCAGGCGGGGTGCGCGCCGCCCGCCGTCAGTTCTTGCCGAACAGCCCTTTGGCCATGCCGGCGATATCGTTTAGCGGATTGCCGTCGCCGTCGCGGTCGAGCATCCCCGCCACACCCGAAAGCGCCGGAATGTCCTTGATCTTCTCGGCGATCTGGCCAAGCCCGCCCTCGCCGCCGAGTTGCTCCATCATCTGGCTCAGTGTGGACGCATCGAGTCCGGTCTTGGCCGCCGCGCCTGCGATCGTATCGCCCGGTTCGGCATGGCTCTGGCCAAGCGCGGCTACCGCTTTCTCCGCGATTTCCGGGGAAATGCCGAGCTTTTCCGCCAGACCGCCGATGTTGGCCCCGCCGAGTTGGCCGAGAATTCCGTCTAACAGACCCATGATATGCGACTCCTGCAATGGAGCGAGCATCATGGGCGCTGGGCGGCGAGCGCTCAAACGAAATCGGCGCCTGTCGTCAGAACCAGCTCAGGCCGCGACCGGCGCCGCATTGCGCACGCCTTCATCGACGTGCTCGGCGAATTCTTCGAAGTTGGCGACGAATTTGCGCACCAGATCGTGCGCGGTGCGGTCGTATGCCTCGCCGTCAGCCCAGGCGCCGCGCGGATCGAGCAGCTTGGCATCGACGCCGTTTACCGCGACGGGAACCTCGAAGCCGAAATTCGGATCCTTGCGGAAGGTCGCGTCGTTGAGGCTGCCGTCGAGCGCGGCGTTGAGCAGCGCGCGGGTCGCCTTGATCGGCATGCGGCTGATGCCCGGCATGGTGGCGAGTCCGCCGGTCCAGCCGGTGTTGACCAGCCAGCACTTGACCCCGCCGCGCGCGATCCGCTCCTTGAGCAGATTGCCGTAAATCGAAGGATGGCGCGGCATGAAGGGCGCGCCGAAGCAGGTGGAGAAGGTCGCTTCCGGCTCGGTCACGCCGATTTCGGTGCCGGCGACGCGGGCGGTATAGCCCGACAGGAAGTGATACATCGCCTGGTCGGGCGTCAGCCGCGCGATCGGCGGCAGCACGCCGTAAGCGTCGGCGGTGAGGAAGATGATATTGGCGGGGACCGGCCCGAGGTTTGCTTCCGATGCATTGGGAATGAAGTCGATCGGGTAGGATCCCCGGCTGTTCTCGGCGAGCGAAGCGTCGTCGAAATCGAGCTGGCGGGTTTCGGGATCGATCACGACGTTTTCCAGCACCGTGCCGAAGCGCTTGGTGGTGGCGTAAATCTCGGGCTCGGCCTCCGCCGAAAGCCGGATCATCTTGGCGTAGCAGCCGCCTTCGAAGTTGAACACGGCGGTATCCGACCAGCCATGTTCGTCGTCGCCGATCAGCGTGCGGCTGGCGTCGGCCGACAGCGTCGTCTTGCCGGTGCCGGACAGGCCGAAGAACACCGCCGTCTTGCCGTCCGGGCCGATATTGGCCGAGCAGTGCATCGGCATCACCCCGGCGGTGGGCAGCAGATAGTTGAGGATGCCGAACACGCTCTTCTTCATCTCGCCGGCATAGGCGGTGCCGCCGATCAGGATCAGCTTCTCGGCGAAATTGACCGCGATCACGGTTTCGCTGCGGCTGCCGTGGCGCGCGGGGTCGGCGCGGAAGCTGGGCAGGTCGATGATGGTGTATTCGGGCTCAAAACCGCTCAGCTCATGCGCCTCAGGGCGCACCAGCAGCGTGCGGATGAACAGATTGTGCCAGGCCAGCTCGTTGATCACGCGGACATTGACGCGGTGTTCCGGCTGCGAGCCGCCGAACAGGTCGGCGACATAGAGCTTGTCCTTGCCCGCCAGCGCGGCGAGGAAATCTTCCTTCAGCGCGGCGAAGTGCGCGGGGGTCATCGGCACATTGGTCTTGCCCCACCACACGCTGCCCTCGGTTTCGGCGTCGCGGACGATGAACTTGTCCTTGGCCGAGCGCCCGGTGTGCTTGCCGGTCTGCACCACCAGCGGGCCATCGGCGGCGAGCACGCCCTCGCCGTTGCGCACGGCATGTTCGACCAGCGGCGCGGTGCCGAGATTGGCGAAAATCGCCGCTGTGGTGGCGATGCCCTGGCGGTCGAGCGGAAAATTGAGCGTTGCGGCGGTCAAGGGTCTCTCCAGGAATTCGGCGCCTGCCCCTGTGGCCGGCGGCCCGCCGTTAACGGCGGAAAGTTGCGGAATTGCGAATCTCTGCCGCGCATAGTCGAGCAGCCGATTTCCGTCAAATCGCCCGAAATCGCGATAATCGAGCTGCTTATCAATTGGTTAGACCAGATCGGCGCTGGCCGATTGTCAGCATCCGGGCGATAGGCTAACCCGCAAGCCCGCCAATCCGGTTGAAGCGAGCGCCACCAGGACCATGGCCGAACCGCCAATGCCCGACCCAGCCCCTGCCCCGCCTCTCGCCAAAGCCGGCGGCGAGCGGCATTGCATCGCCCTGGTCGACGACGATCGCAACATCCTCACCACCGTGTCGATCGCGCTGCAGGCCGAGGGATTCGACACACGGGTCTATGCCGACGGCCAGACCGCGCTGAAGGCGCTGCTCGACAATCCGCCCGACCTCGCCATCTTCGACATCAAGATGCCGCGGATGGACGGGCTCGAACTGCTCCAGCGGCTGCGCGAGAAAAGCGCGATGCCGGTGATCTTCCTGACCTCCAAGGACGAGGAGCCGGACGAGGCGCTCGGCCTGGCGCTGGGGGCGGACGATTATGTCGCCAAGCCGTTCAGCCAGCGGCTGCTGGTCGCGCGCATCCGGGCGATCCTGCGCCGCAGCGAGCTGGTGCGGGCGGACGCCGGCGCAAGCGCGGCAGAAGACATGCCCGAAGTGATCCGCCGCGGGCGCCTGACGATGGACCCGGCCCGCCACCACGTCACCTGGGACGGCCAGCCGGTCTCGCTGACGGTCACCGAATTCATGATCCTGGAAGCGCTGGCGGGCCGGCCCGGGGTGGTCAAGAGCCGCAACCAGCTGATGGACGCCGCTTACAGCGACGAAGTCTTCGTCGATGACCGCACCATCGACAGCCACGTCAAGCGGCTGCGGCGCAAGTTCCGCAGCGCCGATCCCGAGTTCGCCGCGATCGATACGCTCTACGGCGCCGGCTATTCCTTCACCGATGGCTGATCGCCGCTGGAAAAGCTGGATGGCGCGGCTGCGCTGGACGCTCGGAGTGTCGCTCACCTCGCGCATCCTGGCGGTGAACATCATCGCGCTGGGGCTGCTGGCGGGCAGCCTGTTCTACCTCGACAGCTACCGCAACCGCCTGCTCGCCGAACGCTACACGCTGGCCAGCTCGGAAGCGGTGATCGCCGCCAATGCGCTGGCGGTGACCAACCGCTGGCAGCGCCGCACCTTCCTGACCAGCATCGCCGCCGACCAGAAGCTGCGGCTGCGCCTGTTCGACAAGGACGGCGATCTCATCGCCGACAGTTTCAAGCTGGCCAAGCCGACCTATGCGCTGATCGATCCCGCGACCGAACCCTGGTACCAGAACGCCGCGCGCACGCTCGACCGGGGCATGGATTTTATGCTCGGCACGCCGCCGCTCGAAGCCTATAGCGAGCCCGGACAAAGACAGCGACAAGGCCTGGCCCGAAGTAATCGAGGCGCGCGAGGGCAAAACCGTCGCGGTCCGCCAGCGCCTCGCCCCCGACCGCACGCCGGTGATCAGCGCCGCCGCCCCGGTCGGCGCTTTCGGCAGCGTGCTGCTGACCACCCGCAACGCCACCGACATCACCCAGAACGTGCGCAATGCCCGCCAGACCCTGGCGATCATCGTCGGGGCGGCGCTGATCATCTCGGTCCTGCTGTCGCTGTTCCTCGCGCGGACCATCGTCCAGCCGCTGCGCATGCTGGTGCGCGCGGCGGTACGCGTGCGGCTGGGGCGCGAGCGCGAGGTGATCGTGCCCCGCCTGCCCGAACGGCGCGACGAGATCGGCCTGCTCGCCCGCGCGATTTCGGACATGACCTCGGCGCTGCGGGTGAGGATCGACGCGGTCGAAAGCTTCGCCGCCGATGTCGCGCATGAGGTCAAGAACCCGCTGGCCTCGCTGCGCAGCGCGCTCGAAATCGCTGGAAAAGGTCGAGGAGCCCAAGCTGCGCCGCCAGCTGAGCAGCATCGCCGCGCACGATGTCCAGCGGCTCGACCGGCTGGTCACCGAGATCGCCGACGCCAGCCGGATCGACGCCGAGCTCAGCCGGACGATCTTCGAGCCGGTGGACATGGTCGCGCTGGTCAAGTCGCTGGCCGAGGCGCGCCGCCAGCGCGGGGTAAACCGCGACTGCGAGCTCAAGGTAAGCCGCAGCGGCGATGGCCCCTGGCTGGTGCCGGGCGACGCCTCCAAGCTGGAGCGCGTTCTGGAGAACCTGTTCGACAACGCCGTCTCGTTCTCGCCGCCCGGCGGCGTCATCGCCGTGGCCCTCTCGCGCGACGCGGATCGCTTGCGGATCGACGTCAGCGACCAGGGTCCCGGCATCCCTTCCGAAGCCCGCGAGGAAGTGTTCGAGCGTTTCCACTCGCTGCGCCCGGATTCGGAAGATTTCGGCAACCACTCCGGCCTTGGCCTGGCCATCGCCCGCACCATTGTCGAGGCGCATGACGGCACCTTGCTGGCCCGCGACCGCGACGGCGGCGCGCCCGGCGCCTGCCTGACGATCGACCTGCCGGCCTGGGAGGCCGAGTGATGCCGGCCCGGCAGGCCAGCTGCGTCGCCATCGGCGGGCGCGCGCTGCTGGTCGAAGGGCCGCCCGGCAGCGGCAAATCGAGCCTGGCGCTGGCGCTGATCGACCGGGGGGCGGTGCTGATCGGCGACGACGGGGTGCTGCTGGAGGTTCGGGGGGGCCGCGTGCTCGCAATGCCGCATCCCAACACGCGCGGGCTGCTGGAAGTGCGCAATCTGGGGCTGCTGCCATTCCCGGTCTGCGAGGAGGCGGCGGTTTCAATGCTGCTGCGGCTGGACGAGGACGCGCCGCGTTATGTCGAGACTGCGGAGCAGGCAGAGGTCATGGGGATTCGGCTCCCCCTGCTGCGGCTGTGGCCCGGAGGCGCGGTGCTGCACCTCAAGGCGGAGCTGGCGCTGGAGCGGTTCGGGCTGCAATAGGACCAGGAACTCTCCCATACTCCGTTCGTGTCGCGCGAAGTCGAGGGATTGGGCCGAGCGAAGTCGGGGCCCCTGCGCCCTGCCGGTTCTCGGCTTCGCTCGAACGGGATCCCTCGACTTCGCTCGGGACGAACGGAAAAGGGGGGAAGTTGGTTCAGGCCTCCAACCGCGCCAGCGCCAAAGCCCGCAGATCGCTCGTCTTTATCTTCTCGTTGCCGGTCAGCGCATAGTCCGCGTCGCTGAAGAACAGCACCCGGCGCGGCACTTTGAAGCTGGCGACTTCCTGCTTGACGAAGGCCTTGATCTCGTCCTCATTCAGCGAAACCCCATCGACCGGGACAATACAGCTCACCACCATCTCGCCCAGCAGCCTGTCCGGCACGCCCACGGTCTGCGTCCGCTTCACTCCGGGAAATTTGACGATAACCTCATCCACTTCGAGCGGCGCGACATTGGCTCCGCCGGTCTTGATCATGTCGGTCAGCCGCCCCGACCAGAAAAAGCGCCCCGCTTCGTCGATATAGCCGCCGTCGCCGGTGTGGTAGAAGCCCTCGGCGTCGAAGCATTCCTCCGGCGCTTTGCCGAGATAGCCGGACATCAGCGTCGGCCCCTTGACGCACAGCTCGCCGATCATGCCCAGCGCCACGGTGTCGCCGCTATCCTGATCGACCATCTTGATCGTGTTGCCCGGCAGCGGCGCGCCCATGGAGCCAAGATAGACCTCGTCCGGCGTGCCGGCGGTGAAGCCGGTGCAGACCGTCATCGTCTCGGTGGTGCCGAAGGCCATCGGCACATCCCAATCGGTATCGACTGTCGGATGCACCCAGATCATCTCGCCGCGCGGAATGTATTTGAGGCTGGAGAGATCGGCGCTCTCCCAGCCCGCCGCCGCCTGCAACCGCGCCCATTGATGCGGGCGGCCGTTGATGAAGGCGAGCTTCTCTTGCTCGATCAGCGCCAGCGCTTCCCCGGCATCGAAGAACCGCTGCAACACCACCGCCCCGCCGGTGGATAGCGCCGCGCCCAGCACCATCGAGACATTGCCCGACCAGAAGAAACCATTGCCGGTCCAGCTGCGCACCGGCTCGGTCATCCCGAAGGTCCACGGCCAGCGCCACCACTGGATGGCGAAGGCGCGCTGCGAGTGGACGATGCCCTTGGGCTGGCTGGTGGTGCCCGAGGAGAAGAAGATGCCGCCGGTGTCGGCGGGGTGGACAGCGTCGGCGCGGGCCAGCGCCTGGGCTTCCGGTATCGCGGCGCCATGGGCGAGGAAGCGGTCCCAATGCTCGATCGCACCGCCGGCAGGGACCCGCTCCGCGCCGAGCGCGACCAGGCGCTGCAAGTAGGGGAAGCGTTGCGGCAGGTGGCTCCCAGGTGCTCCATTGGCTGCCCCGGTTCCAGCGCCAGCAGCATCGCGTGAAAGTCGGTCTTGAGCACCTGACTCTCGAACAAAAGCACCGAAATCTGCGAGGCCTTCAGCATATAATCGAGCTCTGGCGCGGTCGAAAAAGTGCTCAGCGCCACCGGCACGCCGCCCGCCAGCGATATACCGAACAGCGCCGAAAGGAACTCGGGCCGGTTGGTCATCAGGATGCCGACCCGCGCGTCCTTGCCCATGCCGCAGCCGATCAGCGCGCGGGCGACTTCGAGCGAACGGGCCAGCAGATCGTCGTAGCTCCACGAAATCCGCACATCGCCGCTGCGCAGCACCACCGCCTCGCTGACCCCGTGGCGGCGGACAACCTCGCGCAGATAGCCGCCGATGGTCAGCGGCCCGATGCCCGGCTGCTGCGCCAGCGGCATGCCATGCGCGATCGAAAGGGCCTCACCCGCCACGCGTCTCTCCCGTTCGGCTGTCATTGCAGAGCCATGCCCGGTGGAACAAGACCCGGTCCATACCAGATCGCGCGGGCGATTGTGCATTTTGCGCGTGAATGCCGGTGCGCGATTGGGCTAGGGATGCGCGCAACCACAACCGGAGAGTGACGACATGGCGAAACTGGCAAGGCTGCTCAGCGGCAAGGGCATCGACACGCTCAAGATCGAGGATGCCCCGATCCCCGAGCCCGGCCCCGGCGAAGCGCTGGTGCGCCTCCACGCCGCGACGCTCAACTTTCGCGACCTGATCATGGCCAAGGGGCTGATCCCCGGCATCGCCAAGGAGCCCGATCTGGTGCCCCTCTCCTGCGGCGCGGGCGAAGTCGTCAGCGTGGGCAGCGGGGTAACGCGGGTGAAGCCGGGCGACCGGGTGTCGCCGATTTTCAGCCTCGGCCATATCAGCGGACCGCAGACCTCCTATGAGATGCTCGGCGGCAGCGTCGATGGGGTGGCGCGGCAATATGCGGTGTGGCCGGCCGAGAGCCTGGTGCTCAATCCCGACGAGCTCGGCGATCTCGAGGCGGCGACGCTCACCTGCGCCGCGCTGACCAGCTGGTCGGCGCTGACGGCGTTCCGGCCGACGCAGCAGGGCGAGTGGATCCTCGCCCACGGCACCGGCGGCTGCTCGATCGCCGCGCTGCAATTCGCCAAGGCGATGGGCTGCAAGGTCGCGATTACGTCCTCCTCCGACCGGAAGCTGAACCGCGCCAGGAGCCTCGGCGCCGATCTGACGATCAACTACAAGACCACGCCGAACTGGGCCGAAGCGATCCGTGGGGCGCTGGGCGGGAACAAGATCGCCAATGTCGTCGATACCGTCGGCGCGGTGCAGTTCGCCGACAACGCCTCTCTGCTGATCGATGGCGGCCAGCTTTCGGCGATCGGCATGCTGGGCTCGGACTTCAGCTGGTCGGTGCCGAACCCGACGGTGACCCTCGCCCCGATCAGCGTCGGCGACCGCGACGGGCATGAGGCGATGCTGCGATTTATCGTCACGCACAAGATCAGGCCGGTGGTCGATGCGGTGTTCGATCTGGAACGGATCCAGGACGCCTATCGCTGCGCCGAGAGCAACCAGTTCTTCGGCAAGGTCGGGGTAAACCTGCGGTAAGCCAAGCTCAGTTCAGCCGCCCGGCGAGTTGGCAGTTGGCAGCCTGACTCTCGGCCAGCGCCAGCATCAGCGCGGCGATCAGCGCGAGCGCGGCGGTCGCGCCATAGGCATAGCTGTCCTCGCTGGCGCCCGGCATGATCACCGAGGCCATGTGGACGCCGTTGATGCCTTTGGACAGCATGTAGCCCGTGTATTCCGGCAGCATCGCGATGGCCGCGCTCTCATAGGCCCGCGCTGCCAGCAGGCTCTCCAGCAAGGGCTCGGACAGCTGCATGCCCTCGCCCGCGAGCCGGCCCGGCGGCGCCAGCGCCAGCAGGTCGTAGGCTTCGCGAATGCCGTCGGCCTCGCCCGCCGCCTCGCTGGTGCGGCAGGCGGTGCCGAGTTCCTCGATCCGCATGCGCCAGTAGTTTTCCGGCAACCTCTGCGCCTGGGGCAAATGTTTCGACCCTTGTTGTGTCTTTGGCACAGCAAATCCCGGGGAGTTGGGGCCAAGTCAAACCGCTTGCGCCGAATTGCCTGTGTCGCAAGGCAAGCTGTCCGCCATTCATAGCGCGGCGATCTCCTCCAGCCGGTCGGCGACCCATTGCGGCTCGGTGAGCATCAGATCGTGGCCGGTGTCGATGTCCCAGACCCGGCCCTGCCGAATTGGCCTTGAGCCTGGCCATGTCGCGCCCCGGGATGGTCGAGGTGCAGATCAGATGGCTTTCCGGGATCGCCCGCATCGCCGCCTCGTTGCGCAGCACCAGCTTCTGCGAAAAGCACTTCCACGGCTGCGGCGTCAGCCGCGCGTCGGTCCAGGCCGCAAGGTCTGGATCGAGCACGCCGAAGTACGCCCCGTAACCGGGCGCCGGCTTCATCACCAGCTCGACTCCGTTCTCGACAAACATCCCCTGCCGCGCCCGGTCGATCGACGAGAAGGCGTGCTCGTGCAGCGATTCACCGTCGCTGGGATAGGCGGCGTCGAGGTAGACGCGGTGGCCGGTGCGCTCCGGCGCGCGGTCGGCGATGCCGGTGATGACCATCCCGCCATAGGAATGGCCGACCAGGATCGCATCGCGCAAATCCTCCCAGAACAGCAGGTTGACGACATCGTCGATATGCGCATCGAGATCGATGCCGTCATGGATCTGGTGGGTATGCTCGCCCATTCCGGGCAGCGAAGGCGCATAGACGATGTGCCCCCTGGCCTGGAGCAGCCGCGCCACTGGCTGGTAGCACCAACCGCCATGCCCGCCGCCGTGGACCAGAACAAATGTCGCCATGCCAGTCTCTCCCGCCTGAATTTTGCCCCGCCCGCATAACCCCCTTGCCAGCCGCCGCCAATCCGGGAAAGCTGGGTCGCAACACACGAAACCTGGAGAGAAGCCTTGGCCACCAAAGACACCCGGCACCTCGTCGCGCCCGAATTGCTCGCCGCGATCGACCTGTTCCCGCCGATGGATTTCAACCAGGGCATGGCATCCTTTCGCCAGGGCTTCTCCCTGCGCGAGCCCCCGCCGATGCCCCCCGCATTGGCAGCAGTGACTTGCGTCGAGCGGCATATCCCCGGCGCGCCAGGCGATCCCGATGTGCGCGTGCTGCATTATACGCCGCCGGGCGCCGGCACCTCGCCGCGCCCCGCCGTGCTCGATATCCATGGCGGCGGCTATGTGCTGGGCGACCCGGAAATGGGCGATATTCCCAACCGGGCGACCGCGCTGGAGATGGACGCAGTGGTCGTCTCGGTCGATTACCGCCTCGCCCCCGAAACCGCCTGGCCGGGCTCGCTGCACGACAATTATGCGGCGCTGTGCTGGCTGGCGCACAATGCCGCCGAGCTGGGCGTCGACCCGGCCCGCATCGCCATCTCCGGCGGCAGCGCGGGCGGCGGCCATGCGGCGGCTTTGGCGCTGCATGCGCGCAACCAGGCCAAAGTGGACAAGAACGCCCCGGCGATCTGCTTCCAGCTGCTCGATTTCCCGATGCTCGACGACCGCACCTGCATCGATCCCGAGCCGCACCCCTACGCCGGCGAATTCGTCTGGACGCCCGAGCGCAACCACTTCGGCTGGAAGTCGCTGCTGGCGGCCGAGCCGGGCAGTGACGGCGTGCATGAAACCGCCGCCCCGGCGCGGGCGAAGGACCTCTCCGGCTTGCCGCCCGCCTATCTGTCGATCGGCGCGCTCGACTTGTTTCTCGAGGAGAACCTCGAATACGCCCGCCGCCTCGCCCGCGCCGGCGTACCGGTGGAGCTGCATGTCATTCCCGGGGCCTATCACGGCTCGGGCATGGCGGCGGACGCGCCGCAGTCGAAGCTCGCCATGGAGCTGCGCAGCAAGGCGCTGGCGAAGGCCCTGGGCGTCGGCTGAGCAGTTCCCGCTCGACAGCAACCGCGCGCTGTGACCAGATTGGTGCAGCGGCATAAGAAATAATGGCGAGCGGGGAGAGCAATGATGGCGGCGACCGAGAAACCCCGGGGGCCTTCCCAGCCGGGCTGCGCTTCACCGCCCTGCTCGCTTTCACCCAGTTGCCCGGCGTGTTCTCCTTCACCATCGCCCTGCCGCTGCTCGCCAACATGGCCGCGGAACTCGCCAGCGATCCGGCCAACGCCTATCTCGCCAAGCTGGTCGCGGGCATTCTCGGCCCGGCGATGGCGGTCGGCGCGCTGGCGGGTGGCTGGCTGGCGGGCATGTGCGACCGGCGCTGGCTGCTGGCGGGATTGGGCGTAGTCTATGTGCTGACCGGCGTCGCCCCGGCCTTTCTCGAAAGTCTGGAAGCGATCGTCGCCGTGCGCTTCGTCACCGGCCTGACCGCCGCCGCGCTGATGGCGATCGGCATGACCATGGTCGGCGACTATCTGCCCGAGGACAAGCGCGCCGGGACCATCGGCATGCTGAGCGCACTCAACATGGTCGCCGCGCTGGTGTCGATGCCGGCTGCAGGCTTCGTCGGCGATAGCGGCTGGCGCATGGCGTTCGTGCTCTATGTCGCGGCGGCGCCGGTGATCCTGCTGGCCCTGCCGAGCGCGCTGCCGGTTCCCGCCAAACCTTCCGCGAGGCCCGGCGAGGTGCCCGCGCGCTGGTATTCCGCCCTGTCGCCATTGCTGGTGCTGCTGGCGCTGGGCATCGGCGTCATCCTGACGCTTCCCGGCATTTACGTATCGTTCCACCTGGCTTCGTTCGGGCTGGGCAAGACCTCGACCGTCGCCTTGCTGATGATGGCTGAATTCGCTGGTGGCAGCGGTGTTCTCCGCCCTGTTCGGCCGGTTCTGGCGGATATCGTCGAGGACGGTATTCGGCGCCGGATTCTCGGCGCTGGCGGTGGGCCTGGTGATGCTCGCCTATGCGACCGGCTACGGGCTCGCGCTCGCGGCGCAGCTGATCATGGGGATCGGCATGGGCTTGCTCGCCCCCAGCATCATGGCCGAGGTCGTCGATACGGTCGATCAGGAGCGGCGCGGCAAGATCATCGGCATTGTCCAGGGCATCGCCGCAGTAGCGCCGATGATCGGCATCACCCTGTTCGAACCCCTGTTGCCCGCAATGGGCACCAAGGGCGCGATGCTGATCATCGGCGCGATTTCCGCCGGATTTTGCCTGATCTATGGCATCCGCCGAAGTGCCGAAGTTGCCCCCGCCTAGGGCGCGATCTGCACTTGCAGATATCCATGATCGCCGCGCATCTCTTCCATCGGCGCAGGTAGTGCATCGAGTGCCATGGAACACGGCGACACGCATCGGCTTCTCCCGGCGCGGGCTTGGCCGGGGGGCCTGACCAGGTCAATCGAGCGCAGCTCGGCGCATCACGACCAGCCGTCCCGCGCCTCCAGGCTGGCGGCGAGTTCGCCGATGACGCGGTAGCAATCCATGACTTGCGCCACCGAGCTGTTCGGCTCGCGGCCTTCGCGGATCGCGGCGATGAATTCGCGGTCCTGCAGCTCGATGCCGTTCATGCTGACGTCCACCCGGCTGACGTCGATCGGCTCTTCCTTGCCGTTCACCAGATCGTCGTAGCGGGCGATGTAGGTCGCGCTGTCGCCGATATAGCGGAAGAAGGTGCCCAGCGGCCCGTCGTTGTTGAACGACAGCGACAGGGTGCAGATCGCGCCGCTTTCGCTCTTGAGCTGGATCGACATGTCCATGGCGATGCCGAGTTCGGGATGTTTGGGCCCCTGCATGACATTGGCCGCGACGATCTTGCCCGCCTGCCAGGCGAACAGGTCGATGGTATGCGCGGCGTGATGCCACAGCAGATGATCGGTCCAGCTGCGCGGCTCGCCCTTGGCGTTCATGTTCTTGCGGCGGAAGAAATAGGTCTGGACGTCCATCTGCTGGATGTTGAACTCGCCCGCGACGATGCGGTTGTGCACATACTGGTGCGAAGGATTGAAGCGGCGGGTGTGGCCGGCCATGCAGGTAAGGCCGGTTTCCTGCTGCTTCGCGACGATCGCCTCGGCATCGGCCCAGCTATCGACCAGCGGAATTTCCACCTGGACATGCTTGCCCGCATCCATGCAGGCGATGGCCTGCGCGGCGTGCATCTGGGTCGGCGTGCACAGGATCACCGCATCGACATCGTCGCGGGCGAGCGCGTCTTCGAGCTCGGTCGATGAATGCTTCGCGCCGTATTTGGCGGCAACTTGCGCGGCCTGCTCGCCGGTGCGGCTGATGATCGAGACGATCTCCACGCCGTCGATCAGCTTCAATCCGTCGAGGTGCTTTTCGCCGAACGCGCCGGCGCCTGCTAGGGCTATTCTCATGTTCTCGGGCTCCAGAACGAGGTGGCCGACGGCCGTGTTGCTGCAAGGGATGTGGTAATGGCGGTGCAGGCGCCTGACCTTTTTGCCCAGCGCGCCGCGCATGATCAGCCACATCACCATTTCGATGCCTTCGCTGCCGGTTTCGCGCAGATATTCGATATGCGGGATATGCCGCGCTTCATCGTTGTCCGTTTCGAGCAGGTCCATGAAGCGGTTGTCCCACTTGGCGTTGAGCAGGCCTGCGCGCGGGCCTTGCAGTTGGTGGCTCATGCCGCCGGTGCCCCAGATCTGCACGTTGAGGTCCTCCGGAAAGCTCGCGACCGCGCGGGCGATCGCCTCGCCCAGCGACCAGCAGCGGTTGCCCGAGGGAACCGGGTAGGTGACGACATTGACCGCCAGCGGCACCACCTTGCACGGCCACTTTTCCGGCTGGCCGAACATCATCGACAGCGGCACGGTGAGGCCGTGATCGACGTCCATCTCGTTGATGATGGTCATGTCGAAATCGTCGAGGATCAGGCATTGCGCGATGTGCCAGGCAAGATCGGCATGGCCTTCGACATCGGGCACCGGGCGCGGCCCCCAGCCTTCGTCGGCGGGCTTGTAATGCTCGCCGCAGCCGATCGCGAAGGTCGGGATGATGTTGGCGTCGAAGGCCGAGGCGTGATCGTTGTAGACCAGGATCACCACGTCGGGCTTGTTCGGCCTTCTCCCATTCGCGCGTCCATTCGTAGCCCGCGAAGATCGGGCCGAAATAGTCGTCCTGCCACTTGCCCTGATCGACCGCCACGCCCAGCAGGGGGATGTGGCTCGATCCGACCCCGGCGGTGATGCGCGCCATGCTAAATTCCTCCCTGTCGCGAAGCGATGGGGAGGGGGACCGCCCGCAGGGTGGTGGAGGGGTCAAAGCGCGCCGTTGCGCCAATACCCCTCCACCATGCTTCGCATGGCCCCCCTCCCCATTCCTGCGGAACAGGGAGGAAAGATAGCGCGATCATCTCAGTATCCCCCCTTGATCGAGCGGTTGCCCTCGGGCGAGCGGCCGCCGTTCAGCATCATCTGGCGATACTCTGGAAAAGTCATGTCCGTCATCGTCGCACAGGCCTCGGCGAAGGCAATGCCGTCGGTCGAGAATATCTTGGAGAGGAAATAGATGTTGCCGCCCAGGTCGAGCAGGCGGTTGTAATCGCGCGCCAGCACCGCCTGCTTCTGGTCTTCGCGTCAGCGGCCACTGGTCGAGATAGGCGCGCTCGTCCGCCTTCCAGCGCTCGCGGTTTTCCGGCTTCATCAGGCTCATCGCGAACTGGTTGAGATGATAGCCCTGCCGCGCCCGCTGCGGCGGTAAAGACCCGCGTGCCGGGGATGTCCTCGAATTCGGCGAGATAGGCGTGGATGTCCTGAGGCTTGTTCATGCGCAATTCCATTCGAACGGGAGCGGTGCCTCGCGGAAGGCGAACCGGTTGATGTGTTCCTCGAACACTTCGCGCAGGCGCATCTGATCCCCATCCGGGCCGGTCACCAGCTCCACCATCAGAGCATCGGCTCCGGCCTGCATCCTCACGCGGTTTCCGTGCAGCGCGATGTCTGCGGTGAACGGATCGAACGTCACTTCGTTGCGGTGAGCCCAGTGCTTGGCAAGCTGCTGGAGATAACGGCTGGCATGGACGGTCTCTGCACGGCCATTCTGAACGGTCACAGGTCTCTCTCCTTCAGGCTGGCATCGAGCCGCGGGAAGACCCGGCGGGCATTGCCTTCGAAAATCGCGTGGCGCTTTCGGCATCGCTGATCTCAAGCGCATCGACATAGCGCTTGGTGTCGTCGAAATAATGCCCGGTCTGCGGATCGATCCCGCGCACCGCGCCGACCATTTCGCTGCCGAACAGGATGTTCTTGTTGTCGATCACCTCGGCGAGCAGGTTCACGCCCGGCTGGTGATAGACGCAGGTGTCGAAGAACACGTTGTTCATCAGGTGGCTTTGCAGGTCAGGCTTCTTGAGCATGTCGGCCAAGCCCCGGTAGCGCCCCCAGTGATAGGGCACCGCGCCGCCGCCGTGCGGGATGATGAAGCGCAGGGAGGGGAAGCGGCCGAACAGATCGCCCTCGAGCAACTGCATGAAGGCGATGGTGTCGGCGGCGATGTAGTAGGCGCCGGTGGCGTGCATCGCCGGGTTGCAGCTGCCCGAAACGTGGATCATCGCCGGCACGTCCAGCTCGCACATCGCCTCGTAGAACGGGAACCAATACTCGTCGGTCAGCGGCGGATGCCTGAAGTGGCCGCCGCCGGGATCGGGATTGAGGTTGCAGCCGATGAAGCCGAGTTGTTCGACGCAGCGGCGCAGCTCGCGGATCGAGGCGGCAAGGTCGGCCTCGGGCGACTGCGGCAGCATGCAGACGCCGGTGAAGGTCTCGGGGAACAGGCCGCAGACCCGGGCGATGAGATCGTTGCAGGCGACCGACCAGGCCTCGCTCACCGCCTGATCGCCGACATGGTGCGCCATCGCGCTGGCGCGGGGGCTGAAGATCGTGTGGTCCGCGCCGCGTGTCCGGATCAGGCGCAGCTGGTTCTGCTCGATGGTCTCGCGGATTTCGTCGTCGGAAATGGCGGGATAGGGCGGCGGCGCGCTGCCGGCCTTGAACGCCGCCTTCTGCGCCTCGCGCCAGGCGTTGTGCGGCTCGGGCGCGGTGGTGTAGTGGCCGTGGCAGTCGATTACCAAACTCATCGCGGTCCCTCTCCCGGCGCCGCCATGGCGCGCTGGCGCTTTACGGTTGCTTCGGTCATCACCGGCTCGACGCCGAGCGCGCGCAGCGTCCTGGCGGCTTCCTCCATCTCGGCGGCGCGGCGCAAACCGTGCCTGGTCATGCGCTCAAGGTTATAGGCGGCCCTGTCGCACCATGGCATGGCCTTCTCGCTGGCGTCGAGCGAGGCAAGCACTTCATCGGCAACGCCGGCCGCCACGGCCCCGGCGATCATCTCGGCGGTCAGCGCCTCGATCCCCTTGACCATCACCGAGCGGATCATCTTGATCGCGGAGGCCCTGCCCACCTCGTCGCCGACGACGCGCATATTGGAAAAGCCCAGCACGGCCAGCCGCTTTTGGGCCTCGCTTGCCGCACTGCCTGCCAGCAGCAAGGGCACGCCCAGCCCCGCCGGATCGACCGGCGCCAGCACCGCGACATCGACATAGCGCCCGCCCGCCGCTTCGACCGCTGCCGCAGCGGCCCGCTTGGTTTCGGGCGCGACCGAATTCATGTCGCACCAGATTGCGCCAGGCGCGAGATGACGCGCGCACGGCTGTGGCGGCTGCCAGCGCCTGGTCCGCGGTTACCAGCGAAATCGCCAGCGGGGCGCCCGCCAAGGCCGCCTCGACTGCGGCGGACGGCTCGACATCCAGTGCGGCCATGTCTTCGGCCCGGTCCGGCAAGATGTCGAAAGCACGCGCGGCCTTGCCCCAGCGCCCCGCCCGGGCAAAGGTCGAGGCGGCTTCGCCAAAGCCGATCAGGGCGACATTGCAGGCCATCGCCGGTGCCATGCCCGCGCCTGCGCCCGAGGCGCCAATCGGAACTGCATCGCGGGCATCAGTTTTTGCAATTCATGCGAATCACCGCCGCACCGCTCTCGCGCAGCTGAGCGAGGAAGCCGGCTTGCGCCGCTGTCGGCCGCCAGCCTTCGCGGCAAGTGATGCCGATGGTCCGGCGGATCGGCGACGGTGTTGGCAATTCCGCCAGCAATCCGGCGTCGAGTTCGACCGCAACTTGCGCCGGCGACAGCAGCGTCAGCCCGTCGCCCGCGAGCAGCAGCTGGCGAATCGTCATCACCGAGCCGCATTCAACCGCAACCGGCGGCGGCTCGTTCCCGGCCGCGCGGATCATGTCCTGCCAATAGCGCCGCAGCGGGGTCTCGCGGCCCGGCAATATCCAGGGATAGTGCAGCATGTCGCTTGCCGCCTGCTTGCTGGCGAGCAGCGGATGGCCTGCGCGCATCGATCAGCGCGGGACGGTCCTCGAAAACTGCCTCCTGCACCAGTCCCTCGACCTCGGCAGCAGTCGCGCAGCGCGCCGAGCATCAGGTCGATCTCGCCGTCGCGCAGCGGCCCCGCGAGTTCGGCATGGCTGCCCTCGTGCACCGCGATCTCGACGCCGGGATGAGCCGCGATAAAGCGCGTTATCGCCTCGGGCAGCCAGCGCGCGCGGCTGAGCGGCATGGCCCCGACGACGATGCGCCCGCCGCGCTCGCCCTTGAGCGCCGCAACTTCCGCCAGCCCCGCGCGCAGTTCGGCCATGGCGAGGCCGAAGCCGCGCGCCCGGCGCTGCCCGGCCTGGGTAAGCAGGACGCTGCGCCCGCGCCGCTCGATCAGACGCTGCCCCAGCGTCAGACGACAGATCGGCGATGGCGCGGTGCAACGAGGCGCTGGACAGGCCGCTCGCCTCGGCCGCTGCGGCATAGCTGCCTGCCTTCGCCACCGCCAGAAAGGCGCGCAGCTGGGTGCCGGTGACGCGCGGCGAGCCGATGTGGCCGATCGCCGCCTCCGCGCGCGGCGCCAGCAGCATTGCCGGACCGGTTGCGCTCATGCCTTGCGGTGTGCGATCGAACAGCGCCACGCCGAGGCTGGCCTCAAGTCCCGCAATCGCCTGGGTCAGCGCCGGCTGGGTCAGATTGACCGCCCGCGCCGCCCGCAGTCAGACTGCCGAGCCGCACGGTAGCGGCCAGCGCGGCGAAGTGGCGGATATTGGGAGCGCGTTCGATCATCCTGCGGCAATTAGCAATAATTTATGTCATCCGCCAACTTCGCATTGGCTGCCGGCGGCGTGCGCGCGCACAGCGGCTCGATAATTGCCGGGAGCAGGCCATGAGCGGAATGGTAGTCCAGAATATCGAGCGGGCGGATCCTGCGGTCGATCGCCGAACTGGCAGCGCTGCGGCGTCGTCGACCGTGCATGAGGCGCAGGGCCGCACCGGGCTGCTCGCCAGCCACATGCGCCCGATCTATGCCGGCGCGCGCATCGCCGGATCGGCGGTGACGATCAGCGCCCCGCCCGGCGATAACTGGATGGTCCATGTCGCCATCGAGCAGCTGAAGGAAGGCGATATACTGGTGATCGCGCCGACCAGCCCCTGCGAAGACGGCTATTTCGGCGATCTGCTGGCCACCTCGGCGCAGGCGCGCGGCTGCAAGGGGCTGATCATCAACGCCGGCATCCGCGATGTGCGCGATCTTACCGAGATGCGGTTTCCGGTGTGGTCGAAGGCGGTGTTTGCGCAAGGCACGATCAAGGCCTCGCTCGGCTCGGTCAATGTGCCGGTGGTCTGCGCCGGGGCGGCGGTCGAACGCGGGCGATGTGATCGTCGCCGACGACGACGGCGTCTGCGTGGTGCCGCGCGCCAACGGGCGGCGGATGTCGCCAAGGCCGCCAAAGCGCGCGAGGCCAACGAGGCGGACAAGCGTGCCCGGCTGGCGGCGGGCGAACTGGGCCTCGACATGTACAAGATGCGCGAGAAGCTGGCCGGGATGGGGCTGAAGTATGTCTGATGGCATCCGCTGCATGTGGATGCGCGGCGGCACCTCGAAGGGCGGCTATTTCCTCAAGGACGACCTGCCCGCCGATACCGCCGCGCGCGATGCCTTCCTGCTCGCGCGTCATGGGCTCGCCCGATCCGCGCCAGATCGACGGCATGGGCGGCGCCGATCCGCTGACCAGCAAGGTGGCGGTGGTGGCCAAGTCGGCGCGCGAGGGGATCGATGTCGATTATCTGTTCCTCCAGGTCTTCGTCGATCAGGCGATCGTCACCGACGCGCAGAACTGCGGCAATATCCTCGCCGGCATCGGCCCCTTCGCCATCGAGCGCGGGCTGGTCGCGGCGACCGGCGACGAGACCCGCGTCGCCATCTACATGGAAAACACCGGCCAGGTCGCGGTCGCGACGGTGCAGACGCCGGGCGGCATGGTCGACTTACGCCGGCGATGCCGCCATCGACGGCGTGCCGGGCACCCATGCCCCGATCCCGCTCGAATTCCGCGACACCGCCGGTTCATCCTGCGGCGCGCTGCTGCCGACAGGCAATGCCGTCGATGTGATCGAGGGCGTCGCCTGCACGCTGATCGACAACGGCATGCCCTGCGTCGTGATCAAGGCGGAGGCCGTCGGCGCGACCGGCTATGAGGACCGCGACAGCCTCGACGCCAATACCGACGCTCAAAGCCCGGATCGAAGCGATCCGCCTGATCGCCGGGCCGCTGATGAACCTCGGCGATGTCACGCGAAAAGTCGGTCCCCAAGATGATGCTGGTCGCCCCGCCGCGGAACGGCGGCGCAATCACGCGTGCGCAGCTTCATCCCGCACCGCGCCCATGCCACCATCGGCGTGCTCGGCGCGGTCAGCGTGGCGACCGCCTGCCTGATCCCCGGCTCTCCCGCCGCCGAAGTGGCTGAAGTGCCCGCAAGGCGCGCGCAAGACGCTTTCGGTCGAGCACCCGACCGGCGAGATGAGCTGCGTGCTTGAAGTGAATGAGGCGGGCGAAGTGGTCAGCGCGGCGCTGCTGCGCACCGCGCGCAAACTGATGGATGGAGTGGTTTTCGCGATGAGCTCAGCGGATCGTCAGCTGGCACGCGACCCCATCCAAGCCGCGCTATCGTCCCGCCGCCAGGCGCAGTCGACGCGCATTGCCACGTGTTCGGCCCGATGGCGCAGTTCCCGTTCAGCGCCAAGGCCAAGTATCTTCCCGAGACGCCGGGCCGGACATGCTGTTCGCCCTGCGCGATCATCTCGGCTTTGCGCGCAATGTCATCGTCCAGGCGAGCTGCCACGGCACCGACAATGCCGCGACGCTGGATGCCATCGCCAGATCGGGCGGCAGAGGCGCGCGGCGTCGCGGTGGTCGATCCGGCGATCTCCGATGCCGAGCTTGCCGCGCTGCACGCAGGCGGCATGCGCGGCGTGCGGTTCAACTTCCTCAAGCGGCTGGTCGACGATGCGCCCAAGGACAAGTTTCTCGAAGTCGCGCGGCGACTGCCCAAGGGCTGGCATGTGGTGATCTATTTCGAGGCCGACATTCTCGACGAAATGCGCGCCTTCATCGCCGCAATCCCGGTGCCGGTGGTGATCGATCACATGGGCCGCCCCGACGTGACGCAAGGCCCGGAAGGCGCCGGACATGAAGGCTTTCCGCGCCCTGCTCGATACCCGGCCCGACATCTGGTTCAAGGCCACCTGCCCCGACCGGCTGGACCCGACTGGCGACCCGTGGAACGATTTCGCCGAAGCCGTCGCACCTCTGGTCGCGGATTACCCGGACCGCGCGCTGTGGGGCACCGACTGGCCGCATCCGAACATGGAAACCAACATTCCCGACGATGGCCACCTCGTTGACATGATCCCGCGCATCGCGCCGACCGCAGAGCTGCAGCGCAAACTGCTGATCGACAATCCCGATGCGGCTCTACTGGCCCGGAGAACTGGACTGAGCAGCAAATGCACAGCACTCCCCCATTCGCGCAGATCGAGTCGGTTCGTTCCTGCGTCCGGCGGCGCTACTCGAGGCCCATTCGGCGTTCCAGGCTGGCTCGACCGGTCGCGAGGATAATTAGAGCGGCAGACCCACATAGTTCTCGGCAATCGCCGTCTGCGCCGCCGTGCTTGAGGCTATGTAGCCCAGCTCCGCCCGGGCACATGGCCGGGCGGCTGCCGCTCGATCGCCACGCAATCGATGCCCTCGGCGCGCAGCAGGTGGCCCAGCAGCAGCCCGGCCGGACCGGCTCCACTATTCGCCGCCTGGGTCTGGATTGCCGTCATCGCGTCAGTGTCCTTTGGCCGCCCGCTGCGGCAGGGCCAGCAGCGCGAAGGCCGCCGCCAGCGAGCCGCAGGCCATGATACCCGCCACCACCGGCAGGCCAAGTCCCGCCTGGAACAGCAGGCCGCCGGCCACCGGGCCCAGCGCCGCCCCGCCCCGGCCGACGCCGATGACGAAGCCGGTGCCGCCCGCGCGGATCGCCGTGGGGAAGGAGCCTGCGACCAGCGCATAGATGCCGACGACCGCAGCATTGGTGCAGAAGCCGCCCGCCGCCGCCGCCCAGGACAGGCCCTGCAAGTCCGCCTGCCCCAGCCCGAACACCGTGACCATGACCGTCGAGGCGAGCATGAAGGCGACCAGCAGCCCCCGCAGCGCAAACCTGAGGCTGAGCGCGCTGAACAGCAGACTGCCGATCAGCCCGCCGACATTCGCCCAGACCAGCACGCTGCCCGCTGAAGAGGGAGAAAATCCCATGTCTACAACGACCTTTGGCACCCATTTGATAATGAAGTAGAAGGTCATGATGTGCAGGAAATAGGCCAGCGTCAGCAGCACGGTGACCGGCGCCATGCCGCGCGCGAACAGCGCGCTGGCCCCGGCGCGCGGGGCACCGGGCTCGACCGGGGGCAGCGCCGCGACCGCACCGTGGCCCAGCGCCTTCAGGCTGTTGTTGACCTCGGCCAGTGTCTCGCCCTTGCGCCGCTGGAGCAGCGCGCCGACCGGTTCGGGGAGCAGCCAGGGGATCAGCGGGATGCACGCCGCAGTCATGACCGCGCCCAGCCAGAAGACATCGCGCCAGCCGCCGGTGGCCAGCAGATTGCTGGCGATGGCCCCGCCCGCAATCGCCCCCATCGGATAGCCCGCCGCCATGATCGCCACCGCCGCCGCGCGCCATTTGTCGCTGGCATATTCGGCGACCAGGGCATTGGTCGTCGCCAGCATGCCGCCGATGCCGAGCCCGGTGAACAGCCGGGTCGCCGCCAGCATCTCGATGCTGATGACTTGCGCCGTGCTCAGCATGCCCAATGCCATGACGATCAGGCAGCCTAGCGCCGTCGCCTTGCGGCCGACGCGGTCCGCCACCTGGCCGAGCAGCACTGCGCCGACCGCCATGCCGATCAGCTCCATCGACAGCACCACGCCAAGCGCTGCCCGGTCGATGCCCCATTCGCTGGCGATGCCGGGCGAGGCGAAGCTGATCGACAGCACATCGAAGCCGTCGAGCGCGTTGAGCAGCACGCAGACCGCAATGGCGATGATCTGCCGCAGAGTCATCGGCGCGCCGGCCAAAATCCGGCGCGGATCGGCGGCAATTGCTCCGTTGGAAGCCGTCATGATTCCCTCACCTCGCCGGATGCCGCCCGCCCATGCCGCACCGGGATCGAGAAGGCGCCTCTGCACCCTGCCCGAGCCAGTGCGCGGAAGCGAGTCCGCTTGGACGGCTCTGGCCGGAACCTTGAACTTCGCCAGACGCGCGCGGCGATGCGCCATTCGAGCCAATCGGATAGATCGGGTGCGCCGCATCGCCGGGCAGGGCGGTGGCAACGCATCCGGCGATCCCCGCCCCGGCAATACAAATTCGCATCGATTATCCGCACTGTTGTCGCAGCAGCCAGCGAGAGCATGGCATGCGATATCTGCAGGCCCTTGCCCCTGAACCCAACCGCGCAGAGCTTGTCAAAGGGCTGCTCTTTCCGCAAGCCGTCGCACGCGAGGCACGAAGCAAAGAAGGGTTCTTCGACAATCTCGAACTGGGCGGAATTGCCTTTCGGAGGTGTCTTTCATCCAGACGCCGATGGCCTGCCAGAAAGTCGCAGCGGCGGGTGGAGTTTCGGGCGAATTTCCGGAGTGTCTGTTGCAGCGTTGCAGGGCATGCCAACCTGCGGCGACGCGGAAACCGTGGGTGGATTTCCGGGCATTCTGGAGCGTTTTGCCGCCAGGGTCTTTCCGATTGATCCACAGCCGATGCAATTCGCCTTGCCGCCTGGCGGCATGGCACGGCAGGATTGACGGGATGGCCGACACCGAAATCGACAAATTTGCATCCCCGGCGACCGGCGCCAGCAACAACGCCCTTGCCATAATCCAGGATAGCTGCGCCGGCCCGCTCGCGGCGCAGGCCCATCAGGGCGCGCTCTCGGCGCTGCACGACACGCCCTTTGCCCTGACCCTGTTCCAGGCCGAACCCGCTTCGCCCTATCTGTTCGCCGATCTGCGCGGCTGGCTGGAGCGGCACCGGCCTGCCGGGGCCATCCTGCTGCCCCCGCTCTCGGGCGATCCTGCCCTCCCCGCACTGTGCCGCGACCTCGGCTGCCGGCCGATCTGCATCGCGCCCGATGCGCCCGAGGGTGAGGAATACCTGTGCTCCAACGACCGCCAAGCGGCGTCCGACGCGACCAATTACCTGGTCGCGCTGGGCCACCGGCTGATTGGCTTCATACCCGGGACGGATCGCTGCCGCGCCTCGCGCGAGCGCGAGCTGGGCTACATCGACGCACTCGCCGAACACGAACTCGACCGCGGCGCCGACCTTGTCGCCCCAGGCGACGGCAGCTTCGCCTCCGGTCAGGCTGCCGCGCTGCTGCTGCTGCAAGTCAGCCCGCGCCCGACCGCGATCTTCGCCGCCAGCGACGCCATGGCGGCAGGCGCGCTCCATGTCGCACACGCGAAAAGCATTGCCGTTCCGGGCGAGCTTTCGATCGTCGGCTTCGGCAATTCGCCCGCTGCCGAACAACTCTGGCCGCCGCTGACCAGCGTGCGCGCGCCGATCGCCGCGATGGCATTTTCCGCCGCCATCGGCTTGATCGACCCGCAAGCGGCCGCCCTCCAGCCGGTAGAATTCTTCGCCGATCTGGTCCCGCGCGCATCGAGCGGTCCTGCGCCTTCCTAGGCCACAGGCTCCGCCCTTCGCCGGTGCCAGGCCGGATAGTCGCCGAGCCCGAAGATCAGCAAGGCGCTGAGCAGCGTGCCGCCGATGCCGATCCACAGGTAGACATCGTAATTGCCATAGAGGTCGAACAGGAAGCCCGCCATCAACGGCCCCAGCCCCGATCCTGCTGCGATCAGGCTCGCCATGGTCCCGAAAATCAGCCCGAAATTCTTCATGCCGCCATAGGCCGAGGTAAGATAGCCGGCGATTTGCAGCTTGGTTCCGGCAGCGTAGCCGTTGATCAGCATGGCGGCGAAGATGATCGCCCAGGATCGGTCGGGAAGCAGCAGCAGAATGAAAGTGAGCGAGGTTGCCGCCAGCGTCAGTCCGCCGACCCAGCGCGCCGCGTAGCGATCGAGCAGCCAGCCGGTGACCAGCTTGCCGGCGACTCCGGCCAGGCCGGCAATCCCGGCATAGGTCGCCGCCGTCGTGCGCTCGACCCCGATCGATTGCAGGATCGGGATCTGGTGAACCACCAGCGCGATGGTCACCACCATGATGACGAAGGTGGAAATCGCGATCCGCCACAGCGCGGCGCTGCGCCATGCCTCGGCTATGCTCAGGCCCGGTGAATCGCCGAGCAGCGATTTGCCGGTCGCGGCGTCGGGGTTGGCCGCGCGCGCCTTGCGGCTGGCGTCATAGCCATCGAACAGCCAGAACACGCACAGCAGCAGAGCCAGCGATCCCCACCCCAGCCCCAGCCAGACAAACGCCATCCGCCAGCCGAAGGCGTCGATCAGATAATTGGTCAGCGGCGGCGTGATTCCCTGCGCCAGCGCGCTGCCCGACAGCACCAGCCCCATGGCGAGGCCGCGCCCGGCGTCGAAGGCGCTGGCCACCGACGCCGTCCAGACAGTCGATTTTGTCGCCAGCGCGGCGGCGGCATAGACCGTCCAGATGGCAAACCACATCCACACCGCGCCATTGAGCAGGCTGAGCGAGGCAATCGTCAGCGCCATCAGCGCCAGCCCTGGCAGCGCCAGCCGCCGCACCCCGATCCGGTCGATGATCAGGCCGAACAGCGGCGAGAGCAGGAAGGTGGTCACCGCCGAAATCGACATCCCCGACGAGAGCAAGGTGCGGCTCCAGCCGAACTCCTTGCCCAGCGGCTCCATGAACAGCCCGGCCGCCGCAGTCATCACCGAGGTGAAGGAAAAGGCCAGTGAAGCGGCGATGACCAGCGGCCAGTATTGCCGCCATTCGGCCCTTGCCCGGGTCTTGGTGTCGCTCAACTGCTGAGCTCTTCCAGCGTAAAGCCATTGCCGGGCGCGCACTGCTGCACCTCGATAACATTGCCTTCCGGATCGTAGCCGTAAATCGTCTTGACGTGCCCGACATCGACGAAATCGCGCTGGTTGAAGGTCATGCCGCACGCTTGCAGATACACGATGTCCTTCTCCATCTCGGTGACATCGACGCAGAAATGGGTGTAACCGCGATCGTGCGGGCGCTGCGGATTGGGCGATTCCGGCGGCGGCGCCGAATATTCGAACAGTTCGAGGTAACAGGTGCCGGCGCGCAGCATGATGCCCTTGGCGGCCGAGCCCTTCACATCGACGATGTGATCCATCAGCGGCTCGTCGGCCCAGGCGAAGCCTTCCTCGTCGACCGGCTTGAAGCCGAAGGCATCGCCATAGAATTTCTGCATGCGCGCCATGTCGCGGCAATTGATGCCGACGTGGTGAATGCCTCTGATCATCGCAAAATCTCCCTTATTCCGGATCGATCCAGGTGGTGTTGGTAACCCGGGGCGACAGATATTTGGTCTTGGTCCAGCCGCCATCGACGACAATCGACTGGCCATTGATCATTTCCGAACCCGGCGAGCACAGGAAGGCGATCACCGCCGCGGTATCGGTCGGCTCGGCCAGGCGCGGATAGGGGGTGGTCTCGACATTGACCCGCTTGAACGCCTCGTCGGCGAAGCGGTGCGCGACCATTTCGGTGCGGGTGACGCCGGGTGCAACGCAGTTCGAGCGCACGCCGCGCGGGCCGTATTCGCAGGCCATGTGTTCGGTCAGGCTCTTGAGTCCGCCCTTGGCCGCCGAATAGGCGCCGCCGCGCCGCCCGCCGATATGGGCAAAAGTCGAGGTGATGTTGACCACGCTGGCCCCCTCGCCGAGATGCGGGATGACCTCGCGGCACAGGCGGAACGGCGCGCGCAGCATGACGTTCATCATGCCGTCGTAGTCCTCGTCACTCGCCTCATCGACCGGCTTGGGGCTGCCGACGCCGGCGTTGTTGATCAGGAAATCGATCCGCCCGAACCGCTCCAGCGCCAGCGCGACGATCCGCGCTGGCGCATCGTCGGCGGTGACATCGACTGAAATGGTCGCGACCATCTTGGGATCACCAATTTCCGCCTCCAGCCGCGCCAGCTTGCCCGTATCGCGACCGACGCCGACCACTGCATTGCCCGCAGCGTGGAGCAGTTTCGCGGTTTCCAGCCCGATGCCGCTGCCTGCACCGGTGATGATCGCAACCTTCATGGCCTGTCAGGCCGGAACGCGGACAAGGCTGCGGCAAGCCGCCTCGATTTCCTGCGCCGATGGCACATAGGCGGTTTCCAGCGGATTGGAGAAGGGCACCGCCGAAAACTTCGCGCCCAGCCGCGCGACCGGGCCGCGCAGGCGCTTGTGCAGGTTTTCGTGGATCGTCGAGGCGATCTCGCCGCCCGGGCCGAACTCCTTGCACGCCTCGTGCACCACCACGGCAGCGCCGGTCTTCTCGACCGAAGCGAGCACTGCCGCCTTGTCCCACGGCTGGACCGAACGCAGGTCGATGATCTCGACGGAGAGATCGTCGATCTTGGCCATATGCGCGGCGAAGGTCTGGATGACGCGGCCATAGCCGATCACGGTAACGTCCTTGCCTTCGCGGATGGTTTTCGCCTTGCCGATCGGCACGCGGCTGCCACGCTGCGGTGCATCGCCCGGCACGAACAGCATCGGGCCGTTTTCGACGAAGATCACCGGATCGGGATCGTCGATGGCGCTGCGCATCAGGCCGTAAGCATCCTCTGGAGTCGAGGGAATGACCACCTTGAGCCCGGCGGTATGGGCATACCAGCCTTCCATGAAGTCCGAATGCTGGCCGCCGCTGCCGAAGCCCGGCCCGGTCATGGTGCGGATCACCATCGGCACCGAGGTCTGCCCGCCCGACATGAAGCGCAGCTTGGCGGCATGATTGACGATCATGTCGGAGCACACCGTCATGAAGTTCATCAGCATGATCTCGACCACCGGCTTGAAGCCCATCATCGCCGCGCCGATGGCGGCGCCGGTGAAGCCGGTCTCCGAGATCGGCGTCGAAACCACGCGGTCCTTGCCGTATTTGCCCGAGAGCCCGCGCGTCACGCCGACGACGCCGCCGCCGGTGTGATCGGCGACATCCTCGCCCAGCACCAGCACCTTGGCATCTTCGGCCATGGCATCGTCGAGCGCCCAGTTGATCGCCTGGATCATGTTCACTTTGTCGCTCATGCCACCAACTCCTCGGCATAGACGTCGATCAGCAGTTCCCGCGCATCGGGGAACGGACTGGCCAGGGCAAAAGCCACCGCAGCCTCGATGGTCGCCTTGTGCGCCTCATCGATGGCCTCGAGATCGGCCTCGCTGGCAAAGCCGCCATCGGTGAGGAACTTGCGGTAGTTCGGCCAGGGATCGTTGGCCGCAGCGGCTTCCTTTTCGCCGGCCGGCATATAGCTGTCATCGTCGCCGAAGACATGGCCGAAGAAGCGGAAGGTATTGGCCTCGATCAGGGTCGGGCCTTCGCCGGCACGGGCGCGGTCGATGGCTTCCTGATAGACGTTGTAAAGCTCGATCACATCATTGCCGTTCACCTTGTGGCCGGGAATGCCATAGGAAACCGCACGGGTGGCAATATCGGGAACCGCGCAGGTCTCCTCGAACTTGGTGTGCTCGCCGTAGCGGTTGTTCGAGCAGACGAAGATCACCGGCAGCTTCCACACCGCCGCCAGATTGAGGCTTTCGTGAAACGCGCCGATGTTGTTCGCCGCATCGCCGAAGAAGGCCACGGAAACGTCGTCGGTCTTGTTGAGCTTGTTGGCCCAGGCCAGCCCGCAGGCGATCGGCATGGAGGAGCCGACGATGCCGGTGGTGACCATCATCCCGCTTTCGGGATGGGTGACGTGCATCGGCCCGCCTTTGCCCTTGCAGGTGCCATCGACCCGCCCGGCCATTTCCGCCCACAGCTTGTCGACCGGGCAACCCTTGGCGAGCATGTCATGCGTGCCGCGATAGATCGTCGAGATGGTGTCGCTGTCGCGCAGCTGGGTGCACAGCGCCGAAGGTATCGCCTCCTGCCCGCGGAACGAATAATAGGGCATGACCAGCCGCCCGCTGCGGATAACCTGCCGCGCGCGTTCGTCGTTGTGATAGAGCAGGGACATCTTCGAATAGATGTCCATCAGCACCGCTTTGGGCGGTATGGTGTTTGCTGGCATGGTCCTCGTCCGGTTGAGCGTCGTGCCTGATTGCACTTGGCCCGGGGCTGTTGAAGGCCGGTTAGGCGGCTCTGCAGCGATTCTGGAAGCTGGCATGACCGGGATGGGGCGAAGTCGCGCAAGCGATTGCGCGCTGCCCGCTCCCCTCTTGGCCCCCGCCAAAGGCAGGGCTAGGGGCAGGGAAGAGTGCGGAGCACCGATTCCGCCGATGTGATCGAGGATTCGCACCATGCCCACCACTCCCGCCGCCCTCGCAGGAATCCGCGTCATCGACATGTCCCGCGTGTTCGCTGCCCCGGTCGGTGCGCAGATCCTTGGCGATCTCGGCGCCGATGTGATCAAGATCGAGCGGCCCGGGGTGGGCGACGACGGGCGTGGCTATGGCACCGCCTGGATCAAGGGCAAGGACGGGATCGACACCCGCCAGTCGAGCTTCTTCACCGTCTCCAACCGCAACAAGCGCTCGATCACGGTCAACCATTCCAAGCCCGAGGGGCAGGAGATCATCCGCGCGCTGGCGAAGGATGCCGACGTGCTGATCGAGAACTACAAGGTCGGCGACTTGAAGCGTTTCGGGCTGGATTACGAAAGCCTCAAGGCGATCAACCCCCGCCTCATCTACTGCTCGGTCACCGGTTACGGCCAGAACGGGCCGATGGCGGCCAAGCCGGGTTACGACGGGCTGTTCCAGGCGACCGGCGGGATGATGGCGGTGACCGGCCTGCCCGACGGCCAGCCCGGCGCCGGGCCACTTAAGGCGGGGCCGAGCCTGGTCGACTTCATCACCGGCCACAACACCGCGCTGGCGATCATGGCGGCGCTGGTGCACCGCATCAACACCGGCGAGGGCCAGTTCATCGACATCGCGCTGCTCGACACATCCGTAGCGATGGTCAGCCACATCATGCAGGATTACCTCATCAGCGGCGAGGCTCCGCCCCGCCTGGGCAATGGTGGAAACGGCGGCGGCCCGGCGGATTTGCTCCATTGCAGCGACGGCATCGTCTATCTTACCGCCGGCACCGACGAGCATTACCGCCGCCTCACCGTGCTGATGGAGCAGCCCGAACTGTTCACCGACGAGCGCTTCGATTCAAACTTCAAGCGCGCGCGCTCCGGGCAGGCAGAACTCATCCGGATCATCGATGAGTGGAGCCGGGGCTTTACTGTCGCCAGTCTGCTCGACATGTTCGAGGAAGTCGGCATCCCGGCGGCGAAATACAACGAACTTCCGGAGGTCTGGGAAGAGGAGCAGGTCAAGTTCCGCAATCTCCGCGCCACCACCCCGCACCCTTGGGCCGAGGCGGGATCGGTCGATCTGATCGCCAGCCCGCTGGCGCAGATGTCCGCCAGCCCGGCGACCATCCGCCTGCCGCCGCCGATGCTGGGCGAGCATACCGATGAGGTGCTGGGCGAGCTGGGCTATAGTGACGAGCGGATTGCGGAACTAAAGGAATCGAAGATCGTTTGAGCGGCAGAAGCCCCAAATGCAGACCCCAACCGCCCAGCACTGCATCGACGCTGCCATCGCGTTGGCTGGCTCAAGCAACTTCGGCCCGCCGGCTGCTCAAATCGCCGGTGCATCTGTTCCGGCTGGAGGAATTCGCCCGCGAATATCCCGAAGCCCGGTTCGTCTGGACCCACCGCGATCCGGCCAGGGTGATCCCCTCGGTCTCGAGCCTGCAATATACCTTGCACGCGGCGCGCTGCGAGCCTGGGTTCCGCAGCAAGGAGGACACCGGACGGCATTTTCTCGCCTTCTGGTCGGAGGGCATGCGGCGGGGGTTGGCGGCGCGCGAGAAGCTGGGCGAGCACCGCTTCGTCGATGTCTGGAACGACGATGTCGCAGGCGATCCGGTGGCGGCGTTTGCGGGGCTGTATGACAGGCTCGGTTTTGATTTCGCGCCCGAACTGAAGGCCCGCATCGGGGACTACAATCGCCGCAACGCGCGCGGTTCGCATGGCGGGCATCGCTATACGGCAGAGGAATACGGGCTGACGCGGGAGGGGATCAGGGAGGCATTTGCCGGGTATATCGAGCGGTTCGGACTCTAAATCCTCCCCGGAACAGGGAGGGTTTACTCCCCTTGACGCCACTCCCCGCCCCCCCTAACCCCGCATAATTCGAAATAGCGAAACTGGCCTCATGTCGCGATCTTCCCCCGGTGTCTGGCGCGTTGCCGCCATCCTCAATTTCATTGCCGATCACCCGGGCCAGGCCTTTGCCCTCACCGACCTGGTGCGCTCGCTCAAACTCAGCCGGGCGACCTGCCACGCGTTGCTAACCGGCCTGGTCGAAGTCGGCTATCTCTACCGCACCAGCGACAAGACCTATGTGCTCGGCCCCGCGCTTGTCGCGATCGGGCGCACCGCCGCCGATCATTTTTCCCCCCTGCAAGTCGCCAAGCCCGAAATGCGGGCGCTGGCCGATCAATACGATGTCGTCTGCGGCGCCTATTTCCTCGAGGCCGACCTGCTGCATTTGCGCGACCGCGCCGCCTCGGCCAGCCATGTCGCCTATCCGGTGCCGCTGGGCACGCGGATGAAGCTGCGCTCGGCGCAGGCGGTGGTCTATTACGCCTGGTCGCAAAAAGAGGCCGAAGCCTGGCTGGAGAGCGCGACCCCGCGCCCTGCCCCGGATCGCAGCGAACTGATGTTCGCGGCGATGGCCTTCGCCCGCGAGCATGGCTTTGTCGCGCTGGTGCGCAATCCCGGCGTGGTGTTCGGCGACCCCAGCCCGGAAGTGCTGACCGGCAGCGAGACCGACGAATTGCCGGTGATGCCGCTGGCCGAAATCGATCCCGCTGCCGTCTATCCCGTCGCCGCCATGATGGCGCCGGTGTTCGACGAGCGCAGCAAGGTCAGCTTTACTTTGGTAATGGCGGGTTTCCATGCGCAAATGTCCGGCGCGCAGGCGCTGGAGGCAGGCGGCCGGCTGCACGCCGCCTGCGAACGGGTTTCGCGCTTCGTCGCCGGGCGCGACCATGAAGCGCCCGCAGGAGAAGCCCGGCTGCTCGCGACGGCTTGACGATGGCGGCCCGTCCGCCTAGTAATATTGCGAACTATAATTCGAAATATCGAATTTTCTAGCCGGGAGAAAATGCCATGTCCGATATCATCGTTGCCCCCGAAACCCGCGACCTGGACGATCTCGCCGCCGCGCTCGGAACATGGCTGGCCGGCAAGATGCCGCAGGCGAGCGCCATCCGCATCGACAATCTCGACTATCCGCGCGGCGCAGGGATGAGCCACGAAACCATCCTGTTCGACATGCACTGGCAGGAAGGCGGGGAGGCACGCTCGCGCGGATGCGTCGTGCGGATCAAGCCGGGCCACCATACCGTGTACCCGGACGATCTGTTCGATCAGCAAATCCAGCTGATGCAGGTTATGCATGCCGGCAACCATGTCCGCGTCGCCGAGATCTTCTGGGTCGAACAGGACCCAACTATCCTCGGCAAGCCTTTCTTTGTCATGGAAAAGAAGATCGGCCGGGTGCCGGTCTCGATGCCGCCCTATGCCCTGACTGGCTGGGTCTCCGAAGCCACGCCGCAGCAGCACCGCAAGATCTGGGAAGAAGGCGTCACCCAGCTGGCGCTGATCCAGCGGGTGCCGCTGGACCAGGTGCGCTTCCTCGAAGGCCCGGCGCATGCCCGCGAGGGGCTGGCGCAGGAATGGGACAAATACGTCCGCTTCGTCGATTGGGTGGCGGGCGGCGAGGCCGACCAGGTGCTGCGCGACGCGCTCGTCCGATTGAAGTCGCTATGGCCCAAGAACCAGCCGGAGGGCATCGTCTGGGGCGACGCGCGGATCGGCAACATGATGTATAACGACAAGTTCGAAGTCATCGCGGTGATGGACTGGGAACAGCCGTCGCTTGGCGGCGCGCTGCACGATCTCGCCTGGTTCCTGGTGCTGTCGGACACCATGCACGGCCCCGGCGCGATGCGCGGCAAGCACCTGCCTGGCATGGGCACCCGCGCCGAAACCATCGCGCTGTGGGAGCAAATATCGGGCAAGAGCGCCGCCGACATCGAGTGGTACGAGGAGTTTACCCACCTCAAGATGGCCTGCACCGGCGTGCGCCTTGGCAATCTGCGCGGCGAGGTGATGCAGGATGTGGCAACGCTGCGGGCGCGGCTGAAGGTGGGGTAAGCTCGCGCGATGCGTTATGTCGACTATTCGCCGACGCTGTTCAAAGCCGAACGCACCCTGCCGCTGCAACCGCTGATGACCGGCGCCTCCGGAAACCTGCGGATCACTCCCGCGACAAAGGCGGCGCTGATGACTCGGATCGAGGCGGAGCTGGCGCTGCGGGGGAGTGATCGGGGGCGGGCTTGGTTTACGGATAGGCAGGATTACGCCCCGGCCTCGCCCTAGCGCAGCAACACCGGCAGCCCCGACGGCCCCTGCTGCTCCAGTCCGCCGGTGATGAACGGCGCCTCGGCATCCGGATCGAGCCGCAGGTTCGGAAATTCGTCGAGCAGCGCGTTGATCCCGGTCTCGATCTCCACCCGCGCGACATTCATGCCGAGGCAGCGGTGGGTGCCGAGCCCGAAGGCCATGTTGGTCAGCTTGTCGCGGTGGATGTCGAAAACGTCCGGATTGTCCCAGCGCGAAGGATCGCGGTTGGCCGGGCCGAGACATAGCTCCAAGACCGAGCCTTCGGGGATGTGCTGCCCGAAAAACTCCACGTCCCGCATCACCATGCGGTAGAAATAGGGCGCGGTGGGGTTCCAGCGCAGGGCTTCCTCGATCGCATCGGGCAGCAACTTGCGGTTGGCCTTGACCTCCTCGAACTGGTCGCGATGGGTCAGCAGCGCGAACAGGGTGATGCCCATCTGCCGCCAGCTGGTGCCGCCGCCCGCAACCATCACCAGCTTGGCGTGCGCCATGATCTCGCGGTCGGTCAGAGGCCGCGCGGGTTCGCCGGGGATCATCAGCATGGTGTCGAGCAGGAAGGAGATCAGGTCGTCCTGCGGCTCGGCACGGCGCGCGGCGATCAGGCCGAGCAGGGTTTCCTCGACAATGCGGCCGTTCCTGATCCGGTCCTCCATCGTCGTGTTGCGGCTCTGGCTGGTCGAATGGAGATAGGCGTGGCGAAAGCGCAGCGCCTCGTCGCCATCGAGCCCGATGCCGGTGGTGATGGTGTAAACCGGGATGCGGGCGCAGAAGTCGAGGTTGAGGTCCGCCCGGCCGCCTTCGCCCATGCGCGCGATCAGGCGGTGGACGATGTTGTCGATGGTGCGCCTGCGCCACCAGCCCATCGCCTCGGGCATCAGGAACTTGGGCTGGATGGTCCGGCGATAGGCGCGGTGCATCGGCGGGTCCATCTCGAGGATGCCCATCGAATACTGGTCCTGGGCGGTCTCGTGGCCCTGGACGGAATTGGAGAAGGTCTGCGGATCGCGAAAGCCCGCCTCGCAGGCCTCATAGGTCAGCGCGGTGATAGTGCTGGCGGCCGGCGGCGCGAATGTGGCGGTCGTGGTGCGGCAGGCCGAGCAGCTCGCGCACCCGGCCCTTGTGCACCGGTGCCTGGGCGCGCAGCGCGTGCAACTGCGGCATGATCTCGCCGACATCGACCCAATTGCCGATCGATTTGGCCTCGTTGGTGACGTCGTAAAGCTCGGTGTAGAGCGGATCGTCGGTGGTCAGGACATCCTGTTGCGCAGCGAGGCTCATTGCGGCTCTCCTGCGGCGCGGGCCTGCGCCAGCCGGGCATCCGGGGTTTCAAGCGGCAGCCGCCGCGCGGTCAGCCAGATCAGCAGATAGGCCGGCACGGCGAGCAGCAGGATCGAGAAAATACCCGCATTGAGCGAACCGGTCAGCACCGAGACCTTGCCCGCCCAGTAAGGCCCGATCCCCGAGGCGACGACGATGGCGACCAGCGAATAGGCGGCGGAGGCAGCCCCGCGCATGCGCGGCAGCACCAAATCCTGCATCAGAGCCGCAGTCGCCCCTCCCCACATGCCGCTGAACACGCCGATGGCGAATTTCGCGGTCAAGAACAGGGTGAAGTCCTTCGCCGCCAGCATCACCACTATGCCTGGAATGATTCCGGTCAACGCCAGGGTGAGCATGCCCATCGGCGCGCGCAGGTCTCGAGCACGCCAACGATCGGTCATCCAGCCGCCGATCAGAACGCCGACGAAGCCGCCTGCCGCCGCGATCAAGCCGAGCGACAGGCCGATTTCGGTCGGGGTCTTGTCGAAGGTGCGCATCGCATAGGGTGCGGACCACACGCCAACCGCGCCGCCGATGCAGGCAATCAGCGCAGTTGCGCCTGCCGCCATGACGAATGTCCGGTCGCCATAGGTCAGGGCGAACAGCGGCCTGTCGCGCAGCGACTGCACTTGCCCCCAGGTGATCACGGCATAGGTGCCGAAGGCGAAGGCCGCCCACTGCGCCTTGTCGCCGGTGACGCTGTAAAGCAGCCAGGCAATCGCAACGATGACGGCGGCAATGCCAAGATTGCGCAGCAGCGCCGGAGTTCCGCCGAGCCGGTGCAGCGCCAGGAAGGTGAACGGCGGCAAGGCAGCGCCTACCTCCCGGGTAACCACCTGGCCGATGGACAAGGCCTCCGGCTGCGGCCGCGCCGGTTCGCGGATCGTCAGGATCAGCAGCGACAGCGGCAGGCCGCACAGACCGACTGCATAGAGCGCAGCCTGCCACGGCTTGACACCGCAGGCTCCGGACCAGGGCAGGCCAGTGCACATGCTGTCCCAATACTGGAGAAATACGCCGCCCAGCACCATCGCGGCGGCCCCGCCGAGGAAAGTGCCCGAAAGGTTCGCGCCCAGCGCCATGGCGCGGTTCTGCTTGGGGAACACGTCCGCCAGCAGCGAGTTCGAGCAGGGATTGGCCACTGCCTCGCCCACGCCGACGCCGATGCGGGCAAAGGCCAGCGTGGTAAAGCTGCCCGCCGCCCCGCCCAGCGCGGTCATCACCGACCACAGCGCAACCCCGAAGGCCATCAGCTTCTTGCGCGTGATGAAGTCGGAAATCCGCCCCATGGCGATGCCGACCACCGAATAGAACACGGCGAAGGCGGTGCCGAGGATGAAGCCGAGATCGGCGTCGTCGAGTTTCAGATCGGCCTTGATCGACTGCGCCAGGATCGAGACGATCTGGCGGTCGAGATAGTTGAACAGGTTCGCCGTCGCCATGAGCACGAGCGCGAACCATGCGGCTGCGGGAATCTTGCTGGGAGTGGAGGGGCTAACCGCTTCACTTACTGTAGTGGCCAGTGCTTCCTCCCGTTTTACCTGCTTAAATGCCCCTCCCCTTCAGGGGAGGGGTTGGGGTGGGGTCTGTCCGTTGGGCGCAGCACGTGGGGCAGAACCCCACCCCCCCGCGACTAGGCAGCAAGCTGCCAAGTCTCACTGCCCCTCCCCTGAAGAGGAGGGGGAAGGTTCAGCTTATCCGCAGCAACCGCTTGGCATTGTTGCAGATAATATCCCGGATATCCGCCTCGGGCACACCGGCGAAATCGCGCTTGATGATCGCGTGGCTGTTGGGGAACGTCGTCTCCGAATGCGGATAATCAGACGACCACATGATGTTCTTGGCCCCCGGCAGATCGCGCATGAGAATGCCCGCACGGTCCTGGATGAACGAGCCCCAGACGTTCTGGTCCATGTAATAGCTCGGCGGCTTGTCGATCACGCTTTCGGTCCAGAAGCGCTGCTTCTCCCAGGTGCGGTCGCTGTATTCGGCGTACCAGGCGAACCAGCCCACGCCGCTTTCCATGGAGCCGATGCGCAGATCGGGGAAGCGATCGAAGATGCCGTTGTGGATGAAGATGCCGATCGGCTCGGCCATCGCTGTCTTGCTCATCGGCATGTCGGGCAGGAAATGCTGCTTTTCGCCGAAGCGCGGCACCCGGCCGCCGAGGTGGAAGGTGATGACCATGCCGTAGTCGCACATGACCTTCCACAGTCTGTCGAACTCGGGCTGATAATATTGCAGCGCGCCCTTGGGATCGCCGGTCTGCGCCGAAACCTGGCCGGACTTCATGTTCTTGATCTCGGAGGTGGTCTTCCAGGCGTCCGGGTTCTGCGGGAAAGCCGGCAGCTGGAGCATCTTGAAGCCCATCTTGGCGAGGCGGTGAACATGCTCGATGGTCTCGTCGATATCGCGCATCGGCGCGTGGCCGACCGGAAACAGCCGGTGCGGCGCATTCGACGCCCAGTCCATCACCCAGGAACTGTAGGCCTCGAAGCTGGCGATATAGAGATCGTTGTCGAAACTGCCGAGCGGGCCGCCACCGAAGCAGATCGCCTGGTCGATGCCGTCGAGGTCCATGTCGGCGAGGCGCTTGGCCGGATCGTAGGTGTTGCGCTGATCGGACAGGCGGCCCTTCATCTTGAAGTCCTTGCCCGCGCGGCCGGCCTGGTTGTTGATCATCATCACCGGGCGGCGATTGCCCTCGAAACAGATATAGTCGCAATCCTCGCCATGCTCGATCACCGGCGCCTTGTGCTTCTGCGATTTCGGGCAGGTATTCCTTCCACATGTCGTGCGGTGGATCGATGTGGACATCGGCGTCGAAAATCGGCCCGTAGGTCCAGTCTTGCTTGAGGGCACTGCCAAATAGCGGATCTGCTTCGCTCATGTTCGCTCTCCCGAGAATAAATTCACAATATCGAACTCATCATCGCAATTGAGAATAGCTTCGATTGCCAGTCCGGTCAATCGCGCTTCAGCAGCATCGCCCCGTAGCCATACCCCCCGTTGACCGCCATTGCCGTCTTGACCCCCGGCACCTGCCGCGCGCCGCCCCTGCCCCACAGCTGCACGCAGGCCTCATGGGTGTGACCAAAGCCGTGGAAGCGACCGGCGGAGAGCTGACCGCCGCCGGTGTTGAGCGGCAGCACGCCGCCGGTATCGGTGTTCTTGCCCCCGGCGATGAACCCCGCCGCCTCGCCGCGCTCGCAGAGCCCCATCGCTTCCAGCCACAGCCAGACGTGGATCGAAAAACCGTCGTAAATCTGCGCGCATTGCACGTCCTTGGGCCGCATGTCGGTGCGGTTCCACAGCATGGTGCCGCAGTGTTCGGCCGGGGTCATGGTGAAGTCGCCGGTATGCAGCCCCTCGCCGAATGCGCCCATCGACATGCCCATGGCTTCGATATCGATCGGCTGGTTGCGCAAATCCTTGGCCGCATCCTTCGCCGACAGCAGGATCGCGGTCGATCCATCGATGTGGCTGTCGCAATCGTAGAGCCGCAGCGGCGAAGAGATCATCCGCGCCTTCATATAATCGTCGATGCTCAGCGGCTTGCCCCGGTAGACTGCATTGCGATTGCCCTGCGCATGCCGCCGCCCGTTGACCGCCACCCAGCCGAGCTGTTCCTCGGTGGCGCCATATTTGTCCATGTAGGCGCGGGCATAGAGCGCCCACAAATTGACCGGCGAATAGGCGTGATAGGGCACGGCGAAGGCGTTGTTGCCGGGATCGATCCGCGCGCGGTTGCCGGTCAGCAAGGTCGATTCGCGCGAGTTCGCCCGGGCCGACGCCTGCGCCACCGAGCGGAAGCACAGCACATGGCGGCACAGCCCGGTGGCGATCGCCATGATCCCCTGGAAGATCGCCGCCATGTGCCCCGGCCCCTCGTGGCTGGAGGGATTGGTCCACACCGGGCGGATGCCCAGCGCCATCATCGTCTCGACCGTGCCGACCGGCGATATGCCGCCGCCCTCGCTGGTCTTGCCCGGATGGCAGATCAGCCCATCGACATCGTCGACCGCGATACCCCCGTCGGCGATGGCTTCGAGGCAGGCGTCGAGCGTCAGTTGCAGCGCCGAGCGGCTGGCAGGCCGCCCGGCCGGCGTCTGGCCGATGCCGGTGATGCAGACCTGGTGCTCAGGCAGCATGACCGGCTCCCCCGGAACTGCTGAGCGGAACGAACATCGGCAGCCAGACATCCTCGTGGTGCTCGAAACAGACCTGCACCTTCATGCCGCTGTTCACGCTCTCCGGCGGGGCGAGGACATTGCTGAAAACATAGAGCTCCGGCTGCTCCTCAAGCTCGATCGCGGCATAGACGAAGGGCCGGTCGAGGCCGGGCACCCATTGCTGGTGGTTGACCGTGAACGTCTTGACCTTGCCGCGCCCGGATACCGCCGTCGGCAACACCGTCTCGGTGCGGCAGGCCGAGCAGATCGGCAGCGGCGGGTGCTGGTAGAGGCCGCAGCTGGTGCAGCGCCGGATCATCAGCGCGCCGTGCCTGCCGCCGGTCCAGAAGGCTTCGTTTTCCGCATTGAGCAACGGCAGCTTGCGTTCGGGCCCAGTGCGCGCATCTACCATCAGAACACCACGCCCTGCACCTTCAAATCAATGATCGCGTCTTCGTCATAGCCCAGGCTGGCCAGCACCGCGTCGCTGTCGGCGCCCAGATCGGGCGAACGGCGCACCGGCATGGCCGCGCCGTCGAACAGCATCGGCAGCCCGACCATCGGGATCGTGGTGCCGTCGCCATAATCGGCGCGCTGGAGGTAGCTGTTGGCCTGCACCTGCGGATCGGCATGCATCTCGCCGACCTCTTGCACCACTTCCCACTGCCCGTCCTGGCGATGCAAAATCTCGCGCCACTCTGTCAGGGTCTTCGAGGCGAACAGCGCGGTGACTTCATCCCAGCAGGCTTGGGCATTCTCGCGGCGCGCCTTGGCATCGACGAAGCGCGGATCGCTGGCCATATCGCTGCGCCCGGCGACTACGCAGAACGGCGCCCAATATTTGTCGGCCTGAAGCATGCACAGCGCGAGAAAGCGGTTGTCGCTGGTGCGGTAGTTGCCGACCAGCACGTTGAACGGCACCGGGTTGGCCGGGCGCGGGAAGCGCAGATTGCCGTCGGCGGTCGACTGGCAGATCAGCCGCTGCATCGACCACATCGCCGTGCCCAGCAAGGACACATCGACCGAGCTGCCTTCGCCGGTGCGCAGCCGTTTGACCAGCGCCGCACAGATCGCGCCCGACAGCATCGCGCCCGATGCGGTATCGCCAAAGGCCGGACCGGGAGGGCCGACCGGGCGCGGCGCGCCGTCCTCGGTCATCGTCGCCGAAATCGAGCCGCGCGCCCAGAACGAGATTGCGTCATAGCCGCCCTTCTCGTTTTCGGGGCCATTGGGGCCGGAACCGCTGCCGCTGGCGTAAATGATGTCGGGGAAGCGCGCCCGGATCGAATCCGCGTCGATGCCCATCGAACGCCGCGCGGGCGGGAGCAGGTTGGTGAGGAACACATCCGCCCCCTCGCACAGCTTCATCAACACCGCGCGCCCGGCCTCGGTCTTCAGGTCCAGCGTGATCGAGCGCTTGCCGCGGTTGTAGCTTTCCCAGGAGTAATCGATCTTGCGGCTGGCGTTCTCGCTGATCGAGCCGATCTGAAGCCCGCGCAGCGGATCGCCGCTGGGCGGCTCGACCTTGATGACGTCCGCGCCAAGATCGGACAACATGCCGCCGCAAGCAGGCACGAACGCCCACATCGCGACTTCGACGACCTTGATGCCTTCCAGCGGCCTGGAAGCTTCCACAGAAATGCTCATGACTCTCCCCAACGGTTCATTATTGTGACGCTTGCAACGAAATCGCGAATCGCGTCAAGCGGCGGAGTCGCGCAATGGACGGGAGAGTATCAATGACGGAGGTTCTGGCAACCAAGCCCGCGAAGGAACTGGCGCTGCCGGTGCCCGAAACGCTGGAAGCGGCGCTCGATCCCGGCTTCCTCGGCCAGGCGCTGGGCCGCGCGGTGGCTTCCGTCGAAACGGTCGAAGTGATCAAGACCGTCGCCACAAAGGTGCGCTTCGCCGCCACCTTCGCCGACGGCGCGCGCGAGGCCTTCTGCCTCAAGGGGCTGCTGGGCGTCGATGAGATGGTCAAGTTGGGCGGCTCGACTTGCGTGCTGGAGGGCGATTTCTACCTCAAGCTGGCGCCATCGCTCAACGTGCAGGTGCCCGAGGCGGTCGCCGTCGTCACCGACCGCGAGGCCCAGCAAAGCGTGCTGATCATGCGCGATGTCATCGCGGCGGGCGGCAGGTTCTGTTCCGCGCTCGAACCGTTCAGCGCCGACGAGGCCGCCAGCAGCCTGCTGCAGATCGCCAACCTCCATGCCGGCAGCCATCTGCTGGAAGGCAAGGACTGGGTCCGCCCACGCTGCGCCGAGCTTGCCCGCATGCAGCATATGACCTCCGAAGTGCTCCAGGGCCTGCTCGACGATCCGCGCGGGGTGAATCTGTCGCCCGCAGTGCGCAGCGGCGCGCGGCTGATCGAGGGGATGAAGGCGCTGGCCGACCGGTCGGAAAGCCGCCCGCAGTTCCTCGTCCACGGCGACGCCCATGCCGGCAATATCTTCCGCACGGAGCGGGGCTCGGGCCTGATCGACTGGCAGGTGCTGCAACGCGGCAGCTGGGCGATCGATGTCGCCTATCACCTCTGCGCGGTGCTGCCGGTGGAGCTGGCCGAGATCGAGGAACGGCGGCTGCTGGGAACCTACCTCGACATGGCCCGCGCCCTGGGCCTGTCGCTGCCCGGCGAGGAGGAGGCCTGGCGGCACTACCGCGAAGCGGTCATGTATGGCTATTACATGTGGGGCATCACGCGCCGCGTCGAACCCGCGATCCGCGAGCAGTTCACCGACCGGCTTGGCCGCGCGGTGATGCGGCATGGGAGTTTCGAGCTGCTGGGGGTGGGATAGCCGGCGGAAGGTTTGCCGGCTCGCGCGGGGAGGAGGTGCGCGAGCCGGCAGTTCGGCTCCGATCGACTGGCGATCAGTCGCCGAAACGGTATTTCAGGCGGAAGCCCCACATGCGGGGGACGTTGGTGACCACGGCCTCAAAGCCGTTGCCGGACCAGTTGTTCGCCACGTTGACCGGGAATTCCGCCTTGGTGACATTGGTCACGAAAGCGGCGAGGTCCACCGGCAGGCCGCCGACATTGTTCCAGTTGACATTGAGGTTCAGCAGGTTCGATGCCGGCATCAGGCCGAACGGGCTCTGATAGTCGGCGATCTGCGTCGTTGTGTGCACAAACGTGCCGCCGAACGAGATCTCGCCAATGCTCTTGTCCAAAGGCAGCGTGTAAGTGAGCGTCGCGGTGATGCGGTGCTTGGGGCTGAAGGGCAGATCAACTCCCGTCGCGATCGGCGCCGGCGGTTGGAAAGGGCTGTCTGCCGGCAGCGGTCGCGGCACGAATTCCTTCAGGATCGTATCGAGATAGGCGTAGCCGAGGTCCAGCTTGAGGCTGTCCCAGGCGGTTACCGAAGCATCGACCTCGATGCCCGCGACACGAGACGCACCTGCGTTGACGATCACGCGTGCCCCCGGAATGCCGCTGTTGAAGCCGCAGGTGGCGACCGTGCAGCCAATCACCGTAACAGACAGCTGCTGGTCCTTGAGCTCGTTCCAGAAACCGGCCACGTTGAAATAGCCACGCAGCGATCCGCTGTTGAAGCTGGCCTTGGCGCCCAGTTCGTAATTGTCGATCTTCTCGGGCAACCAGGTCTCAAGCCCGATATTGCTGGCGTTGACCGCGCCCTGACGATAGCCGCGGGCATATTTCACATAGAGCAGCATATCCGGGATTGGCTTGTATTCCAGGTCGATCAGCCAGGTGGGCTTGCTCGATTTCGAGACAAATCCTTTGCTCACGCAACTGTCGAAATCCATGTGGATTTGGCCTGGCCTGATTCTCGGGTTGGCACAGACGCCCTGCGGATTGTTGGGTGTCGGGAAAGTTATCGTCAGACGCCCGCCTTGGCCTTCGGTGCGGTCCATCGTGTAGCGCAGTCCGCCGGTGATGGCGAACTGGTCGCTGAAATTGTAGGTCGCCTGGCCGTAGATGCCGATATTGCGGAACTTCGCGCTGTTCTTGATCAGGCCCAGCGCGGCGCCCCCGGCGAGGGCTTCGCACTGGAATTTCTGAGAGTCTATGCAGGCGAGGCCGCCTTCCGAAAGCGTCGTGTTGCCGTTGCCGATCGGATTGCTGAGCTCGAGATAGCCGCCCGCCTGCCAGATCAGCTTGTTATCGGCGGAATTGCCCTGGAATTGCAATTCCTCGGTGAAGGTCTTTTGCGCCGCGCCGTACTCGCCAGGCGCATTGCGGATGATCGTCGCGGGGAAGGACTTGCCGGCGTTCGGCCCGGAGGCGATCAGCAGCCGTTCGCCGCCGATGCTCAGCCAGAACTGCTCACGAAAATCGCCATAGCTGACGATGTTCTTGATTGTGAGACTGTCGCTCGCCTTCCACGTCGTGGTGTTGATCACCTGCCATTCCTTGAGCAGGTTGAAGGGATTGGGCACATCGTTCTCAATATCGTAGAATCCGTCGCCCCGTGCGTTCTGCCGCGCAAGCTGATCGCAGGCCGGCTGGGCATACTGGAGCGCCCGTCCCGACCGGGAGGGAATCGAAATGGGTGCCGATACGAATTGCCTGTACGAATCCGCCAACGGGGGCACGCCGGCAACGGGAGGGGTTGCGGCGCTGTTGGTGTTGTTGTTGCACGCCATCAGCTTCATTTTCATGCCGTGGGTGTTGGACCGGCTATAGCGCCCGACCGTGTAGTTCTCGATGTCGGGCGTCAGGTCGGCGACCAGGCTGGCGCGCAGCGCGAAGTAGTTCGAATCGGCGAAGTCCTTGGGCCCCACCGGCGACTGGTTGCGCATGTAGCCTTCGCGCTTCTGCCTATCGATGCCGATGCGGGCGCGGATGGTGTCGGACAGGGGGGCGTTGATCACCGCCTGGACGCGCCACAGGTCGTAGTTGCCGACCGATCCCTCGACATAACCTTCGAACTTGTCCTTGGGCTTCTGCGGCACCAGCAGGATCGCGCCGCCGGTGGTGTTGCGGCCGAACAGGGTGCCTTGCGGGCCTTTGAGAACCTGCACATTCTGCAGGTCGAAGAACTGGCCCGGACCGGCGCCGTTGCCACTGGTCGTACCCGCATTGGCGCGCAGCGCCACCACGTCGGCGAAATAGACGCCGACGGTTGGCGAGGTTGTGTCGATCTGGCTGAACCCGCGGATCGCGAACGACGCCTTGTCGGGCCCGAACCTTTGATTGGTCGAGAGCGATGGCGTGTAGGTCGCAAGCTCAGTCGCGGTGGTGATGTTGCGGTTGGCGATATCGCCCTGGCTCAACACCGTGATCGAGATCGGCACGTCCTGCAGCCGTTCCTCGATGCGCCGCGCGGTGACGATGATGTCGTTGACGCTTGCCGCCTCTTCGCCGCTGCTGCCCTGCGCCAAAGCCGGCGCGGCCGAAATTGCGCCGATAACGGCTGCGGCTGCCAGCAGGCCGGACCTGAATGCCCCATGGTTCATAAAGCTGCTCCTCCGCATGCCCCGCGCCCGATCGCGCCGGGGTCCTTATTGGTCTGGCAGACTATCGCTGCGAACAGCGCGTCACAATCCCGAATTTACGATTGTCCGCGTCACGCAAAGACCTGCTCCAGCAATGCCAGCGTGCCTGCCCACGATGTCTTGTCGGCGATCGCGTCATAGGCGATCCCCGGCATGCCGCCCTCCGAATCGGGATCGGTGAAGCCGTGGGCGACCTTGCCGAATTCGGCGATCTGCCAGC
Source organism: uncultured Alphaproteobacteria bacterium (assembly GCA_963779195.1). Taxonomy (GTDB): domain Bacteria; phylum Pseudomonadota; class Alphaproteobacteria; order Sphingomonadales; family Sphingomonadaceae; genus Novosphingobium. Next base: position 229,350 of record CAVZWZ010000002.1, read on the forward strand.
TCGCCTCCGCCGCGATCATTTCGCGCCGGAAGGCTGCGGTTTCCTCGTGCGGGCCGAAAGGATCGTCGTTGCCGCACCAGGCGGCGACGTAGCCCCTGATGTCGCCGGGCTTCGCCGGTGCGTGCGTGGTGAGCAATCCGTGATAGCTGACCGCCGCCTTCACGTCGCGCCCGCTCCGCGCCAGTTCCATCGTGCATTTGCCGCCGAAGCAATAGCCGATCGCGGCGATGCGGGCGGCGTCCACATCCCCGCGCGCGGCGACGGTATCGAACCACAGCGCGGTGCGGGCGCGCAGCACCTCGGGCACCTCGAGCAGCGCAGCGTAATAGCCGCCAGCCTTTATCGGCGTGGAAACATCGGCATCCGCGCCATACATGTCGGTGGCGACCGCGACATAGCCGAGCCCGGCGAGCTTGGCGGCAATATCCGTAACCATATGCCTGAGGCCCAGCGCGCTGTGCATGACCAGCACCGCCGGGAATGGCCCCTTCCCTTCGGGCGCCGCCACCCGGCCCCGCAAGGTCACACCTTCATGCTCGCAAACGATCGGCTGCAAACCGGACATCGCTCTCTCCCCGCAGGCGCTTGCCCCGCGCCAGTTCGACGATAGCCTAGCAGCCCGTTGCCGCCATGCAATGCCGCTTTGCCCTGACTGGACGCGGCGGCATGGCGATTGGGGAAACCGCAATGGCGGTTGCCGCCGCGGGATCATAGGCTAGTCTGGCACTTTGCCGCACCGGAGCGCAGATCCGACGTTCCGGGCGCCCAGGAGACGGACGCCATGGAATACAAGGTCATTTCCGCCGACAACCACATCCTCGAACCGCGCGACCTGTTCGTCACGCGCATGCCGCAGGAATACCGCGACCGCGCGCCCCGCATGCTGCGCGGCGCCGACGGCGGCGACGGCTGGAGCTGGGACGGCAAGACGGTCGAGCGCACGCTCGGCATCGAGGCGACCGCCGGGCGCTCGGTCCAGATCAGCGGCTACAAATGGGAGGAAATCCTGCCCGGCAATTATGACGGCGCGGCGCACCTCAAGGACATGATGGACGAAGGCGTCGATGCCGCCATGCTGTTCCCCTCGGTGCCCTTGATGGGCTGGTTCATGGGCGACGATCCCTTCGCCCTCGCCCTGTTCCAGACCTTCAACGACTGGGTGGTCGAGGATTTCTGCGCGGTCGATCCCAAACGGCTGATCGCGCAGCCGCTGATGCCGGTGAACCATTCGATGGAGGTGCTGCTGGCCGAGATGGACCGGATGCTGAAGCAGGGCGTCAAGGCGCTGCACATCCCGGTCTATCCCGACAAGGTCTGGTGGGACCCATATTGGGATCCGTTCTTCAAGGCGGTGACCGAAGCCGGCGTGCCGCTGTGCATGCACCGCACATCGGGCGGGCGCGATCCGGGCGGCAAGGACGCGTTTCAGTTCAACGTCCCGGGGCTGGGACCGGCGGGAACGGTCCACCGCTTCTTTGCCGCAGTCGAGCCCTTCACCAAGATGATCTACACCGGCGTCTTCGCGCGCCATCCCAGGCTCAAGATCGTCGATGCCGAAGTCAATTTCGGCTGGATGCCGTTCTGGATCGAGACGCTCGACATGGTCTACGAAAAGCAGAAAGGCTGGGCCAAATTCGGCTGCGACGCGCCGCCCAGCAGCGCGCTCGGCCGCAACCTGTTCGTCACCGTGCTCGACGACAAGGTCGGCTTCGATCTGGTGGCGACCCATCCGATATTGGCCGACGCCGCGCTGTTCTCGACCGACTATCCGCATTCGGTCTGCCTGTGGCCTGACACCAAGGACTATATCGCGAAGGCGGCGGCGAACTGCGATCCGGTGTCGAAGGCGAAGATCCTCGCGGGCAATGCGGTGCGGGTGTTCAATCTCAATTAGATAAAAAATTTTCACGCAAAGGCGCAAAGGACGCAAAGGTGTTGTGCTGGGCCGCAGGCCTGACCTGGTTTCACCTGGCGCCACGAGAGGCACATGCATTCGCAGGGCGGCTTCGCCGCAAGCGAGAACTCCTTTGCGTCCTTTGCGCCTTTGCGTGAACCATTCTTTTCTTCTGTCTTGCCCATCCGCATGATTTGCATTAATGAAACGGTCTAGTTGCCATTATGGCCCTGGAGGAGAACGGCGATGAACACCCTGACAGACCTCAGCAATCCGCCTTCCGCCGAAACCGCCGCGGCCGATTCGGCCCCCTTCTTCGTCCGCGGCAAAGTGATCGAAGGCGCAGACTCGATCCAGCGCTCGCGCGATCTCGGGGTGAGCTTCGCCACGCCGAAACTCGACCTCAACAGCCTGGTCCACCCGCGCACCGAGCTGCCGCCGCTGCTCAACGTCAAGAACGCCGAGATCATCGATTTTCTGGTCGAGGCAGGTCAGCGCATGTGCGATCCGGACAACGAGCACATCCAGGCCTGCATCGACCGCATGGCCAAGGTCAGCCTCGCCCCGCGCAGGGTGATCGAACACCAGATGCTCCACGCCACCGACTACCTCGACAAAAAGGTGCTCAACGAAGTCCTCGAGCAGAACTTCCCCAATCCGCAAGCGCTCGACGAATGGGTGCCGCACACCGACCACCAGGGCCGCCGCAGCTTCATCCGCGCCTATGCCCCGCGCCTGGTCCATGTCCTGCCCGGCAATTCGCCCGGCATGGGCATCCGCTCGATCGCCCAGTCGGCGCTGGTCAAGTCGGTCAGCCTGTTCAAGATGCCCTCGGCCGATCCCTTCTCCACGGTCGCTTTCCTGCGCACCATGGCCGAGATCGATCCCAACCACCCGGTGGTCCAGTCGATGAGCGCGGTCTACTGGCGCGGCGGCGACGACAGTGTCGAGCGCATCCTCTATCGCCCGCAATATTTCGACAAGCTGGTCGCCTGGGGCGGCGGCGATGCGATCAACAATGTGATGAAATACATCGGCCCCGGCTTCCAGCTGGTCAGCTTCGATCCCAAGACCTCGATCTCGATGGTCGGCAAGGAAGCCTTCGCCTCGGAGGAAGCTCTGGCGGAAGCCGCCGAACTCAACGCCCGCGACGTCTCGATCCTGGGACAGGAAGCCTGCGTGTGCAGCCGCTTCACTTTCCTCGAAGCCAGCCCCGAGGACGGCGACCGCTATGCCAGTGCGCTCGCCGAACGCCTGCGCATCGACCGCTTCGGCGAAGGCGACCCTCGCCCGCTCGACATGGAGCTGAAAGAGCAGATCGACGTGCTGCGGATGATGGACGACGAATACGGCGTCTTCGGCAAGAGCGACGGGCGCGGTGTGGCGATCCGCTCGGACGAGCCGGTCGATTTCCATCCCTTGCGCAAGACCAGCAATGTCGTCTGCGTGCCGGATCTGATGGAAGCGATGAAATACGTCAACGTCGCCACGCAAACCGTCGGCGTCTATCCGTTCAGCCGCATGGCGAGCTTGCGCGATCACCTCGCCAGCGGCGGTGCCCAGCGCTGCGTCCGGCTCGGCGAGGCCGGCCCCAGCGCGATCGGCAATCCGCACGATGCGATGTATCCGCTCCACCGCTTCGTCCACTGGATGGCCAACGAGGATGGCTGCGTCGGCGAATAGGCCGGCATTGAAATGATATTGTCATTTGCGCGGGGCGGCCCTAGCCTGCCCGGCGCAGGGGGGATGCAACAGACCGGAATACCGGGAGAATTGGGCGATTTCGGCTTCCTCCCCGATAGAATTCCAGCGGCGTGCCGGTCGGCATGTCCGCCAAGGACGGGAAATATCCCGGCATAGTCGGTGAGGAGGAAACCATGAGGTTCAAGAATCTGCTGCTGGCATCGACGTCGCTTGCCTTGGCGCTGGCCGCGCAACCGGCCCTGGCGCAAGACGCCGCCGACGACGCCGCATACGACCGCAACGCCGAGATCATCGTCAGCGCCCGCAAACAGGCGGAATCGGTGCTCAAGGTGCCGGTGGTCGAAAGCGTGCTCACCGAAGCGGCGATCGAGCGCTACCAGATCAACGATATCCAGGATGTCGTCGCCAAGATACCCGGCCTGTTCAGCGGCAATGCGGTGCTGGCGATCGGCGAGCAGATGTCGCTGCGCGGGGTCGGCTCGAACTCGCTCGACCAGGGCGTCGATCAGTCGGTCTCGCTCAATATCGACGGCTTGTCGGTGACCCACGGCCTCGCCTATCGCGCCGCGACCTTCGATCTTGCCCAGGTCGAAGTCTACAAGGGCCCGCAGGCGCTTTACTATGGCAAGAACAGCACCGCCGGGGTGATCTCGCTGCGCTCGGCCGATCCGGGCGACAGCCTCGAGATCAAGGGCAAGATCGGCTACGAATTCGATGCCGCCGAAAAGCGGGGCGAACTGATTGTTTCGGGGCCGCTGAGCGATACGCTGGGCCTGCGCGTGGCCGGGCTCTACAGCTCATCGCGCGGCTCGCTGTATAATACCGCCACCGCCCTGCCCGGGCGCGGCGGCGCCAATCCCAAATACCCGCGCTTCGGCGGCGGCGAGAGCTATCTGGTCCGCGCCACGGCGGTGTGGAAGCCATCGGACAATTTCTCCGCCCGGCTCAAAGTCAACTTCGCCAAGGACGATCTGCACCAGGGCGGCGGCACCCAGCTGGCCAGTTGCCCGGACGGGCTGGCCACCCCTGCCGGCATGCCGGCGGGGGTGCAGTTCCAGCACCCGACCGAAACCTGCCAGTTCGACAATACGCTCAACATCGTCGATCTCGATCCGGCGCTGTGGCCGGGCATTCGCAACAACGGCGTTCCCTTTCTCGACCTGAGCCAGAAATTCGGTACGCTGGAATTGAACTACGACCTCAATCCCGAACTGACGCTGACCTCGACCACCGGTTTTTACAAATCGCACGTCGATACGATGATCAACGGCATCTCGGCCGGCTACACCGGTCCGCCGATCGCCGCCGACAACATCTTCGAGCGGCGCGAAGTGACGCAGGAGCTGCGGCTGGCCTCGGACTTCGACAATTCCCCGGTCAATTTCACCACCGGCCTGTATTATCAGGACGGCAAGATGTTCAACAATTTCACGCTGCACTCGAACGGCGCGCTCAATCCCGGAACCCTGACCGCGACGCCGCCGGGCGTGCTGATCAGAGGCACCAGCACGGTCGACATCGAATCGATCTCGGCCTTCGGGCAATTGCGCTGGCAGGCGGCCGAGCAGCTCGAACTGGCGGGCGGCGTGCGCTGGCAGCATGAGAAGCGCGGTCTGGGCGTTTTCATGGTCCGCAACGCCATTACCAATGTCACCAATCGACAGATTGTACTCAAGCCCAATTCCGACAAGATCTCGTCGAAGAACTGGTCGCCGGAATTCACCATCACCTATACGCCGACCGACACCTTCACCATTTTCGGCGCTTTCAAGCAGGCTTACAAATCCGGCTCGTTCATCATTGTAATTCCTGGCAACGACGGCGAGGACAAGAGCTTCGGCGACGAAAAGGTGCAGGGCGGCGAAGTGGGCATCAAGTCGCGCTGGCTCGACCGTTCGCTGTCGTTCGACATCGCGGGCTATTATTACCGCTACCGCGGCCTGCAGACCGGGGTGAACGAAACCAACGCCAACGGGTTGCCCAACCTGCGCACGATCAACGCCGGCAAGGCGCAGGTCCACGGCATCGATATGGAGCTCAGCTATCGCCCGCCGTCGATCGACGGACTCGACCTCCATCTTGCGGTCAACTGGAACAAGACCAAGTTCCTCGAGCTGAACAATGTGCCCTGCCGCGGCGGGCAGAGCCAGGCGGAAGGCTGCGACCAGTTCTTCACCCCGGTGACGCTGCTGCCGGCAGCCCAGCAGGCGATCTATCCGGTAGGCCGCTACAATGCGCAGAACCTGAAGGGCGTCTCCTTCACCCGCGCGCCCGAATGGCAGCTCAACTTCGGCCTCGCCTACGACATGCCGGTGGGCAAGGACATGAAGCTGAGCTTCGGTGTCGATAATCAGGCGGCCTCGAACTATCTGGCGATCCTCGGCTCGCGCGCGGACTTCAGGCGGCCGGGTTACCTCAAAACCGACCTCAGCCTGACCCTCTATGGCCCTGACGAAAAATGGAATATCGGTGTGGTCGGCAACAATCTGCAGAACAAGCATGTCGCCGGCTTCTGCAGCAATTCCAGCTTCCTGACGGGTCAGAGCATCATCGTGCCCAAGTTCGGCGTGCCCACCGCAGACACCAACCCGCCGCGCAACGCCGCCGGGGTCGACGAGATGACCTGTTCGTCGGTGCCGGGCCGTTCGATCTGGATCAGGGCCGGGTTCAAGCTGTAGGGGGAACGACCGACCCTCTCCCCTTGCGGGAGAGGAAAGCGTAGCTTGTTCCTTCAGGAACTAGCGAAGCTTGGAGAGGGGGGCCTCGCAGCGCTTCCCCGCCCCCCTCTCCAACTGCGGCTAGGCTGCTGCGCAGCCAAACCTTCGTATCCTCTCCCGCAGGGGGAGAGGGGCGGAGACATTTCAACTAACAAGTCCATTACCGTATCGCCCCTCACCGCCGCTCCGGCGTCGGCGCATCCGCTCCCGGCATCGCCGGCGGCGCGCCGTAGTCCTCCCACGGCGCAATCGCGCCGCTCAGGTCGGGCGCGCCGTAGTAATAGAGATCGAAGTGGTGCCAGGCGAAGCGCCAGACGCCGTCCTGTTCGGCGAAGCGCTCGTAATACCAGCCGAGCGTGCGCACCCCCTGCCCGTCGCGGCGCTTGATCAGCTCGGTGACCTGCACCCGCCCGGTCACCCCGTCCTCGCCCATCTCGATGAGCGGAATCCCGCTCCAGAACATCACCCGCTCGCTCGGCGCGATCGAGGCTTCGAACAGGCTGGCGATTTCGGCGCGGCCGTTGGCGATTCTGCCGGCGATTTTCCAAACCGCATCCTCGGTGAAGCAATCGGCAAGCGCCGCGCTGTCCTGGCGCCAGACGGCATCGGCATAGCGCGCGTAGAGCTGGCGGATGCCGGCCTCGGCTGCCGGGAAATCGATCATGCAGCTCTCCTTATATAACACGGTTAAGGTGCTTATTATTGCACCCGCACCGCAACGATAGCACGAAGCGAGGCTTCTCAAACCCCGTTAAAAACGGCATAGGCAATTAAATCCGAGTCGCAAGGCGGCGCTTGCCAGCCGTAATCGCGCGGCTAGGCTGCGAACCCAGGCGCAATGGCGCGAAGAGAAAGAGACGGAGAGGATATGGGCCTGATCCGCAATCTGCCGGACCAATGGGACATGGAGGCGGACCTCGTTTCGGTCGGCTCGGGCATTGGCGGCCTCGCAGCGGCGATTGCCGCAGCGGAGCACGGCGCCAGCGCGATCGTGCTGGAAAAGACGGACAAACTCGGCGGCATCACCGCGCTGTCGGTCGGCGAATGCTGGATACCCGGCAACCATATCGCCGCCGGCATCGGCATCGAGGATTCGCCCGAGAGCGGTTTCCGCTACCTCAAGCGCCTGGCGCTGGAATACAACGACGACCGCATGACCCTGAACTACGCGGTCAACGCCCGCGCCGCGCTCAAATGGTACGAGGACAAGATCGGCCTCAGGATGCTGGTGATCCGCGGCTGCCCCGACTATTACTTCCGCCACAACAACGACGCGATCGCCGAAGGCCGCATGCTGGAGGTAGAGCCGTTCGACGCGGCGACGCTGGGCGAATGGCAGGAACGCACCCGCGTCTCGCACCTCACCCCATACGGCATGATGCACCCCGAAATGTACGGCAAGGGCGGCCCCGCCAACATGCTGAAGTGGGACTATGCGCCGATGGCCGAACGGCTGATGCAGGACCAGCGCTGCCTCGGCTCGGGCCTCGCCGCCTATTTCGTCAAGGGCGCGCTGGACCGGGGCGTCGGCCTGCATGCCGGCTTCGAGGTGCAGGAGCTGATCGGCGACGGGACACGGGTAATCGGCGTGCGCGGGGTGCAGGACGGCAGGGACGTTTTCGTCAAGGCCAGCAAGGGCGTGGTCATCGCCGCTTCCAGCTATGAAGCCAACCCGCACCTCAACAAGACCATCGGCGCGCAGATCGACATGGAATCGATGTTGTTCCCCGGCATCGACGGCGCCAATTTCCGCCTCGCCGGACCGGTCGGAGCGAGCGTCGCCAAAGTGCCCGACATCACCTCGCTCGGCTTCCACATTCCCGGCGAGGAACAGGAAACCGGCGATCCGATCTGGCGCGTGGCGATGGGACCGATGGGCCAGCCGCACACCATCACCGTCAACCGCGACGGCAAGCGCTTCGCCAACGAAGCCTTCTACCGCGACATCTTCTATGCGGTCGATGTCATCCGCGGCGCCGACCAGACCCGGCCAAATTTCCCCGCCTGGCTGGTGTTCGACAGCCAGCAGCGCGAGAAATATCCTTTCGCCACAGTGATGCCCGGGCAGGACTGGCCCGACGGCTTCGGCCAGGTCGCCGACAGCCTCGATGAACTCGCGGTCAAGTGCGGCATCGACGCGCAGGGGCTGGTCAAGACCGTCGCGCAGTTCAACCCCAACGCCGAGCGCGGCGAGGATCCTGACTTCGGGCGGGGCTCGCATCCGTGGAGCAGCTGGTTCTGCGGCGACCCGTTCCACAAGCCCAATCCCAACCTCGGACCCTTGCTCAAGCCTCCGTTCTATGCGGTTGAATTGAAACGCATCGGCGGCAGCGCCATTCCCTCTGCCGGCTTGCTGATCGACACCCACTGCCGCTGCCTCGGCTGGGACAACCAGCCAATCCCGGGGCTTTATGCGGCCGGCAATTCCGCCGCGCGAATGGAGACCGGCGCGATGATGCAGAGCGGCACCTCGAACGGGCGCGGCATGGCGCATGGCTGGCTCGCCGGGCTCCACGCCGCCGGCAGCCCGAGCAGATTGCTCGACGAGGCGCTGGCGCGGATGCAGGGCGAGCTCGCGGCATGATCGAAACCACCCAATCGGTCACCATCGCCGCGCCGATCGATGCGGTCTGGGCCTATGCCAGGGATGTCGAGCGCTGGGCCGAAATCATGCCCGGCTACCAGCAATGCGACATCGCCGACGAGGACAATTCGCGCTGGGTGCTCAAAGTCGGCGTCGGCGGGCTGGTGCGCACGGTGAAAGTGCAGGTCCATGTCGATCGCTGGGCCGGGCCCGAGGCGGTCGATTTCTCGTTCAAGCTGGAAGGCGATCCGGTGGGCGGCGGCGGCTCCTACCGCGCGGCGGCGGCGGACGGCGGCACCGATGTCACGCTCCACGTCCAGGTCGTCGGCGAAGGGCCGATGGCGCCGATGTGGGAAGCCATGGGCGGACCGATGCTGCCCAAGTTCGCGCGCAGCTTCGCCGAGCAATTGCAGGGCCGCATCGAGGCGATTGCCGGCGGGGCCACGCTGGAGGAAGTCACTGCCGCGCGGCCCGGTCTATGGGCGCGCCTGGTGGCGTGGCTCAAACGGCTGTTCGCAGGTTAGGGAATGGTCCATGAGCTGGAACTACACCCAACCCCCAAATCCGACTATCCTGAGCTTGTCGAAGGACTGCTTTTTCTTCAAGCAGTTGCGCGCGAGGCACGAAGGAAAGTACAGTGCTTCGACAAGCTCAGCATAGGCGGGTTTTGGGTTGGAAAATCTGATCCTTGTTCAAGGGAGAGGGCGATGAGCACCGAGGAAAACAAGCGGCTCGCCGTGGAACTGATCCACGCATCGACCGCGCATGACGGCGAGAAGTTCGCGTCGCTGCTGCACCCCGATGCAACCTATTGGGTGATCGGCAAGCCGCACCTCTTCGCCTATGCCGGCGAACAGCCGCGCGAACAGATCTGCGCCTTCATGGCCTCGCCCAGCATTTTCGTCGGCGGGGCGAAGCCGACGATCCACACCGTCACTGCCGAGGACGACCGGGTCGCGGTGGAATCGGAGGTGACCGGCACCATGGCCGACGGGCGGGTCTATACCAACGTCTATCACTATCTGATGTGGTTCAAGGACGGCAAGATTCTGCGGGTGAAGGAATATCTCGACACCCAATCGGCAGCGGAGTTCTTTGCGAATTAGGATGGCCGTTCGGGAAAGGTGCTACCAACTCCCCTCCCGCTTGCGGGAGGGGCTGGGGGTGGGCGAGTCTTCGATAGTTCTGAGTCAGGTCGGTTAGGACCCACCCCTAACCCCTCCCGCAAGCGGGAGGGGGACACTCAAGGCGCCGCCCCCACCGTCCCGTCGCTGCCCTTGAACAGGAAGTCCTTCCGCACCGTCGTCGGATCGCCCGGCCCGGGAAACCCCGGCGGCGGGCCGAATTCCTTGACCTCGTAGAAGTCCGCCGTCAGCCCGGGCGGGCCGATGTAATACATGTTCCAGTGGCGATAGGCGAAGCGCAGCCGCCCGTCCTCCTCGGCGAAGCGCTCGTAATAGATGCCGACCGTATCCGCCGTCTGGCCGTCGGCGAACTTGTTGCTTTCGGTGACATAGGTGCGGCTGGTCAGCACCCCGTCCACGACTATCGACGATCGGCGTGCGGAAAGTCATCAGCGTGCGGCCGGTGTGTGTCATGTAGCGGGCGAAGGTCGCGCGGATTTCATCGCGGCCCTTGAGGTGCATGCCCGAGACCTTCCACTCGCCGTCGCGGGTGAACAGCGCGGCGAAGCTGTCCGGATCCTTGCGCCACAGCGCATCGGCATAGCGCGCCTGCAATTGGCGGATGTCGAATTCGGCCCGCATCGGATCGGTCATGGCTCTCTCCTTTGCTGTTAGCCTTCAAGGACCTAACCCAGCCCAAAACTCCGACTACCCTGAGCTTGTCGAAGGGCTGCCTTTTTCTTCGGACTTCGCGCCCAGCTGCAAGAACAAGGACGGCCCTTCGACAAGCTCAGGGTAGTCGGTGATGGGGGCTAACGGGGTCCATCAAACACCGCACCTCCCCCTAATTCAAAACCGGCTCCTCGCCATCGAGCGTGCAGCGGTGCATCAATCTTTCGCTATCCAGCGAATACCAGTCCGCCCGGTGCATGCCGCCGGTGTTGTCGAACAGCAGGAAGTCGCCGACGGTCCACTTGTGGCGATAGACATACTCGTCCTGCGTCGCCCATTCCTGCATGCGGCATCAGCAGCATGTCGCTGTCCTCGCGGCTCATGCCCTCGACATAATAGCCGGTCGCGCCAATCAGCAGCGAGGGATGGCCCGATTTGTGGTGCCACACCAGCGGATGCGTCCGCGATGGCTTTTCGCGCCAGCGGGTGAGTTCGGCCACCGTCGGCTGCGGCGTCACCAGCCGCTGGGTCGCCTCCAGCGCGTGGCGCACGCGGATGCCTTCGAGCGCCTGCCTTCTCGTCCGCGGGCAGATCGGCATAGGCGGCATAGGTGTTGCAGATCAGCGTATCGCCGCCCTCTTCGGCCAGCACCTGCGCGCTGAGCATGGTCGCCTTGGCGGGGATCGGATCGTTGGCCCCGTCGATGTGCCAGTAGAACGCGCCGCGGGTGTAGCCTGCCACCGATGAGACTTCCGGGTTCATCGAGATCAGCGACAGGCCCTCATCGCCCTGATCGGTAACCGTGCCGATCGTACCGGCGAACCGGCGCTGTTCCTCCGCAGTGAGACCGATCTCGCGGAACACCAGCGCGCTGCGTTCGACCAGCAGCTGCTCGATCTCCCTGGCATAGGTGCCGGCCAGAAAGGCATCGCGGTCGATCCGCACTTCGGAGCCGATCTTGGGCTGGATATCGATGACTTCGAACATGGTTTCTCTCGGATAGTTGGGGCGTAACGGCCCTACCAGCGCTCGCCGCTTTCGCAAGACAGCGGCCGCTCGTAGGACGGATCGCTGCGATCGCGGTTGCCCTTGAGGTAGCGGGTGCCCGGCAGGAACGACTGGTTGGGCAATTTCGCCGATCCGGCCAGCGGCACTTCCACCGTCGCCCGGCGGGTGACGATGCCCCACTTGCCGTCGCGCTTCTCCAGGTGATCGATATAACGGCCCGCCAGCAGCCGCGAGGTCTCGCAGCCATTATCGAGGAACAGCCCCAGCACATAGCTTTCGCAATGCGCGACATCGCCCTGGATGTCGCAGCGATGCATCGTCACATTGTGCAGATTGACCTCGCAGATCGCCTTGTGGGCATGACAGGCATGGTCGCCATAGTCCGACCCGCTGATCTTGCTTTCGCCCAGCTCATGGACCGCATCGGGGTGATAGGCCGCCGACGATCAGCTCCTTGTCGAAGCGGTCGTTCCCGCGCGAGGTGCTGGTGATGCAGTCGTAGATTTCCTGACGGTCGATCAGGTACTGGAGCTTCTTTTCCAGCTCGGCGATGCGGTCCCGGTCGCTCATTTCGGGCTTCCTCCGATAATCGGCTCGATAGGCGTAAAGTGCACGGTTTCCGCCGCGCCGGCGGTGTAGGGCAGGACTACGCTGCGAAACTCGGCATGGGTCCGCCTCCTGCCGCGAGGCAAGATGCGCCTCGATCGATTCCCACTCGGCGAGGAACATCACCCGGTCGGGATGTTCCTCGCAGCGCAGCGCCTTGAACGACAGACAGCCAGTGAACGTCTCGGTCAGCGGCAGGGCTTTGGCGCGGAATTCCACGAGAAAGGCCTCCATCTTGCCCGGTTGGATGTAAATCTCGGCGCGTTCTGTTACCATGTCCGCCTCCTTAACCCGCCCGTACCGGCGAGGCCTTGGAGTAGCCGTGCGGAAACACCCCGTAAGTCTCGCGATAGGAGCGCGGCTGGCGCCCGGCGGTGTCGGTCACGCCGTAATCGCGCGCCAGTTCGGCGCCGATGAAAGTGCCGCCGTTGCGCTCTGCCCGCCTGGCATCGTTGAACAGCGCCCAGACGAGGTTGCCGGTAAATTCGGCGCTTTCCGCCGCATCCTCCAGCGCGCCGAATTTCTCGCGGTCGCTATCGATCACCATCCGCAGCCGCTCGGTCATCACCGCGCCCATCCAGATCGAGACGGCGGCGACATCGACCCCGGCATGGTCGAATTCCATGCCCATGTCGAAGGCCATCTTGTCCATCGCCGCCTTGTGCGCGCCGTAAGCCGGGCTGAACACGTAGTGCTCGGCACCGCCGCCCGAGGTGAACACAATCAGCCCGTTGTTCTGCTTGACCATCGCCTGCGCGGCGTACCAGCTGGCATCGAAGCTGGAGCGGATGCCGACATCGATCATGTCGCCGAGCTTGAGCGGGCGCTCCCAGAAGCCGCCGGGCATCGAGAGCTCGTCGTAAACCGCCGCGGCATTGTTGACGAGGATGTCGATCCGCCCCTCATCGGCCATCACCTGCGCGAAGAACGCCTTGACCTCGTCGGGCCTGGAATGGTCGCACTTCACCGCGATGCCCTTGCCCCCCGCTTCGCTAACCTGCTGCGCGGTCTCGCCGATCGTGCCCGCCAGATTGTGCTGGCCAGCATTGAGCGTGCGGCCGGTCACATAGACGGTGCAGCCATGCGATCCCAGCGCGCGGGCGATGCCCTGCCCTGCCCCCCGGCTGGCGCCGGTGACGATGGCTACGGTTGCCTTGTCATTCATCCTCTTGTCCTTCCCTATCCGGCCGCATCAGCTGCGTGCCGCAAATCTCTGAGCCGCGCCTTCGAAATGGCGGCGCGGATTGTCGATGAACATCGTGTCGATATCGCGCTGGCCGACCCCGGCTTCGAGCAACGCCGGCACCACCGTGCGGCAGATGTGATGATAGCGATGATCGGGCAGCAGCTGGTGGCGCAATTCGTTGGTCGGCAGATAATCGGCCCAGCAGGCGCAATCGTGCGACAGGGCCAGCCGGTCGGCATAGCCGCGCCGCACCAGTTCGGCGATGGTCGTCACCCGCTGCGCCGTGGTGGTGACGAAATCGATGCCGAAGCGGTCCATGCCGAGGATCGAGCCGCGGTCGGCGAGCTTCATCAGATAGTCGATATCGGTCGAATCGCCGGAATGGCCAATGATGACATCGCGCAGATCGACGCCTTCTTCGGCGAACACCCGCTGGGCATCGAGCCCGGTTTCGGCCAGCGGCGCGGTGTGGACGCTGATCGGCGCGCCGGTCTGCACATGCGCCCGGGCGACCGCGCGCATCACCCGCTCGACCCCGGCGGTCATCCCCGGCGTGTCGATCGCGCATTTGAGTTCGCCCGCGCGGAAACTTGTGCCGGCGATGCCCTCGGTTATGTCTTTGACGAACAGTTCGATCATCGGTTCGACCGGCGCGTCGCACAGCAGCCCTGGGCCCCAGAAGCTGAATGGCTCGGGGACATGGTCGAAGGTATAGGCGCCGGTGGCGACGACGATGTTGATCGCCGCGCGTTCGGCCACCCGGGCAATGCGGGGGATATTTCGACCGAGCCCCAGCACGGTCAGATCGACGATCGTATCGATGCCCAGCGCCTTGAGCTTGTCCAGCTCGCCGACCGCCAGCGCGACCACCTCGTCCTCGTCGAAATCCGGGCGATAATTCGCCACGAATTCCGGGTTGAACACGAAGATGTGCTCATGCACCAGCACCCGCCCCAGCTGGCTCGAATCAATCGGCCCGCGCATGGTCTGAACCGCCGCCATTATCCTCTCCGCAGGCCAAAGCTTGTTGCGCCACAGCTTGCAGGCATCGGTGCGAAAGGCAATCGGCAAGTTTGCGCTTGATTGGCAAGTCCCTCGCCTTCAGGGAAGGGGGAACAAGACAATCGGAGGGATCATGCGCAAGACCACAGCCCTAATGGCCGCCGCCAGCCTGATCGCAGCCGGCCTGATCACCCAGCAAGTTTCCGCCAAGCGCAAGCCTGCACCCCGGGCCGCCGCCGCTGCGCCAACCATCGGCAGCGGCGCCGATTGGCGCGGCGTCAATGGCGACAGCGACGAGACCGGCTTCAGCCGTCTCACCCAGATCACCGCCGCCAACGCCCGCAACCTCGGCCTCGCCTATACGCTGGAACTGCCCGGCGAAGCGAGCCTGCAAGCAAGCCCGGTCGCGGTCGGCGGCATGCTCTATTTCACCGGCACCTATGCCTCGGTCTATGCGGTCGATGGCGTTTCCGGGAAGGTGGTGTGGAAGTTCGACCCCAAGACCTGGCAGCACAATCCAGCGAAGATGAACTTCGGCTTCGGCGCCAATCGCGGCGTCGCCTATGCGGGTGGCAAAATCTTCTCCGCCGCGCTCGACGGCCGGCTGTTCGCGCTCGACGCCAAGAACCGGCGCGAAGCTGTGGGAAGCCGAGACGACCGACCCCAAGGGCGGCCAGACCATCACCGGCGCGCCGCGCACCTTTGCCGGCAAGGTCATCGTCGGCCAGGGCGGCGCGGATTTCGGCATGCGCGGCTATGTCAGCGCCTGGGACCAGGACACCGGCAAGATGGCGTGGAAGTTCCATGTCGTGCCGGGCAGCGACGCGGAGAACAAGGGCGATCCGACGATGGAAATGGCGGCCAGGACCTGGGCCCCCGGCTTTCTCGACCAGAAAAACGGCGGCGGCGGCGGGCCGTGGGATTCGATGACCTTCGACGCCGAAATGAACCGCATCTATGTCGGCACCGCCAATGCCTATGAATACGATCCCGAAAAGCGCGATCCCGGCGGCAAGACCGACAATCTGTTCACCGCCTCGATCGTCGCGCTGGATGCCACCACCGGCAAATACCTGTGGCACTACCAGATCAACCCGCGCGACAGCTGGGATTACGATTGCACCCAGCAGATGACGCTGGCGACGCTCACGATCAAGGGCAAGCGCCGCAAGGTGCTGATGCAGGCGCCGAAGAACGGCTTCTTCTATGTCATCGACCGTGAAACTGGCCGGGTCATCTCCGCCGAAAAACTCGGCAAGGTCAACTGGGCCGAACGGATCGACCTCGCCACCGGCCGCCCGGTCGAAACCCCGATTGCCCGGTTCATGGACGGCGCGGCGGAGATCTATCCCTCCAGCGCGGGCCTGCACAGCTGGATGCGCATGGCCTATAACCCCTCGACCGGCCTGGTCTATGTGCCGACCATGCAGATCGCCACGCGCTTCGCCCGAGGCGCGCCGCGAGAACAGGACGTCCACGTCGGCGGCTTCGCTATCGGTGAAGGCGCCAGGCAGCCCGGCGACGAAAAGGGCTCGCTGGTCGCCTGGGATCCGGTCGCGCAAAAAGCGCGCTGGACAGTGGCGCGCGACACGCTGTGGAACGGCGGCGCAGTCGCCACCGCAGGCAATGTCGTGTTCCAGGGCGCGGCGGACGGCTGGCTCTACGCCCACGACGCGCGCAGCGGCGCGCAGCTGTGGAAGGCCTATGCCGGCATGGGCATCATCGCCGCGCCGATGAGCTGGGAAGCGGGCGGCAAGCAATATGTCTCGGTGCTGGCGGGCTATGGCGGCTCGGCGGGGATGTTCGATTCGATGAAAGTCGGCTGGAGCTATGCCGGCCCCCGCCGCCTGCTGACTTTCGCGCTGGGCGGCTCGGCGCAGCTGCCTGCCTCGCCCGAGCGCACCATGCAGGTCGCCGCGGTCGATAACCCCGAGGAAGTGCTCGACCCCGCGCAGGCCGCCGGCGGCCGCGCAATGTTCCTCGCCTGCGCGGCGTGCCACGGCAAGGGCCTGGTCTCGGCCGGCGCGCCCGGTCCGGACCTGCGCGAATCCGCGATCGCGCTCGATAAGGAAGCCTTCCGGGCGGTGGTGATGGACGGCATCCTCAAGGATAAGGGCATGCCGGGAATTCCCTATTTCGATGCGCCCAAGGTCGAGATGATCCGGCAGTATATCCGGCAGGGGCAGCGCGCGGCGGTGGCGGCGCGGAAGTAGGGGAAGAGCAAAACTCCAAAAACTTTACCCAACTCCGTTCGTCCCGAGCGAAGTCGAGGGACTATCGCCGAGCGAAGCCGAGGCTTGCAACGCTGAAGGTTCTCGCCTTCGCTCGAACAGGGCCCCTCGACTTCGCTCGGGACGAACGGAGTTGGGAGGTATTGCACCAGCCCCAGTCTCACTCCCCCCCGCCAAACTCCACGATCAGCACGTCGATATCCCGCACCGGTTCGAAGTTGCGCTTGCGCACCTCGAACTGCGTCGGCGAGATCTTGCGCACCCCGTCCATGCAGAAACTGACGAGATTGCCGGGCTTGCCCTTGTCGATGACCAGCCGGAAGTCGCCGATCGGCCCGCGCCAGTTGGCGCCCGGGCGCAGGATGTAGCTCAGCCAGACTTCGGAGGACATGCCCGCAGACGAACTCCGCGCCAGCCCGGCGATCCGCCGGTCGAAGCCGGCGAAGAAGGCGGTGTCGGTGCAATATTTGCGGCGGTAGCGGGCCTCGCCCTCGCCCTTGCGCACGGGCCTGTATAGCCCGCCGCCGACCGAGCCGCCGGCAATCGGCACATAGCGGTGGGTCACTTCCACGGTCTTGCCGGCAGGAAACAGTTGGCTGCGGGTGACGTGGGTGACGATATTCCACGCCGGGATCACCGTGGCGGGATCGTCCGGCGAGCGCCGCAGCAGACCGTCCCTGAGAAACGCCGCCTTGTCTTTCGCCGCCAACGCGGCGAGGAACGCCGGCGGCCCGTCAGCGCCGTCGAACCAGCGCAGCGGCCAGCCCATCGCGGTGAGCAGCGACGTTACATCGCGCCCCGCGACTTCAGCGCGCTGGACATAGTCCAGCGGGGCCGGCCGACCGTCGATCGTGGTGCGGAATTCCAGCCGGTTGTAATCGGGCATCGAGGTGTAGCTGTAGTGACCCTTTATCCCGTCGGGCAGCATCGGCACCGGGAAGGACACCAGCGTCTCCACATCCCTGGCCGAACGGTTGGTGAAACGGTAGCGGACCCGCACCTCGCCCTGCGAAATGTACAGATCCTCCGAATCCATGCTGATCGCGCCGTTCTTCTTCAGCTCCAGTCCGCCAATCCCGACTTCCGCCTCGCTGTCGTTGGCCCGGGCAGGCTGGAGCGGGATCGCCGCCAGCCCGAATGCCGCAATCGCGGCGCGCAGGTGAATCATGGTCTGGCCCCATCTTGCAAATTGCAGCCCATGCGCTTCCCGGCATTCGGCTTGACTGCACCGGCGCGAGGCCGGATAGTTTTCCCATAAGCAAGGCGGACCCAAACCGCTGCTGAGGAGAGGACACCATGTCTGTCATCCTGTTGCAAGACCCTGCGCTCAAAGGCGTCGGCGTCATCATCGACCGCGATCCGGCCAAGGCCCCCAAGGTCGATCTCCCCGCCGGGCTTATAGTGGTCTCCGCCGAGGGCGGCGGCATCGGCGGCGGGCTGGCGCGGCGATTTGCCGCCGAGGGCGCGCATGTCGTGCTCGGCGATATCGCGCTGGAGGCGGCAGAGACCGAAGTGGCGGCGATCAAATCAGCGGGCGGCAGCGCGATTGCCGTGCATTTCGACGGTGCGGATGAGGCTTCGATCGCCACAGGTGTCGCATTGGCTGCCAGGACTTTCGGCGGCATCGACGGCCTCCACTGCAATTTTGCGTCGTTTGCCGATGGCGGCGGCGACCGCGGCGTGCTCGAATTGCCGATGGCCGATTTCGACGAAACCCTGCATGTCAACCTGCGCGGCTATGTGCTGTGCACCCGCGCCAATTGCATCTCGCCAGGCTCGACCATGCACGATCGGCTGGAGGCCGGACTCGACCCGGCGATGAAGCAATGGTGCCTCGATCTGGCGATCATCAAGTCCAGGCTCGGCAGGCCCGAAGACATCGCCGCAATGGCCGCGTTGCTGATGTCGGACGAGGGCAGCTATATCACCGGCCAGACGATTAGCGTCGATGGCGGGGTGACGATGCGGATGTAATATAAGGGAGAATTGCGATGGGCCTGTTCGAGGCACACAAAGCCATGGCCTCCAAAATCGCCGTCGTCGTCGGCGGGGCGGCGGGACATCTCGGGCGCGGCACCACGCTGGGGCTGGCGCGCGAAGGGGTGAAAATCATCGTCTGCGACAACGACCGCGAGGGGCTGGAAGCGATCGTGGGCGAAGTCGCGGCGCTGGGCACCGGCGCCATCGTCACCCCGGTCTACGGCGACGTCATGGACCCGGCCTCGCTCGACGCTTTCTGGGACCAGGTGGAGAAGCTCACCCCGCACATCGACATATTGGTCAACGTCTGCGGCGGCGTCGCCCGCTCGCTGTTCGAGAACACCAGCCGCGCCAGCCACGCCGAGAACATCCGCTACAATTACGGCTATCACATCGACAGCTGCCAGCGGGCGATCCCGCTGCTGAAAAAGTCCGGAAACGGCGGCAGCATCGTCAATTTCACCACCATCGAAGCCCACCGCGGCGCCGCCACTTTTGCCGTCTATGCCGGCGCAAAGGCGGCGCTGACCAATTTCAGCCGCGCCCTCGCGGTCGAACTTGGCCAGCACCGGATCAGGGTCAACTGCCTCGCCAGCGACACCAGTCCGGCGCGCACCACCAACGCCGCGCTGGCCCCCGAAGACTTCGCCCGCCTCGCCGAGTGCTCACCCGACACGATGGACAAGGCGTTGGAAATCTACGTCCCGATGAAACGCGCGCCGACGGTGGAGGAAGTGGTCGACGGCGTCGTTTTCCTCACCTGCGACCTCTCCCGCACCGTCACCGGCCAGACCCTGTTCGTCGATGGCGGAACCTACGCGGCCTTCGGCTTCCTCGATTGGCCGGGCGGCGACAGCTTCATGCCGGCGCCGTTGGGCGGGGCGATGAAGATGCTGTTCGGATAGGGCTTACCCCCGCCCCCGATATCCCTGCACCCCTTGCTCGGGCACCCAAAGCCCTTCGGGCGCCGCACCGCTCTGCCAGAACACATCGATCGGCATCCCGCCCCTGGGATACCAATAGCCGCCGATCCGCAGCCACTTGGGCTGCATCTCGTCGGACAATCGCTGCCCGATCCCCACCGTCACATCCTCGTGAAACCCGGCGTGGTTGCGGAAGCTGCCCAGAAACAGCTTCAGGCTCTTCGATTCGACAATCGTTGCCTCCGGCGCATAGTCGATCACCAGATGCGCGAAATCGGGTTGGCCGGTCACCGGGCACAGCGAGGTGAATTCCGGCGCGGAGAAACGGACCAGATAGAGCGTGCCCTGCCTCGGATTGGGCACATAATCGAGCTCAGCCACTTGCGGCGAGGCGGGAGCCATGCTTTGGCGGCCGAGGTAGCGCGGAGCAGGCGGCAGTGTGTCGTTCATGCACCGGGTTTGCCCCTATCGCGAGGCGTGCACAAGTCACCGGTTGGTTTCTGCCGGGTTCACAGGCTATTCAGGCGCAAGGGTCGAGCGGCGAAACGGCAACGGATGAAACGAAACGGGCGAATGAGACAGGGACTGGCGATAGCGGCATCTGCGCCGGCGCTGGCGCTTGCCCTGCTGGCAGGCGCGCCCGCCCATGCCCAGGACAGCTTGCCCTCGGTCAGCGATTATCGCCTGCCCACCGCCAGGCCGACTATCCGCCCCCAGGGTCCGGTCGATTCGGATGCGCCGGTATTGCGAGCCCAGCCGCCGGTTCCCGCAGCCGATGAGAGCCCGCCAGCGGATGCGCCGTCACCTGCGGCCAGCGCGACGCCCTCCGCAGCCGCGGCCGCGCCGGGCCCTCGCGCAGCCAGCTCCAGCGCGCCCCCCCGTGCGGCTCTGCCGGCAACTCCCCGCCCAGCCGCAGCTTCCGCACAGTCTGCACCGGGCGCGCCTGCCGCCGCTGCCAGCGCGCCGCTTCCCGCTGCCGGGGTTGCGGGACCCGGCGCTGCGCCCGGCCCGACAGGCGAAGCCTCCGCATCGGCCTTGCCGGGCGTGCTGGATTCGCCGGGCGCTTGGCGCGTCCATTCGGCAAAGGAAAGTCTCGCAGAGCGGGCGCTGGCAATCTGGCCCTGGCTCGCCGGCCTGGCCTTCCTGCTGGGCGCCGGACTGATGTTCCTGTTCCAGCAATCGGTCATGCGGCGCCGTCTGGCAGCCTTGGCCGCGCACGATGCGGAATATGCCCCGAAGCCGCAGACTGTTGCCGAACCGCCACTCGCGGCGGACGAACCCGCGCCCCAGCCGGAGCTCGCTACGCAGCAGGCCGATGCTGCGCTCGCGGAAGAGCAATCCGAACTCGATCTCCTCGCACTGCTCGGCGATTCGGGCGCACCCGTTGGCAACGGCTTGGCGGCGGAGCAGGCCGCGGCCGCCCCATCCGCCCCCCGTCCCTCGCTCGACGTGCTGGTCAATCCGCTCGATGTCGCTCTCGCCGCCCGCCGGATGAGCGCCACCTTGCTCAACACCGTGCTGAATTACGAGCTGGTCGTCTCCAACAACGGCAGCGAGCCGATCGGCCCGGTTCAGGTCGGCGGCGACATGATTGGCGCGCATGCCTCGCTGCCGGCGCGTTCGCAACTCGAGCTGGCCGGCCAGTCGATCGAGCCGCTGCACAGGCTGGAATCGCTCGCCCCGGGCGAGAGCGTCACCCTGACCGGCGAATTCCGCCTGCCGCTCGCAGCAATCACGCCGATCCGCAATGGCGGGGCCTCGCTGTTCGTGCCGCTGGCGCGCTTCCGGGTCGAAGCGCTGCGCAGCAACGCGCCGCCGCTGACGATCAACCGGACTTTCGTCATCGGCGAAAGCCAGGAGCGGCCCGGGGCAGCGCTCAAGCCGTTCAGGCTCGATCTGGGGCCCCGGCTCTATTCCCGGATCAGCCAGCGCGAAGTCGCGCTCAGCGCCTGAGCCTAAGGGTTTAGCAGCATGGAAAGCCTGGTTTCCTGTCAATGGCTCGCCGATGAAATCGGCGCCAGCGATCTTCGCATCGTCGATGCCTCGTGGCACTTGCCCGATACCGGGCGCGACGCGTCGGCGGAATATGAAGCCGGGCACATCCCCGGCGCGGTATTCATGCAGCTGGGCGAGCTGGTGGATCCGGAATCGCCGGTCGATAACACCCTGCCCACTGCCGAGAAGTTTGCCAGCCGTATGCAGAGCCTGGGCCTCGGCGACGGCAGCCGGATCGTGGTTTACGACAACAGCGCGGTGAAAAGCGCCGCGCGCGCCTGGTTCATGCTCAAGCTGTTCGGGGCGCATAATGTCGCCATGCTCGACGGCGGGCTGGCAAAATGGACAGCGGAAGGCCGCCCGCTCGCCGCAGGCCGGGAAAATCTGCGCCACCGCCATTTCACCGCATGGTCGGACCCGAAGCGGTTGCGCAGCAAGGCGGATGTGCTGGCGATCCTCGATCACCGGGGCGAACAGCTGGTCGATGCCCGCGGCCCAGGCCGCTTCACCGGCGAAGAACCCGAACCGCGCCCCGGCATCGCCCCGGGCCATATCCCCGGCGCGCTCAATCTGCCCTATGCGCGGATGTTCAACGAGGACGGGACCTTCAAGGACAAGGACGGTCTGCGGCAAGCGTTCACCGAAGCCGGTATCGATCTCGCCCGCCCGGTCGTCACCAGCTGCGGCAGCGGGGTCACCGCCTGCGTGCTCGCCTTCGCCATGCACCTGCTTGGCAAGCATGACGTCGCGCTCTACGACGGCAGCTGGGGCGAATGGGGCGCCGATCCCGATACGCCCAAGGCGACAAGCGCGGGTTGAACGAACCTGGCCGTGCGAACCAGCCATTGCTCAATCGCCCGCAGCAAAGCTATGCGGTAGTCATGGCCAAAGGTCCGAGCGACAAACTAACCCCGGCAACCCGCCTCGTCACCGGCGGTCGCCGTGCGGAATGGACCGGGGCGGCGGTCAATCCGCCGGTCTGGCGGGCCAGCACGCATCTCTACGAGAACCTGGCTGCCCTGGAGGCCGGGCCGAGCACCAACGAGGACGGCAAATTCTTCTATGGCCGCCGCGGCGCGCCGACGCAGTGGGCGCTGGCCGAAGCCTTGACCGAGCTGGAACCAGGCGCAGCGGGGACGATGCTCTATCCCTCGGGCGTCGCCGCGCTGGCGGGCGCGTTTATGACGGTGCTGCGGCCCGGCGACGTGCTGCTGCTGGCCGACAATGCCTATGACCCGACCCGGGCGATGGGGCGCGGGCTGCTGCGCGATTTCGGCGTGACGCCGCGATTCTTCGACCCGCTCGACAGGGCCGCCTTTGAAGCCCTGATCTGCGAGAAAACCCGCGCCGTACTGCTCGAAGCGCCCGGCAGCTTGACCATGGAAGTGGCGGATATCCCCGCCCTCACCGCGATCGCCCGTGGGCGCGGCGTCGTTTCGGTATTCGACAACACCTGGGCCAGCCCGCTTGGCTTCCCCGCCTTGGAGCGGGGCGCGGATATCTCGGTGATGTCGCTGAGCAAACACGTCGGCGGCCATTCCGACCTGATGATGGGCAGCGCGACGGCGGGCGCGAAATGGTATGCAAAGCTGCGGCGGCGGGCGCAGTCGCTGGGTCAGGTGGTTTCGCCCGACGATGCCGCGCTGGGGCTGCGCGGACTCCGGACCATGGGCCTGCGGCTGGAGCGGGAAACCACCTCCGCGCTGGCCATCGCCGCCTGGCTGCGCGATCGCAGCGAAGTCGCCGCCGTGCTTTGTCCGATGCTGCCGGAATCGCCCGGCCACGAGCAGTGGCGGCGCGATTTCACCGGCGGCTGCGGGCTGTTCAGCTTCGTCCTGAAGGGCGGCGATCCAGCGGCAAGGGCACGGTTCATCGATGCGCTGACGCTGTTCGGCATCGGCTACAGCTGGGGCGGCTATGAGAGCCTGGTGACCCCGGTCGATCCTGTTGCACACCGCAGTGTCATCCCCTGGCCGCTGCCCGGCATGGCCCCGGCCGACTGCTTCGGCGTCCGTCTCTCCATCGGCCTCGAAGATCCCGCCGACCTGATCGCCGACCTCGAACGCGGCTTTGCCGCCATGGCAACCGCATGAATTTCATCGAACAGATCACCCGCATCCAGGGCCAGCTCGACAGCATCGGCTTCGATTACGGCACCCACCGCGTCTCGCTCTACCGGGCGCTGCTGGTGCTGCTGGTGCTGGTCGCAATCTATTTTATCGGCCGCTACGCCAGCCGCGCGGTGCGCATGGCTTTCCGCCGCCTGACCAGGCTCGACGCGACCGAGCAGCTGCTCGGCGAGAAGCTTGTCGGCATCGCGGTATGGATGGCCTGCATCCTGATCGGCGCGGACGTCATCGGCATCGACCTCACCGCCTTCGCGGTGTTCTCCGGCGCCTTCGGCCTCGCCGTCGGTTTCGGCCTGCAGAAAACCTTCGGTAATCTGCTTGCGGGCATCATCCTGCTGATGGACCGCTCGATCAAGCCAGGCGACGTGATTGCCGTCGCCACCGCCGGCAATGGCCCGGCCAATGTAGGCCAGGTTAAGAAGATCGGCATGCGGGCGGTCTCGGTGATTACCCGCGACAAGATCGAGTTCCTGATTCCCAACGAAAATCTGATGATCAACCAGGTCGAGAACTGGTCCTATTCCTCGCTCGATGTGCGGGTGAAGGTGCCGGTCGGGGTTGCCTATGGCACCGATATCGATCTCGCCGAGCGACTGATGCTGGAGGCCGCGCGCGACGTGACCCGGGTGCTCACCGATCCCGCGCCGACGGTGTGGCTGCACGCTTTCGGTGACAACGCCATCCTGTTCGAAGTGCAGATCTGGATCGAGGACCCGGAAGACGGCATCGGCAACGTCCGCTCCGACGTGCTCAAGCGTCTGTGGCACCTGTTCCGCGAGCACGGCGTCGAGATTCCGTTCCCGCAGCGCGATCTCTATATCAAGCAGTGGCCGAATGCCCTGCCGGAACTGGAACCGGACCAGGAACCCAAGGCTAAGGCGAAAGCGAAGGCGAAGGAAAGTTAGCCTAAGCCCTTGCAAAGGCAATCTGACTGGCAATGGCGGCCGCTTGCCGCCATGTGCGCCAGAATGAGCAATTCTTCCCCCGGCCCGGATACCGGCAAAGTGTGGCTCGTCGGCGCCGGTCCCGGCGATCCCGACCTGCTGACCCTGCGCGCCGCGCGGCTGATCATGCATGCCGCGCTAATCGTGCATGACGGGCTGGTCGATCCGGCGATCCTGGCGATGGCCCGCCCCGGCGCGCGGCTGATTTCGGTCGCCAAGCGCCGCTCGCGCCACACCATGCCGCAAGATGAAATCAACGCGTTGCTGGTCAGCGAGGCGCTGGCGGGCAATGAGGTCGTGCGGCTCAAGGGCGGCGATCCCTTCGTCTTCGGGCGTGGCGGCGAGGAGGCAGAGGCCTGCCGCGCCGCTGGCGTCCCGGTCGAGGTTGTCCCCGGCATCAGCGCCGCGCTTGGCGCGGCAGCGGCGGCGCAAATTCCGCTGACCCACCGCAATTCCGCCAGCATTGTCAGCTTCGTAGCGGGAACCTGCAAGAATTTGGGCAAGGGACCGACCGGACAGGACTGGTCCGGCCTCGCCGGCAAGGGCCGCACGCTGGTGATCTACATGGGTGTCGCCACCGCCGGGGCGATCGCCGAAAAGCTGATTGCCGACGGCCTGTCGCCGGCAATGCCGGTGGCGGTGATCGAAAACGCCACCCGCGCCACCATGCGCGTGCTGCGCTCGCCGTTGGCGGGCTTGTCCGTTCTGGTCGAGCAGTCCCAGGTGAAGAGCCCCGCAGTCATCGTCATCGGCGAGGTCGCGGCGGCTGAAGACATTGAATTGCGCGCATTGGCGCTGGAGGCGGTGACGTGAAGATACTGACGGGGAACGATTTGAAGAGCGGCGCGGTCATCTGGTGGGACGGCAGCGGCTGGTCGCTGCATGTCGAGGACGCAGTCGATGCCGGCGAGCAGGCCGACGCCATCCTCGCCACCGAACAGGCCGCCCGCCGGGTCAACGCCGCCTATGCCATCGATGGCGAGCGCAAGAACGGCACCGTCCGTCCCGCCCACATCAAGGAGCGCATCCGCGCGCTGGGGCCTACCGTGCGCATGGATTTGACATTGAAGCCGGCCGATCCCGAGGCCGGAAATTGGGTGATCTGATGTATAAATACGACCAATACGACCAAGCCATGGTCGATACCCGCGTCGCCGAGTTTCGCGACCAGACGCGCCGCCGGATCGACGGCCACCTCAGCGAGGACCAGTTCAAGCCGCTGCGCCTGCAGAACGGGCTCTATCTCCAACTGCACGCCTATATGCTGCGTGTCGCGGTGCCCTATGGCACTCTGAGCTCGGCGCAGATGCGCATGCTCGGCGACATCGCCGACAAATACGACCGCAGCTATGGCCACTTCACCACGCGGCAGAACATCCAGTACAACTGGATCAAACTGGACGAAGCGCCGGATATCCTAGCCGATCTCGCTTCGGTGGAGATGCATGCGATCCAGACCAGCGGCAATTGCATCCGCAACATCAGCTCGGACCAGTATGCTGGCGCTGCGGCCGACGAAGTGATCGATCCGCGCCCCTACGCCGAACTGCTGCGCCAGTGGTCGAGCTTCCACCCGGAATTCCTCGCCCTCCCGCGCAAATTCAAGATTGCGGTGATCGCCAGCGACACCGATCGCGCGGCGATGAAGCTGCACGACATCGGCATCCAGATCGTGCGCAACGCCAAGGGCGAGATCGGCGCGGCCTTCTATGCCGGCGGCGGCATGGGCCGCACGCCGATGATCGCGCCGCTGATCCGCGACTTCGTGCCGCTTGACCAGCTGATTACCTATTCGGAAGCCTGCCTGCGCGTCTACAACCGCTACGGACGGCGCGACAACAAATACAAAGCGCGAATCAAGATCCTGGTCCACGAGCTTGGAAAAGAAGAATATACCCGCCAGGTCGAGGAAGAATTCGCCCATCTGCTGACCCAAGACATCGAGCCGCCGCTGGCCGAGCTGGAGCGGATCAAGGCGCATTTCGCCGATCCCGCGTTCGAGGCGGGCGCGCCCGGCACCCTCGACCGCTCCGACCCCGATTTTGCGCTGTGGGTGGATCGCAACTGCCACGCCCACAAGCAGCCGGGCTACATCATCGCCACGATCAGCCTGAAGCCGGTCGGCGGCATTCCCGGCGATGCCAGCGCAGATCAGATCAGGCTGATGGCAGACCTCGGCAAGCAATTCAGCTTCGACGAGCTGCGCGTCACCCATGCCCAGAACATCGTCCTGCCGCATGTTCGCAAGGCCGATCTCTATGGCCTGTGGCAGCAGCTTGAGGCCGCCGGGCTCGGCACGCCCAATCTCGACGGTATCGGCGATATCATCGCCTGCCCCGGGCTCGACTATTGCAGCCTCGCCAATGCCCGCTCGATCCCCGTCGCGCAGAAGATTTCCGAACGCTTCGCCGCGCAAGGCAAGCAGGACGCGATCGGCGAGCTCAAGCTCAAGATTTCGGGTTGCATCAATGCCTGCGGGCATCACCACGCCGGCCACATCGGCATCCTCGGGGTCGATCGCAAGGGCGTCGAGAACTATCAGCTGCTGCTCGGCGGCTGCGAGGGCGCGGATACCTCGCTGGGCCAGATCACCGGCCCCGGCTTCAGCGAGGACGGCGTGGTCGATGCCGTCGAAAAGGCCACCGAGGTCTATCTCGCCAACAAGCAAGGCCAGGAGCGCTTCCTCGATACCTACCGCCGCATCGGCATGGCCCCGTTCAAGGAGGCGCTTTATGGTTGAGACCCAGTTCCGCTTCCGCAGCGACGAACCCGTCGCCGATCCCGCGATCACTGTCGATAATTTCGGCGACCAGACCAACGCCGCCGCCGTGCGCCTGGAGCCGGGCGACGACGCGCGCGATCTGCTGCCCTATCTGGACAGGCTGAAGCTGGTCGAGGTGAACTTCCCCGCCTTCACCGACGGTCGCGGCAATTCGGCTGCGCGTATCCTGCGCGAGGCCGGCTATACCGGCGAACTGCGCGCTGTCGGCGATGTCATCGTCGATCAGTTGCCCGCGCTGCGCCGCTCGGGCTTCGACAGTTTCGCACCTCAGTCCCCGATGGAGCCCGCCGATGCAGAGGCGGCATTTTCCCGCTGGGCCGATGTCTATCAGGCCGATGCGCGCGGCAGCGTGCCGATCTGGAAAAAGCGCCATGGCTGAGGAAGGCCGGATCAGGGCCAGAACGGTCGATCGCATCGACACCGGCCCGCGCTTCCGCGAGGCCGATGCCGTGCGCCTGAACCGGCTGTTCCACGGCAACGACACGCCCGAAATGCTGACCAGCGTGCTGCGCGACGGCCTTGCCGGCGATGTCGCGGTGGTCTCCAGCTTCGGCGCGGAGAGCGCGGTGCTGCTGCATCTGGTCAGCCGGATCGATCCGGCGGTGCCGGTGCTGTTCCTCGAGACCGGCAAGCATTTCCCCGAAACGCTGGCCTATCGCGACCTGCTGGTCGGAGCGGCTGGGGCTGAAAGACCTGCGCAACCTCACCCCCGACGCCGAGGCGCTGAAGTCAAAGGACGAAAGCGGCCTGCGCTGGTCCTACGATCCCGACGGCTGCTGCGAGATTCGCAAGGTGATCCCGCTGGCGAACGCGCTGGCCGGCTTCGACGCCTCGATCACCGGGCGCAAGGGCTTCCAGTCCAGCACCCGCGCCAATCTGCCGCGCTTCGAGATCGACAGCAGCGACGCCCAGGGCCGCCTCAAGATCAACCCGCTGATCGACTGGAGCGCCGAGGCCATCGCCGCCTATGTCGCCGAGCACGATCTGCCGCCGCACCCGCTGGTCGCCGAGGGCTACCCCTCCATCGGCTGCTCGCCCTGCACCAGCAGGGTGGCGGCCGGCGAAGACCCGCGCGCCGGGCGCTGGCGCGGATGGGACAAGACCGAATGCGGCATCCACGTGCCGGGCGGTCCCGATCCCGATGGCGATCTGCCGCCCGAATACGATCCGGTGTTCTGAGACCTGCCGCGAGAGCCGGTCTCACCCGCCTCGCAGCGCCTGGATCAGCATCACCTCATCCGTCCCGCTCAGCTGATCGCCGAGGTCGAAGCTTTGGACACCGTTGACGAAACAGCGCATGTTGGGGCGGAAGCGGTCCTGCTCGTCGATCACGCGGAACCGCAGCCCCGGATAGCGCGCATCGAGATCGGCGAAAAGCTGCGCCACGGTGCCACCTTCGGCCTCGACTTCGGCGGACCCGGTGTAAGACAGCAAAGCCCCCGGGATCAGCACTCTCATTCCAGCACCGCGCTTTCCACCGAATAGATATGCGGCAGATGCTCGGCGATGGCGGACCATGTGCCGCCCTCGTCGGCGCTCGCCCACAGCGCGCCGCTGGTGGTGCCGAAATAGAGCCCCACCGGATCGCGGCTGTCGGCGCTCATCGCCTGACGCTTGACCGTCCACCAGGCGCCGGATGGCGGCATGCCCGTGTCCCGGCGAACTCCAGCTCTCGCCGCCGTCGCTTGTGCCATAGACCGCCGGTCTGCCCCCGGGGCTGGTGCGCGGCCAGACTTCGGTGCCGTCCATCGGGAACACCCAGGCCCGGTCGGCGTCGCGCGGATGCACGACGATGGGAAAGCCGATGTCACCGACATCCGCCGGCATCGCCCGGCCGATCCGCCGCCAAGTGCTGGAGGGACGGTCGATCCGGTAAATGCCGCAATGGTTCTGCTGATAGAGCCGGTCGGGGTTGGACGGGCACAGCGCCAGGCAATGCGGATCGTGGTATTCGATCTGCGCGGCATCGAGGAAATCGACCACTTCCATGCCATCAACCAGCGGCGTCCAGCTTGCACCCCAGTCGCGCAATTCGTGCACCCCGCCGCTCGACATGCCGAGATAGAGGTGACCGGGATCGCGCGGATCGACGATCACCGAATGCAGCTTGGGCCCGTCGGGGGTGCCGTCCTGCTCGCCGCCCATCCAGGCGCGGTAGGCGGGATCGTCGTTGAGCCCGGCGACGCCGTGCCAGCTGACTCCGCCGTCTTCGCTGCGGAACAAGCCATGCGGCGAGGTGCCGGCATACCACACGCCCGGCTCGCTGGCATGGCCTGGGGTCAGCCAGAAGCTGTGATCGACCGCGCGCGCCACTTCGCCTTCGGCCGCCTTGGCGAAGGCCGGCGGCGATGTCGCTTCGCTCCACGTCTTGCCCAGATCGGTCGAGCAGAAGATCGTCGGGCCGAGATGCCCGGTCTTGGCGGCGGCGAGCAGCGTGTGGCCGTCGCGCGGATCGAGCACCAGATGATGGACGATATGGCCGAAGAAATGCGGCCCGTCGGCCTGCCAATCACGCCGCGCCGCATCGCTGCGATAAATCCAGGCGCCCTTGCGGGTGCCGATCAGAACCAGCGTCCGGCTTGCCATCTGCGCCTCCATTCGCGTCGAAGCCCAATGCTAGGACTGGCGCAACCGCGCCGCAACCCTGTAGCCCGGCTAGCGGCGCTTGCCCGGCGCTAAAACCGGTCGACGAGATGCGAGTTCCTGCCGTCGGGATCGAGCCGCCGCGCCACCAGA
This sequence comes from uncultured Alphaproteobacteria bacterium, assembly GCA_963779195.1. GTDB lineage: Bacteria > Pseudomonadota > Alphaproteobacteria > Sphingomonadales > Sphingomonadaceae > Novosphingobium. The sequence goes on from CAVZWZ010000002.1 coordinate 259,567, forward strand.
TAGCCCGCACCCATCCAGCCGCGCCGGGTCCACTTACCGAACGAAAGCCGGGTGCCGGGCGAACCCGCGGCGGCAGGCAGCATCTTCACCCGCTCGAGCGCCTCCTTGACCCCGCGCGGCGACAGCGGATGCGCGTCGGCGAAGGCATGCAGCAGCACGGTGGCGAGATCGCGGTTGACCACCGGCACGCAATATTCGGGCCGCCGCCCGAAGGCCTGCTGGAACTCGTCGAGAAAGCGCTGACCCAGCAGATTGCCCTCGTCATACTGGTCGAGCCCGGTCCAGCCTTCGATCGCCTTCCACAGCACGGGGCTGACCCACGCATTCTGGAACGCCGTCCCCATGAACCGCGGCGGATCCCAGCCGAGCGCCGCCAGCGCCGGATTGACATGGACCACGCCGAAACCGAAGCCGCAATGGACCAGCGCATCCGGCCGCGCCTCGTGCAGCCGGCGCACGGTCTCGCCGACATCCTGCGCGGTCTGGGCGATCTGCTCCTCGCGCACGATACGCAGGCCCTCCGCCTGGCAGGCCTTGCGGAAATTGCGGATATAGCTCTCGCCGATCAGCGACTGCTCGATCATCGCGCCGACGGTCTTGTGGCCCTGTTTGGCGATGAGATGCGCCCAGAACACTGGCTCGTCGGTCATCGATCCTTGTGGTAGCGCGAAAGTCCACTCGCCCAGCCAGTCGTCGGTGCCGCAGACGCTGATCGCGGGGACGTGAAAGCGCTGCTCGATCGCCTCGCGCATCGGCACCGCATTGTCGGTGATCGCCGGGCCGAAGACTGCGAGGCAGCCCTCGTCGACCAGTTCGCCATAGGCATCGATCACTGCCTTGACCGTGCCCTTGGGCAGTCCCTCGACCTCGCGGAAAACGATCTCCACCGGCCGGTCAATCACCCCGCGCTCAAGGCCCTGACGAAAGACCAGAGCGAAGCTGTCGGTCAGGTCGTCGAGCTGGTCCCTGGGAAAGCCGGGGGGGAGCTTGAAATCGAACAGATAGCCCAGCTTGATCGGCTCGACGTGGCTTTCATAGGACATCGGCAACTCTCCGCTTGGCCCCGCCGCTGTTTGACATGCCCGGGCCCGGAGCCATAGGATCAGCAAACACGGGCAAGATCAATCGGCCGGGAGTGGGACAATGCTGGACGCCGCCGCCATCGTCGCCGAGGCCGAGAAGCAGGCCGGCATCGCCGACAGCGATCCCGCCGTGCGCGGCAATCTCGAACGGCTCGCGCTGGAACTCGATCGCACCGCCGGGCTTTCGGCGGAGGGCGAGGAACTGACCCGCAAGCTGTTCGTTATGGACCAGATCAACCGCATCGAGGGCCAGCGCTGGCTGCGCGACTACCCCGATATCGCCGACGAACGAATCGATGCCCCGGTGTTCCTGATGGGCCTGCCGCGATCGGGCACGACCTATTTCCAGTATCTGTTCGACCGCGACAGCCGCTTCCGCCTGATCCGCACCTGGGAATCGATGGCCCCCAACCCGCCGCCGGGCTTTGATTTCGATTCCGTGAAGAAGCGCCGTTCGGAATGGGCGGAACGGCGCGCGCAGCAGCCGACATTCGAGGGCTTCGATGCGCTGCACCTCTACGACGAGGACGGCTCGGACGAATGCCATGCCTTTCTGCAGCAAAGCTACGGCGCGGCGGGTCTTAACAATCTGTTCCGCGTGCCCGGCTATTTCGACTATCTGATGGATGAGTTCGACCTCGCCGAGACCTACCGCGTCCACAAGCGGCAGCTGCAACTGCTGCAATGGCGCAGCCGGGGCAAACCCTGGGCGCTCAAATACCCCAACCACGTCATCGCGATGAACGAAATCCTTGAGGTTTACCCCGACGCACGCTTCGTCATGACCCACCGCGATCCGGTGCAGACGCTGGCCTCGATCTGCAAGATGACCTTCAATCTGCGCGGCGTGCGCACCGCCGGCGCGATCGATCCGCACGAGGTCGGGCGCGACATGCGGCACTTCATCCAGCGCCACATCGATCGTATCCTGGAATCCGACCGCAGCCCGCTCGGCGGCAAGGTGGTGCATGTCGATTATTACGCGCTGATCGAGAATCCGGTCGCCGAAATGCGCAAAATCCACGCAGGCATCGGCATCGACACGCCCGATGCAATCGCCGAGTCGGTCGGCGCCTGGCACCGCGACAACCCCAAGAATGCGCGCGGACGCAACGACTATACGATCGAGCAATGGGGGCTGGCCGACGGCGAGGTCGCCGAGCAGTTCGGTGAGTACATCCGCCGTTTTGCCATCCCGCGCGAGGTGGACGGACTCGCCCGGATCGAATCCTGAGATTGCCGGGCCGGGATGCGATCGAACTCTATTCGCGGAACGCCGTCTCCGACAGCTTGGTGATCGGCGAGAACAGATAGGACAGCACCGAGCGCTTGTCGCCCAGCAGGCTGACATTGGCGAACATGCCGGTGCCGATCGGCAGACGCCTGCCTTCCTGGTCCTTCAACACGCCCACCGCCTGCACCTCGACCGTGTAGAAACTCTCGCCGGTCTTTTCGTTCAGCACCGCATCTGGCGAGATTGCCGTCACCTTTCCGGGAAGCGTGCCGTAAACCGAAGAATTGTAGGCGGTGATCTCGACCTTCGATTTCTGCGCCATATGCACGTTGCCGATATCCGCAGGCCTGATCTGCGTTTCGATGTAGAGCGTTTCCTCGGTCGGCACAATCTCGGCTATAGGCATGCCCGCCGACACCGTGCCGCCGACCGTGGTCACCAGCACGCGGTTGATCCTGCCCGACATCGAGGCGCGGATCACCGTACGGTCGCGGCGATCCGACAGCGCCGGCAGTTCCTGCCGCTTGGCGGCGAGTTCGGCTTGTGCTTGCGACAGCTCCATGCCCGATCGCGATTTCCAGTCGCTACGCTGCTGCGCCGTCTGGGCGTTGGCCTCGGCGACTGCCGAACGCGCCCGCGACAGCGCGGCCACCGCCGCATCGACTTCGTTGCGCGCCACCTTGGCGTGATTTTCCGCCTTGATCAGATCGACCTTGGCGATGATCTGCTTCTCCGCCATCGGCCGGATCATCGCGAGCTCCTCGTCCGCCGCCTGGAGGCTCGAGCGCTTGGAATCGAGCGCCGATTGCGCTTCCGCGACCATCCGCTGCGCCTGCTCGGCCCGCGCCCGCCCGGCATTCATGATGCCATCGAGCTCGGCCGCGCGGGCGGCATGCAGCGACCGCTCGACCGCGACCTGCCCGCCGCCGCCGCTGCCATACGACGGACTGGCCCCGCGCACTTCGGCGTTCAGCCGGGCGATCCTGGTTTGCAGCGCATCGACTTCGGCGGCGCCGCTGCCGAAGGCGGCATTGCTCAACGTCGGCGAGAGCCGCACCAGGACATCGCCCTTGTTCACCGTCTGGCCGGATTTGACCAGGATATCCTCGATCACGCCGCCTTCGAGGTTCGAAACAACCTGCAGTTTCGAACTCGGCACGACCTTGCCCACGCCGCGCACGGTTCGGTCGATCTTGGTCAGCGCCGCCCAGGCGAAAGCCAGCACAAAGAAACCGGCGATGATCCACAGCAGCAAGTTGGCCGACTTGCGAGCCTTGAAATCGTCATCGAGATCGGTGGTTTCCTCGCCAAGAAATTCGGCAATACTGGGCATGGCTACCTCGCGGCAATCTGGGAGACCTTGCGGTTGATGTTCTCGGGCGTGCCGTCCATCATCACCCGCCCTTGCGCCAGCAGGATCACCCGATCGACCAGCGCCAGCAGCGACGGACGGTGCGTGATCAGCACCAGTGTACGCCCGGCGAACTCTTCGCGCAAATTGGCGATCAGCCGCGCTTCGGTGTCGGTATCGACCGAGGACGTCGGTTCATCGAGCACCAATATCGCCGGCCGGCCGATCAGCGCGCGCGCCATGGCGATCGACTGGCGCTGCCCGCCCGAGAGGCCCTCGCCGCGATCGGCCAGCTTCGCGTCATAGCCGTTCGGCATGCGCGAGATGAATTCATGCGCCAGGCTGATCTGCGTGGCGCGCAGCATTTCTTCCTCGTCCGCGTCCTCGCGCCCCAGCTTGATGTTGTCGCGGATCGTGCCGGTCAGCAGCACATTATCCTGGAACAGCGCGCCGACCTTGCCGCGCAGCGAATGCGGGGTCAGCTGTCGCAGGTCGGTCCCGTCGATCAGCACCAGCCCGCTGCTCGGCGGGTAAAGCCCGATCAGCAGCCGGGCGATGGTCGATTTGCCCGAGCCGATGGGGCCGATCAGCGCGACATGCTCGCCCGGCTCGATGCGGAAGGAAACGTCGGTCAGCGCCAATTCGGGCGCGGCGGGATAGCGGAAATCGACATTGCGGAACTCGATCCGGCCCTGCAGGTTTTGCAGCACCAGCCCCTGCCCCGCCGGGCCTTCGGGCGGCTGTTCCATCAGCCGGTTGATCTGGGCATAGGCGGTGCGCGTCGCGTTGAGCCGCGTCAGCAGGTGGGCGATCGTGCCAAGCGGGGCGACCGCTCTGCCCGCCAGGATCGAACAGGCGATCAGCCCGCCCATCGTCAGGCTGCCATCGGCGATGGCATAGACCCCGAAGATGACGACCCCGACATAGGCCACCTGCTGCCCGGTGGCGGCGATGGTGATCGAGATGGTCGATACCAGCCGCTGGCGCAGCGAAGCCCCGGCATGGCCCTGCACCGCACTGTCCCAGCGCTCGGCCAGCATCGGCCCGGCATTGGCCGATTTGACCGTCTCGAGGCTGCCGATCGTTTCGACCAGCACCGATTGCTTGGACAGCGCCTCGCCCAGTGTCTCGGCGGAGAGGCGGCGCATGACCGGCTGGGTCACCACCGCGCTGATCACGACCAGCGGGATCAGCGCCATGGGCACCATGACGATCCAGCCGCCGATCAGTGCGACCACCGCGAGCGTGACGAAAATGAACGGCACATCGACCAGCGCGGTGACCGTCGCCGAGGCGAAGAAATCGCGCAGGGTCTCGATCTCGCGGACCAGCCCGGCGAGCCCGCCGGTCGAACTTCGCCCGAGATCGAGCCGCATGTCGAGAATCTTCTGGAATATCTCGCGCCCGATATCCCGGTCGATCCGCGCGCCGGCGACATCGACGAAATAGGCGCGCAGCAGCTTCAGCATGAAATCGACGATCAGGATGATGACGAGACCGATGCTCAGCCCGATCAGGCTATCGGTAGCATTGTTCGGCACCACCCGGTCATAGACCGTCATGGTGAACAGCGCGGTCACCAGGGCGAAACAATTGACCATTGCCGCCGCCAGACCGACCTTGATGTAGATCTGCCGGTTCTTGCGCAAAGGGCCGGCCAGCCATTCGGCCAGCCGCCCCTTCGGCAGTTCGACTTCACCTGGCAAGGCCAAGATATTTCCCCTGAGTTTTCAAGGCTTATATCATACCTTGGTCATGCCGTGTCAAATGCGTTTACCTTTGTCCGGCATCAGATGTGGATCGAATAATGCTGGAAGAGCAGTGCGTTGGCCGGATCGGTGGGATCGAACGTCGCGCCGGTGTTGTTGTAGAAGTCGAGCTCGTCGTGGAGCAGCTTCGCCGTATGCGCCACCGGCTGGGCATGGAAGGCATGGCCATCATCGACCGTATCGATCGTCTCGTTCCAGGCGGCACTGCCCATCCCGTTCTTGGCGGCGATATTGTAGCGGTCGAAGGTATCGCCATAGCTCGCATCGGCATCCACCCCGGCATACTTCTGGAACCAGTCGATGGCGTCGTCGAGGAAGTGCCGCGGAGTTTGCGGTCCGTCGGCGGCGCCGATGCTCGCTTCGGCCAGATAGTTGAGCCAGGTGGCGACGACATCGCGGCCCAGCTTCGTCGTGCCGTTCGAACTGTCGGTGGCGCCGATCAGCGTACGCGCGTTGGCGTAGGAGATGAACACCGCGTTGCCTTCGTCGTTCAGGCCATCCTTGTCGTAGTCGCCGATCAGCAGGCCCTTGTGATCCAGCGCATTGAACAGCCCGTCGCCGTTGGTGTCGATGGCGTTGTCGGCGGCATCGGCGTCACCGTCGCCGTCGAGGTCGCCAATGTAATACAGCAACTCGCCATCGGCGAAGCCGATCTTGCCTGCGTTCTTTTCGTTGCCGATGATCCCGTCCCAGAACTGGCCGCCGTTCTTGTCGTTCTGCCAGAACCCTGGGGTGCGGACATAGCCGGTCGGCATGAAGTTGCCGAAGTTGCCGGTTTCGGTCGTATTGAGGTCACCGGTGATGGTCAGCCCGCTCTGGATAGTGAAGAAGAAGTCACCGTAAGTCTGGGTAAAGCCGGCCTCAACCTTTTCGTAAACATGCAGGATTCCGTCGGAGTCGTTCTTGATCAGGGGATTGTCTGTCCCGAGATTCTCGAACGAATACCTTCCGTTGACGTCGGTCACGTCGGTCGCGATGACGCCGTTGGTTGGATCCTTATCGTTGTCGAGGTAGATGGTCCAGGTAGCCAGCGTCACCTCGCCAGCGTTCCACGTGGCGCTGTTGTTGGCGTCGTTCCACTTGTAGCCCGAGATGTTCATCAGCTGGAAGTTGCCGAAGTTGATCCCGGTCTGGTTGTTGCCCGCGCTGCCGGTGATGGCGATGCCATTGCCGCCCACGGTGGTGATATATGTCGAAGCGACATTCTCGCGCACCAGCTTGCCGGTGAAGCTTGAATCCAGCCCGGTGATCGACCAGTTGCCGCTGCCATCGGTGATCGCCGACTTCTCGCCCGCGTCGAACACGCCGTCATTGTCGAAGTCGATGTAGATCGTCACCCCGGCATGCGCGGTGTTATCGCCGGCAATGCTGCCGTCGCCGTTGGTGTCGATGACCTTCTTGCCCGAAATGCCGAACGGCAGGAAGTTGGCGAAGTTGAAGGCGGTCTGGCTGTTGTTGCCCGAGGTGGCGGTGACCAGATAGTCGGTATTGACCACGGTGCCGTCCTGACCCACCGTCTGGGTGTAGCCGGGCGGCGTGACTTCGCGCACTTCCTTGCCGCCCGCCGTCGGGCCGAGGCCGGAAATCGTCCAGGCGCCGTTGGCGTCGGTGACCGCGAAGGGATCCTCGCCGGCTTCCAGCTCGGCGTCGAGATCGTTGTCGAAGGTGTCGTTGTTGTTGAGATCGACATAGACCGTCACGCCCGCCAGACGGCCGTCGCCGGCATCGATGCCGTTGTTGTCGTTGTCGTCGTATTTGATCCCCGAAATCGAGAACTTCTGGAAGTTGCCGAAGGTGATCCCGGTCTGGTTGTTTCCAGGTGTGCCGGTTATCGCAAGGCCGCTGCCGCCCACCGTCGTGATATAGTCCGCAGTGGCGTTCTCGCGCACCAGCTTGCCGGTGAAACTCGCATCCAGCCCGGTGATCGACCAGTTGCCGCTGCCATCGGTGATCGCCGACTTCTCGCCCGCGTCGAACACGCCGTCGTTGTCGAAGTCGATGTAGATCGTCACCCCGGCATGCGCGGTGTTATCGCCGGCAATGCTGCCGTCGCCGTTGGTGTCGATGACCTTCTTGCCCGAAATGCCGAACGGCAGGAAGTTGGCGAAGTTGAAGGCGGTCTGGCTGTTGTTGCCCGAGGTGGCGGTGACCAGATAGTCGGTATTGACCACGGTGCCGTCCTGACCCACCGTCTGGGTGTAGCCGGGCGGCGTGACTTCGCGCACTTCCTTGCCGCCCGCCGTCGGGCCGAGGCCGGAAATCGTCCAGGCGCCGTTGGCGTCGGTGACCGCGAAGGGATCCTCGCCAGCCTCCAGCTCGGCGTCGAGATCGTTGTCGAAGGTGTCGTTGTTGTTGAGATCGACATAGACCGTCACGCCCGCCAGACGACCGTCGCCGGCATCGATGCCGTTGTTGTCGTTGTCGTCGTATTTGATCCCCGAAATCGAGAACTTCTGGAAGTTGCCGAAGTCGACCCCGGTCTGGTTGTTGCCGGTGATGGCGATGCCATTGCCGCCCACCGTCGTGATATAGTCCGCAGTGGCGTTCTCGCGCACCAGTCTTGCCGGTGAAACTCGCATCCAGCCCGGTGATCGACCAGTTGCCGCTGCCATCGGTGATCGCCGACTTCTCGCCCGCATCGAACACGCCGTCGTTGTCGAAGTCGATGTAGATCGTCACCCCGGCATGCGCGGTGTTATCGCCGGCAATGCTGCCGTCGCCGTTGGTGTCGATGACCTTCTTGCCCGAAATGCCGAACGGCAGGAAGTTGGCGAAGTTGAAGGCGGTCTGGCTGTTGTTGCCCGAGGTGGCGGTGACCAGATAGTCGGTATTGACCACGGTGCCGTCCTGACCCACCGTCTGGGTGTAGCCGGGCGGCGTGACTTCGCGCACTTCCTTGCCGCCCGCCGTCGGGCCGAGGCCGGAAATCGTCCAGGCGCCGTTGGCGTCGGTGACCGCGAAGGGATCCTCGCCGGCTTCCAGCTCGGCGTCGAGATCGTTGTCGAAGGTGTCGTTGTTGTTGAGATCGACATAGACCGTCACGCCCGCCAGACGGCCGTCGCCGGCATCGATGCCGTTGTTGTCGTTGTCGTCGTATTTGATCCCCGAAATCGAGAACTTCTGGAAGTTGCCGAAGTCGACCCCGGTCTGGTTGTGTGCCGGTGATGGCGATGCCATTGCCGCCCACCGTCGTGATATAGTCCGCAGTGGCGTTCTCGCGCACCAGCTTGCCGGTGAAACTCGCATCCAGCCCGGTGATCGACCAGTTGCCGCTGCCATCGGTGATCGCCGACTTCTCGCCCGCATCGAACACGCCGTCATTGTCGAAGTCGATGTAGATCGTCACCCCGGCATGCGCGGTGTTATCGCCGGCAATGCTGCCGTCGCCGTTGGTGTCGATGACCTTCTTGCCCGAAATGCTGAACGGCAGGAAGTTGGCGAAGTTGAAGGCGGTCTGGCTGTTGTTGCCCGAGGTGGCGGTGACCAGATAGTCGGTATTGACCACGGTGCCGTCCTGACCCACCGTCTGGGTGTAGCCGGGCGGCGTGACTTCGCGCACTTCCTTGCCGCCCGCCGTCGGGCCGAGGCCGGAAATCGTCCAGGCGCCGTTGGCGTCGGTGACCGCGAAGGGATCCTCGCCGGCTTCCAGCTCGGCGTCGAGATCGTTGTCGAAGGTGTCGTTGTTGTTGAGATCGACATAGACCGTCACGCCCGCCAGACGGCCGTCGCCGGCATCGATGCCGTTGTTGTCGTTGTCGTCGTATTTGATCCCCGAAATCGAGAACTTCTGGAAGTTGCCGAAGTCGATCCCGGTCTGGTTGTTGCCCGGCGTGCCGGTGATGGCGAGGCCATTGCCGCCCACCGTGGTGATATAGGTTCGACAGCGACATTCTCGCGCACCAGCTTGCCGGTGAAGCTTGAATCCAGCCCGGTGATCGACCAGTTGCCGCTGCCATCGGTGATCGCCGACTTCTCGCCCGCGTCGAACACGCCGTCATTGTCGAAGTCGATATAGATCGTCACCCCGGCATGCGCGGTGTTATCGCCGGCAATGCTGCCGTCGCCGTTGGTGTCGATGACCTTCTTGCCCGAAATGCCGAACGGCAGGAAGTTGGCGAAGTTGAAGGCGGTCTGGCTGTTGTTGCCCGAGGTGGCGGTGACCAGATAGTCGGTATTGACCACGGTGCCGTCCTGACCCACCGTCTGGGTGTAGCCGGGCGGCGTGACTTCGCGCACTTCCTTGCCGCCCGCCGTCGGGCCGAGGCCGGAAATCGTCCAGGCGCCGTTGGCGTCGGTGACCGCGAAGGGATCCTCGCCGGCTTCCAGCTCGGCGTCGAGATCGTTGTCGAAGGTGTCGTTGTTGTTGAGATCGACATAGACCGTCACGCCCGCCAGACGACCGTCGCCGGCATCGATGCCGTTGTTGTCGTTGTCGTCGTATTTGATCCCCGAAATCGAGAACTTCTGGAAGTTGCCGAAATCGACCCCGGTCTGGTTGTTGCCGGTGATGGCGATGCCATTGCCGCCCACCGTCGTGATATAGTCCGCAGTGGCGTTCTCGCGCACCAGCTTGCCGGTGAAACTCGCATCCAGCCCGGTGATCGACCAGTTGCCGCTGCCATCGGTGATCGCCGACTTCTCGCCCGCGTCGAACACGCCGTCATTGTCGAAGTCGATGTAGATCGTCACTCCGGCATGCGCGGTGTTATCGCCGGCAATGCTGCCGTCGCCGTTGGTGTCGATGACCTTCTTGCCCGAAATGCCGAACGGCAGGAAGTTGGCGAAGTTGAAGGCGGTCTGGCTGTTGTTGCCCGAGGTGGCGGTGACCAGATAGTCGGTATTGACCACGGTGCCGTCCTGACCCACCGTCTGGGTGTAGCCGGGCGGCGTGACTTCGCGCACTTCCTTGCCGCCCGCCGTCGGGCCGAGGCCGGAAATCGTCCAGGCGCCGTTGGCGTCGGTGACCGCGAAGGGATCCTCGCCGGCTTCCAGCTCGGCGTCGAGATCGTTGTCGAAGGTGTCGTTGTTGTTGAGATCGACATAGACCGTCACGCCCGCCAGACGGCCGTCGCCGGCATCGATGCCGTTGTTGTCGTTGTCGTCGTATTTGATCCCCGAAATCGAGAACTTCAGGAAGTTGCCGAAGGTGATTCCGGTCTGGTTGTTTCCAGGTGTGCCGGTTATCGCAAGGCCGCTGCCGCCCACCGTCGTGATATAGTCCGCAGTGGCGTTCTCGCGCACCAGTCTTGCCGGTGAAACTCGCATCCAGCCCGGTGATCGACCAGTTGCCGCTGCCATCGGTGATCGCCGACTTCTCGCCCGCATCGAACACGCCGTCATTGTCGAAGTCGATGTAGATCGTCACCCCGGCATGCGCGGTGTTATCGCCGGCAATGCTGCCGTCGCCGTTGGTGTCGATCAGCTTGCGACCGGAAATGTCGAAGGTAGGAATGTGATTGCCGATCGGATCGACCGTAAAGATACCTTCAAGCGTGCCCCCGTCGTTCTTGAGCTGGGACGAAATTGTCACTGTCTCGAAATCGCCGGTCGTCCGGACATATCCGGCGGGTATTTCTTCATAGATGCGGTAGGTGCCCAGCGTCAGACCATAGAACGAATAACTGCCGTCTGTTGCGGTTGTGGTCGATTGCTCGTCGGCATCGAGGACGCCGTTGAAATCGCGGACAAGCACCTGCTGGTTTCCGTCCAGCTCGAAAACTTGCCGGTCGGCGAAGACTTCGACGCCGCCAAGGCCGACTTCATCGTCAGCAGCGCCAGCGCCGCCGAGAATATTGTCCAAGCCGTCGAGATCGCGAACACCGTCGCCGTTGACGTCGAAGAACTTGACCCCGACCAGCGCACCGGCCTGCTGCGTATTCCATTCCTCGAAGCCGCCCAAATCGGCGAAATCGCCGCCCGAGAATCCCATTTCCAGATAGAGATAGAGATAGGTCGTCGATGGATTGGCGGTGCCGAAGTTCGAAACCGGAACGAAAACCGCGTAATCGTCTGTGCCGCTGCCGGTCGAGACCTCGCTGAGCAGCACCCGGTTGCCCGCGCCGAGATCGTAAACCGGCGGCCCGGAAGCTTCCAGCGCGGTTTTGGATTCGATTGTGCCATCCTGCGATATGTAAATCTTGAACGCATCGATCGAGAGGCGACCGGTGGTTGCGTTGTTCGGCTCGTTCAGATCGGTGCGAAACTCATAGAACGCGACGCCCAAAGGCAGGCCGTTGCCCCCGTCAGCCACAGGCCCGGTGCCGATAGTGATCGGGATGCTGCCCAGCAGGATCGCTTCGGACTTGGCCAGATCCAGGTCCCCGTTCTGGTTGGTTGCATCTTTCGGCGCCGTTTCGTCCGAGTTGAAGCCGGACAGGGTTCCGTCATTGTCGGAGAGTGCGATGAAGGTTTCGTAATTTCCGGTTCCCGAGCCGACATTTACCGTGTCGGTGAAGATCGCTCCATTTACGTTTTCCGAGGAGCCCGGAGCGGTAATGTCGAAATCAGCCATGACAAATCCCCTATCACACAAGCCGCCCCGCCGGCAGGCGGCAGGCGATCGTCCAGCATCGATATGTGCGAACCGTTTGCTCACCGTTCTGTCCCGGGTAACGACCGCAGGCGGAGTGAGTCCGTTAGTCAGTTGTTAACCGAGACCCGGTAAGTCGGCAAACAGAATCTGCGGCTGCCGGTCTTTGGGCCGCAGCCCAAGTGCATGGCGCGACAAGTTATTTCGCGACGACCTGCAAACGAAACGGCCCCGTTTGACTCTCGGCGCCAAGTAAATAATCGCAATTGACCTCCGGCTTAACTCAGCATTTTCAACTTTATGCTATTGCGACTTACTTGCAAATTTGATCGGATCGCCGCCCCCTGGCGCCGGCGGCTGGATTCAGGCTAACGTAAATTCCTCATTTTTATGCGACTTATCATGCAGTTGATTGACATTGCCCTGGTAGAATTCCGGCCGATCGTTGCGCAATCGCCAGGGCATCCGAGTCCCAGGCGCAAATCGCTATACACCTCCAAGTTACTACCGTTGGATATAGATACTTACAACCAAACTCTGGCGCACTTCTTGAGCGTTAGTATTGCCCCGTTGGATTCCCTTCCGGCTCCCCAAAGTCGCCAATCGGTCGCGCCGACGGCCCGGGCGGGGTGTCTGCCAGGGGGCTGTCGCGGCGCTTGCGAGCTGCCTCGACGACAGGGACCGGTCGATAATCCGCTGTCAATCGCGTTCAAAACTGTCCCATACTGGCACGGATTGGACAGGATCCCTGAACCGGAATGCCGAGCAGCCTCCTCCGGCGGCGACGCGGCCCGGAAGCGGGCTGGCGCGGGTCTGGCAGACTACAGCCAGCCCGCCGTGCGATACCACGCCGCCGTCGCCTTCAGCCCTTCGCGCGTCTCGATCCTGGGCCGCCAGATCTCGAACGGCACCCGCGCGCCGAGGCTGACCACCCAGTCGGGATGAGTCATATAGCCGACCCGGTCGAGCGTCAGCCTGGCCTTGCTGCCGCGCAGCCGCATGTCCAGCCTGGCCGCCCATTCCATCGTCCTTCGCGAAAGGCCCAGCACCTTGGGCCGCCGCCCGACCGCCCAGCCGATCGCGCGGGCGAGTTCGTAATGATTCCAGCCGCCGCGCTTGCCGTCGTCGGGCTCGAAAGTGTGGTGGGTGACATCCTCGCCGCCCGGCGCCAGCGCCAGCAGCAGCCGGGCGAGGTCCTGGGCATGGATAAGCGAGGCGTTGCCCTGCTTGGGCGTCGGCACCACGCCCCAGCGGGCGGCGCGGAACAGCTCGAACAAGGCATCGTCGCGCGGGCCATAGACGGCGGGCGGGCGCACGATCGTCCAGTCGAGCCCGCTGGCCTTGACCACCCGCTCGCTGCGCGCCTTGGAGCCGCCGTAGAGCGACAGCCCCGGCTCGCGCGCCGAGAGCGAGGAGACATGGACGAAGCGCGGCACGCCAGCCGCCAGCGCCGCCTCGGCCAGCGCCAGCGTGCCGGTGACATTGCCCGCCTCGAAGCCTGCGGCATCGGGCGCGGTGGTGACGCCGGCGACATGGATCACCGCCTCGGTGCCCTGCACCAGCGCGGCGAGCGCGTCGCGGTCGGCAAGGTCGCCCGCGATCCATTCGACACCTTCGCGCGGTTGCTGCGGCTTGCGGGCGAGCGCGCGCAAGGGCTGGCGCTGCGCGGCGGCGGCATCGAGCAGAGCCTGCCCGACAAAGCCGGTCGCGCCGGTGACGGCTATAGTCATTTCAGAACCAGCTGGTCGCGGTGGACGATCGCCGAGCGCGGCGCATAGCCGAGAATTTCGGCATGCTTCGCCGATTGGTGGCCGACCAGCGCCGCGCATTCGGCGGAATCATATTCCGACAGGCCATGTGCCAGCAGGGCGCCCGCGTCATCGCGGATGGCGATAGCGTCGCCGCGCTGGAACTCGCCATCGACTGCGGTCACCCCGGCGGCGAGCAGGCTGCTGCCCTTGCCCAGCGCCCGCGCTGCGCCGCCATCCACCGTCAGCGCGCCCTTCAGCCGCAGACGCCCGCCCAGCCAGGCCTTGCGCGCCGCTGCCCTGCGCTTCGGCAGGAACAGCGTGCCGATGTTCTGCCCTAACGCGCGGGACATTGGCGCATCATGCGTGCCGTTGGCGATGGCCAGCGCGATGCCGGCCAGTTCCGCAATCCCCGCAGCCTGAAGCTTGGAAGTCATTCCGCCCGAGCCCATGCCCGAGGCCGAACCGCCGTCGGCCATCGCGTGCACTTCCGCCGTCACCCCGTGCACTTCAGGGAGGAGTTTTGCCGCCGGATCCATCGGGTTGCGGTCATAGAGCCCATCGACATCGGAGAGCAGCAGCACTGCGCTCGCCCGTGCGGCCTGCGCGACGCGCGCCGCCAGCCGGTCGTTGTCGCCAAAGCGGATTTCCTGGGTGGCGACGCTGTCGTTCTCGTTGATCACCGGCACCGCCCCGGCATCGAGCAGCCGGGTGAGCGTGGCGGTGACATTGAGATAGCGGCGGCGATCCTCGAGATCGTCCAGCGTCAGCAGCAATTGCGCGGCGGTGAGGCCGTGTGCCCCGAGCAGCTCCGCCCACAGCCCCGACAGCGCGATCTGGCCGACGGCGGCGGCGGCCTGCGCATCGGCGAGGCTGCCGCGTCCACCCTTGTCCAGCCCCAGCGTCGCCGCCCCCAGCGCGATCGCGCCCGAGCTGACGACGATCACTTCCTGGCCGCGGGCATGGGCTGCGGCGATCTCGGCGACCAGCCCCGCCAGCCATTCGCGCCGCACTCCGTCCTTGCCGACCAGCAGCGACGAGCCAACCTTGACCACAAGGCGCGGGCAGGCGGCGGGATCGGCCAGGTCGGAGAGGTGGGATATGGGCATTGCGGGGCGGGCTTAGGGGAACTCAGCCAAGGATTGAAGGGGGCTCGAACCAATCCCCCAAACTCCGACTACCCTGAGCTTGTCGAAGGGCTGCTCTTTCCTTCGAACCAGGCAACCAGCCTCAAGAACAAGGACGGCCCTTCGACGAGCTCAGGGTAGTCGGAAATGGGGGAGAAGGCAGTGATTCACACCGGAGACCAGGGGGTTTCGTCGGCATCCTCTCGCTCACCGACCGGCCGCTCGGTGACGGTGGCGGAAGGGAGATACTCGATCACCGCATCGAGCAGCTTGTCCATCCCTTTCCCCGTCGCGCCGGAAATCGGGAACACGCGGCTAGCCCCGGCGGCCTTCAGCTCCTTGGTGAAGCCCTTGACCAGTTCGGCATCGGCCAGGTCGATCTTGTTGAGCGCAATCAGCCGCGGCTTGTCGCCCAGCCCGGCGCCATATGCATCCAGCTCTTCCTCGATGATCTCCAGCGCCTCGGCGGGATCGGTGCCCTGGATGTCGATCAGGTGGATCAGCACCCGGCAGCGTTCGATATGGCCGAGAAAGCGGTCGCCCACCCCGGCCCCTTCCGCCGCGCCCGCAATCAGGCCCGGGATATCGGCGAGCACGAATTCGCGGTTCTTGTGCCGCACCACGCCGAATTGCGGGCGCAGGGTGGTGAAGGGATAGTCGCCGACCTTGGCCTTGGTGTTAGCCAGGGCGTTGATGAAGGTCGATTTGCCCGCATTGGGCAGCCCGACCAGCCCGACATCGGCGAGCAGCTTCAGCCGCAGCCAGACATACATTTCCTCGGCCGGCCAGCCGGGGCCGTGCTGGCGCGGGGCGCGGTTGGTGCTGGTCTTGTAGCTGGCGTTGCCGCGCCCGCCGTCGCCGCCCTTGAGGAAGACGATGCGCTGGCCCGCCTCGGTCAGGTCGGCCAGCACGGTCTCGCGGTCGTCGTCGAGCACCTGGGTGCCCACCGGCACCTTGATCGACCAGATCGCCGCCGCCCGCCCCGGTGCGGTTCTTGCCCGCGCCGCCGCCGCCGCGCTTGGCCTTGAAATGCTGGGTATAGCGGAAGTCGATCAGCGTATTGAGTCCCGGGATCGCCTCGAAGACGATGTCCCCGCCCTTGCCGCCGTCGCCGCCGTCCGGTCCGCCATATTCGACATATTTCTCGCGCCGGAAGCTGACAGCCCCGGCCCCGCCCGCGCCGGAGCGGATGAATATCTTGGCCTGGTCAAGGAAATGCATGGGGGTTGGTTAGCCGGTTATGAGGCGAAAGTCGCGCGCCGCCTGCCTAAAGCATAGCCTGCGCAAGAATGAGTGGGAACCAGTGTGCTGAGAATTGCCTCAGCTTGAGCCGAGAATGGCGGCTTTCAAGAACCGGCGCGCAGCGGCCATTAGGGCCGTGAGCACCGGAAGCGCAGGAAGCTGCCGTTCGCAGGCCAAGATGTGGCAATTATCAGCACACTGGTGGAGCCGAGGGGGATCGAACCCCTGACCTCGTCATTGCGAACGACGCGCTCTCCCATCTGAGCTACGGCCCCGTTCCAGTGCAGCGTCCAGGCCGTCTCCGGCCCGGGCGAGCGGCCCCCTTAGCGAAGAGGCCGCGCGCTTGGAAGCACAAACTTCCGGCGATGCGAAGGCGCTTACTGCGCCCGCGCTGGCCCCGATACCGCGACCGGCACGGTGGCCGGAGCAGGTGCCGCATATTTGGCGTTCCATGCCGCCAGTTCGACGCGGTACTGATCCATCGAGCGATAGAAATTGTCGAACACCGCCTCGATCCTGACCATGCTGCGACCGGCGAAGGCCTCCAACTGGGCAGCCGGAATGGTCTGCGCTTCCTGGGCGAGGCCCTGCAGCGCGTTGCAGAAATCAGGCACCGTCGGCGGCAAGGCGAAGTGGTTGTAGACTTCCGTCAGATATTTCTCGCGCGGGGCGATGAAGCGGGCGCCATGTCGCGCCCTGTATTCGGCGTCCGATGCGCGGTTCGCCGCAGCGAGGCCGCGGGCATGCACCCGCAGGAAGGCGCGGTAGCCCTCGATCATCGTCGGAAACTGGGTGGCGTTGCAGTTGAGCGCTGCGACATTGTAGGCCGCGCGCAGGTTCCACACGGTCTGCGCCGGCGAGACCCCGCGCACCGGGCTGCGGTAGAACCCGTCCGCGCCGATCGGCGGCGAGACGAAATTGGGCGATGCGCCCATCGGCGGATAGGGGCGCGGCGGGATCACCGGAGCGGGCGGCGGCGCCGGGGCGGCGACCGGCGGCTTCTTCTTCTTGGCCTCGGCGCTGTTGCATCCTGCGATGCCGAAAGCCGCCAATGCGGCCATTCCGATTGCTGCGCGAACCCAAGTGCGCGACCCCGTGTTTTTCACCTGTTACCCTCCAGCTGACCCGGTGCAGAGCCTGCACCCCCTTTTCGGATCGCCGCTCCTAACCACGGCTGAACCGAAAAGAAATGCCCGGCGCGCTGGAATGCACGCCGGGCACGATGGTTAGTTGGGTTTTGCCCTGCTTATTCGCGAGAACCGAGGAAGCTGAGCAGGAACTGGAACATGTTGATGAAATCGAGATAAAGCGACAACGCGCCCATCACGATGGCCTTGCCGGCGAATTCAGTGCCGGCAAGCGTATAGTATTCGTTCTTCAGCCGCTGCGTGTCCCAGGCGGTGAGGCCCGCGAAGATCAGCACACCGAGGATCGAAATCGCCATCGCCAGGCCGCTCGAGCCAATGAAGATATTGGCAATCATCGCGATCATGATGCCGATCAGGCCCATGGTCATGAAGGCGCCCATCGCCGACAGGTCTTTCTTCGTCGTGTAGCCCACCAGGCTGAGGCCCGCGAAGGCGCCAGCGGTGGCGAAGAAGGTCGTGGCGATCGACTCACTGGTGAACACCAGGAAGATTGTAGACAGCGACAGGCCCATCACCGTGCAGAACGCCCAGAACAGCGCCTGCAGAGTTACCGTCTGCATCCGATGCATGCCAAAGCTCATGACCATGACAAAGCCCAGCGGAGCCAGCATGATCAGCCACTTGAGCGGCGTCGCCATGATTTGCGCGGCGAGGCCCGAGCTGGCGAACAGCATCGCGACGATGCCCGACAGCAGCACGCCGGAGGCCATGTAATTGTAGATCGAAAGCATATGCTTGCGCAGACCCTGGTCATAGGTCGCCGCCTGGCCGATAGCTTCGCCGTTGAGGATCGGAGACGTGCCGAAGCCCGTCTGCCTGGGCTGGGGGTCGTTCCAATTAGCCATTTTGAGTCAAACTCCTTTGCCGTCTGCACACAAGTGTGCGCCGGGTGCCGTTAATATCGGATGTATTGGGTCCAGTTTCAAGCAAAACCGGACATCGCCCCGAAGCAATCTGTGTCGCAATCTGTCGCGGAAAATATTGCTAAGTCAGCTTACTAAACAGCACCGCCCGGCGCGCGTGCCGCCGCCGACATTGCCGCGCTGCGATCCGCCGCCGCCTGAAGCGTGGCGTGGACCAGCCGGGCGAGCGCCGCGTCCGCATCGAGCACCGTGAGCCCGGCCTCCGTCGTGCCGCCGGGGCTGGCGACGCGGCGGGCGAGTTCGCCGGGCGGGTGCGGCGAGGCCGATGCCAGCGCCCCTGCCCCCTCGACTGTCGCCAGCGCCAGCCGCTGCGCCTGTTCGGGGGCAAGGCCCAGCTCCACCGAGCCCGCAACCAGCGCGTCGATGAAACGGTAAACGAAGGCCGGACCCGATCCCGCCAGCGCGGTGACCGCGTCGAACAGCTGCTCGTCGATCCATTCGGGCGTGCCGAGCGGTGCCATCAGCGCGGTGACCTGCGTCTTGCCTGCCTGGTCCAGCCCGCGCGCCGCCAGCGCGATCGGCGACTTGCCGATCGCGGCAGCGAGGTTGGGCATGATCCGCACAATGCCTTTGGCATCGCGGAAACGGGCGGCGAGGCTGGCGAGTTCTGCCCCGGCGAGGATCGAAAGCAGCACCGTGCCCCCGCCCGCCAGCCGCGCGACGTCGCCGGCGACATCGCCCAGCAGCTGCGGCTTCACCCCCAGCAGGATGGCGTCGAAGCTGCGATCCGGCAGTTTGCGGAGCAGCTCGACCCCGGCGGGCGCTGCGGCCAGCAGCGGATCGACCACGGTGAAGCGTGCTGGATCGATGCCCGAGGCAAGCCAGCCGGCCAGCATCGCCCCGCCCATGTTGCCGCAGCCGATGAGGAGGATCTTTTCGAATGTGTTCAAAGGGAGCGCTCCATCGCTCCCCTCACCTAAACGCGAGGGGCAATTAGCGCTACAGCAAACTCAAGCTTCGCCCGCCGCATCCACCAATGCCGCCGCCAGCGCTTCGGCGGGCGACTTGTCGCCCCACAGGATGAACTGGAAGGCGGGATAGAACCGGTCGCATTCCTCCAGCGCCGCTTCCACCGCGATCTGCGCCTGGCCAGGGCTGAGCAGCCCGTCGTCGCCCAGCATCAGCCCGTGCCGGTAGAGCAGCACGCCGCCGCTCGACCAGATGTCGAAATGGCCGAGCCACAGCTGTTCGTTGATCAGCGCCAGCACTTCGTGGGTGGCGGCGCGCTTGTCGTCGGGGACGCGGATGTCGGGCAGGCAGATCAGCTGAAGGACATGATCCTCGGGCCGCCAGATGCCGCGGACCTGATAGTTCGCCCAGCTGCCCTGCACCTCGCCGGTGATCTCATCCTCGCCGGCGAACTCGTAGGGCCAGCCGCGAGCTTCGAACAGCGAGGCCAGCATATCGACCGGCGCCGCGTCATCGTCCCGCTCGATATTTCCCTGACTCGTCCTCATCTGACCCGTTCTTCTGCAAGCATGTTGAGCCGGGGCATGCGTCGGGAGGGGCCGGGGTGACAATCCACGGCGCTTGCGGGCCTGCGCAAAACTCGACTTGGCTGTTTACAAGGTGTGGAAAAGGACACCGGTTCAGCGCCCGGCCAAAGCATCGACGACCTGGCCAGCAGGGCTGTTCCAGACGAACGCCCCGTCGATGTTCGCTCGGCGCAATTGGGTCAGGAAGGCATTGGCTGCGGCTTCGCTTTCGAAGGGGCCGGCGAGCAGCCGGTTGCTCTGGCCCCAGGCGCTGACCGAAGGCTTCCGGCTTTTGAACAGAGCCTCCGCCTGCCGCGCCATCCGCCGCCAGTCGAACCCGAGCGCGGCCTTGTCGCGACCGGTGGCGAGTTGCACCCAGATCCGGCTGGGATGGCTCGGCGGGGCAGGCTTCTCGGGAACGGCAGTTGCCGCCGCAGGCCCCTGCCGCACCGGCCTGATCCGGCGGACGTCGACCGCACCCGAAGCCGGCGCGACATCGATCGCCGGCTTGGCGAGATCGCTGAACGCCTCGGCCAGCGAAGGCCGCCGCGAGGGCGCTGGCGCAGCTGGCGCAGCTGGCGCGGCACTTGCCGCCGGCGGGGCGGCCGGCTCGAGCGGCGGCCGGCTGGGGAGCGGATGCGACCGGCGCCGGCGCCGGAGCGGCGGCGGGCAGCGCCAAGGCTGGCGGCGGCGCAACCGGGCTCGGCGCAGCCGGCGCGGCAGCAGGCAGCGAATAGGTGCTCGGCAATGTGTTCAAGGCAATGGCGGGCGCTGGCGACGCGGTCCTGGCCGCTGCGGGAGCCGGATTTGCCGGGGGCGAGGCCGACGT
This sequence comes from uncultured Alphaproteobacteria bacterium, assembly GCA_963779195.1. Taxonomy (GTDB): domain Bacteria; phylum Pseudomonadota; class Alphaproteobacteria; order Sphingomonadales; family Sphingomonadaceae; genus Novosphingobium. The sequence continues at coordinate 280,024 of CAVZWZ010000002.1, forward strand.
CACCGGCGCGGGCAAGGCTGCCGCAGACGGCGGCAATTGCGCAGCAGACGTCACCGCCAGCTGAGAGGCGGGAGGCGCACTCTGCGCGGCAGCGGCGGGCGCGGCAGCGGCGGCGCGGCAAGCGGCGGCGCGGCCAGGGGCGCAACCGCCACCGGCGGTAGAAGCGCAGCAACGGCCATCTGCTCCGGCTGCCGCGCAGGAACGGGAACCGGCAAGGGCGCAGGTCTGGCCGCGAGCGGAGTGGCCGCGCCGGGCGCCGTCAGCAGAGGCGCTGGAGCGGCGGCGGGCGGCGGTTGCGGCGCCGACGGCGCCGTGCGCGGGTCGCGGCGCAGGCGCGGATCGGCTGCGGCGAGGGTTGCATCGGACTGCGCAACGGTCTGCGACGGCTTCGGCGCCTCGGGAGGCTTGGCGCGGCTGTTGCGGTCGTCGCGGTTCTTGCGGTCGTCGCGGTTCTTGCGGTCGTCGCGGCTGTTGCGATTGTTCCTGTCGCGATCGCGCCGGCCAAGCGGCTCACCCTTGGGCGCCAGCGCGGCATCGACCGCCGCTAAGGCGGGGCGCTTTGGCAGGTTGGCTGCGTAACGGGCAATGCGCGGATCGTCGCGGCCGATTTCGGAGGCGCGGGGGAACTGGCCGAAATTGGCCGCCGCCGCTTGCTGCGCCGGGGTCAGCCGCGCCATATAGCGCAGATAGGGGGCGATGCCATTGGCCAGCGCGGCCGGCAGTGTCGTAGTGACCACCGCGACCGCATCCTCGGGCTGGCCGAGGATGGCGAGGGCGAAAGCGCGGGTGCGCCAGGCAGCCTTGTCCTGGCGGCTGAGCAGCGGCGTCAGCGTAGCCGCCGAGCCGCGCTTGTCGCCGGAGATCGCCTGGCTGATCGCCAGCCGCCGCAACGCTTCGTCGTTCGGCCCTCCGGCGAGCGCCAGGCGGTAATAGCGCTGGGCAGCCGCATTGTCGCCGACCAGGTCGTAGGCCAGCCCGCGATCGAGCGCGACCCGGCTATCGGCCACGCCGCCGCGCTCGGCTTCCTCGAACAGGGGAATCGCCTCGACCGGATTGCCGCTGTTGACCAGCGCCGAGGCCAGCCCCGCCCGCACCCGCAGATTGCCCGGGGTAACCTGGTCGGCGCGGCTGAAGAATCCGATCGAGGCATCGACATCGCCGATCGCCAGCGCCGCATTGCCTGCGTCGATCAGCGCCTCGACATCGCGCGGATTGCGCCCGAGCCGGTTCAGCGCGGCATTGAGCGACATCGAATCGTTGCTCGGCGGAACGGCCTGGACCACCGCAACCGGTGGTACGGCGACTGGCGCTTGCTGGGCCCGGGCAATCGGCGCGGCGGCAGTCAATGCTGCAGCTATTGCAGACGCCAGTGCAAACTGTGCCGTCGCACCGCACAGTTGGCTCGGCAAGCCTGTCTGGTTCAGCCCGGCGCGTGGCACAGCAGCGTCACATCCAATCGTCAGCGCCGGAAACGCCCGCATATCGCGGCGGACCGGCGGCATTCCAGGTGCGGTCCCGCATTCGGCGCTCGTCGCGCGCAGGGGCGGGCCAGTGCCTGCTTGCACAAATGCGCAATCGAACCTTAACAACAGGCGAACGCCGGAACATCCGCAGACCTTCCGGCGGTTTGCCGGCCTGCCTATTGGTTGTTCTGCCTCCCGAGGAAGCGCGGAATGCTGATCGACGAGCCGCCGTCGCCCTCGCTTTCGTCATCGCCCTCGTCCGCGCTGGCAGACTTGCCGCCGCGCGACAGATTGGCCATGCGCTCGAACAGCGTGTTGCCGCCGCCGCTGCTGCCACCTCCGCCGCCGCCTTCGCCCTGGCCGGAAACCAGGCCGCGCCGACGGCCCGGGATCAGCGGGGTAACCGGCGCATCCGAACTGGCGAGCCGGTCGGCGTCGCGCAGCAATTCGTCGCTGGCGCTGTCATCGTCATCCTCGACCTGCTCGAGCCCGAGATCGAGCGGCTCGCCGCCGGTCGCCGCCCCGCCGGTCAGGCTGGCATAGGCGTCGCTCTTGACCTCATCCTCGTCGTCGATGCTGTCTTCGTCCCAATCGTCGAGGGAGAGCGCATCGTCGCCTCCTTCGCCCGCCAGGCTGGCCGCTTCCGCGCTTGCAGGTGAGCCTTCGGCGGCGGCTTCTTCAAGCCCGGCGGCCTCTTCGGCTTCATCCTCCGGCGCGGGCGGCGCTGCCGGGGTGCTCCGCTCGAACAGCGGCTGCACGGCGGGCATTTCCGGCACGGCCGAGACGACCGGCCGGGCCGGACCGCGCGCAGTGCCGAGGTTGAGCGGCCTCGGCGCCTCTTCGACATGCCCCGCCGCCTGCTCGATACCGGTGGCGACCACCGAAACGCGAATCCTGCCCTGGAGATCCGGATTGAACGCCGAACCCCAGATGATGTTGGCTTGCGGATCGACCAGTTCGCGGATGTGGTTCGCGGCCTCGTCGACTTCGAGCAGCTTCATGTCCTCGCCGCCGATGATCGAGATGATCACCCCCTTGGCGCCCTGCATCGACACGCCGTCGAGCAGCGGATTGGCGATCGCCTTTTCCGCCGCCTCGAGCGCGCGGTTTTCGCCCTGGCCTTCGCCGGTGCCCATCATCGCCTTGCCCATCTCGGCCATCACCGAGCGCACGTCGGCGAAATCGAGGTTGATCAGGCCGGGCATCACCATCAGGTCGGTGATCGACCGCACGCCTTGCTGCAGCACCTCGTCGGCCAGCTGGAAGGCCTCCTTGAAGGTGGTTTCCGCCTTGGCGATGAGGAACAGGTTCTGGTTGGGAATGACGATCAGCGTATCGACGTGCTTCTGCAGCTCCTCTATCCCCGCTTCGGCGGAGCGCATCCGGCGGGTGCCTTCGAACAGGAAAGGCTTGGTCACCACGCCGACCGTCAGCACGCCCTTGTCGCGCGCCGCTTTGGCGATGACCGGGGCCGCGCCGGTGCCGGTGCCGCCGCCCATGCCGGCGGCGATAAAGCACATGTGCACGCCTTCGAGCAGACGGTCGATCTCCGGAAGGGTCTCTTCCGCCGCTGCCCGGCCGACTTCGGGACGCGATCCGGCGCCCAGGCCCTGGGTGATGTCCGGCCCCAGCTGGATGCGGTTCTCGGCGATCGAATTGTTCAGCGCCTGCGCATCGGTGTTCGCCACCAGGAAATCGACCCCCTCGATCTCCGCAGCAATCATGTTGGCGATGGCGTTGCCGCCCGCACCGCCGACGCCGATAACGGCAATCCTGGGCTTCAGTTCTTCAATGGCCGGTGGACCGATGTTGATGCTCATCATGCAACTCCTGGCAGGCATGCGAGGGGAAATCCCCAGTAGCCTGCAATAATGGCATGCTTCGACTCGGCGAAGCAAAGCCGGTTGACCCTTTGTCCACAGACCGCTGGGGCCTGAGGTTCCCTAGAAATATTCACGCACAGCCCGATACACGCGGTTAACAAGCCCCAGTCCGCTGTATCGGTGAGCGGATTGGAAGCCGGGACGAATGGAACGGATATCGACCGGATCGGCGGCGGCATAGAGCACCAGCCCGGCCAGGGTGGCGAAGCCGGGCTTGGCGTGGCCGTCGGCCAGACCGGGCAGGCGCGGCGCGCTGCCGATGCGGACGGGCCGGCCCAGGGCGGCCTGGGCATAGTCGGCCAGCCCCACCATTTCCGCCCCGCCGCCGGTCAGCACGATCTGCTGCCCGCGCTGGCCAGTGAAGCCCAAGCTCTTCAAAGCCTTTGATATTTCTTCCATCAGCTGACCGAGCTGTGCGGTGATCACCGAGATCAGCTCGGCCCGCGGAATGCGGTTCTTGTCGTCGGCGTGGCGCGCGACCGGGCCACTGGCTTCCTCGCCCGGCGCGTTGACCGGGATCATTTCGCGGTGGTCGGCAGGGCTGGCGATGGCCGAGCCGTTGACGCATTTCAGCCGCTCGGCCTGGAACCGGCGGATGCCGAAAGCCGAGGCGATGGCGTCGGTGATATCCGCCGAGCCGACCGGAATCGACGCCAGGCCGAGCAGCATGCCCGCGCCGTGGATCGACACATTGGTGACTTCCGCGCCCAGTTCGACCAGCGCAACCCCAAGGTCGCGTTCTTCCGGCGTCAGGCAGGCATGGCCGGCAGCGACCGGCGAAGCCACGACGGCCTCGACATCGAGATGGGCGTTCTGCACCGCCTCGGTGATATTGCGCACCGGCGCGCCGTCGGCCATCATCACATGGATATCGACGCCCAGACGCTCGGCATGCAGCCCCTTGGGATCGGCGACGCCATTGGCCCCGTCGAGCGTGTAATGCGCTGGCTGGGCATGCAGCACCATGCGCCCGTCGGGCTGGATGACGTCGCGCGCGGCGAAGAGCAACTGTTCGATGTCGTCCGCCTCGATCCGCCGTCCGGCGATATCGACTTCGACCTGCGCGATCTGGCTGGCCAGCCCGGCGCCCGAACAGCCTGCCCAGACGCTGGAAACGCTGGTGTTGGCCATCTTCTCGGCGCGCTCGATCGCGTCGCGCACCGCATAGGTCGCCGCCGCCATGTCGGTGACATAGCCGCGCCGTATCCCCTGCGAAGCGCGGTGGCCCGATCCGAGCACCATCATCTCGCCCGTCTCCGACAGCCCGGCGACCATCGCCGAAATGCGGAACGAGCCCAGATTGACCGCGCCGAACACGCGGGTGATGCGGGATGGCGGCGGCATCAGTTGTTCCCCCCGGAAGGTTTCTCGGTTGACTTGGCTGCGGTTGACCTGGCTGCGGCAGACTTGGCTGCGGCAGACTTGGCTGCCGTCGCTTTGGCTGCGGACGCGGGCTTGCCCGTCGCCATCTGCCCCGGCTCGCTGCGTCCCGGAATGCGCAGGTAAATCCGGTCGGGCGAGCGCATGTCGAAGGCCGCGACCCTTCCGCCGAGCAGCCGGTTGGTCCCGTCGAGGCGGGCAAAGGAGACCAGCGCGTCGGCGGAAGGCTTGCCGCCTTCCGGCAGCGCCAGGACCTGCCCGGTCTTGAACGTCAGGTTCCAGCGGCGATTGCCGACCCATTCGGCCTCGCGCACCTGCGGGCGCAGCGCCGGAGCCGCCTCCAGCAGCGCGGTCAGCGACTCGACCTGCTTGCCCGCCTGCGGCCCCGAAAGGATCAGTCTGCCCCGAGCGCGCGCCGCCGACACCGGCTCGAGCTGATGACCGGCGCCATCGATCAGCACCAGCCGGCCGGGCAGGCGCAGCACCGCATGCGGCTTGCGCTCGACGATATCGATCACCAGCGTATCGGGCAGCTGGCGCGAGACCCGCGCATCCTCGACCCAGGAGAGGTCGAGCAACTCGCCGCGCAGCCCGTCGACATCGACCAACGGCATCGCCTGGTTGCGCTCGGCCAGCGCGCGCTCATAGACCTTGAGCTCGTTGAGCCGCTTGACCCCGCGCACTTCCACCCGGCGCACCTTGAAGCCGGTATCCGCCGCGATCGCCGCGAACTGCTGGCGCGCCAGCGCCGGCACCCCGGCGGCCTGCGCCGCCACCACCGCCAGCAGCGCCGCACAGCCGAGAATTCCCACCAGCGCCGCGCGGTGCAGCTGCTCGTCGGACAAAGGCACCCAGGCCATCGCCTCGCCGAGCAGCGAACGGGTGCGCGCCCTGGTCGCCTTGGCCCGGCGCGCCTTGGCCTGCGCGCCCGCAGCCTGACGGGCGTTGGGGCTTTTGCGCTTGACTGTCCTGCCGCTCATGCCGCCGCTTTCCCTGCCAGCGCATCGGCGACGATGGCCTCGACCAGATCGGCATAGTCCATCCCCATGTGTTTCGCCTGTTCGGGCACCAGGCTGAGCGGCGTCATGCCGGGCTGGGTGTTGACCTCAAGCAGGAACAGCCCGTCCAGGCCCTGGCTGTCGTCCCAGCGGAAGTCGGAGCGGGTCGCACCCTTGCAGCCCAGCAACCGGTGCGCGCGCAGGGCGAGTTCCTTGCAGGCCTCGGTAATCTCATCGGGAATTTCCGCCGGGCAGACATGCTCGGTCATGCCGTCGGTATATTTTGCGTCGAAGTCGTAGAAGCCGCTCTTGGGCTTCAGTTCCGTCACAAGCAGCGCCTTGTCGGCCAGCACCGCCGTGGTCAGCTCCTTGCCGCGGATGAACGGCTCGGCCAGCAGGCTGTCGAACTCCTGCCACGGCCCCTTGGCGTCGCGGCTGATGGGATTGCCGTAATTGCCCTCGGCAGTGACGATCGCGACCCCGACCGAAGAACCCTCGTTGACCGGTTTCAGCACATAGGGCCGCGCCAGCGGATCGCGCTCATACAGTTCGGCCGTCGCGACGACCCTGCCGCCGGGCATCGGAATGCCATGCGGCACCAGCGCCTGCTTGGTCAGCTCCTTGTCGATGGCGATCACCGAAGTGGCGAGGCCGGAATGGGTGTAGGTGAGGCCCATCAGGTCCATCATCCCCTGCACCGTGCCATCCTCGCCCGGGCAGCCATGCAGCGCGTTGAACACGACATCGGGCTTGGCTTCGCTGAGACGCAACGCGACATCGCGGTCCATGTCGATGCGGGTGACCCTGTGGCCCTTGGACTCAAGCGCCTTGGCGACGCCTTCGCCGCTCATCAGCGAGACCGGGCGTTCGCTGGACCAGCCGCCCATCAGGACGGCGATGTGGAGTTTTCGGGGAGGGTCATCGTGCATGCCCTCACCTCTCTGAATTTCCCATTCCAGCTCGATCCCCGAAGTCTCCTTGACTCGCCGCCGCACGTCCTCGCCCAGCCCTTCGATATCCGCGCTGGTGGCATTGCCGGTGTTGATCAGGAAATTGGTGTGCTTCTCGCTGACCTGTGCGCCGCCCCTGACCAGCCCCCGGCAGCCGGCCTGCATCGACCAGCTCCCAGGCCTTCTTTCCGGGAGGATTCTTGAATGTCGAACCGCCGGTCTTCGAACGCAGCGGCTGCGAGGCTTCGCGGCTGGCGGAGATGCGGTCCATCTCCGCCTGGATCGCAGCAGGGTCGCCCGGCTCACCACGGAACCGCGCGGCGACGACGATCGCGCCTTCGGGCAAGCTGGAATGGCGATAGGTGTAATGCAGATCGGCGACCGGCAAAGTCACCAGCTCGCCCGTGCGCAGCACCACGTCGCAATCGACCAGCACATCCTTGACCTCGCGGCCATAGGCCCCGCCGTTCATCCGCACGAAGCCGCCGACCGTGCCCGGGATCGAGCGGAGGAATTCGAGCCCGGCGATGCCGTGATCGCGCGCCAGTGACGGAGACCAGAATGCCCGATGCCCCGCCGCCGCAGTCGAGCGCATCGTCGATCGTGAACGCGTCCTTGCCGACCGTATCGACCCAGGCAAAGGCCTTGCCCAGCCGCACCACGACGCCCGGAACCCCGCCATCGCGGACGATCAGGTTGGAGCCGAGACCCAGCGCCATCACCGGCACGGCAGGATCGAGGCCGCGCAGGAAGGATTGCAGGTCGGCGAGGTCCCTGGGCTCGAACAGCCACTCCGCCGCGCCGCCGGATTTGAACCACACCAGCGGGGCGAGCGGGGCGTCCTGCGTCAGCTTGCCGGCTACTCGGGGAAGGGTATCGGCCATCATCCCTCCCTCCGCTTCCCGACCGCGACAGCCAGCCCCGCCGCCCATTTGGTGATGTCGCCCGCACCCAGGCAGACCACCATGTCGCCCGGCTCCAGCGTCCCGGCCAGCACCTCCGCCAGCGCGTCCGCCCCGCCCACAGACTGCGCCGCGCGGTGGCCGCGTTCCTTCAAACCCTGGACCAGCTCGTCCGAACTCACACCTTCGATCGGCTGCTCGCCCGCCGGATAGACCGGGGCGGCATAGACCACGTCGGCATCGTTGAAGGCGGCCTGGAAGTCCTCCATGTGGTCGCGCAGCCGGGTGAAGCGGTGCGGCTGGACCACCGCGATGACCCGCCCCGCGCCGACGCCCTCTCGTGCGGCAGAGAGCACCGCGCGGATTTCGACCGGGTGGTGGGCGTAGTCGTCGATCACCGTGGCAGCCCCGCCCTCCATGGCGATCTCGCCGACCTTGGTGAAGCGCCGCTTGACGCCGGTGAAGGTGGCGAAGCCGGTCTGGATCGTCTCGTCGCCACAGCCCATCTCCACTGCCACCGCCACCGCCGCCAGTGCGTTCTGGACATTGTGGCGGCCGGGCATCGGCAGTTCGATCCCCTCGATCCGTCGGAAACTGCCGTCGCGCTGGCGCAGCGCCGCGTCGAAGCGGTTGCCGCCGGGCACCGGCGTGACATGCTCGCCGCGCACGTCGGCCTGAGCGGAAAAACCGTAGGTGACGACCCGGCGGTCGCGGATTTTCGGAATGATCGCCTGCACCACCGGATGATCGATGCACAGCACCGCCGCGCCGTAAAACGGCACATTCTCGATGAATTCGACGAAGGCCTCTTTCACCGCTTCGAAGGTGACATAGTGATCGAGATGCTCGGGATCGATGTTGGTGACCACCGCGATGGTGCCGTCGAGCCGCAGGAAGCTGCCGTCGCTTTCGTCCGCCTCGACCACCATCCACTCGCTGGCGCCGAGCCTTGCATTGGAGCCATAGGAATTGATGATGCCGCCGTTGATCACCGTCGGATCGATCCCGCCGGCATCGAGCAGCGCCGCGATCATGCTGGTGGTGGTGGTCTTGCCATGCGTCCCGGCCACCGCGACGGTATTCTTCAGCCGCATCAGCTCTGCCAGCATTTCGGCGCGGCGGACCACGGGAATGCGGCCTTCCAGCGCGGCGGCGACTTCCGGGTTGTCGCGTTTGACGGCGGTGGAGGTAACCACCACCGCGGCATCGCCGAGATTTCCGGCGGCGTGGCCGATCATCACCTTGATCCCGCGTTTGCGCAGCCCCTCGACGACATAACCCTCGGCGATGTCGCTGCCCTGCACACTATAGCCGAGGTTGTTCATCACCTCGGCGATGCCCGACATGCCGATCCCGCCGATGCCGACGAAATGGATCGTGCCGATGTCGGTTGCTACGCCTTTCATTTGCAAGTTCCTCCCTGTTTCCGCGAATGCGGAAATGGGGAGGTGGCAGCTGCCGAAGGCAGATGACGGAGGGGTGATGGCGCGTGACCCCTCCACCCCCACGACTGCGTCGTGGCGGTCCCCCTCCCCATTCTTGCTGCGCAAGAACAGGGAGGAACTGGATGGACAAGTGCTCACGCCACCGCCTCCTGCCCTGAAGGCTTCGCCTGCCCACCCATCCGGATCACATCCATCAGCGGCGCTCCGCCGAAGCTTTCGACCAGATCGGCCAGGTCCGACGCGGCATTGGGATTGCCGCAATTCCACGCGGCATGCGCGGCATTGGCCAGCGTTTCGGGATGCTGCGCCATCGCCTGGATTTGCTTGGCCAGTTCCACCGAGGTAAACTTCTCCTGCCGGATCGACCGCGCCCCGCCCGCCGCGACCAGCTCGCGGGCATTGGCCGTCTGGTGGTCGTCGGTGGCGATCGGCAGCGGCACCAGGATCGCCGGGCGGCCGACCGCGGTCAGCTCGGCGATGGTCGAGGCGCCGGCCCGGCCGATGAACAGATGCGCATCCGCCAACCGCTCGTCCATGTTCTCGAAATAGGTAGCCAATTCGGCGGGAATGTCGTGCCCGGCATAGCGCGCGCGCACCGCGTCGATATCCTCGGGGCGGCATTGCTGGGTGACCTGCAAGCGCAGCCGCAGCGCGGTCTGCAGCATGGCGAGGCCATCGGGCACCACCTCGGACAGCACCCTCGCGCCCTGGCTGCCGCCGGTGACGAGAATGCGCAGCAGTCCTTCCGCGCTAAAGGCCGGGTAAGGCTGATCGCGCAGCGCCAGCACTTCGTCGCGCACCGGATTGCCGACCAGATGGACCTTGTCGATAATGCTTCGACGCCAGCCGCCCGACCTCGCGATAGGCCGTGGCGATGGCATCGACCCGCCCCGCCAGCGCGCGGTTGACCCGGCCAAGCACGGCGTTCTGCTCGTGGACGATCGTCGGGATTTTCGCAGAACTGGCGGCAAGCAGCGCGGGCAGCGCCGGATAGCCGCCGAAGCCGACAACGGCGGAAGGCTCGAAGCTTTCGAACAGCCGCAGCGCCATGCGCCGCCCCCGGGCGATCGCCCTGATGCCGCGCAGCCAGCCGAGCGGGTTCAGCCCCTGCATCCGCCCGGCCGGCAGGACGTGCACGGGCAGCGAGCCCGGTTTGCCGGGGATGGCCGCCCCGCGCTCGTCGGTGATCAGCGCGACGTGATGCCCGCGCCGCTCGAGCTCGGCGGCCAGCGCGAAGGCCGGGATCAGATGTCCGCCGGTGCCCCCGGCGGCCAGAACATAGTGCCGGGTGACCGCGCTCACTTGAAGCCCCCGATCTTGCGCAGCGGCAGCTTCTCGCGCCGCAGGAACGGATTGCGCCGGGTGATCGCCAGCAGCAGCCCGGCCCCCAGGCACAGCGCGACGGTCGACGAGCCGCCATAAGAGATCAGCGGCAGGGTCATGCCCTTGGACGGGAACAGCTGCAGATTGACCAGGATATTGATGAAGGCCTGCCCGCCCAGCTGCGCGGTCAGCCCCGCCGCTGCCAGCACGCTGAACAGATCCTCCTCCTCGACCAGCCGCATCAGCACCCGCACCACCACCGCGAGGTAGAGCAACACGATCGCCGCGCAGGCGAGCAGGCCGAATTCCTCGCCGATCACCGAAAAGATGTAGTCGGTATGCGCTTCGGGGAGCGACAGCTTGCGCGTGCCGAGCCACAGCCCGCTGCCGGTCCACCCGCCCGCCAGCAAGGTGCGCTGGGCGAGATCGACCTGGTCGAAAGCGGTGCCGCCGCCGAGGAAACTGTCGATGCGGTGGCGGGCGTTGTCATAGAACATATAGGTCGCGACCATCGCCGAGACGCCGGCGGCCCCCGCCGCCAGCACCTTGCGCATCTCCAGCCCCGACAGCAGCATCAGCACAAACCACACCGCGCCGAACAACAAGGTCGAGCCGAAATCGGGCTGCGCCATCAGCAGCACCGCCACCAGCCCCATCAGCCCCATCCCGATCGTCATCACCGGCAGGTTCGGATCGCGCGCGCGCCATGAGAGAATCCAGGCCAGGCCGATGGCGAAGGCCGGCTTGAGGAATTCGGAAGGTTGCAGCGAAATCCCGAGATTGAGCCAGCGCCGCGCGCCGTTCACCTGGGTGCCGATCACCGGCACCAGCAGCAGCGCCAGCAGCATGGCGAAACCCAGCACGATCCCGAAACGCCGCGCCATGTCCTTGGGCAGCAGCGAGGCCCCGAGCAGCGCACCCAGCCCCAGCAGCTGCCAGCGCAGGTGGAGCAGGAAGAAATGCATATCTTCGAGCCGCACTGCTGCGGTCGAAAGCCGCCGCGCGCTGGCCGGCGAAGCGGCGGCGACCGCAATCGTGCCGATCGCCATCAGCGCCAGGACCAGCACCAGCAACACCCGGTCGATCTCGCGCCACCAGATGGCGAACTCGCCCCGGTGGCTGCGGCGATAGCGGGTGTGGGCCGCCGGTGGCAAAGTGGCGGCAGTCGCGGCGGCGGCGGAAGCATTGGCGGCGAATGGCGGATGCGTGGCCATCAGGCGGAAGCTCCTGTCGCATGGTCCGGGCTGGTCAATGCCTCGACGATCTGGCGGAAAGCATCGCCGCGGGCCTCGTAGTCGCGGAACTGGTCGAAGCTGGCGCAGGCCGGCGACAGCAGGACGATATCGCCGGGCTTGGCCGCCTCGATCGCCTGGCGGATCGCCTCGATCAGCATTTCGCTGCGGCGCACCGGCATGAAGGGCGCCAGCAGCTGCGCGAACACCGGCCCGGCATCGCCGATGATATAGGCGGCAGCGACATTGCCAAAGTGCGGCTTGCACTCGTCGAGATCGTCGCCCTTGGGCAGCCCGCCCAGGATCCAGTGGATGCGCTTGCCATTGCCGCGGTCGGGCCGGGGAGGGAAGGCCGCGATCGCCGGGGCGGCGGAGGCCGGGTTGGTCGCCTTGCTGTCGTTGATGAACAGCACGCCGTTCGAACTCGGCGACCCGCTCCATGCGGTGCGGCAGCCCGCGAAACGTCGGCATCGCCGCGCGCCACTGCGCCTGGCTGAGCCCCAGCGCCTCGACGATGGCAACCGCGACGGCGGCATTCTGCAGATTGTGCGGGCCTTGCAGCGAGGGCCAGTCGGGCTGGAATTCGCGCAAATCGGCGCCATCGACCCGGTGGACCACCTCGGCGCTGCGCCGCCCAAGCTCGCGCCGGGCGATCGCGGCGGTCTTGGTGTCGCCGATGCCGAAGACGGCGTGCTGGTCGGCCCGCTGCATGGCGAACAGCCGCGCCTTCGACGCGGCATAGGTCTCGAAGGTCTCGTAGCGATCGAGGTGGTCGGGGGTGATGTTGAGCAGCGCTGCGACTTCGCACTCGAGGCTGTGGGTCAGATCGATCTGGTAGCTCGAGAGTTCGAGCACATAGACCCCGCCCGGCGCCAGCGGCTCTTGCCCCAGCACCGGCAGGCCGATATTGCCGCCCATCCTTGTCGGCAGCGCGGCGCTCTTGAGCAAGTGATGGACCAGCGCGGTAGTGGTCGACTTGCCGTTGGTGCCGGTGATGCCGACCACGCGGTGCGCGGGCAGGTCTGCACGCGCCAGCGCGAACAGTTCGATATCGCCGATCAGCGGCACCCCCGCCGCGTCGGCCGCCGCGCCGATCGGATGGCGGTTGAGCGGCACCCCGGGCGAAACCACCACGGCGTTGTAGCCGGCGAGGTCGATTGCCGCAGGATCGGCGAAATCGAGTTCGGCGCCATGCCGCGACGCCAGCGCGGCGCGCGGTTCCTCGCGGCTGTCCCAGGCGGTGACCCGCGCGCCGCTCGCCAGCAGCGTCTCGACCGCCGACGCGCCCGAGCGGGCGAGGCCGAGAACGGCATAGGTCTTGCCGGCGAAGGCGGTGGCGGTAATCATCTGAGCTTGAGCGTCGCCAGGCCGATCACGGCAAGGATGATCGAGACGATCCAGAAGCGGATCACCACGGTCGCTTCGGCCCAGCCCTTCTGCTCGAAATGGTGGTGGATCGGGGCCATGCGGAAGATGCGCCGGCCGGTCCGCTTGAACCAGAACACCTGGATGATCACCGATGCGGTCTCCAGCACGAACAGCCCGCCGATGATCAGCAGCACGATCTCGTGATGCGCCGCCACCGCGATCGCGCCGAGCGCTCCGCCCAGCGCCAGGCTGCCGGTATCGCCCATGAACACCGCCGCCGGCGGCGCGTTGAACCACAGGAAGGCGAGCCCCGCGCCCATGATCCCGGCGCACAGGATCGCCAGCTCGCCCGCGCGCGGCACATGCGGGATGCCGAGGTAGTCGGCATAGTCGGTCCGTCCGGCGAGATAGGCGATGATCGCCAGCGCCCCTGCGGCGATGATCACCGGCATGGTGGCGAGCCCGTCGAGCCCGTCGGTCAGGTTCACCGCATTGCCGAAGCCGACGATCACCGTCGCGGCGAACACATAGTAAAACGGCCCCAGCGGGATATAGCGGTCGGAAAAGAACGGCACATAGAGATTGGTGCTGACCTGGCTGACGATCAGCCACGAGGCCACCCCGGCCACGGCGAATTCCATGAGCAGCCGCACCTTGCCCGAGACGCCCTTATGGCTGCGCTTGGTCACCTTGTCGTAGTCGTCGAGAAAACCGATCGCGCCGAAGCCGATGGTCACCGCCAGACAGGCCCAGACGAACGGGTTGGTCAGATCCATCCACACCACCATGCCGATCACCAGCGAGGTGAGGATCATCAGCCCGCCCATCGTCGGCGTGCCGCGCTTGGCCAGATGGCTTTGCGGTCCGTCCTCGCGGATCGGCTGGCCCTTGCCCTGGCGCACGCGCAGCATGCTGATGAAGCGGGGGCCGATGATCAATCCGATGAAGAAGGCGGTCATCAGCGCGGCGCCCGCGCGAAAGCTCTGATAGCGGATAAGGTTCGCCAGCCCCTCGAACTGAAAATATTCGGCGATCAGATAAAGCATCTGGCGGCTCTAGCCTTCCTTGCCGGACAGGGCCGCGACCAGCTTGCCCAGCCCCACCGAATTCGAACCCTTGACCAGGATCGCGTCGCCGCGCTCCACCCCGAACCGGGCCAAGGCATCGCGCGCTTCGTCCGGGCTTTGGCAATGGGCGAAGGGGATGGCTTTGCCAAGCGCGCCGCCGCCTGCTTTCCCCAGTTCGTCGGCCAGCGCGCTCATCTCGCCGCCGACCAGTATGGCGAAGTCGATCCCCGCCTCGGCGATCGGCGCGGCCAGCGCCGCGTGGTAATCGGGGCCGTGGGTGCCCAGCTCCTTCATCGCCCCCAGCACCGCGATCCGCCGCCGCGCCGGGGTCTTGCCGAGCTGGGCCAGCGTCGCGCGCATCGAGGCGGGATTGGCGTTATAGCTCTCGTCGATCACCAGCGCGGTGCCGTCGCCGGCAGGAATATCGAGGCGCGCGCCGCGTCCGGCCAGGCCTGCCATGGCAGCCAATGCGACACCTGCGGCGCCCAGATCGGCGCCGGCCGCCTTGACCACCGCCATCACCGCCAGCGAATTGGTCACCCAATGGTCGCCCGGTTCGGCTACGGTGTAGCACAGCCGCCGGTCGCCAAGGTCGGCGGTGACCAGCGTGCCGCCGCCGGCAGCAGGCACCGCGTCGAGCAGCCGCACCGTGGCATGGGCTGCCCGGCCGAAGGACACAACCGCGCCTGCATGACGTTCGGCCTTGTCCTTCAGCCGGGCATAATGGGGGCTGTCTGCTGGAATTACTGCGACACCTCCGGGCTCCAGCCCCTCGAAAATCTCCGCCTTGGCGTCGGCGATCGCCTCCTCGCTGCCGAGCATCTCGATATGTGCCGGCGCGATCGTCGTTATCACCGCGATATGCGGGCGCACCTGCTTGGCCAGCGCGCGGATTTCGCCGGCGTGGTTCATCCCCATCTCGAAGATGCCGAAGCGGCTGCGCGCCGGCATCCGCGCCAGGCTGAGCGGCACGCCGACGTGGTTGTTGTAGCTCTTGACCGAGCGATGCGCCGCGCCCCGGCTCGAGCGGTCGAGCGCGGCGAAGATCGCCTCCTTGACCCCGGTCTTGCCGACCGAGCCGGTAACTCCGATCACTTTCGCCCGGGTGCGCTCGCGCGACGCCTTGCCCAGCGCGACGAGGGCGGCGGTGGTGTCCTTGACGCGCACATGCGGAACATCGACCTCGCGATCGGCAATCACGGCGGCGGCGCCCCGCGCATAGGCTCCTTCGACAAAGCGGTGGCCGTCGGTCGCCTCGCCCTGCAGCGCGAAGAACAGATCGCCCTCGGCGACATCGCGCGAGTCGATCTCGACGCCCGAAACCGCGAAATTGCCGACCGCCGTGCCGCGCACCGCGCGCGCGATGCTCACTGCATCCCACAGCGCCAGTCCGAGACTGTCGTCGCTGACTTCCGGCCATTCGAGAATCCGGCGAAAGGCATTCATGCTGGTTTTCTCCCCGGAGCGGCGGCGCACTCCCCTGCAACCGTGACATCGTCGAACGGCAGCACGCGCAGCTGCGCGCCCCGGCCGACGATCTGACCCTGCTCGTGACCCTTGCCGGCGATCAGTACGATATCGTCCGGGCCGGCCATGGCGATCCCCGCGCCGATCGCCGCGCGGCGGTCGCCCACTTCCTGCACCAGCGTATCGACCAGCGCCCCGGCCCGCGCGCCTTCCAGCACCGCCGCGCGGATTTCCCCGGCATCCTCGCCGCGCGGATTGTCGTCGGTGACGATGACGACATCGGCATAGGCGGCGGCGGTGCGGCCCATTTCCGGGCGCTTGCCGCGATCCCGGTCGCCGCCCGCGCCGAACACCGTAATCAGCCGCCCCTTGGCGTGCGGCCGCAGCGCCGCGATCGCCGCCTCCAGCGCATCGGGGGTATGGGCGTAATCGACATAGACCGGCGCGCCCGCCGGATTGATCGCCGCGCGTTCCAGCCGGCCGCGCACCGGCTGCAGCCGCGCCAGCGCCTCGAAAGTCGCGCCCGCCTCGCCGCCGGTCGCCAGCACCAGCCCGGCAGCGACCAGCGCATTGGCCGCCTGATAGGCGCCGATCAGCGGCAGATAGGCCTTGATCGCCTTGCCGCCGTATTCGAGTTCGAGGTTCTGCCCGAGCTGGCTGGGGCGGCGCGCGGCGATCCTGATGGTCTCGCCGGTCTCGCCGACGGTGATCAGCCGGAGCCCGCGCATGCGGGCATGCGCCGTCGCCCGCTCCGACCAGGCATCGTCGGCCCAGATCACCGCCGCGCCGTCGCTGGCGGCAACCTCGTCGAACAGCCGCATCTTGGCGGCGAAATAGTCCTCCATGTCGGCGTGATAGTCGAGATGGTCGCGGCTGAGATTGGTGAAGGCGACGGCGGCGACGCGCAGCCCCTCGTTGCGGAACTGGGCAAGGCCGTGGCTCGACGCCTCATAGGCGACATGGCTGACACCCTCGCGCGCGAGGCCGGTCATGTTGGCGAGGAAAGTGACGATATCGGGCGTGGTCAGGCCGGTGGATACCGATCCGTCGGGCGTGGTCACCCCCAGCGTGCCGATCGAGGCGGCGCTGCGCCCGGCCATGCGCCACAGCTGGCGGGTCAGCTCGACAGTCGAGGTCTTGCCGTTGGTGCCGGTCACCGCGACGATGCATTCGGGCACCGGGGCAAAGAAGCGCGCGGCGAGCCGGGCGAAAGCGCGGCGCGGCTCGCCATCGGCGATATGCACCGCGCCCGCCACGATCGCCTCGGGCCGCGCAACCACGGCGATGGCCCCGGCGGCGACGGCGGCGGCGATGAAATCCTCGCCATTGACTGCGGCGCCCTGGAATGCGCCGAACACCGTGCCCGGCGCGACCTTGCGGTGATCGATGGCGAAGCCGGTCACCCGCGCGTTCCCTTCGGCGGGAATGGCGAGGCCGCTGCCATTGGCGAGGTCGGCAAGCCGCATCAGCCGCCCTTCCTGCCGACCAGCGGCGATAGGTCCGAGATGTCGATGTCGCGCGTGTCGTCGGGCATCACGCCGAGCAGCGGCCCGATCCGCGGCACCACCCGCCCGACCAGCGGCGCGGTGTTCCACGCGGCAGTGCGTTGGCCCGATGTCGCCGCCACGCCTTGCGGCTCGTCAAGCATGGCGATCACCACATAGCGCGGGCGGTCCATCGGGAAAGCGGCGGCGAAGGTCGCCACCAGCGAGCTTTTGCGATAGCCGCCGTCCCCGGCCTTTTCCGCCGAGCCGGTCTTGCCGCCGACCCGGAAGCCGGGGGCATCGGCCTTCTTGCCGGTGCCATCGACCACGATCATCCGCAGCAGCTGGCGCATCCGTGCGCTGGTCGATGCCTTGAACACCCGCCGTCCCGCCGGAATCCGGCCCGGCCCCAGCTTCTGCAAGGTCGCCGGCCGCCACACCCCGCCGTTGACCAGCGAGGCATAGGCGCAGGCGAGGTGCAGCGGGGTCACTGCGATGCCGTGGCCATAGGACACCGTCATGGTGGTGATCCGCGACCATTTGCCGCCCTGCCACAGCGGAAAGCCCTTGGCCGGCAGCTCGATATAGGGCCGCTCGTTCATCCCCAGCGAACGCATCGTCGCGTTGAGCCGATCGCTGCCGAGCTGGTCGGCGACCTGGGCGGTGACGATGTTGGAGGAATGGATCAGCGCTTCGGGCACGTTGAGCGAAGCGCCGAAGCTGTGGCTGTCGCGCACTTCGCGGTCGCCGACTTTCAGCGGGCGGCCGGTCGGATAGCGGCGCGAAAAGTCGGTCACCACGCCCGCGTCGATCCCGGCGGCGATGGTGATCGGCTTGAAGGTGGAGCCGAGTTCGAACACCTCGTTGGTCATGCGGTTGAAGATATTGGCCGCGCCGGCGCTGTCGATCAGATTGGGGTTGAACGAGGGCAGCGAGGCCAGCGCCAGCACTTCGCCGCTATCGACATCGAGCACGATCCCCGCCGCGCCCTTGGCGCGGGTCTCCAGCATGCCCTTGCCCAGCTCGTCCTCCAGCGCGCCCTGGACCCTTGTGTCGATCGACAGCACGGAAGGCGTGCCGCGGCTGGCGGGATCGGACAGCTGTTCGTCGAACACCTGCTCCATCCCCAGCCGGCCATGGCCGTCGGCGGCGACGAAGCCGAGCACATGCGCCGCCATCGAGCCTTGCGGATAAAGCCGCTCGGTCTCGAACGGCAATTCCAGCGCCGGTTCGCCCAGCGCATGCACCCGGTTGGCTTCTTCGGGCAGAATCCGGCGGCGCAGATAGCCGGCCCGGCCCGAGGCGAGCCGCGCGGTCAGCTCGGCGGCATCCTCCTCGGGAAAGATGCGCACCAGCGCGGCGGCGACTTCGGCGGGCGACTTGACCAGCGGCGCGCCGCCGTCGCCCATCGCCTTGGGGTTGAACCACAGCGAATAGGCAGGGAACGCCCGGGCCAGCGCCACACCGTTGCGATCGACGATATCGCCGCGCGGCGGCAGCAGCGCAGCCAGGCCCTCGGGCTTGCGCGGGGCCGGCTGGACCACGCCGAGCAGGCCGATCCGCAGCACCGAGCAAAGCGCCAGCGCGGCGAACAGCAGCATCACCCACAGCATCCGCCATTTGGCGGTCAGCAGCAGCTGCTGGCGAACATTGACCAGCTGGCGGCGGCCCGGGGCGATGGTCGCGGTGACGCAGACCGCGCTCATTCCTGCACCGGCGGGCGGGATTCGGAGCGGGAGAGCCGGTCCTTGAGGCCGGCGGCATCGACCGGCTTGCGCGGCGCGCGATCCGGCACTTCGGCGGCCATCGCCTTGCCGGTCAGCGGGTTGACCATGGCCGGAAAGGCATTGCTCGCCTCGTCCGCCGCCGCGCTGGCGACGCGGATCGGCGCGGGCGCACCGGGCGCCGCCGCCTTGCCGAAGGCCGACAGCTGGCGCTCGCCGGAGAGATACTGGCCTGCGGTCGGCGCAGAATAGCCGAAATCGACCGCGTTGAGCGCGCGCAGCTGCTGCTGGTTGGCGCGGGTTTCGAATTCGGTTTCGAAGAACATTTTCTCGCGGCGCAGCGAGACAATCTGGCGCTCGGCCAGCCGCACTTCGCTTTTCAGCGCATTGACCCGGATGGTCAGCCCCATGGTCACGGCAAAGCAGACGGTCAGGACAAAAGCCCAGCCGATCGAGCGGGCCCGGTTTCGCGTGAGGTTCATGCTAGGCAGCCCTCCTTTCACCGGCCGGACGGCCGCGCGGCGGGGCGGCAGTGCGGGTCGCGGCGCGCAGCGTCGCCGAGCGCGCGCGCGGGTTGCGGGCAACCTCGGCCTCGCCGGCGCGGATCGGCTTGCTCAGCGCCGCAAAGACCGGAGCGTGGCGCGGCGCGGTCTGCGGCAGATGCCGCGAGGTCGCGGCGAGCGCGCCGCTCGCCTCGCGCAGGAACTGCTTGACGATGCGGTCTTCCAGGCTGTGGAAGCTGACCACCGCCAGCCGTCCGCCCTCGCCCAGCAGCTGCTCGGCGGCATGCAGGCCGGTTTCGAGCTCGTCCAGCTCGGCATTCACATGGATGCGGATCGCCTGGAAGCTGCGCGTCGCGGGATCCTTGGGCGCACCGGGACGATAGCCCAGCGCCTTGCGCACCGCCCTCGCCAGCTCGCCGGTGGTGCCGAGCGGGCGGGCCGCGACAATGGCGCGGGCGACGCGGCGCGACTGGCGCTCCTCGCCATAGCGGAACAGCACATCGGCGATATCGCCTTCCGCCGCCGTATTGACGAAATCGGCGGCGCTCGGCCCCTCGCGGCTCATCCGCATGTCGAGCGGACCGTCGCTGGCGAATGCAAAGCCGCGCTCGGCCTGGTCGAGCTGCATCGAGGAAACCCCGATATCCATGACCACGCCATCGACCCGGGCAATCCCGGCCTCGGCCATCCCGGCGACCATTTCGGAAAAGCGCCGGGGGTGCAGGACCAAGCGCGGCGGGATCTCCGCCGTTTCGGGCCAGCGCTGCCCGGCGGCGATGGCGTCGGGATCGCGGTCGAAGGCGTGGACTGTCGCGCCGTGATCGAGCAGACGGCGGGTATAGCCGCCCGCGCCGAAGGTCGCATCGACGATCAGCGAGCCGGGCGCCGGGGCCAGCGCGGCGATCACTTCGTCGAGCAGGACGGGGATATGCGGGAGGGAAGCTTGCGGGAAGGGTCACGATTTGCGCGCCCCCTTGCCCTTGCGGCCCTCTTCGGCGAGGCTGGCGCACATCGATTTCGCGGTGGTCCAGTCCTGGCCCATCTTTTCCAGCTGGGCCGGGTTCCACAGCGAGAAGAACTTGCCGCCGCCCTGGAAGAACAGTTCCTCGCCGACGCAGCCCGGGCCGATCAGCCCGGCGGGGATGACGAAGCGGCCGCTGTCGTCGAACGGCACTTCGAGGCAGCCGAACACCATCGACGATCTGGTGTCGTAATCGAAATCCTCGCCGCGGTCGCGGGCGACCTTCTGCTGCACGTCGAGGTCCTCGAGGATTTCGAAGCGGCGCGAATCGCCGAAGCCGACCAGGCAATCCCAGCGTTCGTGCTTGCCGAGGAACAGGAGATTGCGTTCGCCGCTGGATTGCCGGACCGACTTGCGGAACTGCGGCGGCAGCACGAAGCGGCCCTTTTCGCCCCGAAGCGAAAAGCCCTGCCCGCTGTAGATGACTGGCCTGATCGGCTCCACCTCGTCCCGCCTACCCTCACGGAGCCCCCCTGGCTCCCAGACAAAACCCCGCCGCGCCCAGCCCCGCATGCGCAGGCTGGCTCGCCCCGGAAGCGGGACGCGGCACGATCGATCCATTCGATTGGCCATTTTACTATCCCGGGATTGCCGGGGATGAAAGGGGAAAATACGGGATTTTGCGTTTAGACTGTGGATTTTTGCGTGAAAATAGCCCGCTTCGGCGCTTTGTTTTTGGTATGTTCTTATTGGGTTGGTTGGAAAATCTCAACATTTGGGCGCTGGAGACGTCCCGCCCGCGATTTCCCGCATGATTCCCCGAGTCGGGTGGAACTCCAGAAATGGCCCCTCCCCGCCGGGGAGGGGGAGACAGGGTGATTCGATTTCACCCGCCCCCGGCAGCCTCGCTGAGCAATTGCTCCAGCAGCGCCGCATGGCCGCCAGCCTCATCGTCAGCCCGCTCCTCGAAAAGAGCGGCATCGGCGATCGCCAGCACGCTGCCCTTGCCGATCTTGCAGCGCGCGCCGATCCCCCCGGCCAGCAGCCGGCAGCCCTTGCCGGTGGCCACGAACCGCCCGGGCAGATTGACCGGCAGCCTCGCGCCATGCCAATCGACCGCCACTTCCCCTTCCGGCTGCTCCTCGTCGAAGGTCAGTTCCAGCCCCCAGCGCGTCAGGATCGGCGAGAGCAGCACGATATCCTGCGGCCGCCGCTTGTCGCCCAGGGCAAAGGCCGAATCGGCGGTCAGCATCGGGTCGGCGAACAGCAGCACCCGGCCCCCGCCGCGCACCCAATTGTCGAGTGCGACATTCTCCTGCGGCGAGAGCGGGCGCGGCTGCGCCATGACGAGCAGGCCCGCGCCTGTCCCAGAGCTGGCCATGGCCGGCTTGCCGCCGGGCAAGGCCAGGCTGTCGAGCGGGTGCAGCGTGCCGCGTTGCCGCAGCACCGCCAGCGCCCAGTGCGGCGGCGCGTCGCTGCGCAGCAACCCGCGAATGTCCTCGCTCTCGTGCCACAGGATCGGCAAGCTGGTGAACAACGCCAGCGGGCCGGCGGCCCCGGAACGTCCCTGCGCGCAGCCCGCCGCCGCGATGCCGCAGGCCAGCAGCAGCGCCAGACCCGGCCTGACCATGCGGTTAGTTCGCCGTCGCTGCACTCTTGGCGGCTTCGGTCGGCCCGGTCGAAGGGGCGACGCCGATATCGGCGAGCGGATCGCTTTCGCCGCTGCCCTGCCCGGCTGCTGCAGCCCCGGAAGCCCCGGCAGCCCCGGACACCGCATCGCTCAGCCGCACCCGGTTCATGACGATGTTGGCAAGGCCGACCAGCAGCAGCATCGCCGCCAGACCCAGCAACCCGATCTGCAGACGATGCACAGCTTGGGCGCGCATCTCCCGGGGGGTGGGGGGCACGTAGTGTTGGGGTGCTGCGACCTGCTGCACCAATTGTGGCCGATTGTTCTGCGCCATCGACGAACGGTTTAACCGATCATGCGAGCCAGGGGAAGACCGGAAGGCCCTTTTCGCGCAGCCACTGTGGATTGTAGAGCGACGAGAGGTAGCGGAAGCCGGTGTCGCACAGGATTGTCGCCACGCGCGAACCCTTGCCGAGTTGCCTGCCCAGCGCCACCGCCCCCGCGACATTGATGCCGGAAGACAGCCCCAGGCACAGCCCCTCTTCGGCCAGCAGCCGCTCGACCCACTCCAGCCCCTCGGCGTCGGAAATGCGGAACTGCGTGTCGATCGGCGCGCCTTCGAGATTGGCGGTGATCCGGCCCTGACCGATGCCTTCGGCCCAGGACGTGCCCTCGGCCTTGAGCTCGCCGTGCGCGTAATAATTATACAGCGCCGCGCCGTGCGGATCGGCCAGCGCGATCGTCACCTTCTCGTCGAAGGCTTTCAGCCCCATGCCGACCCCGGCGATCGTGCCGCCGGTCCCCGCCGCGCAGGTGAAGCCGTCGATGCGGCCGTCCATCTGCTCCCAGATTTCCTTCGCGGTCAATTCGATATGCGCCTTGCGGTTGGCGATATTGTCGAACTGGTTGGCCCAGATCGCGCCTTCGGTCTCCTCCGCCAGCCGCCGCGAAGTGTGGACGAAATGGCCGGGGTTGGAGAAGGGTGCGGCCGGCACCAGCACCAGTTCCGCCCGCAGGGCGCGCAAGGTGTCCATCTTCTCGCGGCTCTGGGTCTCGGGCATGACGATGATCGTCTTGTAGCCCAGCGCATTGGCGACCAGCGCCAGGCCGATGCCGGTATTGCCGGCAGTGCCCTCGACAATCGTACCGCCGGGCTTCAGCGTGCCCCGCGCCTCGGCGTCGCGCACGATCCACAGCGCCGCGCGGTCCTTGACCGATGCGCCCGGGTTGGCGAATTCGCACTTGCCCCAGATCTCGCAGCCCGCCGCCCCGCTCGGCCCCTTGAGGTAGACGAGCGGCGTGTTGCCGATCAGGTCGAGCGTGGAACGCTGGGCGGCGGGCGCGGTCATGGGACTAAGGACTAGGCCGCGACCTGCCAGGGATCAATCCTCCTGCGCGATCGTGACCTTCAGGCCTTCAAGCGCGTCGGTGATCGGGATCTGGCAGGAGAGCCGCGAATATTCGTTGCGGTGGTCGCTGCTGTCGAGCAGGTCGTTCTCGTCCTCGCTCAGCTTGGGCAGCTTGTCCATGAACGACGGATCGATGTGGACGTGGCAGGTGGCGCAGCTGCAGCAGCCGCCGCACAGCGCCAGCAGCTCGTCGAAGCCATTGTCGCGAATGGTTTCCATCAGCGTGCGGCCCGTGGTTGCCGCGACGCTCGATTCTTCCCCGGATTGGTTGACCACAGTGATATTCGGCATGAGTTGCTGGTCCTCTGGCAATGCGCCTTGCGGGCGCTTTGGCCGGGCTGCTAATGGCTAGGCGGATCATTTGCAAGGCGAAGGTTGGATGGGATTGAATGCGGAGGCCCTTCGCGGCGGACTCGATGCGGTTGCCGCGCGCGAACCGGCCATCGCCCGTGCGCTGGCGCTGGCCGGCTATCCCGAGCCGCGCATCCGCGAAACCGGCTACGCCACGCTGATGCGCACCATTGTCGGCCAGCAGGTCAGCGTCGCGGCGGCCTCCTCGATGTGGAACAAGTTCGAGGCCTTCCTCGGGCCCGAGCTGCCGCCGGAAAAGGTGCTGGCGTCCGAATTCGACGAACTGCGCGCCTGCGGCCTCTCGCGGCAGAAGCAAGGCTATCTGCGGTCATTGTGCGAACTGGTCGTCACCGGCGCGCTCGATTTCGATGCGCTGGCCGCCGACGACGAGGAAGCCATCGCCACCCTCACCCGGATCAAGGGCATCGGCCGCTGGTCGGCGGAAATCTATCTGCTGTTCGCCGAGGGCCGCCCCGACATCTGGCCGGCCGGCGATCTGGCGGTGCAAGCAGGCTTGCAGAAGCTGCTGGGGCTGGCGGAGCGGCCAAGCGAAAAGGCGACGCGCGAGCTGGCGGAAGCCTGGCGTCCGCACCGCGGCGCGGCGGCGATTTTCACCTGGCATTGTTATAACAATCCGGCGTTGTAGGGGGAGGAAGCATTCGATGGATCGAGCCAAGGCAATTTTCATCACCGGCGGCGGTTCGGGCATCGGGCGGGCGATCGCCCGCCACTTCGCCGCGCAAGGCTGGTTCATCGGCATCGGCGACGTCAGCGAGGCCGGCATGGCGGAAACCGCCGCGCTGCTGCCTCAGCGGCAAAGTTTCACCGGCAAGCTCGATGTCCGCGACCCGGAAGGCTGGCGCGAGGCCCTTGCCGCCTTCGCCGCAGCCGCTGGCGGGCGGATCGACGTCGTCGTCAACAACGCCGGCATCGCCCATGGCGGGCCGCTGATCGACCTCAACCAGACCGAGGCCGACCAGCTGATCGACATCAACTTCCGCGGCGTGGTCAATGGCGCGCGGGCGGCGCATCCGTGGCTCAAGGCGAGCGCGCCGGGCAGCTGCCTGCTCAACACCGCCAGCGCCTCGGCGCTCTATGGCACGGCGGGGCTGGCGCTCTATTCGGCGACCAAATTCGCAGTGCGCGGCCTGACCGAGGCGCTCGATACCGAATGGCTGGGCGACGGCATCAGGGTGTGCTCGATCATGCCCAGCTTCATCGACACCGCCCTGCTGGCCGGCCCGGTCAACGCCAGCAGCAATCGCCCCAAGCGCGACATCGTGGTCAAGGCGGGGCTCGAATTCACACCCGTAGAAAAGGTCGCCGAGGCGGCGTGGGAAGCGGTGCATGGCAGCCGCATCCACACGCTGGTCGGCCCCACCGCGCGCAAGCTGGCGCTGGCGGCGAAATGGGCTCCGGGCTACATGCGCAGGCGCGCGCAAGGCCTGGCGCGGGCCGCGCGCGGATGAGCGGCGAGGAGATGAAACGCCTGGCGATGCAACTGGTGGCGGGCGCCGGGCAAGGCAACATCGCCGAAGTCGCTGCGCTGATCGCGGACGATTTCGTGCTCGAGCAGATGGTCCGCCAGCCCGATGGCGACTATTCCGCCGCAGGCACCCGCTACGACCGCGCCAGCTACCTCGGCTTCCTCGGCGCGGTGAAGGAGATGACCCGCAGCGGCATGAATCTCGCCTTCGAGCTTGCTTTGGCAGACGGCGACAACGTCGCGCTGTTCGGGACCTCGGACGCGGTGTCGCCGGGCGGCAAGATCTACCGCAACGCCTATTGCTGGCGCCTGAAATTCAGCGGCGGCAAGATCTGCCTGATGCGCGAGTACTACGATACCGCGTTGGGCAACTGGCTGATGGCGGGGTGACCCAAACCGCCTCCCCCGAAACCCGCCAGCCCATGCAAGCGTGCCGCCTCGCCGCGACCGATCTCGCCTGCCGCCGGGGCGACCGGGTGCTGTTCGCCGGACTGTCGCTTGAGTTGATCCCCGGCGAGGCGCTGCATATCGCCGGGGCCAACGGCATCGGCAAATCGAGCCTGATCCGCATTCTCGCCGGGCTGTTGCCGCCGTTTGCAGGCAGCGTCGAGGCCACCGGCGCGATCGGCCTGATCGACGAGCGGCCCGCGCTCGATCCGCAGCTGCCGCTGGGCCGCGCGCTGGCGTTCTGGCGGCGGCTCGACGGACCGGCGGACAATGGCGCCGACCGGCTCGGCCTGACGAACCTGCTCGACGTGCCGGTGCGCTATCTCTCCACCGGCCAGAAAAAGCGCGCCGCGCTCGCCCGGCTGATCGGCCAGCAGGCGCCGGTGTGGCTGCTAGACGAGCCGCTCAACGGGCTGGACAGCGCCGCGATTGCGCTGGTCGAGGAACTGACCGCTGATCATTTAGCGGCAGGCGGCCTGGCGGTGATCGCCTCGCACCAGCCGTTCGGCCTGAAAGGCATGCGGCGGATCGAACTGGCTCGAGTTCTACCCTCCCGTTGAGCTTTGCTCGACTGCGCTCAGGGGAGGGGCAGCGAGTCTTGGTCCGGCGCAGCTGGGCCTAGTCGCAGCGGGGTGGGGTCTCTCCTACGACGCCGCGCCAGCCGGACAGACCCCACCCCCAACCCCTCCCTGAAAGCGGGAGGGGCGATCATGACCCGCCAGCTCCTCCACCTGCTGCGCCGCGACCTGTCGCAACTGCTGTTCGGCGGCAGGCGCGGCGGGACCATGCTGCCGCTGCTGTTCTTCCTCGCCGTCGCCATGCTGTTCCCCTTCGCGGTCGGCCCGGACCCGCAGCTGCTCGCGCGCACCGGCGGCGGGGTGATCTGGGTGGCGGCGCTGCTCGCCGCGATCCTGCCGCTTCGACCGGCTGATCGAGCCCGACATCGAACTCGGCTTCTTCGACCAATGGGCGCTGCGCGGCATCGCCGAGGAATGGATCGCGGCGGTGCGCATCCTCGCCCACTGGCTGAGCTTCGGCCCGCCGCTGATGCTGGCGGCGGTGCCGGCTTCGGCCTTGCTGGGGATTGGCGGCGAGACCCTGCGCCTGGTCGAGCTCGGCCTGCTGGCGGGGACGCCGGGGCTGGCGGCATTGGGGGTGATCGTCGCGGCAGTCACCGCCGGCCTGCGCGGCGGCGCGGCGCTGGCCGGATTGCTGGTCATCCCGCTGGCGGTGCCGCTGCTGATCTTCGGCGCGGGCAGCCTGTCGACCGGGGGCAGCAGCGGGATTGCGCTGACGGCGGCGGTCAGCCTGGTGCTGCTGGCGATCGCACCCTTCGCGGCCGGGGCGGCGGTGCGGGCGGCGCGGGGGTAACCAGTTCCTCCCCGAGCTTGTCTCGGGGAGGGGGACCATGAGCGAAGCGAATGGTGGAGGGGAATCCACCATCCCCCCTCCGTCAGCCGCTGGCGCGGCTGCCACCTCCCCGAGCAAGCTCGGGGAGGATTTAGTAAGGCGGCTTGTCCAGCCCCAGCGGGCTCAGCGTGAAAATCTCGCAGCCCATCCTCGGTGATTCCGATCGAATGCTCGAACTGCGCCGACAGCGAGCGGTCGCGGGTCACCGCCGTCCAGCCGTCGTCGAGCAGCTTCACCGCCGCCTTGCCGAGGTTGATCATCGGCTCGATGGTGAAGAACATGCCCGGCACCAGCTCCGGCCCGGTGCCCGCCCGCGCGGCGTGGACCACTTCGGGCGCGTCGTGGAACAGCCGCCCCAGCCCATGCCCGCAGAATTCGCGGACCACACCGTAGCGGTTGGCTTCGGCATGGCGCTGGATCGCCGCGCCGATATCGCCGAGCCGCGCGCCGGGCTTCGCCTGGGCGATCCCCAGCATCAGGCATTCGTGCGTCACATCGACCAGCCGCCGCGCCTTCAGCGGCACATCGCCGACCAGGAACATCCGGCTCGAATCGCCGTGCCAGCCATCGAGCAGCGGGGTCACGTCGATATTGACGATGTCGCCGTCCTTCAGCGCCTTGTCCGAGGGAATGCCGTGGCAGACGACGTGGTTGATCGAGATGCAGCAGCTATGCGCATAGCCGCGATAGCCCAGCGTCGCCGGGGTCGCGCCGTGATCGAGCGTGAACTCGCGGACGAAATCGTCGAGCGCCTGGGTGGTCACCCCGGGCTTCACCAGCGGCGCCAGCGCGTCGAGGTTCTCCGCCGCCAGCCGCCCGGCGCGGCGCATGGCCGCGAAGGCTTCCGGCCCATGCAGCTTGATCGTGCCGTCGCGCAGCAGGGTGTCGTGTTCGGCGACTGTCTGGTAATTGGTCATGCGCGCCCATGTAGCGAAGCGCGCGGCGAATTGCGAGTGCCGCTTTCCCCCTTGCGAGGAAGCGCGCGGCGGCTAGGGTCGCATGCCTATGACCAGCAAGAACGCCTTGATCCAGCCCGACAAGGGCCAGGACGCCATCCCGATCCACCTTGTCAGCAAGGACAGCCTGCCCGGCCTGCTCAAGACGCTGAGCGCCCCGCAGCGCGCCGCGCTGGCCGCGCAGAAGTTCGAAGGCGGCGGCTACGAATATGCCATCGTGCCGGATGGAGACGGCTGGTTCGTGGTCAGCGGCGTCGGCCAATCCGGACAGCCTCTCCAGCTGGTGCATGGCCAAGCTCGCCGAAGCGCTGCCCGCCGGGACCTATCGCCGCGCCGGCGGCGAACCGGGCGCGGCGCTGCTGGGCTGGGCGACCGGGCAATACCGCTTCGACCGCTATCGCAGCGACGCCAAACCCGAAGGCGCGCGCATTCTGCTGACCGGCGAGGTCAAGGCGATCGATCCCGCGCTCGCCGAAGCCGCCGCCACCGCGCTGGTGCGCGATCTGGTCAACACCCCGGCCGAGGACATGGGCCCCGCCCAGCTGGAGGAACAGGCCGAGGCGCTCGCCAAGGCGCACAAGGCCGACATCCGGGTGACCCAGGGCGATGCGCTGGAGCGCGAATTCCCGATGGTCCACATGGTCGGCCGCGCCGCCGCGCGCAGCCACGCGCCGCGGATGATCGAGCTGGAATGGGGCGATCCCAAGCACCCGCGCGTCGCGGTGATCGGCAAGGGGGTGTGCTTCGATTCGGGCGGGCTCGATATCAAGCCCAGCGCGGGCATGCTGCTGATGAAGAAGGACAT
This sequence comes from uncultured Alphaproteobacteria bacterium, assembly GCA_963779195.1. Taxonomy (GTDB): domain Bacteria; phylum Pseudomonadota; class Alphaproteobacteria; order Sphingomonadales; family Sphingomonadaceae; genus Novosphingobium. The sequence goes on from CAVZWZ010000002.1 coordinate 308,668, forward strand.
GGGCGGCGCGGCGCATGCCCTGGCTTTGGCCGGGCTGATCATGGCAAGCGGCCTCAAGGTTCGGCTGCATCTGCTTGTCCCGGCAGTGGAAAATTCCGTTTCCGGCAATGCCTTCCGCCCCGGCGACGTGCTGAAGTCGCGCGCCGGGGTCAGCGTCGAGATCGGCAATACCGACGCCGAGGGGCGACTGATGCTCGGGCGATGCCCTGACCCGCGCCGGGGAGGACAAGCCGGACCTGATCCTCGATTTCGCCACGCTCACCGGCGCGGCGCGTTCCGCGCTCGGGCCGGACCTGCCCGCGCTCTTCGCCCGCCGCGACGAGACCGCCGAGGCGCTGCTCAAGGCCGGGAACCGAGGCCGACGACCCCTGCTGGCGGCTGCCGCTGTGGGACGGCTACCGCGAATATTTGAAGTCCGACATCGCCGATATCAACAACTCGCATAGCAACGGCTTCGCCGGGGCTTCGGTCGCCGCGCTGTTCCTCGACAAATTCGTTACCGAGGGCGCGGACTGGGCGCATTTCGACACTTTCGCCTGGCGTCCGGCGGCGAAACCAGGGCGGCCCAAGGGCGGCGATGCGCTGGGCCTGCGGGCCAGCTGGCGGATGTTGCAGAGCCGCTACGGATAGCGCATTCTCGCCTGCCTGAGAGGGAACCTGCCGATGCCAGCGATAACCGAACTCACCCTGCCCTATCTGCCGATGGACGAGGCCAGCTTTGCGGAGAACCCCTGGCCGCATCTCGCCGAGGCGCGCGAGGGGCATCCCTGGCTCGCCACCTGCCCGTTCGGCTTCGTCGTCCACCAATATGGCGCGATGCGCGACCTGCTCGGCATGGACCGCAACCTGCGCGGCGCTTACGAGAGCGTGGTCGATATCATGGCGGCGCGCGGCACCCCCTGGGGCCGCTTCCAGCTCGAAAGCCTGCTCGCCCAGACCGGCGACGCCCACCAGCGCATCCGCCGCGTGCTCGCCCCCGCCTTCACCCCGCAGCAAGCCAACCGCCACCGCGCGCTGATGGCGAAGGTGATCGCCGAGCTGCTCGACGAATGGGCGCCCAGGCCCGAATTCGATTTCGAGGACTTCGCCGCGATGTTCCCGATCACCGTGTTTTGCGGCCTGGTCGGCGCGCCGGCCAGCGTGATCCCCGGTCTGCGCGCCTCGCTCGAAGCCTTCGGCCTGTCGATGAGCATGGACAAGGCGCTGCTGCCCCGGCTGGTCGCAGCGACCGAAACGCTCGACGCCTTCGTCCAGGAGCTGACCGAACAGCGCCGCAAGGCCCCGCACGGTCCGGATGAGCAGGACTTGCTCGATATATTGATCAGGACCCAGGACGAAGGCGGCCTGTCCGACCGCGAACTCTACGACCTGCTGATCTTCCTGTTCGTCGCCGGCTACGACACTTCCAAAAATGCCTTAACTTTGCTGATGAACTTCCTGATAGAAAAACCCGATCTCTACCGTCGCTGCGGCGAGGACTTGGGCTTTGCGCGCAAGGTGATGGAGGAAAGCTTCCGCCACCTGACCACCTCGACCATTCCCCGGCTGGTGACCCAGGCGTTCGAATACCGCGACGTGGAAATCCCGGAAGGCACACTGCTGTTCTTCCCGGTGAGCGTCTCGGGCCGCGATCCCACCGCGATTCCCGATCCCGAAACCTTCGATCCCGAGCGCGATTCCACCGGCAAGAAGCACATCGCTTTCGGCCAGGGCGTGCACATCTGCCTCGGCCAGTTCATCGCCCGCGCGCAGATCGAGGAGGGCCTCCACCAGATCGCCCGGCGGCTGCACAATCCGAGGCGCACCGGGCCTTCGGCCTGGCGGCCGTTCTTCGGGGTATGGGGGCTGAAGGGCCTGCCGTTTGCGCATGATCCGGCGGCTAATTCGGGCTAATTCAGAGACCCTAACCTAATTAGCCACCCGCAGCTGCCAATGCCGGCGAGCCCGGCGGAAAAGGCGCGGATGCGGGTGAGCAGATCGTCGGGCTCGACGATATGGCCGTCGGCGCTGAAGATGAAGGTCACGGGTGCTCTCCCTTTTCGCTCTGCGGCGAAGTGCCGCGCCTTCCCGGGCACGGCGTCGCTTGCCGCAATCGGGCATCGAAACGCTTCCGGCAAAACATCCCGGCGTCCGCGCGGCCCTTCGGCTGGTCGAGAATGCTCCGCCGCTGCGGCCAGATCCGAATAACGCTTCCGGCCCGGGCGCAAATGTCCTAGCAGCATTGCATATTCATGAGGGCATCAAGAATGACCAGGATGTGGACAGACAGCTCCCAACTCTCCGGCCGCAAACCCGCCGCGAAAGCCAAACCCAGACGCAAGCGCAAGAACCTCGCCGGGCGCCCGACCGCCACGGAACTCGATCGCCGCAAGGCGCTGGTTATGGACGTCGCGACCGGACTGTTCGTCGAGCGCGGCTTCGCCGCCACCTCGCTGGTCGATATCGCCCGCAGCGCCGGCGTCGCCACCCGCACGCTTTACCAGCATTTCGGCGACAAGGAGGCGATCTTCCGCGAGGTGATCTTCGCCCGCGACGAGGGCGCGGCGCTGGAAAGGCCTTCGGTGGTGCCCGGCGACACCTTGTTCACGGCGCTGGAACGGGCCGGGCGTTATACCTATCAGGTGACCTACCGGGAAAAGTCGATCGGGCTGATGCGGCTGATGATCGCCGAGAGCAACCGTTTCCCCGAATTCATGCAAAGCGTCGCGATCTCGATCTTCGCCCGCTTCCGCCGCAATATCGAGAAAGTGTTCGAGCGGCTGGAGGCGGCGGGGCTGGTCCCCCCGGGCGATCATGCCCGCTCGGCCGAGCTGTTCTCCGACCTGATGCTGGGCAGCCACCCGATCATGACTTATACCAATTGGGACGCTGCGATGCCGAGCGATGCCGACCTGGAAGACCGCGTGGAACTGTTCATCCTCGGGCGGTTCGGACCGGGCGCGGCGAAAGTGGCGCGGACCAAGGCGGCGCGGCTGCAGGCAGCGGGTTAGCCGCCGCCCCGTTTGTTCCGCCGCCGGTCAGTCCTGCCTGCGCCCCTGGAAAGTCACCAGATCGACATGCATGTCGGGCGGCAGGTCGATCAGATGGCGGAACAGGCCGGTGGTCGAATCATAGGCGGTTATGCCGCGCTCCATCAGCCGCAGCCCGTTCTTTGCCGCCGCCTCCATGAAACGCATGGTGGCGACCGGCTCCATCTCCGCCGATGAGCCCGGCCCGAACATCTGCCCGGCGCGCACCACGGTGACGCGGATGCCCTTGTCCTTCAGCTCGTCGTTGAGCCCCAGCGAGAAATTCTCGAGGCCGGCTTTCGTGGCGCGGTAGATCAGCAGGTGCGGGAATGGCAACGCCACCGATTCCGAACTGACATTCAGGATATGCCCGCCCGCCGCCATCATCGGAATCGCCGAGCGCGAGGTCAGGATCGGGCCCGCCAGATTGGTCAGGATGCCCTGCATGATCTGATCGTCGCTCGCTTCCTCGATCAGGAAAGGCTGGAAGATCGCGGCGCTGTTGATCAGCACGTCGATTTTGGCGTGAACCTTGGCGATCTCGGCGAAGGCGGCCTTGACCGAGTCCGGCGAAGTCAGCTCGCATGCCACCGCCAGCGCATTTTCGCCGATTTCGGCGGCGACTTCCCGCAGTCTGTCGAGCTTGCGGGCGAGCAGCACGACCCTTTCGCCATCCGTGGCGAAGCGCTTGGCGAGGGCGCGGCCGAGCCCGCCGTTGGCGCCGGTGATGACGATGACTTTGCCTGGCATTCCTGTTCCTCTTCGTCAAAATCCGGTGTGCCGGTCGCTGCCAGCCGCCCCGATTGCGCGTTCACACATCGAAATCCGCCCCGGCATCGCTGCTCAGCTTGCGGCCCAGCGCATAATCGCCCTTGATCGTGGTGCGCTGCATGACTCTGGTCTCATCCGGCGGAACCCCGCTGGCGCAATGCAGCACCCGCCAATTGTCCCACAGCACCATATCCCCTTCGCGCCAGTGGTGGACATAAGCCCCGGCTTCGTCGGTGCAATAGGCCAGCACTTCGCGCAGCAGGGCATCGCCGTCCGGGCCGCCCATCTCGTAGATGCCCTCGGCAAAACCCGGCGAGACGTTGAGCACCTTGCGCCCGGTCTCAGCTTGCGTGAACACCATCGGATGCAGCACGCGCGGATAGGTCCACATCCGCCGGGCGATCGCCGCGCCCGATTTCGCCATGCGCAGGCAGCGGACATTGCCGTCATGGGCGAAACCCTGCCGGGAAAAGTCCATATCGACGACATAGACCACATGGAAGCACTCGATCCTGTCTTTCAGGCCCTGCGGCAGCCGTTCATAAGCCGCGATCTGGTCCGTGAAGCCGGTGGTGCCGAGCCTCTTGGGCAATTGCACCGGGTGCAGGATGCCGCCGCGATTGATCCGGTCGGTGTAGATCAGATCCGAATGCCATGGCAGCCAGCCGCCGCGCAGCTCACCCCCGCCGATATCGTAGCACGTGCCGTCGTCCGGATAATATTTGATCTTCACCAGCTCGGGATTGTCTGCTTCGGTCGACTCCGGGAAGAAATGCGGCTCCAGCTCACCGAAACAGCGGCTGAGCTCGACATGCATTTCGGGGCTGACATCGCCGCCGCGAAACAGGATCACACCCTTGTCGATCCACAAATCGTGGAGCGCCTCGCGCACCGCTTCGTCGTCCAGCTGCTCCCGTCTCAGGCCCGTCACGGTCGCACCGAACTGCAAGCCTGGGGCCAGCGGAGCAATATTGAGGCTTGTGGCTGCGCCAGCCATGATTTGTTCCTTATCCTTCAAGACCCCGCCCGCGCCAGCCGCGCGGCGATGCGCCTGGGAAAATTGGGCTGGCCGGTGTGCGCCGTCGCGCCGCCATCGGCAGCGACGATCGCGCCGGTCATGTAGGAGGCATCGTCCGAGGCGAGGAAGGCGATGACGGCGGCCATCTCGCGGGGCTCCGCCGGGCGGCCGAGCGGGATCCGTTCCAGCCAGAAGTCGCGGTCCCCGGGATCGGCCAGGGCCGGCGTGGCCATCGGCGTCGCCACCAGCCCCGGGCACAGGGCATTGACCCTGATCCCATCCGCCGCGCAATCCATCGCGAGGCTGCGGGTGTAGTTCACCACCGCCCCCTTGGAGGCATTGTAGGCCGCCATGCCGTAATCGCCGCCCAGCCCCGATATCGAGGCGACATTGACGATCGCCCCGCCGGTCTTGCGCAGTTCCGGAACAGCCGCCTTGCAGGCAAGATAGATCGCGCGGCTGTTGACGGCGAAGACCCGGTCCCAATCTTCTTCTGCGGTATCGACGGTGTTGGCGAGGAAACCAACGCCGGCATTGTTGACCAGAATGTCGAGCTTGCCCCAGGCGCCGAGTGTGGCTGCCAGGGCGGCGGCGATATCTGCGGCGGACGCCACATCGGTGCGGATGAAGCGCACCGAATCGCCGGTCTCGTCCGGTTCGCCCAGATCGGCGATCATCACTTTTGCGCCCTCGCTGGCCAACCGCGCGGAGGTCGCAGCGCCAATGCCGCTCGAACCGCCGGTGACTATCGCGACTTTTCCCTCGAACCTGCCCATATCCTGTCTCTCCAATTCGCCGCGCAACCGGCAACTATGCAATGGCTTGGCAAATCGTCCGGTTTCGTCAATGCTCCATTGCCTGTTCATAAGCGGGGAATCATGACCGACACTCTAGAAACCGCGATCCGCGCCGCCGAACAGGCGCGCTGCGCGGCAATGCTGGCGGGCGACAACGCCGCGCTCGATGCCGTGCTCGATCCGCAGCTGCGATTCCATCACGCCACCGGCGCGGTCGACGACAAGCCGGCCTATCTCGCCAAGATGGCGGCGGGGAGGATCGTCTACACCGGTATCGACTGGCCGGAAGGACTGGTCACGCCGCTCGGTCCCGATGCGGCGATGCTGACCGGACGGATGACCACCGGCGTGCGGGTGGAAGGGGTGGACAAGGTGCTGAACAACCGGGTGATCGCCGTCTGGCGATTTGGCGACGGGGCGTGGCGGATGGTGGCTTTCCAATCGACGCCGATGGCGGGATAGCGCGATGCACCGCAGCATCTCGATCAATACGCTATGCTACGCCCCGGCCCCGCTGGGGGCATTGGCAGAGACCACCGCAAGGCTCGGCGCGCGGGGTATCGGCCCGGAACTCGAACAGGTGCTGGACTTCGGCGTGGGCGAATCCGCGCGGGCGATCCGCGATGCCGGCCTCGCCGTCGCCACCCTCACCCACCGCGCCTTCGCCTTCGCCACACCGGAGGAAGCGAGGGCGGCGCGCGAGCGGCTGCACCGCACAATCGCCGTCGCTGCCGAAATCGGCGCACAGTCGATCATCATGACCACCGGCGGGCGCGGCGCGCTAGGTTGGAACGAGGCCGCCGATGCCTTCGCCGAAGCCATCGCGCCCTGCGCCGAAGCCGCCGGCCAGGCAGGCATCCCGATCGGCATCGAGCCCACCTCGCACCTCTACGCCGACGTCTCCATCGCCCACCGCCTGTCCGACACCGTCGCCATCGCCCGCAGGGCCGGGATCGCGGCCATGGTCGATGTCTTTGCCTGCTGGGTCGACTCCGACCTCGATAAGGCCCTCGCCGCAGCCGCGCCGATCGCCGGCGTCGCGCAGATCAGCGACTATGTTTACGGCGATCGCGGCTTGCCCTGCCGCGCGGTGCCGGGCGACGGGGCGATACCCCTGGCCCGGATCATCGCCGGATTGGTCCGCGGCGGCTTTGCCGGCTGGTACGACCTCGAAATCATCGGCCCTAGGTTGCAAGCCGAGGGGCAGGAAGCCGGGCTGCGGCGCGCGGGGGACTATATCGGCAATTTGCTCGAGACGTCCGGGATCGAATCATGACCCAAGTCACCCTCGCCTTCGATGCCCGCAACCACCTCGGCGAAACCCCGGTCTGGTCGGCGAACGAGCAGGCGCTGTGGTGGGTCAATTGCGAACATCCGCCCGAACTGCACCGCTGGGCGCCAGGCTCCGGCGAGCACGCGACATGGCCGATGCCCCAGCGCATCGGCGGCTTCGCGCCCAAGTCCGGCGGCGGACTGCTGGTCGCGCTGGCCGACGGGCTTTACGACTTCGATCCCGCCAGCGGCGCGCTGACCCTGCGCATCGCCTCGCCGCTGCCGCCGCAGATCAAGCTGCACGAGAGCGCCACCGACCGCCAGGGCCGCTTCTGGATCGGCGCCTTCGACTACGATTTCCCCGCCAACCGCCAGGCCGACGGGGCAAAATATTTCCGCTACGACGGGAACGCGCTCACTCCGGTCATCGAAGGCCTCGCCGTCGCCAACGGCCTCGCTTTCAGCCCCGACGGGCGCACGCTCTATGCGGCGGACGCGCCCAAGCGCACGGTCGAGGCCTGGGACCTCGATCCCGCTACCGGCAATGTCTCGAACCGCCGCACCTTCCTCGCGCTGGCCGAGGGCGAGGGCTTCGTCGATGGCGCGACGGTCGATGCCGAGGGCGGCTATTGGCTGGCCAACGTCGGCGCCGGGCGTTTGCGGCGCTATCGGCCCGATGGCACGCTCGAGCGGATCGTCGAGCTGCCCTTCTCCAACCCGACCAAGCCGGTGTTCGGCGGGCCGGATCTGGCCACGCTCTATGTCACCTCGACCCAGCTGGAAATGCAGTCCTTCATGACGCCGACCATGCCCAATGGCGGGATTTATGCGCTGCGGCCCGGGGTAGCCGGGATCGCGGATGCGCCGTTCGCGGGGTGATTGCACCAACAAATCCGCTCACGGCGAGGAGGGACTGAGCTTGTCGAAGGCTTTCACGCTCCTCGGGATGAGCGGTCTTCAAACAATTCTTACCGCCCCATCGCCGCCTTGATCCCTGCCGTCCCGCCGCCATCGACCAGCAGGTCCGTGCCCGTGACAAAACTCGCCGCGTCGCTGCACAGGAACTGCGCGGCCAGCGCGATATCCATCGCCGTGCCGGCCCGCCCCACCGGCGTCGCATCGAGCAGCGCCTGCGCGCCGGTGGTGTTGGCGATCTCCGACTTGCCCATCGGCGTTGCGATCATGCCGGGCGAGATGCTGACGATCCGCGCGCCCTTGGGACCCCAGGTCAGGCCCCGGCTGGTGCAGATGTTGTGCACCGCCTTCTTGCTCAGCGAATAGGAAATGCCGCCCATGCCGCCGGGCGAATTGGCCCCGCCCATGTGGTTGATGATGCCCTCGATCGTCTCCATGAAGCCCGGCGCCAGCGGTTCGGCCAGCACCGCCTCGGCCTCGGGCACCGGCGGGAACATGTGCCCGGCGGAGGAGGCGATCAGCACCGCGACGCTGCCCGGAACCAGCTCCGGCTCCAGCGCGCGCAGCAGCTTTTCGGTGGCGACGAGATTGACCTGCATGATCGCCTTCCAGTCGGCCAGCGACGGCGACAGCCCGGCGGAGTGGATAACCGCGAAGGGCTTGCCCCCGGCGGATACCTCCCTGACCAGCGCGGCGATCAGCGCGTCGTCCGACATGTCGCCGGCCTGGGCGAAGACATTGTAGCCATCGGTGCGCAGCTCGCCCGCGAATGCGTCGAGCGCGGCGACGGAGACGTCGGTCAGCACCAGATCGTCCGCCGCGCCCATCAGCCGCGCGCAGGCGCGGCCCATGCCGCCCGCAGCGCCGGTGACAAGGACTTTGCGGCGGGGAAGCAGGGCCATGATCTCTCTCCATTTGTTTGCTGATTCGCCAGCCGGGTTAGACCAGAGCCCGCCCTCCCCGCCACGAAAAACCGTTACGGATTGTCATTGCCGCCGCAGGCGCTAGCCTGCGGCGGCAAAACGGAGAGAACCATGAACCAGCTCGTCCAGGACGACCCCCGCATCGACCCCCGGCTGAAGGCGATGCTCAAAGCCATGCCCGCCACCGCGCTGCCCGAAGTTCCCGACCGCGAGACGCTGCTCGCCATCGCGGCGGAAACGATCAAGGCGATGGCCGAGGCGCCAAGGCCCGACCTCGCGCCCTATGAGGCCGCCGCCCCAAGCAAGGGTCTCGACATCCGCACGCTGACGATCCCCTCGCAGCCCGACGGCAACAGCATCAACCTGCAGATCATCAAGCCCGAGGGTCCCGGCCCCTACCCCTGCGTCTATTACATCCACGGCGGCGGCATGATGATGTCGAGCTGCTACGAGCCATACATGACCGCTTTCGGCCGGCTGATTGCGCATCAGGGCGTGGCGGTGGTGCAGGTCGACTTCCGCAATTCGCTCTATCCCTCCTCGGTGCCCGAGGTCGCCCCCTTCCCCGCCGGGCTCAACGACTGCGTCTCGGGACTGCGCTATGTCGCCAGCCACGGCGCGGAACTGGGCATCGACCCGGCGCGGATCATCGTCGCGGGCGAGAGCGGCGGCGGCAATCTCTCGCTGGCCACGGCGATTAAGCTGAAGCGCGACGGCGACCTCGGCCTGCTGCAGGGCATCTATGTCATGTGCCCCTGCATCGCCGGCGAGTGGCCCGGCGGCGAGGGCACCTCGGCGGACCGCAACGACGGCATCATGATGACCAGGCCGAGCAACTACATGGCCATGGCCTATGGCATCGACGAACTGACGTCGCGCAACCCGCTGGCCTGGCCGGGCTTCGCCAGCGAGGCCGATGTCGCAGGCTTTCCGCCGACCATCATCAACGTCAACGAATGCGACTGCCTGCGCGACGACGGGGTGGCGTTCTACCGCCTGCTGCTGCGCGCCGGAGTGAGCGCCCGCTGCCGCGAGCTGATGGGCACGACCCATGCAACCGAGATCGGGGTGATCGTCTGCCCCGAGATCAGCCGGGATACGGCGCGCGAACTGGCGCAGTTCGCGGCGGCGGGATGATAGCGCTGCAACAACCGCTCCTCTCCCCTTGCGGGAGAGGATAGCGAAGCTTGCGGGCTTGCCCGCTAGCGAAGCTTGGAGAGGGGGGGCAGCGCTACATCGCCCTCCTCTCCAACTGCGGCTAGTTCGCTTCGCTCTCAAGCCTTCGTATCCTCTCCCGCAAGGGGCGGTATTAGGTAGCAAAAGCAGAAGCTACCGAAGTGCCGCTTCAAAGGGGAAGCGGAAGTGAAGTTTCTTAGTTCAACAGTTTTCGCGCCATTTCTTATCAAAGATGTCGTGGTTATCTTCCGTCTCAAGCCCCACGTCGGCATCGGGATTCCCTATAGAATCTGGTGAATCCGGTGTAGCCGCCAAACCCGTTTTTGGCGTTCACGTATCCGCAATGCAATGCGACATGCCGAAACACTGCGGAGTCGGGATCGCGCAGGATATTTTTGACCGATCTCTCCATGCCCAATTCATAAAGCCTCTGCTGTTCGGCTGCGCTGGGCGGTTCCGGCATCTCCGGTGGCTTCGACGACTTAGACGGGTTGTTAAACTCATTCGACAGCAAGGCGAGCAGAGCAAAGATGCCAATTCCGGCCAGATAGCCGATGCCTTTGAAATTGGACGCCATAGTCTAACCCCTACATCTAGGTTCGTTCACCCGAACGCTACGGCAAGTCGTTTTTGCGGGCAAGTGCGAACACAAGGTGTAGTCCTGTGAGGCGGGCGGTAATATCACTGGGCTTGGCTATGGTGCTTCTAAGTGGCGTCGTTTCCTGTGGTGTGGAAACGGGCTTTGTCGGGATCAAGTATCAGCCGAGATCTTGTTGACCTTTCGTGTCCAGACGACACCGCGATTGCGGCTGGCGAGAATCATACCGATGGCAAAAGCGGGTGGATCGGCGCTCCCCATACCCATCGCAGTAATAGGCGATACCCCAAACGAAAATATGCTCGCCACAGGCCGCAATTTTCTGAGCTGCAATGTAGTCTTTGCTTCCTTGGCGAAACTCGCCACCGGCTTGAACGGCCCGCTCAATCACCTCGTCGCCACCAACCGGGAAGTCGGTTTCAGTCTTGGGAGCGATTTTCATTTTGACGTGAAGCACAACCTGCCGCGCGGGCAGGTGGCCGACGTTGCGGAGAATAACCTGGCCATTGGCATCGGCATTCTGAATAAGCTGAGTGATGCCCATTGGCGAAACCGTCAGATAGGCCCCGCAGCTGCCGCTTGGCAGTGTCCTGCGAAATACGGTTGGCTTGGCGAGTGAGACAAAGGGTCCAAACAATGAGCAAGGTGCCGACGCCGCTCAAAATGGCGGCAAGCCACGCCGGAGATACCTGTTCTTTGGCGGCATCAGCAGCCCTTATCTGGGCCTTCAAATCTTCGGCATCGTGATGATCGCTTTTGGCTTCTCGGGCTTCGTTGGCTATTGTTGCTTCCGCGCTTTCGACGACTTCAACCCTGATAGGCGCTGGCTGATCCCTGCCATCCCTTGCTCGCTCATTGGATTGTTCTTTTGGGGTTGGGGTTGGGCTGGAAACCCCCTGAGCGCGTGGGGCTTGGCCGCATAGGATCAGTCCTGCAACCGCAGCGAGGACGCTCCAACAGCCTCTAGGCATTGGACAAGAAACACAGCCGTAAATCCTCCACGGCTGATCTTGTTGGCGATGTTCCGCTCACTGTCATGCACCCCTATTGCAGCGAGTTGTTCGGCCAGCTCGCGATAGCCGACGTTCTTTCGTTTCAGCTCGGATTTCAAGAGACCCTTTACGCGGGCCTGCCATTCGCTGTCTGTCGCCATGTCACTTCCTTCGATTAGAATATCATCATAATAGATGTAAATCCCATTGACAACGGGATGTATAATCATCATATACGATGTATCAACACCGGATACGATGATATGGCACAGCACTTCCTTCTTTCCTCCAAGGCTCGCTCGATCAGCCTTCGCTCGGTTTACACCATGGGCGAGGCCAAGGCCTATGCGCTGTTTCGTTCGCTCCGCTGGCCGGAAACCGAAGGCGAGGCCGTGTGCCCGCGTTGCGGCTGCTGCGATGCCTATGACATTCCAAGCCGCCGCAAGTTTCAGTGCAAGGCCTGTGGGCACCAGTTCAGCGTCACTAGCGGCACTATCTTTGCCGGTCGCAAGCTAGCGTTTACCGATTTGCTGGCTGCAATCGTGCTGTTCGTGAATGGCGCGAAGGGTGTCTCTGCACTGCAAATCAGCCGCGATCTCGATTGCCAATACAAGACCGCCTATGTGCTGTGCCAGAAGCTTCGCGAGGCCATGGCGGTCGAGCAAGCCGGACGCCAGTTGAACGGCATTGTGGAAATCGACGGCGGCTATTTCGGCGGCTATGTGAAGCCGGAAAACCGGAAGGAAGATCGCAAGGATCGCCGCCTCAAAGCGAACACTTCTGGCAAGCGCGAATGCGTTGTCATCATGCGCGAGCGGGGCGGCAAATCGCTCCCGTTCATCGTCGCCAATGAGGGTGATGCCGTTCCCTACGTCCGCGATCATGTCGGCACTCTGGCGACAATCTATGCAGACGAAGGCAGCGGCTGGGATGCCCTCCACGCCGGTTGGGATACCTACCGGGTCAATCACTCGGTTGCGTTCATGGACGAAGGCGTTTGCACCAATCAGGCCGAAAGCTTCTTCTCCCGTCTGCGCCGCATGGAAGTCGGCACACATCATCACATTGCCGGGCCGTATCTTAACGCCTATGCTCGCGAAGCTTCATGGCGCGAAGACAACCGCCGGGTGCCTAATGGCGATCAGGCGGCGATGGTGGCTAGTGCTGCCATGGCTTCGCGCCAGAGTTGCCAATGGAAGGGTTATTGGCAGCGCGCCGCTTAATTGGACAGGAAGGGACATCCCATGCCCGTTGAGAAAGTGTCAGCTGAGGAAATCCTTGGCACAAAGGGCAGCATCATCGCACCGGGTAGCGCAAACCCCGCGCTCGTTAAATGGCATCGGCAGCGAAGGGAAGCCGAGGCCAAGGCAGCCAAGATGAAGCCAAAACCTGACGTTCCCGGAATATTTTTTCTGCACGATGGGGGAATCAGGCCCCACCCTTTAGTTGGATCAATTCAGCGCGCACAAGATCGAAAATCTCGCTCAAAGCGTCACCCATCGAGCCAGCTTCAAGATCAGTCACTTCATCGACGGGACGGCGCTGCATCTGATAAGTGAGCGATGAGTCCCTTCTGGCAGCATCAATCACGGCAACCGGATCAGCACTCTTAAGGGCATGGTCGATCAGCAAAACGGCGACCAAATGCTCCAATGCGCGGAGCCGTCCGGACAGAATTAGGATATTTTGTTCCGTGACGTTCATGGCTGCCACCGAGTCGTTTTGCGACCCTACCGCGCCAATGCCCACACAAGAAGCCCGCGCTCCCCTCGCGATGACGTGGCCTGCCCGCGCAACCGGCGCTGATCGAGCGCCTTGTAGACGGTCTTGCGGATACGCGCGCAATCGGCCTCACCGCGCTGTTGTGCGATCCTTGCCGCAATCTCATTGGCCGAAAGCGGGGCGTTAGATGTTTGGTCCCGGAGTTTGATGGTGCATTATCCATGCAGGAATGGAAGGATGCACTATGGGCCAAGTTCTACACGGGAGCGCCAGCACGACAGCGGCAATCCGTCGAGCAATACAAAATAGTCAAGAGAGCCTGAGGACGCTGGCCAAGCGTCATGGGATCAACCCCAAGACGGTTGCCAAGTGGCGGAGCCGGAGCGGCACAACCGATGTGCGGCCCGGCCCCAAGGATGCCCATTCGACAGTGCTGAGCATCGCGGAGGAAGCGATCATCGTCGCCTTCCGCAAGCACACGCTGCTGCCGCTGGATGATTGCCTTTATGCCTTGCAGGCCAGCATTCCGCATCTGACCAGATCATCGCTACACCGCTGCCTGCAACGCCACGACATCTCGCGCTTGCCAGAGGTCGAGGGGGATAAGCCCAAGCGAGGCAAGTTCAGCTCATATCCCATTGGATACTTCCACATCGACATGGCCGAAGTTCGCACCGAGCAGGGCAAGCTCTACATGTTCGTGGCGATCGACCGGACCAGCAAGTTCGCCTTCGTCGAGCTGCACGAGAACTGCAAAACCGCGACATCGCGCGACTTCCTGCTCCGGCTGATCGAAGCCGTCCCTTACAAGATCCACACCGTATTGACCGACAATGGCATTCAGTTCACCACGCCGGGCGGCGGCGGATCAGCGGTCCCGCTGATCAAAGAAGCCATGGCCAATGGCGAACGCTTCTGGGCGCACGCCTTCGAATACGCCTGCGCCAGGAACGACATCGATCACCGGACAACCAAGCCGAAGCACCCATGGACCAACGGCCAGGTCGAACGCATGAACCGGACGCTCAAGGAAGCAACGGTCAAGCGCTTCTACTACGAAACTCACGATCAACTGCGCGAGCACCTCGCCAACTTCGTGGCGGCTTACAACTTCGCCAAGCGACTTAAGACCCTCAAGGGACTCACCCCCTACGAATACATCTGCAAATGCTGGACAAAAGAACCCCAGCGCTTCACATTAAATCCGCACCATCAAACTCCGGGACCAAACAGTTAGAGCAATCCACAGCAATTGTGAATCGCGGGATTCCTCTGGCTGATTGTTTGTGATTTACCCTCGTTGGAGGTGGATCATGGGTGGATGTCGATCAGACGATTTGCGGGTTCGTGTAGTGGAAGCGGTTGCCGGTGGAAGCTCGCGGCGGGCTGCCGGGGAACGCTATTCGGTGAGTGCGAGTTCGGCGATCCGGTGGGCGGCGCGCGCTGCCGAGGAAGGCAGTCCGGCACCGCGCAAACAAGGGCGCCCGGCGGGCAAGGGGCCGTTGGCGGATCATCTGGACTACCTGGTGGCGGCGGTCGAGGCGAAGCCCGACATCACCATGGCCGAGCTGGCGGTACGGCTGTTGGCGGATCGGGGGGTGACGGGGGCCGAATGGTCGCTGTCGCGGCTGCTGCACAAGGCGGGCTACACATATAAAAAAACAGCTGATGGCATCGGAATGCGCACGCGCCGATGTGGCTGAACGCCGCCGGGTGTGGCTCGATGAGCGCCAGCCCGCGATGCGCGCCGAACCGCACCGGTTGGTGTTCATCGACGAGACTTCGGTCAACACCAAGATGGTCCGGCAGCGGGGGCGGGCGAAGAAAGGCAAGCGCCTGAAGGCGAGTGCTCCGTTCGGCAAATGGGGCACCCAGACCTTTATCGCTGGCCTGCGCCATGACGCCCTGACCGCGCCGTGGGTGATCCCTGGCGCGATGGATCGGGCGGCCTTCAACATCTACATCGAGACCCAGCTCGCTCCGACGCTCCAGCCCGGCGATGTGGTGATCCTCGACAACCTCTCGGTCCACAAGAGTGCCAAGGCCGAAGCCGCCGTCAGGGCACGCGGCGCGTGGATGCTGTTCCTGCCGCAATACTCGCCCGATCTGAACCCGATCGAGATGGCGTTCTCAAAACTCAAAGCCCACCTGCGAAAGGCCGCAACCCGAACCTTCGACGCCCTGATCGAAGCCATCGGCAACATCTGCGACCTGTTCAAACCCGCCGAATGCCAAAACTACTTCAAAGCAGCCGGGTATGGATCAGATTAACGGTGGATTGCTCTAGCCGTGCGCAAGATCGCCAGCACGGCGCGGGTGATCTCGCCTCGGTTTGCCCACTTGGGGCGGCTGACGATCCTGAGGGCTGGAATGTCACTTGGTTCGATATCGGGCCTGAACATCCCCAGCACTGTATCGAGCGCCGCCAG
This sequence comes from uncultured Alphaproteobacteria bacterium, assembly GCA_963779195.1. GTDB lineage: Bacteria > Pseudomonadota > Alphaproteobacteria > Sphingomonadales > Sphingomonadaceae > Novosphingobium. The sequence continues at coordinate 324,289 of CAVZWZ010000002.1, forward strand.
CTCACTGGACAATCTGCCATGCTCTTCGGCCAGGGCGTTCATCCGGCACGTCAGTTCGCGGCGGCGACGTATCAGACCAAAGACTGTTTGAGTGCCCATCGCGCAAATCTAGCCGAGCTGTGCAATTCAGGCGTGCGGAAAGTTTCTGCGTTTGCTACCTAATGCCGCCCCTTGCGGGAGAGGATAGCGAAGCTTGCGGGCTTGCCCGCTAGCGAAGCTTGGAGAGGGGGGGCAGCGCTACATCGCCCCCTCTCCAACTGCGGCTAGTTCGCTTCGCTCTCAAGCCTTCGTATCCTCTCCCGCAAGGGGAGAGGAGTGAATCTTGCCTTTGGCACGCCCACCTTCAAGCCGCCACGCCTTCCGGCGCATCAACCTCGAAATCATAGAACCGCGCATATTGCCGGCGATAGGCCAGCATCGGCCCGTCGCCCTTCACCAGCAGGGGCTCGGTGCGGTAGATCTTGTTGTTCCAGATCGGAATGTCCTGGTTCACCTGCTTGACCAGATCGCGCATCCGGGCCTTGGTCACGCGCATCTTGCCGTCGCTGATTCCCGCCGGATGATAGAGCTGCCAGCGCAAGTGCGTGTGCTCGGCGTCGATCGGCGTCACTTCCTGCGCCATGACGACATTGCAGACATCGGTGAACTCGGTGATCGACTGGCCGGGGCCGGTGGCGATGGCATCGATGATCCCGGTCATCGGCCCGCGCGGGGTGTTCATTTCGGCTGTCACGGTGTTGCGCCGCACCCAGCCATCGAGGGTGAAATCGCCCTCGGGCGGGCCGGGAATGCCATGCACGGCGTTGAAATGCTTGTAGTCCTGGCCGTTCTCGGTGATTTCCTGGACGTGGATATCGATCAGCCACTCGTGCCGCTCGCCTTCCACCCACTCGCCGCCACCGGGGCACGGCGGCAGCCCCGCCACCTCCCACTTGGGCGCGGCCTTGTTGGGGTGATACCAGACGAAGACCACCCCGTCCTTCTCCTCGACCGGCCAGGTCGGCAGGCAGCCGCGCTTGAGCTGGGGCGGGATGTGGTCGTTATAGGGAATATGGGTGACCTGCCCGCCGCCGTTGAACTTCCAGTGGTGATAGGCGCAGCGCAGATCGTTGCCCTGCACCGAACTGTTGACGCCCAGATGCGCGCCAAGATGCGGGCAATGCGGATCGACCGCGTTCAGCGTCCCGTCCTCGCCGCGCCAGACGACAAATTCGGTGCCGAAATATTTGAGCGTGCGGATATCGCCCACGGCGATTTCGTCCGACATGGCGACGCCAAACCAGCCGAAGGGGATCGGCAGGCTGGCATAGCCGCGGTCTTGTGCAAGCATCGTCATCTCCCTCTGGGAATATCGCGGAATGGCACATCCTTATCGACACGCGGCTCGCCGGGCAGGCCGAGCACGCGTTCGGCGATGATGTTCTTCATGATCTCGTCGGTCCCGCCGCCCAGCCGCAGCCCCGGCGCCCAGAGGAAGCGGTGCTGGAAGGCGCCGGAGGCCAGCGCGATCTCCGGATCGTCGATCAGCCCGGCGTGGTCGAGAATATCGACCGCCTGGCTGGAAAGATTTCCTCCCAGCCCCGACCACAGCAGCTTGCCCGCCGAACCTTCCGGCCCCGGCGTCTTGCCGTGGCTCAGCGCAGTGAGCGTGCGGAAGCTCAGCAGGCGGATCGCCTCGGCATCGACATAGAGATCGGCGAGCCATTCGCGAAAAGCGGGATCGTCGAGTGCGGTGCCTTCAAAACTGGGTACCTGCTTCGCCAGCTTCATCACATCGCGCCAGCTCAACCCGGTGCCCGAACCCAGCGCCGCGCGCTCGTTCATCAGCGTCGAAATGATCACCTTCCAGCCGCCGCCGACCTCGCCGACGCGCTGGTTATCGGGCAAGCGCACGTCGGTGAGGAACACTTCGTTGAGCTCGTTATCGCCCGACATCATCATGATCGGGCGGACCTCGACGCCGGGCGTCTTCATGTCGAGCCAGAAGGCGGTGAGCCCCTTGTGCTTGGGCACGGCAGGATCGGTGCGGGCGACGACCATGCCATAATCGGCAATCTGCGCGCCGCTGTTCCACACCTTCTGGCCGTTGATCACCCAGCCATCGCCGTCCTTGACCGCCGCGCTGCGGATGCCCGCCGAGTCCGACCCGCTGGAGGGTTCGGAAAACAGCTGGCACCAGATTTCCTCGCCGCGCACCGCCGGGGGGACCCGGGCCAGCGAGGCCTCGTCGGTGGTGAACTCCATCATCGCCGGCAGCAGCATGTGCAGCCCGGTCATGAAATAGGTGAACTGGATGCCGGCGCGGGCTTCTTCCTGATTGAAGATCGCCTCTTCAATTTGGGTGCCCCCTGCTCCGCCGCGTTCCTTGGGCCAGGACAGGCAGGCATAGCCCGCATCGGCCTTGATGCCCTGCCACAGCCTCGCGACCTCCTTGTGCGCCGGATGCCAGTTGCGGTTTTCCTCGGGCGAAAGGTGGGAAAAGTCTGGGCGATTGGCCGCGATCCAGCTGCGGACCCTGGCGCGGTAGGCGGCTTCTTCGGGGCTGTCTTCGAAGTTCATTGTGCCGCCTCCGCTGCAAGGCGTTGTTCCAGCCGGTCGGCCAGCCGCCGCTTCCAGTCGCGCGGTGCGCCGATGATCAGGCCGAGATGCTTGGCGCGGCGATAGAAGAAGTGGCAGTCGGCCTCCCAGGTGAAACCGATGCCGCCGTGGGTCTGGATATTTTCCTTCGCCGCCAGCGCATAGGCCGCCGAAGCGGAAACCCGCGCGGCGGCGGCGGCGAGCGGCAGCTCCGGGGCATCGCTGGAAAGCGCCCAGGCGCCGTAATAGGCGTTTGCGCGGGCGACCTCGTTACGCACGAAAACATCGGCCAGCTTGTGCTTGATCGCCTGATAGGAGCCGATCGGCCGCCCGAAGGCATAGCGCTCCAGCGCATAGTCGCGCGCCATTTCCAGCGCGCGGTCGGCCCCGCCCAGCGCCTCGAAAGCGAGCAGGATCGCGGCGCGGTCGTGGATGCGCGAGAGTTGATCGGGCCCGTCGCCGCTGACCAGTGGCTGCGCCGGGGCCTGATCGAAGGTAATCCGCGCTGCGCCGCGAGTTCGGGTCAAGCGTCGAGACAAATTCGCGCGTCACCCCCGGCCCGGTGAGATTGACCAGATACAGGCGCAGCCCCTCGTCGGAATTGGCCAGCACCACCGCCCGGTCCGCCGCCATGCCATCGGTCACCGGCAGCTTGACGCCGGTCAGCTTGCCGTCCTCGAACCACGCCTTCGGCAATTCGCCCCACAGCACCCCCGGCCCTTCGGTGATTGCCAAAGTGCCAATCAGTTCCCCGCTCGATACCAGCGGCAACAGCGTGGCTTTTTGCTCCTCGGTCCCCGCCACCAGCAAAGCCTCGGCGAACAGATATACGCTGGAGGCGAAACGGCACCGGCGCGACCGCCCGGCCCAATTCCTCGGCCAGCGCGCAAAGCTCGACATAGCCCAGCCCCAGCCCGCCATATTCCTCCGGAATCGCCGCGCCGCACCAGCCCTGCTCGCCGATCCGCGCCCACAGCGCCGAATCGTGGCCCCGCGCCGGATCGTCGAGCACGCCCCGCGCCACCGTCAGTGGCGCGACATCGGCGAGGAACCGCCGCGCTTCGTCCTTGAGGGCCTTCTGGTCGTCGGTGTAATCGAAGTTCACGCAGCGCTCCGGCTCAAGCTTGCCATTACACATACCCTGTTGCATTACCTCGCCCTGACTCGCAAGCCCAAAGGATAGTCCGATGCCCCGCCCGCGCGACATTGCCGTGATCGACACGCTGATCGGCTTTCGCGATACCCACCAGATGGGCGTCGCCAGCACCAAAGGCGACTGGCAGCGGCACCCGGCCGAATACATGTTCAAGGACATCCCCGACGAGATCGGCCAGAGCGACGACCGGCTCGATTCCATCGCCGAAACCCTCGCCCAGATGGACGCGCACAACATCGCCGTCGGCGTCATCCACATGTCCGACGACCGCGCCGAGGAAGCGCTCCGCCGCCACCCCGACCGCTTCGCCGCGATCCGCCCGGTCGATCCCAACAAGGGCATGGACGCCGTCCGCCTGATCGCCCGCGAACACGCCGAGGGCAAGATCAAGGGCGTCAGCTTCTTCCCGTCGGGCCAGAACCCGCCGGTGCCGATCAACAGCAAGCTCGCCTATCCGATTTACGCGAAGTGCATCGAGCTCGACCTGCCGATCTTCATCAACGTCGGCGTGCCCGGCCCGCGCATTCCGATGCTGCCGCAATGGGTCGGCCATCTCGACGAAGTCGCCTACGATCTGCCCGAGCTCAAGGTGGTGATGCGCCACGGCGCCGAGCCGGATGTCGATCTGGCAGTCAAGCTGCTGCTGAAATGGCCCAACCTCTATTACTCGACCAGCGCCTTCGCGCCGAAATACTGGCCCGAGGCGATCGTCAAATTCGCCAACTCGCGCGGCTCCGACAAGGTGCTTTATGGCGGCTATTTCCCGATGGGGCTGGAACTGACCCGCATCTTCGCCGAAATGGACGCGGTGCCGTTCAAGGACGCGGTCTGGCCGAAATTCCTGCGCGACAATGCAGCGAAGGTGCTGGGGATTGGGGTTTAGCACATCGTCACTCCTCTCCCCTTGCGGGAGAGGAGCGCTGAATTACGCCGACTGCGCCCGGTCGCAGGCAATCACCGAGCCCGAAATGAAACTCGCCCGGTCAGAGGCGAGGTAGACGATCAAATCGGCGATCTCCTCCGGCCGCGCCGCCCGCCCGCTGCTGAACACCTTCATCGTCGCCTCGCGCCCGCCCATCTTGGCGTCGAACTGGTCGTAAACCTGCTGCGCCATCGCCGTTTCGGTGAAGCCGGGCATTACCGCGTTGACCCGGATGTCGTTGCCGGCGCGGTTGCATTCCAGCGCTGCGCTGCGGGTGAAATGGGCGATCGCCGCCTTGCTCGCGCCATAGGAGGCCATGGCAGGATTGCCCTTGAGCGCCGCCGTCGAGGCGACATTGACGATCGCCCCCGTCCCGGCCGCGCGCATGAAGCGCAAGGCCGTCGTCATGCCCAGCAGCGAGCCTTCGACATTGATCGCAAAGACATCGCGATAGGTTTCGAACATTGCCTCGTCGATCCGGTCGAAGCGGGCGATGCCGGCGCTGTTGACCAGAATGTCTAACCGGCCCCATGTCTTGGCGACCCAATCGCCCAGCGCATCCCAGTCCGGCTTGCTGGTGACATCGAGCGCGCGTGGTGTGGCCGCCTCGCCGATCTCCCCGGCAACCAGCCTGACCCCGGCCTCGTCGCGATCGAGCAGCACGACCGTCGCCCCGCGCTCGGCCAGCGCCAGCGCGGTCGCCCGCCCGATGCCATTCGCCGCGCCGGTGACCAGCGCGATGCGGCCGCCGAGGTCGATCCAGGGTGGCGTTGGCGTCGTCGCGCTCACGCCATATTGCCCGCATGCGCCGCGTGCTTCGCCGCGATATAGCCGAACGCATACGACGGCCCGACGGACGGCCCGGCCCCAGGATAGCAGCGCCCCATCACCGAGGCGGTGCCGATGCCGGTGGCGCAGAGTCCGGCGATGACCGAGCCGTCGCCGCGCAGCCCCCGCGCGTTCTCGTCGGTCACCGCCCCGCCCGAGCGCGAGGTGGCGCCGCCGAGGCGCGGCTGCGGTTCGATCGCGGCCACGCTCTTGCCGGTCGAGCGCATGAACAGCGCCGAACACAGCCCCCCGCCGCCGCTGCCGTCCGACACGAAGTCGAAGGTTTCGTCGAAGTGCAGGTCGCTCATGTGCTCATTCCCTTCGTTATCCCGTCCCCCGCTCGCAAGAGGAAGAAAATCAAAAGTATTCCGGCTCATCCCACCATGGATAGAAATCCGGCATTTCCTGCGAAACCCGGTCAGGGAACGCCGGCAAGCGCTTCTCGAGAAACGAGTTTACCCCCTCTGCCGCATCCTTCGCCCGCGCCCGCACATACATGCCCCGGCTCTCGATGCGATGCGCCTCCATCGGATGGCTCATCCCCAGCCCGCGCCACAGCATCTGCCGGACCAGCGCGACCGAGACCGGGGCGGCATTGTCGGCGATCTCGCGGGCAATGCGGTTGGCCTCGGCCAGCAGTTCCGCCTGCGGCAGCACCGCTGTCACCAAACCCTGCTCCAGCGCCTCGGCGGAAGGAATCATCCGCCCCGACATGCACCATTCGAGCGACTTCGCGATGCCGGCGATGCGCGGCAGGAAGAATGAGGCGGCGGTCTCCAGGGTCATGCCGCGCCGCGCGAAGACAAAGCCGAACTTCGCCTCCTCCGCGCAAATCCGGATATCCATCGGCAGGATCAGCGTCGCACCGAGCCCGGCGGCGGCGCCGTTGATCGCGGCGATCACCGGCTTCTTGAGGTTGTAGAGCACCAGAGCCAGCCTGCCGCCGACTTCCCGAACGGCATCGCTGGAATAATCGACCGCGCCGGACATCTCGCTGCCCGGCGCAACGAAGCTTTCCGCCCCGCGCGACAGATCCGCCCCGGCGCAGAACGCCCGCCCGGCGCCGGTGACGATCACCGCGCGGACATCGTCATCGGCATCGGCGGCTTCGAGCGCGGCGATCAGCTCTCGCACCATCGCGCCATTGATTGCATTGAGCTTCTCGGGCCGGTTGAACGTGATCGTCGCGACCCGATCGGCGAGCTCATAGCGGATGAATTCGAACTCCATGCCGCTCACCCCTGCCCGCGCAGCTGCTTGAGAAAATTGCCGCGATCGACCTTGCCCGTCGCGGTGCGCGGCAGGCCCTGGGCAATGAAGCGCACTTCGCGCGGCACCTTGTAGATCGCCAGATGCGCCCGGCAATGCGCCTTCACTGCATCCTCGTCCAGGCCTGCATCCGGCCCGGCCACCAGCGTCACCGCCAGCCGTTCGCCCAGCCGCGCGTCCGCGATCCCATAGGCAATCGCCTCGCGCACCCCCGGCATGCCCGCGCAGACCCGCTCGACCTCGGCGCAATAGATGTTCTCGCCGCCGGAGATGACCATGTTCTTCTTGCGATCGACGATGGTGTAGATGCCCAGCCCGTTGACCGTGGCGATGTCGCCCGAGGCCAGCCAGCCGTCGTGCAGCGCCTCCGCCGTGGCTTCGGGATCGTTGACATAGCCATTCATCACCATCGGGCTGGAGACGAACAGCTCGCCCGGCTCACCGATCTCCGGCTCGCTGCCATCGTCGCGGCGCAGCTGGACTTGCGCAGTCGGGGCGGGCCAGCCGCAAGCGGCGGGGTGCTCCAGATAGATGTCGCCGCTGATGCCGCAGGTCCAGGCGGTGGCCTCGGTCTGGCCATAGCCGTTGGACAGCTGGCAATGCGGCATGCGCGCCTTGATCTGCTCGACCAGCGCCATGTCGAGCGGCGCCGCGCCGTTGGCCATATAACGCACCTGGCCGAGCAGCTCGGGCGTGGCGCGCGGCGAGGCGAACATGTCGAACAGCATCGCGGGCACGAAGCTGAGCCGGGTCATGCCGATTTGCTCGATCATGTCGAAGGCAATGTCGGCGTTCCATTTGCCCATGATGTGGATGGTGGTGCCCAGCCCGATCGCGCGCAGGCTCGGCATGATCCCGCCGAGGTGGAACATCGGCCCCAGGATCACCGTCGGGGTCGCCATCGCGCGCTGGTGGTCTGGCAGCGTCTCGCCGCTCTCTTCCTCGTATTTGGTGTCGTAAAGCGTGCCCATGAAGGTTGCGACCGCCACCGAAGCGGCCAGCGCGCCATGGCTGAGCAGGGCGCCCTTGGGAAAGCCGGTGGTGCCCGACGTGAACAGGATCACCGCGCCTTCGTCGGGGTCGATATCGCCGGGTTCGAAGGCGAGGCCGGGGACCGGCGCGGCCAATGTGGCGAAGTCTGCATCCTTGGCGGCGCGCAGGTGTCGCATTGGCTGCCCGACAACAATCCGCGGCCAGGCGGGATCGGGCAGTGCGGCGGAGATGACATCGTCGCGTTCGGCGTCGAGAATCGCCAGTTCGCAGCCCGCCTTGGCGATCGCGCGGAGCATCTCCTCCGCCACCCCCCGGCTGTTGACCAGCGCGGCGATGCCGCCCAGCGAGGTCACCGCAATCAGGCTGAGGATCCATTCGGGCCGGTTGCTCATCGCCACCGCGACCTTCGTCCCTCGCCCGACACCAAAGTCCTCGCGCAGCGCCTTCGCCAGAGCAGCGGCGCGGGCGAAGCCCTCGGCATAGGTGAAGCTTGCCCCCTCATGCACGATCATCGGCTTGTCACCGAAGGCCATGCCCCGCCGGTAAAGCCCTGCAAGATTGCGCGGCGCGCCCTTGAACACTTGCTGCGGGCGGCCCTGCACGATGACCGTCTCGAGTTCCCAGGCCTTGCCCGGCCCGATCAGCCGCTCGGCCAGCGGATCGCGGATGTTGGCTCGGAAGGCGTGATGGCTGGCGGCAGTCACTCGGATCTCTCTCCTGCTTTTGTGCGCGACAATTACAGACCATGCCGATAGGCAACGCCGGAATGACATTTTGATAGAGGGGGCATTGCTTGTCGGCAAGGCTTGAAGGAAGCGCTGTGGAGGAATGGCGGGCGCATTGGCCGGTGGTCATGGCTGCCTCGCAGGCGCAGCGATGTCCGCGATTTCCAGCTATTCAACCGGCCTGTTCTTCGAACCGCTGGAACGCGAATTCGGCTGGAGCCGGGTTGTCATATCCTCGCCGCATATCCTGGGCTCCGTCGCAGTGATCCTGTTCGGTCCCTATGTCGGCCACATTATGGACCGGTTCGGATCGCGGCGCGTGGGCATTGCCGGTGTTTCCTTGCTGATTTTGGCCTTTTCGCTGCTCGGTCTGGCTTCGGCGAATATCGGGATGTGGTGGGCGTTGTGGCTAATGCTGGCGCTGACCTCGGTCCTGTATCAGCCAATGGTGTGGAGCTCGGCAGTCACCAGCTTCTTTTCCGCCGGACGCGGCTTTGCGCTTGCCGTAACGCTTTGCGGAACAAGCATTTGCTCGGTGATAACCCCGCCGCTGGCTGCCTGGATGATCGATCATCTCGGCTGGCGGCTGGCCTTTCCCGCCATTGCCGGTTGCTGGGGGATCGTGGTGCTGCCGTTGTTGCTGCTGTTCTTCACCAGCACGGCCGACAAGGCGCGCGACGGCGAGGAAAAAAATCGGGCCGGCCCGGCCCACACCGGCTTTTTTGCCAGCTTTCGCGGCGAGGCGCTGACCTTCCGTTTCGCGCAAGTGGCGATTGCGGGCTTCTCGATCGCCCTGGTGGTGGTTTCGATGGCACTGACGATCGTGCCGATCCTGTCCTCCAATGGCATCGCCCGCGGCACCGCGGCAGGGATCGCAGCACTGCTCGGGCTATCGTCGATCTGCGGCAGGCTGACCATCGGCCTGCTGCTCGACCGCTTTTCCGGCCGCCACATTGCCGCTGTTGCCGTGTGTATGCCGATCGCCGGCAGCCTGGTGCTGCTGGGTTATCCCGGCTCCATACCGGCCGCCGCGCTGGCAGTGGTGATATTCGGCCTGGCGCTGGGCGCGGAGCTGGACATCCTCGCCTACCTCACCTCGCGCTATTTCAGTGTGGCGAGCTTCGGCATGCTGTTCGGCACGATTGGCGCCTTTATCGGGCTGGCAGGCTCCACTGGGCCGGTCTTGCTCAATGCGGTCTATGACGCGACACGCAGCTATCAGCTGGCCTTGTGGGGGGTCATTCCGGTGTGCCTGATTTCCGCGACGCTGTTCCTGCTGCTGGGGCCATATCCGGAGCAGGCGGCGAAGCGGGATTAAACCGTCCCCACCCCGGTCACCGGTGAGCCGACCGCGCCGGGCAGGCGCAGCGGCGGGGCGGTGAACAGAAAGCGGGTGCGCTGGTTGGCGCGCATCCAGTCGGCCAGATCGCTCAGCAGGAACAGCTCGCCCAGCGGAATGCCGAGCTTGAACAGGCAGTGATGGTGCAGCGGCACGCGGATGCCGTGAGCATCCTCGCGCTGGAAATCGGGAGTCAACTCCACCGCCTCGTTGTCCGAAACCAGCGCCGCCGCGCCGCAATCGTCAATCCATTGCAGCAGCCTCTCGTCGAAGCCGTCGAGGCCGGAGCAGCGGTGCGGATCGAACGGCGCGGCGGGATCGGCGTAGTTGGCCAGAAGCGCGCGGTCGAAACCGGTGCGGAAGCAGAGGGCGTCGCCAGCTTCGACCTCGACCCGGTCCGCCTCCAGGATGCGCATCAGCCGCTCGTAGCCGACCGGCTCAGCCTCCAACCCAACGTGGGCAAACAGGTCGATCATCACCCCGCGCGTCTGCATGCCGGTTTCGGCGATCCGCTCGATCCCCAGCGCCATCGCGCCATAGGGGCCCTCCCTCGGCTCGCGGCCATGCAAATAGTCGAACGGCCCGCAGACATGCTCATGCGCGCGGTGGCCATTGTAATAGACGATCTCGTCTCCCGCGCCGTCCGCATCGAACAGATAGCCCATGTGGCACAGCGCGTCCCATTGGCTGGAGAATTGCAGGCTGAGCGTGGCGCGGTCGTCGTTGACCGCTTCCTTCATCCCCGGGAACACCTTGCCGTAAGGATAGTTCGCCGCCGGGTCCTCGCCGCGCATCGAGAACGCGAGTTCGGGCGGGAAGCGGCGCGGGTTCAATTGCACGCGCGGACAGTCGAGCGGCAGCGACAGGCAGAAGGCCAGCCCCTCGCGCACTTCTTCCGCCGCCTTGATCCGGTGCGCCGGGGTGATCAGGTTGAGCCGGCCGATCTGGTCGTCCGGCCCGAAGTCACCCCAGTTCGAGCCTTCGGGGCGCCGGTTCCAGCGCTTGCCCGCATCCGCCATTTTCGCTGCTCCAATTGCATCTGCCGTGTTGCAATTGCCTTCATGGGCAAGCAGAGAGGGCTGTGCAAGCGGTCAGACGAACTGGCGGCAAACCGGAGCCTGTATGGCGCGTTTTCAATATACCATCCTCTCCCGCTCGCAGGCGGGCCAGGAAGAGGAATACATCCGCTGGTATGCCGAGCAGCACCTGCCCGACGTTACCCGCATGCCCGGTGTGGTCAGCGCAAAGTTGTTTCGCATGGATTTCCAGCGGGTCTACGATCTCGATGCGCCGCAATGGACGCTGATGACGCTGTATGAACTGGAAGGCGACGATCCGGAGGCGATGATCAATGCATTGAGGGATGCATCGGGCAGCGCGGAGATGCCGGCGACCGACACGCTGGACAAGACGGGCATGATCCAGGCCGCGGGTCATCTGATCGCCCAAATCGGATAAAGAGAGAGGAACAAACATAATGAGCGAAGCCCCCCATCTACTGGTCGAGACGCAAGAAAATATCCTGATCGCCACCTTCAACCGTCCGGACAAGCTCAATGCCATGAGCAACGAGATGGTCGATCTGATCGAACAGGCGGTGCACCGCTTCCGCGACACGCCCGAGCTGAAAGTCATGCTGTTCAAGTCGCAGGGACGCTATTTCTCCGCCGGGGCAGACCTCAAGCAGGGCGATGGCTCCGCGCGGGCGTGGCCGGAAAAGGGCAGCGAAGTGCGCGAAGCGCACCGCCGCCTGCCGATGCGCCGGATTTGGGACGAGATGGAGGGGATCGAGAAGCCCTTCGTCGTCGCCCATCATGCGCGCTGCGTCGGCGGCAGTCTGGAGATGTCGTTGAGCTGCGATTTCCGCCTTGCCGCCAAAAGCGCCTCCTATGCCTTCCCCGAAGCAAAATTCGGCGTGCTGCCCGCTACCAACGGCGTTAGCCGGCTGGTGCGCATCATCGGGCCGCATTGGGCGCGCTACATGATCATGGCCAATATCCCGCTCGAATCGCACGAGGCGCTCAATGCCGGGCTTGTCCACAAGGTTTTCCCCGACGAGAGCTTCGACGACGACGTCATGGGCTTCTGCCGCCACCTCGCCAGACAGGACGGCGAACTGGTCGGCGCTGCCAAGGTGGCGATCGAACTGGCAAACGATCTTCCTGCCAGCCAGGCGGCACTGGTCGAGCGGCTGGTCAACAGCTCGATCATGACCACCCAGAACTACCGCGACCTGACCACCGCGCATCTGGCCGGTATCGGCAAAGGCAAAGGATACTGATCATGTCCGATGATGAAAACACCGCCAAATTCCAGATATTCCGCGCCAAGGATGCGCCGGGGCTGATGGAGGCCGGGTGCATGACGGTCGAACCTTACTCACCCGTTCAGCGGGCCGGGATGGATAAGGCCATGGCAGCCGGTTATGTCGATGGTGACGAGATCAAGGTGCTGACCGACGTGCCGGGCTTCGGCCTGACCCATGTCTGGTTCAAGGCGGGCTATCAGCTGCCGCTGCACAGCCACGATGCCGATTGCATGTATTATGTGATTGCAGGCAGCCTCAAGCTGGGCACCGAGGAGCTCGGCCCGCGTGACTGCTTCTTTGTGCCCGCCGACGTGCCCTATACCTACAAGCCCGGCCCGGACGGGGTCGAGGTGCTGGAAATCCGCCAGGCCAACCACTTCAACTTCGTCAATCACGCGAAGGGCGAGGCCTGGTGGGACAAGGCCGCTGGTGAAATCGCGATCCACCGCGAGAGCTGGAAGACGGCAACGCGGCCCAAGCTCAACGCCTGACAGGAAGGCTCGAAATGACCGAATCCCTCGTCCGATACGAGAACCCCGCCCCCGGCGTCGCACGCGTTGTTCTGGCCCGCGCCGACAAGCATAATTCGCTGAATCCCGAACTGATTTTTGCCATCGACGATGCCTTCGGGCGGGCGCTGGCCGACGATGCGGTCAAAGTCGTGATCCTGTCCGCCGACGGACGCAATTTCTCCGCCGGGCATGACATCGCTGACACTGTCGAAGACTATCAGCGCAAAATGCAGGACTTTTCCCCGCGTAAATCGGGCTGGAGCGGATTTCAGGAGCCTGGCGCGCATGGCTGGTATGCCTCGGAGAAGGAGGGCTATCTCGAAAGCGCCCGCCGCATCCGCAACTTCTCAAAGCCGACGATCTGTGCGGTGCAGGGCAAATGCATCGCCGGCGCGCTGATCTATGCCTGGGTCTGCGACATTATCGTCGCAGCGAAGACCGCGGTGTTCTCCGACCCGGTGGTCGACTTTGGCGTCTCGGGCGTCGAATGGCTCGCCCATCCCTGGGAACTCGGCGCGCGCAAGGCCAAGGAATTCCTGTTCACCGCCGACGCATGGAGCGCCGAAGAAGCCTGGCGGCTGGGCATGGTCAACCATGTCGTCGAACTCGAGGCGCTGGAGGGATTTACTCTCGCCATGGCGGAGAAAATCGCGAAAAAGCCGGCATTCGCGCTCAAGCTGGCCAAGGAAGCGGTCAACAAGACGCTCGACATCCAGGGCCAGATGAACGCCATCGACCAGGCATTTTCATTGCATCACCTCTGCCACCAGCAGAACTTCCGCCTGTTCGGCTATGGCATGGATACGAGCAATCTGCCGTCGATGGCGAGCGCGCCGAAGGATGCTGTGAAGGAATAGCGCCGGGACGCTGACCCTACAGCGATTGTCCGTCGTCGATGCTGTAAATCGCCCCGGTGACATGCAGCGATGCGTCCGAGCAGAAATGCACCACCGGCTCGTCGAGCGATTCGATCGGCTGCAAGCGGCGGCGGGGGAATGAGGCGATCTGCGCCTTGCCGCCTTCGGTCTCGAACCAGCTGCCCGCCAGTTCGGTATCGATGAACCCGGGCTGGATGACGTTGACGTTGACCCCCTGGCGCACCCATTCGCCGGCCAGGCCGCGCCCCAGGTTCGCCACCGCCGCCTTGCTGGCGCAATAGGCGGCGCCGCCGGGGAAGTTTGCGATCGCGCCCATTGAGCCGACCAGCAGAATGCGCCCGCGCCCGCTTGTCCGGCTGTCCGCCGCCATCATCCGCTTCGCCCCCTCGCGCGTGGTAAGGTAGACGCCGAGCAGATTGGTTTCGAACAGCCCTTTCAGCGCCGCCGCCGGAATATCGGTCGCGCGCCCGGTTTCGGAGACACCGGCATTGGCGATTACTGTATCGACCGGGCCGAAGGCGGCTTCGGCGGCATCGAAGGCGGCGATGGTCGAGGCTTCGTCGGTCACATCCATCGCCACCGCCAGCGCCCGCTCCGCGCCGATCTGTGCGGCCAGCGCCTGCACCCGCTCCACCCGCCGCGCGCCGAGCACCACCCGCGCGCCCTCGGCAGCGATCAGCCGGGCGAAATGCGCGCCGAATCCCGAGGATGCGCCGGTGATCAGGCAGATGCGGCCGGTGAGTCTCTGCATGTTGCCTCCTTAAGCCTCGTCCGCCTATGCTCCAGAGCGAAAGAATGCAACGAGGCGATTGCGTTCTTTGCGCTGCTTCACCTACTATGCCGCCAAACAAACATTGGGCGAGGTGAATCATGACAGCCAATCTGACAGATGCAACCAAGGCGGTTCCGTACCGGGTGAGCGATCCCGAACTGATCCCGGCCGAGCGCTATTACGATCCCGAATTCTTCGAACTGGAAAAGAAGCACCTGTGGCCAAAGGTCTGGCAAATGGCCTGCCGGCTCGAGGAAATCCCCAACGTCGGCGACTACACCGAATACACCAACCTCGACAAATCGGTGATCGTGGTGCGCGCGCCAAGCGGCGTGAAGGCCTATCTCAATGCCTGCCGCCACCGCGGCGTGCGGCTCGCCAACGGACCCGGCAACTGCGCCAGGAACGGCCTGGTCTGCCCGTTCCACGGCTGGCGCTGGAACGCCGAGGGCGAGAACACCTTCGTTTACGGTCGACAGATCTTCAGCGAGGAATTGCTCGCCCATGCTGAAATCGACCTCGTGCCGGTGCGCTGCGAGGAATGGGCGGGCTGCGCCTTCATCAACCTCGACGATAACGCCAGGCCGCTGCGCGAGTGCCTCGGCCCTGTCGCCGACCGGATGGACGCACGCCACGCGCACAAGCTCAAGATGGACTGGTGGTATGCGACCGAGCTGCCGACCAACTGGAAGACCGCGATGGAGGGCTTCATGGAAGGCTACCACGTGATGCAGACCCATCCGCAGATCCACAAGGTCTCGCCCAATGCCGATGGCCGTTGGGGCCCCAAGGCGGACGGCACGATGACCAATGTCGGCCTGTCGGGCGACGAGGTCTGGGATATGTCGGTCGATTTCATGCATTCGATCGGCGACGGCATGGCCGGCCTGATCCACGAGACCGAGCTGGCGCTGATGGACAACTGGCGCGGCGAGGGCTTCAAAGGCACCGGCGAGGAGGCCTTCATGGCCTTCTATGGCCGCAGCATGGTCGAAGTGACCGCAGACGCCAAAGCGCGCGGGGCCGACATGTTCGACATCGCCAAGGTCACTCAGGAAGTCGAGTTCAACGGCGTCGAATTCATGTTCCCGCACTATTTCCTGCTGCCGATGTTCGGGGCGATGTCGTCTTACCGCATCCGCCCGCTGACGCCGGAGACCTGCTATTTCGAAATATATTCGCTGGTCATCCGTCCGGACGATGAGGAATACGATACCCCGACACGGGCGACTTTCCTGCCCTACAATTCGCCCGATTATCCGGAAATTCCGCGCCAGGACTATTCCAATCTGCCGCTGCAGCAGCTTGGCCTGCACAATGTGCAGCACATGCGGCTGTCGCATATCTGGGAGGGGCTGATCAGCAACTACCAGCGGCTGATCGACGGCTATATTGCCGGTCTCGACGACAAGCAGCTGGTCGAGGGACAACGCCGGGTCAATCACGGCTACGACAAGCCGATCATCGACATCGGTTTCTGAGCATGGCGACCGCCGCGGCCGCCCCGCCCGAACGCAGCGAATGGGCGGCCAACTGGCCGCTGCTGTTGAGCGCGGTGATCGGCGTGCCAGTGCCGGTGGCGATGTCCTATACCCTTGGCCAGTTCATGGTGCCGCTGGAACAGGAGTTCGGCTGGACTCGCGCCGAGGCGTCGGTCGGATTCTCGATTTCGCTGCTGCTGGGCTTCATCGCCTCGCCATTTATCGGGCGTTTGGTGGACAACTTCAACGCCCGGCTCCTGGCCTTGCCCGGGATTGTACTCACTGGCCTGGCGATAGCCGCCTTCTCACTGGCCACGCCTAGCCTCGCGGTATGGGTTGGGTTGTGGTGCGTGGTGTCGCTGGCCGGGGCGTTGGTCGGGCCGACAATCTGGCTCGCGGTAGTTTCTTCGGCTTTCGAAAAGAACCGCAGCCTTGCCATATCGATCACGCTCTGCGGGATGAGTTTGGCGGCGATGCTCGCCCCAATCTCGGCACGCCTTGCCATCGATGCATTTGGCTGGCGCATCGCCTGGGTAGCGCTTGGGGCGATCTGGAGCCTGCCGGCGCTGGTTTTGACGCTGCTGTTCTTCTTCGACCGCCGCCCCGCTGCGCGACCCAAAGCGGAGCAGCCCAGCGAAGCGGTGCCAAGGCAGGTGCTGCGCCGCGTATTGCTGTCGGGCACGTTCATCCGTTTCGCCTTGGCCGTGTTCACCCTTGGCCTCGCCGGCTCAGCATTTAGCTTCCATCTCGCACCCGCGTTGATGGATAAGGGTATGGACGGAATCCAGGCAGCCGCAATTGCGGGGCTGTTTGGCATGATGACGATAGCCGGCAGGCTTGCGCTGGGGGCGCTGTTCGACCGGGTGAATCAAGTTTGGGCGACCTCGGGGATCATGGCGCTGTATGCTGCTGCGGCGTTTATTTTTGCGCAACCCAGCGACAATGCCGCGCTTGCCATAGCTGGCTGCGTGATTTTCGGGCTTGGAGCCGGGGGCTGGGGAGTTGCGATTGCCTGCCTCGCCACGCGCTTGTTTCACGGCTCGATTTTTGGCGTGGTCTATGGCTCGATGATGAGTATCGCGACTTTGGCGGCGGCCATCGGCCCGCTTCTGGTCAGCAAGCTTTACGACACGACCGGTTCCTATGGTCCGGCCTTCTGGAGCGGCGTGGGGATTGCCGTCGTCGCAGCGCTACTGCTGTCGAAACTTGAGCCGGTTGGCAGCGATGAACCTCCGGCTGCATCGCTGTGAAGCCAAGAAAGTGCTAGAACCGATGGCCACTACCCCCACCCCGCCCCGCAGCGAATGGGCGGAAAACTGGCCGCTGCTGACCAGCGCCTTTTTCGCCATGCCGCTGACGGCGGCAATGTCCTATTCGCTCGGGCAGTTCCTGGGGCCGCTGGAGCAGGAATTCGGCTGGACCCGCTCGCAGGCTTCGATCGGCTTTTCGCTGTCGCTGCTGCTCGGTTTTGTCGCCGGTCCGCTGATCGGAAGGCTGGTCGACAAGACCAACGCGCGGCTGATCGCCCTGCCGGGGATTGTGCTGACCGGTCTCGCCATTGCCGCCCTGTCGCTCGCCACTGCCAGCACGGCCTTGTGGATAGCGCTGTGGTGCCTGGTCTCGCTCGCTGCCGCACTGGTAGCGCCCGTGGTCTATCTAGCTGTCATCTCGTCTGCCTTCGAGAAGAACCGCAGCCTCGCCATCGCCATAACGCTGACCGGCATGAGCCTCGCCGCCATGCTCGCCCCGTTCACTGCGCGCTGGCTCATCGACCATTACGGCTGGCGCGTCGCTTTTCCGTTGGTGGGCCTGCTATGGGCCGGACCAGCATTCATCCTCGCCTTGTTCTGCTTCTTCGACCGTCGCCCCGCTAGCCAGTCGCAGCAGCCAAAGACTGAGAAAAGTCTGGACACCACCCCTGCCGCGAAGAAAGACATGCGTCGCACTTTCCTGTCTGGCACCTTCATCCGCATGGCCATGGCAATGACGATCTCCACCACGGCGGCCGCCGCCTTCACCATCCATCTGTCCCCGGCGCTGACCGACAAGGGCATGAGCGGCAATCTCGCTGCGGCGACTGCCGGACTGATCGGACTTGCCGCCATACCCGGCAAGCTCGCGGTCGGAACGCTGTTCGACCGGGTCGGGCAAGTGCCGGTGACGTTCGGACTGATGGCCATATTGGCGCTGAGCTGCGCCTTGCTGGCGCAGGACAGCGCCAGCGTGCCGCTTGCCGTCACCGGCAGCGTCTTGCTCGGCATTACTGCGGGATCGACCAGTGTCGCCTTCGCCTGCATCGCGGCCCGCCTGTTCGATGGCGCGGTGTTCGGCGTGGTCTATGGCACGCTGACCAGCCTGACCGCGCTGGCCGGGGCCGCCGGACCATTCCTCATCAGCCTGGTCCATGACGCCAGCGGTTCTTATGCCCCGGCGTTCTGGGCCGGGATTGGCGCAGCCGCAGCGGTGGCGCTGCTGCTGACGAAACTTAAACCGGTCTCGTCCGAAGCGACACCGGATTAATCCCGACGGGAGCCCACTCGATGCACCCCCGCCTCCACGCCCAGTCCCGGCCCGACGTCCCCGCCCTGATCATGGCCGGCAGCGGCGAGACCGTCACCTATGCCCAGCTGGAAGAGCGCACCAATCGCGCCGCGCATGCCTTGCGCGCTCTGGGGGTGGAGATTGGCGACGCGATCGCCGTGGTCTGCGACAACCGGCCCGAGTTCTTCGACCTGTTCTGGGGCACCCAGCGCTCGGGCATAACCATGGTGCCGGTTTCGACCCGGCTCAAATGCGACGAGATTGCCTATATTGTCGAGGATAGCGGGGCCAGGCTGCTGCTGATCTCGGAATATCTTGCCGAGACCGCGCAGGAACTGGCCAGTTCCCGCGCCAGCATGCCCGGTCTCGATCACATGCTTGCCATTGGCAGCATCGACGGTCTGCCCGGCTGGGGCAAGATTTGCGCCGCACAGCCGCCCACGCCCATCGCCGACGAGGCCAATGGCGCGCGCATGTCCTATTCCTCCGGCACCACCGGCCGCCCCAAGGGCATCAAGAACGCGGTGCCCTTCGCCGGCAGCGATCCCATCCAGCCGCAAGGCGCGGTTCGGCTGTTTGGCGGGCTCTATCCCTTCGACGAGAACACGGTCTATCTCTCCCCCGCCCCGCTTTATCACGCCGCACCGATGGGCTTCAGCACCACGACGCAGGCGCTGGGCGGTACCTTGGTGGTGATGGAGAAATTCGATCCCGAGGCCTTTCTGGGGCTGATCGAGCGTTACAAGGTAACACTGACGCAAGTCGTCCCGACGATGTTCGTGCGAATGCTGAAATTGCCCGAGGCGGTGCGAGCAAAATACGATTATTCCTCGCTTCAGGCGATGATCCACGCGGCTGCCCCCTGCCCGGTCCCGGTCAAGCAGGCGATGATCGCGTGGCTGGGTCCGATTATCGAGGAGTTTTACGCGGGCACCGAAGGCGGCGGTTTCGTCACGGTCAGCAGCGACGAATGGCTGAAACGGCCGGGCACGGTCGGCAGGAACATCAGCGGCAAAATCCACATTTGCGACGATGATGGCAATGAGCTTCCCGTCGGCGAGATCGGCACGATCTATTTCAGCGGCGGAATGGACTTCGCCTATCACAATGCGCCGGAGAAAACCGCCTCAGCGCACAACCGGCTGCATCCCGGCTGGACGACGATGGGCGATGTCGGACGGATCGACGAGGAGGGCTATCTGTTCCTTTCCGACCGCAAGGATTTCATGATTATCGCCGGCGGGGTGAACATCTATCCGCAGGAAGTCGAGAACCTGCTGGTGACGCATCCCAAGGTCGCCGACGTCGCGGTGTTCGGTGTGCCCAATGCCGATTTCGGCGAGGAAGTGAAGGCGGTGGTTCAGCCGGCGCGGTGGGATGATGCTGGGGACGATCTCGCGCAGGAACTGATCGGCTGGTGCCGGGAGAGGCTGACCGATATCAAGTGCCCGCGCAGTGTGGATTTCGAGCGGGAATTACCCAGGGCGGAGACGGGCAAGCTTTACAAGAAGGAGCTGAAGGCGCGCTATTGGGCTGAGGGGTGAGGACTACTCCCGCGGAGCCCGCGTCATCTCGATCTCCACCAGCAAGCGCCAAATCCGCTGGTCCATCGCGCGGGCGGCATCGCCATCCTGCACTTCCAGCCAGGCCTGCGCCTCGACCAGCAGCACCCGCAGCCGGTGATTTTCCCGGTCGAGTTCGCTGATCCTCAAACCCGGATCTGCCGAGCGCGCCGCCTCGCCCAGCCGCGTCGCTAAGTCGCGTTCGGCAATCCCCGCGCACTCGCCCAGCAAAGCCCGGATCGCCGCATTCTCCTCGACCCGCAGCGCCGCCGCGTCGTCCGCCCAATTGGCGCTGATGTTCAGCACCGACGTTGCCATGCGCGCCATATTGGCCATGTAATTGTCGCCGACCTCGGGAGTGATCCGGTCGCGCAGCAGCTCGGCGACGCCCTTGACCGCACTGGGAATGGTGAAATTCATCCCATCGCCCCCTTCTCGCGCATCAGCTGCAGGATCAGCTTGCGGTGGAAATGCCCGGCGCGGATGCCCGACAGGGCAATCGTCATGTCGCGGTTCTCGCCCGAAATGAAGCTCGCCTCCGCCGTGTTCCAGATGACGCTGGCCTTGACTGCGGCGAACAGCCGCCACCAGTCGAGCGCATTGCGGTCAAGTTGCCATTCCGCTGGCCGCTTCCCAGCAGCCGAGGCCATCCTCCAGCGGCAAGTGGCGGGTGATCGGCCAGAACGGGTCGATCGCCCAGACGATGTCCTCCATCGGATCGCCGATGTGGCACATCTCCCAGTCGAGCACGGCGCTGATCCGCCCGTCGGGCGTGAACAGGAAATTGCCCGAGCGATAGTCGCCGTGGACGATGGCGGGCTTGGCGGGTTCGGGCGGCGGATTGCGGCGGAGCCAGCGCAGCGCGCCGCGAATCGACGGCTCGATCACCGCCTCCTCCGCGTCGAGGATCGCTTCCCAGCGGTCGAGCTCCAGCGACCACAGGCGCGAGGCGGCCTGCCCATTGCGCAGTCCGTCGAGACCAACCGCGCGGTGGTCGATCGCCGCGAGCCTGCCCAGGATCGACCAGAATTGCCGCGCAATCGCCTCGCCGTGGCCGTCGTAGGGATCGTCGGGGCTGAACGGATTGCCAGGCTTGCCGGGGCACAGGTCCATGATGAAGAACGGCCGGTCGAGCCACTGCGGGTCGAGCTCGAGGAAATGCACGCCGGGGATCGGAATGCCCTGCCCGGCCAGCGCCCGGTAGACGGTGAACTCCAGATCGCGCTCGGCGACCACCAGCCCGGCGGGCGCATCGCGGCGCAGGATCAGACGGCGCTCGACAGGCTCGCCACCCTCCGACCAGCACGCATGCAAACGAAAGGTCTCCTGGCTCGAGCCGCCATAGATGCGCGCGAGCCCATCGACCGCGATCCCGCTCGCCTCCGGCATCCGGTGTGCGAGATAGGCGGCGAGCCGGCTTTCGAGGTCAGGCATCGAAGGTCAGAACGGTGCGCGCCAGGGCGCCGGTTTTCATATCCTCGAAGGCCTCGTTGACTTCGCTCAGCGGACGATGCCGCGAGATCAGCTCATCGAGCTTGAGCCGCCCTTCCATGTAGAAATCGACATAGCGGGGAATGTCGATGCTGTTGCGCACCCCGCCCATCATCGAGCCCTGGATGCGTCGTTCGTTGAGGAAGGCGATCGCCGGCAGTTCCACCTTCAGATCGAAGCGCGCCATGCCGACCACCGTCGCCGTCCCGCCCTTGACCAGCATGCCAAAGGCATCCTCGATGGTCTGCTTGAGACCGATCGCCTCGATCGCATGATCGACCCCGCGCCCGTTGGTCAGTTCCCTGATCTGCTTGACGACCTGACCCTGCGAAGCATCGATCACGTCGGTCGCGCCGAAAGTCCTGGCCAGCTCCAGCTTGGACGCGACCATATCGATCGCAATGATCCGTCCTGCCCCGGCCACCGCCGCGCCGTTGATCGCAGCAAGACCGACCCCGCCGCAGCCGATCACCGCCACCGTCTCGCCCGGGCGGATCGCCGCCTTGTTGACCGCCGCGCCGAAACCGGTGGTGACACCGCAGCCGATCAGGCAGGCGCGGTCGAACGGCATGTCGCGGCGGATCGGCACCACGCCGCTGTCGTGCACCAGGATTTGCTCGGCGAAAGCCCCCATCCGCATGAACGGCTCGAAGCGCTCGTCTCCGCGATAAAGCCGCGGCGGCTCCTCGGGCGCGCGCTGCGCCTCGGGCGTGTAGCAGCGGTGGGTATGGCCGCCGAGGCAATGCTCGCAGTGCCCGCAGTGGAACGTGAGGCAGACGATGACATGATCGCCCGGCTTGACATGATGCACTTCCGGACCGACCTGCTCGACCACGCCCGCTGCCTCGTGACCCAGAATTGCCGGCAGCGGATGCGGCGAATCGCCGGTCAGCACATGCAGATCCGAATGGCATACGCCGACTGCCTTCAGCCGCACCAGCACCTCGCGCCCCTGCGGCTTGGCGATCGAGATGTCCTCGATCCCCATGGGCTGCGCCAATTCGCGCAAGACGGCTGCCTTCATCGGTTGTCTCCCGGCAAGCGAGGCGGATCGCGCATCATATGAATCGCCTCTGTTGCATTAATCGTTGCCCGTCTTATTGACGAGCTTGCCACCCAGAGCAACAGCAACGAGGCATCAGCGTGACCGAAAACGAACTCCCTCCCGAAGCCATCGCCGATCCGCGCACCTATACCGATCCGGCCATGCTGAACGGGCTGCTCGCGAGACTGAGACGAGACGACCCCCTGCCCTATGTCCAGGCCGAGGGTTACGCGCCGTTCTGGCTGGTCACCCGCCACGCCGATCTCATGGCGATCGAGCGCGACGCCGCGCAGTTCATCAACGAACCCAGACAGGCGATCCTGCCGCTGGCCTATGAGGAAATGGCGCGCAAGGCGGCGGGCGGGCTCGATACCAAGGACCTGATGCGCAATCTCGTGCTGATGGATGGCGCCGATCACATCGCCTATCGCGGGATCACCCAGGGCTATTTCACGCCCAAGGGACTCGAATCGATCGCCAGGGACATCGAAAAGCTGGCGGGCGAATTCGTCGGCGGGATGGCGGATCTGGGCGGGACATGCGATTTCGCCAAAATCGCCATGCCCTTCCCGCTGCGCGTCATTATGTCGATGCTGGGCGTGCCGCCGGAAGACGAGCCACTGATGATGCGGCTGACCCAGCAGACGCTTTCCAGCCAAGATCCCGAATTCAATGCCGAGGGCGGCGGCGCGCGCAATGCGATGCTGGAAATGTATGCCTACTTCCAGAAGGTGATCGCCGACCGCCGCGCCAATCCCAACGGCGACCTCTCCAGCATCGTCGCCAACGCCCGCATCGACGGCGAATATCTCTCCGACCGCGACACCTTCGGCTATTTCAACATCATCGCCACCGCCGGCCACGACACCACCAGCTATAGCCTGACTGGCGGCTTGCTGGCGCTGATCGAGCACCCGGAGCAGATGGCCAAATTGCGCGCCGATCCCGCGCTGATGCCGCTGGCGGTCGAGGAAATCCTGCGCTGGACCAACCCGGTCAAGCATTTCGTCCGCACTGCGGTGAAGGACTGCGAAGTCTCCGGCAAGCAGATCAAGGCGGGCGATCACCTGATGATGTGCTATCCCTCGGCCAGCTTCGACGAGGCGGTGTTCGGCGACCCCTTCGCCTTCCGCATCGACCGCAAGCCCAACCGCCAGCTGGCTTTCGGCACCGGTCCGCACGTCTGTTTGGGGCAATATCTCGCCCGTTTCGAACTCACCGCCTTCTTCCGCGAACTGCTGGCGCGGGTCGAGCATATCGAACTGGCGGGCGAGCCCCGTTTCGTCGAGGGCAGTTTCGTCGGCGGGGTGAAACATCTGCCGGTTCGGTTTCGGATGCGCTAGATCCGGCAACATCGAACAGGACAACTGACAAATGGCCCCACGAACCTGGCTGGTCACCGGCTGCTCCGCTGGCTTCGGCCGTGCCATGGCCGAGGTTCTGCTGGAACGCGGCGACAATGTTGCCGTGACCGCGCGCCGCACCGAATTGCTCGAGCCGCTGGTCGCAGCGCACCCGCAAAGCGCCCTCGCCCTGCGGCTTAACGTGACCCAGCCCGACGAAATCGCCGCTGCCGTGGCCGCCACCCGCGCGCGCTTCGGTCGGATCGATGGGCTGGTCAACAACGCCGGCGCGGGCAGTTTCGGCCTGGTCGAAGACGGCACTCTCGAATCCGCCCGGGCGATGATGGAGGTGCACTATTTCGGCGTGCTGGACCTGATAAAGGCGGTGCTGCCGGAAATGCGCGCGCGCCGCTCGGGCAGCATCGTCAATGTCGGTTCGGTCGCGGGCCAGATCGGCTTTCCCGCGATCGGCCATTATTGCGCCTCGAAATTCGCGCTGGCGGGGCTGACGGAATCGCTTGCCGCCGAACTGCGTCCGCTGGGGATCAAGGCGATGCTGGCCGAACTGGGCCCCTTCGCCACCGACTTTGCCGGCTCGATGGCGATGACCATGCCCTCCTCGCCGGACTACGACCTCGCCGCCCTGTCGGTGCAGGCAGGCAATTCGCACTGGAGCCCGGGCGCACCGCCGCGCGACGGGGCCAGGGCGCTGCTCGCCGCGCTGGACGACCCCGTGCCGCCGGTGCGGATCGTGCTGGGACCGGAAGGGCTGGAAGTCGCCGATCTGCACGACGGCCGGCGGCGAGCGGCGCGGGAGCAGTGGCGCGAGGTGGGGATGCTGGCGGGTTTCGGCGAACCGACCGCCTGATCAGACCAGCCGAACCCCGGGATAATCCCCGAGGACAATGCTCTCCATATCGCCATAGCCCGCATTCCCGGCCTCGCGCACCCGCACCGGGCGGTCGCGGATTTGCCAGCGGTAATTTTCAGCGGTCTTGTCAGGCGCATTGACCTCGTCGATGCATTCGCCGTCGAGGAAATTCTCGCCCTTGAAGCTGCCATGTTTCTGGCCCTTCCACTCGCCATACATGCCGGGCAGCAGGCGGAAGCCCATTTCCGGATCGATCGCCTCGATCTCGAACACCCGTTCCTCGACCGACTTGCCCTTGCCCGCCAGGATCGCGGTGATGCGGCCTTTCATCGCCGCCTTGTCGGAAGCACGATAATCGATCTCCGGGTAAAGGTGGAGAATCGGCAGCTGGGTGCCGTCGCTTTCGTTGATATAGCCGCTGAAGAAATCAGGTGGACCATCGCCACCGAGGTCGCGGAAGTAATAGGCGAGATCGTAGCTGCTGCCATCGGGCCGGTCGATTTTCGAGACCAGCCAGTTGAAGTGATAGCCGGCGCCTGTCTTGTTGCCGCCCGTCGCGCCCAGGCTGCCGGGGACAAGGTCTGTCGCATCGAGGCCGACATGCTCGCGGATGCCCCAGGAGCGGTCGCGGAAACCGAACCATTCGTCGGGATCGACCGCGATTCGCTCACCCGCGATCTCGATCCAGCCCGAGGCCGTCCCGGCCTGATGATAGCGGACCGTGTCGGAAGCCATCCGCCCGTCGGCGATCACGACATCGCGCTTTTCGAAGAACGCCGGCATGGTGGCCTGAAACGTCAACTCGAAGCGCAGCGGCTGCGCGGCGTTCTCTGCCAGCGTCAACCGGATCGCCTTGAACGGTTCGAGCACTTCATAGCGCAGCGGTCCGACGTCCATCTCCTCGATGCGGGGCGAGAGCACCCGGCTGGCGCGCACGGTGCGCTGCTGCGTGCCGCGCTGCACCCCGGCGAAGCCATCGAGCACGTTGCGGTTGGCATATTTTCCGAGGCCAAAGCTGGCCTGCAGCCGGGCGTCCTTGCGCATCAGCGTGAACCAGCACTTCTCGGTCCAGGCGCGATCCGGCGTGACGACTGCGGCGTGGGTGTTGACGATCTGGTGGTTGAACCATTCGTCAGCGGCGGTCAGCGGGGCGATGGTGGGGATCATGTCACTTTGTCTTTCGCTTAGGCCAAATCACCCAGCATGGCTTCCATCACGCCCAGGTAATAGGCCCGATGTTTGACCATGTGCGTTAGTTTGGGATCCTCGCTGCGGCCGGTGAGAAACATGTTGGCCCCCTCGGCGATGATCGCGCTGATCTTGCCGATCTGCGCGATCTCGTGCCAGAACACGCCTTCTGCAGATCGGCCCGAAACCTGTTCCCACAGCGCAATCACCTCGCCCCGCGTCAGCATGCCCGGCTGGCGCTGCGGCGTTGTCGGCCCGTGGTGGGCGCTCTCGAAGCCATAGAGCATATAGCCAAGATCGGCGAGCGGCTCGCCATTGAGCGCCATTTCCCAGTCGAGCATCGCACTGATTTTGCCCTCGCGCCACATCAGGTTGGACAGTTTGGTGTCGCCATGGACAATCGCGGGCGGCCCGCTGCGCGGTGCGGGAACTGCCAGCAGCCGGTCGAACAGCGCCACCAGCTCGGGGCAATCGGCATCCTTGCCGAAGGCCTGCCACATGCGGGCATCGTCCTCCGGCGAGACTGGCGCGCCGAGGAAGGGCAACGGATCGAGCCGCGCGAGACCGGCGAAGGCGCCGACCCATTGGCGGTTGTAGCCGCTGCGTTCCGCATCGTTTGCTGCGGTAAACCAGTCCTGCAGATCGGTGTCGTGGATCGACTCGCCGCGCACCCGCTCCATCGCGAAGAACGGCGCACCCAGCACGCTGGCATCCTCGCAGAGGAAAGCGATGCGCGGCACCGGCGGGCCGCCCGGCACTTCCGCCAACGCCTGATAAATCCGCGCCTGGGCAATCACCCCATGCCCGTCGAGCATCGCCCCCGCCGCCGGGGGCAGTCGCAGGATCAGGTCGAGCCCCTCGATCAGATAGGTGTCGTTCGAAAAGCCCGTCGTCATCGCCCGTATGCCGGTTATCCCCTCCCCGCCCGGCAGCACGCCGCGCAGCACTTCCAGCATCGCGGTCATATCCCGGCTCATGCCGCGAATTGCACCCGCAGCGCTTTCTTGTCGGGCTTGCCGATGGGGGTGACCGGGATCGCCTCGACGAATTCGACCGATTTGGGCGCTTGCACCGCGCCTTTCTTCGCGCGCACCGCAGCAATGATCTCATCGGCAGTGATCGAAGCCCCCGGCTCCAGCACCACCACCGCCTTGACAGTCTCGCCCCACTTGGCATCGGGAATGCCGATCACCGCCGCCTGACGCACCCCGGGCTGTTCGACGATCACGTCCTCGACCTCGCGGGCATAGACATTGAAGCCGCCGGTGATGATCATGTCCTTCTTGCGGTCGACAATGCGCAGAAAGCCATCGGCGCTGCGCACCGCGACATCGCCGGTATGCAGCCAGTCACCCTCGAATGCGGCGGCAGTTTCCTCGGGCTTGTTCAAGTATCCCGCCATAAGCAGCGGTCCGCGCACGCAAATTTCGCCCGGAGTGCCGTCGGCCACTTCGTTCATGTCGTCGTCCATCAGCGCGACGCGGACCATCGAGGTCGGCCTGCCGCAGCTGGACAGGCGCTCGAGACTGTCCGGATCGTGATCCTCACGCCGCATCACCGTCACCGACATCGGCGCTTCGGCCTGGCCGTAGAACTGGAAGAAAATCTTGCCGAACTTGCCGATGGCATCGCGCAGCCGCTGCGCCGGGAAGGCCGATGCGCCGTAAAAGATTACCTCCAGGCTGGAGAGATCGAACTCGCCGAAGCGCGGGTGGTCCATCATCGCGATGACCATGGTCGGCACCATCAGCACCGAGGTGATCCTGTGCTGCTCGATCATCCGCATCGCCGCGACCACCTCGAAGGCGGGCATGACGACCATATAGCCGCCGCGCAGCAGCACCGAGGTCAGCACCGCCGCCCCCGAATGGCTGAGCGGGGCGCAGATCAGGTGGCGGATTTCCTCGGGCCATTCCCACTCCATCTGCTGGATCAGCGCCGAAGTGAAAGCCGATTGCTGCGAGCACATGATGCCTTTGGGCTTGCCGGTGGTGCCGCCGGAATAGGCAATGCGGAATACATCGTCTGGATTGGTAGGTTTGGTGGCTAACCCTCTAGGTAAAAAGGCCATGCTTGCCTTGACGATATCCTGCCCGGTCTCGCCGTTGCCCATGGCCAGAAAATGCCGCAGCTGCGGTGCGCGCTGTTTCAGCTGCCTGGCCACCGGCTCGTAAAGTTCGGCATCATAGACCAGCGTGTCGATGCCTGCGTCTTCGATGACATAGAGATAGTCGTCGACCGAACCCATCGGATGCAAGGTGGTCAGCACCACTCCGGCAAGTCCGAGGCCATTCGAGGCATAGATCACTTCCACGCGGTTCTTTGCCAATATGGCGGCGCGGGTGGGCGGCGAAGGGAGACTCTCGACCAGTTGTTGGAACCGGCTGATATTGTCGCGCATTTCGCGCGCGGTAATCACCTGGCCGATGTCGCTGATCAGCACCGTGCGGTCGAGATCGCGCGATAGCGCGTGGCATACCATGTCGGCGGTGGTGATGTGCTGATGCAGCAACTCGCTCATGGCCTTATCTCCCGACCGATTCC
This sequence comes from uncultured Alphaproteobacteria bacterium, assembly GCA_963779195.1. Taxonomy (GTDB): domain Bacteria; phylum Pseudomonadota; class Alphaproteobacteria; order Sphingomonadales; family Sphingomonadaceae; genus Novosphingobium. Next base: position 352,634 of record CAVZWZ010000002.1, read on the forward strand.
GGCGCCACCAGGCTGCCGACCCCGTGGAACAGCTGGTTGGCGATGATCGAATAATGCATTTCGGAAGCCCCTTCGGCGATGCATTTCGCTTTGGCATCGCGCATGTAGCGGTTGACCCCGGTAACATCCATGATCCCGCTTGCGCCCCACAGATTGAGCAACTTCGCGCAAATTTCAAAGGCGGTCTCGCCGATCCAGGCCTTGCATATATTGCCCATCACCGGATCGAGCGCACCGCGATCGAAGGCGGCGGCGTTGGAATAGAGCAGCGCGCGCATCGCTGTCAGCTTGGCATGGGACTCGGCCATCCAGTAACTTACCGGCTGGAGCTCGGACATGCCCTTGCCATAAAGCCGACGCTCCTTGACCTGCTCCAGCGTCTTGTCGAACATGCCTTGCGCGCAGCCGAGCGAGGTTGCGGCGTGGCTGAGGACATTGGCGGTATTGGCCTGGCGATGCATCACCCCGCCGGTCAGAATGTCGCCGAGAACGCCATCTTCCTCGATGCGGATATTGTTGAAGCTGATCGGCCCGGTGTTGGTGCCGCGCCAGCCGAGCTTGTGTTCATAGGGCAGCACAACCATGCCTTCGGCTTCCTGCTCGACGATGATGCAGCCATAGCCTTCCTTGCCGTCGCTGCGCTTTGTCTTGCACATGACCAGGTAGGTCTTGGCGCTGGCCTGGGTGCAGAACAGCTTGGCCCCGTCGAGCCGATAGCCATTGCCTTCTGGATCCAGCTTGGTGAGATGTGTGGTGATATTTGCCGCGCCCGAAGGCTCGCTCTGCGAATAAGCCATCAGCCGCTCGCCGCTGGCCGACAACGGCAAAATGCGCTGCTTCTGCTCCTCAGTGCCAAGGATTTCGACGGTCTTGGGACACAGCACCATCTGCACGGTCAGCGCCCCGGCAAAGGCGGGGCTGGCCTTGGCGATCTCTTCCGCAACCAGGCAGACCGAGACCAGATCGACGCCCGAGCCACCGTATTCGGGCGAGATATAGAGCCCGAACAGGCCGAATTCGGCGGCCTTGGCGATCAGACTGTCAGGCGTGCGTTCTTCCCGGTCGATCTGGATCGCCAGCGGTTCGACTTCCTTGCGGGCAAATGTCGCCGCCATATCGCGCAGCGCACGCTGGTCGTCGGTCAGCCAATCGAGCATGCGGGCATCCTTTCGCTATTTTTCAGATATGGCGTGCCAGATAGGCCGCTTCATGGATTGCATTGCCATAGCCGCGCACCTTGCGCGCGTCGCCGATCACCTGAACGGTGATGCCGGTGCCGTGCAGCGCCTGCGACAGGGGATCGTATGGCATGCGACCGGGCGCGAGCACCAGCGCGGCGCAAGTGATTACCTCAGCCTTGCCGTCCTTGCGCACCTCGACCAAGCCGGGCGCAACCTTCACCAGTTCAAGTCCATGCTCGCTCGCCAGCCCGACTTTGGCCGACCAGCGCGTCAGTGCCCCCATGCGTGAGCCGATATAGGCGGCGGGCACCAGTTTCTCTTTGGCATCGAGCAGCCTGACCTTGCGGCCCTGCTGCGCCAGATCGAGCGCCAGTTCGATTCCTTCGCCCGCACCCCAGATCACCACCGGCCCATCGGGCAGCACTGCACCTTGCAGCACCTGGTCGATGGTCAGCGCGAAGCCGCTCTCAAGCGCTGCGCCCAGCCCTTCGGCTTCGGGCAAGGCAGGCCGCGCGCCGGTGGCGATGACCACCACATCGGGCTTTTCGGTCAACACCAGCTCGCGGGTCACTTCGACGCCGAGGCGGACTTTGACGCCCTGCTTCTCGATCATCCGGCGGTGATACTGCGGCTGATAGGCGATCTGCTCCATGTTCGGCAGGGTCTTGTAGCCGCCCGCCCAGTTCATCACCCCGCCCAGTTCGCCGCTCTTCTCGAACAGCGTGACCTCGTGTCCCACTTCCTGCGCGGTCAGGGCATATTCCATGCCCCCCGAGCCGCCGCCGACCACCATCACCTTGCGCGGGCGCAGCGTGGGAATCATCCGGTATTCGCGGTCGCGGCTGAAGGCGGCGTTCTGCGCCGATCCAGCGACACCTTTGGCGAAGATATTGCCGGTCATCAGCGAGGCGCCGGTGCGGGTGCTCTTGCGGATTTCGTCCTCGCGGCCCTCGGCGATCTTGCGCGGGAAATCGGGATCGTCGAGCGACTGGCGGCACGAGGCATAGAAATCAGCCGCGCCATCCCGATCATCGTGCGCATCTGTTCGGGCGTGTTGATGTTGCACGAGCCCATCAGCGGCATGTCGATGCCGCGCGCCTGAAGGCCCTCGCGCATGTGCTTGATATAGGGCAGCGCCACCAGATTGGGGACATAGAAGCCGCCACCGATCACTTCGCCCGAGCTGATCTCGGGATCGCGGCTCTTGGCCGGCAGCATCGAGCCGAAGGTGCAGTCCATGGCGTCGATACCCAGCGCGTGCAGCCGCGTGGCATAATGCTCGATGAAGTAATCGAGATCATAGCCGCCAACGAAATTCTCGTCGCAGACCATGCGCGGAATGATCGGGAAGTCCTTGCCGCACAGCTCCTGCGTGCGCTGGATGATCTGCTCGCAGAACAGGAAGCGGTCGGCATATTCGTCGTTGCGGCCCTGGTTTTCCAGCAGCGACAAAGTCACATGCGGCAGCGAGCCATGGCAGAAGTGATACGACAGGTAATCGTAGCCCGCTTCCTTCGCGCGGCAGCCGGCCTGGGCGAAATCTTCAACCAGCTGCTTGTAATCCTCGGTGGTGAGGACACCGGGCTGCTGATTGCCGATGGGATATTTGCCGCTCGGCCCCCATGAGACAGTGCCCGGAATCCAGCCCTTGCCCGGCTCGACCGGAAAGGTCGCGCCGACGCCGGGGATGAGGCCGCCATAGAACAGCTGAAGGCCCGCCAATGCGCCATTGTGCTGGATTACCTCGACCATCTCGCGGTGGCTGATGATGTAGGTGTCGTCATACATGCCGAGCATCCGCTCGTTGATCAGCCCGTCCCAGCGCACGCAAGTCGCGCCGACGCAAACCGCGCCGAAGCCGCCTGCCGCCAAGGCTTCATAAACGCCTACGGTCTTTTGCGTGGCATAGCCGCGATCGTCCGACATGTTCATCGTTGTCGGCGCATGGACCATGCGGTTCTTGAACGTCAGCCCCCTGGTCTTGAAGGGCTGGAGCAGGGGATCGGTCACGCAATACTCCGGAGAATCGGGGGCGATCCGCCCCACCTGGCGGCATCATTAAGCGATGCGATTTATTGACACAAGCGCAATGCATTAATTCCGGATTGCACAAGCATTCCGCTCACAAATCCATGCCCGCCGGCGCAGCCGACCCTGCGATTTCCATCCGCCCCAGCCCGTAGTCGCCTGCGATCGTTGTGCGCTGCATGCGGCGCTCATATTGTGGCGGGTTGCCGCCAACCGAGTGGATGAACCGCCAATTGTCCCAGATAATCATGTCGGTCGGCGACCACCTGTGGCGATAGGGCGTGATCTTGGCGTAGATCTCGTCGATCAGCGCCGCGAACAGCGCGTCGCCCTCGGGCGTCAGCATGCCGTCGATCCCGGCCGCCTGCCACGGCGCGACGTGCAGCACTTTCTCGCCGGTCGGTCGCGTCCAGATCGCCGGGTGGACCGCGCGCGGCGCGTCCTTGGTCGCCGCCAGCATCTCGGACATCAGCGGCCGGATCATCACCGGCTTGATCGACCTGGGCAGGCCGAAGCGCATGTTCAGGAACATCAGATGGGTGTGATAGACGATGCTGAGGTTCTCGAACTGCTCGCGCAGAGCCGGATTGATATCGTTGTACAGCTGGATGCCGTCGCCAAAGCCGGTGAGGCCGCCTTCGGGCGGAATCGTGATCGCGCGCAGGATGCCGCCGCGGTTGAGCTTGTCGGTGTAGCAGGCGTCGAAATGCCAGGGCAGCCAAGAGACCAGCTCCTCGCCATCGACTTCGAACACCTCGCCATATTCGAACTCGACCACGCCGGTATCGACCCGGTCGGACGATTCGACCACATCGGTCAGCGCATAGACCTGCGGCGGGCCGAATATCTCGCTGACCGCCATCTGCGTGGCGTTGTCGGGCTCCATACCTTCGAACACGATCATCCCGCGTTGGGTGAACACCTCGTTGACTTGCGCCCGCACATCCTCGTCCGCCGCGTTCGCCTGGGTCACCCCGGCGATCCGCGCGCCGAAGGGCAGTTCGTCGCTGAGCGGTCTGACCTCGATGGCTGTCATATCTCCCTCCCGATCGGCGCTTCTGCCCAATTCTGCGCGGCGTTCGATCCCGGTTATCCGTTGGCGAGCCGCCACATCTTGCCGCCTATCGTCATCAGCAGGATCGATTGGTCAAGCAGTAATGCGCAGCCGGTCTGAAGGAGTAACGGAGATGGACTTGCAACTCAAACGCAAGCGCGCGCTGGTGACCGGGAGCAGCTCCGGGCGCCACGACCGCCACGTCCGCGCAGCGAAGGCCGGGCTAGGCAACATGACCGTCAGCCTGCCGAAGAAGCTCGCGCGCAGCGCGGTTGCGGTCTACACCGTCAGCCCCGGCTGCACCTGCTCCGCCATGTTCGAGCGCACGCTGGAAACCATGGCCAAAGCCAACGGCTGGCCCGCCGATTGCGAATTCCGCGAAAAGCTGTTCATGGATCTGGGTATGTTTCCCTGCCTCGCCGAACGCTATGGCCGGCCCGGGGAAGTCGGCGCGCTGGTGGCGCTGATCGCGAGTCCCAACAGCGGCTTCATCAACAGGGCGAACTACCGGATCGACAGCGGGCAGTGCCAGTCGGTGAATTGAGCGCGGCTACTTCTCGTTGCTCTCGCGCCCCTTCTTGGAAAGCCGCCAGTCCGCCGGATAGTTGAGGTCGTTGCCCTTGACCACCTGGCCAATGCCCTGCTCGAAAGTCGAGTCCTTGCCGAGATTGACGTCGCTCGGGCGGTCGTCCTTCATCAGCGGCAGCATGCCTTCGAGCCATCCGGTCAGCAGGCTGCCGAAATATTCTCCGCGATACTGCTTGTAGGCCTCGATGAAGGTCTTCTGCGCGACAACCACGTCATTGGGCCGGGTGATCGAACAGGCGTGGGCGTATTTGGCGGTCTCCGCCTCCAGCCGGTCTCGCGGCACCACCGAATTGACGAAGCGGTTGGCGGTGTACATTTCCTGGGCGGTGAACGGCCGCCCAGTGAACAGCATTTCCGAGAAGGCGCGCAGGCCCACGGTCTCCAGCCACTGCCACATGCGCGGGCCCCAGCCAGCGTAGCGGAACGAGGGGTGGCCGAACAGCGCGTCGTCAGAGGCGACGATGATGTCGGCGTCGGCGCAGATGTAGAAGTGCCAGCCATAGCAATAGCCCTTGGCCTCGACGATGCTGATCTTCTTGAATTCCTGCAGCGGCCGGTTGCCCGAACGCGCCTTGGCGTAATAGTCGGTGAGGCCGTGGAGATAGCGGTAGCTGCCGACCGGGGGGTATTTCACGTCGGGATCGTCGATTTCGAGATCGACCAGAAAGCCGTCGCCCGGCTTGGGGTTGAGGTAAAGGTCGCCGTGCTCGTTGAGGTCGCCGCCCGAGCCGAGATTGTCGCCCTCGCCGCGGATCACCAGCACTTTCACATCGTCGTCGATGTTGGCCTTGAACACCAGCTCGCCGAAGCGCGCGCGCATGCCGATGGTGGCGGTGTTGTGCTTTTCCATGCCGCTTGAAGGTGATCGTGGCGATCTTGGTCGCCTTGTCCTTCTCATAGATGACCTGGCTCTCGGCTTCCTTCTTGAGATCGGCGATCGTGACCATGTGACTCTCCCGTTTTTGCTGCCTCACGAGCGGCCTGCCATAGGCGCGGCTGGGGGTATTGGCATTAGACGCAGCCGTTTCGATACCGCGCGCCGATAGTTCTGGCGGCTCGCCTGGCCAGGTGCTAGCTAGGCGGCAGGCGCAACAAAGCGCAAGCGGAGAAGGACCTGGCATATGGGACAGGAGACATTTTTCAGCCTCGACGGGCCGCTCGATCTCGGGCCCGAAGGCGGCCAGTGCCGCGCCGGGAACTTCGCCGGCCTCGCCGCTGTCGCCCGCCGCCACGGCCGCGACGCGCGCGGCATTGTCGAGCGCCACGGGCTGGAACCGCGCGTCCTCACCGATCCGGAAAGCCTGGTCGCGCCGCAGCAGATCGCCGACGTCTTCGAATATTGCAGCACGCTGTTCGACGATTCGCTGTTCGGCCTGCACATGGCGACGGTGCAGGATCCGGAAGTGTTCGGCTGCGTCACCGCGCTGTGCCGCGCCGCGCCGACCTTCCGCGCCGGGGTGCGCTGCCTGATCGACTATCTGCCGGTGGTGCATGCGCCTGACTGCGAAGTGGTGCTGGTCGAAGGCCGCGAGACGGCGGAACTGACCTGGCTGGTCAACACCGACATCGGCGTCAACGATCAGGCCAATTACCAGGCGGCGATGCTCAATGTGAAGTTGCTGCAATCGATGGGCGGGCCGACTTTCAAGCCAAGCTGGGTCAGCCTCTCCGCCGATCCCCGCGCGCGGGATGTGCCCGAGCTGGAGCGCCTGCTCGGCTGCCGGGTCTCGGGCCGCAGCGAGCGCAATTCGGTCGCCTTTCCGGTGCATACGCTGGAGCAGCCGGTGCCGACCGCCAACCGCCTGCTTTACAGCCTGCTCGGCGGCTATCTCGAACGGGTGCGCGCGGCGCGCAGCCATTCGATCGTCGACCGGGTGGAAAGCTACATCCGCGGCGCACTGCCCGGCGGCAATTGCTCGATCGAGCGCTGCGCCGAAAAGACCGGCCTGTCGGTGCGCACGCTGCAGGCGCGGCTGGCGGGCGAAGGCGCCCGGTTCTCCGAACTGGTCGATGCCCAGCGCGAGCGGCTGGCCAAGGGCCATCTGGCGCAGCGGCAAATGTCGCTCGACGAAATCGCCGACCGGCTGGGTTACGGCGAGCAGACCAGCTTCGGGCGGGCGTTCAAGCGCTGGACCGGGGTGACCCCGCAGCAGTTCCGGGCGGGGTGTTGAGACCTACCCCATCGCCATCACCACCCTGCCGGCAGCCGCGCCCTTGAAGGCCATGTTCATCGCCTCGGCATAGTCCTCGATGCGAAACCGCCGCGCGATGGCTGGCCTGACCACACCGGCCTTGACCATTTCCTGCACCGCCTTGCGGCCGGCTTCCATCAGTTCGGGCCGCTCGATCCCGGCGCCGCGCACCTGCACGCCGACCAGGCTGGCGCATTTGAGCAGCGGCAGGTTGGTCTTGAGTGCCGTCATCCCGGCAGGAAAGCCGATCACCAGATGCCGCCCGTCGTAGCCAAGCGTGCGGAAGGCAAGGTCGGTGGCATCGCCGCCAACCCCGTCGAACACCAGATCTATCGGCTTGCCGTTGTTGGCCGCCTTGACCTGTTCGCGCCAGTCGTCCGCGCCGGTGTCAACCACCGCGTCCGCCCCGCCCGCCAGCGCCGCCGCTCGCTTTTCTATGCTCGATGCCGAGGCGATCACCCTGAGGCCAAGATATTTGCCGACCTGGATCGCGGCAAAGCCGGTGCCGCCCGCCGCGCCCAGCACCAGCAGGGTCTCGCCCTTCCGCGCCCGGCCCCGATCGACCAGCGCGTGCCAGGCGGTGAGATAATTCACCGGGAAGATCGCCGCCGTTTCCAGGTCCATGCCATCGGCGACCTTGTGGACATTGCTCGCCGGGAAATTGTTCGCTTCGGCGAGGATGCCGCCCATGCCGCTGCCATTGACCCGGTCGCCCACCGCGAACCGGGTGACGCCCTTGCCAAGCGCCTCGACCACCCCGGCATATTCGCTGCCCGGAATGAACGGCAGCGGCGGATGGAACTGGTATTTTCCCATGGCGGTGAGGACATCGACATAGCTGATCCCCGCCGCCTTGATCGCCACGCGGACTTCGCCGGGCTGAGGTGGGCCGGGGTCGAACTCGCGCAATTGGTAGCTTTCGGGCGGGCCGAACGCATCAGCGATGACTGCGCGGGGCATCAGTGCTGCCCCCCATCGCACCGCACCAGGCTCCCGGTCACATTCACCGAAGCCGGACTGGCGAGAAACAACGCCGCAGTGACGATATCCTCGGGATATGCGGCAATGCCGCGCGGGTTGGGGTAAGGCCCTTCGCCCTTGTCGGCCCAGGCCTTGGCGATATCGGTGCGGAACGGTCCGGGCGAGAGCGTGTTGACCCGCACATGCGGGGCATATTCGGCGGCCAGGCTTCCGGCCATCGCGTTGAGCGCGGCTTTGGACGCACAATAGGGCACCACTTCGGGCACAGGCATCAGGGCCCCGGTCGAGCTGACGTTGATGATGCAGCCGCCCTCGCCAGTTTCCTGGGCCCGGTCAAACATCCGCTTGGCTACATTGCTGGCGAGCCGGAAGGGGCCCTTGAAGTTGAGGTTGACCACCGAATCGAACAGGGACTCGGTCACTTCGTGGCTCGGCATGCGCGGTCCCATGCCGGCGTTGTTGATCAGGATATCGACGCGTCCGAAGGCCGCATAGCTCTCCTCGATCAGCCGGTCGCATTCGGACCATTTGCCGGCATGGGCGGAGACGGCGAGCGCCTTGCGGCCCAGCGCGCGGCATTCCTCCGCCACTTCCTCGCAGTTTTCCAGCTTGCGGCTGGCGATGATGACATCGGCGCCGCGTTCCGCCAGCGCCTTGACCATCTGGTAGCCGATCCCGCGCGAGCCGCCCGTGACCAGCGCAATCTTGCCAGTGAAGTCGAACAGCGGGTCCATCAGGCGGGCCCTCCATCCGGGCGCGCGTTGGGATATTTGGCCTTGGCCGCTGCCAGCCGGGTCGGAATATGCTCTGTGGGGAACATGCCTGGCGCCGGCTTCGTCTGCTTGAGGTAGGCGCGCGCCAGCTGCGAGCGGTGCGCATCGGTCGGCCCATCGGCAAAGGCCAGCGACATGAAGCCGCCGAAGGCCGCGCCCAACGGCATGTCCTGCGAAATGCCGAGCGAGCCGTGCACTTCCAGCGCCTTGCCGGCAATATCGCCATAGACGCTGGCCATGGCCACCTTGCACATGCCGATATGGTTGCGCGCTGCGCCATGCGGCATGCGCCCGGCCTCGATCTCATCGATGATCCAGGCGGTCTTGAGCACCAGCAGGCGGAACTGCTCCAGCTGGATAACTGAGTCGGCGATCTTGCCCTGCACGAACTGGTGATCGCCCAGCATCCGTCCGCGCGTGCGCCGCGAGACCGCGCGCTCCAGCATCATGTCGATAAACCGCTGGCACTTGCCGACGGTGCGCATCGCGTGATGAATCCGCCCGCCGCCCAGCCGCGCCTGCGCCACCTTGAAGCCGCCGCCGCGTTCTCCCAGCATGTGATCGAGCGGGACGCGGACCTTTTCGTAGCGGATATGCGCATGGTGCCCATCTTCGGGCAGGTCGCCGGGAATGCCGACATTGCGCAGGATGTTGATCCCCGGGGTCTCGGTCGGCACGATGAACATGCTCATCCGGCTGGTGATCGGGGCGTCGGCATCGGTGACGCAGATCACCAGCAGAAAGGCGGCGAGCTTGGCGTTGGAGGAGAACCACTTCTCGCCCTCGATCACCCAGTAATCGCCTTCCAGAGTCGCCTTGCAGGTGAACTCGCCCGGATCGGCCCCGCCCTGCGGCTCGGTCATCGAGAAGCAGGAGACGATATCGCCCGCCATCAGCGGCTCGAGGTATTTCGCCTTTTGCTCAGGGGTGCCGAACATGGCGAGGATTTCTGCATTGCCGGTGTCGGGCGCGGCGGTGCCGAACACGGTCGGGGCCCAGTTGGAGCGGCCCAGAATCTCGTTCATCAGCCCGAGCTTGATCTGGCCATAGCCGGGCCCACCGAGATGCGGGCCGAGGTGGCAGGCCCACAGCCCCTGCGCCTTGACCTGGTCCTGCAGCGGCTTGAGGTGCGCCCGCGCGCGCTCGTTCTTGGTGTCGTAACACGCGCCCATTTCAGGCCACAGCAGGTCCATCGTCTCGCATTCCTCGCGGACGAAGCTGTTCATCCAGTCGAGCTTGGCTTGAAAGGTGGGTTCGACACTGAAATCGATCATTGCATCTTCACTCCTAAATCCTCCTCGGAACGGGGAGGTGCCCTGAAAGGGCGGAGGGGGTCGGGACCTCTCCTTCTAGCCCATTGCTTGCGGCGAGGTCCCGACCCCTCCGTCTCGCCTTCGGCGATCCACCTTCCCGTTCCGGGAAGGATTACGAAATCCGCCGGATGAATTCGGCATTCTTCTTGAAACCCTGATCGACCATCCGCGCAAAGAACCGCCCGACGTCCGCCGGCAATTTTCCGGCAGCCGCCTGGGCAACCTTGTATTCGAGGATACAGCCAGACTTGAACCCGGCCAGGACCGTGTAATAATCCATTTCCGCCGGATCGCGGCCAGTGCCAGCGCAGTAATAGCGCACCAGTTCCTGCCGCGTCGGCGACTTGCTGGGATCGGACAGCCCGCCGGAATTGACCAGATCGGGAAACCGCTCGTCGCGCATGCCGCCGGTGAACCAGCCCATGTCGATCATCGGATCGCCGATGGTCGACAGCTCCCAGTCGATAAACGCCGCAATCCGGGCGGGCGGGCCGTGACGAAACATGACGTTGGGCGTGCCGACATCGCCGTGAATGATGCCGGTGACTTCCCTCGCAGGCGTATTGTTGCGCAGCCAGTCTTCAACCACGTCGTAGCCCTCGAAGTTCCGGGCAGTGTAGCCCTTGTATTTCTCCGGATAGCTTTTGAGCTGGCTCGACCAGCGATCCACCTGGCGGGCAAGGAAATTGCCCGGCTTGCCGTAATCCTCCAGCCCCACCGCCTTATAATCGACATTGGCGAGCAGCTGCAGCCCGCCGACGATGGCGTAGGCAATGCCATATTCATAGGGCATCTCGTCGAACGGCGGCACGTTGTGGATCTTCTCGTCGCGCAGGTTCGGCGCCCAGCCATCGACCTTTTCCATGACATAGAAGCAGCCGCCGATGACGCTGGCATCCTCGCAGGCGCCATAGCAGACCGGGGTCGGCACCTCGGTGGCGTTGAGCGCGGTCAGCACCCGCGCCTCGCGCAGCACGCCCTTCTCCGCGCCCGGCGGGGGCACCGCGGGCGGGCGGCGCAGCACCATGTCCTGGCCGCCGCGGTTGAGCGTGAACACGACATTGGACGTGCCGCCGTGCAGCAGCTCGCATTCCAGCGGACCCTTGCCCAGTTCGGGTACGTTCGCGTCGAGCCAATCGGCCAGATTGGCGGCATTGACCAACTCGTCGAGATTCACGTCCATTTGGTGCCCCCTGGCATTACACTCTCCCGGTTCCGGCGCCGCGCAATTGCGCTTCGAGCCCGGTCCTTATGTCGTGCAGCGATGCGGTTGCGGCGCGGATCGCGGCGGCATCCAGGCCGGCGGCCACGTTTGCGGCGAGGCTGTCGGCGCGCTGGTCGATGTCGCGCTTCAGCTTCAGCCCGGTCGCGGTCGCGCGCAGCAGCACCGCGCGCTTGTGATCCGGATTGGGCATGGCTTCGATCAGCCCCGCCTCCATCAGCGCATTGGCCGCGCGCTGCACCAGTTGCCTCGGCTGGCCGAACGAGCGGCCGATCTGCGGCACGGTCGGCGCACGCTCCGCTTCGACCACGGCGTTGAGCACGCTCATCTCCGAATCGCCCAGCCCCGCACCGCGCCGCGCCTCGGCGAACAGGCTCCTGAGCCGCCCGTTAAGGCGGATCAGCTCGTCCGAGAGGCCGACCAGCGGGTGGCGCGAATCGAATTTGCCATGCATGAATCAAAAATGTCATTTTGACATGATTATGTCAAATGTTTCCGGCTGCGGCCAGGATCAGTAGACCCCGCCCTGCTCCTCGACGAAATCCTTGGGCTCGGCGGTCTGCTCCTTTTGCCGGGTCTGCCCCGCGCCTTGCGACTGCGCCCTGGCCGGACCGCGGATCGCCGCGATCAGCGCATCGCGCTTCGCCTCGAACTCATCCGCCCGGCGCGAGCGTTTGGGCTCGGTATCGGCCTTGAAGGCCTCCCAGATCAGCGAGGACTTGGGATCGTCGCCGGGTGTGCCGCCATGCACCGGCTTGCCGGACACCCGGTCGATCGTGACCATATGGACATCGGCGGGGGCGACCGGCGGCAGCTGGCTCCAGCGCGGCAGAGTCGCCTTGATCAGCTGCTTGGCGATCGGCGCGGCGAATGTGCCGCCCTGGGCATAGCCGCCCAGCGAACGCGGCTGGTCGAAGCCGAGATAGACGCCCGCGATGTAATTGCGCGATCCGCCGACGAACCAGACGTTGGTCGGCCCCGAGGTCGTCCCGGTCTTGCCGAAGATCGGCAGCTTGAGATCCTTCAGCACCACAGCTGTGCCGCGGGTGATCACGCCTTCGAGCATGTGCACTGTCTGATAGGCGGTGCGCGGATCGATCACCTGCTTGCCGCGCGGGTCCAGCCGCGGCATCGGCTTGCCGTCCCATTGCGCCATGTTGCAGCCGGTGCAGCGCCGCATATCGGCCCGCCAGATCGCCTTGCCGGTGCGGTCCTGGACATAGTCGATCAGGGTCGAAGGGTTCTGCACGCCGTTGTTGGCCAGCGCCGAATAGGCGTTGACCATCTGCAGCACGGTGGTGTCGCCCGCCCCCAGCGCGAAGGCGAGGTAGGGATCGTATTTGCCGATGCCGACCCGCTCGATCATCTTCGAGACCTTTTCCATGCCGGTATCGTTGGCGATGCGCACGGTCATCAGGTTGCGCGACTGTTCCAGCCCCCAGCGCATCGTGTGGTTGCCGCTGCCGCCGGCCCCGCCGAAATTCTTGAAGCATTTCTGGCCGTAACGCGCGCCCTGATAGACGCAGAAAGTGCCGTCGAGCACCATGGTCGCGGGCGTCATCCCGTAATCGAGCCCAGTGGCATAGACGAAGGGCTTGATCGTCGAGCCCGGCTGCCGCAGCGCCTGGGTGGCGCGGTTGAACGAGCCGAGTCCGGAATCGAAGCCGCCTTGCATCGCCACGACCCTGCCGCTGAGCGGATTTTCGACCGCCAGTCCGCCCGATACCTCGGGAACCGTGCGCACGGCGTAGACGCCCGAACCGGACGGAGCTGCGGCAACGACATCGCCGGCCTTGAGCGAATCGGGCATGCCCGACAGCGCTGCGGTCGAACCATCGGAAAAGCCGATCCGGCCCGAAGGCCCGCTGCGCTGGATCACGACGCCCATGCGCCAGTCCTGATAATTGATCGAAAAATTCTCCGCGAGCAGCTGCGATTGCCAGCGGTCTGGATCAAGGTTGATATGCGCCACCGGCCCGCGCCAACCCTTGCCGGCGTGATAGCGCAGCAGGCCCGCGCGCAGCGCGTCGCGCGCGGCTTTCTGCATCTCGAGGTCGAGCGAGGTGCGCACCCACAAGCCGCCGGCATAAACGCTGTTCGGCCCGGCCTCCGCCGTCTCGCCGAACTTGTCGATCAGACGGCGGCGCACTTCCTCTACGAAATAGCCGACCGAAGGCTCGTAGGATTCGACCCGCTGGGCGACGATGCCGAGCGGCAGCGCCTTCGATGCATCGGCCTGGGCCTGGCTGGCCCAGTCGTTCTTGACCATCTGGTCGAGCACATAATTGCGCCGCTCGATCGCCTGATCGGCGTTCTTGGCGCGGCCGTAACGCTCGGGCGCCTTGGGCAGAATCGCGAGGAAAGCCGCTTCATGCAGCAGCAGTTCGCCGACATCCTTGTTGAAATAGGCGCGGGCGGCGGCCTGCACGCCGAAGCTCTGGCGGCCGAGCGGGATCTCGTTGAGATAGAGCTCGAGGATCTGCTGCTTGTCGAGCACATCCTCGATCCGGCGCGCGACGACCATTTCCTTGAGCTTGCGGCCGATCGAATATTCGTCGCCGATAAGGATGTTCTTGGCGACCTGCTGGGTTATCGTCGATCCGCCCTTGGCGCGCTCGTCGGAGCCGATCTTGGTGACGTAATCGACCACCGCACCGGCCAGGCCGGTGTAATCGACCCCGCCATGCGTCCAGAAGGTCTTGTCCTCGGCGGCGAGGAAAGCATTGACCATCGGCTTGGGGAAATCGACAAAGCGCAGTTGCACCCGCCGCTCGCGCGCGTAGCTGTAGACGATCTGGCCTTCGATGCCGCGCACCATGGTCGGCAAGGGCGGCTGGTAATTGATCAGCTTGTCGGCGGAGGGCAGATTGCGCAACACCATCAGCCACAGCAGAAAGAACAGCATCAGCACCAGGGCAATGCCATAGCCGGCAATGCGGAACCAGCGCTTGTCGCGCCAGTTGTCCCTGAACGCGGCCAGCAGCCCGCTGGCGTTGCGGCGGACGCGGAAGTGCGTGTTGTCGGGCTCGGAAGTCTCGGCCATAGCGCAGCGCCTCTAGCATGGCCTTTTGCCCCAGCGCTAGCGCCTTTGGCTCGGCGGCTGCGCAGGCCCGCACGCCGACAGGTCGACCGGCCCGTTCAGGACTCCGACTGCCGCGCGAAATGAACCCTCATGGCCCGGGCGACTGCGGCGGCGAATTGCTCGCGGCCTTCGCGGGTGATCAGCCGGGCGACGTCGGCGGCATTGCTGATATAGCCGGTCTCCAGCAGCACCGACGGCACGTCGGGCGATTTGAGCACGACGAAGGCAGCCGATTGCAGCGGCACCGGGCGGAATTTCAGCCGCCCCTTCGCCTCGCGCAGGATCAGCCAGGCGAAATCCTCGGAGCGGGCCTGGGTCTCGCGCTGAGACAGATCGACCAGTATGGCGCTGACCGAATCGCTCTTTCCGGTCAACGCGATGCCGTTGATCGTGTCGGAACGGTTCTCGCGATCGGCCATGCGCTGGGCGGTGTCGCTCGATCCGCTCTCGGACAGCGTATAGACCGTCGCCCCGCTGGCGTCGCTGCCCTCCTCGGTGCTGTCTGCATGAATCGACAAAAACAGATCGGCCTTGAGCCGCCGGGCGATGCCGGTGCGTTCGGGCAGCAGGAGATAGCGGTCGTCGCTGCGGGTCATCGCCACGCGAATGCCGCCGCCCTTCAGCAACTCGTCGCGCAGCGCGCTGGCGAGCGATAGCGTGAGCATTTTCTCCTTGATCGGCCCGGTGCCCGCGCCGGGATCGTGGCCGCCGTGGCCGGCGTCGATCACCACCAGCGGGCGGCTGGCATCCGGCGGCCCTTCGACCTGCGGCAGGCCGACTTCGCCCCCGGCCGGCGGCATGTCGATGCGCAAGACGTATTTGTGGCCCCGGCCCGGCGTGCCGAACATCCGGTCGGCGGCAATCATCGCGGCGAAAACCGCAAGCGGTGCGAGCAGGACCAGCAGGAAAAGCAAGAGGCGGCGCATGATTGTGTCGGGATTAGGCCGGGTTTCGGGCGGCGGCAATGCTGCGCCGCCCTTGGTCCACATTGATCGAACGCAATAAACTTGCTGTTGAAAACAAGCGGTGCTACTTGCCCGCTGTGCCGGGGAAGGCCTGCACCGATCCCTCCGCGCCGATGCCATTCCCTCTGCGGAACAGGGTCGGCGCCAGCTACAGGATCGGCAGGGACACGCCGCCGGCACAATCCGGAACAATCGATCCGGATCCAACAGGTTGATGCTGGTATGAGAATTTCCCCGCCGTTTTGCCCGCTGCCGTCCCTTGGGGCGCTGGCTGGCCGGACGATTGGGGCTGGCCGCACGTCTGGCCATGCGCGCACGCACTTGCCGCGCATTCTCCTGCCCGCAGACACGAACCCCAACGCCCGGGCGCATCCGCGTCAGGGCTCCCCGCTTGTCGCCGCCTCCGGCGCGAAGGCTGATGTCTTCGTCCGCTCAGGCGGCCTCACTGCACAATATCGCGCCGCCAAGATGACCGGACGTCCCTCGGGCCCGTCCGCGCGGCGGCGCGCATGGAGAATTTACAATGACTACGCGCATGTTGATCGATGCGCGCCACCCGGAAGAAACCCGGGTGGCGGTGCTCAAGGGCAATCGCATTGAGGAATTCGACTTTGAGTCTGCCGACCACAAGCAGATCAAGGGCAATATCTTCCTCGCCAAGGTTACCCGGGTAGAGCCCTCGCTGCAGGCGGCTTTCGTCGATTTCGGCGGCAACCGTCACGGCTTCCTGGCATTCAGCGAAATCCACCCCGACTACTACCAGATCCCACGCGAAGACCGCGAAGCGCTGCTCGCCGAAGAAGCCGCCCACGCCGAAGAGGAAGCCGCGCTGCGCGCCGCCGACGAGGATGACGGCGACTACGACGACGAACAGCCAGAGGACCGCAGCGGCGATTACGGCGACGATTATGCCGACGACGGCATGGACGACGATGGCGCCGACGATGCCATGGACGATGAGGGCGGCGTCATCGAGATCGATACCTCGGAAAAAGACCAAGTTGCCACGATCGAAGGCGGCCATGTCGAGAATGGCCTCGAGGGCGAGGAAGGCCAGGACGACGACCGCGACGAAGACGACACCGCCGGCCGCTCCGGCGAGGAAGGCGGGGAAGACCGCCCGCGTCACGGCCGCCGCCGTCAAGGCCGCGGCCGCGGCCGCACCAAGGAAGCCGACGATCTGCGCGCCAAGCGCATGGCGCTGCGCCGCCGCTACAAAATCCAGGACGTCATCCACCGGCGCCAGGTGCTGCTGGTCCAGGTGGTCAAGGAAGAACGCGGCAACAAGGGCGCGGCGCTGACCACCTATCTCAGCCTGGCCGGCCGCTATTGCGTGCTGATGCCCAATTCCAGCCATGGCGGCGGCATCAGCCGCAAGATCAGCTCCTCATCCGACCGCAAGCGCCTGAAATCGATCATTTCCGAAATGGCGCTGCCCAAGAGCATGGGCTGCATCGTGCGCACTGCCGGCCTCAGCCGCACCAAGGTCGAGATCAAGCGCGACTTCGATTATCTCGCCCGGCTGTGGGACGAAATCCGCGAGAACACGCTGGGTTCGGTGGCCCCGGCGCTGATCCATTCCGACAGCGATCTGGTCAAGCGCGCGATCCGCGACATCTACAACAAGGAAATCGAGGACGTAGTCGTCGAGGGCGAAGGCGGCTACCGCGCCGCGCGCGACTTCATGAAGCTGCTGATGCCCAGCCACGCCAAGCGGGTGAAGGCCTATTCCGATCCGGTGCCGCTGTTCCAGCGCTATGGCGCGGAAGACCAGCTCACCGCGATGTACGATCCTTTCGTCCAGCTGAAATCGGGCGGCTACATCGTCATCAACCCGACCGAGGCGCTGGTTTCGATCGACATCAACTCGGGCCGCTCGACCAAGGAGCACGGCATCGAGGCGACCGCGCTCAACACCAACCTCGAGGCGGCGCGCGAGATCGCCCGCCAGCTGCGGCTGCGCGACATGGCCGGGCTTGTCGTCATCGATTTCATCGACATGGAATACGGCTCGAACGTCCGCAAGGTCGAGAAGGCGATGAAGGACGCGCTCAAGAACGACCGCGCCCGCATCCAGGTTGGCCGGATTTCCAGCTTCGGCCTGATGGAAATGAGCCGCCAGCGCCTGCGCACCGGCGTGCTCGAGGCGACCACCCGCGCCTGCCCGCATTGCGACGGCACCGGCCTGGTGCGCACCGCCGGTTCGGCCGGCCTCGCCGCGCTGCGGCTGATCGAGGACGAAGCGGCGCGCGGCAAGGGCACGACCATTTCGCTCTATGCCAGCACCGAAGCTTCAATCTACCTGCTCAACGCCAAACGCGCCGACCTTGGCGAGATCGAGGAACGTTACGGCGTCCGGGTGGAAGTGATCCCCGAGGGCGAGAACGAAGGGGCCAAGATGCGCGTCGCCTCTTCCGGCCCGCGCAATGAGTTCGTCCCCAAATTCGGCGCGATCGCTTTCGCCGAGGACGAGGACGACGACCTGCCCGACGAGGTGCTCGACGAGGAAGAGGCGGATGAGTTCGAAGCCCGCGACGGCGACGACTCCGAAGGCGGGCGCAAGCGCCGCAAGCGGCGCCGCTCGCGCGGCGGGCGGGATCGTCAGGACGAGCGTCCGGAGCGCGAACCCGCGAACCTGGCGAAGCCGCCGAGGACGACGACGGCGAACTCGCCGAGGGAGACGAGAGCGAGGACCGCGATCTTTCCATCGAAGCCGGCGAGGACGGCGAAGGTCCGCGCAAGCGCCGCCGGCGCCGGCCGCCGCAGGCGCGGTGGCCGTGGCCGGGGCGAAGGCGAGGCCGAAGGTCAGGGCGAGAACGGCGAATCAGGTGAAGCCGGTTCGGATGAAGCCGAGGCCAAGGCCGAAGCGCCCGCAGTCGAAGCGGAAGCCGAGGCCGAGCCCGCGCCCAAAAAGCGCACCCGCCGCAAGAAGCCCGATATCGATGCCGAAGCTGCCGAAGCTCCGCCAGCCGAAGCCATAGAGGCGCACGACGACGAGCCCGTCGCCGAAGAAGCCCCGGCCAAGCCAAAGCGCGGCCGCAGCAAGAAGGCGGCGTCCTCTGAAGCCGAAGCGGTTGTCGAGGCCCCCGCCGAAGTGATCGCCGAAGCTGCCGCCGATGAGGCTCCGGCCAGGCCCAAGCGCAGCCGCAGCAAGGCCGCCAAGGCCAGCGAAGCCGAAATCGGCGAAACCGCCGTATCGGGCGAGCCGGCTATGGCGGAAGCGTCGGAAGAAGCCGCCGACGACGGCGAGCCGCGCCGCGGCTGGTGGCAGCGGACTTTCGGGAACTGATCGGGTAGTCCCCTCCCCCACGCGGGGAGGGGAAAAGCCGCCATTGACGGGGCCGCACCGCGCGGCGATCATGCCGGGCATGCCCCAGCCCGATCCCCCCGCCCGCATGCCGCAAGTCCGCTCCGAGGACTTCACCGAGGAAACCCGCGCCTTTTTCGGCCAATGGACCGGGGGCATCTTCAAGGACGCCGACAAGAACCCGGTGCTGCGGACTTTCGCCCATCACCCGGCGCTGGCCAACGCCTTTTCGCCGCTCAACGTCCATCTGCTCTCCGCCAACACCCTGCCGGTCAAGCAGCGCCAGATCGCCATCATGCGCACCGCCTGGATCACCGGCGCGGTCTACATGTGGTCGAGCCACCTGGGCACCAGCATGAGCGTTGGATTGTCGCCCGAGATGTACGCGCCGATCCAGCGCGGGGCGCAGGATCCCTACTTCACGCCGTTCGAGCGCATCGTGGTCCTCGCCACCGAGGAGCTGGTGCGCGACAGGTTCATCGGCGACGCCAACTGGCAGGCGCTGATGGCCGAGTGGGACAACCGGCAGATGCTGGATTTCATGTTCACCGTCGGCTGCTACGCAATGGTGGCGGGGGCGATGAAATCGACCGGGGCGCAACGCGACGCCGATCTGATCGAACTGGCGGAGAAATATGGGGCGCCGCCTGGATAGGGCCCTAACCCACCACCACCGGCAGCCTGATCCAGCCGTGCTGGAAATAGCTCGGATTGCGCGCCGCTTCGTCCATCCGGAATTCGAATCGCGGCACGCGCCGCAAGAATTCCTCCACCATAATCCGCACCTCCAGCAGCGCCAGATGCTTGCCGATACAGTGATGCTGGCCGAGCCCGAAGGAGATCGTCCGCTCAGCCTTGCGGTTCCAGACGAAGCGCTCGGGCTCCGCAAACTCGCGCTCGTCATGCGCCGCCGACCAGATCATCGCGCAGACCCGTTGGCCCGCCTGGATGCGCGTTCCGGCGATCGTCACATCCCTATGCGCCGTGCGGAACGAATATTGCGCCGGCGCGCAGTGCCGCACCATCTCGTCCACCGCTACGGGGACATTCGCCGCAGGATCGGCGCGCACTTCGTCCAGCTGCGGCGGATCGCGCCACAGCTCCATGATCCCGCCCGCCGTCACCTTGGAAGCCGACTCCAGCCCGCCGACCATGGCGCAGACCAACTGGTCGGCGATCTCGTTGTCCGACAGCGCCCGGCCCTCTGGCGAGCGCCAGTTGACCAGCCCGTCGATCAGCCCGTTGGCGCCATCCGCGCCGGCCTTGCGCCGCACTTCGATGCAGGGGACGATGGAGCCCTTCACCAGCCGGAAGAAATGGGCGAAATCGACCACCCCGTCGGCATTGGGCCGGGTCGCCGCATTCACCTTCTCGAACAAGTCCTCCGCCCGCTCCACCGGCAACCCGAACAGGCGGCAGATCGAGCTGGCGGCGACTACGCCGCCGAACTCTGTCACCATGTCGAACTTTCCAAGCGGCAGCAGCGCATCGAGCCGGGCATTGGTCGCTCCCCGGATGAACTCAGCGAGCGATGCCACCGCCTTCGGCTTCAGCGGCGCCATATGGGCGTTGCGCATTTCCTCGTACCATGGCGAGGCCAGAGCCGGCATCGCCGCCATCGGGTTGGACGAGGCGAATGAGGGCGGCTTGCCGGCGTTGCGATGCTGGCGCAGATAGGCAGGCGTCGGCAAATTGGTCTCCACCGCCGAGAAGGCATTGTCGCCGGTGCGCAGCAGTTCCCAGACATCCTCGAAACGCGAGAAGAAAAAGGTGTCGTAGTCCGGATAATAATAGGCCGGATGGTGGTCGCGCAGTTGCTGGTATCGGCTGGGCAGATCGCCGATTTCGTCGACCGACAGCGGATCCCAGATGAAGGGCGCCTCCAGAACCTCTGCCATCGCCTCACCTCTCCGCTTGCGGGTGTTCCCGCCGTGCCGCTAGACTGATATCCTGCCCGGCGCGGATCGGGAAGAGGAGCGTGACGACCATGGCCAGCTTCGAAACGATCATCAGCGGCGGCCGCATCGTCGATGGCACCGGCAGCCCGGCGTTCCACGGCGACATCGGCATCAGGGATGGCCGCATTGCCGCGATCGGCGAACTCTCGGGCGAGAGCGCCGCGCTGGTCATCGACGCAGCCGGCAGGATCGTTGCCCCCGGCCACGTCAACCAGCACTCGCATTACGACGTCGCGCTGTTCTGGGATCCCTATTGCTCCAACGCCGGCGAGAACGGCGTCACCACCGTGGTCAACGCCAATTGCGGCTTCGGCATCGCCCCGGTGCGCGCCGCAGACCGCGAGCGGGCTATGGCGATGCTTGAGACCACCGAGCAGATCCCGGTCGCCCACCAGCGCGCCGCGCTGCCGTGGGACTGGGAGAGTTTTCCGGACTACCTCGCCCGGGTGGAAGGACTGGCCAAGGGGGTGAACGTGCTCACCTACCTGCCGCTCAACATGCTGCTGATCTATGTCATGGGCGTCGATGCCGCCAAGACGCGGCGGCCCACCCCTGCAGAAATGGCCGAGATGCACCGGCTGATCAACGAGGGCATGGACGCCGGCGCGCTGGGCATTTCGATGTCCTGCATGGGCGCGGAGGGCAATTCGCACCTCGATTGCGACGGCTCGCCGATGCCGACCGATGTGCTCGATCACGACGTGGTGGTCGATATCTGCCGGGCGCTGGCGGAGCGCGGCGAGGGCGTGATCCAGTTGCTCTCGCACCTCGTCATCTACGGCGACCGCATGCTCACCGAAAAAGTGCTGGAAATGGCCAAGGGCTCCGGTGTCACCGTGATCCACAATGCCTTCATGACTTCCGACATAATGCCCGGAAAAGTCGCGGAGGACCTCGCCTGGCTCGAGTCGATGCGCGCCAAGGGTTATGACGTAATCGGCAATATCCTCGCCAACCGCGGCTGGATCGAGGCTGGAATGCGTCAGCTCGATGTCGCCTGCGGCATGCTGGCCTCGGTGCGCAAGATCGCCGCCTGCAACAGCGACGCGGAAGTGCTCGCGCTGATTGCCGACCCGGCCTACGCCTGCGCCTTCGCCGGGGAATATGCCGCCAAGGGCCAGACCAACGGCGCCAACGGCCTCGAAGGCCAGATCGTCATCGGCGTCGGCGATGATCCCGCACTGGCGGGTTGCATGGGCCACACGCTGGCCGAACTCGCGGCGGAGTCCGGCCAGAGCGTGGTCGAGGCGATGCTCGACCTTGCCGTCCGGTCCAACCTCGCCCTGCAACTGCGCTCACCGATCATCGGCTCGACCGATCCCAACCAGGCCGCCCGCCTGTTCGGCCATTACGCCACCGTCATCGGCGGCTCGGACGGCGGCGCGCATACCAAGAGCTTCGGGCTCGGCCATGTGCCGACCGACATGCTGATCTGGCTGGCGCGCGAGACCGGGCTGATGACGCTGGAGGCGATGCACTTTCACTTGAGCCTGAAGATCGCCCGCGCCCTGCAGATCAAGGATCGCGGCGCGCTGCTGCCCGGCTTCTGGGCCGATGTGCTGGTCTACGATCCCGCCGAGCTCTATTTCGACATGCAACGCTACGACATCGTCCACGACATGCCGGGCGGCGACTGGCGGCGAAAGGGCCGCGCGGGCGGCTATGACACGATCCTGGTCAACGGCGTCGTCACCCACCGGCGCGACACGCCAACCGGGGCGACGCCGGGGCGGCTGGTGAAAGTGTGCCCGGACCGGGGTCACGCCATGGCGCTTGCGGCGGAATAGCCGGGCAGCTACCTCCGAGCCACGGAAGCGATTGGAGCCTGGTGGCTTCCCCGGTCTTCAAAACCGGTGGCCCGCGAACAGCGGGCGGTGGGTTCGATTCCCATCCGCTTCCGCCATTCGCACGACAATCGATCTTGCAATCAGCCGCGTTCGCCCCGGCGCATTGCGAAGCTGGGCGCCGGGGGCGCTTGCGGGGCGATCGCCGGGTGATACACGCCGTCGGCGGTGTACCAGCCATCGACGATGCCATCGCCGTCGCGGTCCGCAGCAGTGGTGCCGGACACCGCGCCTGCCGGCAGGACCGGAGCGGCGGCCACCGGCGGCGGCGCGGGCGGGGCCTCGGCGATCGGGTCGTTCCTGGCGCAGGCGGCCAGCGACAGCGCGGCGGCGCCGGTGAGCAGCAGGGTGTGAAGCCTCACGGGATTCTCCATCGTGTTGGGCCGTCCGCACCATGCAGTGGCCAGGATTCCCCATTGCCCGCGTGAGTTAGGTATATCCGCGTTGCGCCGGTGGGAACCCTTGGCGGCAGGAGGGGCGACCAGCCGCGCCAATCGCGGGACGGTCTGCCGTCGGCGCTTACCGGTCGCGCCCGTAGACGTCGTCGAGCAACGCCAGCCCGGCGGGCCCGTCGCTGGCGGTCAGATAGGTGAGATAGACCGGCACCGGCACCGGCAGCGGCACGATCTGCTCGGTCCGCCGCGGCAGCGCGGTCAGCGGCTTGCCCAGCAGCCATTTGCCCAGACCCGGCGCATCCTCCAGCCGGATGCAGCCATTGCTGAAGTGCCGCTGCTCCTTGTCGAGCAAATCGCGCTCGGGCGTATCGTGCAGGTAGATGCCCATTTCGTTGGGAAACAGAAATTTCACCTTGCCCATCGAATTGAACGGCCCGGGCAACTGCCGCACGCGCAGTTCGCGGGTTCCCGCCGCGACCGCCTTCCAGTCGATCGACGCGGCATCGATCACCCGCGCAGTATCGGTCCAGTCCGACAAGGCTTCCATGTTCATCGATTGCAGCGTGCGGCCCGCCAGAATCTTGGGCGCGGTCAGCGTCTGCACCAGATCGACCGGCACGTTCCAGTAAGGATTGACGATGGCGTAATGCATCATCCCGGCCATCATCGGCGTCGGCGACTCCCGCTTGCCGACGACCACTTTCATCGACCCGAGCTGACGCCCGGCCTGATAATAGTAAAGCTTGCCCGCGGCGGCATCGACGACGATGTGCCGGGCAAATGGTCCGGGCAGAAACCGGGCGCGCTCCAGGTTGAGCCGCAGGCGGCGCTGGGTGTCTTCCAGCGCGCCGCGCGCCCGCGCCTGCACCAGCATGTTGCGCATCCGCAAATAATGCGGGCTCATCCACGACATCGAGGCGACGTAATAGGAAAACGACGGCGCCATCGCCCCGACCCGCAGCGCCGTCTCTTCCGAGGGCTTTTTCAGCGGGCGCAGAGCCGGGTCGGCATAGACCACCCCGGCGACATCGCGCTTGGGCAGACGGCGTAGATCGGCGGAATAGCGCGACAGCGCTTTCGACAGCTCAAGCTCGGCCTTGGCGATCGCCCTGACGTCGCCGGAGCGCGCGGCGATCACCGCCTTTTGCAGCTTGTCCGGCTTGTAGCTCTTGGGCTTGAGCCCATCGAGATCGGCGCTGGCGAGATAGGCGATAAGCGCCTCCGCCTCGGGTCCGATATTGCCCGAGATCGACCACAGCGGCCAGAAATTGCGCGCCGCATAAACATTCTTGAGCTTGCCGCCGGCCTTTTTGCGCAGTTCTGCGGCAATCGCCTGCGGCGCGGCTGCGGTGGTTCGCGGGGCAAGCAGGGGAAGCTGCGGGATGGGCGGCGCTTCGGCGACGGCAGGCGCCGGAGACCTGGCCGTGGGCCTGGCCGGTCCGGGGCGCAGCGCGGCGCGGCGCGGTCTGCCGCGCTGGCCGCCGGCTTCGCGGCCATGGCCTGCCCGGTCGAAACAGGTTGAACCGGCACAAGTGGACGCGGCGCCGCCCGCAAGGGCAGCGCCGCGATGCTTCCCGCAAGGGAAACAGCAATCAATCGGGCGGAAAAGCGATTGAAACGCCTTCCCGGCAATCCGTGTGTCAGCCCCGCTCTCCCCGGCGATAGGCGAGTTGCGGCGCGGGCAGCGGCGCCGGAGCCATGATCGGATGATACATGCCGTCGGCGGTGTAATAGCCATCGACGATGCCGTCGCCGTCGCGGTCAGCCGCGGTCGATCCGGCAACCGCGCCAGTCATCGGCGGGGGGCCGGCATAGGCCGGGGCCGCATAGGTCGGCGCGCCATAGGCAGGCGCGGCATACGTCGGAGCGGCGCCCTGAACGACCGGTTGCGTCACCGCGACCGGAGCGGGCGCAACTGCGGCCGGATCGGTCTGGGCCAGGGCAACGCCGGAAACGGCGCAAGCAGCGATCGCGGTCGCGGCGGCGATCAGTTTGAAAGTCGATTTCACATCAGTCTCCTTATTGGGGCAATACATCTGCGTCACACAGCACGCCCGCAAGCATCCCCTGGGGATGCATGGCCTGCTAATGCAGAGTAGGCCCGGAGGAAATGTAACATCGGGTTAATCGTCGGCCAACGGTGTCGATTCCGGGGCGACGCGTGGATTGGCGGGGATAAGTCAGCCTCGGTTAACAAAGACTCCGTGCGTCACTTGCATGGCTTGGCAATCCGCCCTTCCCAGCCTTCCGGCAGTTCGATCTTCTTCGCCACCGGAAAGCCAAGATAGCCGTTGTGGGCGAATGCCTGCGCGTTTGTCCGCAGCGGATCGCCCGACACCAGCACCATGAAATCGTCGGGATCGCAAACGATCGGCACCAGCCGCTCGGGATCGTCCGATGCGGCGAAGTCTTTCGACAGCCGCCCGGTATTGTACTGGTGCTTGAGGCTGACGATCTTGAATTCGGTCCAGCGTTCCATCAGCTCTTCCGCCCGCCAGGCCGGCATGCGCGCGTGGTCGTAGAGATAGCGCTTGACGTGATCCTTGCTCCAGCCCGCCTTGGCCATGGTCTCGGCCAGGATCGGCGAGAGCACCAGCACCGGGCGCAGCGTGCCCCAGGTCAGCCCGCCGACGGTGAAGGCGATTTCCCAGCCGGTCTCCTTGGCGACGCCGTCGGCGATATAGGGCATCATCCGCTCGGGCGTCGCGCCGGTGACCGAAGGCATGACATCGCCGCCCGTCAGCCGCGTGATGGTGACGGTGTTGTCGCCGGTCTTGAAGCCCATGTCCTCGGCGTTGGACGGCCAGCCCATGCTGGCGAGCGAATCCTCGTTCTCGGCCAGCACCACGCGGAAGGTGTTGCCGAAACAGCCCTTGTCGGTCTTGTGCAGCAGGAAGCCCGCCATGTTGCGCAGCGCCAGCCGCCAGAACCGCCCGACCGAGGTATTGGGCCGGAACCCGTCGCGCAACACGCCCTGGGTGTAGTTGAAACCCAATTGCTTGATGATCGGCCCATTGAGGATGATCAGCGTCTCGGCCCCGGGCGTATTGCCGCTGTGCTCGACGCCGTACATCGGATCGCACATCGCCTCGGCCAGCGCGACCAGGATCGGCATGTATTCGGGCTTGCACCCGGCCATCACGCCGTTGACCGCCGTCGCCCAGACCGTCACCGCGCGGCTGGCGGGCAGCACGACGCCGAGCACTTCGTCCGGCTTGCGGCTGGTGAAGCTGAGGAACGCCTCGATCTTCTCGCGCGTCGGCGGCACGATCGGCAGGCCGTCGCTCCATTCCTGCTCGATGAAATGCTCGTTCACATCCTCGAAGCTGCCGGTGAAGACGATGTCATAGGCGGCCGGCTCGGGCGCGAAGACGATTTCTTCGGGCTGGACGGTGAGATTGGCGATCACTTCGGAGGCGGTCACCGCCTTGGCGTTGTTGCGGATTTCCTCGCTGCTCTGCGCGCCGGGATGGCCGACGATCGTCGCCACCGGCATGTTCGGCATGCCGAGCCCGACCGCCGTCGCCGCCGCCTGGCCGAGGAAACCCTCGCAGACCAGCGACGCGGTGGGATACCCCGCTCTCTCGCAAACTTCCGCAGCCCGCAGCACGGCGGGCGTGCACGAGCCTCAGCAGGCCATGCAGCTTATGGCTGCATCGACTCCCATCTCTTTGAATTTCGCGGGCAGGCTCGCCAGCACTTCCTTCTCGTTGATGCTGTGAGTCGAACCGAATTCGCGCCAGCTAACCCATTCGATATCGGGATAGGTCTTGGCGAGCTCCTGCTCGAGCGCTTCGAACACCTCATCGCCGGCGAACAGGTAATCCCACAGCTGGGCGACCTTCTTGCCGTTCAGCGTATCGAGCCGGCGCGCCAGCGGGCGGACCTTGAGCCGCCGCTCGCCGCTGGGCCAGAAGACAGCGTATTCGCCGGGTTTACTTGCCACCTCGCGCTCCCTTGTTGAGCCCCAATTCGAGCAGTGCATGGGCGGCTTCCGCCGCGCCGATTCCTTCTGCCATGGCCTGTGCGGCCTGGCCACCGTAATCCGCCCGCACCGCGCCTATGGCGAACAAGCGGGGGTCGGCGGGCTTCGCATGGCCCGCCGCGTCGCGCATCGCTTCGGGCAGGAAGGCGGTGTTCGGTTCGACGCCGATGAACGGGAACACCCCGGCGCAGGACAGTTGGGATGCCTCGCCGGTCCTGACATTGCGCAGGGCCAGTCCGGCAACCTTGCCCTCGCCCTCGATCGCGGTGACTTCGCTATCCCAGTGAAACGTCACATTGTCGCGGCTGTCGAGCCGGTCGATATATTCGCGCTTGGCCCGCAGCGGACTGCGGCTGATCAAATGCACCCGCGCGCTGGTCTTGGCCAGCACCAGCGCCTCGTGCACCGCCGCATCGCCGCCCCCGATCACGGCAACCTCCATGCCCCGGTAAAACCCGCCGTCGCAGCTGGCGCAGCGCGAGACCCCGCGCCCGGCGAACTCTTCCTCGCCCGGCACGCCAAGCTTGCGCAGCGAGGCGCCCGAGGCGATGATGACGGCCTCGGGACGATGCTCCGCGCCTTGCCAATCGGTCAGCACCAGCCGCTCGCCCGCCTCCAGTCTGTCGATATTGGCCTCGACCACGCGGATGCCGACCTTCTGCGCCTCCTCCAGCATCGGAATGGCGAGATCCTGCCCGGAAAACGCGCCGGGGATCGGCAGGCCATCGACATGACCGACCGTGGCCACCTGTCCGCCCCACATGCCGCTGCTCTCGAACAGCGTCACCAGCCGCCCCAGCCGCGCGGCATGACGGGCGGCGGCAAGGCCGGCAAGACCGCCGCCGATCACGGCCACTTCGCAGAGGTTCTTGAGGGGACGTGTGCCCATGGGTGCTCCTCGTTAAGCCCCTCCCCCTGAAGCGGAGGAGAAGAATCGTCAATGCAGGAGCCGCCTGTCCCCCGCCCGCCTGGTGAACCGCACCGTGTCGAGATGATCGAGCAGCGGCATGCAGAACTTGCGGCTGATGCCGAGCGCGGCGGCGATCTCCCCGACCAGCATTCCTTCGCCGAACAAGGGAGCAAGCACGCGGCGAGCCTGGTCGATGGCGTCGCGGTGGAACAGCAGTTCCTTGCCCTTGTCGCGGTCTGTCGCGCGGATCAGCACGCCATCGCGGAGAAGTCTCTCGACGGCGCGGTGCGAGGCGGCATCGGCGATCAGCGCCTTTGGCAGCGGCGGGGTTAGCCCCGCGGCGCGCATTGCCTCGGCGATCTGCTCGGCCAATTCCGCGTCGGCATGTTCGCGCTCGGGATCGGGACGGGGGGCGAGCTTCTTGCGGCGTTCCAGTTCCTCTCTGGGCACCACCGCCCCGGCGCGAGTAATCTCCACCGGCAGCCTGGCCAGCAGCTCGATCACCCGGCCAGGCGACAGCGAGGTCAGGCGGGAGAGGTGCCGAAGCGTAGTTCCGCTCGTTCCCGCCTGCGCCACTTCCGCCGCAACCAGCTCGCGTGGCGACAAGGCGCGCAACTGCTCGAGCCGGTGCAACACCGTCGCATCGCGCCGCCTCAGCCGCCGCGCGACCGGCTCCAGCACCCGGCCACCCGCGACCGTGACCTGACGGCGCAGGATGACATGCTCGCCCGCAGGAACTGTCACATCCTCGGCAAAGCGCAATTGCGCGAAGCAGCTTTCGCCCTGCTCCAGCACGTCGCGATCGAGCAGCCGCAGCCGCGCCGCGCCTTCGCTGGTTCCGCACAAGGCCTGAAACCGCGCGCCATTCTTCAGCGCGGGCCCGCCGTCCAGCCCGCGCAGCCAGACCGTAAGCCATTCGGACGGCGCCAGCGCATCGGAAGCAGCCAGCGCCATGCCGCGATGCAATTCGCCGATCTCCGCCCCGCGCAAATTGAGCGCCACCCGCTGACCGGGCGCGGCGGCGGCGACGCTTTGGCCATGCACCTGCACGCCCCTCACCCGCAGCGGGCGGCGGAGCGGGTGCAGTTCGAGAGTATCGCCCGGCGCAAGCGCGGCGCCGCGCAGGGTTCCGGTGACGACCGGTCCGTGGCCGGGGACGGAGAAGGCGCGGTCGATGGGAAGGTAGGCGAGGCCGTCTGAGGGGTAGGCCTCTTGCCGCTCAGCCAAGGCGAGCAAGGCTTGTCGCAGCTCGGCGATACCTTGGCATTGGGTGGCGGAAGTCAGGATCGGGCCGGAAGCAAGCCCACACCGCGCCAGCAGTTCCCCCGCCTCAACTCCAACCAGCGCCGCTTCTTCCGGCGACACCAGATCGCACTTGCTCACCGCCACCAGCGCCCGGGAAATCCCCAGCAGCCCGGCGATCCCGGCATGCTCGACCGTCTGCGGCTTCACCCCCTCGTTCGCCGCCACCACCAGCAGCACCGCGTCGATGCCGGTGGCGCCCGAGATCATCGTGCGGACGAAGCGTTCGTGGCCGGGCATGTCGATCAGATCGACTCTGCCCTCGATGTGGGCAAAGCCCAGCGCGATGGAAATGCCGCGCGCCTGTTCTTCGGGCAGGCGGTCGGTTTCCTGTCCGGTCAATGCGCGGACCAGCGCGGTCTTGCCGTGATCGACATGGCCGATCACGCCGACGACGAGGCGGCTCACCCCGGCACCGCTCGCAGCGCTTCGGCGAGGAGCGGCAGTTCCTCGTCGCTGACGGTCATCATGTCGAGCAGCAGCAAGCCATAGGCGATCCGGCCGATAACCGCAGGCGAGCCGGAGCGCAGCAGCGCCGCAGCCGCCTCGGTCCCCATCGCCGGATCGAGCGCCAGCGCCCGGCTGGGGACCCGCTCTTCTGGCAGCGAGCCGCCGCCGGCGAAGGCCGCCGTGACCACGACCTCGCCTTGGCCCAGCAGGCCGCGCAGAAGCTCTGCCCGGGCCTGAAGCTCGCCCTCGCCCTGCGCCAGCATCCGCGTCACCGGCACCAGCTCCGGCCGGTCGCGGTGCAGCATGAGTGTCGCCTCCAACGCCGCCAGCGACATCTTGTCGAGCCGCACCGCGCGCAGCAGCGGATGGCTCCGCAAGGGTCGACCGCAGCCCTGGACCCGAGGATCAGCCCCGCTTGCGGCCCTCCGAGCAGCTTGTCGCCGCTGCAAGTGACCAGATCCGCCTTGGCAGCCAATGCGACACCTAAGGTCGGCTCAAGCGCTCCTGGCGTACTGCGCAGCAGCCCGCTGCCCAGATCGGCGACGACCATCAGCCCATGCTCGCGCGCCAGACCGGCCAGTTCCTCGATCCCGGTTTCGGCGGTGAAGCCGACCGTGCGGAAATTGCTCTGGTGAACTTTGAGCAGCACCCGCGTCTCCGGGCCGATCGCCTTGCGATAGTCAGCCAGCCGCGTCTTGTTGGTCGAGCCGACCTCGACCAGCCGTGCGCCGCCCTGGCGGATGACATCGGGAATGCGGAAGCCGCCGCCGATCTCGACCAGCTCGCCGCGCGAAACGATCACCTCGCCGCCGCCCGCCAGCGCCGACAGCGCCAGCAGGATCGCCGCCGCGCCATTGTTCACCGCCAGCGCCGCCTCGGCCCCGGTCACCTCGCGCAGCAGCGGCTCCAGCGAAGCGGTGCGCGATCCGCGCGCGCCGCTGCCGAGATCGAATTCGAGGTTGCAATAGCCCGCCGCCACTTCCGCCACCGCCGCGATGGCTTCGGCGGCGAGCGGCGCGCGGCCGAGGTTGGTGTGGAGCACGATGCCGGTGGCGTTGATCGTGCGGCGCAGGCCCGCGCGGCCGCGCTCCGCCAGCCGCTGGGCGCAGAGCTCGACGATCGCAGCGCCCGTCAGGCACATCCGCCAGCCCCTCGTCCGCGATCCGCCTTCGCAGCTCCTCCAGCACCGCCCGCAGCGCATCGGCCACCGCCGCGCGCCCGAATTGCCCGGCCAGCGCTTCGGCGCCCGGCTGTTCGAGCAGGCGCTGCACCTGCGGCAGCTTGCGAAGCGGATTTTCAGCGTGCACGGACTCTCCTCAACCCACTCTATGACACCGCGACGGAAAGGTGAACATGCCCGAATTCGAAACCCGCCTCACCGCGCTGGCCCATGGCGGCGGCTGCGGTTGCAAGCTCTCGCCGGCGGTGCTGCGCGAACTGCTGGCGGGGATGCCGGCGATGGCCGCCTTCCCCGATCTGCTGGTCGGCACCGAGACTGGCGACGACGCCGCCGTCTACCGGATCTCCGAGACCCAGGCGGTGATCGCCACCACCGATTTCTTCATGCCGATCGTCGACGATCCCGCCGATTTCGGCCGCATCGCCGCCGCCAATGCGCTGTCGGACGTCTATGCCATGGGCGGGCGGCCGATCATGGCGCTGGCGATCCTGGGCATGCCGCTGGGCAAGATCGCTCCGGAGACGGTCTCGGCGATTCTCGCGGGCGGCGCGTCGATCTGCGCCGAGGCGGGGATACCGGTGGCGGGCGGTCATTCGATCGACGCGCCCGAGCCGATTTACGGGCTGGCGGTGATCGGCCTGGTCCACCCCGACCGGATCATGCGCAACTCCGGCGCGCAGGCCGGCGATGTGCTGATCCTGACCAAGCCGCTGGGCGTCGGCGTGCTCAGCGCTGCGTTGAAAGGCGGCGGACTGGATGCCGAGGCTGAGCGAGCGGCCTATGCGGCACTGGTGGGCTCGGCGACCAAGCTCAATGCGGTGGGGATCGAGCTGGCGGGCATGGCAGGGGTTCGTGCGATGACCGATGTCACAGGTTTCGGCCTGCTCGGCCACGGGCTGGAGATGTGCCGGGGTTCGGGCTTGGGCGCGCGGATCGATTTCGACGCGCTGCCCTGGCTCGACGGCGTGGCGGAACTGGCCCGCGCGGGAATCCGCACCGGAGCCTCTGGCCGCAACTGGGCGAGCTACGGCGCGGAAGTCGACCTCGCCCCGGGCCTGGCAGAGTGGCAGCGCGATCTGCTCACCGACCCGCAGACCAGCGGCGGGCTGCTGGTGGCGGTGGCGCCAGAGGGAGTGGATGCTGTGATGGCTTGTGTTCGGACGGCGGGGTTCGGACAGGCGGCGGCGATTGGCGAGATGCGGGAAGGCGAACCCCGAATTGCGGTGATGTAAGCTTACTCCATCGCCTTGCGCCGCAACCGCGCCTCGGCCTGCGCATCGGCCAGAATCGCCCGCATCCGCGCCAGCACCACGCCGCCGAAAATCAGCGAGAAACCCGCAGTCGCAAGCAGCAGCGGCGTCAGGTAAACCATATCGATCGCCGATTTGCCCATCGAGAGCGAAGGCGGCTGGTGCAGGCTGTTCCACCACAGCACCGAATAATGGATGATCGGAATGTTGACCGCACCGACCAGCCCGAAGATCGCCGCCATCCGGCCTCTGCCCACTGCCCGCGCGGCTTTCCGCATCGGCCAGCGCGATATAGGCGAAATAGAGGAACAGCAGCACCAGCATGCTGGTCAGCCGCCCGTCCCATTCCCACCAGGTGCCCCAGGCGGGCCGCCCCCAGATCGAACCGGTGGCAAGGCAGATCGCGGCGAACACCGCGCCGGGCACGGCGGCGGCTCTTGCCGCAATGCCAGCCAAAGGATGCCGCCAGACCAGCTCGGTGAAACTCGCCGCCGCGATGGCCATCCAGCCCGCCATGCCCAGCCAGGCGGCGGGGACATGGATGAACAGGATGCGCACCGTATCGCCCTGCAGCCGGTCGGGCGGCACACTGCCACAGCCCCATGGCGAGCGCAATGCCGGTCAGCACCAGCCCCGCCAGCAGCAGCAGCGGCGTCAGCCAGCGGGCGATGCGCAGGAAGCGGGCGGGATTGGCATAGGCGTGCATGGCGGCTCCATGCCGCCTTTGCGCGGGTTTTGCCAGTGTTTCGGGGAGTGCGCCAATGCCAATCGTTTGAAATGTGAACCGCCGCAACCCCAAACTCCGGCCATCCTGAGTTTGTCGAAGGATCGTTCTTTCTTCAGGCAGTCGCGCGGTAGCCAAGAAGAAAAGGACAGCCCTTCGACAAGCTCAGGGATTGCGGTGATTGAGGTTGGGGTGATTTACATTTGGAAGGATACCCTCTAAGGGCAGCGCAGCCATTTCCGAATCGACGGCACAGGCCTCTGGAAACAACATGCACCGAATGCCGGGCGCTGCCCCATGATCGCCGAAGCAGGACTTGCGGCGCTGTGGCTGGCGGCGGCGATGGCGCTGGCGCAGCTGGTGCTGGGCGCGCTGGCGCTGCGCAGCCCGGGCCATGGCCTGATGCCCTCTATCGCCCCGGTGGCGGTGGCGCAGGCGGGGCTGGTCGGCTTCGCCTTCCTCTGCCTGATCGCGCTGTTCGCCCGCTCCGACATGTCGGTGCTGCTGGTCGCGACCAACAGCCATTCGGCCAAGCCGATGATCTACAAGCTGGCCGGAACCTGGGGCAATCACGAAGGCTCGATGCTGCTGTGGGTGGCGATCCTTGGCGCGGCGGGCGCAACCATCGCGCTGTTCGAGCGGCGGCTGCGCGCCGACACCAAGGCGGCGACGCTGGCCGCGCAGGGCGCGATCGCGCTGGGTTTCTACGCCTTCCTGCTGTTCGCCTCGAACCCTTTCGCCCGCATCGCCGGGGTGGTCGAAGGCCAGGGGCTCAACCCGCTGCTGCAAGACCCCGGCCTCGCCTTCCACCCGCCGACGCTTTATGCGGGCTATGTCGGCATGTCGGCGGCGTTCAGCTTCGCGGTGGGCGCGCTGGTGACCCGCAATGTCGGGCCGGATTTCGCGCGGGCGATGCGACCGTGGATTCTGGGTGCCTGGATCCTGCTGACCATCGGCATCGTCGCCGGCTCCTATTGGGCCTATTACACGCTCGGCTGGGGCGGCTGGTGGTTCTGGGACCCGGTCGAGAATGCATCGCTGATGCCCTGGCTGGCGGCGACCGCGCTGATCCACTCGGTGACCGTGCTCGCCACCCGCGACGGGCTGCGCGCCTGGACGATCATGCTGTCGGTGCTGGCCTTCTCGATGTCGATGGTCGGCACTTTCCTGGTGCGCTCGGGCATTCTCACCAGCGTCCACAGCTTCGCGGTCGATCCCGAGCGCGGCGTCTTCATCCTGGCGCTGCTGGCGCTCTATATCGGCGGGGCCCTGGCGCTGTTCGCCCTGCGCATCGGCAGCGTGGCGGAGGGCAACCGCTTCGAGCCGGTCAGCCGCGAGGCGGCGCTGGTGGCGAACAATCTGCTGCTGACGGTGATCCTGGTGATCGTGCTGGCGGGCACGCTCTATCCGCTGGCGCTGGAGGGGGCGAGCGGCGAGAAGATATCCGTCGGCGCGCCCTATTTCGACAGCACCGCCGGGCCGCTCGCCCTGCTGCTGATGCTGATCATGGCGGCGGGTCCGGTGATGCGCTGGCGGGCG
This sequence comes from uncultured Alphaproteobacteria bacterium, assembly GCA_963779195.1. Classification (GTDB taxonomy): domain Bacteria; phylum Pseudomonadota; class Alphaproteobacteria; order Sphingomonadales; family Sphingomonadaceae; genus Novosphingobium. The sequence continues at coordinate 386,857 of CAVZWZ010000002.1, forward strand.
GACAGGCCCAAGCTGGTCGCGGGCCGAATGGCGCTGGCGCTGCTGGCCGGGGGGGCGGCGCTGCTGGCACTCGTTCTCTTGGGCGGGAAAATCGGCGTGCTGCCGCTGCTCGGGCTGGTCGCCGCCGCAATCGTCGCCGTCGCCAGCCTGGCGCCGCTGTGGAAGCGCAAGCTGGGGCGCACCCCGCTGTTCACCTACGGCATGGTCATCGCTCATCTCGGCTGCGCGGTCAGCATCGCCGGCATGGCCAGCGACAGCGCCTTCACCCGGGAGAATATGGTGGCGATGGCGCAGGGCGAGACCAAGCCGATCGGCCCCTTCGCGGTGACCTTCGCCGGTCTGCGCGAAGTGCCGGGGCCCAACTTCGCCGCGCTGCAAGGCGTGCTGCTGGTGAAGAAAGGCGCGGGCGATCCATTCATGATGACGCCCGAGCTGCGCCAGTTCACCGACCCGCCGATGCTGACCAACCAGGCGGCGATCGAAAGCTTCTGGAACGGCCAGCTCTATATCAACATCGGCGAAAAGGCGGTGGGGAACCGCTGGCTGGTGCGGATGTGGTGGAAGCCCTTCGTCACGCTGATCTGGCTGGGCGGCGCGATGATTGCGCTGGGCGGGCTGCTGTCGCTGCTAGGCCGGGTGCGGCGCGACCTGACCGGCAAGCGCGCGGTTGACGTCCCGGCAGTGGAGGCTGGAGCATGAAACGCAAATGGCTGCTCTGGCTGCCCCTCGCGCTGGGGCTGGTGCTGCTCGGCCTGTTCTACATGGGCCTGAAGAAGCCCACCGACCACATCATCGCCTCGCGCATGGTCGGCAAGCCGCTGCCCGAGTTCGTCGCGCCGCCCGCCCTGCCCGGACAGCCCGGCGCCGCCACCGCCGACTATCGCCAGGGCCAGCCGCGGCTGATCAACATCTTCGCCAGCTGGTGCCTGCCCTGCGTCGCCGAAGTGCCGGTGCTGCTGCGGCTGAAGGCGATGGGCGTCGAAGATCGATGGCATCGCGGTGCACGATACGCGCGAGGCGCTGGAGGAATTCCTCAGCCGGAACGGCAACCCTTACAGCCGGATAGGCAGCGACGATCAGAGCCGCATCCAGCTGGCGCTCGGCTCTTCCGGCGTGCCCGAGACCTTCGTCGTCGATGGCAAGGGCATCATCGTCCACCAGCATATCGGCGTGGTCGCCGAGCGCGACATTCCCAAGCTGCTGGGCCTGCTGGGGAAGACGCAATGAGGCGGCTGATCGCCCTCCTCGCCGCCATCCTGCTCGCCTTCCCGGCATTGGCGCAAGACTATGCCGAAGTGTCGCTGCCCGATCCGGCCAAGGAGGAGCAGGCGCTGGCGCTGATGGACGCGATCCGCTGCGTCGTCTGCCAGGGCCAGCCGATCTCCGGCAGCAACGCCGATCTGGCCGCCGACATGCGCCGCGTCATCCGCGAGAAGATCGCCGCCGGCGAAAGCCCGGCCCAGGTCCGCGCCTGGCTGGTGAGCAAATACGGCGACTGGGTGAGCTTCCAGCCGCAGGTCAAGCCCGCAGACCCTGCCGCTGTGGCTGGTGCCGCTGCTGGCGCTGATCGGCGGGCTGTGGCTGCTGTCGCGCCGGATCCGGATCGGCAGGAAGCGCTGATGGGCTGGCTGTTTACTCTGGGCCTCGCCGCGCTGACGTTCCTCGGGCTGTATCTGAGCAAGCGCTGCTCGCGTGCGGCGCTGCAAATCGCCGGGGCGGCGATCCTGCTGGCCGATCGCGGGTTATGCCTGGCAGGGAAGCCGGGGATGGCGGGGCATCCGGTGACGAAAGCGAATGAGGCGGGAAAATAGGCGCGCAATTCCGCCAGCCAGGCGGAACTACCCCCCCAGCGCCTCGGCAATCAGCGCTCCGCGTGTTGGCGATCCCGTAGAGCGCAATGAAGCTCCCCATCCGCGGGCCAGCCGACGAGCCGAGCAGCACCTCGTAGAGCGCCTTGAACCAGTCGCGCAGGTTCTCGAAACCGTAGTGCGGGTCCTTGCCGATTTCGTAGACCAGGGTCTGGATTTCCTCGGCGGAAGCATCGTCCGAAGTCGCGGCCAGCTCCTCGTCGAGCGCCGCCAGGGCCAAAGCCTCGCCCGCCTCGGGCTTGCGGCGATGGAGCGCCGGCGCGATGAAATCGCGGTTATAGGCGAGCGCCGAAGTCACCAGCACATCGAGCTCGGGATGCGCCTCGGGCGTCGCCTCGGCCACATAATTGCCCAGATACGACCACACCTGCTCGCGCGTCGCCCCGGCCCCCAGCACGCCGACGAGGTTGAGCAACAGGCCATAGGTCACCGGCAGCTTGTCGCCCGCGCCCTGCAAGCCCCTCCCCTTCAGGGGAGGGGCTGGGGTGGGGTCTGTCGGCAAAAGCTGCGCCTGACCGACAGACCCCACCCCCGGCCCCTCCCCTGAAGGGGAGGGGAGATTCGCCCGCAGCAAGTGCCACACCGGATTGCCCAATTGCTGCTCGACCGGCTGCTCGGCCAGCTTCTCGCGGAACTGCCAGTATTCGTCCACCGCGCGCGGCACCACGCCGACGTGGAGCTGCTTGGCGCTTTTGGGCTCGCGGAACAGATAGAAGCCCAGGCTCTCCTCGCTGCCATAAGTCAGCCACTGGTCGATGGTCAGGCCGTTGCCCTTGGACTTGGAAATCTTCTCGCCGTTCTCGTCGAGGAACAGCTCGTAGATCAGCCCTTCCGGCTGCCGCCCGCCGAGCACCCGGGCGATCTTGCCGCTTTCGCGCACCGAATCGGTCAGGTCCTTGCCGCACATCTCGTAATCGACCCCCAGCGCCACCCAGCGCATCGCCCAGTCGACCTTCCATTGCAGCTTGGCCTGCCCGCCCAGGATGCAGTGTTCGACCCTATCGCCGTGATCCATGAACCGGACGATCCCGGCATCGGCATCGACCACCTCGATGGGCACTTGCAGCACCTGATGCGTTTTGGGCGAGACCGGCAGCACCGGCGAATAGGTCGCCGCGCGTTCGGCCCGCAACGTCGGCAGCATCACTTCCATGATCGCGTCGAAATGCCGCAGCACATTTTTCAGCGCCTCGTCGAAACCGCCCGAATTATACAGGTCGCTGGAGGAGACGAATTCATAGTCGAATCCGAACCGGTCGAGGAAGCGGCGCAGCATCGCATTATTGTGATGGGCGAAGCTCTCATATTCGCCGAACGGATCGGGGATGCGGCTGAGCGGATGGCCGATATGCGCGGCGAGCAGGCCCTGGTTGGGGATGTTGTCGGGCACTTTGCGCAGCCCGTCCATGTCGTCCGAAAACGCCACCAGCCGCGTCGGCGCTCCGCCAGTAAGCGTCTCATAGGCGCGGCGGACGAGCGTCGTGCGCAGCACTTCCTGGAAGGTGCCGATATGCGGCAGGCCGGATGGTCCGTAGCCGGTTTCGAACAGCACTGGCGCGCCGCCGGGCTTTCCCTCGGGGAACCGCTTCACCAGCTTGCGGGCTTCCTCGAACGGCCAGGCCTTGGAAACCTGGGCGGCGGCGGTAAGTTCGGAGTCAGTCATGGGGCGCGGCCTTACGGGGGATTGCGCGCCTTTCGCAAGCGCGAAGGGAGAGAGCAGGAAGCCGAATGCAGTGCGGAGAAATTGAGGAGTGTTACAATGTCGGCTGTTTACTGACTTATCCAACGTCGCCGCTTGGTCCGGGTAGTTCAGCCATAACACCCTCTCCTAGCTCAACGACAGTCGCCAGATCGCAAATCATCTGTCTATGAAATGGCATTGGCTGTGCATTTTTTTTCAAATGAATGCATCATCATAGGAGCAAAGGTTCCTAGAGCATCTTGTCGATCCGAGATTTTTTCAAAACGTAAATGATCACGATCACGAAATGCCTCCAGCTTTTCTTTATCCAGTCGTAAAAATTCATCGCTTTCTTCGCCATTTAGAATGCGTGGGACGATGTAAAGCGGTATGCGATGCGCCAACGCATGACGATAATTCTCCAAGTATTTAAACCACTTGTCCTTCCCGCCTAAGTAAGCGCGCAGTTTGACAGGAAGGCTTGCTCGAACATCTTTGTTAGCGGGTGCCAGGCCGATTCGTTTCACTGAAATTTCACGACCGTCATTTAGACGAATTCCAGTTTCATACACCCAAATGCGCGCCAAATTGTCGACCGCACCATAGACGCCAAAAATGAAAGCTTGGAGGAATGCCGTAGCATCGGCGATTGCCTCAGAATCGGGGTTGTTCGCTTCGGGTGGTAACACCTCAAAGACCTTGACGAGCAAATGCCGCAGTTGATTGAGCCGTCTGGTCAGCCCTTGCACAGCTGTCTCACGAGCAATTGGATCTCGGAACGTATACAGAACCAGTGTATCGGCAAGTTCATCGCGGCGAGCGAGCCACTGCGACATCGCGTCATTCATTTCTGCGAACTGATCGACTGAATAGAGCATAGGTGCCGCAGCTAAACCAGCTCCAGCCTGATCCCCCGCCCCACTGCCGCCGCCGCCCGCGCCAGCGTGTCCAGACTGACCGACTCATTGTGCGGATCGAGCAGCCGGTCGAGCTGGCTGCGGCTGGTCTTCATCCGCCGGGCCATCGTCACTTTGGTCAGCTTCTGATCCTTCATCGCCGAGGCAATCTGATGCGCGACAACCTTTTTGAGCGCGCCTGCCTGCACCTCCTCATAAATTCCTTCATCCTTGAGGAAGTCATCGAACTGACTGCCAATTTTGCCAGTGGGTTCTTGGGTCACGATGCAATCTCCTTCTGGCGTCTTCGGCCAAGGGCAAGGTCTTCGTCCGGCGTCTTCTGGGTCTTCTTGATGAATGCGTGCAACAAGATCATCTGGTCTCCGGCCTGACAAAACAGAATACGCGCAATCCGCCTGCCGGGGAGCGTGCTGCGCAATTCCCACAACCCTTGCTTCATCGGGCGAACCAGCGGCATCCCGACCGGCCAAGTGAATTCCACGGCGGCAATATCTTCGCCCAGCGCCTTGCGGTCTTCGGCTGGGAGTTCTTTCAGCCATTCCCTGACAGGCTCATTACCCGAACCGGTCGCAAAGAATGCCGCCCTGATTTTCTTGTTTGTGCCCATTGAATTGCTCGCCGTCAGCACTGTACCAATTTTGGGGCTCCGTCAAGAGATGTGAGGAATGGTGCTATGCCCTCTTCCCCCCTGTTCCATTTTCGTTCTAACACTGTGGCGTGAATCACCCCTCCCCCCTCCCCGCGCTCCACGCCTCGCACGGCGGCTGCTGGCTGCGCGACTCGGCCATTGACGGATTTGGGGGCGCAACCAGGGGCATCGGCAAGGGCGAGGCGATCATGGCCGCCGCCGATACGCCGCTGCTGATGCTGGGCGCGCCGCTGGTGGCGAGCCGGCTGGGCTATCCCGATCTCTCCGGGCTCGATCTGCTGGAGCTGTTACGCCTTCATCCACCCGGCGCGCTTCATGGTGCCGACGCCCAAGGGGCTCGCCCATGCGCTGGGACTGGCGGAACCGGCGGGGGACGACGGCGTGCCAGCGTTGCTCCAGCAGGCCGCCGCCGCTTTGCTCGCCACCTGCGAAAGCGCGGACTGGCCCGAACGCGAAGGCGCGTGGTCGGCGCTGCAATCGCTGGTCAAGCAGCGCTGGCCCTGGGCCTCGCTGCTCGCCAGCCGCATCGCCCGGCCGGAGAAGGCCGAACGCTGGCTGTTCGCCCGCCTGCCCGAATGGGACGAAGCGCCCGAGCGGCCGCAGCCGGCGCAAGTGGCGCTCGACGAGGCGGAAGTGCTCGCCCGCGCTCGCCGCGCTGACCGGTCAGGACGCCGAGCAGCGCCCCGGCCAGCGCGCCTATGCCGCCGAAGCAGCGCACCTGTTCGAACCGCGCCGCCGGGAAGGTTCGCCACATGTGCTTCTGGCGCAGGCGGGGACCGGCATCGGCAAGACGCTGGGCTATCTCGCCCCGGCCTCGCTGTGGGCGGAGCAATCGGGCGGCACCGTCTGGGTCTCGACCTTCACCAAGGCGCTGCAACGGCAATTGCGCCGCGAGAGCCAGCGCGCCTGGCCAGCCGCGCGGCCCGATGGCACGCGCCCGGTCGTGGTGCGCAAGGGGCGCGAGAATTACCTCTGCCTGCTCAATCTGGAAGACGCGCTGCAAGGCGGCTTCGCCGGGCGGGCGGCAATCCTGGCGCAGCTGGTCGCGCGCTGGGCGGCCTATAGCCAGGACGGCGACATGATCGGCGGCGATCTGCCCGGCTGGCTGACCACGCTGTTCCGCCAGCGCGGGGTCGCCGCCTTGACCGACCGGCGCGGCGAATGCGTCTATGCCGGCTGCCCGCATTACCGCAAATGCTTCATCGAACGCGCGGCAAGGGCCTCTGCCCAGGCTGACCTGGTGATCGCCAACCACGCGCTGGTGATGGTCAACGCCGCCCGGGGCCGCGATCATGCCGCCCGCCCGACCCGGCTGATCTTCGACGAGGGCCACCATGTCTTCGAGGCCGCCGATTCGACCTTCGCCGCCGCGCTGACCGGGGCGGAGACGATCGAGCTGCGCCGCTGGGTGATCGGCCCGGAGCGCGGCTCGAAAGGCCGCCGCCGCGGCCTGTCCGCCCGGCTCGCCGATCTCGCCAGCTATGACGAGGCCGGCGGCAAGGCGATCGCCGCCGCGCGCCATGCCGCCGAGGCGCTGCCCGGCGACGGCTGGCTGCAACGGCGTGGCCGAGAACGAGCCATCGGGGCCGCTGGAAGCCCTGTTCGCCGCCGTCCGCGCCACCGTCTATGCCCGCGACGAAAGCGGCGGGCAGGAAGCCGGATACGGCCTCGAAACCGAGGCCGCCCAGCTCGACGGGGCCTTTGTCCAGATAGCGGGCGAAGCGCAGGCGGCGCTCGCGGAAATCCGCGCACCCCTGATCCGGCTCGGCGTGCGGCTGGAGGCGCTGCTGAGCGAGCCGCCCGACTGGCTCGACGGCCCGGGCCGCGCCCGGATCGAAGGCGCGCGGCATTCGCTGGCCTGGCGGGTCGATCTGCTCGGCGCCTGGGAGGCGCTGCTCGACCGGCTGGGCGGGCCGGCCGATCCCGAATTCGTCGACTGGCTGGCGGTCGAACGCAGCGATGCGCGCGAATTCGATGTCGGCCTGCACCGCCGCTGGCTCGATCCGATGAAGCCGTTTGCCCGGGCGGTGCTGGAGCCCTCGCACGGGGTGATGGTGACCTCGGCAACTCTGATGGACAGAAGCACGGGCGACAGCACCGACTGGGACACCGCCATCGCCCGCAGCGGCGCCCCGCATATCGGCGTCGCCCCGCGCCTCGCCGCTTTCGACAGCCCGTTCGACTATGCCGCCCAGGCCGAAGTGCTGATCGTCACCGATGTGCCCAAGGGCGATATCGCCGCGCTCGCCGCCGCATATGCCCGGCTGATCGAGGCGGCGGGCGGCGGCGCGCTGGGCTTGTTCACCGCGATCCGGCGGCTGCGCGCGGTCCATGGCCGCATCGCCGACCGGCTCGCCCGCGCCGGGCTGCCGCTCTATGCCCAGCATGTCGATCCGATCGACACCGGCACGCTGGTCGATATTTTCCGCGACGATCCCAAGGCCTCATTGCTGGGCACCGACGCCCTGCGCGACGGGGTCGATGTCCCCGGCCATTCGCTGCGGCTGGTGGTGATGGAGCAGGTGCCCTGGCCCAAGCCGTCGATCCTGCACCGCGCGCGCCGCCTCGCTGGCGGCGGCGGCCGTTACGACGACCGCCTGATCCGCGCCCGCCTGGCCCAGGCCTTCGGGCGGCTGATCCGGGGCAGCGGCGACCGCGGGCATTTCGTCGTCCTTTCCGCCGCCTTCCCCTCGCGGCTGCTCTCCGCATTTCCGCCTGGCACGCCGGTCACGCGATTGACACTGGAGGAGGCTTTACATCGCGTCGCGGCAGGTGTTTCAGAAGCGCCCGCCGCCAGCGAGACCGCACATGAAGACCCTGAGCCTCTACCGCCACGCCAAGTCCGACTGGCACGATGCCCGCGCCCGCGATTTCGACCGGCCGCTCAACGCGCGCGGGCGCAAGGGCGCGGTGATCATGGGCCAGCATATCCGCGAGGCCGGCTATGGCTGCGCCCGCATCGTCGCCTCGCCGGCGGTGCGCTGCGCCGAGACCATCGAGCTGGGCAGCGAGGCGGCGGGACAATCCTATCCGGTGAACTGGGACCGGCGAATCTATCTCGCCAGCTCGGCGACCCTGCTCGATCTGCTGCGCGAACTGGACGGCGATCCGCCGTCGCTGCTGATGGTCGGCCATAATCCGGGGCTGGAAGACCTGATCTTCGATCTGGTGCCCGACGACGGCAGCAGCCCGCTGCGCGATATCGTCGAGGAGAAATTCCCGACCGCGGCCTATGCCGTGCTGGAGCTGGATATCGAGCATTGGGCCGACGCCGCGCCGGGCTGCGCCAGGCTGGTCCACCTCACCCGCCCGCGCGATCTCGATCCCGCGCTGGGGCCGGAACCGTTGGATTAGTCAGCTGGACTGCGAGTGCTGCGGCCAGATCGTCGCGGATCGCCCGCAATCGCGGCGCGATCGCGCCTGCCGGCGATGACGCCGCGCCAGCCGGAGCCGCCGCGGAGACGCGCTGGCCCTTGCCCTCGCCGCCCTCGATCGCCTGCCGCGCGCCGCGCAGGGTGTAGCCTTCGCGGTGGACCAGCCGGTCGATGGTCGCCAGCAGATGCACATCCTCGGGCCGGTAATAGCGCCGCCCGCCGCTGCGCTTGAGCGGGCGCAGCATCGGGAACTGTTCTTCCCAATAGCGCAGCACATGCTGGCGGATGCCGAGCCCGGCGGAAACCTCGCCGATCGTGCGCATGGCGTCGGGCGCCTTGCCGTCGGCGAATGCGATGGGGGGCGCGTCGCTGGCCATCAGCCGGAAACGCGGTCCTTGAGCATCTGGCTGGCGCGGAAGGTCAGCACCCGGCGCGGGGTGATCGGCACTTCGACGCCGGTCTTGGGATTGCGGCCGATGCGCTGCGCCTTGTCGCGCAGCAGGAAAGTGCCGAATCCGGAAATCTTGAGGTTCTCGCCCTTGGCCAGCGCGTCGCTCATGTGGCGCAGGATCGATTCGACCATCGCCAGCGATTCGGACCGCGACAGGCCCAGCTTGCGATTGATCGCTTCGGCAATTTCCGCGCGAGTCAGCGTATCCATGGAGCGCATAGTGTCCAATCCCCCGAACGGCGCGACCTCCAAGCGCTGAATGATACGGCAAAATTATGCGAATGCAATGCTTTGGCTGTTGCACTGCGCCGATTCAGTTCTTGGCCTTCAGACGCGCAGCAGGCTGGCCCCCCAGGTGAAGCCGCCGCCCATGGCTTCCAGCATCACCAGATCGCCCGGCTTGATCCGCCCGTCGCGGATCGCCGCATCGAGCGCCAGCGGCACCGAAGCGGCCGAGGTGTTGGCATGCCGGTCGACCGTGACGATCACCTTTTCCGGCGGCAAGACCGAGCTTTCGCGCGGTGGCGTCGAGGATGCGGGCATTGGCCTGATGCGGCACCACCCAGTCGATATCGGCTGCGGTTAGTCCTTGCATCTGCAAGCACTTCAGCGAGCACATCGGCCAGGTTGGTGACCGCGTGGCGGAACACCTCGCGGCCCTTCATGCGCAGCTTGCCGACGGTGCCGGTGGTCGATGGTCCGCCATCGACATAGAGCAGCTGGTTATGCGCGCCGTCGGCATGGAGCCTGGTCGCGAGGATGCCGCGCGGCTTGTCGCCCGCTTCCTCGCGCGCCTCCAGCACCACCGCGCCCGCGCCGTCGCCAAACAGGACGCAGGTGGTGCGGTCTTCCCAATCGAGGATGCGGCTGAAGGTTTCCGAGCCGATCACCAGCGCGCGACTCGCCATGCCCGAGCGCAGCATCGAATCGGCGACGCCCAGCGCATAGAGAAAGCCGGAGCACACCGCCGCGACATCGAAGGCGATGCCGCCGTTGCAGCCCAGCGCGTCCTGCACGATCGTCGCGGTGGCCGGAAAGGTCTGGTCGGGCGTCGCGGTGGCCAGCACGATCAGGTCGATCGCCTTGGCGTCGATCCCGGCCGCCTCGAGCGCCTTCGCGCGCCGCCTCGGTGGCGAGGCTCGACGTGGTCTCGTCGGGAGCGGCGACATGGCGGTTGCGGATGCCGGTGCGCTCGACGATCCATTCGTCGCTGGTATCGACCATCTTCGCCAGCTCTTCATTGCCGAGCGCGCGGCGCGGCAGGGCGGAGCCGGTGCCGATCATGACCGAGCGCCGGGTCATTCCGCCGCCTCCGGCGTGGCGATGCGGCGCTGGCTGCCGGCTGCAATCCGGGCCAGGTCGGCGGCGATCCGCTCGGTCAGATTTTCCTCCAGCAGCCGCGCGGTGACATGCACGGCATTGGCGACGCCCAGCGCGCTGGCGCTGCCGTGGCTTTTCACGACGATCCCGCCCAGCCCGAGGAACACCGCGCCATTGTGATTGTTGGGATCGAGATGGTGCTTGAGCAATTCGGTCGCCGGGCGCGAGATCAGGAAGCCGAATTTGGAGCGCAGCGAACTGGAAAAGCTGCGCCGCAGCAGGTCGGCGACGAAACGCGCGGTGCCTTCGACCGCCTTCAGCGCGATATTGCCCGAAAATCCGTCGGACACGACGACATCGACATCGCCCCGGCACAGCTTGTCGGCCTCGGTGAAGCCGTCGAAGGTCATCGCCAGCGTGCCGGCGGCGTCCTTGAGCTGGGCGGCGGCGTCGCGCAGCGATATCGGTGCCCTTGATTTCCTCGGTGCCGATGTTGAGCAGCCGCACGCGCGGCGCCTCGCGGCCGGTGACGATGCGCGAATAGGCCGCGCCCATGACCGCGAACTGGACGAGGTTGCGCGCGTCGCAATCGGTGTTGGCGCCCAGATCGAGCATGACGACATCGTTGTCGCCCAGCGTCGGCAGCAGCGCGGCGAGCGCCGGGCGGTCGATCCCGGGCATGGTGCGCAGCGCCAGCTTGGCCATCGCCATCAGCGCGCCGGTGTTGCCCGCGCTGACCGCCGCGCCGGCCTCGCCCGCTTTCACCGCGTTGATCGCCATGCCCATCGATGTGGTCTTGGCGCGGCGGATCGCCTGGCTGGGCTTTTCCTCGCCGCTGATGACATCGTCGCAGTGGAGGATTTCGGACGCCGCGCGCAGGTTCGGGTGGTTGTCCAGCGCGTCCTTGATGCGCGTCTCGTCGCCGACCAGCAGGAACTTGAAACGATCGTGGCTGCGCCGGGCGATCGCCGCGCCCTCGACCATCACGCGCACGCCTTCGTCGCCGCCCATCGCATCGACAGCGATACGCGGTAGACTCATCGGGCTAGCCCCTGTGCTGCGCGCAGGGCGGGCTTAGAGCCCGACCGCGACGATCTCGCGACCGTTATAGTGGCCGCAAGAGGCGCAGAGGTTATGCGGGCGCTTCAGCTCGCCGCAATTGGAGCATTCGTGGAATGCTTCGACCTTCAGCGCATCGTGGCTGCGGCGCATGCCCCGGCGGGACGGCGAGGTTTTTCTTTTGGGGACAGCCATTTCGGCACCTGTTCCTGAATTGTCGCAAAACGATGTGGAAGCCGCCCTAGGCCAAGCATTTCCGGCGCACAAGCCTGCGGGTGCAGGCATAAGCGCCGAAGCCCGTCCGGCGGCAGCGAAGGCGCGCCTATAGCGCAAATCGCGGCGGTTGCAACCTGTGACGGGAACGCTAGTCTCCGCGCCTTCAAGAGGGGAGAATATCATGATTTTGCCAACAACGCTCTGCCTCGCCGCCGCTGCGGCGCTGGTCAACTTCTGGCTCGGCATGCGCACCGGCAAGCTGCGCGGGGTCGCACAAGGTTTCGGTCGGCGACGGCGGCAACGAACAATTGCTGCGCCGCATGCGCGCCCAGGCCAATTTCGTCGAACAGGCGCCGCTGACGCTGGTGCTGGTCGCGCTGGTCGAACTCGCGGGCAAGGGCGGCCAGTGGCTGGCTCCCGCCGGCGCCGTGTTCATCCTGGGACGGATCGCGCATGCCTATCGGCATGGCAGCGACGATGGCTTCAAGCCCGGCCGGGCGATCGGCATGCTGACCTCGATGCTGTTCCAGCTGGTGCTGGTGGTGGTCGCAGTGCTGATCGCGCTGGGGAAATTCTAGCGGAACCGCATATCCGCGACAAACGGATTGGTCTGCCGCTCCTGGCCGAAGGTGCTGGTCGGGCCGTGGCCGGGCACGAAAGTGACATCGTCGCCCAGCGGCCATAGCTTCTGGGTGATCGAATCGAGCAGCTGCTGGTGATTGCCCTGCGGAAGGTCGGTGCGGCCGATCGAGCCGGCGAACAGCACATCGCCGACTGTGGCGAGATGCGATTCGGGGTGGTGGAACACGACATGGCCCGGCGTGTGGCCGGGGCAATGGATGACATCCAGCGTCAGTTCGCCGACCGTCACCGTATCGCCATCCTTCAGCCAGCGGTCGGGCTCGAAGCTCTCGCCCTCCAGCCCGAAGCGCATCGAGGAATCGTCGAGCCCCTCGATCCAGAAACGGTCGGCCTCATGCGGCCCTTCGATCGGCACGCCCAGCTCCTCGGCCAGCATCCCGGCCATGCCGCAGTGGTCCATATGGCCGTGGGTGAGCAGGATCTTCTCCAGCGTCACCCCGGTCTTGGCCAGCGCCGCCTTCAGCTTGTCCAGATCGCCGCCCGGATCGACCAGCGCCCCGCGCATGGTTTTGGTGCACCAGATCAGCGAGCAGTTCTGCTCGAAAGCGGTGACGGGCACGATGCCGACGCGCATCGGGCGGTTCGGATGTTCGGCTTCGGTCATGCGCGGGGAAATGGCGCGCCGGCGCGCGCCAATGCAATCGCTACAACCGCCCGCTCTTCCACACCACCCGGCCGATCACCTGGACCTCGCCCGCCGGCAGTTCGAGCGGGCGATAGGCGGGATTGTCGCTGATCAGCGCGATCGTGCCCGGCCGGCCGGTATCCAGCCGCTTGACCAGCACCGCATCCTCCACCCGCACGACATGGATGCCGTCGCGCAAGGGGCGCGGGCTGCGGTCGACCAGGATCTCGTCGCCATCGCGCAGGGTCGGCTCCATCGAATCGCCGGCCACCGCGATCGCCGAAAGCTGCGCCGGATCGAGCCCCTGCCCGCGCAGCCAGCGCGCGGAAAAGCGGAAGGCGCCGATCGGCTGCTCCTCGGCCGCCAGCGCGCCCGGCCCCGCCGAAGCGCCGAGCGCAAGGCGCGGCACATCGACCCAGTCGCCGCGCGGCGATTTTCCCGTCCCGTTACGGGAATTTTCCTCCGGCGCACCCAGCTGCGACTCTTCCACGCCGAAGAACCGCGCCAGCGTGCGGCGGTCGGTTTCTTCCAGCTTGCGCGGGCTGCCCTTGCGGACAAATTGCTGCAAATAGCTGGCATTACGCCCAATCAGGCCAGAAAGCTGGGCCAGGCTGACGCCCCGCCCTTCGGCCAGCGCCAGCAAGTGCGCGCGCGGATCGGTGATTTCCATAAAATCTTCCTACACGAAAGATTTTTCCTAGACAAGTAGGATTTGAAACGGAACAAAACAGGGATCGGCGGGACACCGATTCGTCACTAACAGGGGATGCCCATGCTGCTACGCCAGATCGAGAAATTCTTGCGCGAGACCGGAATGGCCTGGACCAAATTCGGCCGCCTGGCCGCGCACGATCCGCGCTTCGTCGGCGACTTGCGCAACGGCCGCACCCCGCGCCCGGAAACCAGCGAACGCGTCGAACTGTTCATGACCGCCTATCGGGAGGCGACCAATGCGTATTGATTTCGCCGCCGATCAGGCGATGCTGGACGCCGTCCATGCACCTCATGCGCGCCGGCCCTGGCTGCAACTGCTCGTCGGCGGTGATGGCGCTGGCCGGCGGCAAGGGCGAACTGCTGCGCCACGCCGAACGGCCCTGGGCCAGCGTGACCTTCTCCGGCAGCCGCCACACCATCGCGCTGGCTTCACCGGCGCGGAGGCCATGGCGGCGGGAGAGGCCTTCATCGCCGCCCTGCCCGAGCACGAATTCGCCATCCCCCGCCAGCTGGTCGCCGATGCGGCGGTGGTGGCGGTGGAGCATGTGGCTGTGCCCGAGGTGCGGATGACGGTGGAGGCGGAATTGCTGCTGCTGGAGGATGGGTAGGGCGCAGGCCTCAATAGCCCAGCACCAGATCCACCACCGACTCCAGCGGCTCGCCCTTCCGGTAGCGCGCCAGATTGGCCAGGAACCGCTCGGCATTGCGCTGGAACAGCAGCGTCTGCGAGCGGCCCGAAAGGTGCATGGTGATGTGGCAATTATCCAGCGACCACAGCGGATGCTCCGGCGGCAGCGGCTCGGGATCGGTGACGTCGAGGAAGGCGGCGGCGATGCGTTTTTCCTTCAGGGCCGCGACCAGCGCATCCTGATCGATCACCGCGCCGCGCGCGAAATTGAGGATCGCGGCAGTGGGCTTCATCGCCGCCAGCTCGCTCGCGCCGATCATCTTGTCGGTGTCGGGGGTCGAGGGCACCACAACGATCACCCAGTCGAACTCGCCCAGCCGCGCGCGCCACTGGTCCGGGGTCAGCACGCCGGCTGCGGGTTTGCGGCGCACTTCGGTGACGTCCACCCCAAAGCCGCGAAGCAGCATGCCGGTCCGCCCGCCAATCCCGCCCGCGCCGACGATCAGCGCCTTGCTGCCATAGAGCTCCGCCGTTCCGGGCGCGCCGGTCAGCCACTCATGCCGTTCCTGCGCGCGCACCACCTCGCGGTAGCCCTTGGCGATAGTCAGCATGCCCATCACCGCATATTCGGCGATGGTGAAGGCGTTGAGTCCTGCCCCGTTGGTCAGCACCACGCCCTGCTCGCGCAGCAGGCCTAGCGGGAACGGATCGACCCCTGCCGCCAGCGTGTTGAGCCATTTGAGCTTGCCCGCACGGCGGGCGGCCTCATAGGTCGCGGGCATGTCGTAGGTGTCGAACCAGCCGATCTCCGCATCGGGCGCCAGCGCGAGCAGCTGCTCGGAATTCTCGAACCATCGCGGCTCGACCCAATCGGGCAGGATGTCCGCCAGCATCGGGCGGAGGATGGCGTTGAGCACGGCGACGGTCATGCGAAACTACTCCCCGGCAGCGAGAGGCATTGTTCGAAGCTGAAGGGCCTCGCCGTCAAGGGGAGAATGCGCGCTGCATCGGGATGCGCCGGGTTCATCATCAGGATATCGCCTTCGGGCAGCACCGCCGAGCGCACCGCCGCGAGCAGCGAGCGGCCGGAATTCAGCCATGCGTCGCCGATGCGTCGCTTCTCTGCGGGTTCCTCGACGAAGGGCAGGCGTTCGGGGGCGGCGTCGATTTCGGTCCAGCCGAGGAAATAGTCTTGGCCGATCCCGGCCAAATCGCGCGGGAGGTAGCGCAGCACCACCAGCACGGCGAGCCCCGGATCGGTGGCGAAGTTGACCACCGGGCGCCCGGGCGAGGTCCACCGCCCGCCGTGCTGCATCGGCCCCGACCCGTCGAGCGCCAGATAGGGCGCGCGGGCGAGGCGCCAGAGTTTCACGGGCGGCGTTCGATCTCGTGACGCGCGGCATCGGCGAGGAATGCGCTGCGGGTAAGCTTGCGTTCGGAGGCCGCGCGGTCGATCGCGTCGAGCATGCCACGGTCGAGCGAGATGTTCGCCCGCACCTGCTTGCCGGTGCGCCGGATACGCGGCACCGCGACGATGAACGCACCGGCGGCCAGATCGGAAGCCGCGAGTTGGCGGATCGCATCGAGGCTCGTTGGCGGGACTTCGGCGGCATCCTCGAACCACAATTCAAGCGCCTCGCAGGCATTCGGCAGCACGTCTTCCTCGCGGTCCGCCGCCGAAAAGCAGCCAGGCAGATCGGGAAACTCGACCCCGAAGGCACTGTCCGGGTCCTTGTGCACGATGGCGTAGAAATACTGCATGTCGCTTGCCCAAGCCTGACCCAACTGCCGTTTGCCCCATAACCGACATCCCTGAGCTTGTCGAAGGGCTGTCCTTGTTCTTGAGGCCATGCGCCGAGCCGCAAAGAAAAAGCAGCCCTTCGACAAGCTCAGGGTAGGCGGTGTGGGATAGGCGTTGACTGACGGGCGAGGTTCCGGTCAATCGCCCAGCTTCCACTCCCACCCCAGCGGATCGCCGTCCATGACCTCGACGCCCTGCGCCGCGAGCTCGTCGCGCAAGCGGTCGGAGGTAGCGAAGTCCTTGGCGGTGCGGGCTTCCTTGCGGGCGGCGAGTTTGGCTTCGATTTCGGCTTCGGTGAGGGTGGCGGACTTGGGGCGGATGCGGAGGTCGGTGCGGGTGGCGCTCAAAAGGTTTAATCCCAGCACGCCGTCGAAGGTGGCCAGCAATGACATTTGTGAGTCCACGCCAAGCTTTACATTGCCGAGATTTGCAATCACGGCTTCGACTGCGGTCAGCGCATCTGGTGTGTTCAGGTCCTCGGCGATGGCGGAATTGAATGAATTGAAGTGACCTAGCGGTACAGGCGGCTGCGGTGGCTCGTTGATGGTGTAGGGCTCAATTGCAGTGTTGTTTCGCGGTTGCTTGAGCAGCTTTTCAACACCCATCACCAGCCGCTTCAGCCTAACCAAAGCCGCCCCCAGCCCCTCCCAGCTGAACTCCAGCTCCGACCGGTAATGCGCCTGCAAGCACATCAGCCGGTAGGCCAGCGGATGATACCCTTTGTCGATCAGCAATTGCAGCCGCAGGAACTCACCCGAAGACTTGCTCATTTTCCCCGAGCGTTCGACCAGAAAATTGTTGTGCATCCAGATGTTCGCGCCGCTCGGCGTCGGAGTGGCAGAAGGCCTGGTTCTGCGCGATTTCGTAAGGGTGGTGGATTTCGCGGTGGTCGATGCCGCCGGTGTGGATGTCGAAGGGAAAGCCGAGCACCTCGCCGGACATCACCGAGCATTCGAGATGCCAGCCGGGCGCGCCCCGTCCCCAGGGCGAATCCCATTCCATCTGTCTCGTCTCGCCCGGCGGGGTCTTGCGCCAGATGGCGAAATCGAGCTGGTTGCGCTTGCCCGGAACCGGGTCGATCCTGCTCTGACCTTCAGTGGTTTCGGCGCGGGCAAGGCGACCGTAATCGGCGACGGTGGAGACGTCGAAATAGAGGCCGCTATCAAGTTCATAGCAGTGCTTTTCGGCTATGCCTTTGGCGAATTCGATCATCTGCGGCACGTAATCGGTGGCAATGGTCCAGTACGAATCCGAAGGCGTTCCTTCGTTCATCGGCCCGCGGATATTCAGCGCCTTCACATCGGCCCAATAGGCCTCGGTATAATGCCGCGCGATATCCCAGATCGATTGGGCATTCTCCGCCGCCGCCTTTTCCAGCTTGTCCTCGCCGCTATCCGCATCGTCGGTCAGATGGCCGACATCGGTGATGTTGATCACATGGGTGAGCTGGTAGCCCTTGAAGCTGAGCACTCGCCCCAGCACGTCGGCGAAGACATAGGCGCGCATGTTGCCGATGTGCGGGTAGTTGTAGACCGTCGGCCCGCAGGTGTAGACGCGCGCCTCGGGCTCTTTGCCCGGCACGCCGGGGACTCCGGGGTGGACGGGCTGAAGGTCTCCAGCTGGCGGGTCAGGCTGTTGAACAGTTTGAGCGGGGCGGGGTCGGTCATGGCCGTGCCATACGCGCGGCGACGCAAGGGTCAAGCCGCCCTCACTCCACCTCGAACAGCCCCGCCAGCTGCTCGATCATCGTCCCCGCCAGCTGCTCGACATCCATGATCGTCACCGCGCGCTTGTAGTAGCGGGTCACGTCGTGGCCGATGCCGATCGCCACCAGCTGCACCGGCGACTGGCGTTCGATCCAGTCGATCACCTTGCGCAGATGCGCCTCCAGATAGCCCGCGCTGTTCACGCTCAGCGTCGAATCGTCGACCGGGGCGCCGTCGGAGATGACCATCAGGATGCGGCGGTCTTCCTGCCGCGCCAGCAGCCGGGCGTGGGCCCATAGCAGCGCCTCGCCGTCGATGTTCTCTTTCAGCAGGCCCTCGCGCATCATCAGGCCCAGGTTCTTGCGCGAGTGGCGATAGGGCTGGTCGGCCTTCTTGTAGACGATGTGGCGCAGATCGTTGAGCCGGCCGGGGTGGCTGGGCTTGCCGCCCGCCAGCCATGCCTCGCGGCTTTGCCCGCCCTTCCAGGCTCTTGTGGTGAAGCCGAGGATCTCGGTCTTGACCCCGCAGCGCTCCAGCGTGCGCGCCATGACGTCGGCGCTGATCGCGGCGATGGAAATCGGCCGGCCGCGCATCGATCCGCTATTGTCGATCAGCAGGGTGACGATCGTGTCCTTGAACTCGATGTCGCGTTCCATCTTGTAGGAAAGGGCATGGCCCGGCGAGATCACCACCCGGGCCAGCCGGGCGGCGTCGATCAGGCCTTCCTCCTGGTCGAAATCCCAGCTGCGGTTCTGCTGCGCCATCAGCTTGCGCTGCAGCCGGTTGGCCAGCTTGGTGACGACGCCTTGCAGCCCCTTCAACTGCGCATCGAGATAGGCGCGAAGCCGGACAAGCTCCTCCTCGTCGCACAGCTCCTGCGCGGCGATCACCTCGTCGAAGCTTTCGGTGTAGACCTTGTAGTCGAAGGTGGAGGGCGTGTCGGTCCACGGGCGGTTGGGGCGGACCGGCAGCATGCCTTCCTCGCCGTCTTCCCCGGCCTCGCCGTCATCGACTTCCTCGACCGATTCGCTGTCGGTCTCGCTATCGCCGTCGGCCTCGCCCTCGGTCGCCTCGGCGGCCATTTCGCTAGGCTGCTGGTCCTCGCCGGCATCGCCGCCGTCTTCGTCCTCCTCGGTTTCCTCGTCGCCGCCTTCGTCGCTTTCCTCGCTCTGGTCCTGCGGCGGTTCGGCCTGGGTCAGTTCGAGGTGGCAGAGCATGTCGAGCGCCAGGCTCTGGAAGCTCTTCTGGTCGTCGATCGACAGCGCCAGCGCCTCGAAATCGGCGCCGGCCTTGTCCTCGATCCACGGGCGCAGCATCTCGACGCCGGGCCGCGCGGCTTCGGGCACCGGCTGGCCGGTCAGCGCCTCGCGCAGCAGCAGCGATAGCGCCGCCTGCACCGGCACATCGTCGGGATTGGCCGCGCGGGTGATCGGGTCCGATCCCATCCGCACTTCCATCGCCGCATCGAGATTGCCGCGGATGCCGGCGTAATTCTTCGAGCCCAGCGCCTCATAGCGCACCGCCTCGATCGCATCGTAGCAGGCGCGCGCCGCAGGTTCGGAAGGAGCGTGGCGGGCGTGCAGGCCTTCATTGTGGTGACGCAGCTTCAGCGCGAAGCTGTCGGCGAAACCGCGCGCCTCCATCGCCTGCGCGCGCGGCAGGCTGCGCCCGGGCATCGGCAGGCGAAAGCTGTTGCCCGACTGGGCGGGGGCGTCGGCGGTCCAGGCGACCTCGATCTCCGCGTCATGCGCCAGCGCGCGGCTGGCGCCGGTGAGCACGCTCTTGAAGCGGTCGAGGGGGGATTCGTCGGACATGGGTCTGCTCAATGACTAACAATAACCCGACTACCCTGAGCTTGTCGAAGGGCGGTCCTTCTTCTCGAGGCCGGAAATGCCGCACGAAGAAATAGGCAGTCCTTCGACAAGCTCAGGATAAGCGGGGTTGGGGGCAAGGTCTGGCCTCAAATCGATTGCCCCGTCTTCGCCCAATCGGCGAGGAAGCCCTCGATGCCCTTTTCGGTCAGCACATGCTTGAACAGGCCCTTGATCACCGACGGCGGCGCGGTCATCACATCGGCGCCGATCTTCGCAGCTTCCAGCACATGGATGCCGTGGCGCACGCTGGCGACGAGGATTTCCGTGGCGAAATCGTAATTGTCGTAGATCAGCCGGATATCGGCGATCAGGCTCATCCCGTCGAAGCCGTTATCGTCATGCCGCCCGACGAAGGGCGAAACGAAAGTCGCCCCGGCCTTGGCCGCCAGCAGCGCCTGGTTGGCCGAAAAGCACAGCGTGACATTGACCATCGTGCCGTCCGAGGTGAGCTTCTTGCAGGTCTTCAGCCCGTCGATGGTCAGCGGCACCTTGATGCAGACATTGCTGGCGATCTTGCGGAGAATTTCCGCCTCGCGCATCATTCCCTCGTGATCGAGCGCGACAACCTCGGCGCTGACCGGGCCATCGACCAGGCCGCAGATTTCCTTGGTCACCTCCATGAAATCCCGGCCCGATTTGTGGATCAGCGAGGGATTGGTGGTGACGCCATCAAGCAGGCCGGTGGCGGCGAGTTCCTGGATGTCGGCGATTTCGGCAGTGTCGGCGAAGAATTTCATGGCGGCTCCGGTGATCGGGTGAGTCGCCCCGCTATATGCGGCGGATGAGAGACAGGCCAGAGCAGCTTACCTCAATCCTCCCCGAGCTTGTCTCGGGGAGGTGGCATTGCGCAGCAATGACGGAGGGGCTGCGCCGCAACGCGGCGCTTTCGGCGCCATCCCCCTCCACCACCGCCTCCGGCGGCGGTCCCCCTCCCCGAGACAAGCTCGGGGAGGATTGGAAGGACCTACAGAGTCTTCAGCGCCGCAATCAGCACCGCATCGTTGGTGCTTTCCGGATTGGCCCGGATCGCCGCTTCCTCGCGGCCGATTTCGCCCCAGATGGCATCGTCTGCCTTGACCGACAGCGAGCGGGCGACGCCGGTGATGTCCACCCCGGTGAGCGCCGCCAGCGCCTGGCCGACGACCGGGTCGTTGGCGATGCGCAGCCCGTCGCCCAGCGCCGGAACCATGGCTTCGATCAGGCTGCCGGCCATGGCGGTGCGCAGGAACCCGGTCGCCGCCGTCGGTCCGCCCTTGATCAGCGCCACGGCGTTATCCACACCGATGGTGCGCACGGTGTCGGCGATCATCGGCGCGGCGCGCCTGGCCCCGTCCTCAGCGACATTATTCAGGCTCTTGGTCAGCCGGTCCTTGAACACCACCGAGGTCAGGATGTTCTGCAGCACATTGCCGCGGCTGCCGAAGACATCGGGCAGATCGAGCCGGGCGAGCTGGTTGTCGTAGAACCCGCCCGGCGACGATAGCCGCGCCAGCGCGTTGCTGGAGGCACGCCCCAGCAGGCGGCGGATCGCATCGACCAGGCTGAGCCCGCCGAGCGACGAACAACCCGGCAGCGCCAGCACGCCGGTGGCGGCGGCGCCTGCCAGAAAAACCCGGCGATCGACCGATTTGAATTGGGTTGCGACCATTTTCCACTCCTTCCCCTAGAGTGCCGGGTGACGTCCCGGCGTCATTGCCCCCATATGGGCGTGATGATGAACCGCGTCCGACTCCTTGTGTTCAACGCCGTCCTCGGCGTGCTCGATTATCGCGTTCCTGCTGGAATGGCGATAGAATTCGGCTCGGTGGTGGTCGCGCCGCTGGGGCCGCGGCAGATCATCGGGCATCGTCTGGGAGGCCGAGCGGCTGCCCGGCGACGAGGTGGCGGAGAGCAAGCTGCGCCCGCTGATCGAAGTGCTGCCGGTGCCGCCGCTGTCCGCGCCGCTGCGGCGGCTGATCGAATGGACCGCCGATTATTACTGCGCGCCGGTCCAGTCGGTCGCGCGCATGGCGTTGTCGAGCGCGGCGGCGCTGCGCGGCGGCGGCACCGCGACCGAATACCGGCTAAGCGGCGTCGAGCCAGCCCGCCTCACCCCCCAGCGCGCCGCCGCCATGGATGCGCTGCACGGCGAACAGGCCTCGATCCGCGAACTGGCCGCGCTGGCGAGTGTGTCCGACGGGGTGCTGCGCGGCATGGTCAGCGCCGGACTGCTGGAACCGGTGACCGTCGATCTCGACCGGCCCTACCCGCGCGCCCGGCCCGATTTCGCCGTGCCGGAACTGTCGGAGGATCAGCAAGCGGCGGCGGATATCTTCGTTGCCGCCGTGGCGGACGCCAAATTCGCTCCCTTCCTGCTCGACGGGGTCACCGGCTCGGGCAAGACCGAATGCTATTTCGAAGCCATCGCCGCCGCGATTGCCGCTGGCCGGCAGGTGCTGGTGCTGCTGCCCGAAATCGCCCTCACCGAAAACTTCCTGCGCCGCTTCGAACACCGCTTCGGCACCCCGCCGGTGCTGTGGCACAGCTCGCTGAAATCGGCCGAGCGGCGGCGGGCGTGGCGGGCGATCGCCAGCGGCGAGGCGCAGGTGGTGGTCGGCGCGCGTTCGGCGCTGTTCCTGCCCTATGCGCGGCTCGGCCTCATCGTCGTCGACGAGGCGCACGAAGTCTCGTTCAAGCAGGACGACGGCGTGCGCTACAACGCCCGCGATGTCGCGGTGATCCGCGCGCGGTTCGAGGCGGTGCCGGTGATCCTCGCCAGCGCCACCCCGGCGCTCGAATCGATGCAGCTGGCCGAGGCCGGGGTCTACCGCAAGATAGACCTGCCCGCGCGGTTCGGCGGAGCGACGCTGCCTGATATCGGCATTATCGACCTGCGCAAGGAAGAGCCCGAGCGCGGGCGCTGGCTGGCCCCGCGGCTGGTCGCGGAAATGCGCGAGCGGCTGGCGCGCGGCGAGCAGAGCCTGCTGTTCCTCAACCGCCGCGGCTATGCCCCGCTGACCCTGTGCCGCCACTGCGGCTATCGTTTCCAGTGCCCGAATTGCACCGCCTGGCTGGTCGAGCACCGCCTCTCACGCCGCCTCGCCTGCCACCACTGCGGCCACGAGGCCCAGGTGCCCGACGCCTGCCCGGAATGCGGCACCCAGGACTGCCTGGTCGCCTGCGGCCCCGGGGTGGAGCGCATCGCCGACGAGGTCGCCGAGCTGATGCCCGAAGCGCGGGTGGCGCTGGCAACCTCCGACACGCTCAACAGCCCGGAGAAGATCGGCAGCTTCGTCGCGGCGGCGGAAGAGGGTCTGATCGACGTCATCGTCGGCACCCAGCTGGTGACCAAGGGCTATCACTTCCCCGAACTCACCCTGGTCGGCGTGGTCGATGCCGATCTCGGCCTCGAAGGCGGCGATTTGCGCGCGGGCGAGCGCACCTATCAGCAGATCGCCCAGGTCGCCGGGCGCGCCGGGCGGGCAGCCAAGCCCGGCGAAGTGCTGATCCAGACCCGCCACCCCGGAGCCCCGGTGATCGCCGCGCTGGCGGCAGGCGACCGCGACGCTTTCTATTCGGCCGAGGCCGAAGCCCGCCGCGAGGCCGGCGCGCCGCCGTTCGGGCGCTGGGCGGCGATCATCGTCTCGTCCGAAGACGAGGCCGAAGCCCGCGACGCCGCCCGCGCCATCGGCGGCGTCCGCCCCAATTTGCCCGACGTGCTGATCCACGGCCCTGCCCCCGCGCCGATGTCGCTGCTGCGCGGGCGCTATCGCTACAGGTTGTTGTTAAATGCGCGGCGGTCGAGCGAGTTGCAGAAGGTTATCCGGGGGTGGCTGGACCCGCTGCGGTTTCCGCAAGGGGTCAGGGTCGGGGTGGATATCGATCCGTATAGTTTTGTTTGAGGGGAACCTCAGCGACCATCCCATTTGAAGTATTTTACGGCAAGGCCGGAAGTCGGATGAACTCCCTCACGGACAAGGCGCAAACCCGCCCGGTCATAGAACCGCTCGGCGCTGCGATTTTCCGCATGACATCCGAAGTTCGAATCCTTCTGGCATTTCCTACATGGCCACACATCTAGCAGCTGACCCTATCGCCGATTCCCGGCCTCTGGGCATCGGTGCGCACCAACTGATCGAGGATGGCCGGTGCAAAGCTTGAATTGCAGCACCTGCTACGACCATCTCGTCAAGTTCATTCCGAGATGAACAGAGGACCTCCGTTCTTCTCAACTGGCGCTGAGCGCACCCCTCTGGCGAAGTATCCCAACGAAATACGTCGCGATCCCAAGATGGCGCGCATCCAAGTGGTGAAGCGCTCCATGCCAGACGCGCGCCACTGTCGAGCATGGCTCATGCAGGCATTGCGCGACGACTGGGGCATGAGCGGGATGCTTCATTGGGCTATTGTCAAGCCGCCAAATTCAGCTCGGTACAATCCGGCCCCTGGTTCGAAGGCGATCGTCGGCGCGCTGCGCGATCAGACAGGCGGAGCTGGATACGACGAGCCGCGCCACGTTCCCTGCACCGCCTGGTAGTCGCGCGCGAGTTCCAGCCAGCCGCCGCATCAGCAAGGGCTCGAGCGCGAGGTGGCGCATCGAGTTCGTGCCGACCTTCGGCGACGATGGCGGCCATAATCCTTAAGCCGCAGCCAATGTCGAAGCTCGACGGCAAGGCACATCGCTGCCGTGCTCAGCCGCGCTTCCGACGCCGCACGAAGCGGCGGCCCATGTCTCAGCGAGCCGATGGCACAGACGTCTTATCGCATTCTCGCGCTCCTGCCCATCGCCGGAAAGTCGGCCACAAATTGATCGACCCCGGCAAAAACATAGCCATGTTCCGCGCTCACGAATGGCCGCGACGCTTGGCCGCGCTCGGTGTCGACCACGAGCGTTGGCCGCCCTTGCCGAAGTATGGCGGATATTTGAAAAAGACCACGGATGCCCGCAGTCGCCTCGGGCAGGCGCAAGAAAGTCATTCAACCACCGACAATCGGGCGAGAAGTCCGGTCGCGATAAATTAAGGCAGCGATACCATATGGGATTCTGATGCCCCTGGATGTCGGCGGTCAACCCTCCAGCAAAGCCTGGCCGCCTTCAGCAACCGCTCGCCATGATCGCGCTCCTCGCCGCCGTTGAGCCGGAACAGCCGCGCGGCTTCGGCATTGTCGCTATTCGCCGCCCAGCGCTCATACAAGCCCTTCCCCGGCGAATTCGCCCTTGTGATAGCCCGCGCAGGGCCTCGGCAGCTGACCGGCATGCTCGGGGAACGGCCTCGTCAGATAGGGATTGTCAGCCGTTTCCGGCGGCAGGAAGTCTTCGCCGCTGATCGCGCGGATCGCCTTTGACACGCGGTGGGCATGCGCCATTTCCTCGCGGCCATTGTGTTCGAGCAAGCGCCGCCACTTCGGCGTTGTCGGTGCCGGGCAGCATGCCCCGATACATGTCGAGACCCGCCGCTTCGAGCAGCACCATGACCTTGAGATCGTCGAGGTCGGGGCATGACGGCGTTGATGTGGGCGAATGCCTCGCCGATGGTGGCGGGGGCGCCCGCAGGCAGGAGAGTGGTCATGATGGTTTGGGCTCCGGTTTCCGCCACAGCCTAACGCCAACCGCGTCCGGGCGCCAGCCCGCTAATGCGCGGATTCCTTGCTGACGCCCGCTTCACCCGGATCGTTCCCGGCGGTCTGGACCAGGTTTTTGAGCCGGTCGAATTCCTCGGAAACCGATTTCGGTTTGGCGCGGTGCGCCGGGCCAGCGCTGTCTGCCGCGACAATCCCGATTGCGGCCTCTTCGGCTGCGGCTTCCTCCTGCAGGATCAGGGCATCCTCGCCGCCGGGTTCCGCTGACGGGTCCAGCGCAGCTCCGGGCGAGCCCAGCTCCAGCCGCCATCGCGAACCCGCGGTGCTCCGCTGGCGCAGTGCTGAAACGGCCGTGTCGAATTCGATCTGATGCCGGTTAATCGTGTCGATGGCCGCCCGGCGGTCGCGCTCCGCTTCGCTGAGGCGGGTATCGGCATCGGCGAATGCGGCCTCCGCCTTGAGCAGGTCGCTCTCGATCTCGGCCAGGGCGCGCGCGCCCTGCCGGGGTTCTGCCGCATTCATCGCCATCGCCTTGTCCACTTGCCGATTCGCCAACGCCCGGGGCGCAGATTAGGCAGCACCCCCGCCGGATCGACACAAAGTCGTGAAATCGTGTCCGGAAAGCGGCGAAGGGAGTGGGATCGCCCGCTATCGGCGGCCCTGCCCGCGCTCGCGCTTCAGCAGTTCCGCCTTGATCTCCAGCCCATAGGCATAGCCGCCAAGGCTGCCGTCCGAGCGGATCACCCGGTGGCAGGGGATCAGCACGGCGACATTGTTCGCCCCATTGGCGCTGCCCGCCGCGCGCACCGCACCCGGCTTGCCTACGGCGGCGGCGATCTGGGCGTAGCTGCGGGTTTCGCCGCGCGGGATTTCGCGCAAGGCCCGCCAGACTGCCTCCTGGAAGGCAGTGCCCTGGACATCGAGCGGGATGTGGCTGAAATCGCCGCCCCTGTCGCCGGCGCCCTCGACCGCTGCGATCACGGCACCTAGCAGCGCGGCGAATTCCGCTCCGCCTGCGATCAGCTCGGCCTTGGGGAAGCGCGCTTGCAGCGCCTCGCGCCCCTCGTTGAACGACAGGCGGCACACGCCCTTGCCGGTGGCGGCGACCAGCATTTCGCCAAGGCTGGTCGAGACAACCGCCCAGTGGATGGTTGCGCCCTTGCCGCCGCTGGCCCAGGCCGATGGCGCCATGCCCAGTTTCCTCCTGCTCTCCGCGTAAAACCGCGACGGCCCTGAATAGCCCGCCGCATAAATCGCGTCGGTCACCCGCCCGCCGGAACTGAGCGCCGCCGCCGCACGCTCTGCCCGCAGCGCCCGGGCATAGGCGACCGGTGAAAGCCCGGTCGCACGGGTGAACACCCGCTGGAAATGCGCCAGCGAATAGCCCGCGTCCGCCGCCAGTCCTGCCAGCGCCAGCGGCTGGCCCGCCGCCTTGATCGCAGCGATGGCGGCCAGCACCGCGCGCTCGTCGCGGCTGACGTCGTCTGGCGAACAACGCAGGCAGGGCCGCAGCCCCGCCTGCCGAGCCTGCGCTCCATCGGCAAAGAAGCGGACATTCTCGCGACGGGGATGCCGCGCCGGGCAGGACGGGCGGCAATATATGCCTGTCGACAGCACGCCGGTGACGAAGCGCCCGTCGCAGCTGCGGTCGCGCGCCATGACGGCGTTCCAGGCTTCGTCTTCGTCCAGTATGTCGGCCATTGCGGCATGATTCATGGCATGTCTCCTTGCGAAGGCAAGCCATAGCGGCGATTCGCCAGCCGTGCGTCCCGCCGCTTGCGGTCAAACCCATGGCAAGCGTAAACACCGGTCATGAACCGCATACTCCCCGCCCTGCTCGCGCTGCTGGCCGCCTTCGCCGCAACCGCCGCCCGCGCCGATCCCGCCGACATCGCCGCCGCCGCGCGCAGCGTGGTGCGCGTGGTGCTGATCGCCGACCGCGACGGCGAGCCGGAGCTGATGGGGCACGGCTCGGGCTTCGCCGTGGGTCCGGACCTGATCCTGACCAACGCCCATGTCGCCCGGCCCGGGCGCGAGGACGAATCGGTGCGGATCGGGGTCGTGCCGGCCGAAGGCAAATCGGGCTGGTTCGCGCGGATCGAGGCCTATTCGCCGCAGAACGACCTCGCCTTGCTGCGGCTCACCGAGAAGGCCACGCTCAATCCGATGACGCTGTTCACCGGCCCGGTGGAAGACGGCGCGGATGTTTTCGCGGTCGGTTATCCCGGCAATGTCGATTTCGCCCAGGGCCTCAATGTCGGCGACATCGTTTCGCCGACCAGCCCGGTGAAGACCCAGGGCAATGTCTCGGCCGGGCGCTCGTCGAAGCAGTTCGACACCATCCTCCACACCGCCGCGATCGGCGCGGGCAACAGCGGCGGGCCGCTGCTCGACGGCTGCGGGCGGGTGATCGGAGCCAACAGCTTCGGCACCGAAATGGCGTCGGGCGCCGACAGCACCTTCTATTTCGCCGTGTCGATGCGCGAGATCATGCGCTTCCTGACCGGGGCCGGGGTCAAGGTGCAGAGCATCGGCGCGCCCTGCCGCTCGATCGCCGACTTCGACCGCGCCTCGGCTGAGCGCGAGGCGGCCAGCAAGGCGGAGGCGGCGCGCGAGGCGGCGGAAAAGCAGTCGGTCAGGCTGGAGGCGGCACGGCGGCAGGCCTTGACCGAAGTCATTTCCGGCCGCGAAAACGGCATGGCGCTGGCCGGGCTCGCGGTGCTGCTGGCGCTGGCCTCGGGCGGCGCGGCGCTGTGGTTGGGCCAACAGAAGCGCGACCGCGAATTCCGCATCGCCGCCATTGCCGGCGGCGTGCTGCTGCTCGGCGCCATCGCCGCCTGGCTGACCCGGCCCGCGCTCTCGCAAATCGATTCGCGGGTGGAGGAGCTGACCAAGGGCGAAGCCAGCGCCTCGCCCAGTGCCGCCGCCAGTCCGCAAAGCCGCGCCGGGCAATATATCTGCGTGCTCGATACCGAGCGCAGCCGGGTCACCGTCTCGCCATTGACCGACGTTCCGGTCGGCTGGAGCGAGGAAGGCTGCGTCAACGGGCGCACGCAATATGGCCTGTCGAACAGCGGCTGGTCGCGGCTGCTGGTGCCCAAGCAGGACGAGGTGGCGACGCTCGCCAGTTTCGACCCCGGAACCGGCACCTACCAGACCGAGCGCTATCTGCTCGACCTCGAAACCATGGAAAAGCTGCGCGCCGAACGCGCCAGATTCACCGCTCCCAGCTGCGGCGATGGCGAGGCGGCGGCGCGCAAGCTGGGCGAGGCGAAGGCGCGCTGAGGGCGCTGCTGCCGGGTCAGCCAAATGAACGGATGGTCTATGATTGCCGGCCAGCGAACCACGACTGAGGTTTGGGCTAAGGCCGCCATCGAGCCCGGCCGATGCACCGCCAGTGCACCGGCACGCTCTCCTCGTCGAAAGCGGGTGCCCGCACTGTCCCGGATGGACGCTGGAGCGTCAGCACCGAGCGCAAGGCCTTTGATGCCTTTTTTCCGCACATTCCGCAGGGCTTGCCAGAGACTTCCCGCGCGACCAGTTCCGCCATTTCGTCGAGCGGAGGGTGGAATGGGCGGTGCCGGACAAAGTCTAGCGGAACCTCCTCTCGCATCACCTGGCGCACGCAGGAGAGATGCCCATATTGCTCCTGCTCCAGAAACCAGTCCCAGGGATCTTTGCGCAGGATGCGCACGATCTCGCCCCAGGTGATTCGCTCGTTGCAGAATGAGCAGACATAGTATGTCAGCATGTCGGGCGAGCGGCGGGCCATGTCGTGTCCTGTGTTAAAGCCTCGGGATAAGCCATCTTAGCCGGGTCCCGCCCTTCCGTCACGGCATCTCCCGGCCCTTCGCCATTCGCATCTTGCATTGCAGCACGTCCATTGCTAGGCGCGCCCCCGTCTGCGGGGCGTGGCGCCTTCCGGTGCCGCATCTGTCCCGCCGGCTTATCCGGTATGAGGGAAGCGACGCGCGTGGAGAATTCCGGCGGCATTACGGCCAGTCTGCAAGGGCGCTACGCGTCCGCACTCTATAGTCTGGCGTCCGAAAAGAAGGCGATCACCAAGGTCGAGGCCGATCTCGACACGCTGGGCGAGGCGCTGGCCAAGGCGCCCGATCTCGCCGCGCTGATTCGCAATCCGCTGGTCACCCGCACCGCCGCCGCCAAGGCGATGGAGGGCGTCTCCGCGCTGCTCAAGCTGACCGATGTGACCAAGAACTTCATCGGCGTGCTCGCCGCCAACGGGCGCCTCTCGGCCCTGCCCGACATCATCCGCGCCTTCGCCAGCATCGCCGCCGCCGCGCGCGGCGAAGTGACCGCCGAAGTGACCAGCGCCCATCCGCTCGACGACAAGCAATTGAAAGCGCTCGCCGCCAAGCTGAAAGAGCGCGAGGGCCGCGATGTGAAGATCAAGGCATCGGTCGATCCCGAAGTGCTGGGCGGGCTGGTCGTCAGGATCGGCAGCCGCCAGATCGACAGCTCCATCCGCACCCGTCTCAATTCCCTCGCCCAGGCGATGAAGGGCTGAAGGCCCTCCCCCAAAGATTCGATGAAAGGCTGAACATGGAAATCCGCGCCGCAGAAATCTCCAAGGTCATCAAGGACCAGATCGCCAATTTCGGCACCGAGGCCCAGGTCTCGGAAGTCGGCTCGGTGCTCTCGGTCGGTGACGGCATCGCCCGCATCCACGGGCTGGACAATGTCCAGGCCGGCGAGATGGTCGAATTCTCGAACGGCGTCAAAGGCATGGCGCTCAACCTCGAAGCCGATAACGTCGGCGTCGTGATCTTCGGCTCGGACGCCGAGATCAAGGAAGGCGATCAGGTCAAGCGCACCGGCACCATCGTCGACGTTCCCGTCGGCAAGGGACTGCTCGGCCGCGTGGTCGATGGCCTCGGCAATCCGATCGACGGCAAGGGCCCGATCGTTTCCGACCAGCGCATGCGGGTGGAAAAGAAGGCCCCGGGCATCATCCCGCGCCAGTCGGTCAACGAGCCGGTGCAGACCGGCCTCAAGGCCATCGACGCGCTCGTCCCCATCGGTCGCGGCCAGCGCGAGCTGATCATCGGCGACCGCCAGACCGGCAAGACCGCCGTCGCGATCGACACCTTCATCAACCAGAAGGAAGCCAACGCCGGCGACGACGAGAGCAAGAAGCTCTATTGCATCTATGTCGCGGTCGGCCAGAAGCGTTCGACCGTTGCCCAGATCGTCCGCCAGCTGGAGGAAAACGGCGCGATGGAATATTCCATCGTCGTCGCCGCCACCGCTTCCGAGCCGGCCCCGCTGCAATATCTCGCGCCTTACACTGCGGTGACCATGGGCGAGTATTTCCGCGACAACGGCATGCACGCGCTGATCGTTTATGACGATCTTTCCAAGCAGGCGGTCGCCTATCGCCAGATGTCGCTGCTGCTGCGCCGCCCGCCGGGCCGCGAAGCCTATCCGGGCGACGTGTTCTATCTGCACTCACGCCTGCTCGAGCGCGCGGCGAAGATGAACAAGGACAATGGCGGCGGTTCGCTGACCGCACTGCCGATCATCGAAACCCAGGCCGGCGACGTTTCGGCCTACATTCCGACCAACGTGATCTCGATCACCGACGGCCAGATCTTCCTCGAAACCGGCCTGTTCTATCAGGGCGTGCGCCCGGCGATCAACGTCGGCCTCTCGGTGAGCCGCGTCGGTTCGTCGGCGCAGACCAAGGCGATGAAGAAGGTTTCGGGCTCGATCAAGCTGGAGCTGGCGCAGTACCGCGAAATGGCGGCCTTCGCCCAGTTCGGCTCGGACCTCGACGCTTCGACCCAGAAGCTGCTCAACCGCGGCGCCCGGCTGACCGAACTGCTCAAGCAGGCGCAGTTCAGCCCGCTGGCGTTCGAAGAGCAGACCGTGTCGATCTTCGCCGGCACCAACGGCTATCTCGACGGCATTCCCACCGACAAGGTGACCGATTACGAAGCCAAGATGCTCAGCTGGATGCACGCCGAACACGCGGATGTGTTCAAGGCGATCCGCGACAGCAAGGATCTGGGCGACGACGCCAAGGCCAAGCTGGTCGCGGCGCTCGACACATTCGGCAAGACATACGCGTAGTCATTGACGCGCTGAAGGAGCCGTCATGGCATCGCTGAAGGAACTCAAAGGGCGGATCAACTCGGTCAAATCGACCCAGAAGATCACCAAGGCCAAGCAGATGGTCGCGGCGGCCAAGCTGCGCAAGGCTCAGGCCTCGGCCGAAGCCGCGCGGCCCTATGCCAGCCGCATGGCCTCGGTCATGGCCAGCATCGCCGGCAAGGTCGCGGGCAACGACGGCGCGCCCAAGCTGTTCGCCGGCACCGGCAAGGATCAGGTCCAGCTGCTGGTCGTCGCCACCTCGGACAAGGGCCTGTGCGGCGCGTTCAATTCGAACATCGTCAAGGCGGCCAAGCTCAAGGCCCAGGCCCTGCGCGCCGAGGGCAAGACCGTGCTGTTCTACCTCGTCGGCAAGAAGGGCCGCGCGCCGATCCTGCGCGAATGGCCCAAGGCGGTGCTGCACTATTACGACACCAGCGAAGTGCGCGAGCCCGGCTATGCCGAGGCGGAGAAAATCGTCGCCGAACTCGTCGCCTATTACGACGAGGGCAAGTTCGACGTCGCCCATTTGTTCTTCTCGACCTTCAAGAACGCGCTGACCCAGGAACCGACCGAACAGCAGATCATCCCGGTCCCCGCCCCCGCAGTGGACGCCTCTGCCCCGGTCGGCGCGGCGGTGGAATATGAGCCCGACGAAGAGGAAATCCTCGCCGAACTGCTGCCGCGTTACCTCAAGACCCAGCTGTTCGGCGCGCTGCTCGAAAACCAGGCGTCCGAGCAAGGCGCGTCGATGACCGCGATGGACAACGCCACGCGCAACGCCGGCGAGCTGATCAACAAGCTGACCATCCAGTACAACCGCAGCCGCCAGGCCGCGATCACCACCGAATTGATCGAGATTATCGCCGGGGCGGAGGCGCTCTAGTGGATGCCAAAAATCTGCCGATGGAACGGGATTGTCATCGAAATGTTCGCGCCGGATCATCCGCCGCCACATTTTCACGCGCAATATGCGGAGTTCGAAGCCCGCATCGCCATCGATACGCTGGATGTGCTAACTTCCGATCTGCCGAATCGCGTACTGGCCGAGGTTTTGTCCTGGGCGCGATTGCGGCAGCCCGAGTTGCTTGAGAACTGGACGCTATGCCGAGACAATCTGTCGCCAAAAAAGATCGCTCCGCCGGAATGAAGGTCTATCCGCCCATCGTTCCGCGCGCGCCTTATCGCGTCGCGGAAGTCGAAGCACTCGGCGGCTGGCGTTTGCGCGTCCGTCACAATGACGGCTTGGAAGGCTTCGTCGATATGTCGAAACTGGTGAACGGTCCGCGCGCTGGAATGTTTGCTGCGTTGCGTGATGAGTCGCTGTTTGCTCAGGTGTTTCTCGATCTCGGCGCGGTCGCTTGGCCAGGTGATCTCGATTTGGCACCCGACGCCATGCATGATGAGATTGAAGCCCATGGTGAGTGGGTCCTGCAATAATTCGACAATTTTCCGATTGAACAGTCTCCGTCAACCCGGGGACGCATTGAATTAGAAGGCAAGGAACGAAAAATGGCCACCGCAGCAGTCCTGAACACAGCAGGCAAAATCAGCCAGGTCATCGGCGCCGTCGTCGATGTAAGTTTCGAGGGCGAACTGCCCGCGATTCTCACCGCGCTGGAAACCGACAACAACGGCAACCGGCTGGTGCTCGAAGTCGCCCAGCATCTCGGCGAGAATACCGTGCGCACCATCGCCATGGACTCGACCGACGGCCTCACCCGCGGCCAGCAGGTCAAGAGCACCGGCGCGCAGATCTCGGTGCCGGTCGGCCCCAAGACGCTGGGACGCATCGTCAACGTCATCGGCGAGCCGATCGACGAGCGCGGGCCGGTCGGCAGCGACATGTTCTCGCCGATCCACGCGGAGGCCCCGCTGTTCGTCGACCAGTCGACCGAAGCGGCGATCCTGGTCACCGGCATCAAGGTGATCGACCTGCTCGCGCCCTATGCGCGCGGCGGCAAGATCGGCCTGTTCGGCGGCGCCGGTGTCGGCAAGACCGTGTTGATCCAGGAACTGATCAACAACATCGCCAAGGGCCACGGCGGCGTCTCGGTGTTCGCGGGCGTGGGTGAGCGCACCCGCGAGGGCAATGACCTCTACCACGAATTCCTCGAAGCCGGCGTTATCGCCAGCGACAAGGACGGCAACGCCATTTCCGAAGGCAGCAAGGTGGCGCTGGTGTTCGGCCAGATGAACGAGCCCCCGGGCGCCCGCGCCCGCGTCGCGCTGTCGGGCCTGACCATGGCCGAATATTTCCGCGACCAGGAAGGCCAGGACGTGCTGTTCTTCGTCGACAACATCTTCCGCTTCACCCAGGCCGGGTCGGAAGTGTCGGCGCTGCTCGGCCGTATTCCTTCGGCGGTGGGCTATCAGCCCACGCTGGCCACCGACATGGGCGCGCTGCAGGAGCGGATTACCTCGACCAACAAAGGCTCGATCACTTCGGTGCAGGCGATCTACGTGCCGGCGGACGATCTTACCGACCCTGCGCCCGCCACTTCCTTCGCGCACCTGGACGCCACCACCACGCTCAACCGCGCGATTTCGGAGCTGGGCATCTACCCGGCGGTCGATCCGCTCGACTCGACGTCGCGGGTGCTGACCCCGGCGGTTGTCGGCCAGGAGCACTACGACACCGCCCGCCGCGTTCAGGAAACGCTGCAGAAGTACAAGAGCCTGCAGGACATCATCGCGATCCTGGGCATGGACGAGCTTTCCGAAGAGGATAAGCTCACCGTCGCCCGCGCGCGCAAGATCCAGAAGTTCCTCAGCCAGCCGTTCCACGTCGCCGAAGTGTTCACCGGCATTTCGGGCAAATTCGTCCAGGTCGAGGATACCGTGAAGAGCTTCAAGGCAGTGGTCGACGGCGAATACGATCACCTGCCCGAGAACGCCTTCTACATGGTCGGCGGCATCGACGAGGCGATCGAGAAGGCCAAAAAGCTGGCCGAGGAGGCTTAGGTAGACTTTTTGCGAAATTCCGGGTAAACGGCACGTATGTCTCTGGACACGCTTAGTATTGCCCGTGAATTGCGAGAGGCCGATGTTGCTCCCGCTCAGGCTGAGGCCATCGCTTCGGCAATCGGCAAGGCGGTTAGCGACGGTGCGGCGGCGAAATCGGATATCGACGTTCTTGTCGCCAAGATTGAAGGAAGCGAAGCTAGGATTGCTTCCCAGCTCGAAGCGCTTGAGCATCGGCTGACCGCAAAGATCGAAGCAACTCGATCTTCTTTGCTGATTTGGCTTATCGGTGTCCTGCTGGCAGGGGCTGGTTTGATCGTAACACTTGGACGGATATACCTGACGTGAGCCTGATACGACACCTTAGGGCAGCCCGGGAAATCAATCCTATGAATGACTGGCTACTTGCTAGAATGGTGGCAGTCCAATTCATCTTCGCCTGTATCATCATCATTGCTTTGAAGAATTGAGCCTATGCCCCTCCACTTCGAACTCGTCACCCCCGCCCGTCTGGTCCGCTCCGAGGACGTCTACATGGTTGTCGTCCCCGGCGGCGAGGGCGATTTCGGTGTGCTGGAGGGGCACGCGCCGGTGATGTCGACGATCCGCGACGGCGCCTTGATGGTCTATAAGTCGGAAGGCGCGGCGCCCGAGGAAATCCAGATCCAGGGCGGTTTTGCCGAGGTTGGCGACAAGGGGCTGACCGTCCTCGCCGAACACGTCGAGGGCTGACGCAAAGCCCCGCCTGCTATTGCCCCATCGGGCGGTAGTTCCAGCGCACCGCGCCGCTGCCGTCCATTTTCGCGATCTCCGCCATCAGCAGCTGGCCCTGCCGCCAATAGCGGATGCGCTGCGGGAAATCGTGGCTGGGATTGGCGAATTCGACCGACTCCTCGCCGGCAGAAACCAGCGGAAATTCGGTCGCCGGCGCGCCGCGTGGCTGGGCATAGAAGCTGATCGAGCCGTCCACCTTGCGCTGGATCCGCGTCGCTTCCCATGTTTGTAGCTGACGCCCGGCCCCCATCCGGGCCGCACCGATCATCATCTCGCCGCGCGGGGGCGTCCAGAATTCGTCCGCCCAGCTTTGGCCATCCTCCATTGCCCAGGCCCCCGCCAGCCAGGCTGGCATCGGCGCTGGCGGGCCTGCCGCCGAAAGCGGCGCGGCGATCAGAGCCACTGCTGCCAGAAACACTCTCATGAACGGGTTCCCTCCATCGTTCGGCCAATCCTAACACATTCAGGCCCATATGCGCGAGGCCGGGGACAAGGCCCGGGCGATTCTCGCCGAAGACGCCGGGGGCTGATAGTCCGCCAATGCTGAACACGCCATGGCAGGGGAGCACAGATTTGGAACCGGCCGCCAGTCCAGCCAAGCCCCAGTTCGACCTCGCCGCCGCCGCCAGCGCGTTGTTCCGCACCCGCGCCGCGCAGGCCGGCTGGTTCCTGCTGCTCGCCCTGATCAGCCGCGCCTCGGTGTTCGGCGACACCAGCTATTTCAATGACGAGTATCTCTATTTCCAGTTCGGCCTGCGGATGCATGACGGGGCGCTGCCCTATGTCGATATCTGGGACCGCAAGGGGCCGGGGCTGTTCTTCACCTATTGGCTGATCACCTTCTTCGGCAAATCGGTCGTCGCCTACCAGGCCGCCGCGCTGCTGTTTGCTGCGGCGACGGCCTATAGCGTCAACCTGATTGCCGAGCATTATTCGACGCGCATCGGGGCGATGCTCGGCGGCTCGCTCTATCTCGCCTTGCTGGCGATGTTCGGCGGCGGCGGCGGGCAATCGCCGGTGTTCTACAATCTGCCGATGGCGCTGGCGGCGCTGGGCGTCATCCGCGCGCTGCCCGCGCTGCGGCGGGGCGACGTGCCGCTGGCAGCTCTACGCCGCCATGGCCTCGGCTGGTTTCGCCCTGACCTTCAAGCAGACCGCGATCTGCGAAAGCCTGTTCCTCGGCGGCTATGTGCTGTGGCAGCTATGGCGCGCGCAAGTGCCGCCGCCGCGCCTGCTCGGCATTGCCCTGGGTCTGGCTATAGCGGGTCTGGCGCCGACTATGCTGTTCGCGGGCTTCTATGCTGTTGTCGGCCATTTCGCCGAATTCTGGCACGCCATGGTTACCGCCAATCTGCTCAAGACCTACAATCCCGCTGGGGATGCCTGGCGGCGGATCGGCATCCTCGCCGCGCTGTTCAGCCCCGCCTTGCTCCCGGCCATCGCCGGAGTGCTGATCCGAAGCGAAGCCCGCGAGGCGCCGCGCGGCTTTCTGCCGGGCTGGCTGCTCGCCGGGATCGCCGGCTTCGTTATCGTGCCCAATTTCTACGAGCATTACCTGCTGCCGCTGTGCCTGCCCGCCAGCGCCGTCGCGGCGCGGGCGCTGGGCCATCGCCAGATCGGCCAGATCTATGGCATCGCGGCGCTGATATTCATCCTGCTGCTCGCCCCGGGGATGAATTTCGCCAAGCGCGCGGCGGCCAGGCAGGCGATGGCCGGGATCAGCCGCGATATCCTGGCCGCCGATCCGCAGCCCAGGCCGCTGGTCTATCAGGGCCCGGTCGATCTCTACCGGCAGCTGGGCGCCTACCCGCCCTCGCCGCTCTATTACCCGCTGCATCTCTACTTCCCGCCCGAACACAACGTCAGCCATCTCGATACCGCTGCCGAGGTGCGCCGGATGCTCGCGTGGAAACCGACCGTGGTGATTACCTATCACGATTTTCCCGCCGCCGAGGAGAGCCGGATAACCGCGCCGCTGGTCCGCGCCTATATCGCCAGGAACTGCCGCCCGATGTTCACCAGAGAGTTCATCGAGGTCTACGCCAAACACCGGATCGATGTCTGGAGCTGCGCCCGCGCCCGGGACTGACGTTCCCGCGCATTAGGAAGTTATCAAAGTTTCAACCCTATACCTCAACGACGAAATAAGCAGTGATCCCGCGATTCAAGGCGGTAAACGCAAGGATAGCAGTTGAGATGAGCGCATTTGGTCGTCGTACTGGTGCGGGCGGAATGGCGCCCGGGGCGCGTCCGGCGTTCGGCGTGGCGCGTCCGATGAAGGGCGGCGGCGATGCTGGCTCGGCTAATCCGCAAAATCCCGGATCGCAGGCTCCCCTGCCTGGCGGCCAGCAGTTCCCGCCGCTTCCCGGCGAAGATGCATTCAGCCCTGCCGCCGATCCCAATTCCCAAAAAGCCGATGCCATGACCCGGCTGGCCGATCGCGCCAATGGCGTGACCGAAGGCCAGCACCAGGCGGAAGGCTTCGAGGCATCGGTCCACAAGATCAAGGAACAGGTGCTGCCGCGCCTGCTCGAACGCGTAGATCCCGAAGCCGCCGCGACGCTGACCAAGGACGAGCTCAGCGAGGAATTCCGCCCGATCATCCTCGAAGTGCTCGCCGAGCTGAAAGTCACGCTCAACCGGCGCGAGCAGTTCGCGCTGGAAAAGGTGCTGATCGACGAGCTGCTCGGCTTCGGTCCGCTCGAGGAACTGCTCGGCGATCCGGACATTTCCGATATCATGGTCAACGGCCCGGACCAGACCTACATCGAAAAGAAGGGCAAGCTGCAACTCGCGCCCACACGTTTCCGCGACGAACAGCATCTGTTCCAGATCGCCCAGCGCATCGTCAACATGGTCGGCCGCCGGGTCGATCAGACCACGCCGCTGGCCGACGCCCGGCTCAAGGACGGCAGCCGCGTCAACGTCATCGTCCCGCCGCTGTCGCTGCGCGGCACCGCGATCTCGATTCGCAAGTTTTCCGAGAAGCCGATCACCATCGACATGCTCAAGGACTTCGGTTCGATGAGCGAGAAGATGGCGACCGCGCTGAAAATCGCCGGCGCCTGCCGGTTCAACGTCGTCATCTCGGGCGGCACCGGTTCGGGCAAGACCACCATGCTCAACGCCCTGTCGAAGATGATCGATCCGGGCGAGCGCGTGCTGACCATCGAGGACGCGGCGGAACTCCGCTTGCAGCAGCCGCACTGGCTGCCGCTGGAAACTCGCCCGCCCAACCTCGAAGGCCAGGGCGCGATCACCATCGGCGACCTCGTCAAGAACGCCCTGCGTATGCGGCCGGACCGGATCATCCTGGGCGAAATTCGCGGCGCGGAGTGCTTCGACCTGCTCGCCGCGATGAACACCGGCCACGATGGCTCGATGTGTACGCTCCACGCCAACAGCCCGCGCGAATGCCTCGGCCGTATGGAAAACATGATCCTGATGGGCGACATCAAGATCCCCAAGGAGGCCATTTCGCGCCAGATCGCCGAATCGGTCGATCTCATCGTCCAGGTCCAGCGCCTGCGCGACGGCTCGCGCCGCACCACCAACATCACCGAGGTGATCGGAATGGAAGGCGACGTCATCGTCACGCAGGAACTGTTCAAGTTCGAATATCTCGACGAAAGCGACGACGGCAAGATCATCGGCGAATACCGCGCTTCGGGCCTGCGCCCCTATACGCTGGAAAAGGCGCGGCAATACGGCTTCGATCAGGCGTTTCTGGAAGCCTGCCTCTAGCCTGCCAGCCAGGCCTTGACCGCCAGGCCCAGCAGCACGATTGCCGCCAGCAGGGCCCAGAAAAACACCCCGGTCCAGGGCATGAAACCGACGGCATCGGGATCGCTGCGGCGCATCCGGCGGCGATCGCCCAGCCAGGCGATAATCGCGACAACCAGCGCAATACCGCCGCCAATCGCCAGTGGATGCGAGACAAACTCCATCCCCCGCCCTTGCCTTGCGCCGCCGCGAAGATAAAGCCGCCGGGTGAGCCATCCCCAGCGCCCGGTCTTTGCCCTTTGCGTCAGAATTGCCGGCGCGGCATCGTTTTCGACGATGGCGATGCTGATCAAGCTGGCGGGCGAGAGCGGCATCGCGCTGCCCGAAATCATGTTCTGGCGGCAATTTGTCACCGTGCCGCTGGTGCTGGGCTATCTGCTGCTGCGCGGCGAACTGGTGCGGCTGAAGACAGCCATTCCCGGCACCCATGCCATGCGCTCGGTGGTCGGCATGGTCGGCATGGTGTGCAATTTTCTCGCGGTTTTGTTGTTGCCGCTGGCCGAATTGATCACGCTGGGCTTCACCACGCCGCTGTTCGTCGTGGTCATCGCCGCGCTGGTGCTGCGCGAATTTGTCGGCCCGTGGCGCTGGACGGCGGTGGTGCTGGGTTTTGCCGGGGTGCTGGTCATCGCCCAGCCCGGCGGGGGCCAGATTCCCTTGCTCGGCGGCCTGATTGCGCTGGCCGCCGCGCTGATGACCGCCATGGTCACCTTCCTGATCCGCGACATGGGCCGCACCGAAGAGCCGCTGCGGATCGTGTTCTATTTTGCCCTGTTCGGCTCGGCGATGATGCTGGTGCTGCTGCCGTTCTATGCCGCGGCGCATAGCCCCGGGCAGTGGCTGCTGCTGCTGGGGATCGGGCTTGCCGGGCTGGGCGGCCAGCTGGGCCTGACGGCATCCTTGCGCCACGGCGCCATCGCCAGTGTCGCGGTGATGGACTATACCGCGCTGATCTGGGCGACGCTCTATGGCTGGATGATATGGGACCATCTGCCGCCCGCGACAACCTGGCTGGGCGCGCCGCTGATCATCGCCGCCGGGGCAACCATCGCCTGGCGCGAACATCGGCTTAGCCGGAAGCCAAGCCCGCTCACCTCAATCGAGGTGGATTGACGACATACTTGGTTCAGGCGCAAGAAAGACAGGCCGGGTTAGGCACCGCCATTCCCCGCAACAGGATTTTCAGAAGGATTTGGACATGTTCCGCAAAGCACTCATCGCCCTTACCATCGGCTGCATCGCGATGACGGCATCGGCCTGCAACACCGTGAAGGGTCTGGGCAACGACATCGAATCGGTCGGCAAAGCAGGCGATCGCGCCGTGAATTAGGCCCGCGAAGGTCCCTGCCTGGCCAAGCCAGTCACCCCATCGGCGTTTCGCATTCCACCACGGTCGCCATGCGCATGGTGGAGCGGTCGAACAAGTTGAGTTCGTCGGCGATCACCGCGTCGTTCATCACCGTGGTCGAGAGATATTCGACCGTGCCCCTGAAGATCGCCTCGTCGTCGAACCATAGCTCGCTGACGACATCGTAAGGCAGTTCCTCATTGGTGCCGCTCTCGGCATGCGGCAGTGGATCGAGATAGCGGCGCATGTAGCGCGTAATCCCGCCGCCCTGCCCGCCTGAATTGGCCATGGCCAGCGGCACATGGTTGTTCTCGTAATAGTCGCGGAACGCCGCGACGCTCATGCCCGGCTTGCGCTTCATGAACAGCAGGATCTTGTAGGCCATTGCTCTCTCCTAGCGGCTCAGCATGTTGCGCTTGAGCGCGGCGATCTGCGCCGGGCCAACGCCGAGCTCGGCCTCCAGCCAGCCGTCGATCGATCCCCGATCCTTGCGCATCTGGTCGAAGGCGGCATCGAGCCAGGCGCCATCGACACCAGCCAGCATCAGCAACGATTCTTGCGGGATTTTGGCCATGGCAGGCGGCATGGTTACGCCCGAGTGGAACTGCTGGCGCGCCGCCGCATTGCTCAGCAGGAAGTCTTCGCGCACCGTCTCATAAGGCACGCCCAGAGCGGTCAGCACCAGTGCGGTGGCAATCCCGGTGCGGTCCTTGCCGGCGGTGCAATTGACCACAACCGCGCCGCTCTGCGGGGCGGCGAGGCTGGCGAACAGCTGGCGAAAGGACGGAGCCAGCGCCTTGGGCATGCCGCGATAGCCCTCGGCCAGCGCGGCGCGCACCCGCTCTGGCGTCAGCGCGGCGGGGTCGCCGCCAAACAGGGCGGAAATGCCCATGTCGTCCATCGCATAGTCGCGCGTCCAATAGCCCATGCCCGCCGCCGCCAGCCAGTTGCTGGTATCGGTGCGGCGCTCGTCGGTGGAGCGCAAGTCGATGATCGCGGCAATGTGCAGCTTCTCGAGCGCGCTCATCCCTTGCGGGGTGAGGCCCGCAAGCGAACCGGCGCGATAGAGCTTGCCCATCTTCACCTTGCGCCCGTCAGCAGTCAGGTAGCCGCCGGCGTCGCGGAAGTTGCGGGTGCCATCGATGGCCTTGATCCGGCCATCGGCGGCAACTGCGGTGGGCGAAGCGGGCGCTTCCGCCAAAGCCGGCGCGGCGAGCAGCACGGCGAGCGGCAAAAGCAATGGGGCTATTCGCATGATTCGGGCTCTCCTTCGATCGGATCGGTTGCTGCCGCAAGAGCGGCGCGCGGGCAAGGGATCAGCCGATCTTCTCGAAACGACCTTCGCGCGGCAACAGCAGGAACAGGACGCTGCCAACCGCAATCGCGCCGACAAGCACCCAGAGATACGGCGTGAAGCTGTCGTATTGCGCCAGCGTATAGCTGACCGCAACGCCGCCGACTGCCGAAGAGAGGAACGTGACGCAGTTCACCAGCCCCAGCGTGGTGCCGTAGATCGACAGCTTGAAATAGCGTGCGACGAGGAAGCAGATCAGATCGCTTTCCGCGCCGACCGAAACGCCGACAAGGAACATCGCCGAACCTATCACCGAGAAACTGTCGTAATTGGTCGCCAGCAACATGAAGCCGAACGCGGGAATGCTCATCGAGACAAAAGTCACGACCCGGGTCGACCAGTGATCGAGGGCGATACCGCACAAGATGCGGCCGACAATCGTTCCTGCGGCATAGATCGAGGCGATGTAGGCGGCGCTCTGCTTGGTCATTCCCTGTTCGATGATCATCAGGTTCATCTGCGAGGAGTGCAGCTGGGTTTGCAGCAGGCACAGGAACATGCCGACCATAATCACCCAGAACAACCGGCTGCGGACAATAACCGCGTAGTCCTCGCGCGCGCTCCTCGGGACAACCGGTGCGGCCTCCTTGGCCGCCTCGCTTGCCGGATCGTGCGGGTCGGTCAGCCATACCGCCGCCAGCGAACAGACCAGCACAAACGCGCCAAGCCCGGTATAGGCGGCGCGCCAGCCGTAATCTTCGATAATGATGTTGAGCAGCGGGATCAGCGGTATCGCCACGAAAGCGGGCGCGCAGTTCATCACCGTCAGCGCAAGGCCCTGCGCCCGCTCGAAATTCTGCGCGATCAGCCGCGAATAGACCAGCGACCCGGTCAGCGACCCGATCGCCAGGACCGCAGTAAATACGCCGGCGTAGAACAGGAAGCTGCCGGTCTGCAGGGCATAGCCCGCGAAACCGAGCGGCATCAGCACGGTTCCGGCCAGCGCGACTTTGCGCACGCCGATCTTGTCGGTGAGCCGGCCGGCGAAGGGCAGCACCAGCAGGGTCGTGAGCATGGTCAGGCTGATCAGCGCGAACTGCGAGCGCGACCAGCCGAATTCCTCGATCAGGTGCGGAGCAAAGACGCTGTTGGTATAGGCGAACAGCGACAGGCTGGTGCCGAGCCCGAGGCTGGCGGCAGTCAGCGGTTTCCAGTGATGGCGCAATTCGCCCAGATAGCTGGACGATGCGCCTACGTCTCCCGTTTGTGCGGCTGTTGCCATGGCGGGCTTGTCGGACAAAGCGGCAGCGTTGTCGAGAGGCGGAATTTGGCCGATACGGTGGCCATGGACAGCGAACACATTCTCACCGCAGCGCAGGACGGCATCCTCACCGTCACGCTCAACCGCCCGGAAAAGCTCAACGCGATCACGCCGCCGATGCATATGGCGCTGGCTGCCGCATTCGACCGTTTCGCCGGCGACGATGCGTTGCACGTCTGCATCGTCACCGGCGCGGGCGAGCGCGCGTTCTGTGCCGGCAGCGACCTCACCGCCTTCGACGCCAAGGCGCCCTATCCCAGGACCGGCTATGCCGGCATCGCCGAGCGCTACGATCTCGCCAAGCCGGTGATCGCGGCGGTGAATGGCCTCGCGCTGGGCGGCGGGTTCGAGCTGGCGCTTGCCTGCGACCTGATCGTTGCCTCGGAAAAGGCTGTGTTTGGCCTGCCAGAACCCAAGGTCGGCTTGTTTGCGATTGGTGGCGGAGTCCACCGGCTGGTGCGCCAGGCAGGCCTCAAGCGCGCGATGGGGCCGCTGCTGACTGGGCGGAACATCCCTGCCCGCGAAGGGCTGGAGATGGGCTTCGTCAGCGAGGTCGCCGAGGGCGATGTCATGGCCGCAGCGCAGGCTATCGCCGCGCAGATCGTCGCCTGCGCGCCGCTTGCGGTGCAGCTGACCAAGGCGCTGGCGATGTGGGGACTCGATCAGCCCAGCCTGGCCGATGCGATCAAGCGGCAGGCGGAGCATCCGTTGTACGAAGTCTGGCGCAGGGCTGAGGATACCAGC
Source organism: uncultured Alphaproteobacteria bacterium (assembly GCA_963779195.1). Taxonomy (GTDB): domain Bacteria; phylum Pseudomonadota; class Alphaproteobacteria; order Sphingomonadales; family Sphingomonadaceae; genus Novosphingobium. Next base: position 430,280 of record CAVZWZ010000002.1, read on the forward strand.
GAGGGGCCCAAGGCATTTGCCGAGAAGCGCAAGCCAGTGTGGAAGGGGCGTTAGTCAAAGCTACCCAGCTCAGCTTTGGCAGGTGAGCATATCTCTTATTTCGAAGAGGCTACTCACCTTGCGATGAAAATACCGTGCATCTTCCTCGTTCGGTTCGATCAGATCAGGAACCATGATTACAGCCATTCCGGCAGTGTGAGCCGAGATGATACCATTGCGTGAATCCTCAAGTGCCCAGCAATGTTGGGGCGGAATGCCCAACGATCTAGCGGCGGTAAGAAATGGTTCCGGTGCCGGCTTTCCTTCGCGACAATCTTCCTTAGTGACGATTACATTGAAGGTGCCGAGCAGATTGTGAGCATCGAGATGCCGATGAACTACTGGCCTGGCCGATCCTGTTGCGATAGCCATCGGGATTGCCATTTCCGTCAAAGTCTCAATCAGTTCAAGAACACCGGGCTTCAAGGCAAGCTGCTGTTCGGCAAGCATATCGTAGCGAGCCATCCATTGTTCGATTAGAAGGTTGATGTCGAACTCCTCGCCGACCAAACCCGAAAAATAATGTTTGGTTGCATCCCACGATAGGCCAATTGTCGCTTGAACAGCGGATTTGTCGATTGCGGCAAGTTCCAGTTCGTGAGCCAATTCGAGCATGGCGTCTTGATACAATTTCTCCGAATCGAAAATCAGGCCGTCCATGTCGAAGACTACCCCAAGTGGTAGTGCATCGAGACGCATTAAGCCTCAACCCCGCCCAGCTTGCGGTGATCCCAGCTGATCGTCTTGCCGGCATGCACGATCACCACAATGCGCTTGGCCGCCAGACCAGCGGCCATCGCAGCGACCTGCTCCACTGTCTGCCCGGGGAAATGGTGATCGACCAGAACCCGCATCAGCTCCTGCAGCCGCTCGCCTTCCTCGACCAGTTCGGCCCGGCCCTGAATCGAGACGCCGCGCAGCTGGTCATAAGTAGTGCCCGCCTCGCACAGCACCGCGATGCGCGGGTCGCGGCGCAGGTTCATCACCTTCTGCGACTTCCCATAGGTCTCGAACATCGCCTTGCCGTCATGCAAAGTATACCACAGCGTGGTGAGATGCGGCTCGCCCCGGGGGCCGAGGGTGGAAACCTGGAGGCTTTTGCATTCGGCGAACAGCGCGGCGATCTCCGCCTCGTTCATACGGATCTTGTCGCGGGATTTTGCCATTAGCTGATCGCCTTCAGATAATCGAGCCGCCCTTCGGCCCCTTCCTGCTTCAACGATACCAGATCGAGCTGGAACTCGATCTCCTCCATCGGCGTCTGCACCCGGGGATTGCCGGTCCAGAACACCACCCGGCAGACGCGCTTGAGGATGCGCCAGCCGGCGTGGGTGCGCGACCAGCTGTCGTCGTAATAGCCCGTGCCGTCCCACACCGGCGGATCGCCCGCGGCGTGGCGGATCAGCCGCCAGGCGCCATAGGTGTGCGACCAGGCGCGGTCGCCTTCCACTTCGACGAGGTGATTGGTCATGACGTGCTGGGTCGCATCGAACAGCTCGTGGAACGAGCCGAAGTCGCGCTTGAAGCTCTCGCGGTCGTGCCAGTGCGACGTCGCGCCGTAATCGGCATCGACATGTTCGGTGAAGATGCGGTCGAACAGATCCCAGCGCTGGGTGTCCATGGCGAGGCCATAGAGGTTGATCTTCTCGACGATGTCTTCGCGGTCGGCCATTTTTTACCTTTCCCCCCTCCTCTTTAGGGGAGGGGCAGTGAGACTTAGGTCCGCAAAGCGGGCCTTAGTCGCAGCGGGGTGGGGTTGGCTGCCGTGCACAGCGCTTGCCGGACAGCCCCCACCCCCAACCCCTCCCCTGAAGGGGAGGGGCTTTATTGACTCAAACCGGCAGCGATACCTCCGCCGTGCCCTTCAGGATCGTCTCGCCGCTCTGCGTCGTCATCCGGGTCTGCACTTTGACCACCGGCAGGCCATAGGGCGACTTGTCTATCTTCTCGACTACCTCGCCATCCACATAAGTCACGTCGCCCTCGAAGGCGGGGCTTCGGAACTGGGTCTGCGAGTGCCAGACATAGCCATCGTGCCCGGCCCAATAGGCGACGGTATCGACATGCCAGGCGTTCATCGACGAGCCATAGCCATAGACCCCGCCCATGCCGACCTTCTCCGCCTTGTCGGCATTGATATGGCCCGAGCTGGGCCCGTGGAACAGCCCGTCGCCGTGGCGCGGATCGATTTTGCGGGCCTCATGGTCATAAGTCATGTCGGCGGCGAAACCGGCGTCGTCCTTGGCGGGATCGGCAACGCCCTCGGGCGGGTTCCAGCGCCAGGTGCCCCAGATGTTCTGGCGATGCGCGCGGCATTCGAGGGCGAAGCTGACCCGGCTGTGCGGGCCGATCACCCGGCGCGGCAGCTGGTCGCCGACCTTGACCTGGTCGTAGGACGGCGACTTGCCTTCGCGGTTCGACAGGATCCATTGCAGCCGCAGCTTGGCGACCTCATCCAGCTCCGCCTTGGTCCAGGCCTTGGGCTCGCGGCTTTCCTTGGCATAAACCTTCCGCTTGTTGGCCTCTTCGATCAGATAGCGGATCGAGGTCGCCCGCTCCTTGGCCACCAGCGCGCCGTGCTGGTTGCGGTGGACGGTGTCGCCGTCGGCGAACATGGTCGGCCCGGCGAACCCGGTCTCGGTGATCTTGTAGCCCGCAAAAGTCCGCTCCTGGGTCAGCTTGTCGCCCGGGCGCACCGGATTGCCATAGAACCACCATTCCTCGCCGGCGAAGATCAGGTGGCTGCCGGGAATCTTGCCGACGCAGCTGGGGTGGCAGCCGTGGCCATAGTCCATCGCCACGGTGAAGCTCTGCGGCGCGACGATGCCGCCGAATTTGGAGGCGCGCGCGAACTGCTCGTCCCAGTGCAGCGGATTGGCATAGTCCATCGCCTGCACCCAGCGGCGGATGTCGGTGGCGTTGCACTCGTCCCAGAACTCGGCGAAGACGATCTGCTTGCCGATCCACTTGTCGACATCGCTGGTGTCGAAAGCGAGGTTGGGCTTGTTCATGGTGTCCGCTCCCGGGGATGCCTGCAAACTATGGCCAGTTCCATGCGCGGCACAAGGCTTCTCGGCAGATGGCGCGAGGCCATTGGCAAAAGGCGCGTCGCGACGCTCGAGCCGCCGCGCGGGACACTTGCGGACTGCAAGCCCGATTGCATTCCCACCGGAAAAGCCCGAAACCGGGCCGATCGGGAGAAACGCCATGGCCACCATCGCCCAATTCGCCAAGACTCGCAGCGCCGAGGAGCAAAAGGCCCGCCGCGAACTCGCCGCCGCCTTCCGCCTCGCCGCGCATTTCGGCTGGGACGATCATGTCGCCACCCATATGTCCGCGCGGCTGCCGGACGGGACATTCCTGATGAACCCGTTCGGGCTGATGTTCGAGGAGATCACCGCCTCCTGCCTGATGCGCATGACGCTGGATGGCGAGGTGCTGGAAGTGCCCGAGGGGCTGATACTCAACCCGGCGGGATACGGCGTCCATAGCGCGGTGCTGACCGGGCGGCCCGACATCAATGCGGCGATGCATTTCCACACCCGCGACGGGGTGGCGGTCTCGGCGCTGAAGGAGGGACTGCTGCCGATCAGCCAGAACGCGCTCAATATCTGGGCCGATGTCGGCTATCACGAGTTTGAGGGCGTGGTCGATGCGGCGCGCGAACGCGAAAGCCTGGGGCGGGATCTGGGGGCCAGGCACATGCTGCTGCTGCGCAACCACGGCACGCTGAGTTGCGGCCGTTCGATCGCTTCGGCCTTCTACCGCATCTACAGCCTCGAATGGGCCTGCAGCTCGCAGGTCAGCGCCCTGTCGATGGGGCGCGAGTTGCAGCCGGTCTCGCAGGCGGTGATCGACAGCATGATGCAGGTGCAGAACCCCGGCTGGGTCGATGGCTTCGCCGAGGAACGCTTCTTCCCCGCGATGCTGCGCAAGGCCGAGCGGCTGTTCCCGGGGTTCGATGCGTAGAGCGAAGCCCTCGAAATGTGAATCACCCCAACCCCAAATCCGACTGTCCTGAGCTTGTCGAAGGACTGCGTTTTCTTCAAGCGGTTGTGCGTGCGGCACGAAGAAAAGTGCAGTGCTTCGACAAGCTCAGCATAGGCGGGTTTTGGGACAGATAATCCGACTGGCGCTCAGGGCGCCCCTACCACCCGTTCCAATGCATGATCGTTTCCGGCCCGGGCCGCGCCGCGCGCTTGAAATCGGTGCCCACCGTATAGGCCACCGGCAGCATCGCCACTTGCATGATGTCCTCCGGAAGCCCCAGCAGTTCCGCCGCTTCCCGCTCCTTGAGCAGATGCAGCGTGGTCAGCGTCGAGCCGAGCCCGCGCGCGCGCAGCGCCAGCTGGAAGCTCCACACCGCCGGGTAGATCGAGGCATATTGGCTGGCCTGCATCGCCATCGGCGCATTGGGCGGAAAGCGGCCTTCGATGCAGGGGATCGCCAGCACCGGCGCCTTGCCCATGTTCTCCGCCAGCCACAGCGCCGAGCTCATCACCCGGCCCGTTTGCCCCTGCCCCCTGGTCGCCTCAGCGCCCGCCGCGAGATAGCCCGCCCCCGCCTCGCGGTAGATATCGCCCAGCGCCTGGCGCTTGTCCGCGTCATCGACGATCACCCAGCGCCAGCCCTGGGTATTGCTGCCGGTCGGCGCCTGCATCGACAGCGCGACGCATTCCATCACCACTTCGCGCGGCACCGGCTTTTCAAGGTCGAGCCGCTTGCGCACCGCCCGCGTGGTGGCGAGCAGTTCGTCGGTCATGGCGAGATCGAATTGCATGTGCGGCGCTCCTCTACTTTGCCGCGAGCATAGCGCCGCTTGCCGCTTGCGCCAGCCCCCCGGCGCGGGCATGAGGCGGGCAACAACCAATCCGATGGGAGAGTGCACATGGATCTCGAAGTCGCAATTCTCGTCGCCAAGGGCGGCGATTCCGCCGGACTGCTCAAGGCTATGGCCGACGGCGGCACCGCCGGGCTGCTGGCCTGCGAAGGCTGCAACAAGGTGACGTTGCTGCCGGGCGTCGAAAACCCGGGCAATGTGCTGTTCCTGATCGAGTGGGATTCGGTCGATGCCCACAATGCCGCCAAGGGCACGCCCGGCTTCACCAAGTTCATCGAACACGCCGGTCCGTTCTTCGGCGAAGGCGGATCGATGCAGCATTTCAAGCTCGGCTGAATCCGGCTAGGCGCAACGCCAATCCGAATCGCCTTATCTGGGAGAGCCTTATGAAAATCGACAACACCATTGCCGCCGTCGTCACCGGCGGCGCTTCCGGACTCGGCCGCGCTTCCGCGCAGGCGCTCGCCGCCGCCGGGGTCAAGGTCGCCATCTTCGACATCGCCGAGGAAGCCGGCGAGGCGCTCGCCAAGGAGCTCGGCGGCATCTTCTGCAATGTCGATATCATGAGCGAGGAAAGCTGCGAGGCCGGCTTCGCCAAGGCCCGCGCCGCGCATGGCCAGGAACGCATCGTCGTCCACTGCGCCGTGGTTGCGGGCGGCGGCAAGACCGTCGGCTTCGACAAGACCACCGGCGGCTTCAAGCGCGCGCCCACGGCCAACATCGAGCGGGCGGCGCTGGGAACTTTCGTCGCCTCCTACCGCATCGCCTCGATCGCCGCGCTGGGCATGGCCAATGCCGAACCGCTCAACGATGACATGGAGCGCGGCTGCATCATCCTGACCTCGTCAGCCGCGTCGCAGGACGGCCAGATCGGCCAGGTCGCCTATGGCGGCGCCAAGGGCGCGGTGAATTCCATGGTTCTCCCCATGGCGCGCGATCTGATGGACCTTGGCATCCGGGTCAATGCGATCCTGCCCGGCACCTTCGCCACTCCGCCGATGCTCGGCGTCAAGGAGAATGCCCCGGCGGTGTTCGCCGGGCTCGAAGCCTCGGTGCCCTTCCCCAAGCGCCTCGGCAAGCCCGAGGAGTTCGGCAGCCTGGTGATGGAGCTGGCGCGCAACACCTATTTCAACGGCCAGCTGATCCGGCTGGACGGGGCGATCCGCATGCCGCCGAAATAGAGTCGACCTGAACGTTTCAGACCCATTTCCGGGTTATCCCGGAAGCAGTATCTGCGCAGTCCTTGGGACCGATTGGCTCCGGCATGCGCAGGCCTGGCGGCTTGATGGGTTCTGAAACACGTTCAGGATGACGGGACTTGTCGAAGTGTGGTTGTGACGAGCATCAAAAATCCGCCGTCACGGTGAGATTGAGCCGCCGCCGTTCTTCGAGATAGAGCGAGTTGGGCCCGACGACTTTCCAGCTCTTCGCGTCGAACACATTCCACACCAGCGCACGGAAGCTCATCGGCACCTTGGCCAGCTTGAACGACTGGCGCAGGCCGAGATCGAGCGCGGTGTAGCCCGGCACCATCAGCTGCCTGTCGCCCAGCGAGGCAAGCGAACGCGAGCCCACCGCGCGCTTGCCGGTGTAGCTGAGTGTCGCGGTCGGGGTCAGTCCGCCGAAGATGTCGGTGCGATAGTTGACGTCCATTCGCGCGAACAGCGAGGGCGTGCCTGCCGGCCGCTCGCCAACCCCCGGCAGCCGGTCGATCACCCGCGGCTGCATCGCCACTGCCCCGGCGAGCAGCTGCAATCGCTTGCCGAAATGCCCGCTGAGCGAAGCCTCGACGCCGCGATGGCGCACCTGGCCGACCCGGGTGAAAGCGCGGCTCGCGTCGAACGAGAAATAAGGCTTGGTGATCTGGAAAGCATTGACCACCAGCTGCCCGGCAGGAAACTTCCAGCGCAGGCCGGCCTCATACTGGGTCGATCGGGTGGCGGGCAGCTGTTCGTTGCGATTGGCGGCATTTTCGGGCGCGGTTCCGCTGTCTTCCAGGCCCTTTTCGGTGCCGGCATAGATCGAGAAGGCGGATGACAGGTCGATGCCCAGCGTCGCATTGTAAAGCCACGGATCGTCGTTCGAGCGGGTGACGACGCCGCTCCTCCCGTCGCGCGATGAGCCGCGATAGCGCGCCTTCTGGATGCCGAGATTGAGCGTCCCCACCCCGTCCAGCTTGCCGGTATAGCCAAGCAGGAAACTGTGCTGCTTCACGCGCCCGTCGTTGGGCGGGCCGAACACGAACCCCGGCTGCGGCCGGGGGTCGGGCACGCCATAGGGCACCGGATCGGCGTAGGCCTGCACGAAGGAGCCGCCGGTCTGGGTCAACCGGTCGCGCGCGCGAAAGCCGGCGATGAAGCGGTGCTGCCAGCGTCCGCTAACAACCCGCCAGGCGAGCTGCGCCTCGCCGCTGGTCGAATGGATCGCGTGCAGCGGATCGGCGATCACCGTGTGGCTGGCCAGCACCGGCGTTTCGCCCGGCGTGGAGATCAGGCTGTATATCTCCGAGTAATTTTCCGGACGGTTGCCTTTGGCGTGAAACAACCCCGCGCGCAGCGAGAGATTCTTCATGATCGCGGCCTTGATCACGCCGCCGAACTGGTGGTTGTCGTAGTGCCCGCTCGCCCACTCCTGCCCGAGATAGCGGCGTTTTTCGGGGAGTTTCGGCAGGGTGTCGCCGGTCACCACGGTCAATGGCCGGACATGGTTCTGGTGAAACCAGCTGGTCGAGACGAATGGCGCGATCTCGACATCGCCGAGCCGGGCAATCACTCTGCCGGTGAAGCCGAAGGCGACGTTGCTGGCGCCGTCGCTCTGCCGCAGGTCCGACTGCGCGGCGCCGCCGACAAAGGCGAGCGCGATCTCCGGCGATCGGCACCCGCAGGTCCCATTCGCGGATGAAGCCGCCAAAGGCCATGAAATTGTAGCCGAAGCTGGTGCCGAGTTCGGTCGGGAATCGGTCTTCAGCCGGTATTCGATAATTCCCGTGGGCGCGTGGAACGGATATTCCTGGGCGGCGAAGCCGACCCGCACGACATTGGCGCTGCGCAGCCGCGCCGACAGCGCGCCGACCGGATCGTAATAGACCCCGTCGATCCGCGCATTGCCCGCCTTGGAAGGGCTGAAACCGCGGGTGTCCTGTTCGGAATAGATGCCGGTCTGCTCCAGCCCGACGCTGGAGCCGAAGGCATCGTCAGCGCTGCTGACCGCATTCTCGCCGGCGCGCTGGGCAAAAGCAGTGCCGGGTGCGGCAGCCAGCGCCAGGGCAGCGAGCAGGGTGAGGTTGCGCGCCATCCCGCCCACCCTAGAAGTCGGCTGCAAGCGACAAGGTGAAGCGGCGGCGCTCGTCCTGGTAGAGCGTGTTGGCGGCCACCACTTTCCACGACTTGTCGTCGAGCACATTCTGCACCACGCCCCGGATGCTCGCGGCGACACTGCCCAGCTTGAAGCTCTGCCGCAGCCCGAGATCGACCGTGGCATGGGCCGGCAGCGTCAGTTGCGGATTGACCGGACGGGCGCCGGTATAGGTGACATCGGCGGTAGGCGTGAGGCCGCCGAGGATATCGGTGCGATAGGTCACGTCGATGCGACCGAAGGTCGAAGGCGTTCCCGCCGGCCTGCCGCCGATGCTGAGCCGCGGCTGCATGAGCACCGCGCCGGCGACGACATTCAGCCGTTTGCCGAAATGGCCCGACAGCGAGGTTTCGATGCCGCGATGACGCACATTGCCCTGCCGCGCAAAATTGCCGGCGGTGTCGAAGGAGAAATAGGGCTTGTCGATCTGGAAGGCGTTCACCACCAGCTGGCCGCCCGGGAACTTCCAGCGCACGCCGCCTTCGTATTGCACCGAGCGGGCCGGTGGCAGTTGCTCGTTGCGGTTGAGCGCGTTCTCCGGCGCGGCGCCGCTGTCTTCCAGCCCCTTCTGGGTGCCGGCATAGACCGAGAGCGACGGCGTCAGCGCGATGCCGAGCATGGCGTTGTAAAGCCAGGGATCGTCGCGCGAAGTCGTCACCGCGCCGCTGCGCCCGTCGATCGAACTGCCGCGGAAACGCGCCTTCTGGATGCCGAGATTGAGCGTGCCGAGGCCATCGAGCTTGCCGATGTAGCCGAGCATCAACGCCGATTGCCCGACCCGGCCCTGATTGACCCGGCTGTAGGCGAAAGCCTGCTCGGCGATGGGATTGAGCTCGCCATAGGCCGCCAATGCGGGCGCGTTGGCGATCGCCGATCCGCCGGTCTCGGTATAGCGGTTGCGGCTGCGGTAACCGGCGAGGAAGCGGTGCTGCCAGCGCCCCTTGACCAGCCGCAGCGCCACTTGCGCCTCGCCGCTGGTCGAATGGACGTCCTGTTTCGGGTCGGCGATCAGCCGGTGGGAAACGAGACTGTCGGGCGAAACGACAGAGTAGATGTCGGTGAAGTTCCGCCGGCGATTGCCCTCCGCGTGGAACAGCCCGCCGCGGAACGACAGACTGTCCGAAATCCGCGCCTTGACTGTAACGCCGGCATTGATGTTGTCGGTCCGCCCCTTCGCCCAGGACTGGCCGAGGTAGCGGCGCAGCGGCGCCATCGCGGGCAGATTTTCGTCGCGCACCACCACCAGCGGGTGCGAGCGTTGCAGGAAAAAGCCGCCCTTCGAAAAGAACGGGGCGATTTCCGCAAAGCCTGGAATCCGCACGATCGGTCGCAGCGTAACCCCGTTGCCCCGGCTGACGGAACCGTCGGCGAACTTGGAATGCGACAGGGCGAGGCCGCCGGTCAGCGAAAAACGATCGCCGGTCACCGGTAGGCGGAAGTCCCATTCGGCGATAAATCCGCCATAGGCCTGCTGGTGCCAGGCGACGCTGTTGCCGAATTGCTGGGGCGCGCTGCGGAACTTGTGATCGACGATGCCGGTCGGCGCCTGGAACGGATAGGCCTCCGCAGCGAAACCGACACGGATCGCGGTGCGATCGCGCAGCCGGCCGGCCAGCACGCCGATCGTGTCCATGTAGATGCCGTCGATACGGACGTTGCCGGCCTTGGTCGGGCTGAACCCGCGGGTATCGAATTCGCTGTAGATGCCGGTCGATTCCAGTCCGACATTGGTGCCGAAAGCATCCTCGGCGCTGCCCATGGCGCTTTCGGCCGAGCGCTGGGCCAGCGCCGCGCCCGGAATGAGCGCCAGCGCCGGTGCGATCGTCAGGGCCAGTCGAAACGCAAGCATGATCTTGCCCAAAGCAAGCGCAGGGGCAAAGCGCAACCGGAAATGCTAAGCAAGCTCAGGAATTCGGCTTTACGCCACCCCCGATCATGCCAGCGACCAACCTGCGTCGATGCAGACTGTCTGATTGGTGACATAGCGCGCCGCCGGGGTGGCGAAGAACAGCACGCCCACGCCAATGTCGCGCGGCTCGCAAAAGCCGAGCACCGGGCGGCGGATGCCCGGGCCGGTCGGCGCCGGTCCCTGCGCGCCCATCGAACCCGGCGTGCCGACGCCGCCGGGCAGCACGGTGTTGACCGTGATCGCATGCGGCGCGAGTTCGAGCGCCATCGCGCTGGTCAGCGCCGCCAGCGCGCCCTTGGACGAGAGATAAGCCGAGTGACCGTGGCAGAACTGCCCGGCAAGGCCCGAAGTGGCGCAATTGACGATCCGCCCGCCCTCGCCGCCCGCCACCATCGCCCGGGCAATCTCGCGCGAGATCAGGAAGGCACCGCGCACATTGACCGCGTGCGTCTTGTCCCAGAATTCGGCGGTGCCTTCCAGCAGCAGCTCGCGGTGCTGGAGCCCGGCGTTGTTGACCAGCAGCCAGGGCGTGCCGTGTTCGCGATCGCTTGCGCGCAGCCGGCGACGACCGATGCCTCATCTGCCAGGTCGAGCCCAATCGCTGCTGCATCGTGCCCGGCGGCCACCAACACCGCTGCCTGCTTGTCGGCCCCCGCCGCATCGACATCGGCGATCACCACCTTGGCCCCGGCCTCGGCCAGCACTTCGGCGATGCCCGCGCCGATCCCGCTCGCTCCGCCGGTGACCAGCGCGAGTTTGCCGGTCAGGCGGAAGGGGTCACCTTTCACCGAATTCCGCCTTTTGCTCCATTGCCGACTTGGCGGTTTTTTCGCGCGGAACGATGGCATTTGCGCGCACGATGTCGCCGCGATTGTCGATCCCGCTGATCGTCCGCGCGCGCTCGACGTTGCCGGGCGTGCTGACGATCCATACCGGGCCATTGGCGATATTCTCCAGTCCCTCGCGCGCGACGTTTTCGCATGGCTCGGCCAGCTCGACCGGCATTCCCAGCCGCGCCATCGCCGGGGTGGCGGTGAAGCCGATGACGAGATGCAGCACATCGACGCCGAAAGGCTCCATTTCCAGCCACAACGCCTCGGTGAAGATCCGGCTGAAGGCCTTGGCGGCGGTATAGGCCGCCAGCGTCGGCGAGCCGAGATAGCCGCCCGATGAGCCGGTCAGGATGATCCCGCCGCGCCCGCGCTCCTTCATCAGTTTGCCATAGTGCCGCGAGAAGGCGACCTGCGACAGCACGTTGAGCGCAATCACCCCATCGGGCACCTCGGCGGGCAAATCGACGAACAGCCCGCGGGTATCATTGGCCCCGGCGTTATAGACCAGCAGGCCGACCTCGATATCGCCGGTCACTTCGCGCACAAGGTCGAGCACATCGGGCTTCTTGAGATCGGCGGAGAGGATGCGCACCTCGGTCCCCTTGCCGCGCAGCTCAGCCGCCAGCTCCTCCAGCGGACCGGGCTTGCGCGCCATCAGCACCAGCTTGAAACCGTCCGCCGCCAGCTGCCGCGCGAACTCCGCGCCCACCCCCTCCGAGCCGCCGGTGATCAGCGCCCAGGGGCCGTATTTTTCGAGGTCCATTTGTCTCTCCCAACTCTTTGCCGGGGAGGCTAGCATTCTAAATCGGCTTTCGTCCAAACCAAATGACGTGGCGCGGCCCTTTGCCTTTGCCGTCGGGAGTGCTGCGTGCCCGCACATCCGCTTCCTCGACGGCGAAGCCTGCCTCTTTCATCCGCTTGGCAAAGGCCTTGTCCGGCGCCGCCGACCACACTGCGAGGATGCCGCCGGGTCGCAACGCCCGCTTCGCCGCCAGCAGGCCGGCGCGCGAATAGATGCGGTCGTTGTCGTCGCGCACCAGCCCGTCCGGGCCATTATCGACGTCGAGCAGAATCGCGTCATAGCGCTCCGCCCCGGCGGCGATCGCATCGGCAACATCGCCGGCGATCACCGCCACGCGCGGATCGTCGAGGCAGCCTGCGGTTAGCGCGGCCATCGGCCCGCGCGCCCAATCGAGGATTTCCGGAACCAGCTCGGCCACGCTCACCCGCGCCTGCCCGCCCAACGCGGCCAGCGCCGCGCGCAGGGTGAAGCCCATGCCATAGCCGCCGATCAGCAATTGCGGCGCGGCGCTGCCCGCCAGACGGGCGATCGTCAGCGTCGCCAGCGCCTCTTCCGAGCCGCGCATGCGCGTGCTCATCAGCTCGTTGCGATCCAGCACGATCATGAAATCGCGCCCATGCGCATAAAGCCGCAGCTCCTCGCCGCCCGGGATTTGCGCCGTGCCGAGGAGTTCGCGGGCGATCATCGACAAGCCGGGGGTCAGGCCGCCTTCTTCGCCCGCTCGGTCGCTTCGAGGTTGAGCATGTCGGCGATCAGGAAAGCCAGCTCGATCGACTGCGCCGCGTTGAGCCGGGGGTCGCAGTGGGTGTGATAGCGGTCGGCCAGCGCCTCGTCGGTGATCGCCACCGCGCCGCCGGTGCATTCGGTGACGTCCTGCCCGGTCATCTCGATATGGATGCCGCCGGCGTGAGTCCCCTCGGCGCGGTGGACGGCGAAGAAGCCCTTCACCTCGGCGAGGATGCGGTCGAACGGGCGGGTCTTGTAGCCCGAGGCGGCCTTGATGACATTGCCGTGCATCGGATCGCACGACCACACCACCGGATGGCCTTCGCGCGCCACCGCGCGGACCAGCGCGGGCAGGCCTTCCTCGACCTTGTCATGGCCGAAGCGGCTGATCAGCGTCATCCGCCCCGCCTCGCGCGCCGGATTGAGCGTGTCGAGCATGCGCAGCAGCGCGTCGGGCGTCAGGCTGGGCCCGCATTTCATGCCGATGGGATTGCCGACGCCGCGCAGGAATTCGACATGCGCCGAGCCTTCGAAGCGGGTGCGGTCGCCGATCCACAGCATATGCGCGGAGCAATCGTACCAGTCGCCGGTCAGCGAATCGCGCCGGGTCAGCGCCTGCTCATAGGGCAGCAGCAGCGCCTCGTGGCTGGTGAAGAAGCTGGTGCCCTGCAGCTGCGGCACGGTCATCGGATCGACGCCGCAGGCGGCCATGAAATCGAGCGCCTCGCCGATGCGGTCGGCGGTTTCGCTGAACTTCTTCGCCCACGGGCTGCGGCCGATGTGATCGAGCGTCCATTTGTGGACCTGGCGCAGATTGGCGTAGCCGCCATTGGAGAAGGCCCGCAGCAGATTGAGCGTCGCCGCCGCTCTGGCCATAGGCCTGGAGCATGCGCTGCGGATCGTTGCGGCGGGTCGCATCCTCGAATTCGATGCCGTTGATGATGTCGCCGAAATAGCTCGGCAGCTCCTTGCCGCCGATGACCTCGGTCGGAGCCGAGCGCGGCTTGGCGAACTGCCCGGCCATGCGCCCGACCTTGACCACCGGCTGCTTGCTGGCGAAGGTCAGCACCACCGCCATTTGCAGCAGCACGCGGAAGGTATCGCGGATATTGTCGGCACTGTGCTCGGCGAAACTCTCGGCGCAGTCGCCGCCCTGGAGCAGGAAGCCCTTGCCGGCGGCGACTTCGGCGAGATCGGCTTTCAGCGCGCGCGCTTCGCCGGCGAAGACCAGCGGCGGGAACTTGGCCAGGGTTTGCTCGGCGCCGGCGAGTTCGCTTGCGCTTTCATAGGCAGGCAGATGGCGCGCTTCCTGCGCCTTCCAGCCGTCGGGGGTCCAGTTGCTCGCCACGGGGATGCTCCTTTGCAGGCGCGGCCCTTAGCGCCGCATGCGCGCGAATGCAAAGCTTGTGGCGGCGGGAAGCGTCCTAGCCGCCCTTTTCCAGAATGACATCGAAGCCCGTCAGTTCGCGGCAGGCGATGCGGTGGTGGCCGAGCTGGACGGTGCCATCGAGCGGATCGACCGCTGCGGCAATGCCCGGCTTGCCCTCGCCGGCCAGCATGTCCTTGACCTTGCCCGGCGAATTGGCGGCGAAGGCGACGGCGACGACGCCGGGGCCATATTTCTCCAGCTCGCCCGCCAGTTCGCCCCGGCCCGACAGCGGCTGGCAATATTCGAGCTCGATCCCCGACAGGCCGATGCGGAACGACTTGCCGAGCCTGCCCGATCGCTGCGCATAGGGCTTGCTGCGGCTGCCGGGAGTGAAGATCGCCTCGATGTTCGCCCAGGCCGCTTCCAGATCGGGCACCACCAGCCGCAGCCGCTGGAGCAGCAGGTTGCCGTCGGTGACGGCGGGGCGCGGCTGGACGAAGCAGGGAAATTGCGTGGTCTGATCGGCGAAACGCAGGAAATTGGGCTCCATGATCTCGAGATCGAGTCCGAGCAGATGGCGCGTGCCCATGAACAGGAAGGGGCGGTCGTCCGCGCCCGGGCGGGTGTTGTCCGGACCATAATCGGCGAGGCCGCGCGCGGCGGAGCTGGGGCCTTCGATATGCACTTCGGCGCCGAGCGCGGTCAGCAATTGCTTTGCGTGGGCATGATCGTCGATGAAGAAATTGAGGTTGGTGACGCAGGGGCCGATTCGGTCGAGGTAAGCCTGGTGGATCGACTTCTTGCCGCCGTAATTCATCGTGTCCGACGGCTCGTTGATCTGAAACACCCCTTCGCCGCAGTCGAGATGATCGACGTCATAGCCGCCATCGGGGAACAACTCGCGAATCTGCCCGGCCAGTTCCTGCTCGATCTTCCCGGCGCCAAGCACACCTTCCATGAAGCCGCGCGTCGCGGCGAGATCGCGCGAAGCGGTTTCGATCTGGCAGCAGCCGTAGAGCAGGGAAATCGCCATGGGATTCGCTCCGGAGGACGTACTGCCAAGGGCCTAGGCAAATAGGGGCTGTCCTACAACCGAGCAGGCGCGATAGAATCGGGATGCGCGAGCGGGAGGGCTCATGCCTGTCACCAGGAGATTGCCCCCATGCGTTTTTTTCGCCGCCCTGCCCCGCGCGCATTGCCCGCAGCCCTTTCCCTGATCCTGAACGCCTGCGCCACGCTGTCGCCACCGCCCGATCCGCAGTCCGCCGCGCTGGCCGAAGCGCTGCGCAATGAAGCGGGACTGTTCTACGCTGTCCTCGCCGCCGCGCCCGCGCCGCAATGCCAATTCGAACATAACATGAACGAATACGTCCGGCTTGACGAGGCTGCCATGCGCCTGAAGCTCCGTCTCGCCGAGACAAAAGCAAGTCCCGCGCTGCTGCGCGCCGCCGATGCGCTGGCGCGGACGATCGAGGACGCGCGGGCGAGCCACGAGCTGGCCTCGGCGCGGATCGACGATCCCAGCGCCGAATGCCTGGCCCCCGGCGCCATCGCGCTCAACGCCGACGCCATCGCCCGCGCCAGCCAGGCTATTGTTGGCGCCGGCAACGGGCAAAACGAAGGAGACCAATGATGCAGATCGACATCGCCCGGATCGGCGCCCAGCTCGCCAAGTCCATGATCGCCTCGCTGCGCAGCGACAGCCGCAAGGTCAAGGCGCTGGCGGCAAGCGAGGCGGCCAAGCTGGCGCAGGCCCTCGCGGAAATTGCCCGGCTGCTCGCTGCGGGCGAGATCGACGGCTATGAGGCCGCAGTCCTGCTGCGCATCCAGCGCAATGCCAGCGAAGCGGTTTTCGCCGCCCTTGCCGAAGTCAGCCGCCTGTCGGCGCGCAAGGCGGTGGGACTGGGGCTTGGGTCCATCGTCCAACTGGTCGACGGCGTGATCGGCGTGCCGTTGATCGCCAGTCTGACCAAGGGGAAGTAGTCATTCCATCGGAATGTGCGGCGCCACGCCCGCCACGCCGACAATCGCCCGCTGCAGCACCCGCTTGCCCACCGCATTGAGATCGCCACGCGCGTGCTGCAGGGCGATATTGTCCCAGACGATGAAATCGCCGTTGCGCCAGCGGTGCTCCAGCACCCGATCCGGCGCATAGAGGTGATCGTAGACCTCGTGCAGCGTATCGCGGCTCTCTTCCCACTCCATCCCAAGCAGCCGCACGGTCTGGAGTTCGCTGGTCCAGATGCAGCGGCGGCGATTGTGCGGGTTGGTGTAGACTGCGGGCAGCGCGCCGCGCTTCAGCGCCTCGGGATCGCGCTGGTCGCAGGTGCGCTCCGCCAGGCGGGTGTAGTGGACGGCGATCATGTCCTGCTCGCGGCTCTCCAGCGTGGCAGCGAGCTCCGGCGGCAGGGTGTCGAAGGCATCTGCGGCGCTGACGAAGCGGGTCGAGGAGGCCTCGTTCACCACATCCAGCGCATGCAGCGACAGCGCATCGAACGGATGCTCGGTATAGGCGGCGTCGGCATGCCAGCTCAGCGCCGAAGCGGAAGGCCCGCCGCCTTCGTTCGACATGATGCCGTCCTCGCCCGACCGGTCGAGGATCGGGCCGAGCAGGCCGCAGACTTCGCGCTGGCGTTGCATCGAAAGTCTCTGACCGCGCGCCAGGATGAGGGCGTGGGTGTTGAACAGCTCGCGAAAGTGGTCCTCTTCGGCGGCGGCTAAGGGCTGCGAGAGGTCGCGCAGCACTTCAATGCCGAAGGGTGTAAGCGGGCGGAGGGGCAATCCTGACATAGCTATCCGCCGCCGATGCGCGGCAGCAGGAAGACTTCGCTGGCCCCCGCCAGCGACCGCGACCAATCCGCCGAAACCGTCCCATCCACCGCGAAGGCCGCGCGCACCGGTGCAATGTCGGCAAATCCCGGCCCGATCGCGTCAAGCTTGCCGACCAGCTCGATCAAGCTGCCCGCATCGAGTTCCAGAGTGTCGCGGCTGCCGAAGAATTCGGCGGCGAGCGATGAGTCCAGGACGATCTTCACGCGCGGCCAGCGCTAACGCATCGCCGCCCAGATGCTCTCCGGGCTGAGCGGAAGGTCGCTCATGCGCTTGCCGACGGCGCGGCTCACCGCATTGGCGACGGCAGCGAGCGGCGGCACGATGGACACCTCGCCCACGCCCTTGACCCCGAAGGGATGATCGGGATTGGGCTTTTCCACCATCACCGCCTCGATCATCGGCAAGTCCGAAGCGACCGGCATGCGGTAATCGAGGAAGCCGGCGTTATCGAGGCGGCCCTCCGCGTTATAGATATAGGCCTCGTTGAGCGCCCAGCCGATGCCCTGCACCGCGCCGCCCTGGATCTGGCCTTCGCAATAGTCGGCATGGATCGCGCGGCCGACGTCCTGCACGGCGGTGTAGCGCAGGATGCTCACCTGACCGGTCCGGGGATCGACCTCGGTATCGCAAATATGCACCCCGAAGCCGGGAAGGTAGCCCGCCGGATTTACCCCGACTTCTGCCGCAATCGGCCCGCCGGTGAAAGGGGCGGTGGCGGCGATTTTGGCTACCGCGATGCGCTCGCCCGACTTTTCGCCCGCAGTGCAGATCAGCTCTCCGTCCCGCCATTCGACCGCGTCCGCGCCGACGCCCCAGTTCTTGCCGGCGCGCGCCCTGACATCGTCGATCACCGCGTTGCAGGCGTCGATCACCGCCTTGCCGGTGGCGAAGGTGGTGCGGCTGCCGCCGGTAACCATCGAAAAGCCGATCGAAGCGGTGTCGGCGATGTTCACCCGCACCTTCTCGTAGGGCAAGCCAAGCGTCTCCGCCGCCATGATCGCCATCGAGGCGCGGCTGCCGCCGATGTCCGGACTGCCGGTGGTGACTGTCACCGAGCCGTCTTCGCCAAGGCTCACCCCAGCCGTCGAAGGCCCGCCGTAATTGCCCCAATAGCCGCCCGCGACGCCGCGCGCCTGATTGGGCCCGAGCGGTGCAGTCCAATGCGGATGCGCTTTCGCCGCCTCAAGACATTCGGCATAGCCGATTTCGCCGAAGGGGATGCCGCTGGGCTGCGCGTCGCCGGGCCGCACGCAGTTCTTGAGCCGCAGTTCGATCGGGTCCATCGCCAACTGCTGCGCCAGCTCGTCGAGCGCGCTTTCGACCGCAAAGGCGACCTGCGGCGATCCCGGCGCGCGGTAAGCCTTGCTCGCCGGCCGGTTGGTCAGAACCTCGTATCCGGCGATGCGGGCGTTGGCGACATTGTAATGCCCCAGTGCACAGACCATGCCCGAATGCGCTGAAAGCCCGGGGAAAGCGCCCGCATTGAAGAGGAAATCGACCTCGGCACCGACCAGCGTGCCGTCCGCCGCAGCGCCGATCCTGAGGGTGACCACCGAACCGGGCGCCGGGCCCGAGGCGCGAAACACCTCCGCCCGGCTCATCGCCAGCCGCACCGGTCGCCCGGACTTGCGCGACAGCAGCATGGCGACCGGCTCAAGGATAACCCCGGTCTTGCCGCCAAAGCCGCCGCCGATCTCCAGCGGCGTCACCTTGATGTCGGCAACCCCGATCGCCAGTATCTGCGCCGTAAGCGAGCGCACCGAGAAGTGCCCCTGGCTCGAAGTCCAGATGTCAGCTTGTCCGTCGCTGTTCCACGAGGCGACGCAGGCATGCGGCTCGATATAGCCCTGGTGCACCGGCTGGGTGGTAAAGCGACCGGTCACCACCGCCGCCGCGCCCGCCAGCCCGGCTTCGGCATCGCCGCGCTTCAGCTCGACCCGCATCGCCGCGTTGGAGGGCTTCGCTGGCTTGGGATCGACGCCTTTGGTGAACAAATCCGCGTGCAGCACCGGCGCATCGGCCTGCATGGCTTCCTCGGGATCGAGCACATGCGGCAGTATCTCGTAATCGACCGCGATCAGTCGGCAGGCCTCCTCGGCAATCGCCTGGCTGGTCGCCGCGACCGCCGCCACCGGGTGGCCCTCGAACAGCACCTTGCCGTGCGCCATGCAGGTGCGCGAGAGGTGGACGATGTCGGACGAAGATTCGCCCGCCGCGACCAGCACCGATTGCAGGTCGGGGAAATCCGCGCCGGTGACCACCGCCTTGACCCCCGGCAGCGCCTCGGCCTTCCTGGTGTCGATCGACTTGATCCGCGCATGCGGATGCGGGCTGCGCAGAAATGCGCCCTGCAGCATGCCGGAGGCGACGAAATCGGTGCCGTAGATCGCCTTGCCGGTGACCTTGTCGATGCCGTCGGGGCGGACCGGGCGGCTGCCGACGTGGCGGAAACCTGGCTTGAATGCGGACTTGTCGTGGGGAGCGTTCATGCCGCAGTCCTTTCCTGCCTGAGTTCCGCCGCCGCTTCCATCACGGCGCGCACGATCTTGTCATAGCCGGTGCAGCGGCACAGATTGCCCGCCAGCCAATAGCGAACTTCGCTCTCGCTGGGGTTGGGATTGCGGTCGAGCAGCGCTTTCGAAGCGACGATGAAGCCCGGCGTGCAGAACCCGCATTGCAGCGCACCCTTTTCCAGAAACTTGCGCTGCACCGGATGCAGCTCGCTGCCCTCGGCGACGCCCTCGATCGTGTTGACTGACTGCCCTTCCGCCTCGGCGGCGAAGACCAGGCAGGCGCAGACCATCTTGCCGTCGAGCATGACCGTGCAAGCCCCGCAATCGCCCGAGCCGCAGCCTTCCTTTGAGCCGGTCAGCCCCAGCTCGTCGCGCAGGGCGTCGAGCAGGGTGGCGGCGGGATCGGCGAGGAATTCCACCGGGTCGCCGTTGACGGTGGCGGATACCAGAATCTTCTTCATGACTTTGCTCCCGCCCGGTCGCGGGCAATTTCGACAACGCGCCGGGCCAGCACCCCGGCCATATCGGTGCGGTAGGCGACCGTGCCGCGCTTGTCGTCGATCGGCTTGCAGGCGGCGCGCACCGCCTCGGCCATGCGTTCGAGCGCCGCATCGTCGAGCTTGCCGCCGACCAGCGCCGCGCCCGCCGCTTCGACCAGCAGAACGGTCGGCGCGACTGCACCCACCGCGATCCTGGCAGAGGTGCAGGCGCCGGAGCCGTCGAACACCAGCGCAGCCCCGGCGCCGACCACGGCAATGTCCATTTCGGTGCGCGGGATCGAGCGCAGATAGGCGTCCCCTCCCCCGGCGGGCCTAGCAGGCAGCTTTATCTCGACGACGAACTCGCCCGGCGCCAGCGAAGTCTTGCCCGCGCCGGTGGTGACAGTCTCGACCGGCACCTCGCGGCTGCCGCCGGGCCCGGCAATCACGCAGGTCGCCCCTGCCGCAACCAGTGCGGGCACGCTATCCGCCGCCGGTGAGGCGTTGCACAGATTGCCCGCCATCGTCGCGCGGTTGCGCACCTGCACCGAGCCGATCAGATTGGCCGCCTCGACCACGCCCGGCCAGGCAGCGGCGAGCGCCTTGTTGTCCTTGAGCGCGGTGCAGGGTGTCGCCGCGCCGATGACGAAGCCGCCGCCCTCGACGCGGACTCCGTTCATCCCGGCGATGCGCTTGATATCGACGACATCCGAGGGCACGAAGCGGCGCGAGCGCAGTTGCACGATCAGATCGGTCCCCCCGGCCAGCACCCGCGCCTGCGGGTTCGCGGCGAGCAGCGCGCTCGCCTGTTCGACGCTTTCAGGCGCATGGAATTGCGGCGATGGCATTGCGGTCCTCTCGATTGATAATGCGGCTTTAGCCTCCGCAACGTTTCAACCGCGCGCAGATTCGTCAACAGGCGATTGCAAATAGCATGGAACTGGGATTTGCTTGCGCTGTAATGACACCAATCGAACTTCCCGATTTCCCGCCAGGCGCCTTCGCGAAAGAGGACGAGGGCGACGATGCGGACTTCTACGCCCCGCCCCGGCTGGTGACGCATATCGATGACACTGCGATCGCCGCGCTGGGCGATTTCTATGGCAAGCTGCTGACGCCGGGCGGCACCGTGCTCGATCTGATGTCGAGCTGGGTCAGCCACTTGCCCGAAAATCTGCCGCTCGCCGAGGTCATCGGGCACGGGATGAATGCGGCGGAACTGGCGGCCAACCCGCGCCTGACCCGCAGCTTCGTCCAGGACCTCAACCGCGATCCCCGATTGCCGCTGGGCGACGCCAGCTGCGATGCGGCGCTATGCTGCGCCAGCGTGCAATATCTGCAAAGCCCGGTCGCGGTTTTCTCCGAAGTCCGCCGCGTGCTGCGGCCTGGCAGCCCGTTCATCGTCAGCTTCTCCAACCGCTGCTTTCCGACCAAGGCGGTGGCGATCTGGCGCTCGGCGGATTTGAACGGCCATGCCGCGCTGGTGCATGCCTATATGACCAAGGCGGGGTTTCCCGAAATCACCGCGCGGCTGCTGGTGGATGGTCGTTACAGCGATCCGCTGGCGGCGGTGGTGGGGACGGCCTAGCCTGCCTTCACTCCGCCGCCGCCGCCGCGACGATCTCCCTGATCTGCGGCATAGCCTTTTCCAGCAGCTTCAGGCTCTTCCAGCCCTCTTTGGGCGACAGCCCGCCCAACAGCGGTTGCAGGCCGATGCCGCCGAGGTCGGGAATCTCGTTCACCTTGGCGATGAGCTGATCCGGCGTCCAGGTGGCGAACAATCCGGCCTGGCGCAGCACGGCAGGATCGGTCAGGCCCTTGAACGGCGAGTTCGAATTCTCGCCCTCCGCCGCCGCCCATTTGGCGTATTCGGTGATGACATGCACCGCATGCGGCGCGATCGCCGCCCAGCCCTCGTCCGGGTCTTCGCACAGGTGGATCGCCAGCGGCATGCCGGGGACCGGGCGGAAATGCTGGCGCGGGGGGCGTCCGTGCCTGGCGCATTCCGCAAGGTAAGTATCGACGATCTGCGGCATCATCGGCCCGAAGCCGACATCGAAGCGCGCCGCGCGCCGGGCCGAAGCCTCGACCCCGCCGCCGACCATGATGATGTCTTCCGGCACGCTCACCGGCAGCGGGCGGACGAACACCGGGCGGCCCTCGGCGGTCTCGAACTTCTCGCCCTTCAGCGCGCGCAGGATCGTCTCCAGCCCCGCGTCCATCAGCTTCGCCCGGTCCTTGACCGACTTGCCGAACAGCGCGAATTCGAACGGCACATAGCCCGCGCCGAAAATCGAGCTGACGCGCCCGTTCGACATCAGGTCGAGCAGCGCGATCTGTTCGGCCACCACCACCGGATCGTGCAGCGGCAGGATCACCGCGCCCAGGCTGAACCGAATGTTCCTGGTCACCGCCGCCATGCCGGCCGCCAGCGTATAGGGCTGCGGCAGATAGCCGTCGTCCGAGCCGTGATGCTCCATCAGATTGATCGAATCGACGCCGATCGCGTCGCCGAACGCCGCCATTTCCAGCGCGGCGGCATAAAGCTCCTGGCGCGGCGCGCCCCAATCCGGTGCGCGCATGTCGAAGGAGAGGCTGGTGCGGATTCGTCTCATCTCAGGTTCCTGATCGCCATGTAGGAGGGATCGCTGCGGTCGCGGCTGGCTTGCGTGTGCGGTTTCAATTGCGTGACTTCGCGCACCTCGTCGAAGTCGATCACAGTGACGCGGCTGTCGATGCCCCAGCGGCCATCGCGCCTCGACCACTGATCGATGTAGCGGCTCCACACCATCATCTGCGTCGTCTTGCCCTCGCGGGTGGCTTGCAGGGTGGCGGTGACATAGGCCTCGCTGCCGGCGCGGTCGCCGTTGAGTTCGATGACGATGTTCGAGACTTGATGCGAATGGGCGTCGAGGTGCTTGTGGCTCTCGCACACCCAGTCGATGAAGCCGCGCCCGGTGCCCTGGAACACGTCGGGACCGTAGTCGGCGGCGCCGCCCTCGTGCCAGATGGCATAGCCCTGTTCGTGGTCCATGCGGTCCATCGATCGGCAATAGCGATAGATCAGATCGGTTATTTCGAGCCGGTCGGCGGCGGCTTCGAGCCTTGCCAAGTCGCTCACGCCACTTCCTTCAATACACCATAGGATGGATCGTTGTGGTCGCGGGCGGAACGGGCATCGTTGCCCAGACCGGCGACATCCCGCACTTCGCTGAAATCGACCACGCAATCGCGCCGGTCGATCGCCCAGCGTCCGTCGCGCTTCGACCATCGGTCGATATAGCGCGCCGAGAACATCCGGTTGATCAGCCGCTCGCCGTCCTGCTGGCGCAGATTGGCGGTGACATAGGCCTCGCTGCCCGCCTTGTCGCCATCGACGTCGATCAGCACGTTGGTCACCTGATGCGAGTGGTGCAGGAAATCGAGGTGGGCGACGCAGACCGCGTCGATCCAGCCGCGCCCCGGACCTTTGTAGCTCGGGAAGTCGGCAAAGCTGTCCTCATGGAACACGCCGTGTCCCAGCGGCACGTCGAGCCGGTCGACCGAGCGGCAATAATTGTAGATCTGGCGCATGATCGCCAACTCGTCGGCCTGGCGGACGGGATCGGGCAGGCCCTGCATGTTCTCAGGCATCCGCCTTGCGCCTGGTCAGATCGCCGGTCATCTGTTCGATCATGACGATTTTGGCGCGGCGATCGTCGGGCGAATTGGGCGCGAAACCGGCGATATCGTCAGCCTGGCCCCAGTTGTAGATCGGCCCGTGCGGCAGCTGGCGCAGCGCGGTTTCGGCAACATCTGCGGGATCGGCCCAGCTTTCCGGCAAGGGTTGGCCGCTCCTTTCCAGCGTCGCGCGGTAGCTTGGCGTGTCGGTCTGGCCGAGCACCATGGTCAGCACATCGACATTGTCGTGCCGCAGTTCCGCCCACAGTCCCTCGGAAAAGTTGAGCACGAAGCCCTTCGAACCGCAGTAAGTGGCAAGGCCATACATGCCGCTGTAGCAGGCGCCCGAGTTGACCAGGATCATCCCGCCGCGCCCGCGAGCCCGCATCGCGCGCCCGAAGTGATGGGCAAGCCGCAACTTGGTGGTGACATTCATCGCCGCGAGGCCTTCCCAGGCAGAAATATCCGCATCGAGAAATTTGGAATTGATCGAATCGGCGCCGCAATTGGTGACGACCATGCCAACTTCGCGGTCGCCCGCCGCAGCGATCGCCTTTGTCGATCCCTCGGGGAGCGACAGGTCGGCCGCAACGGTGATGCATTCCGCGCCGAGTCCGCGCAGCTCGTCCGCCGCCTTGTCGAGCTTGGCCTGGCTGCGCGAAACCAGGATCAGCTTCAGGCCTTCGCGCGCCAGCGCTCGGGCGAAGGCGAGCCCAACCCCGTCGGAAGCCCCCGCGATCAGCGCCCAGGGGCCGTATTTCCCGGAAAAACTCATGCGCTCGATTCCTCTCCCGGCGCAACTCCGTTGGGACTGGATGCCGCTGCCGGGGGAGACTGTGGCCAATTATCCGCGAGGGAGCAATCGGGTTTGGCAGAAAGCCCGTTGAACCCTCCACGAGCGGCGTTCAAGCCGCTTGCAATTGCCCGCGCATCGGCGATCATCGCGGCAAAACGGGAGAGCCTGCATGACCAGGGTGATGGAGGGCGTGCGCGTCCTCGAGGTGGCGCAATATACCTTCGTTCCCGCCGCCGGCGCGGTGCTGGCGGACTGGGGCGCGGATGTCATCAAGATCGAACATCCCGAGCGCGGCGATGCCCAAAGGGGCTTCATCCGGGTCGGCGCGCTGCCGATCACGCCCGAACGCAACACGGTGATGGAGCATCCCAATCGCGGCAAGCGCTCGGTCGGCATCGATGCCGGCACGCCCGAGGGGCTGGAGCTGATCTACCGCATCGCCAGAACCGCCGATGTGTTCCTCACCAATTTCCTGCCCGATGCGCGGCAGAAGCTGAAGATCGACGTCGAGCATATCCGCGCGGTCAACCCGGACATCATCTATGCGCGCGGCTCGGCCCACGGCGACAAGGGGCCGGAGCGGCTGGTCGGCGGCTATGACGGCACCGCCTTCTGGACGCGCGGCGGCATCGGCTATGCGCTGACGCCCGAGGAACTGCCCGGCGTGATGAGCCAGGGCATCCCGGCGATGGGCGATTCCACCGGCGGCATGCATATCGCCGGCGGCATCGCGGCGGCGCTGTTCCACCGCGAGCGCACCGGCAAGGCGGCGGAGATCGACGTTTCGCTGATGAGCACCGCAGCCTGGACCCAGGCCTCCACCCTGTGCATGTGGATGGAATATGGCGCGCAGATCCGCTCGCCCTATCCCAAATCCGGCTGCACCCCGGGCAATCCCTTCATGGGCAATTTCACCACCGCGACGGCGGCACGATCAACCTGTGCATCCTGACGCCGGGGCAATACATCCGCGACACCTTCGAGCATCTGGGGCTGGCGGAGATGGCCGACGACCCGCGCTTTTCCGAGGCCATGCCGCTGCTGAGCAACTGGGAGCCCGCAGGCGCGGCGATTGCCGCAGCGATCGGCGCGAACAGCTTCGCCTACTGGAAAACGCACCTCAAGACGATGAAAGGCCAGTGGGCGGCGGCGCAATCGGCGGCCGACCTCGTCGCCGACGAGCAGGCGCTGGCCAACGACATGATCTTCGAGGTCGAGGGCGACGGCGGCAGGCCGATCCGGCTGATCCGCAACCCGGTGCAGTTCGATCGCGCGCCGGTGGCGACAACGCGGGCGCCGCAGGCCTCGGAACACACCGAGACATTCCTGATGGAGCTGGGGCTCGAGTGGGACGAGATCGAAAAGCTGAAAGCCAAGGGGGCGATTGCCTGATTACTCCTCCTCCCCTTCAGGGGAGGAGGTCGGGAGGTGGGGTCTGTCCGGCTTGCGCAGCGCCAGGATGACAAACCCCACCCCAACCCCTCCCCTGAAGGGGAGGGGCTTCAAAGGAGAGAAACCGTGACGCAACTCAGCGACTACGCCGCCAAATACCATGGCATCCATTTCACCCGCGACGCTTCCGGCGTGCTCGAAATGACCATCCACACGCGCGGCGGCCCGGCGCTGTGGGGCACTTCGCTCAAGAGCCTGCACTGCGAACTGGGCCACGCCTTCCTCGATGTCGCTCGCGATCCCGAAAACCGCGTGGTGATCCTCACCGGCACCGGCGACAGCTTCATTGCGGCGATGGACCCGCAGGAGAGCTATCCCGAGCCCAACCTCAGCGCAATGTGGCCGCGCATTCAGGACGAGGGGCTGGCGCTGCTGGGTAACCTTCTCGCCATCCCGGTGCCGATGATCGCGGCAGTCAACGGCCCGGCGCTGATCCATGCAGAGATTGCGGTGCTGTGCGACATCGTGCTGGCCGCTGCCCACGCCGAATTCGCCGACCTTGCCCATATCCCCGGCGGCGCGGTGCCGGGCGACGGCGTGCACACAGTCTGGCCGATGCTGCTGGGGCCGAACCACGGGCGCTATTTCCTGCTCACCGGCGAGCGGATCGGGGCGGATGAGGCCAAGCGGCTGGGCGTGGTCGGCGAGGTTCTGCCCGCGGCGGACCTGCTGCCGCGGGCGCGGGTGCTGGGGGCGCAGCTGGCCGGGCTATCGACCCAGGTGCTGCGCAACACCCGCTCGCTGCTGGTGCGCGAGCTGCGGCGGCGGATGTTCGACGAGCTGTCGAACGGGCTGGCGCTTGAAGGGCTGGCGATGCTGGTGCCGAAGCCGGTGGATCAAGGTTAGCCGGGACAGCCCCCAACCCCTCCCCTGAAGGGGAGGGGCTTTACTCCCCCTACCGCGCCAGCGGATTGGGCTCCGCCGCCGCCACTCGTGTCAGCCGGTTGCTGTCGCGGTGGTGGAACGGCTCCGCCTGCCCCTTGATCTGCATCACCGTGTCCTCCTCGTAGGACCAGGTCCCGTCGTCGTGGGCGGTGACCGTGATCGTGAAGCTGTCGGTGCGGAAGTTTTCTTCCAGATAGGGGTTCGAGCAGATGCCCCAGGCGGTGTCGCCGCGCGTCGCGGTGAGGGTGAAGCTCTTGGCGTCCGCTGCCGCCTTGCCCGCCGCCAGCAATATCTGCCCGCGCGGGATGGTCAGGCTGAGCATAACCGTTTCCCGCGCCGGCTCCCACAGGAAATAGCCGACCTGATCGTGATAGGTGCCGATCTGCCCGATCTTGGTCATGCGGGTGTGATAGCGCAGGCCATAGAGCAGCTGCGGGCCGTTGTTGCCGGGATCGACCGGCTGCAAGGCGAAGCGCTCCCAGAAGCCCAGCGTGCGCGGACCCGCCGCCTTGGGGGCGATATCGACGCCGTGCTCGCCTTCCCACACCCCCGCCAGCGGCGCCAGCGGGCCGAGATTGGCGAGTGTTTGCGGGTCGATGAATTCGGGTTCGGCGTAAATGTCGTCGGGATAGGCGGTCATGCGAAGCTCCTCATGGTTGCAGGCACGATGGCAGGCAATTTCGCGAACGCCATGCCGCAAATCAACCCCCGGCATTAATCCGCAGCCTCCCTCAGCCGTTCTTACCCCCGACTGCAACGGGGGGCTTGCCGATGGCGCGCTATGATTTCGTGGTTCTGGGCGCCGGCCCGGCAGGCCGCCGCGCGGCGGTGCAGGCGGCGAAGCTGGGCAAGCGGGTGCTGGTGGTGGACAACCGCGCTCGCGTCGGCGGAGTGTCGGTGCATACCGGCACTATCCCCAGCAAGACCCTGCGCGAGACCGTGCTCAACCTCTCCGGCTGGCGCGAGCGCGGCTTCTATGGCCAGTCCTACCGGGTCAAGCACGACATCTGCGCGGCGGACCTCTCCGCCCGGCTGGGCAAGACGCTCGACCACGAGATCAACGTGCTCGAACACCAGTTCGCCCGCAACGGGGTGAAGACGCTGGTAGGCCAAGCCCGCTTCCTCGATCCCCACCGCCTCGTCGTCGCTTGCGATCTCGGCGACGATGCCGCCGAGGAGACCGTCGAAGCGGACAAAGTGCTGATTGCAGTGGGCACCAAGCCCTATCGCCCGGACTACATCCCGTTCAACGGCAGCACTGTGCTCGACAGCGACGATTTTATCCGCGCACCCCGGGTGCCGCGCAGCCTGACGGTCGTTGGCGCCGGCGTGATCGGGCTCGAATATGCGACGATCTTCTCGGCGCTCGATGTGCCCGTCACGCTGATCGAACCGCGCGCGAGCTACCTCGATTTCATGGACCGCGAGATCGTCGATCACCTGACCTATCTGCTGCGCGACCGCGGCATGGCGCTGCGCCTGTCGGGCGAACTGGCGCAGGTGCGCTTCGCCGCCGACGGCTCGCCGGTCTGCGTGCTGAAGGACGGGCGGCAGGCGGCATCCGAGCTGATGCTGTTCACCGCCGGACGGATGGGCGCGACCGATGCGCTCAACCTCGAGGCTTGCGGCCTCTCCGCCGATTCGCGCGGTCGGCTGAGGGTCGATCCGCTGACGGGCCGGACCGATGTGCCGCATATCTATGCGGCGGGCGACGTCATCGGCTTCCCCAGCCTCGCCTCGACTTCGATGGAGCAGGGGCGGCTGGCGGCGTGCCATGCCTTCGGCGCGGAACTGCCGGCGCCGGACCAATCCTATCCGATCGGTATCTATGCGGTGCCCGAGCTGTCTTGCGTCGGCCTCACCGAGGAGGAAGTCCGCAGCACGGGAACCGCCTATGAGTGCGGCATCGCCCGCTTCCGCGAAACCTCGCGCGGGCACATCATGGGCATCGATTCCGGCATGCTCAAGCTGATTGTCGACAGCGCCACCCGCCGCATCCTGGGCGTCCACATAATCGGCGAAGGCGCGACCGAGCTGATCCACATCGGCCAGGCGGTGATCAACCTGGGCGGCACGCTCGACTATTTCATCGACAACAGCTTCAACTATCCGACGCTGGCCGAGGCTTACAAGGTGGCGGCGCTCGACGCCTGGAACCGGCTGCGCAGGCTGGAGAGCAATGTCGTGGCGCTGGAGGTAGCGAAGGGCAGCGCGCGCAAGGCGTCAGCGGTATAGCAGATAGCGCCCGATGTCCTCGCGCCAGCGCACTTCGTCCGCGCCAGCAAGCTTCTCCAGATCGCCCGCCTCGCTGCCCGCATCGTCGACCCATTGGCGCAAGGCGGGGCCGCCGTTGATCACATCGATGGCGAGTCGCTCGAACTCGTATTCATAGGGAAAATCGCGCCAGATTTCGTAGTCCGGATAGAGCCGCCGGATCGCCTTGAACGCCAGCGCCTGGAGCCGCCAGGGGCGGAAGGCATGGTGATCGTAGAAGCCGCCCTCGGCGTGGATCATCAGCCCGCTGCACAATTCTCCGGCATGTTTGTGGAACGTCGGCGTGAACCAGCATTCGCGCATCGCGCAGCCAGCGAGCCAGTCCGGAGCAAAGCGCTGCATCTCGGCCAGCACCGCCTTGGCGTCCACATCTGGCGCGCCGAACAGCACTTCGAGCGGTCGGGTGGTCCCCCTGCCCTCGCTCAGCGTCGCGCCTTCGAGCATCACTGTGCCGGCATAGGCGCGGGCCATGTTGAGGTTGGCGGCGTTGGGGCTGGGGTTGATCCAGATCCGGCTTTCCGGCCAGCCGAAGCCGGGGCCTTCCGGCTGCCAGCCCTCCATTTCGATCACCCGGTAATCGACATCGAGCTTGAACTGCTCGACGAACCAGCGGCCCATCTCGCCCAGCGTCAGCCCGTGCCGCATCGGCATCGGCCCGGCGCCGACGAAGCTTTCCTGTCCGGGAAGGAGCAGCGTGCCCTCGACCGGCCGCCCGGCGGGATTGGGCCGGTCGAGCACCCAGACGCTCTTGCCGGTGCCCGAGGCAGCCTCGAGCAGATACAGCAGCGTGGTGACGAAGGTGTATATCCGGCAGCCGAGGTCCTGCAGGTCGAACAGGAAGACATCGGCGGTGGACATCATCGCCGCGCTGGGGCGGCGCACTTCGCCGTAGAGGCTGAAAATCGGGATGCCGTAATGCGGATCGACCTCGTCCGCGGATTCGACCATATTGTCCTGCTTGTCGCCCTTGAGCCCGTGCTGCGGGCCGAAGGCGGAGGTGACATCGATGCCGGCGGCGATCAGCGCGTCGAGCGAATGGGTGAGGTCTTCGCGTGACCGAAGCGGGGTGCGCGATCAGGGCGACGCGCTTGCCTTCCAGAGGCTTGCGCAGGGCGGGGTCTGCCAGCAGGCGGTCGATACCGAATTTCATGGTTGCTCGGGTGGCGGAAGTGTCAGCGCGAAGCAAGCGGGCGCGTGGAAATCGGGCTTGCCGGGAGGGTGGGCGAGCGCCCAGTAAGATTTGGTGCCGTCGGTTTCCTCGATGACGGCGGAGAGGGCGATAGCGCTAACCCGTCCCGAATCCTGCTGAGCGAGGCGGACGTACGCATTCAACGCCAGGCGAGGCGGCCCAAAACTGACGAGAAAAACCTCGGGCGCACAATCCTCATCGGCCAATGTCATCCCGTTCCTATAGCTATCGAAGCGATAGGCCGCCCATTGGCGCGATGGCGCGAAATTGAATTCGAGATAGCTGCCATCTTCAAACCGGAAGAAAGCCTCGAAACAGGTGTGATTCCACAGACCATCGACCCGTTCGGGCATGGCCTGGGAAGGCAGCAAGATCCTGTCGGTCTCGCCGATCACCACATATTCGAACATGAATTTCGATGGGCCGATGCGCGATGCCTTCACACCGATAATGAGCCCTTCGACTGGACAAGTCTGATGTGCGACCAGGCCGCGCTTGGCCAAAACTCTGGTTTGCGTCGCCAAATCTCTCCCCAAGCGCCCAACTCCATGCTAGGCGCGCCGCGCCATGAGCCAATACAACTCCACCCTGCTCCGCCTGCTCGAAGAGCGCGGCTATATCCATCAGATGACCGATGCCGCGCACTGGACGGCCTGGCATGCAAGGAGATCGTCCCTGCCTATATCGGTTTCGATCCCACCGCGCCGTCGCTGCATGTCGGAAACCTTGCCTCAGATCATGCTGCTGCGCCGGGTGCAGCAGGCAGGGCACAGCCCGATCGTCATCATGGGCGGGGGCACTGCCAAGGTCGGCGATCCTTCGGGCAAGGACGAGAGCCGCCAGATGCTCACCGACGAGGATATCTTGCCGATAATATCGCCTCGATCCAAGCGCAGCCTTCGAACGTCTCCTGACTCGTTCGGCGAAGAGCCCCACAGACGCGCATGCATGGTCGACAACGACGAATGGCTGAGCCAACTCGGCTACGTCGAGCTGCTGCGCGATGTCGGCAAGCATTTCACCATCAACCGCATGCTGACATTCGATTTGGTCAAGCTGCGGCTCGAGCGCGAGCAGCCGCTGACTTTCCTCGAATTCAATTACATGATCCTCCAGGCCTACGACTTCCGCGAGTTGGCGCTGCGCCATGGCTGCCGCTTGCAGATGGGCGGGTCCGACCAGTGGGGCAATATCGTCAACGGCATCGAGCTGACCCGGCGGATGAGCGGCATCGAGGTGTTCGGCGTCACCACCCCGCTGCTGACCACGGCGGACGGCGCCAAGATGGGCAAGACGGCTTCCGGCGCCGTCTGGCTCAACGAAGCCCAGCTCCCCGCATACGATTTCTGGCAATATTGGCGCAATACCGACGACCGCGATGTTGGGCGGTTCCTGCGGCTGTTCACCGATCTGCCGCTGGACGAAGTGGCGCGGCTTGAGGCCTTGGAAGGCAGCGAGATCAATGCCGCCAAGGTGGTGCTGGCCAATGAAGTGACCAAGCTGGTGCGCGGCGAGGAAGCCGCTCGTGCCGCCGAATCCACCGCCGCAGCCACCTTTACCGGCGGCGGCCTGGGCGAGGACCTGCCCGCATTCACCATCCCGTCCGAAGGCTGCACCATAATCGACGCTCTCGTCGGCATCGGCTTCGCGGCGAGTCGCGGCGAGGCCAAACGGCTGGTCGCGGGCGGCGGCGCAAAGCTCGACGGAGCGCCGGTTTCGGACGAATCGCTGCCCATTTCCGCCGCCGCCGGAGAACAGCGAATCTCCTCAGGCAAGAAGAAACACGGCATCCTGCGCCCCGCCTGAGGCACTCCCGAAAGCCCCATCCTGCAAGAATTTGCCGGTCATTTCTTGCCGGTTTACCCAATATTTGCCTTTCCCGTGCATCTTGCCTCTCCCGGAACCCGAGTTTGAGGTGAGTTATGGCAATGGGCGCAGGCGCGCAGCTGACAGTTACCGAGATGCGCCGCGCGACGCGGCACCCGGTCGATTGCCCGGTGATCGCGGAGCATCGCCAACTCGGCGACATCCATCTGCATATCGTCAACCTGTCGGCGCATGGCTTCATGGCCGACGGCGCGCCGGGGCTGAGCCGGGGCGAGCGGGTGATCATCCGCCTGCCGGTGGTCGGCCGCATCGAGGCGCATCTGATCTGGATCACCGACGACAAGGCCGGTTTCCAGTTCGAACGAATCATCCGGCTCGACGATTTCCTCAAGGTGATCGAGGCGCTGCAGCCCAATCCGCGGCTGCGCCGGGATCGCTGAGGCGTTGTCCGCACGGGTCTGCCCGCGCCCGTCCTATTGATATAATATATCATCACCGCTAGAACGGGCGCATGCCCGGCCCGAAGTCACGCCTGTTCGCCGCATGCCTGCTCGCCGGTACGGTTGCGCTGGGCCCCGGAAGTGCGCTCGCCCAGGATCGGACCGACCCGGCGCACGCCAGCGACCACGGCGGTACCGAGCCCGCAATCGAGGTTGTCGGCCATCCGCCGATGGATTTCGGCCTGCTCGCCAGCACCGCGACGCTGGGCGGCGACAGGCTTGTCTCGCAAATGCGCGGGCAGATCGGCGAGACACTCGCAAGGCTCCCGGGGGTTTCGTCCTCGTCCTTCACCCCGGGCGCTTCCCGGCCAGTGCTGCGCGGCTTCGATGGCGACCGCATCCGCGTGCTGACCGACGGCATCGGCGCGATCGACGCCTCCTCGGTCTCGGCCGATCACGCCGTCGTCTTCGACCCGCTGACGGTCGATCACATCGACGTCGTGCATGGCCCGGCGGTGCTGCTGTTCGGCGGCCAGGCGATCGGCGGCGCGGTCAATGCGCTCGACAAGCGCATACCGCGCAGGCTGCCCGAGGCGATCGGCGTGACCGCGATCGGCGGCTTTGCCTCCGCGGCAGACGAGCGCTCGATCGGCGCCGCGATCGAAGCGCCGCTGGGCGGCAACATCGCCCTCCATCTCGATGCGAGCTGGCGCAAGAGCGGCGATCTGCGGGTCGGTGGTCTGGTCAACTCCGGGCCGCTGCGCGGCGAATTGCTGGATGAAGCTGCGTTCCACCGGGCGGAAGGCGAAGAGGAAGAGGCAGCCGAATTCGAAGAACTGGCCAATCTCTCGGGCCGCATCCCCAACTCCGCCGCGCGGAGCTACACGCTCGGCGCCGGGGCTGCCTATATCGGCTCCGGCGGCAGCCTGGGCCTTTCGGTGCAGCATTACGACACGACATACGGCCTGCCGTCACGCCCCGGCGGCGGGCATGGACATGAAGGCGAAGAGGAAGCAGAGGGCCCAGAGCTGGTCGCCATCGACCTCAGGCAAACCCGCATCGATCTGCGCGGCGAGTTGAAACTCGGCGGTCTGTTCGAGAGCCTGCAACTGCGCGGCGCCTATGGCGATTACGAACATGTCGAGCTGGAGAATGGCGAAGTCGGCACGCGCTTTGCGGGTGACGGAATCGAGGCGCGGACCGACCTTGTGCAGGCCAGGCGCGGCGGCTGGCGGGGGCGCAGCGGGGTCCAGCTGTTCTCGCGCAAGCTGAGCATTCAGGGCGCGGAGGCTTTCGTGCCGGATAACAGCATAAATCGCTGGGGCATCTTCACCTTGCAGAGCTATCGCATCGGCAAGGTCGAGATCGAGGCGGCGGGCCGCTACGAGCATGTCAGGGTCACGTCGAACCCGGTCGGTTTCCGGCGCGGCTACAATCTCTGGTCGGGCGCTGCAGGGCTGTCCTATGCTCCGGCAGACGGGTTCAAACTCGGCGCGAATTACACAAGGGGCGCGCGCGCGCCTGCACCCGAAGAGCTGCTGTCGGATGGCCTCCACGTCGCCACCCAGGCCTTCGAACGCGGCAACCCTGTCTTTCGCAGCGAAACCAGCGACGGTTTCGAGGCCTATGTCCGTTACGAAGGCGAACGGGCATCTTTGTCGCTCACCGGTTACATAACCAGCTTCGGCAATTTCATCGCCGCCCTGCCCACCGGCGCGGAGGAGGACGGATTTCCGGTCTTCCAATACACGCAGCTGCCCGCGCGCTTCAGGGGCTTCGAAGCCAGCGCCTCGGTCAAGGCCTTGCGCTGGCAGGGCGGCGCGCTGACCCTCGACGGATCGGCGGATTACACCCACGCGCAGCTCAAGGGCGAAGGCCCCGCCCCGCGCATACCGCCGCTGCGGCTGCGCGGCGGCGCGGAAGTGCAGCATGGACCGCTGCGCTTTCGCGGCGAAGTCGAGTGGAACCAGGCGCAGAGCCGGGTCGCGTCCTTCGAAAATCCGGTGCCGGGCTTTACCCTGGTCAATCTTTCGGCCGACTGGCATCCGCTGGGAGACGACGGACCGGTCACCCTCATCCTCTCCGCCGATAATCTGTTCGACGTCACCGGTCGCCGCGCCGCCAGCTTCACCCGCGATTTCGTGCCGATCGCCGGCCGCGACATCAGGATCACCGCCAAGATCGCCTTCTGACCGCGCTTGGCAATCGCCGCACGGCCTGCCATGCCGCTGCGGTGACCGAACCCGCCTCGCCGCTGCATATCCGCGATTTCCGGCTGTATTGGCTGTCGCGCTTCGCCTCCGTGCTCGGCACCATCGGCATGGTGGTGATCATCGGCTACCAGCTCTACGACGTTGCCCGCAGCCAATATGGCATGTCGATCCAGGAGGCAGCCTTCCAGCTCGGCCTGCTGGGACTGGCGCAATTCGTGCCGCTGGCGCTGTTCACCCCGGTCGCGGGAGTTGTCGCCGACCGGTTCGACCGCCGCACCGTCGCGCTGCTCGCCACCGTGCTGGATCTGTCCATCGCGCTGACTTTGGCGCTGGTGACCTATCTCGGCATGACCAGCCTGCCGGTGCTGTTCGTGCTGGCCGCACTGCACGGCACCGCGCGGGTGTTTATCGGACCGGCGCTGAGCGCGGTGGTGCCCAATATCGTGCCCGCTCCGCTGATCCCGCGCGCCATGGCGCTGAGCTCGATGTCGTGGCAATCTGGCGCAATCGGCGGCCCGGCGCTGGCGGGGCTGTTCTATGGCGTCGATCACGCCCTCCCCTATTGGACGGCGAGCGCCTTGCTGGCGATCAGCTTCACCGCGATTTTTGCCATCCGCCGGCTGCCGCCTCCCGCAGGAAGCCGCGAGGAACACCCCATACGGCAAGTGGCGGAGGGCTTCCGCTACGTCTGGAACGAGCGCTTCATGCTCGGCTGCGTCACGCTCGATCTCTTCGCCGTGCTGCTCGCCGGGGCGACCGCGCTGCTGCCGGTCTTCGCGCGCGATATCCTCCATGTCGGAGCCGAAGGGCTCGGCATCATGCGCGCCGCGCCGGCAGCGGGCGCGGTATTGGTGTCGATATGGCTGTCGGCACGGCCGATCGCGCATAATGTCGGGGTCAAGATGCTGTGGGCAGTGGCGGTGTTCGGCGCGCTGACGATTGGCTTCGGCCTGTCGCGGAGTTTCCCGCTGTCGCTGGCGCTGCTCGCGCTGCTCGGCGCGGCGGACATGGTTTCGGTGTTCATCCGCAGCACGCTGATCCAGCTCAACACGCCGGACGAGGTGCGCGGCCGGGTCTCGGCGATTTCGGGGCTGGCGATTTCGGCGTCGAACGAGCTGGGCGAAATGCAGTCGGGCGTCGCGGCCGCCCTGCTCGGGGCGACGGGGGCGGTTGTGTTTGGCGGCGCGGGTGCCATAGTCGTCACCATAGCCTGGGCCTGGCTGTTTCCCGAACTCAGGAACGCCCGGACCTTCGCGCCCCAATACCGTCAGACTCACCGCCAAAGGGAACCAGCGCCATGAAAGCCGGAAGCATCCTCGAAACCATCGGCAACACCCCGCATATTCGCCTCGCCCGGATGTTCCCGGACCACGAGGTGTGGATCAAATGCGAGCGCGCCAACCCCGGCGGCTCGATCAAGGACCGCATCGGCCTGGCCATGATCGAGGCGGCGGAGGCCGACGGCAGCCTCAAGCCCGGCGGCACCATCGTCGAGCCGACCTCGGGCAACACCGGCATCGGCCTGGCCATGGTCGCGGCGGTGAAGGGTTATCCGCTGGTGCTGGTCATGCCCGATTCGATGTCGATCGAGCGGCGGCGGCTGATGCTCGCCTATGGCGCGAAATTCGATCTCACCCCGCGCGAGAAGGGGATGAAGGGCGCGATCGAGCGCGCGAAAGAGATCGTCGCCGAGACGCCGGGCGCGTGGATGCCGCAGCAGTTCGACAATCCCGCCAATATCGCGGTGCATGCCCGCACCACCGCGCAGGAAATCCTCGGCGACTTCGCAGACTCGCCGATCGACGTGCTGATCACCGGCGTCGGCACCGGCGGGCATCTGACCGGCTGCGCCGAAGTGCTGAAAGCCCATTGGAGCGGGATGAAGGCCTATGCGGTCGAGCCGACGCTGTCGCCGGTGATCTCCGGCGGCCAGCCCGCGCCGCACCCGATCCAGGGCATCGGCGCGGGATTCATCCCGGCCAATCTGCACACCCAATCCATCGACGGCGCGATCCAGGTCGATCCGGCGGACGCCAAGCAATGGGCGCGGCGCTGCGCCACCGAGGAAGGCATGCTGGTCGGCATCAGTTCGGGGGCGACACTTGCAGCAATTTCGCAGAAGCTGCCGGACCTGCCTGCCAGTTCGCGGGTGCTGGGCTTCAACTACGATACCGGCGAGCGCTATCTCTCGGTGGCGGACTTCCTGCCGGAATGAGCGCGCTGGAGCCCGTCTCCTACCGTGACGGCGACATTGCGCTGACCGGCTGGCTCGCCCGCCCGGCAGGCAAGCCCCGCGCTGCGATCCTCATCTTCCCGACAATCGCAAACTTCAACGCGCCGATGGAACGCCGCGCGGCAATGCTGGCCGAAGCGGGCTATCTCGCGATGATTGCCGACTTCTACGGACAGGCGGTCGAAAGCTTCGAGGCCAGCGGTCCGCTCGCCCAGATGCTGCGCGCAGATCCGGGCAGCTACCGCGCCAGGCTGCGCGCCGCCATCGCGGCTCTGAGCGGCCACCCGGAAGCCGCCGGGCTGCCGATGGCGGCGATCGGCTTCTGCATGGGCGGACAGGCGGCGCTGGAGGCAGCACGCGACGGCGCCGACCTCGCCGCCGTGGTCAGCTTCCACGGGCTGCTCGACACCCAGCTTCCTGCCGAACCGGGAGTGGTAAAGGCGCGCATCCTGGTCTGCCACGGCGATGCCGACCCGATGGTTCCGCGCGCGGCGGTGCTCGCCTTCTGGGAGGAAATGGACGCTGCCGGGGCCGACTGGCACTTCCACAGCTACAGCGGCGTGCGCCACGGCTTCACCGACCCGGGCAGCGACGCGCGCGGCTTCGACGCGGTGAAATACGACGCCAGCGCCGACACGCAGAGCTGGAAGGCGATGCTGGCGCTGTTCGGCGAGGTTTTCGGCTGACCATCCAACCCTGGGGCCGAGGGTGACTTCCGCGCCGAAAGCCACCCTCCTCGCCCGGCTTAATCGGGCTTGCCATCTCCATTGCTGTCGAATTTGTCCGGCTGGCCGTCGCCATCGGTGTCCCAGGCGTCGGGCTTGCCGTTCCCGTCGCGATCCCAGGCATCCGGTTTGCCGTCGCGGTTGGTGTCGATAGTCGGAGGACTGGCGGGTGCTTCGGGCACCGCTGCGGGCTGCCTTTGCGGCATTGGCGCGGCGGATCTTGCTTCGCCGGCCTCAGGCGTCTCCGCGCGG
Organism: uncultured Alphaproteobacteria bacterium; assembly: GCA_963779195.1. Taxonomy (GTDB): domain Bacteria; phylum Pseudomonadota; class Alphaproteobacteria; order Sphingomonadales; family Sphingomonadaceae; genus Novosphingobium. Next base: position 467,922 of record CAVZWZ010000002.1, read on the forward strand.
GCGATCCCTATCGAGATCGGCACGGCTATCGCCAAAAGGGCCAGGCAGGCGATCCGAATTGCTCTGGGTGACATTGGTTGCTCCTATGCAGTCAACCCCCTGTCGCGGTCCTTATCGGCGGAGGGGACCGCAGGAGCCACCGCGATGCGGCAGTGCGGACAGCGGCGGGGGCGAAGCGCCGGGCCCATTCGCTTCGCCGCGCGGGAGCAACGCCACATACCTCTGGCGCGATCAGCCCAAGCCGCTAGTCTCCCGCGAGGATGCAAGGAGAGAGCCTGCCATGTTCGTCAAATTCACCAGTTCCGACCGCGTCGCCACCGCGATCAACGCCGCTCAGGTCACTTTCATCTCGCAAGTCACCGACGGCACCCGCATCCGCTTCGGCGAGGGCCGCAGCGTGACGGTGATCGAACCGATGGACGAGGTGATCGAGAAGCTCAACCGAACCCAGCTCATGCTGGCGGATTAGTCCCGCTCAGGCCGTCGCGAAGGCCTCCGCCGGCAGCGCCATCATCGCCTCGCTCCCCGCCTCGATCTTGCGCCGCAGCGCGCCCGCATCCGGCGTGAAGCGCTCGGCGAAATAGCGCGCGGTGGTGAGTTTGGCCTCGTAGAAAGCCTTGTCCCCGGTCCCGCCGGCCAGCGCCTCGCCCGCGACCTTCGCCATGCGCAGCCACATCAGCCCGATCGCGGCGATGCCCATGATGTGCATGTAGTGATGCGCGCCGGCCCCGGCGTTGTTCGGGTTGGCCATGCCGTTCTGCATGAACCACATCGTCGCCGCCTTGAGCTCGCCGCCGGCCTTCTCGACCTTATCGGCAATCGGCGCCAGCTGCGCATCCGCCTTCGCCGCCGCGCATTCGCCGTCGAGCAGAGCGAAGAAGGCCTGCACCGCGCGGCCCATGTTGGCGCCCAGCTTGCGCCCGACCAGGTCCATCGCCTGCACCCCGTTGGCGCCCTCGTAGATCTGGGCGATGCGGGCGTCGCGGACGAACTGCTCCATGCCGTTCTCGACGATATAGCCGTGCCCGCCCCAGATCTGCTGCATGTTCACTGCGGTCTCGAAACCGATGTCGGTGCCATAGCCCTTGATCACCGGGGTCAGCAGCCCGATCAGATCGTCGGCCAGCTGGCGCTCTTCCTCGGTGGCAGCCTTGTGCGCCAGCTCGACTTGCAAGCCGCCCCACAGCGCCAGGGCACGCATGCCTTCGGTGAAGGCCTTGGCGTCCATCAGCATGCGGCGGATATCGGGATGGACGATAAGTGAATCGGCCTTTTCCTGCGGATTGGCGGGGCCGGTCAGCGCGCGGCCCTGGCGCCGGTCGACGGCATAGGCGGCGCCGTTCTGGTAGGCGACTTCGGCCTGCGCCAGCCCCTGCATGCCGACTCCGAGCCGCGCCGCGTTCATCATGATGAACATGGCGGCGAGCCCCTTGTTCTCCTCGCCGACCAGAAAGCCGGTCGCCCCGTCGTAATTCATCACGCAGGTGGCGCTCGCCCTGATCCCCATCTTGTGCTCGATCGCCCCGCAGGCGACGGCATTGCGCGCGCCCAGCGAGCCGTCCTGGTTGACCATGAACTTGGGCACGATGAACAGCGAAATGCCCTTCGAGGAATCGGGCGCATCGGGCAGCTTGGCGAGCACCAGATGGACGATGTTCTCCGCCATGTCGTGTTCGCCGGCCGAGATGAATATCTTGGTGCCGGTGACGGAATAGCTGCCGTCGGCCTGCGGCACCGCCTTGGTGCGGATCAGGCCGAGATCGGTGCCGGCGTGCGGCTCGGTCAGGTTCATCGTCCCGGTCCACTGCCCCGAGACCATTTTCGGCACATAGATCTGCTGCAGCTCTGGCGAGGCCTTGACCAGGATCGCCGCGATCGCGCCGTTGGTGAGGCCGGGATACATCGAGAAGGCTTGGTTGGCCGAGGACATGAACTCATCGACCGCAAAGCCCAGCACTTCGGGCATGCCCTGGCCGCCGAATGCGACCGGCGCGGAAATCGTCCCCCAACCTGCCTCGCGGAATTGGGCGAAGGCCTGTTTGAAGCCGGCGGGGGTAGTCACAGTGCCATCGGCGCTGCGCTTGCAGCCCTCTGCATCGCCGGAGGCGTTGAGCGGCGCGATGACTTCGCTGGCGAACTTGCCCGCCTCCTCGACCACCGCGCTGACGATATCGGCGCTGACATCCTCGAAGCCGGGGAGATTGTTGTAGCTCTCCAGCCGCAGCACTTCGTTGATAACGAAGCAGGTGTCGCGGACGGGGGCCTTGTAGCTGGGCATGGGCAATCCTTGGTTGTTCGTCCCGGGCGATATAACTTACATTAATGTCAGTATCAAGTGGCGATCCGCTTGAGTTGGTCGCCATCGAGCTTGCGGTAGAAGCAGCTCGCCGCACCGGTATGGCAGGCAGGCCCCTCGGGCCGGACCAGCAATTGCAGCGCATCCTGGTCGCAATCGACGCGGATTTCCTGCACCCGCAAGAAATGCCCCGAGGTCTCGCCCTTGAGCCACAGTCTGCCGCGAGAGCGCGAATGGAAGTGGGCAAGGCCAGTCTCGCGGGTCTTGGCCAGCGCCTCCTCATCCATGAAGGCGACCATCAATATCTCGCGGCTGGCCGAATCGACTGCGATCGCGGTGAGCAGGCCCTGGACATCGAACCGCGGCATGAACGCCGTGCCCTGTTCGCGATCCTGCGCATCCGGGCTGGTCATGGCGGGAAAAAACCTTTGAAACGTGCCCGGGGGGCGCTGACTTGTTGCACGATAACCACAGATGAAACGCAAAATCCATCGGTCGCGCCATTCGCCCTTTTCTTTGCAGAATTTTCTGGGAAACACGGCGACGCGATCCGAAAGGGCCGCTCACCGAAGTTTGGTGCTTGCAAACAGCGCCAGGGTTCAGGGGATTAGGTCCACACCGGCACAGACCGGTCGGCCGCAACATGAGGGTTTGGACGAGGCGCCGTCAGGGGGCGGAGCCGAACTGCGAAAGCAGCGTCTGCCAGTTTCGTCACGAGGGCGCCCGGGATCCGATCCCGGGCGTTTTCGTTTGCGGCCTTGCAGTTGCCCCGTTCCCGCATCACAGATGGCGCAACAATGCGCTGGGAGAGCGGCAATGGACAGGCAGAGAGAGTCGGGCCTCGCCGGCAAGGTCGTCGTCATCACCGGTGCGAGCCGGGGGATGGGCAAGGAAGCCGCGTTTTAGCCTGCGAGCAGCCGATGGAATATACCGGACGGCTATTCTGGGCGGAGCGCGAACTGGCGGACATGGGGATCGAGCTGGATTGATCTGCGGAGCAATAAGTCGTCGACCACCTCTGACGATGGCTTGAGCGGACAGAAATCGATAACGATAAACTCTCTCAACCCGCCGCCTTCGCCCCCGTTCCCGAACCGTCGAACGTTGCCTCGTCCAGCGGCGGCACCCCCGGCGGCGGGCCGTAATCGGGCAGATCGTACCACTGCCCGGACAAATCCAGCGGGCCGGAATATTGCGTCTGGAACATCCGCCAAATGAACCGCCAGCGCCCGTCCTGCTCCGAGACATAGGTCCGCGCGGTCGCCGTTTCGACGGCGGCGAAATCACGCATGCCCGCATTCTCCAAATGCCTCATGCCAACGTTCATAACGCAGCCGCGTGACAAGGCGAGATGCTCCGTTATGGTGGGGCGCCAATTGCCGGGAGGATCATGTGACGGGGACAGTCCGATGAACAAGGCCGGGTTGAAGGCGCTGGTCGCCGGCACCGGTTTCGGCTGCCGAATCCAGCTGCCCGCGCTGCGCGGCGCTGGTTTCGAGGTTGTTGGCCTGATCGGCTCGGATCCGGAACGCACTCGCGAGCGTGCGGCTGCCAACGGCGTGCCGGGCGGCTATACCGATCTCGGCGCGGCGATCGACGCCACCGGCGCCGATGCGGTCGCCATCTCCACCCCGCCGCACAGCCACGGCGCGCTGACCTTGCAGGCGCTGGCCCGGGGCTGCCATGTGCTCTGCGAGAAGCCTTTCGCCCGCGATGCTGCCGAAGCCCGGGTGATGCTGGCGGCGGCAGAGGGCGCGGGCAAGGTGCACATGCTCGGCCACGAATTCCGCTATATACCCCAGCGCGCCGCCGTCGGCCGCGCCATCGCAGAGGGGCTGATCGGCGAGCCGCGCGCGGTCAGCATGGTCCAGCTGCTGCCGCATATCCCGGTCTATGAAGGGCAGATGCCCGGCTGGTGGTTCGATCCGGCGGAAGGCGGCGGCTGGCTCGGCGCCTCGATGCCGCATCTCGCCGACCAGCTGCGGACATGGCTCGGCGAGTTCACTTCGCTCAGCGCGGCGCTGGCGGCAGTGACACTGCAACGCGGCCCGGTCGACGACACCTTCTCGCTGCGCTTCGGCATGGCTGGCGGCATCGAAGGCGTGATCCAGTATTGCGCCGGGGTATTTGGGCCCATGATGGACCTCGCGCATGTCGCCGGCAGCGAGGGCTCGATCTGGACCGAGGGCGCGGGGATCAGGATCGCCGACAAGAACGGCACCCGCGACCATCCCATCCCCGCAGACCTCGCCCTGCCGCCCGGCCCGCCGGTCGGCGGCGACCCGCGCCATCTCGATGAACGCTGGCGCACGCTGGTTGCCATCGAGCTGGCGCCCTACACCATGCTGTGCCGGGCCTTGCGCGCGGCGATCCTGGGCGAGCCCGCGCCCAGCCCGGTCGTGCCCGCCACCTTCGCCGACGGCGTCGCGGCGATGGAAGTGATCGACGCGGTGCGCAGCTCGGCGCGCGAGGGTGGCAAAAGCGTAGCGGTGCGATAGCGAGGAAACACGAAGCATGATCCCCCCCGCCAGCCGCAACCGCGATTTCTGTCAGCTCTGCTGGATCGTCCCCAATCTGGAAGCGGCAATCCACCGCTGGGTGAAGACCGCGGGCGCCGGCCCCTTTTTCGTTTTCGACGCATTGCACTTCGACGATGCGAACTATCGCGGAGAGCCCGGCGACATCCAGCCCTGCCGCGCCGCCATCGGCCAGCTGGGCGATCTGCAGATCGAACTGGTTGAGCCCGCCGACGACGGTCCCGGCCTGTGGACCGAACTGGTGCCGCGCGGCGGCTTCGGCTTCCATCACACCGGGCTCTATTGCCACGACTACGCAGCCGAACGCGCCGCCTATCTCGCCAGCGGCGCGGAAATGGCCTTCGAGGGGCTGATGATGGGGGCCAGGACCTGCTACATCGACACGGTGCCTTCGCTCGGCTTCATGACCGAGCTGATCACCGCCAATCCGGTCGCTGAGCAAGTATTCAAGGCCTTCCGCGACGCCGCCGAGGGCTGGGACGGAAGCGACCCGATCCGCACCCTTGGCTGAGGGCGCGCCCGCCTCACCCGGCGGGCCTGGGCACCCGCTTGCCCTTGGTCCGGCTGGTCAGATGGAATTGCCGGCAGCGGTCGCAGCGATAGGGGCGCAGCGGGAGGCCCGAGTCGCTAGAAGCCAAATTTGCCTCCTGTTCAGATCTGTACCGCATCTTCCTGGCGCATATGCTGAGTCGCGTGCGCATGCCTTCAGCCCCCCAGCATGCTCCCGCCATCGACTTGCAGCACCTGGCCCGTCGTATAGCCGCCCTTCATCAGGTAGAGATAGGCCTGCGCCACTTCGTCCGGCTCGCCGATGCGCGGCAGCGGCTGGGCGGCGAATCGGGCTTCCTCGGCCTGGCGTGTCGCCTCGGGCAGCCCGGTGAAAATCTCCGTCGCCACCCCGCCGGGGAACACCGCATTGACCCGCACCGGGGCGAGCTCCTTGGCCAGCCCCCAGGTCAGGTGTTCGACCGAGCCGGCCATCGCCGTCGCCATCACCGAACCCACTGCCGGGCGGAAGGCGCTCATGCCCGCTGTCAGCGTGATCGAACCGCCCGCTGGCACCCGCTTGGCCCCGTGTTTCGCCATGATCGCCGAGCCCCAGAAGCGCACGCGGAACAGCGCTTCCGCCTCCTTGAAGTCGATCCCGGCGAACGGCCCGCGCCGCGCCTTGCCCCAATCGCCTGCGGTGGAGACGAGATGGGCGAAATCGCCGGAACTGGCGAAGTAAGCGGAAACAGCAGCCTCGTCGGCGATATCGAGGCGCACCCACTCCGCCCCGCCCAATCGCGCTGAGGCAGCCTTGAGCTTGTCCTCGCTGGTCGAGGCTATCACCACCTCGGCCCCCTCGCCCTGCGCTGCCCGCGCCACGGCATGGCCGATGCCCGAAGCCCCGCCGACAACCAGAATGCGTGCGCCCTGCAATCCCATATGCGCAAACCTCTTCTTACAATTTCAGTCATTTCACTCCTCTCCCCTTGCGGGAGAGGATACGAAGGCTTGGCGCTGCAAGCGCCTAGCCGTAGTTGGAGAGGGGAGCTGCGTGGCGCTTTGCCGCCCCCTCTCCAAGCTTCGCTAGTTCCTGAAGGAACAAGCTACGCTTTCCTCTCCCGCAAGGGGAGAGGAGTGAAGCCAATTCATGGAGCATGCTGCGCCGCCGGAAAGCGCGGCTTCAACCAGTTCACGATCGCCGTGGCGACATCGGGAATGCCGCCGTCGCGCTGGCCTTCCTCGCGGAAGGCGAAGTGGTCGCCTTCGATCTCGACATAGGTCTTGTCCTGGCTCGCAGCGTTCTCATACAGCCCCCTGGCGACATAGGGCAGGATGGTGACATCGGCGGTGAAGGAGATCGACAGCAGCGGCTCGGTCACCTTCTTCCCGTCCTCATGCATGTCGACCTGGGTCGACAGCCCCGACCAGGTCGATAGCCAGCCTTCTGCCGTCATCATCTGGACGAAACCGGGAATGCTCCAGTTGGCGCTCTGCGGATCGGGTTGCATCAGGCCAATGATGCCGCGCTTGTTGGGGTGGATGGAGAGGTCGGTCAGCGCCGGGTCGGCCATGGTGCGATAAACCGCGATGGTATTGCTGGCGACGGCTTGCCGGGTGATGTAGTTCTGCTCGGCAAGCGGCAGATCGGCGAAACCGGGCTCGGCCATCTGCGCACGGTAGCGGCGCTTGCGTGCGACTTCCTGCTTCGCTCTCGCGTCGATCCGGCGGCAGCGCTCGATTTGCGCGGCGCGGTAGCGGGTGAGGAATTCCTCCGAATATTTGCTGGCTTCCGGCGGCTTGCGATAGCCATTGGCCGGATCGAACATGTCGAGCGCGGGATCGCAGGACAGCGGATCCTCCTCGTCGATCACCGAGGGATCGAGATTGGCGATGCCGAGGTGGCCCTCGCTATGCGCCCCGGCGACATTGATCAGGCCGTCGGCGCGCGGCAGGTCGAGTTCGTTGAGATCGTATTCGTTGCCCGCCGCCGTCAGCTTCAGCCGCTGGCCCACCGGCGTGTTCGCCTGCGCCATGTAGAAGGTGGACAGCGGCCCGCCGCCGCTGTTGCCGCAGAACAGCACCCTGTCGAAGCCCTCGGCACGCAGATAGCGGACCTGCGCGGCGAGATCGGCGCAGAGGCATTCGTGCTCGCAATTGACGTCGTTGCCGAGGTAACGCGTCTGCCCGCCATAAACCGCGTAGCCTGCTTCGACGAGAAACGGCGTCAGGTAATGGCTGGAGAAATCGGCGCGCGGGTGGTTGAACACCAGCACCGTCGTCTCGCCGCCTTTGGTGTAGAGAATGCCGCTGGAATGCGCGCCGTCCTCGGCCTGCAGGCGGACGTTGGTCTGCCGCGTTCCCTCGGGCAGCGCGAAGCGGTCCGAGCCCCACCAGGTGAACGGCTGCACCCCCGGCGGCGTCTCGCTGGGCGTTCGTTTGAAACCGTGGAATATCGTGTGCCTGCCGATGAACTGGGGCATGTCTCTCACCTCTCCGATTGTTTTGAATGTCATTTCCGCAGCGGACAGACGAGTCAAATGATTTGCTACACCCCTGTCGAATTTTTATAGAGGGGTTTGAGATTTTGACGGTTTAGCAAGGGCGAGGGCAATGAGCGCAATTACAGTAGCCAAAATCGCCGGGGCGCTGGGCGCGGAGATCGGCGGGATCGATCTGAGCCAGCCGCTGGCGCCCGGCGATGTCGCCGCCATGCGCCGGGCGCTGCTCGATCATCTGGTGATCTTCCTGCGCGACCAGCATCTCTCGTCCGAAAACTTCATGGCCTTCGCTGAGGCCTTCGGCACCCCGGTCGAATACCCGCTGATCAAGGGCATCGACGGGTTCCCGTTCATCACCGAGATCGTCAAGCTGGAGAGCGACAAGGCCAATTTCGGCGGCATCTGGCACACCGACACCACCTATCTCGAGCTGCCGCCGATGGGCTCGATGCTCTATGCGCTGGAAGTGCCGCCCCATGGCGGCGACACGATGTTCGCCAACCAGTACCTCGCCTATGAGAGCCTGTCCGCACCCTTGCGCAAGTTCCTCGACGAGCAGACTATCGTCAATACCTCGGTCAAGGCGGATGTCTCGAAGACCCGCGAGGACATGATCAAGAATGCAGGCGAGACCCAGTCGCACAACCATGCCGCCGAGCACCCGGCGGTGCGCACCCACCCCGAAACCGGGCGCAAATGCCTCTACGTCAATGTCGCGCACAGCTCGCATTTCAAGGGCATGAGCGAGGAGGAAAGCGCGCCGATTCTGAACTATCTGTTCCAGCATCAGGTTCGCCCCGAATTCACCTGCCGCTTCTCGTGGCGCAAGGGTTCCATGGCGTTCTGGGACAACCGCGCGGCGCAGCACAATCCGGTGAACGATTACCACGGCTTCCGGCGGGTGATGCGGCGGATCACCCTGGCGGGCGACCGGCCGGTTTAGATCACCGCCCGCACATTCACCGGCACGCCCGAGAAGCGCGGCATGAAGTTGATCGTCTGCAACTGTTCGCTCAGCGAAGTCAGCTGGCCGACATTGGCCCCGCCATCCGCCAGCACATCGCCGCTGCCCACGAGTGGGCCATACATATGCGTGATCGACACCACCCCGCGCCGCAGCCGGTCCTCGCCCCGCGCCAGCGTCCACAGCGAACCGAACCGCGAGGCAATTTCCACCAAAGCCTTTTCGCCAATCCCGGCCTCGCGCATGTCCTCCGGGTTCATGAAGGCATAGTTGACCGGATAGCGCCGCCGCGCCTCTCGGCTCTCGCGGTAGGCGCTGTTGACGGCGTGGAGGATGCGGCGGCAGGTCAGGCGGAAGGCGAAGCCCTGTTCCGGCGTTGCCACTGCCAGCGCCGCCAGTTCGGCGGCAACATCCGGCGGGCATAGCTCCAGACGCCCGCTTTCCGAGGGCGCAGGGAGAACGGCGCGAGGCGGCGTCGTGGGCCGCACCCCGCCGGGGCTAGATTTGATCTCGTCGAACGGCACCAGGCTGTCGTCGGCCATGAAGCGGAACAGCGCCTCGGGGTCGGGCTTTTCGGTGAGGCTGAGCGGCAGGCCTTTGGCAATATCGCCGAATTTCAGCCCATAGTTCCAGTATTTGAACGTCAGCGGCACGCCCATCCGCGCGGCGACGCCCCAGAAGAACTCCCAGTCGTGGATCGCCCCGGCAGGCGGGGCGACCACCGGCTCGGTATATTGCACGAAGGGTTCGGGGAACATGCCGTCGCCCGAGGTGCTGAGTTCGGCACGCTCGAAGGGCTGGGTGGTGGCGATCACATAATGCGCGAGCTTGCCGGTCTGGTTCTGGCGGCAATCGAGCGAAACCAGCAGGTCGAGCTGCTCGAAAGCCCGCTTGGCCAAAGCGGGATCGCCCAGCGCCATCAGCGGATCGCCGCCGAAGCAGACCAGCGCGCGGATGCGGTCGGGCGAATCGGCGAGGATTTCCCCCGGCAGCAGCGCGGTCGGCATTTCGCCCATCAGCGCTCCGGTGTCCTGGCTGACGCATTTGGGCTCCGCTTCGAAACTGCGCGAGGGCGAGACGGCCATCTCGTAGGTGTCCTTGACCCGCAGCGTGCCGGGGTTGCGGACCATATCCCCCGCCCGGCGGTATCCGCCGAGCAGTGCATTGACCGTCTCGATCATGTGATCGGCGAGGTTGGAATGGTCCGCCATCGACGGCCCGGTGCCGCTGCCCAGTACCGGTCGCTGCGCCGCGCCGAGCCACTGCGCCGCCTGCTCGATCTGCGCCACCGGCACATCGGCGCGTGCTGCCGCCAGCTGCGGCGTGAACGGCGCGAGCGCAGCGCGCAATTCGTCGAGCTGGATGCACCAGCGTGCGCAGAAGTCCGCGTCAAAGGTCCCGTCGCGCAGCAGAATATGCGCGATCGCGGCGAAGATCGCGGCGTCGTGGCCGGGCAGCGGCTGGATCAGCAGGTCGGCATAGCGCGCTGTCTCGGTGCGGCGTGGATCGACCAGAATGACCTTGCAGCCATTCGCCTTGGCCGCCTCGAAGGCGCGTGCCGGGGCGCAGGTCTCGGCGACGGCGAAGGGCACGCCCTGGTGGCTGACCAGCGGATTGCCGCCCGCGATCAGCGCGACATCGGCGTCGCGCAGCGCATGCTTGCCGCTCGCCATTGTGCCCATTCGCGCCATCGTGACCCATTTCGCCGACTGGTCGATGGTCATCGAGGAGAAGAAATTGGGCGTGCCCAATGCCGCCACCCAGGCCCGCTCCAGCTGCCCGCCGAGCACAGAGCGATAGGCCCCGGTGCCGTGATAGACTGCGATCGCGCGCGGCCCGTGCTCGGCCAGCAGCGCCGCCAGTTTCGCGCCGATCTCATCGAGCGCCGCCTCGGCCTCGACCGGGGCATAGCTGCCATCCGCCCCGCGCTTCAGGCTGGCGAGCAGCCGCGCTTCCAGCCCATTGTGCAGCTCCACCGCCGCCAGCCCCTTGGGGCACATATAGCCGCCATAGGGCGAGACGCTGCCATCGGGCCGGGCGGCGGTCATGCGGCCGTCTTCGACGTCGATCTCCATCGAGCACTGCGCGCCGCAATTGCGGCAGAAAGTCTTGACCGTTTCGGGCATGGGCGCATGCTAATCATGGACGCGGGCGATTGGCACGAAAAATGTGTCCGGCCGCAAAGGGGATGAGACATGGACGAACAAGCTGCGGCGCTGGAGGCAATCAAGCAGCTCAAGGCGCGCTATTTCCGCGCCGTCGATACCAAGGACTTCGCCCTGCTGCGCGCCGTTTTCGCCGACGATTGCATCGCCGACTACCGCAATGCCTCGCTCGATCCGCCCTCCGGCGTCATGATGCTGCCGGGCGGAACCGACGCGCCGATCGAGGGCGGCGAGGCGATCGCGCGCTGGATCGTCGATTCGATGCAGCCGATCGTCAGCGTCCACCACGGCCATATGCCCGAGATCACGCTCACCGGCGGCTCCTCGGCCGAGGGCATCTGGGCGATGGAGGACCGGCTGTATTTTCCGGACAGCGAAGAGATCAAAGGTGTGGCCGGCTATGGCCATTATTACGAGAGCTATGTCTGCATCGAGGGCGAATGGAAGATCAAACGCCTCAAGCTGGTGCGGCTGAAAGTGGATTCCCTAGCCTAGCTCGGGCAGCCCATCGACAATCTGCGTCCCTGGACCCTTGGCCTGGGTCTTCACTTGCCGGCGCATCCTCGGATCGAACGAGAGATGGACGATATTCCGGCTGATCTCCAATATCAGCTGATCGAACTTGAGGTCGCTCGCCGCCAGCTTTTGCGCGACGGCCCGATGCGTCATCCCGGCGACGCGGATGTCGGCGGCATAGCCCAGCGGATGCGCCGAAGTCGCCACGCCGCCGACGATCTTGTTGATCCTGGGGTTGCGATAGGCCGAGGTGATGACGATCGCCCGCCCGCCCAGCGCCTTGCGCGCCTGCTCCAGCCCCGGGGCGAGATATTTCTTGATGTTCGCGAGATGCGCCGCAGTTGGCGTATTGGCGATGCCGAATTTTTCGGCGGTGTCGGAAACCAGGAATTCCTCGAGAGAGAAATGCTCGGTCAGCTTGGTGCGTGACATAGACAAGGCTCCAGTCGATTGCGGCATGGCGCTTGGGCGGCTTTGACTTCATGGTGGCCGGCAAGCAGCGGAAATACATGCGCAAGATCGTGTAGGACAGCGCCGTTGCAAAGGATCGTCGGACGGGGCGAGAGAGGACACAGCCATGCAGTTTCGGAAAGCCATACTAATCGCCCTGACACTCGCCGCTCCTGCCGCCGCCGAAACCGGCGAGCCGACATGGCCTAACAGCACCCTATTCGAAAACCCCCCGGCCAAGGCCGCCGCCCGCCCAGGCTCGTCCTGCGAAGTGGCCGAGCGCTATGTCACGCGTATTTCGGAAGACCGCGCGCCCGATGTCGTGGAGCTGTTCGCAGAGGATGGCTCGGTGTTCTCCAGCCTGCCGCGCTATCTGATCGGGCGCGAGGCGATCGCCCGGCAATATGCCAATGTCCACAACAAGGGCGCCATCCCGGTGAGCTATTTGGAGACCGGCAAGGAATGCGCGGTAACCATCGCCGCCCTGCTGGAATCAAAGGAACTGGGCGGCGCGCGGCGTTATGGCATTATCTCGATGAACCATTTCAAATTGAACGCAGCAGGCAAAATCGAGCGGCTGATCATCTATGTCCGCCCCGACGCGCTCGCCCGCATGCCGAGGTAGGCGGACAGCCCTGAGGGGAATTACCCAAGCCGCACCAACCGCCCCGTCAAGCAGCGAATCGCCGAATCGTTTGCCATTTGTTACCTTCCGGCGTTAAGCTGTTGACAACAGGGCATCGGCTGATTCGGAGTTGCGGCAAAACTGGGGGAAGGTCGCGGGATGAACTTTCACGCAAAATCGTTCGCAGGGAATGGCAAGTCCCTTGCTGGAAATGTCCACAATCGGGACATCGTGCGGGACATTTGCCGCGATATCGGCGGCGAACATCCCGATGTCATCCTGCGCGATGTCGCTTCGCGCCGCCGCCCCAACGGCCATGTCATCGTCTTCGCCAACGAAAAAGGCGGGGTCGGCAAATCGACGCTTGGGTTCCACACCGCTGTCGCGCTGGCCAATGCCGGGCGCAAGGTTGCAGTAATCGATCTCGACCATAGCCAGGCGACGCTGTCGCAGGCGCTGGTCAATCGCGGGGCGACCGGCAGGCTGCTGAAAGTCGATCTGCCGCTGCCCCGCCACGTGCGGCTCACCCAGCAAAGCGGCGCGCTGCTCAGCCAGGAAATCGCGCGGATCGGATCGGATTGCAGCCATGTGCTGATCGACGTTGCCGGCGGCGATTCGCCGATCGCCCGCCGCGCCATCGCCATGGCCGATACGCTGGTGACGCCGGTCAACACCTCTTTCGCCGACCTCGACCTGCTCGGTCAGTTCGACGCGACGACAATGCGGCTCAAGCGCTTGGGTCACTTCGCCCAGGTGGCGATGGCGCTGCGCGGATCGCGCGAGGCGCTGGGCATCGCCCCTGCGGATTGGGTCGTCATGCAGAACCGCTATCGCCGCACCGGCAGCAGCAACGACGTCCGATTCAGCGAGGCGCTGCGCTTCCTCGCGCGCAAGGCCGGCTTCCGCCTCGGCCAGGGCCTGGGCGAGCGCGTCGCCTACCGCGAGCTGTTCCTGTTCGGCCTGACCCACCTCGATCTCAAGCTGATCCCGGGCCTGGCCAAAACAAAGCCAGCGGCCAAGAGCGAGATCGACCAGCTGATCGTCGATCTGCAACTGCCCCGCGCGGAACCGCGCCATCCGGAATTGTTCGACCGGATCGCCCCGGCGCCGGTCAAGCGCGCTGCGGTTCGCGAGGCTGTGCCGGCCTGACTTTCGCCACGAGCGTATTGCTCTGCTCACCCCCTTGGGATCATCGCCCCGGCAATTTCCAGCAATTCCGCGAAATCGCCCTCGGCCGAAGGGATCGCCTTGCGGTAGCAGGCAAAGCCGTGAATCGTGCCGGGCACTTCGCGGTAAGTGACATCGACCCCCGCCTCGATGCATTTCGCCGCATAGACCCGGCCATTGTCGCGCAGCGGATCGAGCGCGGCGGTGACCACGAATGTCGGCGGCAGCCCGGCCTGATCGGCCAGCAGCGGCGAACCGCGCCAATCCAGCGTGTCCGACGAATAGGCCTGGGTGAAATAGGCCATGTCTTCGCCATCGAGCCCGAAGCCGGAGGAGAACAGTTCGTCGGACGGGTAGTCACGGGTGGAATCGGTCTTGGGATAGATCGGCCATTGCATGACGACGGGCAGCGCCGCCGGTTTTTCGCGCAGCGCCAGCGCGGTGACGACGGTCAGCGTCGCGCCGGCGCTGTCGCCGCAGAGTACCAATCCGGTGAACTCGCGGCCTAGCACCGCGCCGTTCTCCGCCACCCAGCGCGCGGCGGCCTCGGCGTCGTCGACACCGGCGGGCCAGGGGTTCTCCGGGGCAAGCCGGTATTCGACCGAAACCACCGGCAAGTCGAGACCGCGCGCGATTGCGGCGGCGAGACCGGCGTGGGTATCGATACTGCCAGCGACAAAGCCGCCGCCGTGATAGAACACCACTACCGGACCAGGCGCGCGGCTCTTGCGAGGATCGAACAGCCGCAGTTCGACATCGCCTGCGGGTCCGGGCATGGTGAGATCGCGCAACTCGCCGAGCTCTCCGACCGGCTGGTCAAGCTCGGCCAGCATCGCCGCCACCATTTCCTTGGGGATGCTGCGCATCATCGCAATCACCTCGTCGCTCATCCGCGGCCGCGGATTGGCCTTCATCAGATCGAGATAGGCCTGCACATCGGGGCGGATGTAATGTTCGGTCATGAATTCAGTCCTTCTTGAGCCAGCGGGCGCGAATTTCGTCGGTGACCGGAGCAACTTCGAGCGCGCGCTGCACCGCTGGCCGCGCGGCGATCCGGGCATGCCATGCGGCAAGCGCGGGAAACGGGTCAAGTCCGCCGCCATTGTCCGGGTATTTATGAATCCAGGTCCAGCAGCACATATCGGCGATGGAGTAGTCCCCGGCGAGGTAATCGCGCTCCTCCAGCCCGCGCTCCAGCACGCCAAACAGCCGCCCGGTCTCGCGAGTATAGCGGCTGAGAGCGAACTCCAGCTCCTCGGGCTTGCGTTCGGGCTTTTGCCCCATGCGGGTGAAATAATTGACCTGGCCCGACATCGGCCCGAGCCCGGCCATCTGCCAGAACAGCCAGCTATCGATCCGCGCCCGAACCTGCTCGTCCGCCGGGTAGAACAGCCCGGTCTTTCGGCCAAGATATTGCAAGATCGCGGCGGATTCGAACACTGTCACAGGGCCGCCCGGAGCATCTGGATCGACCAGCGCGGGGATGCGGGAGTTGGGATTGATCGCGACGAATTCCGGCTCGAACTGCTCGTCCCCCAGGATGTTGACCATCATCACATCGTAATCGAGGCCCATCTCCTCCAGCGCGATCGTCACCTTGTGGGCGTTGAGCGTCGGGAAGTAATAGAGTTGCAGCGTCACTTCTGCCCCCGGATCTCGCGGAACCGCAGCTCCTGGTGAGTATAGGCCTCCAGCCCGATATCGGGGAAAGTCGAAACATCCCAGGCATCGCGCCCGCCGATGTCGTAGTAGACCGCCGGCTGGTCCGAGCGGTTCTGCAGGTGGTGGGCGTTGGCCACGCCTGCCTTGAAACCGATGCAATCGCCAGCCCGCAGCACTTCCTCGCCGTCATCGGTGACCGCGATCAGCTCGCCCGAGATCACCACCACCAGTTCGTCATTATTGCGGTGCCAGTGGCGGTTGGTCGACCAGGCGCCGGGCGGCAGTTCGACCATGTTCACCCCGAACTGGGTGAGCTTCCACTGCCGGGTAAGCTGCCAGGTCTTGCGGCCCTTGAGCTTGGCGTCATGCGGCGGCGGATAGCCGCTCTGGCCGCTGCGCCCGGCCTCGGGAGAGATATCGCCTTTGAGCATGGATCAGACCCCCGCCGCCATGCCGCCGGTCACGCGCAGCACTTCGCCGGTGATGAACCGCGCCTGCGGGCTGGTGAGGAACAGCATGGCATCGACGATATGCTCCGGCCCGCCGTCCTCCTCGAGCCACTGCATCGCCTTGACCCGCGCCATCGTCTCGGGCGGCAGTTCCGCCCTGATCGTATCGGTCAGCATCAGCCCCGGCGAGATCGCGTTGACCCGGATGCCGTCGGGCGCCAGCTCGCGCCCGAAGGTGATCGTCAGCCCGGCCACCGCCAGCTTGGTGTCGCCATAGGCCGATCCGCCCATATGCGCCGCCGAGGAAGAGATATTGACCATGCTCGCGCCTTTGCGTCCCCGCATATACGGCGCAGCGGCGAGCGTGCAGCAGACCGTGCCGATCACATTGACCTCGAACAGGCGTTTGGTCTTGGCCAGGCCCATGGTAAAGATCGGCTGGCCGTATTCGTCGCTGTGCAGCCCTGCATTGTTGATCAGAATGTCGATGCCACCCTGGATCGCGGCGGCCTGGGCCATCACCTCGCCGATCCGCGCCTCATCCGTCACATCGCCTTGCAGGCCGGTCGCTGCCAGGCCCCGCCCGCGAATCTCCGCCGCCGCCGTTTCGGCCTCCGCGCCGTCGATATCGACCAGCACGACATGCGCGCCTTCCGCCGCCAGCGCCTCGCCGAAGCCCTTGCCGAAGCCGCGCCCGCCGCCGGTGATGACTGCGGTGGTTCTCGCCCGGTCCATTGCCATAGCTGCTCTCCCGCTTGTTCGTTGCCGCCGTGATGGCAGCGCGCGCGGCGCTTGTCAGCACCCGATTGCGCGGGCACATTTGCCGGACATAGGGAGCGGCGCAATGACCGAGGAAGAGGACCGGGCCCGCGAGGCCATTCGCAAGACCATCGCCGCCTACACCGCCGCCGCCGACAGCCGCGACGCCGCGCGGTTCGGCACATTATGGGCGGACGACGCGCTGTTCGAATTCGCCGGCTTCGGCCCGCTGCCCGGATTTCGCCGCGAAGGCGTGGCCGAGCGTCCGCGCCAGCGTCCACGCAGCGTCCCGAGGCCTGACGGCCTCGCTCCCCCACCCCCGGCCCTCCCCGCCGGGGAGGGGAGAAAATGCGTGAAAATCATTCTACCCGGTAGCGGAGACCTACCCCGCCGCCTCCGCCATTGCCTTCGCCTTGCCCAACGGGATCGTATTCGCGCCCGTCGCATCCTGGAACACGATCACCACGCTGCACCCCTCCGGCCCGACGACGATCGGCCCATAGCCCGCCCCCGCCTTGGCGAAGCGGACGTCGCCGGGGCCGAATTTGGTCTTGCCGACGGTCTGTTCGCCGGAGACGACATATTCGAAATAATTGGTCCCGTGGGTATGCGGCTCGACCACTTCACCCGGCGCGAAATTGGTCAGGATCACCAGCGGCGAGCTGGTGTCGTCCTCGTCCATCAGGAAGCGCGCGTATTGCACGCCGGGGCCGGTGCCCTGACCCCACTCGATGTCCGCTGCAAAAATGTCGCGATGCCCTCTCCCGGCCATGGCAATTCTCCTTGTTGAGCGGCGCAAGTTTACGCCTCGGGGTCCGGCGGACAAGAGCAATTGCAATTCGCCGCAAAACTGCAATCCTGCGCGGCAAAACGGGGAGAGACCGATGCCGAAAATCCGCCGCCTGCTGATGGCCTTGCTCGCCCCTTGCGCTCTCGCCCTGCCGCAGACGGTAACCGCCAAGCAGGGCGGCCCGTCGGTCAGCCTCGAAATCACCTCGCGCGGCCCGGCCTTCGGCGGGCAGAGCTTTGGCGAGTATGGCGTCTATGAACGGATCGCCGGCAAAGCCCATATGCGGATCGATCCGCTCGCCCCGGCCAATCGCGGCATCGCCGACCTCACCCTCGCGCCGCGCGCCAGCGACGGCATGGTCGATTACGACATCGACTTCGTCATCGAGCGCCCCAAGGACCCGGCCAAGGCCCGCCGCGTGCTGTTCTACGATGTCGTCAACCGCGGCATGCGGCTGCTCGCGATGATGACCGGCGGGAACATGATGAAACCCGACGACCCCGGCGACGCTTTGCTGATGCGGCAGGGCTATACGCTGGTGGCGAGCGGCTGGCAGGGCGATCTCGGCACCAGCGGCGCCGCTATGCTAGGCGCGCTGCCTCCCGGCATGGCCTTGCCCAAATTCATCGCCGCGCGCTTCCCCGTCGCCACGAACAAGGGCAAGCCCATCACCGGCCAGGTCTTCACCGAGACGATTTTCGAGAATTCGACCAGCAATGTCATGACCCTGCCCTATGCTGTCGGCGGCGACGATCCGGCGCTGACCCGGCTGACCGTGCGCGCTCTGGCCGACAGCCCGCCGCAGACCGTCAAGGAATGGCGCTTCACCGATGACCGCCATATCGAAATCAAGCGCCCTGCGGGCTTCGACGCGGGCGCGATCTACCGCTTCGAATATGTCGCCAAAGACCCCTGGGTGATGGGCCTGGGCTTCGCCGCGACCCGCGATCTCATCGCCTTCCTGCGCCATGCCCCCGCCGCAATGGGCAACCCGCTGGCCGATATCGCCAGCGCCCCTTGCGAGCGCGATGCGGCTAACCGGTGCGCCAATCCCGGCGGCGGCGCGTTCTCCAGCGCGGTGGCCTTCGGCGGCTCGCAATCGGGCCGCTATCTGCGCGATTTCCTGTGGCAGGGCTTCAACCGCGACCCCGCCGGACGGCGCGTGTTCGACGGCGTGATCCCGTTCATCCCCGGCGCGCGGCGCACCTTCACCAACTTCCGCTTCTCCGAACCCGGCCGCTTCTCGCGCCAGCACGAGGACCACGGCGTCCCCGGCTTCGCCTTCCCCTTCACCTATGCGACGCTGACCGACCCGGCCACCGGCAAGCGCGACGGCATCCTGCGCGCCTGCACCGCCACCGACACCTGCCCAAAACTGTTCCATATCGATACCAGCGGCGAATTCTGGCAGGCGGGCTCGTCGCTGGTCGGCACCGGCGGCACGGCGCGCGATGTGCCCTTTCCCAGCGAGGTGCGCGCCTATATGATCGCCGGCGGCGCGCATGCCCCGGGCATGGTCATCCCCGCCTGCCGCTATCCGGCCAATGCGCTGAACTACTCGCCGGTAGTGCGCGCGCTGATCCTCAGCATGGTCGACTGGAGCCTGGCCAAGCGCAATCCGCCCGCCAGCCGCTGGCCGAGCCTGGCCAAACGCGAGCTGCTGCCGCTGGAGCAACTGCGCGGGCCCCAGGTGCCCGCCGCGGGGCTGGAATGGCCCAAGGTGATGAACCGCCCGCTCCCGCCCGCCGGCAAGCGCGAATGGCCGATGCACGTCCCGGCGATCGACGCCGACGGCAACGATGCACCCGGCATCCGCCTGCCGCAACTGGCCGCGCCGCAGGGCACATACCTCGGCTGGAACCTGCGCAAGGCGGGCTATGGCGAGGGGGATTTGTGTTTGCTCTCCGGCACCTACCTGCCCTTCGCCAAGGACGCCGCGAGCCGGAGCGGCGATTCGCGGCTGTCGCTGGCCGAGCGCTATCCGGCGGCAGGGGAGCGGGAGGCGAAGTTTGCTGCGGCGGCGGCAGAGCTTCGACGCGAGGGGTTCTTGCTGGAGGAGGATGCGGTCAGACTGAAAGAGCCGGTGGGGAGCAACTGAATACCGCCTCCCCCGCTCCCCCCTTGCCCCAGCGCCCCGAATCGCTAGAGAGGGCACGCATTCAGGCCCGGGCATCCGGGCAATCAGGGACCGCACATGGCGACTTTCACACTCCCCGCGAACAGCAGGATCACTGGCAAGGGCCGCCAGTTCAAATCGGAAGGCGCCGCCAGGCCGAAGAAGTTCACGGTCTATCGCTACGATCCCGACAGCGGCGAAAACCCGCGTTATGACAGCTATGAGCTCGATCTGGAGCAGACCGGGCCGATGGTGCTGGATGCGCTGATCAAGATCAAATCGGAAGCCGATCCCAGCCTGACCTTCCGCCGGAGCTGCCGCGAGGGCATCTGCGGGTCGTGCTCGATGAACATGAATGGCCGCAACGGCCTCGCCTGCACCACGGCGATCGAGGATCTGAAGGGCGATATCCGCATCACCCCGCTGCCGCATATGGAAGTGATCAAGGATCTGGTCCCCGATTTCACCCATTTCTATGCGCAATACGCCTCGATCAAGCCCTGGCTCCAGACCGTCAGCACCACGCCTTCGGGCAAGGAACGGCTGCAATCGCCCGAGCAGCGCGAGAAGCTCGACGGGCTGTATGAGTGCATCCTGTGCGCCTGCTGCTCGACATCCTGCCCCAGCTACTGGTGGAATTCGGACAAGTTCCTCGGGCCCGCAATCTTGCTCCAGGCCTATCGCTGGCTGGCCGACAGCCGCGACGAGATGACCGGCGAACGGCTCGACGAGCTGGAAGACCCGTTCCGCCTCTATCGCTGCCACACCATCATGAACTGCGCCAATGTCTGCCCCAAGGGACTTTCCCCGGCGCGGGCGATCGCCGAGATCAAGAAGATGGCGGCGGAGCGGCACGTTTGAGTTAGACTGGCGCGGCCATGGCCGAAGCTCCGCCCCTCACCAATTTCGTCTGCGAGCCCGATGCGGACAATCCCGGCTGGCTCAACTGGCGGATCGCCGATGCGCGGCGCTTCAACAACGCGGTGCTCGGCAAGCTGCTGGTGAGGGTAGAGGGGCCGGCCAGCGCCCGGGTGCGGATGGCGCCGCAAAGCCCGCTGCATACCAATTCGGCCGGCAATATCCACGGCGCGATCACCCTGTCGCTGATCGACGTCGCGCTGTTCGCCGGGATGTATGCGATGCGCGGCATGGATGCCGGGCGATCGGTGACGCTCGATCTCGCCAGCCAGTTCATCGCTTCGGGCGACGCCTCGCGCCCGCTCGACGCGGTGGTCGAGCTGCTGCGCGAGACCCGGCGGCTGGCCTTCCTGCGCGGGCTGGTGGTGCAGGACGACGATATCGTCGCCTCGTTCACCGCCACCGCGCGCAAGCCGAGCCAGCAATGAAGACCGCGCCATGACCGGACTGCTCTCGCGCTTCGAGGCGCTGGTTGCCTCCGGCGAGCTGAGGCCCGATCCCGAGCAGGCGGCGGCGGCCGAGCGGCTGGAACTGTTGCAGCGCCAGCTCGAGGCAACCTCGGCGCCGCGCGGCATCCTCGGCAGGCTGCTCACCAGGAAGCCGCCAGCGGCGCGCGGCATCTATCTGTGGGGCGGGGTCGGGCGCGGCAAGTCGATGCTGATGGACCTGTTTCACGACAGCCTGAAGATCCGCCGCAAGCGACGCGTCCACTTCCATGCCTTCATGCTCGAGGTTCACGCGCTGCTGCGCGACGAGCGCCGGAAGGAGGCGGGCGATCCGATCCTGCCGGTCGCCGCCGCGCTGGGTGAAGACGTGCGCTGCCTCGCCTTCGACGAGATGGTGGTCAACAATTCCGCCGACGCGATGATCATGAGCCGGCTGTTCACCGCGCTGATCCGCAATCACGGGGTGACGGTGGTCACCACTTCCAACCGCGCTCCTTCGCAACTCTACAAGGACGGGCTCAACCGCGAACATTTCCTGCCGTTCATTGCGCTGATCGAGCGCGAACTCGACGTGCTGCCGCTCAACGGCCCGGTCGATTACCGGCTACAGCGTCTGGCCGGCATGGACTCCTGGCACACGCCGCTGGGCGAGCATGCCACCGACCAGACCCGTGAGGCCTTCTTCCGCCTCACCGACTATGCGCCCGAGGATGCGGACCACGTCCCCTCCGCCGAGATCGACGTCGGCGGCGGCCGGAAGCTGTTCGTACCCAAGACGCTGAAGGGCGTCGCCGTGTTCAGTTTCAAGCGCCTGTGCGGCGAAGCGCGCGGCGCGGCGGATTATCTCACTATCGCCCAGACCTATCACACCGTGATCCTCGTCGGCATCCCGCGCATGGGTCCGGACAACCGCAACGAGGCGGCGCGTTTCGTCACGCTGATCGACGCGCTGTATGAGCACAAGGTAAAGCTGTTCGTAGCCGCAGACGCCGAGCCGGAAGATCTTTACGAACAGGGCGACGGCAGCTTCGAGTTCGAACGGACGGTCAGTCGCCTCAACGAAATGCAGAGCGCGGAATATCTGGCGCTGGGGCATGGCGAGGAATGAGTTGAAATAGGCCGGGCAATTCCCACCTAAACCCCATTCCGGCGGCAACACCCCGCCGAGGTGGAAAAACACGATGATCGAAATCCGTCCCTTCGCCGGCCTCGGCCATGCCGACCATGGCTGGCTCGATGCGCGTCACCATTTCTCCTTCGCCGATTACCGCGATCCCGCCCGCATGGGCTGGGGCGCAATCCGGGTGTGGAACGACGATACCATCGCGCCGCACACCGGCTTCGAGCCGCATCCGCATAACGACATGGAGATCGTCACCTTCATCCGCACCGGCGCGATCAGCCACCGCGACAGCCTGGGCAACGAGGGCCGCACGGCGGCGGGCGATGTCCAGGTGATGAGCGCGGGCACCGGCATCGTCCATTCCGAGCACAACCGCGAGGATGAGGCGACCACCCTGTTCCAGATCTGGATCAGGCCTGGACGGACAGGCGAAGCGCCTTCCTGGGGCCAGCGCGAATTTCCGAAGGGCGCGCGCGCGGGCAACTGGTCGATCGTCGCCAGCGGCGATCCCGAAGCCGACGATGCTCTGCCGCTGCGCGCCGATGCGCGGGTGCTGGCGGCGACGCTGGAGGCCGGGCAGGCGGCGGACTATGCCGCCGATCCGGCGCGGCATTGCTATCTGGTCGCCGCCAAGGGCCGCATCCGGGTCAATGGGCAGGAGGCGGGTCCGCGCGACGGCGTGGCGATCGCGGGCGAAAGCGCGATCCGGGTCGAGGCGATCGACGATGCCGAAGTGGTGATGGTCGATACGCTGTGAGGCGTGTCAGCCGGCCTTTGCCAGCCGCTCCTGCGCATTGGCCAGCCGCTGCATCAGCTTGAGGTCTTTTTCGCTCAGCTGCAAGGCGGCGTCGGCCCACAGTTCGACGATCCGGTACATCTCGGCCTTCTCCACCGGCGCTGCCACCCGCATCGAGCGGCGCGCGGCGACCATGCCCGCGTGCCGCCGGTCGGTCTTGGTCATGAAATCGCGCACCGCTGCCACGCCTTCGCCCGGCGCGGCCAGCTGGTGGACGATGCCCATCTCGTGCATCGCCTCGGCGGAATAATTCTCGCCGGACAGGATCATCCGCTCGGCCATCGCCGTGCCCAGCTTGCGCGACAGCAAGGCATGCGCGCCCATGCCGGGGAACAGGCCGAAGATCGTTTCGGGCAGCCCGAATGTCGAGCCGCGTTCGGCGATCAGCACATCGAACGACAGCAGCGCTTCGAACCCGCCGCCCAGCGCCTGGCCCTGCACCAGCCCGATCGTCAACATCGGCAGATCGAGCGCGTGGATGTTGCGGTGGAGGATATCGATGCAGCGGTTGCCATAGACCACCAGCCCGTCGCGGTTGCCGGTGCGGATCAGATCGGCGAACAGCTGCAGATCGCCGCCGAAGCAGAACACCCCCGGGGCCCGGCTGCCGAGGATCAGATAATCGAGCGGCGCTTTGCCGGGGCCGAAGCCCTGCGCGATCAGCTGCTGCCAATTCTCGAAATCGGACAGCATCGGCGGGGTGAAGCTGGGCCGGCCCGCAGGATGCATGAAGGTCCAGATGGCGCGCTGGCCGGCATCGTAGAGCACATCGAGTTCGTCCAGAGCGAACAGCCGTTCGGGCAGCGCCAGCCGCACCGCAGATTGCCGCAGCAGCGCTTCTTCGCCGCTGTTCAACGGAATGGCCGACGGACCGGCCATTGGCCCGTCATCGCTCTGCATTTCCAGATCGCCAGAAAGCCGATCCATTAGATACCCCCACTAGTGCGACCCATGCCGCCCCGTCTTGTCTTGGCGGATTTTTGCGGCAACTCAGGATGTTAAATCCGATACGAATGCATTTGGCAAAAGGATATTTGCCGGAGTGCGACGAACTGCGCCGTTAGGCTGGCCGATCGGAACCGTAAATGAACGGTCTGGGGGACTTGACAGCACTGGCGCCACGGCGGCTTTCGCCTCCGGCGATGCCGCAATGGCCTGCGGGCATTCCATAGGGTGATTTACGCAGAGACCAGGAATGGACTACAAAATATGGTATACGCTTCCTTACAACCAACGATATATAGACACCTCTGCACTGGACTTGAGGCAGGACCATTCCGTAGTTCCACCCCGGCAAGCGATCGTTGCGGCAGAAGTTTTTCAGGCGATGTGTCCCGATTGCCACAGCATCGGAAATTTTGCGACGGGGCCGGAACGGCGGATTCCGGGTCAGGCCGCTGCCGGCGCGGCCCGAATTCCCGTTCAGGACAGAATTCCCATTTTCGCCATGGACTTGTCGAGCATCACCAGCTGCCACAGCAGCCGCGAGGCATCGCTGCGTCCGGCGATATGCGAATCGGCGATGGCACGCAGCCTGCCACTATCGAACCAGCCGCTGCGCGCCAGCGCCGTGCTGTCGCAAATCGCCCGCGCCGTGCCTGCCAGCGGCCCGCGGAACCATTGGGCGATCGGCGTGACGAAGCCCTGCTTGCGGCGGTAGAGAATGTCGTCGGGCAGATAGCGGCGCATGGTGCGCTTCATCAGCCACTTGCCCTCGCCGCCGCGCACCCGCATCGCCTCGGGCAGGCTGGCGGCGAATTCGATCAGCCGGTGATCGAGCAGCGGCTCGCGCGCCTCCAGGCTCACCGCCATGCTGGCGCGATCGACCTTGGTGAGGATATCGCCGGGCAGCCAGAACTTGAGATCGGCATATTGCGCCCGGTCCAGCCCCGAACGCGCCGGCGCCTCGCGCATCAGCCTGGTCACCGCGTCCTCGGCCCGGTAAGCGCCGCGCAGCCGATTGAACTCGGGCGTGTAAAGCGTATCGCGGATCTCCGGGCCGGTGACGGAAATCGCGCTGGCATAGGCCTGCTCGCTGCTCGCCGCGAGCGAGAGCAGCGTCGTCTTGGCGCGCAGCGGACGCGGCGCCCAGTCGGCCTTGGGATAGATCGCCCCCAGCCCGCCGAACACCGCGCTGCGCAAACCCTGCGGGATCAGCGAACGCACCCGGTCCTCGCCGTGCTGGAAGACATGGCGGCGATAGCCCGCAAAGGCCTCGTCGGCGCCGTCGCCCGACAGCGCCACGGTCACCGTCTCGCGCGCCAGCTGGCTGACCCGCCAGGTCGGCAGCGCGGAGGCGTCGGCGAAGGGCTCGTCGAACATCCAGGCGAGGTGGTCGATATGCTCGAAATCGTCAGGCGAGACGATGCGGCTGTGGTGGTCGGTGGCGAACAGTCCGGCGACCTTTTCCGCGTAGCCGGTTTCGTCCAGCGCGGCGACATCGAAGCCGATGCTGCAGGTCTTGACCTTCTTGCCGCTCGCCTCGGCCATCAGCGCGACGACGCTGGAGCTGTCGACCCCGCCCGACAGGAACGCCCCCAGCGGCACATCGGCGACCATCCGCGAGGTCACCGCCTGGCGCAGCAGATGCAGCAGTTCTGCCTCGAGATCGGCGGGCTTGCCCTTGCGCCGTTCGGCGAAACTCACATCCCACCACTGTACCGGCGCGGGCATCGGCGCATCGTGGCGCAGCAGCAGCGAATGACCGGCCGCCAGCTTGGTCACGCCCTTCAGAATCGAGCGGGTGTCGGGGACATAGCCCCAGGTCAGGTAATCCTCCACCGCCAGCGGATCGGCCTCGCGGCGCAGCAGCGGGTGGGCGGTGAGCGCTTTCAACTCCGAACCGAAGATCAGGCTGCCGTCGCTTAGCTGCGCCATGAACAGCGGTTTCACCCCCAGCCGGTCGCGGGCGAGGAACAGGGTGCGCTGACCGAGGTCGTAAATCGCGAAGGTGAACATGCCGTGCAGCCGCGTCACGCAGTCCGGCCCCCAGCGCTGCCACGCGGCGAGGATCACCTCGCTGTCGCCATCGGTGTGGAACTGCGCGCCGGTCTGCTTCAGCTCCTCGCGGAGCTCGCGATAATTGTAGATCTCGCCATTGAACAGCAGCATCGCGCGGCCGTCGCTGGAGGCCATCGGCTGGGGCGAGCCGGCAAGGTCGATGATCGACAGGCGGCGGTGGCCGAGGCCCACGCCCGGTGCGGTCCACACGCCAAAGCCATCGGGGCCGCGGTGCGCGATCGCATCGCACATCCGCTCGACCCGCGCCGGATCGACCGGCTTGGGCGTCGATAAATGAAATATCCCGGCAAATCCGCACATTGTGAGCGCGCGCTTACCGGATGCCGGCCATGCGGTCCATCCATGGGGCCAGCGGACCGGTGGATTTGCGAAAGGCGGCGAGCGAGGCTTGCGCAGGCTTGCCGGGGCGTTCCTCGGCGGAGAGGATGGTCAGCATGGTCGGACGGGCGCGCAGCAGCAGATGGTCCTGCATGACCGCAAGGCTCAGCCGGGCGGCGCTGCCGGTGGTCAGGCTGCCGCTGCGATAATAGGTCTCGGCCAGCCGTTCGGTCCGCGAAGCGCCAAGCAGGCGGTCGGATCTGGCATTGGCGACGGACGGCCCGGCTGAATGCCAGCTCCAGCCGCGATCGGGCATCAACGCGCCTTCGCCGGTAGCGGCGGCCTTCTTGCCCGGGCGCTGCGCCGCATAAAGCGCGGCGAAGACGTCCACCTCGTGTCCCTTGCCGTCGGCATAACGGCCAAGCAGGCGGTGCTCGGCCCCGGCGGCGCGCGGCTCCCACCAGGCTTTCGGCGCATAATCTACGCGCCGCCAGCCGGGCACGTCGGGCAGGAAGACCTGCCGGGGCAGCGGGGCTTCGAGGCCCTCGGCATGCCGCACCCAGGCCGTGCCGCCCAGCGCCAGCGCGGCGAGCATGGCAAGCGTGGCGATCGCGCCAAGCCGCATCGCCACCAGCCGGCCCAGCAGCGCCGAGGTGTTGAGCGCCTCCGCATCGATCATGTCATCGTCGCGCGGGCGGTCGAACCAGCGCCAGGCCAGCGCCAGGGTGAAGGCGATCACCAGCGCGAAGAACACCCAGCCGTAGATCAGGTGATCTACCCCGGCGGCCTTCTCCGCGCCGACATACTGCGCGGCGAACACTGTCCCCCAGGCGCGCACGCCATTGGCGAGGATCGGCACCGCCAGCGCAAAGGCCAGAAACAGCAACCGCCGCCGCCAGCTGACGAAGCAGACATGCGCAACCAAAGCCCCGAAGGCGATCATGGCGATGAGGAACTTGACCCCCGAACAGGCCTCCGCGACCTCGAACAGCCCCGCCGGGGTGTCGATGAACACCCCGTCGATCACCGCCGGAATGCCGGAAAGATGGACCAGCGCCACGGTAATCTTAGCGGTTATCATCTGCAAGGCGGGCACCAGTTCGTCGCCGAACGGCACCAGGAACAGCAGATAGCCCAGCGGAAAGGCGAGTCCCGCGCCAACGCGCGGTCCCAGCAAGGCCAGGGCCGCGCCGATCAGCATCGACGCCGCGCCGAACTGCCGCACGATCGCCAGTCCGGCGAATGCGCCGAGCACCCACAACAGCACCGCGCCGCCAAACAGCACCGCGCCGGGCCACCATGGCGAAGGCGCGAGCCTGGCCAGGCCCGCCAGGCGCTGATGCACCAGCCAGGCGACAATCGGCGGGATCAGCAGGACGTGGTTATA
Organism: uncultured Alphaproteobacteria bacterium; assembly: GCA_963779195.1. Taxonomy (GTDB): domain Bacteria; phylum Pseudomonadota; class Alphaproteobacteria; order Sphingomonadales; family Sphingomonadaceae; genus Novosphingobium. The sequence goes on from CAVZWZ010000002.1 coordinate 495,414, forward strand.
GGTCGAGATGTTCCACCACTGATCGGCCATCGCCGCCCAGTCGGCGCGGAACAGGCCGATCAGCGCCAGCCAGGCGGCGGCCAGGTGCAGCAATGGCGCTTTCCAGGGGTGCGTCGCGCGCCATAGCCCTGCAAGCCGGGGCAGGACTGCGGTGGAACCGTCAGGCGGCATTGCGCGCGGCGCGGCTGGTCCAGCCGGCGATCTCGGGAAGCGCAGCCAGCGCCGATTGCCAGCTGGCGTTATCGATGACCCAGCGCCGGGCGGCATAGCCCATCTGCCTGGCTGCTTGCCGGTCGCTCAACAGGGCGATGGCGGCATCGGCGAGCGCGCGGTCGTCATCCTGCACCGCGAAATGCTGTCCGCTCAGGGCATCGATGCCATTCGCCGCGCCCGGGGTCAGCACCACCGGCAGCGCCATCGCCATCGCCTCCAGCACCTTGTTCTGCACGCCGCGGGCGATATCGAGCGGCACCATCGCCAGATCTGCGCCGCTTAGCCAGGGCCTGATATCCTCGACCCTGCCCCAGACGTGGCAGCCATTCACCCCGTGACGGTCGAGCAGCTGCACAGTGGGCCGGCGGCCGACGACATGGAAGCTGGCATCGGGCAGCGTCTCGCGGATCAACGGCAGAATGCGATCGGCGACGCGCAGCGCCGCTTCGATGTTGGGCGCGTAATCCATCTGCCCGGTGAAAGATCAGCCGGTGGGGTGCATGGCCGCTCAGCCGCAGCTCGGGCTCGACCGCGCCGGGATCGAAAAAATCGCTGTCGATGCCATTGCCCAGCACGCGGATGTCGGCAGCCAGGCGCTCCCGCGGCGTCAGGCGCGAGGCGAAAAGTTCGGCCTCGTTGGTGGAAATCAGCAGGCTGACATCGGCCTGTGCCGCCAGCCGCGCCTCTTCGCCCCGCAGCAACCTGGCCTCGCGCGCATCGACCCAGCCGACCACGCCCCGGCGCTTGGCGGCATAGGCTTCGAACTTGGCCGAATCGACATCGACGAAATCCAGCACCACCCGCCCGGCGAAGTCGCGCGGGACATATTGGCCCATCTGCCCGGAGAAGACATAGATTGTCGAGATCGGCCTGGTTGCAAGCACCTGCCTGACATAGGCGCCGAGGTCCGCGTCGTCGAAGGCGGTCAGGCTGACAGGCTGGCGCGATGCCAGCGCCTGCAATCCCGCCAGCACCAGCGGCTTGGCGCGGCGAACCAGCTTGTAGCTGCTGGTCAGCGCCGCCAGCTCCACTTCCTCCGCCATGTCGTGCTCGTCGTCGGCGAAGGTGGCGACATGCACCGGGGCGATGCGCGCCAGGCGCTTCAGAATATGGTGCGAGCGGATCTTGTCGCCGCGATCCGGCGGAAACGGGATGCGGTGGCCGATGAACAGGATTTCGCGCATCAGCCCAGGCCCTTGGCGATCCACGGACCCAGCCGGTTGGCCAGCGGCAAGGGCAGCCGCCGCCAGACGGCGATCTGCAGCGCGTGTCTGGCGCTGGTCGGATCGGCATCGCGCGGCGGCGCGCCCGCTGCGGTCCAGTTGGCATAGCTGAGAGGTTGCGGTTCGAAGCCCCAGTTGCGCTTGAAATGCCAGGCGCCGCTGCCGGTCTTCGAGCGGCCGAAATCGAAGTGCGTGCAGCCCTTGCGCCGGGCATGCAGCATCAGCTCGTAATACATCCGGTCGTTGCCGCGCAGCCGCCGCGCATCCCAGGTGCCGCCGCCCCAATAAGGCATCGCCGCGCCGCGATGATACAGCGAAAGCACGCTGGAAATCGGCTTGCCTTCGTGCCGCACGGTGAGGATATCGGCGTCTTCGCCGAAGCGATCGAGCACCGCATCGAACAGCGCCCGCGGGAACACCGGCGTGCCGAGATTGCGCACGCTTTCGGCATAGACCGCATAGTGCGCCGCGCGATCCTGCGGAGCACTGCCAACTTCGACAGTCAATGGCAGATCGAGGCCCTTGCGCACCTCGGCGCGCTGCTTGCGCGGGATCGCGAGCAGTTGCGCCTCATCGTCCGCCGCCAGCGGGTTGATAAAGCCGCAGTGCGATTCGGTCTTGATCGACCAGCCGGCGCGATCCTCGGGCAAATCGCCGCCGCGCAGTTCGATCGACGGGCTGGACAGGCGCAGAGCCAGTTCCTCGGCGGCAATGAACAAGGCTTCGGGATCGGCGCCAGCCGCGGCCAGCACGCCGCCGCCGACGGCGAAACCACTCGAGGCCAGCACCCGGCCGAAGACCGGCGAATGCACCGCATTCAGCGGCAGATAGGCTTCGATCTCGCCGCCGCGCTCGGCCAGCAGCGCCAGCGCCCGGTTGCCGGTGCCCTCTGCCACCGCCTCCAGCCAGACCGGGCGGTGGAACGGCGTGCCCTCGGGGTGCGCGGCGACAAAGGCGTCGATCCGCGCGCATTCGTCCGGCTCGCGAAGATCGGCAAGGCGCATGGTTTCACGGATGGGACGGAAGGGCGCGTTCATGCGGCAAGATCGACGGCCTTCGCCGCCTCCCGCGCGGCCAGCACATCCATCCGGCCCCAGGGGAAATCGTGGATCAGCTGACGCAGCTTGCCGGCCATGCCGTCGAGATTGGTATAATGGCGCAGCTTCGATTTCATCGAGGCATTGGGCACGCGCGGTTGCTGCGGATCGATTTCCCAGGGGTGGAAATAGAACACCGCCGGACGTCCTTCGACCCGGTTTACCTGGCGGATCGCCCAGCGCGAGAAGCCATAGGGCAGCACCCGGAAGAAGCCCCCGCCCCCCGCCGCCAGCCGCTTGCCGGCGAACATTGCGGTGGTCACCGGAATCTCGACGATGTCGGCCCATGGCAGCGGCTTGAAGGCGAAGCGCGGCGCATCGGCCCAGCCATAGTGATCGTGCGCCACCGGAGCGACGCTGGAACTATAGGCGAAGCCCTGTTCGGCCAGCACCATATAGGCCCAGGGCGTGCGGAAATCGATCGAGAAGCTGGGCGCGCGGTAGCCGGTGATGGCGATGCCGGTGGCATCCTCGATCGCCTTGCGGCTTTTGGCGAGGTCTTCGGCGAAGGCTTCGCGGTCCATGCGGAACACGCGGGCGTGATCCCAGCCGTGACTGGCCAGCTCATGCCCGGCAGCGGCGATGCGGCGCAGCAGCGCCGGATGGCGCTGCGCCACCCAGCCCAAGGTGAAGAAGGTCGCCTGGACATCTGCCTCGGCGAACAGATCGAGGATCCTGGCGCAATTGTTCTCGACCCGGTCCGAGAGCCCGTCCCAGTCGCCCTTGTCGATGACATTCTCGAAGGCGCCGACCTGGAACCAGTCCTCGACGTCGACGGACAATCCGTTGGTTGGCGGCACGGGGTCCACTGTTCGGTCACTCCGGCTGGGTTCAGGCGACGGCGCGCTGGCCTTCGTCGGCTTCGATCCATTCGATCAGCATGGTCAGCGTATGGCGGATCGTGCGGTCTTGCTCGATCAGCCGGCTCTCCATCTGGCCGAGCCGCTCGAGCAGCTCGCCGACCGACTGGCCGCCATCGGAAATGCTGGCGATGCTCCTGGTCTCGCTGGCATTGGCCAGTTCCAGCACGGCCTGCTGCAATTCGGCGATCTGCGCGTCGCGCTCGGCCAGGGCCCGCTCGACATCGGCCAGCGCCGCGCCATCGGCTGGGTCCGCGTGGCCTGCTGCGGCGGGCTGCGTAGCGGCGGGAGCCTGGGCTTGCCGTGCGGCCTGCTTGCTGGCGGCGCGCATCAGCGACAGCGTGCCGTCCTCAGTCAGTTCGGACAGCACCTGGCTGAGCATGACCCCGTCGATCCGGGTGCGCTGATCGACCGCGCCGAGCAGCAGCAACCGGTTGACGATCTGGTTGATCCGCCGCGGCACGCCGCCCGAAGCGGTGTAGATCTCGGCGAACACGCGCTGGTCGAAGGCGGGATTGCCATCCCAGCCGACACATTTCATGCGGTGCTCGATATAGGGCTGCACCTCGGTCGACTCCATCGCATCGAGGTGGTGCGTCGCGATCACCCGCTGGCGCAGCTGTTCGAGTTCGGGATGGTCGAGCAGGGTCTCGCGAAACTCCGGCTGACCGAGCAGCAGCGTCTGCAGCAGCGGATGCGAGCCGAGCTGGAAGTTCGATAGCATGCGCAGCTCTTCCAGCGCGCCGATCTCGAGGTTTTGCGATTCGTCGACGATCAGCAGGCAGCGCCGCCCGGCGCGCGCTTCCTCGTGCAGGAAAGCTTCGATCGCGCCGAGCGCGGTGGCCTTGTCGTGGCCTTCGATCAGCAGCCCGAACGCCTGCGCGACGACATGCACCAGCTCCTCGCCATCGAGCTTGCTGGTGACGACTTGCGCAGCGGTCAGCCGCGCCGGGTCGATCGTCGACATCAGATGCGCGACCAGCGTCGATTTGCCCGCACCGACCTCGCCGGTGATGACCACGAAGCCCTCGCCCTGCGCCAGGCCATAGCCGAGATAGGACAGCGCCTTGCGGTGCGTCAGGCTCTCGAAATAGAAAGCCGGATCGGGCGTCAGCTGGAACGGGCGTCCCTTGAGACCGTAGAAATCGTCGAACATGGTTTTAACCCCTTGAGGCTCAGAATGTGTAGCGCAGGCCGACCAGAGCCGAAGCTTCCCACTGGTCTTCGAGCGGCTCCTGGCGGCTGATCCCGTCGATCCCCAGCGCCGCTTGCGCGGACAGGCGATCGGTCAGGTTGCGATAATAGGCGACCGTTGCGCCGATCGCATTCGAATCGCCAACAAAGGCCGATCCGCTTTGGAACCAGTTGGCGAAGGCGTTGACCGAATAGGACGAGTTCTGGTCGATCTTGCCGCCCAAATAGGCGTTGAGCCAGTAGTTCTCATCGACCACGCCATTGGCCACCGCGAGGATAGTCCCCGGGGCGGCGATGAACTTGCGCCGGTCGTAGCCGCCGCTGATCCCGGCGGAGATACGGCCAAGATCGATGTTGTAGCTGGCCATCACCCCGCGCGCGCGGAACGTCGCCGAACGGATAGAGCCCAATGCGCCGGTGATGCAGCTGCCCTGATCGAGCGAGGCGACACAGCCGGTAATGTCGCCCGACAGCGGATTGCGGTTGACGGTGAACTGCGCCGGCATCTTCGCCAGCGCCCGGTTCAGCTGTCCGCCAAAGCCCGCGACACTGTCGTAAACCGCGATATTCAGCGCGCTGCGGTCGTTGGGCGCATAGGAGAACGTGCCGAAATAGCTGGTCGAGCCATAGCGGCGGCCGACATGCGCCTCCAGCTGCGTGCGGCGGCTCGGACGCCACAGCACCCCGGCATCCCAGATCAGCCCGTTGGCTTCATAGGCGATCTGGCGCGGGCCGCTCTTGTCGGTGACGAAGCGGCCGCCGGAGACGACCGGCAGACCGGCGGCGTCGCGCAGCACGTCGCGGCTGGAAATCTTGACGTCTTCATAGCCGACGCCGCCGACCAGCGCGAAGTCGCGCGACAGCGGGACGGTGATGTCGCCCCTGGCGTGGAAGTCCTCCACCCGTTGATCGAGATTGGTGATTTCTTCGCGGTAATAGCCCGCTCCGGCGCCGATGCCGATCGGCAATCCGTTGCCCGGCTTGGTTCCCAAATGCAGCTCGGCGTTGTGCACCTTGCTTTCGTCGAACACGTCGAGCGGCTGCTGGCCGGGGACCAGGGCCACGGCATCGGGCGAATCCACCTTGGTATAGCCGAAGTGGTAATGGCCATCGATCTTGACGTCGCCGGCATGGGTCGAAATCGACGGGCCGGCATAGGCCGAATAGACCCGCGAGACATCGTCGCTGTCGCCCAGCGGTGCGATCACCGAGGCGCCATTGCCTTCGACCCGGGTCCGCGCCGCGAGCACGCCGGCATCGATCTGGATCGCTCCCGGCACAACGGAGGCGTAGCCGCGGGCGATGCCGCTGATCGTATCGCCGCTGCGGCGATCGTCGCCGTAGCCAATGCGGCGCTCATAGCGCAGCGACAGCGATCCGGCGTTGTAGCGGCCGGCGACCGTGGCATCGATGCCGGCGGCGAGTTGCGAATAGGTCACCACATCGTCGCCCGGCGAAAGCTCGGCGGTTACGACCTGCTGCGCCTCGATATAAGCCGAGACGAAATTGCCGCCGCGGCCGCCGCGATGACCGCCGCCGCGCCCGCGGTGCGTCGGGGCCTCGTCGCCGGCATCCGCGCCGGACCCGCTGACATCGCCGTAATCGAGCGACTGCGCCTGCGCGGCAAACGGCGCCAGCCCCGCCGCCACTGCGGCAAGTGCAACCCATATTTTCGGAAGCCGTGACATTGCCGTCACCCCCTGTAACCATAATAGGAACCGAAGCGGCGGCCGCTCGGGCTGAAATTTGCCGCGTTGAGCAGCAGTTCGATGTTCGGACAGGCCTTGAGCAGCGAGATTGCGTCTTCCAGCGCGCCCTGACCGGTGCGGTCGGCGCGGGCGACGACCAGCGCCTGGCCGACATATTTGGCGAGTTCGGCGGCCGGCGAGGCAGCCAGCGCCGGCGGCGAATCGAAGATCACGATGCGGTGCGGCGCGCCTTCGGTCAGCCGGTCGAGCACCGCAGCAGTGCGCGAGGTGCTGAGATATTCGCTGTCGGAATTGGTGGCATTGCCGGCCGGCAGCACCCACAGCCCCGCAATATCCGTGCCCATGACATAATCTGCGACATCGACTGCGGGATCCGCCAGCGCGTCCATCAGGCCTGGCCCACCCGGCAGCCCCAAAGTGCTGAGCACCGAAGGCTTGGCGAAATCGGCATCGACCAGCAGGACTTCGCTCTCCTTCTCCGCCGCCATCGACAGGGCGAGATTGACCGAACAATAGGTTTTGCCTTCGCCGGGCAACGGCGAGCAGACCAGCACGCGCTGCGCCGCACCGCCGCTCCTGCCCTCGGCGCTGGCCTGGCGGCGCAGCTCGGCCGCCTGCAGCAGCACATGGCGTTTGACGATGCGGAACTCCTCGAGCAACTGGGTGACGCTGCCTTCGGGCAGGATCATGCCCTGACTGCGCAGGTGCTGGCGATCGACCGGGTGGCGGACTGCGGAAAACTGAGACAGCCGCTGCCGCTGCGCCCGCGCCGGGAAGACGACTGCCGGGGCTGCATCGCCCTCGGCGCCAGTGGGCGCAACCGCTGGCGCCCTTGCCCTGGCGAAGACCAGCGGACCGGCGGGCTCGGCTACGGGAGCTTCGGTTGCCGGGACTTCGGCTTCAGCCTCGGCGGCGGCGATAACTGCCGGCACCTCGGCCTCGGGCAGCGGCTCGGCAGCGCCGCCGAGGCTGGCGGGCAGCACCGGCATCGCGGCGCTGCGCTCGACCGGCCCGGGCCTGGGCGAGCCTGCGGGCAGCGCATCGGGCACCGGCGGCAGCTGCAAATTGCGCAGATCGAAGCTCTTCACCGCGCGCTCGATCAACGACCGCGCCGGGTCCGCTTCGCCTTCGGGCGGGAGGGGTATCTTGCTATGTTCGGACATTGCCATCCCTCACGCGACCATGCGCACTTGTATGAATTCGACCAGCAGCAGCAGCATGAAGACCCCCAGCAGGCCGGCCGTGCCCGCGAGGAACAACCGCTGCTTGCGCCTGCGCGCCGCGCGGCCCGCTTCGGTCAGCGTCTCCGAGATCGAGCCGAGCACCGGCAGGCCCAGCGACCGCTCGAGCTTGGCGGTGGTCGAGAAGGTCGAGCGCAGCTGGCCCATGGCAAAGGCGGTGCCGGCGCCCGCGCCCAGCGCCACGATCAGCACGCCCAGCAGCAGCAGCGGCCGGTTGGGCGCATCGGGCCCGCGCGGCGTCGTCGGCGGATCGACCACCTGGAACTTGACCGAATTGCGCTCGTTCTCCACCTGCCCGCGCAGCCGCAGCTGTTCGCGGTCCTGCAGCAGCTTGTCGTATTGCTGTTTGAGCACGTCGTAATCGCGCGAGATCCGCTGCGCTTCGGCGGCGACTTCGGGGTTGGCGATCTGGCTGGAGGTCAGCGAGGCGACCTCGGTCTGGATCGAGGCCCGCCGCGACAGCAGGCCCTGGACATTGGCCTGGCGCTCGGCCTTGATCGAAACCAGCGACGAATAGGCCGGGTTCGGCACGCCGGCGGCTGCGGAGGTGCCTTCGGCCTGCGCCTGCGCCCGCAGAATGGCGACCTGGTTCCTCAGCGCGATGACATCGGGGTGGTTGTCGGTCAGCCCGCGCGCGCGCATGCCGGCGAGTTCGGCGCTGACCTGGCCAAGCGCTCCGCGCGCGCCGCTGACCGGCGCGACCGCACCGGCCAGGTTCTGCGGAGTCCCGGCAAGCTGGCCGTTGATCGCCGCCAGCGCGCTCTGCGCCGCCGCCAGATCCGCGTCGATGCCGCGCAGCTCCGAACGGGCGGTCTCGAGCCGTTGCATCGCCCCGGCGCCGCCGTTGATCATTTCGGGATGCTGCGCCTCGAACATGGTGCGGCGCTGCTCGGCGGCTTCCAGTTCCTTCTGGCGGTCGGCGAGCTGGGTGTTCATGAAATCGAGCGTTTCGGTCATCTCGCCCTTGCCGCCGGCCATGTTTTCCTCGCGGAAGATGTCGATCATCTTCTGGACGATGTCCTGCGCCAGCTTGGCGTTCTCGGCGTCGGAAAGCGAACCGCTGCTCGCCCGGGCGGTGATCTCGAACAGATTGTCCTGCTGGCTGACCACCTTGATCGCCTTGGCCAGGCCCAGCACGGTGTTTTCCATTTCCTTGGGCGAGGCGATCTCTTCGCCCAGCTTGGTGGAACGGATCACTTTTTCCAGATTGACCGCGCTGGTCAGCGTTTGCTGCACCCGGTCGATGTCGCGCTTGCGATTGCCCAGGCCGATGCCGATCTGCTCGGCCAGCGCGTCGTCGAGCTGGACGAAGATGCGCGCACGCGATTCGTAGGTGTTGGGCACCATCGCCACCACCAGCCAGCCGAGCAGCGCGACTCCCCAGGCCACCGCGAGCGCCAGCCAGCGGCGGCTCCACACGCTGTGGATGGCGGCCAGAACTTCCTCGTAGATCGAATTCATAGCGGCAGTCGCCTTGTCGCGCTGAAGGTGAAGCGAATCATCAGAACATGCTTTCCGGAATGATGATCACGTCGCCGGGAACGAGCATGACGTTGGCCTTGCTGTCGCCCTTCTTGAGCAAGTCGCCCAGGCGCAGCGCGAATTCCTTCTGGCGGCCGCTTTCCTTGTCGAAGCGGATCAGCCGGGCGCGGTTGCCCGAGGCGAACTCGGACAGTCCGCCGACTGCGATCATTGCGTCGAGCAGGGTCATGTTTGCGCGGTAAGGGATCGAAGCCGGCTTCTCGGTGGCGCCGACGACGCGGACTTGTTGGCTGAAAGTCCCGGCGAACTTGTTGACGATCACCGAGACCAGCGGATCCTGGATGTATTGCGAGAGCTGGAGCTTGATGTCCTCGGCCAGCATCGACGGGGTCTTGCCCACCGCCGGCATGTCGGTGATCAGCGGCGTGGTGATGCGCCCGTCGGGCCGCACCTGCACATTGGCGCCGAGCTCGGGATTGCGCCAGACGAACACCGTCAGCTCGTCGAGCGGGCCGATGACATATTCCTCGCCCGGCCCTTCCTGCATCGACACGAACGAGGCCGGCGGCAGTTGCGGACCGCTCGAACCGCCCGCGCAGCCGGTAAGCGCAAGGCTGGCGACAGCGCTGCCGGCAAGCAGTCGGGAGAAACGGTTGCTGGGCATTGGCCATTGTCCTCGAATGCGCCAAACCGCCTTCCGGGTAAGTGCGACCCCGGACGGAAGGCTGGCAATTGAGCCCCCGCTATCGGCAAAAAGGGTGAATATTGCGTTAGCCTTGACTGACTATCGCGGAAATTGTGGGGTTTTCTTCGGCTAGTCCCATTTAGAGACATGGTTGAAGTGTCTGGTTAAACCAGCATTTCCCGCGCCGGACCCTGGCCGAGAAAGCTGGCCGGACTGGCGCTGGCGCCATAGGCTCCGGCGCAGAAAATGGCGACGAGATCGCCTGCCTCGGCCTGCGGAAATCCGCCCCTGTTCGGCGAGCGATATCGAGCGGGGTGCACAGGCATCCCACCACCGAAGCTTCTTCCTCGACCGGTGCGCCGAAACGGGTGGCGATGGCCGCGGGATAGTTGCGGCGCACCACCGTGCCAAAGTTGCCCGAGGCGGCGAGCTGGTGGTGCAGGCCGCCGTCGGTGACCAGGAACACCTCGCCGTGGCTCACCTTGCGATCGATTATCCGGGTCAGGTAAACCCCTGATTCGCCAACTAGATAGCGGCCAAGCTCGATGCAGAACCTTGTATCGGCAAGCAGCTTCGGCAGCCGGGCGAAGCGCTCTTGCAGCCGCGCTCCGATCAAGGCGATATCGACCGGCTCGTCACCGGGAAAATAGGGAATGCCGAAGCCGCCGCCCAGGTTGCAATGCGGCAATGCTACGCCGGTTTCCGCCGCCAGCCGCGCGGCGAGGTCGAGCGTCTGCGCCTGGGTCTCGGCGATTGCCTCGGCGTCGAGCGCCTGGCTGCCGGCGAAGATGTGGAAGCCGCGCCATTCCGCCGGACTTGCAAGAATCCGCCGCGCCAGATCGGGCACCCGCTCGGCATCGACCCCGAACGGCTTGGCCCCGCCGCCCATTTTCATGCCCGATCCCTTGAGATCGAAATCGGGATTTACCCTTATGGCGAGGCGCGCGCGCATGCCGCCGCGCCCGGCAAGGGCCAGGGCGCGGGTGACTTCCGCCTCCGATTCGGCATTGATCGTCACCCCGGCGGACAGCGCAGCGGCAAGTTCGGCGTCGCGCTTGCCCGGCCCGGCGAAGCTGATCTTCGCGCCTTCGATCCCTGCCTCGCGCAAGATGCCCAATTCGCCGCCGGAGGCGATGTCGAAACCATCGACCAGTTCAGACATAAGTTTTAGAACTGGCAAGTATGGATTTGCTTTTATGGCATAATGCAATGCAAGCCGTTCCGGCATGGCGGCGCGCAAACCGGCCACTTTCGCCCGGATCATTGCGCCCGAATAGACGAACAGCGGCGTATCGCCCGCTTGTCTCGCCAATTCGCTGGCCGTCTGCCCGCCGATAAGCAGCTCGCCTGCGCGGCTGGCAAAGCCGGGCGGGATCGGGCCGAGCGGCTTCATGCCGCGATCTCCATTTGCAGCCCGGTCCGGTCGATCTTGCCATTGGGCCCGATCGGCATCGCCTCGCGCCAGTGAATGTGCTTGGGCTGCATGAAATTCGGTAGTTCCTGCATAAGTTTGCGCGGCAATTCTTCCATAGCATCGGAAGTTCCTGGCGCCGCCCGGACCACCAGATGGACCGCATGCCCCAGCCGCGCATCGGGCACGCCCAGCGCCACCGCCTCGGCGACCAGCCCGGTCGCCAGCGCCGCTTCCTCGATCTCCTGCGGGCTGATGCGGTTGCCCGCGCTCTTGATCATCGCATCGCGCCGCCCGGCGAAATACAGCAGCCCATCCGCATCGCGCTTTACCCGGTCGCCCGACCACACCGCCGCGCCGCCATACCGCGACGCCGCAGGTGCCGGCCTGAAACGCTCGGCAGTGCGTTCCGCGTCCTGCCAATAGCCTTGCGCCACCAGCGGCCCGCAATGCACCAGCTCGCCCTCCTCGCCGTCGGCGGTGACCTTTCCCTGCGCATCGACGATAAGGATTTCGGCATGCGGGATCGCCTTGCCCATCGAGGTTGGACGGCTTTCGATCAACGCCGGATCGAGATAGGTCGAACGGAAGGCCTCGGTCAGGCCGTACATGGCGAACAGCCGCGCCGCCGGGAACAGCGCGCGCAGCCGCTTCACCAGGTCCGGCGTCAGCGCCCCGCCGCTGTTGGTCAGCCGCTTCAGCGAGCCGCACGCCCCATCCGGCCAGTCGAGTTCGGTCAGCTGCACCCACAGCGGCGGCACTGCGGCCAGCGTGGTGACGCCATGCCGCTCGATCGCCTTGACCACATCGCGCGGGGTCAGATAGTCGAGCGGCACCGCGCTGCCCCCGGCATACCAGGTGGAGAGCAGCTGGTTCTGGCCATAATCGAACGACAGCGGCAGCACCGCCAGCACCCGGTCGGCGGGCTCGATCCCAAGGTAACTGGCGACGCTCTCAGCCCCCAGCCACATATTGGCATGGCTCAGCATCACGCCCTTGGGCCGCCCGGTAGACCCGCTGGTATAGAGAATCGCCGCCAGATCTTCCGGATCGGCCTCGGACGGGGCCAGTTCGGCGTCGAGCGCGGCGGCGGTTTGCAGCGCGTCCGCTTCGGCGACAATACCGCAGCCCTTCAGCACATCTCCCAGCTCAAGGCTGTCCAGCCGCGCAGGCGTGCCGATCAGCAGGCTCGGCGCCGCTGTCGGCGAGGATATGCGCCACCTGCGCGCGCTTGAGCAGCGGGTTGATTGGCACATGCACCAGCCCGGCCCGCGCCGCCGCGAGCGGCATCAGGCAGGCGAGTTCGCCCTTGGCCACCCAACTCGCCACCCGGGCGCCATGGTCCGGCACCTGGTCCCACAGCCAGCCCGCCAGCCAGGAGACACGCGTTCTTAAGTCCTTGAAGCTAAGTGTCTCCCCGCGCAGCACCAGTGCCGGGGCATCGTCTGCCCCGCGCAGCGCGAGATGGTCGAGTGGCCGGATCGTGGAAGCGGTGTTTGCGGACACGTTGGAACAGGGCTCCGGAAGCAGGGAAAAACTCGGTTGATCGCCATCGACTATCACGATGATCTTAAAGAAGTGCAAGGCGATGCGGCGCTGGCCGCTTTGCTCAGCGCGCCGCTGGCGCATGTGCCTTTCGACCGGCTGCAATGGTGGCAGGGACTGGTTGCGGAATGCGGCATGTTTCCGGTGATCGCCGTCGCAAGCGAAGGCAATGCGCGCGCCGTGTTGCCAATGTACCGTGTCAAAAGACGGCTTGAAGCTCTTGGTAACTGGTATAATTTCAGCGTCCGTCCGATCGTTTCCATTGACCGGCGACACGGCGGCCCTGCTGACCGCCATGGCGATCGATCTGCAGGGCGAGGCGCCGCATATCGTCCTTTCGCCCTTGCCTGACGAGGATGGCGAAACCACGGCGCTGGCCGCAGCATTCCGCCGCGCTGGCTGGGTGGTGTTTCGCGAGGTCTGCGACACCAACCACATCCTGCATGTCGCCGGGCGCAGCTACGAGGATTATCTGGCCACCCGTCCCGGTCAGCTGCGCAGCACGCTCAAACGCAAGGCGAGCAAGGTCACCGTTGCAATCGAGACTCACTTCAACCCGGCGAGCTGGCTGGTCTATGAATCGATCTATGCCAAAAGCTGGAAACCCAGCGAGGGCAACCCCGCCTTTCTGCGGCGCTTTGCCGAAGAGGAAGGCGCAGCGGGGCGCATCCGGCTCGGCATCGCCTGCGCCGACGGCCAGCCGGTCGCTGCGCAATTCTGGACGGTCGAGGGCGGCACCGCCTTCATCCACAAGCTGGCGCATCTCGAGGAAGCCAAGCCGCTGTCGCCCGGCACAACACTCAGCGCCGCCCTGTTCGAGCATGTCATCGACCGCGACGGCGTGACCCTGATCGACTTCGGCACCGGCAACGATTGCTACAAGCGCGACTGGATGGAGCAGACCCGCCCGCGCTACCGGCTGGAGATGCTGCGCCCGGGCTGGCCCGGCAACTGGCCGATAATCGCCCGCAAATTCGCCTGCCGCCTTGCCGGAAGGCGCAAGCATGGCTAGAGCGCGCCCCACTTCCGCCCTGGCCATGGGATCGCAATGCCCCATTCGACCGACCATCTGCTCCGCAAGATCCTCACCGACGTGCTCGGGCTCAAGCCCGGCCAGGCCGATGGCTTCACCGCCGAAACCGGCCTGTTCGGCCATCTCCCCGAACTCGATTCGATGGCGGTTGCAGGGCTGCTCACCGAAATGGAGGACCGGCTCGACATCCTCATCGAGGATGACGATGTCGATGGCGAACTGCTGGAAAGCTATGGCGCATTGCTCGCCTTCGCCGAATCGAGGCGCGACGGGAGCGGTTAGATGACTCCGGCGAGCTGGCCCTGCCCGCTTGCCGGTGGCGGCGCCGCGCAGGAATTTGCGCTGACCTTCGACCAGCTGCGCCGCTGGCGGCTGCTGGTCGTCCCCGCGCTGTTCGAGGAAGCCAACCGCATGCGGCGCTTCACCGTCGAGGTCATGCGGCGGCTGGACAATGCCGGGGTCGACAGCTTCCTGCCCGATCTGCCGGGCTGCAACGAGAGCCTCGAGCCGCTGGAGTTCCAGACACCCGAAAGCTGGCATGCCGGTATCGCGGCGGCGGCAAAGCATTTCCGCGCAAGCCACGTGCTGGGGATTAGGGGCGGCGCGCTGCTGCTGCCCGAAGGCCTGCCGGGCTGGCGCTATGCCCCGGTCAAGGGGGCGAATGCCCTGCGCCAGTTGCTGCGCGCACGGATATTGGCCTCGCGCGAGGCGGGCGTCACCGAGACCCAGGAAGGGCTCACCGCCGAGGGGATGGAACGCGGCCTCGAGCTTGCCGGCTACCGGATGGGCGCGGAGTTCATCCGCCAGTTCCAATCGCTCGTCCCACCGCTGGTGCCGGGCGTGACGGAGATCGAGCAGGACATGCTCGGCGGCGGCGGGCTGTGGCTGCGCGCCGAGCCCGGCGAGGACCGCGATCAGGCCGATGCCCTCGCGGCAATCATAGCCATCGGGATCAAGGCATGACCCGGCGGCATATCCTCTTCGCCTGCGAAGGTTCCGCGCTGGCCGCCACGCTCGACGAAGGCGACGCAGCTAATGGCCTGCTGATCGTTACCGGCGGCAACGAGACCCGCGCGGGCGCATGGAACGGCCAGGCGCTGTTCGCCGCACAGATAGCCGCCGAGGGCTATCCCGTCTTCCGTTTCGACCGGCGCGGCTGCGGCGACAGCGAGGGCGCCAACGCCGAGTTCCGCTCCAGCGCGCCGGATATCGCCGCCGCGCTCGCTGCCTTCCGCGCCGAGTGCCCACACCTGACGCGCGTCATCGCCATGGGCAATTGCGACGCCGCCAGCGCGCTGATGCTGGCGAAAGGGGCGGGGCTGGACGGTCTGATCCTGTCCAACCCCTGGACCATCGAACAAGCGGACGCCGCCCCGCCGCCCGGGGCGATCCGCGACCATTACAAACGCCGCCTCGCCAGCCCCGAGGCGCTCAAGCGCCTGCTGACCGGGCAAGTCTCGCCGGGCAAGCTGATCGCCAGCCTCAAAAGCGCCCTCGCCCCCGCCCCGCCGCCGAGCGCGGCCTGGCGGTGGACATGGCGGCAGGGATCGCTGGGTTCGCCGGGCCGGCAGTTTTCCTGCTGGCCGGACGCGACCGAACGGCACAAGCCTTCCAGGCGGCGTGGCGGAAGGGCGATGCGCGGCTGCGCGTCTGCCCGGGCGCGACCCACAGCTTCGTCGAGGCCGAGGCGCGCGCATGGCTGGCGGAGCAGGTGCTGGGGGTGCTGCGGGGGTAGGGCGGCGCGGTGCGACCAGCAACTTCAGACGGGAACCGGCGATTTTGACTTTTCGGCATCGAAGCCTAGGATCGCTCGCATGAAAAAGCCCAAGCAACCGCTGACGGACGACTTGGCCAATGCCGAACTGCTGAAGCGCGAGTTGGCCAAGGGCCTCGCCTCCGGCGTCAGCAAGCGCACGCCTGCGCAGATTCGCGCGGACTTCCGCAAGGCCCGTGAAGCGGCTTGAACTCAGCGTCGCCGCCGACGCCGATCTGTTCGACATCCTCGCCTATGGCACGGCGGTGCATGGCGAGGCGGCGAGCGATGCCTATTACGACGGCCTGACCGCGCCCTTTGTCAGTTGCGCGGGTAGAATAATGAGAGTTGTCCGCTGCATTTAGGCTGCTTCTGGCAAATCGCGAAGCTTTTGTCGTTTCCAATGTAGTTCATTGGCCCTCGACATTTGGGACATTGCAGTTCTGGTGCAGGAATAATGTCCGGATATTTTGGAACACGCCCCAATAATTTATAAATATAAACTCCCAATATAATTGAAATGATTGCAAAATTAAAAAATAGAGCCAACCTATTATTATCAACCCCATCATGCCACGAACATGCACCTTGGCTACCTATGCTGGAGGACGCCCAGCCGTCCACACAGGTAACCGGACCCAGAACTACATTGGTCAAATAAGAAGAGCCCAACATTACGGCCAATCCGATTGAAAGGCTAATTAGCGTTCTGTGGCGCCGTAAAAATCCCATAGCCGGATGATATATCAGCGGATGCACAAGAGCCAATGGCAAAGCTACGTTACCACGCGCAACGCCCCCTAAACCAGATCGTCCACAGCCAACCCCAGCGCTTCCGCCAGCTTCCGCACCGTATCCACCGAGCCGCTTTTGTGCCCCGCCTCGATATCGGCGATCTGCACCCGGTTGACGCCGGACGCACGGGCGAGGCCGGACTGGGTCAGACCGCGATAGTCGCGCCAGACGCGCAGCTGGCTTTCCCCGGCAATGATGCGGCGGACAAATTCGGCGGGGATATGCTCGTCGCGGCCTGCGGCGATATCGGCCATGGAGCGGTCATAGGCCCGCAGGTCGGCAAGGTCATCAACCGCAGCCTGCATCCGCTTGTATTCATCGAGCGGGATGGTGATCATTTCGCCCATCTGTGCCTCCTTCAATCGTAGATGCCGCCGCGTGGGCCGATCTCGAGAACCGCCAGCACCACACCATCGTTCATAATTATGCGCCAGTCGCCCACCCGTAGCCGCACGCCTTCGCGGCCCACCAGCGCCGTGACATTGTTGGCGAGCGCGGCGGGATTAACGGCGTATTCGCTTACTTTTGCCTCGATCCGGGCCGCAACATTCGCGGGCATCCGGCGAAGGACTTTGATCGCTGCCCGGGTGTAGGTGACTTCCTTCACGACATGAATGTAGCTTATAGCTACATTCATGTCAATTGCCTGCCTTGGAGGGTTCCCTACCCCACAGCCTCCGCCTGCTTCGCGGCAAACTCGCGCTCGGCCAGAAACCGCTCGGCATCCAGCGCCGCCATGCAGCCGGTGCCCGCCGCCGTCACCGCCTGGCGGTAGACGTGATCCATCACATCGCCGCAGGCGAACACCCCCGGGATCGCGGTCTTGGGCGTGCCGGGCTCGACCAGCAGATAGCCGTTCGCGTCCATTTCCAGCTTGTCCTTGAACAACTCGGTCGAGGGTGCGTGGCCGATGGCGACGAAGCCGCCGTCGGTGCTGACTTCGCTCTTCTCGCCGGTCACTGTGTCGGTCAGCGCCACCCCGGTCAGCCCGCCCGCCAGCGGATCGCCAAGGAAGCCATCGACCTTCTTGTTCCAGATCACCGTGATCTTGGGATTGGCGAACAGCCGGTCCTGCAGGATCTTCTCGGCGCGCAGCGAATCGCGGCGGTGGATCAGGGTGACGTCGGGCGAATGGTTGGTGAGGTAGAGCGCCTCTTCCACCGCAGTATTGCCGCCGCCGATCACCACCACCTTCTTGCCGCGAAAGAAAAAGCCGTCGCAGGTGGCGCAGGCGGAGACGCCCTTGCCGCCCAATTCCTGCTCGCCCGGCACGCCGAGCCATTTGGCCTGGGCGCCGGTGGCGATGACCAGCGATTCGCCCTCATAGACATCGCCGCTGTCGCCTACTGCGCGGAATGGAGGCCCCGAGAGATCGACCGAGGTAATCGTGTCCCACAGCATCCGCGTGCCGACATGTTCGGCCTGGGCCTGCATCTCCTGCATCAGCCAGGGGCCCTGGATGACGTCGCGGAAACCGGGATAATTCTCGACATCGGTGGTGATGGTCAGCTGCCCGCCGGGTTGCAGGCCTTGCACGACGATCGGCTGCATCCCGGCGCGCGCGCCATAGATTGCCGCCGATAGCCCGGCCGGGCCGGAACCGATGATGAGCATGCGGGTAGTGTGAGTCGTCATGAAAGCCTCCGGCGGGCGCGATAGGCAGGGAGTTCGCACATTGCCAGCGCGAAGTCCTTGGTTATGGCCAAGTCCTGCTTGCTGCGGATTGACGCGGCAACGCGAGAAGGCCAATCCTTGACGCCATGACACTCGCCGGACCGACCTCGCAAAGCTTCATCTCGCAGCGCCAGCGGCTGCATTACGTCGACTGGGGCAACCCGGATGCGCCGGTGCTGATCCTGCAGCACGGCGGGCGCGATCACTGCCGCAGCTGGGACTGGGTGGCGCAGGAATTGCGCCACGACTGGCACGTCATCGCCCCCGATCTGCGCGGCCACGGCGACAGCGCCTGGTCGTCGGACGGGCACTATACGATGGACGCCTTCGTCTACGATTTCGCCCAGCTGGTGCACACGCTGGGGCACGAACAGGTGAGCATCGTCGCCCATTCGCTCGGCGGCAATATCGCCACGCGCTTCACCGGGCTCTACCCGGACGCGGTGCGCAAGCTGGTCAATATCGAGGGGCTGGGGCCCTCGCCGCAAATCCGAGAGGAAATCGAGACCAAGGGAACCGCCGTCCGCCTGCGCGAATGGATCGCCGACAAGCGCAAGGCCTCGGGCCGGCTGGCGCGGCGCTATCCCTCGCTCGAGGCAGCCTTCGCCCGGATGAAGGAGGAGAACGGCTTCCTCAGCGACGAGCAGGCCCGCCATCTCACCGTCCACGGCGCGATCCGCAACGAGGACGGCACCTATAGCTGGAAGTTCGACAACTACCTCAACGTCTGGGCGGTCGGCGACATTCCCTATGAGGATCAGGAGAAGCTGTGGCAGGCGATTACTTGCCCGATGCTGCTGCTCTATGGCGCCGACAGCTGGGCTTCCAACCCGGAGCGCGACGGGCGGCTGGCGCATTTCAACACGGCGCGGGTGGTGGAATACGAGAACGCGGCGCACTGGCTGCATCACGATCAGTTCGAGCGGTTTGTCGGGGAGTTGCGGGGGTTTTTGTAACGCATTGAAGAATAAATATGATTTCACACGAAGCCACAAAGACACGAAGATGTTGCGCAGAGCAGCAGGCTCTCAAATCATGAAACCCTAGCGGAATAGGCGAACCTCAATTGGCAGTGCGGCTTCGCCGCAAGTCCTATCCTCTTCGTGTCTTTGTGTCTTCGTGTGCGAAAACTCTTTCCTCCTTACCCCTCGACCAAACTCTCCCGCAGCCGCGCGCGCAGGGCCTCGTCCACCCCCAGCACCTCGCGCAGATAGCCATCCACCGAGCCGTGCTTCTCGCTAACCGTGGCGAAGGCGGACTCCAGATACTCGGGCTCCACCCCCATGATCACTCGCAGGATCTCAGGGTCCATCTGCCGGGAAAACGCCCGAATCGTCTCCGCGCCCGCCGCGATTCGGGCTTCGACGTCGCCCGCCGAATTGGTCAGCACATAGTCGGAGACCACGTCGTCGCGGTGCACCCCCGCCGCCAGCTGCGCCATCGCCACGGCAATCCCGGTGCGGTCCTTGCCGGCCATGCAATTGATCAGGCTCGGCCCCCGGCCCTCGGCCAGCACGGCGAGATAGCGCCGCGTCATCGCGATCAGTTCGGGGCGGAAGGCGATCATGCCGTAATTGCGGCGCATGCCCTCGCGGGTCGAGGCGGCGTCGCGCTGGCGGGTGGTCGCCGCCGCTGCGGCGACATGCGGGGCGGCGATGTGGGCGGGATCATCGCCGGTGTGCACGGTGCCCGCGAATCCTGGCGGGCGGCGGCAGGGATGCAGATCGCGCTCTTTCGACGAGCGCAGGTCGAAGATATCGGCCAGCTTCAACGCGGCGATGCGCGCGAGATCGGCATCGGTGGCGCCATGATGCTGGCCCGAGCGCCACAGCACCCCGCGCTTCAACCGCCCGCCGCCCGCGACCGCGTAGCCGCCGAAATCGCGGAAATTGTGGACACCTTCGAGATTCAGAACCCGGTCGCCTGCCATGCAGCCCATCTTTCGCTTGCCGATACTAGCCATGCTTAATATCTCCGCAGAGTTACGGGAACAGGAAATCGCATGCCGGACACAGCCCAACGCCCCTCCCCCGAACATCTCGTCCGCTATGCCAAGGACCCGGCGACCAAAATCGCCACGATCACGATCGACCGCCCCGACAAGCACAACGCCATCACCATTGCGGCGCGCCACCGCTTCGCCGAGTTGGTCCACCGCGCCAATGTCGATGACGACGTCAAGGTGCTGGTGATCAGGGGCGCAGGCGATCACTTCGGCACCGGCGACGATCTGCCCGAGATGGCCGACCTGTTTTCGGACAAGGACGTCTCCTGGCTGCACGACTTCCGCATCGGCGAGGATGAGAACGTCAAATATCCGCCCAAGGATTCCTACCGCCACCTCGGCGCGGTGACCCAGCTTTATGCGCGCGCCGGCGAGGGCATGCGCGATCTGCAGGACTTCAAGAAGATCAGCATCGTCGAGGTGAAGGGCTATTGCTACGGCTGGCAATTCTACCTGGCCGGCGATGCCGATCTGGTCGTCGCCTCGGAAGAAGCCCTCTTCGGCCATGCCGCCTTCCGCTACGCCGGCTGGGCGGCGCGGATGTGGCAATGGGCGCTGACGATGGGACTGCGCCCGTTCATGGAGATGGTTTTCACCGGCAGGCCCTTCACCGCCGCCGAGATGAAGGCGCTGCATTTCGTCAACAGCGTGGTGCCGCGCGACAAGCTCGAAGCCGAAACGATGAAATACGCCCTCGCCTGCGCCCGCAACCGGCCGACCGATACCGTCGTCATGCAGAAGACCTTCTTCGAGGTCTTCAAGCAGCATCAGGGCGAATATATGGGCTCGATCCTCTCGGGCTGGCTCGAATCGATGCTGCCTGCGGTGAAGGACGAGGGACAGCTCGGGGTCGACGAGGAGATGTTCGAGCAAGGGCTGACCAAGGCGGTGAAGGCTAACGATGCCCAGTTTCCCCCCGAGTGGCGTTTGAGCTATGCTGGGCGGAAGAAAAAGGATTGAGGAGGCGGACATGGCGCTCAAAACAACCAACCTGACTCCGCTGATCGGCACACTGATCGAAACCGATGCGGAGACGCTGGTCAGCGGCGCGGCTTCGGCCGAGATTTGCGAGCTGGTGCAGGCGCGCGGCGTATTGGTGTTGCGCGGATGTCCCATGGACGATGCCCAGCAGCTTGCCTTCACCGATACGCTCGGGCCCCTGCTCAGCGACAAATCGGGCGAGGTCTACAAGGTGACCTACGACCCGGTCGAAAGCCCAAATCTCTATTTCTACACCCCGGGCAATTTCTTCTGGCACATCGACCGCACCGACAGCGACGTGCCGCCGTTCGTCAGCATGCTCAACGCCAAGCGCCTGCCGTCCGAGGGCGGCGATACCGAATTCGCCAACACCTATGCCGCCTATGAAGCGCTGCCCGAGGCGGACAAGGCGCTGATCGAGCGGCTCTATGTCATCCACCGGGTCACCGCCTCGTTCCGCCATGTGCCCAATCTCAGCGAAGAACAGATCGCCGCATTCGCCGCCCATGAACCCAAGCGGCATCCGCTGGTCTGGCGGCACTGCAACGGGCGCAAATCGCTGATCACCAGCACCTCGGGCGACGAGATCGAGGGCATGGGACGGGCCGAGGGACAGGCGCTGCTTGGGCGGATGATGGCTTGGGCAACCCAGCCGCAATTCGTCTATCGCCACAAATGGCAGCTCGGCGACATCGTCATGTGGGACAACACCGGCACCATGCACAAGGCCCAGCCCTATGCCGAGGACAGCCGCCGCCTGCTCCACCGCACCACCGTGCTCGGCGACGAGCCGTTCGATCCCGAAAAGGAACGCGCGGCGGCGGCATAGCAGGGCGGAGCGCTTGCCTATCCGGCGCTGGCGGGTATACGCCCGCCGCACAGTCCATTGACAGGCAGCAAGTTGAAAGACCCCGCGAATCTCGACGGCAAGAGCTTTTCCCTCGGCGGTCCCATGCGGATCGCCGACCCCCGGCACACGCCGGTGCGGGGCGATCTCGCCGACATCCGCCTCGCCGGTCGCTATTTCGTGCCGCATTACGCGGTGCCGCAGCATCGGCTTGTGGCGGCGGCAGGCGCGCCGCTGCTCGCCGCCTCCCGGCATGACGCCGACACGATCGAGCAACTCGCCGCCGCCTCCAGCTTCGCCGTGCTCGATATTGCCGGCGACTTTGCCTGGGGCCAGGCCGGCGGCGAGAGCGGCCCGGTCGGCTATGTCGCGCTGAGCCTGCTGGAGGACGCCGCATGAGCGCCCGCGTGTTCATCGACGGGGCCGCCGGCACCACCGGGCTGGAAATTGTCGAGCGGCTGGAAAGCCGCGCCGAATTCGAACTGCTGCTCCTCACCGAAGCCCAGCGCAAGGACGCGAATGCCCGGCGCGATGCCTATCATGCCGCCGATTTCGCCATCCTCTGCCTGCCCGACGACGCCGCGCGCGAGGCGGTGGCGCTGGCGGAAGCGAGCAAGGTCAGGATCATCGACGCCTCATCCGCGCACCGCGTCGCCGACGGCTGGGTCTTCGGCTTTCCGGAAGTGGAAGGCCGCGACGACGTGGCTGCGGCCACCAGAGTCAGCAATCCCGGTTGCTATTCGACCGGCTTCATCGCCCTGCTCGCGCCGCTGATCCGCAAGGGGCTGCTCCCGCCCGACTGGCCATACTCCTGCCACGCGGTGTCGGGCTATTCGGGCGGCGGCAAGGCGCTGATCGGGCGGTTCGAGGAAGATGGCGACATCGCCTACCGCGATTATGCGCTGGGTCTGGGCCACAAGCATGTTCCCGAGATGCAGGCGCGGTGCGGCCTCGCCCACCCGCCGCTGTTCGCTCCCGCCGTCATTCCGGCGCATCGCGGCATGATCGTCGAAGTTCCGCTCCACCTCGGCCAGATGCAGCGGGCGGCGCCGGTCGATGGGTTGCGCGAATGGCTGGAGGATTTCTACGCCGGCAGCCCGGTCGTCTCGGTGAGGCACGAGGCGCCGGACGAGCTCCTGCTGCGCCGCTCGATGGCGCCGTCCGATCGGCTCGACCTGCATGTCTTCGGGTCG
Source organism: uncultured Alphaproteobacteria bacterium (assembly GCA_963779195.1). Classification (GTDB taxonomy): domain Bacteria; phylum Pseudomonadota; class Alphaproteobacteria; order Sphingomonadales; family Sphingomonadaceae; genus Novosphingobium. The sequence goes on from CAVZWZ010000002.1 coordinate 518,355, forward strand.
CGCGACGGCACCCAGGCGCGGCTCATCGCGGTGCTCGACAACCTCGGCAAGGGGGCGAGCGGGGCGGCGGTGCAGAACCTCAATCTGATGGCCGGTCTGGAGGAAACCAGCGGGCTCCGCCTGTGATGCCCAAAAATTGGGCAGGGGTTGTCTGAAATCTAGTCACGCGGACCGGCAAGTCCCGCGAATAAAACTGCAATCTGGGCAGTTGCCGGGTCCGAATCCTGCATTTCGGCTCTTTTCCGCGCCGCCGCCTTCGCCTAACGCAGCGCTTCCGCCTCTGGCACGATTCTTGGATATCGGGGATGAGGCATCTGGAGGCCCGGTCGCGCAACCCGCGGGGTCGGCTTCAAGTGCGGGGGTTCGAAAAGCCGTGAAGAAGATCGAAGCGATCATCAAGCCGTTCAAGCTCGACGAAGTGAAGGAAGCCCTCCACGAAGTCGGCGTATCCGGCATCACCGTCACCGAGGCCAAAGGCTTCGGCCGGCAGAAGGGCCACACCGAACTCTATCGCGGCGCCGAATATGTCGTCGATTTCCTGCCCAAGGTGAAGCTCGAGGTGGTCGTGCCCGACAGCCTGGCGGAGCGCACGGTGGAAGCGATCGCCAATGCCGCGCAGACCGGCCGGATCGGCGACGGCAAGATTTTCGTCATCCCGATCGAAAGCGCCCTGCGCATCCGCACCGGCGAGCGGGATGACGATGCAATCTGATGCGGAGATCGTTGCCTCCAGAATTTTCGACCGAGACGACGGACAGGTCCTTCTGCGCGTCTACAAACCGTTCGCGCAAGCTCATCCCGATTTCGACGACGACCCCGACAACCCGACCTGGAACTGCAGCTATGCCCTGCATTTTCCGGATGGCGAAGTCAGGTGGGGCAGCGCGGTCGGCTGCGATGGGGTCGAGGTTTTGCTTCTCGTCTTCGCGCGGGCTCAACTCGAGCTTCAGTTCGTCATGGACGAGACCGGCGCAAAGCGGCCGACGCCGCGCTGGCTTGGCGACGAAAATCTCGGTCTCGACATAATTCACTTCTGATCGAACAACGCCGGCCCAGCCGGCCTCAACAAAGGAAAGATCATGGCTAAGGCAAAAGACATCCTCAAGCGCATCAAGGACGAGGAAATCGAATGGGTCGATCTGCGCTTCACCGACCCCAAGGGCAAGTGGCAGCACCTGACCATGGTCGCCGCCCTGCTCGGCGAGGATGAGTTCGAAGACGGCCTGATGTTCGACGGCAGCTCGATCGCCGGCTGGAAGGCGATCAACGAGAGCGACATGATCCTCAAGCCCGATCTCGACGCGGTCTATATCGATCCGTTCAGCGCGACGCCGATGATGATCATCTGCTGCGACATTCTGGAAGTCTCCGGCGAACTCTATTCGCGCGATCCGCGTTCGACCGCCAAGCGCGCCGAGGCCTTCGTCAAATCTTCCGGGATTGGCGACACCGTCTATGTCGGCCCCGAAGCCGAATTCTTCATCTTCGACGACGTCCGCTTCTACGACGGCTACGACGGCAACGGCTTCAAGATCGACGACATCGAGCTGCCGACCAATTCCAACCGCGAATACGATGGCGGCAACCTTGCCCACCGTCCGCGCGCCAAGGGCGGCTACTTCCCGGTGGCCCCGGTCGACAGCTGCGTCGATATCCGCGGCGAAATGGTCTCGACCATGATCGAGATGGGCCTGCCCTGCGACAAGCACCACCACGAAGTCGCCTCGGCCCAGCACGAACTTGGCCTGACCTACGGCACACTGACGCAGACGGCGGACCGCATGCAGGTCTACAAATATGTCGTCCACCAGGTCGCCCAGGCCTACGGCAAGACCGCGACCTTCATGCCCAAGCCGATCAAGACCGACAACGGCTCGGGCATGCACACCCACTTCTCGATCTGGGATGGCGGCAAGCCGCTGTTCGCCGGTAACGGCTACGCCGGCCTCAGCGACATGTGCCTCTATTTCATCGGCGGCGTGATCAAGCACGCCAAGGCGGTCAACGCCTTCACCAACCCGACCACCAACAGCTACAAGCGGCTGGTGCCGGGCTATGAGGCGCCGGTGCTGCTCGCCTATTCGGCGCGCAACCGCTCGGCTTCCTGCCGCATCCCCTATGGCGCCGGCGAGAAGGCCAAGCGCGTGGAAATCCGTTTCCCCGACGCGATGGCCAACCCCTATCTGTGCTACGCCGCGCTGCTGATGGCCGGGCTCGACGGGATCAAGAACAAGATCCACCCCGGCGAGGCGATGGACAAGAACCTCTACGACCTGCCGCCGGCCGAACTGGCGCAGGTGCCGACGGTGTGCGGCAGCTTGCGCGAGGCGCTGGAATCGCTGGCCGCAGACAACGACTTCCTGCTGCAGGGCGGCGTGTTCGACAAGGACCAGATCGAAGCCTATATGGAGCTGCGCTGGGAAGAGGTGATGCGCTGGGAAACCACCCCGTCGCCGGTCGAATTCGACATGTATTACAGCGCCTGATCCTTACCGGTCAGTCTGCAAGAACAAGCCCGGGCCGCAAGGTCCGGGCTTTTTCATGCCCTATTTGCGCTCGGCGAACACCGCCTCTGGCGCGACATAGCGGGTCGTCGAAATCCCGCCATCGACCGCAATCGTCTGCCCGTTGATCATCCCCGCCTCGTCCGAGCAGAGGAAGGCGACGGCATTGGCGACGTCCGCCACGGTGCATTGCCGGTCCGACGGGGTCAGCTCGAAATTGGTGCGGGCGAAGAAATCGAGTTCCCAATAGGCGTCGGTCATCTCGGTGCGCACCACGGTCGGGGCGATATAGTTGGAGCGCACGCCCCGCGCCCCGTATTCCGCCGCCATGGTCTGCACGAGGCCGATCTGCCCGGCCTTGACGAAACTGTAGGCCCCGCCCCCCGGCGTGCCGTAAATCCCCCAGGTCGAGCCGATGAAGACGATCGAGGAGCCCGGCCCGAGGTGCGCCAGCGCCTCGCGGCTGAGGCGAAAGGGCGCGCGGGCGGAGATCGCCAGCACCTCGTCGAGCATGGCGTCGGTGGTCTCGTGCACCGGGCCGAAGTTGAACGAGCCGGCGTTGTTGACCACGATATCCAGCCGCCCGAAGCTGGCAATGGCCTTATCGACGATGGCCTTGGGCGCATCGTCCGCCGTCACATCGGCGGCGATGTAATCGAATTGCATGGAGGGGCCGAGCGCATCCTTGAGCGCCTTGAGCTTCGCCTCGGTGCGCCCGGTGCCGACGACCTTGACGCCCTTTTCGCCCAGCTTGCGGACGATAGCTTCGCCGATGCCGCCAGCGGCCCCGGTTACGATTGCGACCTTGTTTTGCATGCCAGAATACTCCCTACCAACTCGCCGCCAAATCCCGACTGCCCTGAGCCTGTCGAAGGGCTGCTTTTCCCCTTGGCTGCGGGAGAAGAACAGAACAGTCCTTCGACAAGCCCAGGACGGAAGGTTTAAGGGGGCAAACGCCCCGGACACCTACCCCCGCTGATTCCCCGACCTCTCGGCAATGTCGTTCGCCGCGATATAGCCGAATGTCATCGCCGGGCCGATCGTCGCCCCGGCGCCGGGATAGACATTGCCGAACGGCGTTCCGGCCTGGTTGCCCGCAGCATAAAGCCCGGCAATCGGATTGCCCGCGCCGTCGAGCACCCGGCTGCGCTCGTCGCAGCTGCAGGCCGCCCTTGGTGCCGAGATCGCCGGCGTTGATCGGAACGGCGTAATAGGGCGCGGTGTCGATCGGGCCGATATTGGGGTTGGGCGTCACTGTCGGATCGCCGAAGAACTGGTCGTAGATGTTCATCCCCTTGCCGAATTCGGGATCGATCCCGGTCTTGGCGTATTCGTTGTTCTTGGCGACCGTATCGAGCAGCGCCTGGACCGGAACATCGATCTTCCGCGCCAGTTCCTTGAGCGTGTCGGCGCGGAAGACATAGTGATCCCACCAGTCCTTGGGCACTTTCCGCTCAGGGGTGTGGGCGAGCGGCATCAGCCCGCCCGAGCTGAACTTGCGGCGGAACTTGGTGTCGAAGATGTGCCAGCACGGCAGGTTGGCGCCGGTCGCCGCGTGGTCGCGGATCATGCCCTGGCCGAACTGGTCGTAGCCGCAGGCCTCGTCGACGAAGCGCACGCCGTTGCGGTTGACGCAGACCGACCATGGCCGCCCGACATCGAAGGCGGCCTGGTGGATTTCGTGGAAGTTCGACGAGCCGGGCATCGGCAGGGTCATGGTCGGGATGAACCAGGCTTCCTCGGTATGCTCGGTCGCCGCGCCGATCTTTTCCGCCGCGATCAGCCCCTCGCCGCGATTGGCGTCTTCGGGCGAGGACGAGTGGCGGGTGAGGCCCGGAAACGGAAAGAAGCGGTCGCGCAGCTCCTGGTTCCATTCGAAACCGCCTGCCGCCAGCACCACGCCGTGGCGCGCATTGATCGCATATTTGCGGCCGAACCGGCTGACTTCCACGCCGCTGACCCGCCCGCCCTGGTCGGTGACAAGGTTTTCCATCTGCGTCTCGAGCCGCAGCTCGACCCCGCGCTTGAACACCTGCTGGTAGACCCGGCCCATCAAGGCCGCACCCTGGACAAAGCGGCGGTCGCGGCTGCGAAATCCCGCGCGTGCCCCGGTCCGCCCAATAGCGGGCGATGACCTTGGCCGCGACCCCGCGCCAGCCCTTCTGCTGCATCATCAGCGGGAACATCTCGGACAGATCGAGCGAATAGCGGCCGAACAGCTTGAAGCGGTTGAACTGCTCGCGCATCAGATCGTAGCGGTTATCGCCCAGCTCGCGCCCGTCGAAGATCGGCGCGATCACCGCGCGGTCGGTGCGCGCGCCGGGCTTCAGCGCTTCGTAGTCCGGCCAGGCGGCGACGACGATCTCGACACCGGTTCCGGTGAGGTAGTGCACCATCTCGGAAGCGGTATCGACGAAGGTTTCCAGCCGCTTGCGATTGACCGGCTTGGTGATGATCGCATCGAGATACTCCAGCGAACTCTCGCGGCTGTCCCCCTTGTCGCCGTCGAGCCGGTGGTTGGGCAGCCACATCACCCCGCCCGACACCGCCGAAGTGCCGCCGAACTTTTGCGCCTTCTCGACGATCAGCACCTTCATGCCGAGGTCCGCGCTGCGCAGCGCCGCCATCGCCCCGGCCGCGCCCGAGCCCACCACCACGACATCGTAAGTCTCGTTCTGCTCCACGAACCTCTCCCCGCCCTATCTCGCCGTCCGGCGACCGGCGTTCTATCGCCGCTGCCTGCTTCCGCCACAACCGCAGCAGACGCAAGCCTTTGGACTGCCAGCGCAAGGCAATTTGCGTCGGCCCGCGTTTGGCTGCAAGGGCGGATTGCAATTGCGCCCGGCAATCGGCATGGCGCGCAAAAATCCGAGGACGGACCCAAGCCATGAGCGACAAGACATTCATCGCGGCAGCGAAACTCGACGAAGTGCCCCCCGGAACCAAGAAACTGGTCGAGCTGAACGGCGCCGAAGTGATCGTCTGCAACAGCCGCGACAAGCTGTTCGCCGTGCGCAACCTGTGCAGCCACGCCTATGAAAAGCTCGATTGCGGGCGGATGAAAAACGGCTGGATTTCCTGCCCGGTCCACGGCGCGCGCTTCGATCTGGAGACGGGGGCAGCGATGAACCCGCCGGCGGTGATGCCGATCGACACGTTCGAAGTGCGGGTGGTTGGCGATACGATCGAGGTGGCGGTTTAGCCATCTAGACGAGTCGCGGCCCTCCGTGCATGAAGATGCCATGAGCGACGACTCCCATCTCCAATCCCTCCGCGCCGAAGTTCGCACATGGCTCGCCGCGAACGCCCCCAAGGGCTGGCGCGAGGCCTATCAGGGCATGTCCCACGCCGAATTCGCCGAGGCCCAGCGCGCCTGGTTTCGCAAGCTGGTCGAAGGCGGCTGGGCGATTCCGCACTGGCCGAAAGAATGGCCCGGCGGCGGCCAGCTCTCTGGCCGAACAGAAAGTGTTCTACGAGGAACTGGCCAAGGCCGATTGCCCGCGCCTGCTGCTGTCCTTCGTCAGCACCTATCACGCCGCCGCCACGATCATGGAATGCGGCAGCGACGAACAGAAAGCCCGTTACCTCCCCGCCATCCTCGAGGGTGAGTTCTGGTGCCAGGGCTTTTCCGAGCCCGGCGCCGGGTCGGACCTCGCCTCGCTCAAGTGCAAGGCAGAACTGGTCTCGCGTCCTGGGGGCGATGTCTATGTCGTCAACGGCCAGAAGATCTGGTCGACCATGGCGCAATATGCCGACATGTGCATGCTGCTGGTGCGCACTTCATCCGAAGGCCCCAAGCAGGCCGGGATCACCTATCTGCTGATGGACATGAAGGCCAAGGGCGTCACCATCAGGCCGATCAACCAGATCCAGGGCGACCAGGAATATTGCGAGATATTCCTCGACGATGTCGAAGTGCCGGTCGCCCAGCGCATTGGCGAGGAAAACGGCGGCTGGGCGGTGACCGCCGCAACGCTATCGGCCGAGCGCGGGCTGACGCTGATGGAACTGACCTATCGCATGCGCCGCGCGCTGCACCGCATTGCCGACCTTATCCGTAAGTCCGGGCGCGAGGAGGATCGCGGCCTGCTCCGCGATTTCGGCCAACTGGTGGTCCGCTGCGATTCGGCATGCGCCATCGCCGACCGGTTCCTGCTCAACAAGATGAACGGCATCGAGCGCGTCGGCGACGCCTCGATCGTCAAGAACACCTATAGCCGGGTGCTGCGCGAATATTCGCTGCTGGGGCTGCGGCTCGGCGGCATGGACGAGCAGTTGCGCGGGCCGATCACCTATGGCGATCTCAACACCGGCAACTGGATGGCCGATTTCATGAACAGCTACGCCTGGACCATCGCGGCGGGCAGCGAGGAAGTGCAGCGCAATATCATCGCCGAGCGCATGCTCGACATGCAGCGCGAGCCCAAGGGTTGGGCGGCATGAAACCGGAGTGCAAGTCCAGAAAGCCCCTCCCCTTCAGGGGAGGGGTTGGGGCGGGGTCTGCCGGTTGGCGCGGCGTTTGCCGGACAAACCCCACCCCCGGCCCCTCCCCTGAAGGGGAGGGGAGACCATGAGCGACGAGCTGCTTCAGGAACTGCGCGACAGCGCGCAGAAGGCTTTCCCCGCCGACAGGCTTAGGCCGCCGCGCGACGAGGCCTGGAAGCTCGCCGCCGAACTGGGCTGGCTGATGATCGCGCTGCCGGAGGCGCAAGGCGGGCTCGGGCTGGGCCGCGATGCTGCGGTGGCGGTGCACTTCGAACTGGGCAAGGTGGTCTCGACCGCGCCGCTGATGCCCGCGCTGCTCGGACTCGAGGGCATTGCCGCCGCCGAGGTCCTGGCGGACCGCGAGGGCTGGGTCGAGCGCATCTGCGGCGGCGACTATGTGCCGCTCAACATGCTGCCGGGCTCGGTGGAGGACAGCGGCGGCACGCTGAGCGGCCGGCTCTCGGGCTTCTTCGAGGCCGACATGGCAGGACACGTCCTCGCCGGGATTCCGGGCCGCTATGTGCTGATCCCGACCTCTGCGCCCGGCGTGACAGTGGTGGAGCGCCCGCTGTGGGACGAAAGCCGCCGCATGTTCGATCTCGAACTCAGCGGCTTCAGGCCCGACCCAGCGCTGGTGGTGGCCGAGGGCGAGGCGGCGCAAGTGCTGCACGACCGCATCTCGCCCGTCGCCCAGCTCGCCATCGCCGCCGATTCGCTTGGCGGGGCCAATGCCTGCCTCGACATGACTGTCGAATATCTCAAGACGCGGCGGCAGTTCGACCGGCCGATCGCCATGTTCCAGGCGCTCAAGCACCGCTGCGCCGATCTCAAGACCCGCATTTCCGCCGCCGAGGCCCTGCTGTGGCAGCGCGCCGCCGACGGGAATGCGAGCATCGCCGATCTCGGCGTGACCAAGGCGCTGGCCAACGAATGCTATCTCTCCACTGTCGAGGAAGCGATCCAGCTCCACGGCGGCATCGGCCTGACCGACGAGCACAGCTGCCACCTGTTCATGAAGCGGGCGATGCTGAACCAGCAGCTCAGCGGCAACGCCGATCACTGGCGCGAGGCGGCGGGGCGGCAGGCGCTGGCGGAATTCGTCCCGGCCTGACTATCGCCCCGGCCTCAGTGCCGCATGGGGACAGCCGCGACGTTTCGCTTTTCTTTGCCGCCGCACAGGCGCAGACATGCGCGCCCATGGAGAGCGATTCCGACGAACCGGCGCCACCGGGGACAGGCCCCGAAGCTGGCCAGCGCGTGATGCTGGTCACGGGTTTGCTCGGCGCAGGCAAATCGACCGCGCTCAAGGTGCTCGAAGACCTTGGCTGGGAGGTGATCGACAATTTCCCGATCCGTCTGTTCGACCGGCTGCTCGATAGCCCCGCCCCGGAATCCGCGCTGCGCGCACCGCTGGCGATCGGCTTCGATTCGCGCACGCGCGGCTTCGATCCGCGCAAGATGATCGACCGGGTCAAGCGGATCGGCCAGCGCCCCGATGTCGAGCTGACGACGCTGTTCCTCGATTGCACCGGCAGCGAGCTGGAGCGCCGCTACAACGAGACCCGGCGGCGGCACCCGCTGGCGCAGGACATGCCGGTTTCCTCGGGCATCCGGGCGGAACGCGAGCTGCTGGAGCCGCTGCGGCGCTGGGCGGACATACTGATCGACACCAGCAGCTATTCCTCGAACGAGCTGAGCCAGGTGATCCGCGAACAATTCGCCCCGGCCAGCGCCACCGGGCTGACCGTGACGGTTTCCAGCTTCGGCTTCTCGCGCGGCATGCCGCCGGTCGCCGATCTGGTGTTCGACATGCGCTTCCTCGACAACCCGCACTGGCAGCCCGAGCTCAAGCCGCTCACCGGCCAGGACGCGGCGGTTGCCGCCTATATCCGCAAGGATCCGGCCTTCGCCGAGGCCTTCGAACGGATCCGCAGCCTTATCCTGATGCTGCTGCCGCGCTATGAGGCGCAGGGCAAAGCCTATGTAAACATTGCCTTTGGCTGCACCGGCGGGCGGCATCGCTCGGTTTTTACCGCCGAAGAAATGGCAAGCGCCTTGCGCACCGCCGGATTTTCCCCCACATTGCTGCACCGCAACCTGGGCGCGCGCGGGGCTGACCTTCTCGAGGAGGCGCAGACCCGATGACGGCGATAAGTTCGATCCAGGTGTGTTTGCAGGGACTTCGGAGCGCTTCTTCCGCATGATCGGTCTAATTCTGGTTACCCACGGCAAGCTCGCCGAGGAATTCGTGCACGCGATGCAACACGTCGTCGGCAAGCAGGATGCTGTCGCCACCGTCTGCATCGGCCCCAACGACGACATGGAAAAGCGGCGCCGCGAGATTGCCGATGCGATCAAGCAGGTCGACCTGGGCAGCGGCGCCATCATCCTCACCGATCTGTTCGGCGGCACCCCCTCCAATCTCGCGATATCGCTGATGAAGCCCGGCCAGGTCGAAGTGATCGCCGGGATCAACCTGCCGATGCTGATCCGTCTCGCCAAGGCGCGGGCCTGCATGTCGGTGCACGACGCCGCGATCGCCGCGCGCGAGGCGGGGCGCAATTACATCACGGTCGCTTCCGAATATCTGGGCCAGAATGCATGAGCGAGGCCAGTGCGACAGAGGTTTGCGCGACCGTCGAAATCGGCAACCAGCGCGGGCTGCACGCACGCGCCAGCGCCAAATTCGTCAACATCGTCGCGCTGCTGCCGGATGACCTCCAGGTCACCGTGCGCAAGGACGGCACCGAGGCGGCGGGCGGATCGATCCTCGGGCTGATGATGCTGGGCGCGGCCAAGGGCGATTCGATCGAGATCAGCGTCAGGGGCGCCGATGCCGACGCGGCGCTGATCAAGCTGGTCGGGCTGGTCAAGGATCGCTTCGGCGAGGATTGAGGCGAAGGCCCCATGCGCCGCTCCATCACCGGTTTCTCGAACCCCACGGTAAAATTCCTGCGATCGCTGCGCGAGAAGAAGCACCGCAAGCAGGAACGCCGCTTCCTCGCCGAAGGCCTGCGGCTGCTGACCGATGCCCGCGAAGCCGGCCGCCTGCCCGAGATGCTGGTTATGGCGGCCGGGCGCGGGACGCATCCGCTGCTCGATGCGCTGGAAGCCGATGTCGCGGCGGCAGGCGGCGAGATTGCTCGAAATGGACGAGGCGATCCTCGCCAAGGTCACCGGCAAGGACAATCCGCAGGCGGTCTGCGGCGTCTTCGCCGAATTCGACACCTCGCTCGCAGCGCTGAACCGCGATGCCGCGCCAATCTGGCTGGTGGCGCAGGCGCTGCGCGATCCCGGCAATCTCGGCACCATGCTGCGCACCGGCGACGCCGTCGGCGCGGGCGGGTTGATTCTGCTCGACGATTGCGCCGATCCGTTCTCGGTCGAGGCGGTGCGCGCCAGCATGGGGGCAATCTTCACGCAAGCGCTGGCGCAGGCGCGCTGGGAAGAGTTCATCGGCTGGCTGCGGGCTGGTCCGGGCCAGCTGGTCGCCGCCTCGCTGCGCGACGCCCTGCCCTACCGCGAGGCGCCCTATGCCGCGCCGTGCTTCATCCTGGTCGGCAACGAATCGCGCGGGCTGCCGCAGGAATGCGAGGACGCCTGCGACCTCAGGGTAACGATCCCGATGCTGGGCCGGGCCGACAGCCTCAACGCCGCCGTGGCGGGGGCGGTGCTGGCCTATGAGGCGCGGGCGAGGATCGGCGGCGACGATCGATTGGAGTGACGCGAGTCCTGAACCTAATCCGTCTATGCTGAGCTTGTCGAAGCACTGTCCTTTTCTTCGTGCGTCACGCGCAACTGCCCGAAGAACAAAGCAGCCGTTGGCGCTGCGCGCCCTCTTCGAGTCCGACAAGCTCAGGGTAGCCGGGTTTGGGGGAGAGTCAGGCTCCCCCCATTTCATGCCGCAGCCGTTTCATCCTCGTCACCCGCATCCACGAGCAGCAGCGGCACTTCGACTTCGGTCAGCACAGCCCCCTCGCCATAGCGCGGCGCGCTTTCGACCAGCGGCACTTCCTCGATCTCGCGCTTGCCGATCTCGATGCCCTTGTCCCGCAGGCGGCGGCCCGAAGACAGCACATTGCGCTCGAAGCTGGTGACGAATTTATTGTAATTGTTGACCGCGCTGTCGAGGCCAGAGCCGACCCGCTTCAGATGCTCGGTGGCCACCGCCAGCCGGTCATAAAGCTCGCTGCCCGCCCGGCCGATCTCGATCGCTTCCTGCGCGAGCTTGTCCTGCGACCAGACCATGGCGACGGTGCGGGCGATGGCGACCAGGTTGGTCGGCGTCGCCAGCAGCACCCGCCGCTGGAAGGCGAAATCCCACAGTTCGGGATCGGCTTCGAGCGCGGCGGCGACGAAATGCTCGCCGGGCACGAACATCACCACATAGTCCGGCGCTTCCTCGAACTGGCTCTGGTAGCTCTTGGCCCCGAGTTGCTGGACATGATTGCGCATCGAAGAAGCATGCTGGACCATCGCCCGGTCGCGGGCGAAATCGTCGTCCGCCTCGAAGGCCTCCTGATAGGCGTTGAGCGAGACCTTGGCGTCGATCACCAGCTTCTTCTGGCCGGGAATATTGACGATGGCATCGGGCCGCAGCCGGCCCTCGTCGGTATCGATCGAATGTTCGGTGACGAAATCGGTATGTTCGGCCAGCCCGCATTGCTCCAGCACATTGCGCAATTGCTGCTCGCCCCAGCGCCCGCGCGCCTTGGGGGCGTTGCGCAGCGAATTGCCCAGCCGCGCGGCCTCGGCGCGGACCTGTTCCTGCCCGGCGCGCATCGCCTCGATCTGGCCGGTGAGCTGGCCGAAGGCGTCGACGCGGTCCTTTTCCAGCTTGCCGACCTGGGCCTCATAGCTGGCGAGGCGCTGGCCGACCGGCTCCAGCAGGGTGCGGATACGCTCGGCGCTGGTCTTTTCGCTTTCGCTGAAGCGGTCCTGCGCACGCTTGAGGAAGGCCTCCTGCGCGCTTTCGAGCACTTTCGCCCCGGCGGCTTCGAATTCCTTTTTGAGCAGCGACTGCGCTTCGAGCAGCAGCCGCTTCTGCTCGTCGAAATTGGCGGCATTGGCTTGCAGCGTGGCGAGCTGCGCGGTCGCCATTTCGCGCTCGCCGCGCACTTCCGCGAGTTCCTGCGCGAGGCTGTCGGTCCGGCTCGCCCGCTCGCTCGCCCCGGCCAGTTCGGCGATCGCCCGCCGGAACTTCTCATCCAGCTCGCGCGCCTCGCCGTCGCGCAGCGCCAGCCGCTGGCGCAAGTCCGCAACCGGTCGCGACGCGCCGAGCCAGCCCAGAAATGCACCGGCGACAAGCCCGCCAAACAGGGCTACAATGACCGCAAGCTGGAGGTCCAAGGCGTATCTTCCTGTTGGAACGAAGCGCGAACCTAGCCAAGCCTGCGACCTCTGGCAAGTCATGCTGAGCCTTATCCCCGGCGGGAGGGTTCACGCATCGAGCCGAGGAGAGCCGCCATGTCGATCCAGACCATGCTTGCCGAACATCCGCACGTCGCGCCCGGGACCAACAACGAATCGCTCGGCCTGGCGGTCAAGCAGGCGATGTATTGCGCGGCGATCTGCAACAGCTGCGCCGATGCCTGCGTCGCCGAGCCGATGGACATGCGCCAGTGCATCCGCCTGTGCAGCGATTGCGCCGACGTCTGCACCGCCACCTACCGGGTCGGCAGCCGCCGCACCGGCGGCGACCGCCAGCTGATCCGCTCGCTGCTGGCGACCTGCATCGAGGTCTGCACGCGCTGCGCCGAGGAATGCGAGTTTCACGGCGAGGCGCACGGGCATTGCCGCCGCTGCGCCGCGATGTGCCGCGATTGCGCCGATGCCTGCCGCGCGGCGCTGGTGGTGCTCAACGCGGAAGCGCATCACGATGCGCATCACGTCGCGCATTAAGGGCAGCGTGCAGGAAATCTGATTCGGTCCTCCAAAGGCCGACTACCCTGAGCTTGTCGAAGGGCTGCTTTTTTCTTCGGGCAGTCCAGCGTGACGCACGAAGAAAAGGACAGCCCTTCGACAAGCTCAGGGTAGTCGGGTTTGGTGAGAGGTGATTCACATTTTCCAATCACCATATCAGGGCCTGTGGCGAATCACGCCGCCTTGCGCAGCTTTTCCAGCCGCTTCAGCGCCATCTGCCGCTTGAGCCGCGAGAGGCGGTCGATGAAGACGATGCCTTCGAGGTGGTCCATCTCGTGCTGGAGGACGGTGGCCAGCATGCCGTCGATCTCCGCCTCGTGGACGCTTGCCGTCCAGATCCTGCCAGCGCGCACGGACGCGGGCGGGGCGTTCGACTTCGGCGTAGATTTCCGGGACCGAGAGGCAGCCTTCGTTATAGATGGCTACTTCCTCGGAAGGATCGAAAAGTTCCGGATTGACGAACACCCGCGGCTCGCGCTTGTGCGGCCGGTGGCTGTGCTCGTGGCCCTCATGCGCGGTGCAGACTTCGGGCTCGGCGTCCTCGTCCTCGGGCTGCAGGTCGATCACCAGCAGCCGCAGCGGCGCGCCGACCTGGACCGCGGCGAGGCCGATGCCGGGGGCGTCGTACATCGTCTCGAACATGTCGGCGGCGAGGGTGCGCAGCGCGTCGTCAAAAGCTTCGACGGGCGCGGAGATCTGCTTGAGGCGCGGATCGGGGATTTCGATGATCGGTAGGATGGCCATGGCCGGGCACATAAGAGGCGTTTGCGGTGAGTTCAACTGTTGAGAAATGGGTCTCACACGAAGACACGAAGAGGCCGGTTAATCGGCGAAGCCGCCCTCCAACCGATTGCTTCGGCGTAAGGCCGCACTCGAAATCGATCGGGGCCTTCGGCCCATGCGCGACATCTTCGTGTCTTCGTGTGAAACAATTCTAACCCATCGGCTTCCGCGCCCGCAATGCCTGCGCCAGAGTCCCCTCGTCGAGGTAATCCAGCTCGCCTCCCACCGGCAGGCCATGCGCCAGCTGGGTGATCCGCAGCGGCAGGCCCTCCAGCCGCTCGGCGATGTAATGCGCGGTGGTCTGGCCTTCGAGCGTGGCGTTCATCGCCAGCACCACTTCGTCGATGCCGCCGGCCGACACGCGTTCGATCAGCCGTCCGATGGTCAAATCCTCCGGCCGCACCCCATCGAGCGCCGACAGCCGCCCGCCCAGCACATGATAGCGCCCGGCGAACAGCCGCGCGCGGTCGAGCGCCCAGAGGTCGGCGACATCCTCGACCACGCAGAGCGCGCGGGCGTCGCGGCGGGGGTCGGTGCAGATGCCGCAGGGATCGGATGTGTCGACATTGCCGCAGTTGCGGCATTCGACCAGCCCCTCGCGCACCGCCTCCAGCGCCTCCAGCAGCTGCACCAGCGACGTCTCGCGCCGCTTGATCAGCCATAGCACCGCGCGCCGCGCCGAGCGAGGGCCAAGCCCCGGCAGGCGCGACAGGGCGGAAGTCAGCGTCTCGATCTCTTGCGATGCCATCGGGGTGCAGATAGGGCCAATCCGATGTGAAATGAACCGAAAAGCCGCTTCCACTTCGGACCGGGATTTTCGCTCCGATCGCTCCTCTCCCCTTGCGGGAGAGGATACGAAGGCTTGGCGCTTCAGCGCCTAGCCGCAGTTGGAGAGGGGGGCGGCGCAGCGTTACCTCGCCCCCCTCTCCAAGCTGCGCTAGCGGGCGAGCCCGCAAGCTGCGCTTTCCTCTCCCGCAAGGGGAGAGGAGCAATTGAGGAATCTGTCGATCCATGCGCATCATCTTCATGGGAACCCCCGATTTTGCCGTCCCGGCGCTGCGCGCGCTGGTCGCGGCGGGGCATGAGGTAGTGGCCTGCTACACCCAGCCGCCGCGCCCGGCGGGCCGGGGCAAGCAGCTCCAGCCCTCCCCCGTCCAGCGCGAAGCCGAAATGCTGGGGATCCCGGTGCGCCATCCGGCGAGCCTCAAGGGCGCGGAGGCTCAGGCAGAGTTCGCGGCGCTGGGAGCGGACATCGGCGTGGTCGCCGCCTACGGCCTGATCCTGCCGCAAGCGGTGCTCGATGCGCCGAAGCTCGGCTGTCTCAACATCCACGGCTCGCTGCTGCCGCGCTGGCGCGGGGCGGCGCCGGTGCAGCGCGCGATCCTGGCGGGGGATGAGGAAACCGGCATCACCATCATGCGGATGGAGGCCGGTCTGGACACCGGGCCGATGCTGGCGGCGCGCAGGTGTCGCATTGGCTGCCATACTGCGGGCGAGCTGACCGCGCAGCTGGCGGAAATCGGCGCGCGGCTGATGGTGGCGGTTCTGGCCGATATTTCCGCCTATCCCGAAGTTCCGCAACCAGCGGAAGGCGTCACTTATGCGAGCAAGATCGACAAGGCGGAGGCGAGGCTGGACTTCACGCGGAGTGCCGGGGAGGTCGAACGCCAGGTCCGAGCCTTCGCCCCTTCCCCGGGCGCCTTCTTCGAACTCGGCGGCGAGCGTTACCGGGTGCTGGCGGTGGATGTCACCGAGGGCAGCGGCGCGCCGGGCGAAACGATCGACGACAACCTAACCATCGCCTGCCGCAGCGGCGCGATCCGGCCACTGACCGTCCAGCGGGCCGGCCGCCGGCGATGGAGACCGCAGCTCTGTTGCGCGGACGGGCGATCGGCTCAGGTGCCCGGCTGGGCTGAGCCCGGAGCAAGAAAATCCTGCCCGGCCTATAGGCGAAATGATTCGCTCCGACATAATTCTACCGATTAAATAGACAATCACCGCAGCGATTGCCGCACGGTGATGTCAAATATCTGTCACACAGCCGTCCTAGGGCCGTCGCAACACTGCAACAGAATCGCAACATGGAGGTTTCCCACGTGACCAGGCTCATCCGCGCATCCGCCCTTGCGCTGGCCGCTTCCTCGGGCTGGGCGCTGCCCGCTTACGCCAGCGACGCCGCGATCCAGCAGGAGCTGGCGGCGATGCGCGCGGAGATGGCGCGGATGGCCTCGCGGATCGATTCGCTGGAAAGCGAACTGGGCGATGCGCGCGCCAAAGCGGCGGCTGCGCAGGCCAAGGCGGATGCGGCCAGCGCCGCCGTCGCCGCGATCCCGGCGCAAGCTCCCACCGCCACCGCCAAGCCCGCCACCGAAGTCACCTGGGACGGCGCGCCCAAGCTGGCCACCAAGGACGGCTGGTCGTTCAAGCCGCGCGGGCGGGTGCAAGTCGATGTCGCCGGCGTCGATGCGCCCGATGGCATTGCCGGCCGGACCAGCCTGGGCGTCGGCACCGAATTCCGCCGTGCCTATATCGGCTTCGACGGCACCATGCCCGGCGGTTTCGGTTTCCGCGCGGAGGCCGACCTCGCCAACAGCGGGGTCGAGCTGACCGATGTCTATCTGACCTACAAGGCCAGTCCAAAGCTGACCTTCACCATCGGCCAGCACAAGCCGTTCCCGTCGATGGAGGACATGACCTCCGACCTGTTCACCAGCTTCATGGAACGCGCCGCCTTCAACAGCGGCTTCGGGTTCGAGCGCCGGGTCGGACTCAGCGGCACCTATACCGGCAAGCAGGTGCTGGTGCAGGCCGGCGTCTTCACCGACAATGCCGCCGACCTCAATCTTGACAGCAACAACAGCTACAGTCTGGATGGCCGCGTGGTGTTCATGCCCAAGCTTGGCAAGGGCCAGCTGCACCTTGGCGGCTCGGCGCATTACCGCGATTTCAACGACGTCTCCGCCACTGCCCGCTACCGGGTCCGGCCCTTTGTCCACACCACCGATCTGCGCTTGATCGACACCAGGGCGTTCAGCGCCAGCGGCGAACGGGCGTTCGGCGCGGAGCTCGCCTATATCAACGGGCGGTTCCATGCGACGGCGGAAAGCCAGTGGATGACCGCGATCCGCCCGGGTCTCGCCAATGCGACGTTCAACGGCGGCTATGCCGAGGTTGGCTATTTGCTGACCGACGATACGACAGCCTACAAGAACGGCGCCTATGACCGGATCAAGCCCAAGCGCCCGGTCGGCAAGGGCGGGATCGGCGCGGTGCAGGTCAATCTGCGCTACGACTGGCTCGACTTGAACAGCGGCGCGATCATCGGCGGACGCCAGCAGGTGGCCGGCATTTCGGCGCTGTGGATGCCGATCGATTACGTCCGCTTCATCGTCAACTATGGCCACATCTGGATCGACGATGCGGCGGTGCCCGCAGGCGCGAACCGCAATTACACCGCCAATGCCCTCGGCATGCGCGCGCAGATCGATTTCTGAGCGTGACAGGCAGCGATATCGCCTGACAGCCAGCAACTCTCGGGGTAACCGTGCTCGCATGAATGCTTCCGCGACAGACCTGCTCGAGTTTATCGATGTCCCGGCCTTGCTGGTTACGCGGGGCTCGATCAGTTATGCCAACCCGGCAGCGCGGGATCTGCTTGGCAGCCACATCCTGGGCGAGGATGTGCGAATCGCCATCCGCAATCCGGCGGCCGTGGCGCTGCTGACATCCGGCAACAGCGGCAGGGTCAGGCTCGACGGGCTCTCGATTGCAGGCAGCAAGTGGGAGCTTATCTGCAACCGTTTGCCGGGCGGAAACAAGTTCGTGACTCTGGTCGATCTGTCGGTACATGCCAGCGTTGCCCGTTCGCATACCGATTTTGTCGCCAATGCCAGCCACGAACTCAGAACGCCGCTAGCATCGATCCTGGGTTATGTCGAAACGCTGGCGGAATCGAAGGCCGGCGAAGACCGTGCAACCCGAGAACGCTTTCTCGGGATCATCAAACAGCAGGCGCATCGCATGCAGGCGCTGGTCGAAGACCTGATGTCGCTGTCTCGGATCGAGGCGGTGAAGCACGATGCGCCGCAAGGGAAAGTCGATCTCGTGGCCTTGGCCCGGCAGGCGATCGGCGAGGTTCAGGACAGGCAGGGGTTGAGCCTTGAGACCAATGTGCCGAGTGCGGTTGTCGCGGGCGACAGTGGCCAGCTGGCGCAGGTCTTGCGCAACCTGATCGACAATGCCTTGAAGTATGGCCTGACTGGCGGGCCGGTCACGGTATCGATCGAAACCACCGAGAGCGGATGGGTGAACCTGACTGTCCACAACACCGGTGACGGCATTCCCCCCGAACACCTGCCGCGCCTGACCGAGCGATTCTACCGTGTCGATACCAGCCGCAGCCGGGAAGCCGGCGGCACCGGCCTCGGCTTGTCGATCGTCAAACATATTGTGGAACGCCATCGCGGCAGGTTCGACATTACCAGCCGTTTGGGCGAAGGAACCACCGCGTCGATCATGCTGCGGCAAGTGCTGGATTGAGTGTCACACAACTGTCATCAAACCGCCCTCTAGGGGAAGCCGATTCGTAACGAGGAAGGTTCGTCATGCGCTCGCTCAAGTTCACTGCATTTGCCGCTGTATCAACGCTTGCCCTGGCGGCTTGCGGCGGCCCCGAAAACTCCGGCGGCGGCGCCCGCGATTTCGTCCGCGTGGTCGGCTCCTCGACGGTTTATCCCTTTGCGACAGCGGTTTCGGAAACGGCGGTCAAGGCATCCGGGATCAAGTCGCCGGTGATCGAATTGACCGGAACCGGCGCTGGCATGAAGCTGTTCTGCGCGGGCATCGGCGCCAGCCACCCCGACGTCGCCACCGCCTCGCGCCGGATGAAAGCTTCGGAATACGAGGATTGCGCCAAGAAGGGTGTCAAGGACGTCGTCGAAGTGCAGATCGGCCTCGACGGCATCGCCTTCGCCAGCGCGAAGGGCGGGATCAACATGCCGCTGACGATTGTCGACGTCTACAAGGCGCTGGCCGCCGAGCCTTTCGGCAAGCCGAATACCGCCAAGAACTGGAGCGATGTCAATCCGGCCCTGCCCGCGACGCCGATCAGCGTTTACGGCCCGCCGTCCACTTCTGGCACTCGGGACGCGCTCAAGGAACTGATCCTCACCAAGGGCTGCGAGAGCGATCCCGCGATGAAGGCACTCAAGGACACAGACAAGGACAAGCACAAGAAATATTGCGAGGCGGTGCGGACCGACGGGGCCTATGTCGAGCAGGGTGAGAACGACAATCTGATCGTCCAGAAGATCGCCGACAACCCCAGGGCAGTCGGCATCTTCGGCTTCTCGTTCCTTGAGGAAAACATGGACAAGCTGCAGGGCCTCACCATGGGCGGCGTTGCGCCGACCTATGCGACGATTTCGGACTTCTCCTATCCCGGCGCCCGGCCGCTCTACATTTACGCGAAGGCGGCTCATCTCAAGTCGATCAAGGGCTTGCAGGAATATGTGAATGCCTTCGCCGCGCAATGGGGGCCGGACGGGATCATGAAGGCCAAGGGCATGGTCATCGCCCCCGAAGAGGTGCGCGCCGCCAATGGCGAAATCGTCAAGACGATGAAGCTGATGGATCCCGCGGCCCTCAAGTGATCGGCTGAGAAGTTGCCTGTCACCCTTCTGCTGCTTTGTCTCGCGGGGTTCGGCCTGATTGGCTGGCTGACCGCGCGGGCCAAGGCGCAGCGGCTCAATACCGGCAAGGGCGCGCTGCATTCGCTGCCGCGCTATCACGCCTGGCACCTGGCGCTGTGGATCCTGGTTCCGGGGCTGGTCGGCTGGGGTCTTTGGGCGATTATCTCGCCCGGACTGATCTACTCGGCCGTGCTGGCTTCGCCCGATGCTGCCGTCCTTCCGGCTTCCGGAATGGAACGGGATTCGATCGTCTCGGAGGCCTTCGGGCTAGCCGCGAATCCCGGATCGGTTGCGTTCAATCCCTTGTCCGAAAAGCTGGTCGGGGTCGTCACCGCGACGTCCGCTAAATTCACTTGGATCGGCGCGGCGATTGTCGTGTTGTTCGCCTTTTGTGGCGGCGCTTACGGTTACACCCGGATCAAGGCGCAATTCCCCGCGCGCAGCCGCGTGGAGTTCGCGGTGCTGGCGGTCTTGCTGATTGCCTCGCTGCTGGCGATCCTGACGACAATCGGCATAATCGTCTCTCTGCTGTTCGAAACCTGGCTGTTCTTCTCCTTCGTTTCGCCACTCGATTTCCTCACCGGGCTGCACTGGAACCCGCAGGACGGCACAGGCCCGGAAGTGTCGAAGACCTATGGCGCGGTGCCGCTGTTCTGGGGCACAATCTTCATCGGCGCGATCATCGCAATGGCTGTGGCCATCCCGCTTGGGCTGATGAGCGCGATTTACCTGACCCAATACGCAACCGCGAATGTCCGCAAATGGGTCAAGCCGCTGCTCGAGATTCTCGCCGGTGTGCCGACTGTTGTCTATGGCTATTTCGCCGCGCTGACCGTGGCGCCGATGGTGCGCGACCTGGCAGCGGCGATAGGCATGGAAAATCCCTCGACAGAAAGCGCGCTGGCGGCCGGCCTGGTGATGGGCGTGATGATCATTCCCTTCGTCTCGTCGATGGCCGATGACAGCATTGCCGCCGTTCCCCAGGCGATGCGCGACGGCTCGCTGGCCATGGGGGCGACACCTTCGGAAACGATCAAGCGGGTTCTCATCCCGGCCGCGCTCCCGGGCATTGTCGCCGGTGTCATGCTGGCGATCAGCCGCGCGATCGGCGAGACGATGATCGTCGTCATGGCCGCTGGTGCCTCGGCGAACCTGTCGGCCAATCCCTTTGCCAGCATGACGACAGTAACCTATCAGATCGTCCAACTGCTCACCGGCGACCAGGAGTTCGACAGCGCCAAGACGCTTTCGGCATTCGCATTGGGGCTGGTGCTGTTCGTGGTGACGCTGATTCTCAACATTATTGCGCTCAACGTCGTCAAGCGCTTCCGGGAGGCCTATGAGTAGCTGGTCCACTCCCGAAGCCACCGCCCGGCTTGGCAAACGCTATGCCAGGGAACGCCGCTTCAAGGCGCTGGGGCTGGCTGCTATCCTGGTCTCGCTCGGCTTTCTGGCGTTCCTGCTGGTGACGATGCTTGCCAATGGCCTCAGCGGCATAAATTGGTCTTTCCTCTCGGGCTCGGATTCGACCGATGCCGCGACTGCCGGCATCTGGGGCGCGCTCAAGGGATCGATGCTGACGATGCTGGTCACGCTGGCCCTGTCTTTTCCGATGGGCGTTCTCGCCGCAGTCTATCTCGAGGAATTCGCGCCGCGCAGCCGCTGGGTGGATTGGGTCGAGGTCTCGATCAATAACCTCGCCGCCGTGCCTTCGATCATCTTCGGGCTGCTGGGCCTGGCCGTCTTCGTCAACACGCTGGGCATGCCGCGGTCCTCGGCGCTGGTCGGCGGGGTGACGCTGGCGCTGATGACCATGCCGGTGATCGTCATCGCCGGACGCAACGCGATCAAATCCGTGCCGCCGTCGATCCGCGACGCCGCGCTGGCAGTTGGCGCCAGCAAGGTCCAGACCGTGTTCGACCATGTCATTCCCCTGGCCCTGCCCGGCATCCTGACCGGCACGATCATCGGCATGGCCCGCGCCCTGGGCGAGACGGCGCCGTTGCTGATGATCGGCATGCGCGCCTTCATCGCCACGCCGGCGGGCGGCATCACCGATCCGACCAGCGTTCTGCCGATGCAGATCTTCCTGTGGTCGGACGAAGTCGATCAGGCGTTCGTCCGCAACACCTCGGCGGCAATCATCGTGCTGCTCGTGTTTCTTCTCGCGATGAATGGCCTGGCCATCTATCTCCGCAACAAATTCGAAACCCGCTGGTAGGCCGCATGACCGAGACCCTGAAAATCGCCGCACGCGGTGTAAATGTTTTCTATGGCGCCAAGCAGGCCATACAAGAGGTTTCCATCGACATCGCCACCGAGCATGTCACCAGCTTCATCGGGCCCTCCGGCTGCGGCAAGTCGACCTTCCTGCGCGCGCTCAACCGGATGAACGACACCATTCCCGGCTGCCGCGTGACCGGCGACATCAGGCTTGACGGCGTGGATATCTATGGCGGCGAAATGGACGTGGTTCAGCTGCGCGCGCGGGTCGGCATGGTTTTCCAGAAGCCCAACCCGTTCCCCAAGTCGATCTACGAAAACGTCGCCTATGGCCCGCGCATCCACGGCCTTGCCCCGACCAAGGCCGACATGGATGCGATCGTGGAGAAATCGCTGCGCCGAGCCGGGTTGTGGGAAGAGGCGAAGGACCGCCTGTCCGAGCCGGGCACCGCGCTCTCTGGCGGCCAGCAGCAGCGGCTGTGCATCGCGCGCGCCATCGCGGTCAGCCCCGAGGTCATTCTGATGGACGAGCCCTGTTCGGCGCTGGACCCGATCGCCACGGCGCGGATCGAGGAACTGATCGACGAGCTCAAGGGCCGCTACGCCATAGTCATCGTCACCCATTCGATGCAGCAGGCCGCGCGGGTGTCGCAGAAGACCGCTTTCTTTCACCTCGGCAAGATCGTCGAATATGGCGATACCGAGACAATCTTCACCAATCCGCGCGAAGAGCGCACCAAGGATTATATCACGGGCCGTTACGGCTAGGAGCTTTCGCCATGGTCGAACACACAGTCAAAGCCTTCAATTCGGAGATCAGCCAGCTCCGCGGTCTGATCTCCGAAATGGGCGGGCTTGCGGAAGTGGCCATCGCCGACGCCATCGATGCGCTGATCCACCACAACGAGGAAAAGGCGCTCGCGATTGTCGCCGCCGACGCCAAGCTCGATGCGCTGGAAGCGGAAGTGGATCGGCTTTCGGTCCGGGTAATCGCGCTGCGTTCGCCGATGGCGGACGATCTGCGCGACGTCATCGCCGCGCTCAAGATTTCGGGCGTGGTCGAACGCATCGGCGACTATGCCAAGAATATCGCCAAACGGGTGCCCCAGCTCGATCATATGTCGAAGTTCGAACCGCTCACCCTGATTCCGGCGATGGCGGAAATCGCCCAGTCGATGGTCCGCGATGTGCTCAACGCCTATGCCCGGCGCGACGCCCAGCTTGCCATCGAAGTGATCGCGCGCGACGAGAAGGTCGATAATTTCTACAATTCGATCTTCCGCAACCTCGTCGCCCATATGATGGAGCAGCCGGCTTCGATCAGCAGCGCGGCGCAATTGCTGTTCGTCGCCCGCAATCTCGAACGGATCGGCGATCACGCCACCAATGTCGCGGAAATGGTCTATTTCGCCGCCACCGGCCTGTATCATTCCGAGCGCGACCAGCCCGGCGGGATGGAAAAAATCGTCTGATGAATGCCGATATTCTTATTGTCGAAGACGATGCGGCGCTTGCCGAATTGCTGGTGTGGAATTTCACCAAGGAAGGCTATTCGGTGCGCCACACGGCGGACGGCGAGGAAGCGCTGGTCATGGTGCGCGAGCAACTGCCCGACATGGTCGTTCTCGACTGGATGATCGAAGGCACCAGCGGCATCGAAGTCTGCCGCCAGTTGCGCCGGGGCAAGGAATCCGCGCATGTCCCGATCGTCATGCTCACCGCGCGCGGCCAGGAGGACGACCGTATCCGCGGGCTCGAGACCGGTGCCGACGACTATGTCACCAAGCCCTTCTCGCCGCGCGAGCTGGTCGCGCGGGTCGCAGCGATCCTGCGCCGCATCCGCCCGGCGCTGGCGGGCGAAGTGCTGACTGTCGGCGATATTTCGCTCGACGCTGCGGCGCACCGTATCATGCGGCGGGGCGAGACAGTGTCGCTCGGCCCGACCGAGTTCCGCCTGCTCAAGCATTTCATGGAGCACCCCAGCCGCGTCTTCTCGCGCGGGCAACTGCTCGATGCAGTGTGGGGCAATGACAGTGACATCGAACTGCGAACAGTAGATGTGCATATCAGGCGGCTGCGCAAAGGGATCGAGCTGCCGGGAGCGCCCGACCCGGTGCGCACGGTGCGCTCGGCGGGCTATGCGCTGGAGGCGGTTTAGACGGCGGGGTCTGTCCCGCCACCGAACTTCTCACGCCAGTTGCCCATAGCTTCCTCGCCGACAAACGGGTTCTTCAGCCGCTCGTAGCCCATGGTCGAAGTTTCGCCGTGGCCCGGCACGAAGCCGACATCGTCGCCCAGCGCGAACAATTTGGTGCGGATCGAGTCGACCAGCGTCGGCAGGTGCCCATCGGGATGCTCCCAGGCGCCGATCGCGCCGCGGAACAGAATGTCGCCGACGAAGGCCTGGCGCTCGGAGGCGCTGAAAAAAGCGACATGGCCCCGGCAGTGCCCCGGGCAGTGCAGCACTTCCAGCTCCTCTTCGCCGAAGCGCACCCTGTCGCCGTGTTCGAGCCAGCGTGCGGGGGTATAGCTTTTCGCCGGAACTCCGTATTTTTCGCCCATCGCCTCCAGCTGGGCGACGACATGCGCGTCGTCCCGGTGCGGCCCCTCGATCCGCGCACCCGTCAGCGCGGCGAATTGCGCCGCGCCGCCGCAGTGATCGAAGTGGCCGTGGGTGACCAGCGCCACTTCCGGCTCCAGCTCCATCAGCTCGAGGAAGTTGAAGATCTCGCTCAGATCCCCGCCGGGATCGATCACCGCCGCGCGATGGGTCTGCTCGCACCACAGGATCGAACAGTTCATCGCAAAGCGGGTTACCGGAAGCACATCGAATTCCATGGGCGACTATTGCACCCGGTTGAGGACAATGAAATCCCGTGCCCTGGGAAATCGCGATTTTCGGGGGCCGGGCATCGTGCTTGCGGAGGCCGGCCAATCGATCCGTCCCCGTGCGGGACAGGCCGGTGGCGGAGGCCATGGAACGCTCCTGAGGCGCGGCGAAGCGAGCGCCGGATTCAGTTCTGTTTAACCATTATCCGGGACTATCGCAGGTGCCAGGGGGCCTAAGGAAAAGGTCCTGTTACCATGCTTGAATATCGCAACGTCCGCCCCGCGAGTGTCATCGGGCCGCTCGGGGAAATTCTTACTCTGGAATCGCTGCCGCCGGGCAATACCAGCCGGTGGGTGGCGCGGCGCAAGGCCGAAGTCGTTGCAGCGGTCGATGGGGGCCTGCTGACGATCGACGAGGTGCTGCTGCGCTACCGCCTGTCGCTGGAGGAATTCGTTTCCTGGCGGCGCGCGCTGGACCGGTCGGGCATTGCCGGACTCAAGGTCTCCTCGACCCAGCGCGAGCGCGAGATGCGGCGGCGCTATCACCACGACCGGCCCGAGGCGCAGTATTATCGCGACCGGCCTGCCCCGCAATACCACCGCGACGCGCCTTCGCCAGAGCATCGCCGCGCCGGGCTGGTGGCGGAGCACGAGCGCGAGCGCGAGCGGCATGTGTCGCAACCGGTGCTGCATCTGGTCTGACGGCAGTCTGTGCCGTCAATGAAAGTCCCGCGAACGGGGGATCACCCGCACATCGCGCGGGTGGCCCCCTCGCTGGCTGCCGGAACGGGAATCCAGGCCCTCCGATAGCAGGGCGAGGTCGCCGCTGGCATCGCGGATATGCGCGGCGATCACGTGGATCACCTCGTCGTCGCGCTCCACCCGTCCGCGCACTTCCATCAGCCGCGCGCCCATCACTTCCTTGCGGAATTTCTCCTTGAGATCGGGCCAGACGACGATATTGGCCACCCCGCTCTCGTCCTCCAGGGTGACGAAAACCACCCCCTTGGCGCTGCCGGGGCGCTGGCGGATGAGAACGACGCCGGCGATCTGCACCATGGCGCGCAGCTTGCGGCTGCGCAGATCGGCGCAGCGCACAAAGCCGCGCTCGGCTAGCTCCGCGCGCAGGAAGGCGAGCGGGTGGGCTTTCAAGGACAGCCGCTGGGTCTGGTAATCGGCGACGACTTCCTCGGACAGCGGCATGTTTGGCAGGCGGGTAGGTCTGGTCTCCAACCCCTCGTCTCGTGCCTGCGCATGGGCGAACAGCGGCAAGTCCGGCGCGGCGATCAGGCTGCGGGCGTCCCACAGCGCTTGCCTGCGGGGGAGTTTGAGAGAGGTAAAGGCATCGGCGGCGGCGAGGCGTTCGATGATCGCGGGCGACAGCCCTGCCCGTTCGCGCAAGGCAGCGACATCGGCGAATGGCCCGCCTTGTTCACGCGCGGCGATGAGGCGCGCGGCGGCGTGTTCGGGCAGTCCGTCGATCTGGCGCAGGCCGAGGCGGAGGGCGATTTGGGGTTCGCGCGGAGGCGCGGAGACGCGGAGAGAAGGAGAAGTAGATATTTCACGCAAAGGCGCAAAGGCGCAAAGAAGAAGTGCCACGGGCGAAGCCCTCTCATCATTTAATGGTTCCGCAGGCGGCACGGTCGCATTTGAAGAATCCGCCTGCGGCGCAATACAACCTCTTTGCGCCTTTGCGCCTTTGCGTGAACCCCACTTTCCTTCTTCTCTCCGCGTCTCCGCACCCCGCTCATCCTGAGCCTGTCGAAGGGCGCGCGAACCAATCGACTCCAGCGTGCAATCCCATGCCGAGCAATTCACATCCACCGGCAGCACTGTCACTCCATGTTCCCGCGCACCCCGCACGATCTGCGCCGGGGCGTAGAACCCCATCGGCTGCGAATTGAGCAGGGCGCAGGCAAACGCCGCCGGGAAGTGGCACTTGAGCCAGCTCGATACATAGACCAGATGGGCAAAACTCGCCGCGTGGCTCTCCGGGAAGCCGTATTCGCCGAAGCCCTTGATCTGGTTGAAGCAGCGCACGGCGAAATCGGGATCGTAGCCGCGCGCCACCATCCGCCCGACCATCAGTTCCTCCAGCTCCGAAACCATGCCGCGCGAACGGAAGGTCGCCATCGCCTTGCGCAGCCGGTTGGCCTCGGCGCCGGAGAATTTTGCGGCGTCCAAAGCGATCTTCATCGCCTGTTCCTGGAAGATCGGAACGCCCAGCGTCCGCCCAAGGATGCTGGTCAACTCGTCCGGCGGGCCGTGCGCCGACCCCGGCGCGGGAATCTCCACCTTCTCCGCTCCGCGCCGCCGCTTGAGGAAGGGATGCACCATGTCGCCCTGGATCGGCCCCGGGCGCACGATCGCCACCTCGATCACCAGATCGTAGAAACAGCGCGGGCGCAGGCGCGGCAGCATGTTCATCTGCGCGCGGCTTTCGACCTGGAACACGCCCAGCGAATCCCCCTTGCACAGCATGTCGTAAACCGCCGGGTCCTCGCGCGGGACGGTGGCGAGGCTATAATCCTGCCCGTGGTGTGCGCCCAGCAGGTCGAGGCATTTGCGGATGCAGGTGAGCATGCCCAGCGCCAGAATATCGACCTTGAGGATGCCCAGCGCGTCGATATCGTCCTTGTCCCATTCGATGAAGCTGCGATCCGGCATGGCGCCATTGCCGATCGGCACGGTCTCGGTCAGCGGGCCTTGGGTGAGGATAAACCCGCCGACGTGCTGCGAGAGATGGCGCGGCATGCCGATCATCTGCTCGGTCAGCGCCAGCACCCGGCGCAGATGCGGGTCAGTCATATCCATGCCGGTCTCGGCGACATGCTTCTCGCCGATCTCGCGGCCATAGCCGCCCCATACCGAACGCGAGAGCGCCGAAGTGACGTCTTCCGACAGCCCCATCGCCTTGCCCACCTCGCGGATCGCCATGCGCGGGCGATAGTGGATCACCGTGGCGCACAGGCCCGCGCGGTGGCGGCCATAGCGGCGGTAGATGTACTGGATCACTTCCTCGCGGCGCTCGTGCTCGAAATCGACGTCGATATCGGGCGGCTCGCCCCGGTCTTCGGAGATGAAGCGGTCGAACAGCAGCTGATGCTTGTCGGGATCGACGGCGGTGATCCCGAGGCAATAGCACACCGCCGAATTGGCGGCGCTGCCCCGCCCCTGACAGAGGATCGGCGGGTCCTGCGCGCGGGCAAAATCGACGATATCCTTGATCGTCAGGAAATAGCGCGCGAGGTCCAGTTTGCCGATCAGCGCAAGTTCGCGGTGGAGGGTGTCGCGCACACTTTCTGGCACGCCGGCAGGATAGCGGCTATCGGCACCCTGCCAGGTGAGTTTTTCGAGATGCTTCTGAGGTTCGAGCCCGTCGGGGCAGGTCTCCTCGGGATATTCGTAGCGCAATTCATCAAGGCTGAAATTGCAGGCATCGGCGACTTCCCGCGCGGCGGCGATGGCATGCGGCCAGGGCGCGAACAGGCGCGCCATTTCCTCGGGACTCTTGAGGTGCCGTTCGGCATTGGGCTGGAGCAGGTGACCGGCCTGCGCCACCGTGGTCCTGTGCCGGATCGCGGTCATCACATCCTGCAAGGGGCGGCGGTGGGCGGCGTGGTAGAGCACATCGTTGGTGGCGAGGATGGTCAGGCCGTTTTCCCTGGCGAAGGCATCGAGCGCAGAAATGCGGGCGATATCTCCGCCGGTGTAGAGGTGGCTGGCGGCGATGTGTTTGAGGGTGGGGAGTTGCCGGCAGAGATGGGGGAGGATTTCGGGGAATGGGGCGGTTAGAATTGTTTCGCGCGGAGGCGCGGAGACGCGGAGAAGAGAAGGGTTTGGTTCGCGCAGAGACCGCAAAGAACGCAAAGATGTCGCACTTGCGGCGCAGCCGCTCTCTAAAATCTGCGTCTGCTCCACATGCAGCGCTACCGGGGTTTGGATTGCCTGCGGCGCTTCCGACCTCTTTGCGCCCTTTGCGGACTTTGCGGACTTTGCGCGAAATCCCCCTACTTCCCTTTCTCTCCGCGTCTCCGCGCCTCCGCGCGAAATTGGAACGACATTGCCCTCTACCGCGATCGAAAACTCCGCCGCCAAGTCCCCCGGCGGCACAAGCACCAGTTGCACGCCCTCGGCATGCGCCGCCAGCATCGCGAGGTCGATCTCGCAGACCCCCTTATCCTGCCACTCGCCCTCCAGCGTCCCCATCCGCCCGGCCGAGATCAACCGGCACAGGCGTCCGTAAGCGGCGCGGTCCAACGGATAGGCGAGGAAGACCAGCCCCTCGGCGGTCTCGATCCGGCAGCCGATGACGGGGCGCAGTTTCAGCGCCGCAGCCTCGCTGTGCATGCGCACTACCCCGGCCATGGTGTTGGCGTCGGCGATCCCCAGCGCGTCGTAGCCCAAGGCCCGCGCCTGGGTGACGAGGTCAACCGCATCCGAAGCCCCGCGCAGAAAGGAGAAGCAGCTGGCGAGGCTCAGCTCGACAAAAGCCGCGCGCGGCGGCGGAGCGAGGCTTGCGGGCTCTGCATGGCGGCGTTTGGGGGTAAGCGAGGACTCGGGCATCTAGCCGCACAGCCCCTGCAAGAACCACTCCGGAACCCCGCCCCGCCCATCCCCGGCAATCCCCGCACGATAAATCCAGTAGCGCCGCCCCTCCCCGTCCTCGATCCGGTAGTAATCACGCAGGCGGGTGGACGAGCGCTCGCGCCACCATTCCGGCGCAATCCGTTCCGGCCCCTCGGCGCGGGCTATCTCGTGGACTTCGCCGCGCCAGCGGAAGCGGCGGGGGAGGCCGTCGGGGCTGGCGTAGAGTACGGCAATCGGCTCGGCCCGGTCGAGCAATTTCAGCGGCCTGGCGTGGAAGGCCAATTCGCCTTGCGAAGCAATCTCCGGTTCCAGCGCCCCCTGCCAGCGCTGGGCGCGTTCGGGCAGATGGCTGGCGTGGGGCACCGGGCGGCGCACCGCTTCCGCACCCAGCCGCACGCTCAGCCGGTCGATGCAGGCGGCGAGGCTGGTGCCGTGGGCTTCCGCTGCCGCCTCCAGATCGGCTTGCAGCAGTGCCAGCGGCTCGCACCAGGGCGCGCGCAGGCGGACCAGCTCGATGCCGAAACCGGCGTCTATATCGTCCAGCTTGCGCCCAAACAGCCCGGCGATATGCCCCGCATCGCGGCTGGCGGCGGCAAGTTCGAGGCGGCGCACCAGCACCTCGCCATCGACCTTCCACAGGCCCAGCTCCAGCCGCCGCGCGCCCAATGCCCTGCCCTCCAGCACCCGCGCCATGTCCGCCGCAAGATCGTCCAGCACCCGGTCGAGCAGCGCGCGGTGGCGGATCGGCTCCATCAGGCGGCGCTGGACCAGCGGCATGTCGTGCGCGACCACCGGCAGCAGCGGCTCGGGCACTTTGCCCAGCAGCTGGTCGAGCCGCACCAGCGGATTGGCGGCGGGCGCGCGGCGGGTGCGGAAACGGCGGGCCAGCGCATCGCGGGCCACGCCGGTAAGATCGCCGATTCGCTTCAGGCCAAGGCGGCGCAGCAGGAGCAGGATATCGTCATCGAGCCGCAGCGCGGCGACGGGCAGGTCAAACAGGGGCTGGGAGTCGCCGGGGCCCAGGATCGCGGCTTTCGGTCCATAATGCGCAAGCGCCCAGGCCGCGCCAGCAGTGGGCGCGATGGCGAGACGGGCGGCAAGCCCCCTCGCCCCCAGCCGCGCGCGCGCATCGGCCAGCAGCGCCGCCTCGCCGCCGAACAGATGCGCCGCGCCGGTGATGTCGATAATCAACCCGTCGGGCGTGTCCACCGCACTCCACGGCCCCCAGCGCTGCGCCCAAAACGCCAGATGCTCCAGGAAAGCCAGATCCCCGACCGGATCGGACGGTGCCACCGCCAGCCCCGGACACAGCGCCCGGGCATCGGCGAGCATCGACCCAACCCGCGCGCCTGCCTCCAGCCCCGCAGCGTTGGCGGCGGCGATGCGCGGGCCATGCGCGGTTTCGGCGATCAGCACGAGCGGGGCGGTGTCGGCTCCCGCGTTAGCCAGCCGCCAGCGGTCGATCGCCAGGCGCGCCAGCCAGATCGCGAGGATGCGGCGGGAGGGTGCGGAGCGGACCTCCGTCATGGTGCAAAATCCATTCTCCAGGAGGGTGATTGCGCGCGCGGAACAGCTCCGCACGCCAGCTGGGAACGCCGGGTGCCTGCGCATTCCAGCGCGGCGGCAGGCTTGGCGCGGCCTTCGCCTCCCAGCGCAGCCGCGCCGAGCCGAGATCGCGCGCCGCATCCAGCCGCACCAGCCACAACGGCACGCCGTGCTTCTCCGTCGCCAGCGACAAGCGGCGCGAGGCGGTGAAACTGAGCGCTTTCGGATTGCCCGCCAACTCGCCGATGACAAAGGCGAGGTCGCGGCAGCGCAGCCCCTCTTCCAGTGCGAACAGCGCATCCTCGGGCGTCCCGGCGGCGACATGAATCAGCCGGTGGCGCAGCTCTACCGGCAGGCCGGGGCGATAGGGCCGCCCGGTGCGCCTGAGCGAAGCCCTGTCCTGCACCCACAGCCAGGGGCGCTGATCCGCGCGGCACCGATCCTGCGCCAGGGCAAGCGACAGCGCCGCACCGGTGGCTTCGCGGGTCGAGACAAACACCTCGCTGTGCCGCGCGGCATCGGCCCCATTCGGGGCAAGATCGGGTCGCCATGCAAAGGCGCGGGAAAGAGGCGCGGGAATCGCATTCATGTTCCCATTATGTTCCTATCGAAGACAATTCGCCAGCACAAAAGAGAAGGGCCGCTCCCAAAGGAACGGCCCTTCTCTTTTTCCAGACCTGAAGCAGCATCAATCCAGCGCCGCCCCCGGCATCGGCGGCACCGGCTGCGGCGGGATGCCGGGGTCGTCCTCGTGCACCTCCACCAGACCGCGCCCGACGTGGCTGTGGCTGCGGCTATAGGCGAAATAAACAACCAGCCCCAGCACCGCCCAGGCGGCGAACAAGCCCAGCGTGTACCACGACAGGCTGAAGAACAAATAGATCGAGCCCACAACCGCCAGCGGCGCGACCATATTCACGGCCGGGGTGCGGAACGGGCGTTTGCGGTTCGGATCGGTCCGGCGCAGCACGATCACCGCGATGGCGACCATGGCGAAGGCGAACAAAGTGCCCGAATTCGAAATGTCCGCCAAAGCCCCAACCGGGAAAAACGCTGCGAACAGCGCGACGAAAATGCCGGTGATGATCGTGATCACATGCGGCGTCTTGAAGCGCGGATGCACCGTCGAGAGCACCTCGGGCAACAGGCCGTCGCGGCTCATCACGAAGAAAATGCGGGTCTGGCCGAACATCATCATCAGCACCACCGAAGGCAGCGCCAGGATCGCGGCGAGACCGACGAGGTTGCCGATCTGCGGCCAGCCGATCTCGCGCAGGGTCCAGGCCAGCGCCTCCTTCGAACAGACCACCGCCTGATCGCCCACCGCCTTGCAGGCTGCCGTCATTTCCGATGAGCCAGGCGAAATCCCCGATCCGTCTGCATTCAGCATCGGCTGCGCGCCGACCGAGCCGATCACGCCGGCGGCCACCAGCAGGTAGAAAATCGTGCAGATGGCAAGGCTGCCGATCAGCCCGATCGGCATGTTGCGCTGCGGATTCTTGGTTTCCTCCGCCGCTGTCGAAACCGCGTCGAAACCGACGTAAGCAAAGAAGATCGAAGCCGCCGCCGCCGAAATTCCCGAGAAGCCAAGCGGGGCAAAGGGCTCGAACTTGGCTCCGTTCATCACCGGAATCGCCAGCACGACAAAGGCGGTCAGCGCCGCGATCTTGACGCAGACCAGCACCGCGTTGAACATGGCGCTTTCCTTGGTGCCGATCACCAGCAGAACCGTCACCAGCAGGGCTATGATCATCGCCGGAAGGTTGAGAATGCCGCCGCCGCTGGGGCCGCTGGCGAATTCCGCCGGGATCACGATATTGGGCAAGAACGGCGCGTAATCGCCCAGATGCGCCAGCATGCCGACGAAATAGCCCGACCAGCCCACCGCCACCGCGCCCGCCGCGATGGCGTATTCCAGCACCAGCGCCCAGCCGACCATCCAGGCCAGCAGCTCGCCCATCACCGCATAGGAGTAGGTATAGGCCGAGCCGGAAACCGGCACCATCGAGGCCATCTCGGAATAGCACAAAGCCGCCACCGCACAGACAACCCCGGCGATGACGAAGCTGAGCAACATGCCCGGACCCGCCTTCTGCGCCGCCTCGGCGGTGAGCACAAAAATCCCGGTGCCGATGATCGCGCCGACCCCCAGCATGGTCAGCTGGAAGGCACCGAGCGAGCGGTGCAGCCCCTTCTTCTCTGCAGTCGCCAGAATGGCGTCGAGCGGTTTAACGCGGCCGAACATGCGGTTCTCCCTTGGGGGCGACACTTGCCGGGGAAGCTAGCGGGGTGCGCCGTATTGGCAAGGGTGAACGCCCGCCCTTCCCCAGTTATGCCGCAGCCGCTAAGAACACTCCATGTCCACGACCTTCCAGCTCGACACCGCGACCAGCCGCGCCCATCCGAACCCTGCGCCGATGCGGCGGCTGACCGTGCCTGCGATCCGCAAGCGCAAGGCGGACGGCGTCACTGCCGAACCCATCGTCATGCTCACCGCCTACACCGCGCGGCAGGCGCAGCTGCTCGATGCGCATTGCGACATCCTGCTGGTCGGCGACAGCCTCGGCCAGGTAATCTACGGGCTCGACAGCTCGGTGCCGGTGACGCTCGACATGATGGCGGCGCATGGTGCGGCGGTGGTGCGCGGTTCCTACCATTCGGTGGTGGTGGTCGATATGCCGTTCGGCGCTTACGAGCAATCGCCAGCCCATGCCTTCAAGAACGCCGCCAAGCTGCTCAAGAAGACCGGCTGCGCGGCGGTCAAGCTCGAAGGCGGGGCGGCGATGGCGGAGACCGTCGCCTTCCTTGTCGCGCGCGGCATTCCGGTGATGGGCCACGTCGGGCTGACCCCGCAGGCGGTAAATGTGCTGGGCGGCTACAATGCGCGCGGACGCAGCGAAGCCGAAGCGGTGAAGATCGTCGCGGATGCGGTGGCGCTGGACAAGGCTGGGGCCTTCGCGATCGTGGTCGAGGGCGTGGTCGAACCCATCGCCATCGAAGTGACCAAATCGGTGTCCTGCCCAGTCATCGGCATCGGCGCCTCGGCGCAGTGCGACGGGCAGGTGCTGGTCACCGAGGACATGCTCGGCATGTTCGAGCGCGTTCCGCGCTTTGTGAAGCGGTATGAGGAGATTGCGGAGACGATTTCGGGAGCGGCGGAGAAGTATGCTGCGGAAGTGCGGGCGCGGACGTTTCCGGGGGTGGAGCAGACCTATCAGCCGAAGTGATCAGTTCTCCCCCAGCCGTCCGGCAATCGGCGCAGCCACCACCATCTGCGCCAGGTGGTAGACCAGCAAAGGCAGGATGATCACCCCCGCCACCGCCGGCGGGAAGATCACCGTCGCCAGCGGCGCGCCCATCGCGGCGCTTTTCTGGGCGCCCGCGAACAGTAGCGATATCCGGTCGGGCCGCTCCAGCCGCAGCACTCCGCCCAGCAGCCAGGCCCCGCCATAGCCCGCCGCCAGCAGCAGCGCGACGCCGCCCGCCAGCAGCGCCCAGTCGCGCAGCTCGACCTTGGTCCACAGCCCCTGCTCAACCGCGCCGGAAAAGGCGACATAGACGGCAATGCCAATCGCGGTGCGCTCCAGTCCGGCGACCAGAGGCTTGCGCGCGCGGACCCAGTCTCCGGCCCAGCGCTGGAACAGTTGCCCCGCAATGAAGGGCAGCAGCAGCATGGTGATGACCTTGACCAGCGTCGCGCCGTGAAAGCCCGTCCCGTGGCTTCCCGCGAGCAAGGAGAACAGCGGCGCGCAAATGAAAACGCCGAGAATGTTGAGCATGGCCGCCGCCACCACCGAGATCGCGACATTGCCGCCCGCCAGCGAGCTGTAGGCCGGGGCCGCCTGGATCGTCGAGGGCAGCAGGCCGAGATAGAGGAATCCCAGCGCCAGCAGCGGCGGCAGCCAGCCCATGCCCGCCTGCCACAGCAGCCAGCCCGCGAAAGTCATCGCCCCGAACACCCAGATCGCCAGCGCCAGCAACACTCGCCGGTTGCCCAGCCCGGCCAGCACCTCGCCGCGCGCCAGCCGCAGGCCGTATAGCAGGAACAGGGTGAACACCGCCGCATTGGACACGAATTGCGCCACAGCGCGCATGCCGCCCGTCACCGGCATAAGCGTGGCGAGGACGATCGCGATCAGGATCAGCCTGACCATGGGATCGATGCGATTGAACAGTGCGCGCATCAGCGCCCGGACATGCGCGGGGTTGGCGCAGGGGTTTCCGAAAAGCGCGGCGCGGGGGCGGGCTGGATCACGCCGCCTGCCTCGACGAAAGTGCCGCGCGCAACATTGTGCGGATGCCCGGGCGCTTCGGCGAGGCTCAGCACCGGGGCGAAGCAGATGTCGCTGTCTTCCATGAGCGCGCACCATTCGTCGCGGGTCCTGGTCAGGAAGATCGCCTCCAGCCGCTGCTTCAGCCGCGGCCAGGCAGCCGGATCGTCTTGCCGGGCGAAATCGGCATCGCCGGTCAGCCCGAGCCTATCGCGCAGCAGCGCATAGAACTGTGGTTCGATCGAGCCGATCGAGACGTATTTGCCGTCTGCAGTCTCATAGGTGTCGTAGTAATGCGCCCCGCCATCGAGCACATTGACCCCGCGCTCATCCCGCCAAATCCCCGCCGCAAGCAGGGCATAGGTCTGCGCCGAGAGCAGCGCGGCCCCGTCGGTCATCGCGCAGTCGATCGTCTGGCCCTTGCCGGTGCTGCGCGCCGACAGGATCGCGGCGAGGATGCCGAACGCCAGCATCATCCCGCCTCCCCCGTAATCGCCGACGGCATTGACCGGGAAGGCCGGCTTCTGGCCCTTGGGTCCATAGGTATGCAGCGCGCCGGTCAGCGCAATGTAGTTGATGTCATGACCTGCCAGCGCGGCCTTGGGTCCGGTTTGTCCCCAACCGGTCATCCGACCGATCACCAGCCGCGGGTTTGCCGCCAGCAGCACCTCCGGCCCCAGCCCGAGCCGTTCGATCACGCCGGGCCGGTTGCCTTCGATCAAGGCGTCGGCATCGCGAACCAGCTCGATCGCCCGTGCCACCCCTTCCGGCGTCTTGAGGTCGAGTTCGATTTCTTCGCGGTTGCGGTTGATGACATCGCCTCCGGCCAGCCGGGTGAAGCGCCCGATCCCGCCCGGCCGCTCGATGCGGATCACCCTTGCGCCGTGATCGGCCAGCATCATCCCGGCAAAGGGCGCGGGACCGATACCGGCAAGTTCGATCACCGTGATGCCGTCGAGTGCTCCCGCCATATTCGCCTCCATCTGGAACAGGAAGCGATTGCCGGAGCGAGTGCGGCTTGTCGAGCGCTTAGCTCGCCAGCAGCTTGAGCGTTTCGGCCAGCAATGGATTATTGCCGCCGGTCGCCTTCGCCTTTGCAAGCAAAGCCCGGGCATCGTCGGGCCGCTGTTTCAACTTGGCCAGCGCCATGCCCCAGGCCGCAGCGGCAGCGGGATTCGCGGGCTGGAGGCGATAGGCTTCGCGCGCGGTTCCTTCCGCCGCTTCGGCATCGCCATTGCGCAATTGCGCCAACGACAGATCGGCGAGCAAGCGGACGTCCTGGCCGCTGCCGCTCTGCCGCAAGTGATCCAGCAACTGTGCAGCGCGTCCCCAGTCGCCTTCCGCTGCGGCATGTCCGGCGGACAGCCGCTCGGCGATGCGGCTCGACGCGGTCTGCGCCAGGTAGGACTCAGCCAGCTTCGCCGCAGCCTGGCCCTGCCCCGCCACGCTCAACGCCGCCGCCAGCCGCAGCAGCAAGCTTTCGGGCATGCGCACCCGCGCCGCCAGCCGATAGCGTTCCGCCGCAGCCGCGCCCCGCCCGAGCGTTAGCTGGACATCGCCGGCCTGCGCCTGGGTGTCGGCCGAGCCCGGGGCGATCGCGCGCAGCCGCTCGGCCAGACCTTCCGCCCCGCCCAGGTTCTGCGCCGCCAGCATCGCGCCGATGGGCAGGTTTTCGGGCACCGGCCTGAACGGGCGGTCGTTCGAATTAGCCGCGCGCTGCAGCAGCGGCGCGGCAAGCTCGCGCTGACCAAGCACTTCATGCGCGCGGGCGACGACGGTCAGCAGATAGGCCGATGCATCGCTGCGCGCCGCCAGCGGGCCGAATCGCTGGATCACGCCCTTGTAATCGCCCGAGCCATAGAGCGCCCTCGCCAGCAGCATCCGCGCATGGGGGTTGCCCGGCTGGAGCTTCGCCAGCCGGTCGAGCGCCTGGACAGCCAGGACATTGTTGCCCGAGCGCAATTCGATCACCCCGTCGAGCAGCATTTTGGCGGGAATGCCCTCCAGCTTCCTGCCGGTCTTGTTGAGCAGGCTGCGGGCAAGGCTGGCGTCGCCCGCCCGCGCAGCGAGCGTGGCCTGCAGCAGCATTGCCTTGGCGTTGCCGCCATCGAGCTCCAGCATCTTGCGGGTGACCGCCAACATCTCAATCGCCCGGCCGAGATCGCCCAGCGTCGCGGCATATTCGCCAAGTACGGACAGATCGCCTGGCTCGCGCGCTAGTGCTGCTTCGAACCACGGCAGCGCCGCTTCCATCCCCCATTGGTCGCGCACGAAACGGCCGCGGAACTCCAGCGCGCGGACATTGGCGGGATCGAGCCGGAGCGCGTAATCGGCGGCATCGAGCGCCAGCATGTGCTCGCCGCCCGAATAACGCAGATAGCCGATTTCGACCCACAGCAGCGGATCGCTGGGCGCCAGCTTTATCGCCTGATCAAAAGCCCGGCCGGCAGCGGGAAAATTGCCCTCCAACCGCTCCAGCTTGCCCAGCATGCGAAAGCCGAACGCGGCATCGGCGGGCGCGAACTTGCCGGAGCCTAGCCAATGGCGCGCCTTGCCGGGCTGGCCTTGATCCAGCATGGCTTCGCCCATCCATGCAGCGACAGCCTCGCGCGAGGCGCCGGCGGCCTGCGCCTGCTTGAGATGGACCTCGGCGGCAATGCCGTCTCCCCGGGCAAGATGCTTGCGGGCATCGGCAATCAAGGCCTCGGCCTTCTGCGGCGCCTGTGCTTGGCCCGCCCCGGCGAGCGCTAGCAGCCCGGCGGAAAGCCCGCAGAGCAGACGCATCCGCAAGCCAGGGCGGTCAGGCATGCAAGTCATAGGTCTTGAGCAGGTCATAGAGCGTCGGGCGGCTGATCCCGAGCAGCTTGGCGGTGGAGGAAATGTTGCCCTCGCTGCGGGCCAGCGCGTGGCGGATGACGCGGCGATCGGATTCCTCGCGGGCGGTTTTCAGATTGAGCGCCTGCGCCAGTTCTTCGCCGGGCTCGATCAGATCGAGATCGGCGGCGGAGACCAGCTTGCTGTCGGCCATGATCACCGCGCGTTTCACCCGGTTCTCCAACTCGCGGACATTGCCCGGCCACAGCCAGGCGTCGATCGCCGCCAGCGCGTCGGAGGCGAAGCCCTTTACCGACGGGTTCATCTCCTTGGCGAAACGCGCGAGGAACGCTTTGGCCAGCAGCGCCGCATCGCCCGGGCGCTCGGCCAGGCTGGGGATTTTCACGACAATTTCGGCCAAGCGGTAGAACAGGTCCTCGCGAAAGGTGCCGCTGGCGATCATCGCCTCGAGGTTCTGGTGGGTGGCGCAGACCACGCGGGTATCGACCGGGATCGAACTGCGCGAGCCGATCCGCTCGATCACCCGCTCCTGCAGGAAGCGCAGCAGCTTCACCTGCAATTGCAGCGGTATATCGCCGACCTCGTCGAGAAACAGGGTGCCGCCATTGGCCTGCTCGATCTTGCCCTCGGTGGTCTTGACCGCGCCGGTGAAGGCGCCCTTCTCGTGGCCGAACAGTTCGCTTTCGAGCAGGGTTTCGGGGATCGCCGCGCAGTTGATCGCGACGAACGCGCCGCCCATGCGGTCGCTCGCCTCATGCAGCCCTCGCGCCAGCAATTCCTTGCCGGTGCCGCTGGCGCCCAGCAGCATGACCGAGACATTGGTGTTGGCCACGCGCTCGATCGTGCGGGCGACGCGAACCATTTCCGGCGCGGCGGTAATGAGATTGCCGAGCACCCGGTCGTTCGAGGCCCTTGCAGCAAGCTGGCGATTCTCCAGTTCGATCCGGTGGAGCTGCCAGGCGCGGCGGACGATCAGCCCCAGCGCGTCGATATCGACCGGCTTCTGGTAGAAATCGTAGGCGCCCTTGGCGATCGCCTGCAAAGCGCTTTCGCGCGCGCCGTGGCCGGAGGCGACCACGACTTTGGTGTCGGGCTTGATCGCCATGATCTCGTCGAGGACAGCAAAGCCCTCGCTGGTGCCGTCGGCATCGGGCGGCAGCCCGAGATCGAGCGTGACTACGGCGGGCTCTTCGGCGCGCAGCGCGGCCAGCGCCGAGGCGCGGTCGCCGGCGACGATCACCTCGAAATCCTCATAGGCCCATTTGAGCTGTGCCTGCAAACCGGCGTCGTCCTCGACGACCAGCAGCTTGGGTTTGGAACTATGCATCATGCTACCTTTTTGCCAGGGCTTTGGCCGAATCTTTCGAACGAAGTGAGCATGCCGCTGGTCTCGACCAGCGGTAGCCGGATGTTGAAGCGCGAGCCGAGACCTTCGCGCGATTCGACTTCGAGCCGACCGTTCATCGCCCGCACCAGTTCGCGCGCCTCGAAGGCGCCGATGCCGAAGCCCCCGGGCTTGGATGACACGAACGGCTTGAACAGCCGGGTGCGGACGAAATCGGGCGACATGCCGCTGCCGGCATCGACCACTTCGATGCAAGCGTGCATGCCATCGGACGTCAGGCCGAGCAGCACCGGCGCCTTGGCCTCGCTGGCATCGACCGCATTCTGGACCAGATGGACCAGCACCTGCTCCAGCGATTCGCGGCTGCCGGTCACCGTGCATTCCTGGCATTCGGAGAGCAAAACCGGGTGGATATCGCGATATTGCTCCGCCACCAGGCGGACAACTGCCGCGACATCGACCTCGGTCAGCTTGTCGACCGCGCCGCTGACATAGCGCGATAGCCGCGCCAGCAGCGTGTTGAGCTTGTCCGCCGAATTGCGCAGCGTCACCAGCATGTCGGCGCGGAAGTCCGGGTTGTCGGCATGTAGTTCGGCGTTGCGGACCAGCAGGCTGAGCTGGCTGGCCAGGTTCTTGATATCGTGCATGACGAAGGCGATGCGGCGGTGGAAATCGTCGAACCGGCTGGCTTCGGCGAGCGCGGCTTGCACGGCATGCTCCGCCAGATAGCTCGCCAGCTGCTGCCCGGCGACGCGCAGCAGGTCGAAATCCTCCCAGTCGAACTTGCGCACCGGCGAGGGACGGGCCAGCACGACGACGCCTGCAAGCCGTTCGAAATGGATCAACGGCACCAGCGCCCAGGCGCGCGGATCGTCGCGCAGCCACTGCGGGATGACCGCCCCCTCGCCCATCTCGGCCTTGCCCGCGCGCAGATCGTCTAGATCGACGATACGTCCAGTGAGTTCGAAAAAGCCCGTGGCGGCGACGGGCATGGCCGTCGCCGGAACTTCCGCCGAGGGCCATTTCCAGCGCGCTGCAAGAGTCAGTTCGCCGTGCTCGCCCGGCGCCAGCAGCATGCCCGCCGGACTGTCGGCGATATCCGCAACCGCCTGCACCGCGCGCTCTTCCAGCGGCGAAGCGGGATCCTCGCCCTTGCCCATGGTGCGGGTGAACCGCAGCCACTCGGCCCGGTAATCGTAGCGATGCTGGAACAGGTGCTTGACCAGCGTCACCTTCAGCCAGCCACGCAGGCGCCGCGACGGCAGGATCACTGCCGCTGCGACCAGTGCGGCGGCGAGAAATCCGAACTCCAGCATCCGCGAAAAGTCGCCGCCCGCCAGCGCCAGCCACTGCGATCCGGCCATCATAGCGGCGAAATAGCCGCCGATCACCAGCAGCGACACCGACTGGAACGCAACCTTGCGCGAGGGCTGAAAGCGCAAATGTTCATGGCCCTGGACCACGCCGATGGTCAACAGCGCGGCCATCGCCATCACGGCAAGTCCGCGGAATGCCGCCAGCTCCGCCGGCCAGCCACTTGCCAGATAGGCGATGGTATAAAGGTTGAGATCGAAGCCCCACAGCGCAACCAGCGCCAGCGCCGGCCAGCGCAGCGCCAGCCGGACATGCGCCCTGGCTCCGCTATATAGATTGTGAAGCAGCACCAGTCCGCCGATCGCCACCAGCAGCCGGAATATCGTGGTGAGGTGAAGCAAGGTTGCGCCAGCTGCCGGCTGGGGTGCATACACCGCCGCCGTTGCCTCGACAGCGAGATGCAGCAGTTCGACTATCGCCAACACCAGCACCAGCGGCCGGATCGGCGCCAGGCTGGCATGCCGTCCGTCACCGGCAAACAGGCGGTAGACCGCGAACAGCCAGGCAAGATTGGCCAGAGCTTCGAACAGACCCTGTCGCGAATCTCCGCCCGGAGACCAGGCGATCGCCAGGCTCCACAGCGCGGTAAGGCCCAGCCCGGCGACAATCGCCTTGCCGGCGGCGCCGAACTTTTCGAGGCGTCCCGCGATCAGGATCGCGGCAATCATCGCGGAAGCCGCAGCGCAGATATGGTTCAGCGATGTGACCATTTGCCAGATATCGACGGAAGCCTCGGTCATCACCGCGAGCCCTCATGCCATAGCACCACGCGCAGGGTCTGGAGCAGGATCAGCAGATCGAGGAATGGGGTGTAATTCTTGGCGTAGTAGAGATCGTATTCCAGCTTGTGCCGCGAATCCTCAATCGAAGCGCCATATGGATAGTTGATCTGCGCCCATCCGGTGATCCCCGGCTTGACCATGTGGCGCTCGGCATA
The DNA here is from genome assembly GCA_963779195.1 of uncultured Alphaproteobacteria bacterium. Classification (GTDB taxonomy): domain Bacteria; phylum Pseudomonadota; class Alphaproteobacteria; order Sphingomonadales; family Sphingomonadaceae; genus Novosphingobium. The sequence continues at coordinate 559,688 of CAVZWZ010000002.1, forward strand.
GAATGGCAGCTGCTCTTCCAGCCCTGCGACGAATTCCGGCCGTTCCGGGCGCGGGCCGACGAAGCTCATCTCGCCCTTGAGCACGCTCCAGGCCTGGGGCAGCTCATCGACGCGGACCTTGCGAATGAAGCGGCCGATCCGGGTTACCCTGGGGTCGTCCTTCTGCGCAAATTGCGCGCCATCCACTTCGGCATCGGTGCGCATCGAGCGCAGCTTGACGATATAGAAGTTCTGTCCGAACAGGCCGACCCGCTGCTGCCGGAAGAAGGCAGGCCCCTTGCTGTCGAGCTTCACCAGCACTGCGAAGATCACGATCACCGGCGCGGTGACGAGCAGCAGGATGGCGCTGGCGGTAAGATCGAACACCCGCTTTGCAAAGCTCGAAACCGCCCGCGCCGACGAGAAGCCGTCGGAGAAGATCAGCCAGCTGGGATTGACCGTATCGAGATCGACCCTTCCGGTTTCGCGCTCGATGAAGCTGGAGAAATCGTTCACATGGACCCCGGCGGTCTTGATCCGCAGCAGATCGCCGAGCGGCAGCGCATTGCGCCGTTCCTCGAGCGCCAGCACTACTTCGCTGACACCCAGATTTTCGACGAAGCGGTTGAGATTGTGGATCGCGGTGCGAGCGATCGCTTCCTCGACCACTGGCTTGGCCTCGCTCATGGCGATGTAGCCGACAATGGCGAAGCCGCTTTCCGCTCGTTCGCCCAGTTCGCGCAGCCGCTGCGCCCGGTTGCCGGCGCCCAGCACCAGCACCCGGCGGCGAAAGGCCGAAGCGCCCAAAATGCCGCCGATGACCAGCCGGTTCAGCACCAGCAGGACGATCGACAGGAGCATCGAATAGGCCAGTGTCGAGCGCCAGAACGCCTGGGCGCCGATCATGAAATCGACGAACGAAAGGGCAATGATGCCAAGCGAGATCGCCACCAGCAAGCGCGCAGTGGCAAAGCGCATCGAACGCAGCGAATCCGCGCCATAAACTCCGACCGAGATCATCGCCGTCAGGATCATCGCGGTAAAGCCGGCATGCGGCCACATGCGGTCGAGCGGCGCGCCGACGCCGATCCCGATCTGCCCCGCCCGCAGACGCCAGGCAAATTCGCTCGCTGCCATCAGCAGGGCAATGTCGAACAGACCCAGCAACAGCACGGCATGCGGAATGTAATGTTTGAACAGCCGGATCATGCGGCGCCTTTGGCAAAAACCGGGGCCGTCGGCGGCCCACGCCCGGCATTAGCGCAAAGCCGTAAACTGTCGGTAAATCTGACAGCCGCTAATTCGCCGCCTTCCCGCCAATTGCATTGGAATTGCGGGGAAGTGAGGGCGGGCTGTCGGCTGTGCTTACACCCCCCGGGGCGATCGCCGCACGGTTGGCCGCCGCGAACGGCCCCTTTCATCAACCATTTGCAAACCATACAAAAAACAAATGAATTAACCGGGCTGGTTTATCATGACCGTCATGCGCCGTGCTGTTCCGACCATACCTGTCACTCCCGGCATGCTCCGCCACTTCGCGGTGCTGACGGTCGCGATCACCGGCTGCCTCGCCATGTTCGCCGACGGCGAGAACCGGCAACTTGTTGAGGACAAGCTGAAAGCCCGGCAGGCACAAAACCAGGCCTTGCGCGCGCAGGCCGAGAAGGGTGCCACGCTGCGCACCGTCGGCGGACTCAAGATAGCCAAGGGCACCAGGGTCGATCACTCAGGAGACTCCGCGCCCAATTCCGGTTCGGCGCCGGATGGCGGCGGGACGATCGATCCGTCAGGCCGTTACGCGCAAATGAACCCGCCGCCTGCCGCCGGACCGGCCTATGGCGCGAATCCGGCATACTCAGGCCAGCCCGGCCCGGCGACGGAATATGGCCCCCGCGCCGGAAATCCGGAATTCTACTCGCGAAAGCCAAAGGCACCACCAGCGCGCACGCCGTCACAGGAAGAAATAGACGCCATGATGGCCGCGTCGCGAGCGCGATCGGGGAGCGGCGGCGCTCCGCAAGAGCACGATCCCGACGAATCGGGACTCGTCTAAAAACACTCCCGCGCCAGGTACTCCCGCGTTGCCGGAGCAATCATCGCCGCATGGCCATAGGCCGGGTGATCAATCGCCAGCATCGCGCTGCCTTCGCCGCCTTTCCATGCAGCAACAGCCTCGGGCGTGAAGTCGAAATGGAAAAAGTGGACCGCGCTGGCCTTGCCGTCGCTCTCGCGCGTGCGCTCGAGATCGCCTTCGGGCCGCGCTCGGATCGTGTGCGGTCCAACCCGCAGCGCGACATGGTGCTCGACCCCGCCAAGGGTGCGCAGGAAGGCGTCGCGGCGCGCTTCGTCGGCGACTTCGAACAGCAGCGTCGCCGTCAGCTCGCTGCCCTTGGGCACCATCGGATCGTAGGCGGCGAGCTCATCCGGGATTTGCGCCTCGCCGCCCTTTTCGATCCGCAGCATTTCCTGGATCTGCAGCCACATCGAATCCCAGGTCTCGAACAGAGCGGTGGCGTTCGGGCCGACGCTGACACGGGTCAGCTGTTTGCGGACGATGGCCTCCTGCTTCTTGTCCTTGCGGATCGTCTCATAGTCCGCAACCGGCATGATGTCGGCGGCGGTAATCGTGCGCTGGTCGCGGGGCATGTGTCTGTTTCCTAAAGCCCGTAAGCCTGGGCCATGACTTCGATGGGGTGTCCGATCCGCGCGGGCGGCTCGCTGCCATTGGCCTCAATCACCTGCCGCAGATGCGGCCCGGCCAGCGGGCATTCTGAAACGACGATATCGGGATTGTCCTTGACCAGATTCTTGCCAGTGGTCTTGCCGACCTTGATCGCTCGGTCGAAATTCTGCTTGAACAGGCCCCACTTGCCGCCATGACCGGAACAGCGCTCGGTCAGCTGCGGCTTGGCCTCGGGAATCAGCTTGAGCATCTCCAGCGCCTTTGGACCCATGTTCTGGGCGCGGGCGTGACAGGCAAAGTGGACGGCGATCGATTGCGGCATCGCCTCGATTGGAGCGAGACCGCAGTCCTTGGACAGTCGGACCATATATTCGGCAACATCGAAAGCATGCTTCGCCAACTGCGCCACCTTGGCGTTCTCCGGCTCGATCAGCGGCCATTCGAACTTGAGCATCAGCGCGCAGCTGGTGGTGAGCGGGACGATGTCCCATCCCTCCTCGATCAACGGCGCGAAATGGGCAGATATCCGCTCCGCCGCACTGGCGACGGCGGGCAAGTCGCCGTTCTCGAATTTGGGCATGCCGCAGCAATCGGGATATTCGACGCGGACTTGCAGCCCCTGGTGAGCGAACACCCGGATCGCGGCCTCGCCCGGCGTGCCGTCGTTGAAATTGTCGTGGCAGCCCGCATAGATCGCCACCTTGCGGCCGAAGGCGGGGCCATCGGGATTGGGCGGCGGGATCAGGGCTGGCGACTGGTTGACCAGCGAGGTTTCCATGAACGGCGGCACATGGGCGCGGGCGTCGATGCCAATTACCGCTTCGATCACCGGGCGAGTAAGGCCATTGCTTTCCTTGGTCGCCCAGTTCGCCGCACCCGCCAGCGCCGTGCCCAGTCTTCCGTTGCGGGTCATCTTGGCAAGTTCGCGATCGACCAGCGGTGTATTGCCTTTGCGATGTTCGACCGCGCGATGGCGGAGCATCAGATGGGGGAAATCGAGCTGGAATTCATGCGGCGGCACATAGGGGCACTTGGTCATGAAGCACATGTCGCACAGCGTGCAGGCATCGACGACCGCCTTGAGCTGGCCCTGGCTCAAGTCGCTCACTTCCTCATTGGGGCTCTCATCGACCGCGTCGAACAGGATCGGAAAGCTGTCGCACAGGTTGAAGCAGCGGCGGCAGCCGTGGCAGATGTCATAGACCCGGCGCAACTCGGCCTCGAGCGCGGCTTCGTCATACCAGGCTTCGTCCTGCCACGGGATCGCATGGCGCGTTGGCGGTTCGAGGCTGCCTTCCATGAGAAGTCCCCTGCTTGGTCAAATTGTGAGATAGCTGGCCCGGCCGGTTGTCTTCACCCGGCCGGGCCTACGACCCGTCAGGCGTCGAGCGAATCGAGCGTTTTCTGGAACTTGCCAGCGTGGCTCTTCTCTGCCTTGGCGAGGGTTTCGAACCAGTCGGCGATTTCGTCGAAGCCTTCCTCGCGCGCGGTCTTCGCCATGCCGGGATACATGTCGGTGTATTCGTGGGTTTCGCCCGCGACCGACGCCTTCAGATTGTTGGCGGTATTGCCGATCGGCAGGCCGGTGGCCGGATCGCCGGTTTCCTCGAGATATTCGAGGTGACCGTGAGCATGGCCGGTCTCGCCTTCCGCCGTCGAACGGAACACGGCGGCGACGTCGTTGTAGCCTTCGACATCGGCCTTCTGGGCGAAATAGAGGTAGCGGCGATTGGCCTGGCTTTCACCGGCGAACGCGGCCTTGAGGTTGCCCTCGGTCTGTGAGCCTGCGAGTCCCATGATCCTGCTCCTTGCATTGGGGGTTGAACGCGATGCAGTGATGCGCTGGCGCGCCAGCAAAGGCCATCGCAATTTTCCGCGTCCGGTAATCGGGTTTTTCGATCAAGAAATCGCGAATTGTTCTCAAAAACGATTGACTGGTGCCCCTGGCCCGACTCGAACGGGCACGTCTTGCGACAAACGATTTTGAGTGGGCCGAGACAACCTTAAGATATTGATGTTAAACGATATATTCTGAAAAAGTCAAATTTTGTGTAAGGTTTTGTGTAAGTGTGTAAGACTTGTGTAAGGTTTTCCGACAACAAATCGGACGCGCCTGACATTGCGATTTCTCCTTTCGCAGACCTCGATTCCGCTGTCCAGAAGCAACCGATGATTGATCCCGCCGAAACGCTCGATGCCGGTTGCAGCAGCCAGACAAGATTGTTGCAGCACCGTCCGAGCCTCGCTCAACGAGTCCAGTCTGCCATTCCAGGAGGCGGGCATTTGGCTACCACGCCTCGATCATACGACGCATGACCCATGCCAACGTCACCATAGCACTGCCGACGCATGACTGTTGACGACCTGCCCACTCTGGACAGTCAAAGTTGCAACGGAGGCGGAGCGCTGGCACGCAGATTGCGATTTGACTTGCCTGTTTAGCGCCCCATTTCAGACGCCCTGCACACAACAATTGAACTTCGAAGCAGACATTGATCTAACGCCCAGCGACGAGCGCCTCAACGAGACAATCTTCACGAACCTCGCTCACGCTCAGCAGTTGCTTGCCGCATGCAAAAATACAACACTAGTACCGCCTCACTCAAGCCTTGGCCACTTGATCCCACGCGGGTGGGAGCTCAGTCAGATGGCAAGCCGGGTGGCAGCAACCTCGGCAGGTTGCTGCCATCGCGCCCAAGATAGGCACTATCAGGGCCTCCGGCTCTGCTCATGACTGGTAGAAGGGTTCTGATTCAGAACGCCACCAAGCTAAATGTCCCCGCTGGATTTGATCAGCCCTTCCGAACATGCTACGCTTCGAGTTCGCCCAATAATTCCGCGCGGATCTAGCCAAGGGGGGGAATGTGCCCGACGATTTTGTCGACATCATTCTGTTCGATCCACTGACGGGTCCGCAGATAATTGCGCGATGTCTCTTCGAGTCAAATTCGAATACATTCGCGATCGCGAAATTCAGCTTTCCAAGCGCGTCAATTCCCACGTGTCAATCGGCACCGGATATTGACCCCCTATCGGCGTGCAAAGTTGACCCCCATGGGTTTGGGATTCGGGTTGTCCCGGTAGTCCATGGGAGGGACCCGCGCGGACGCCGGCGCGCGCTATCCACAAGCGCATTGGCGGCGGCGTCCGTGTGGGAGGTGCCTGTGGACCCACCGGGTCAACCCGGGGGATGGGGGTCCGGGGGAAGGGGTTAAGCGGCTTCGCGGTTTTTGAACCGCCAGCTTTCGTTGCCGGTCTCGACGATGTCGCAATGGTGGGTCAGCCGGTCGAGGAGCGCGGTGGTCATCTTGGCATCGCCGAACACCTGTGGCCATTCGCCGAACGCCAAATTGGTGGTGACCATCACCGAGGTCTGCTCGTAGAGGCGGCTGACGAGATGGAACAGCAGCTGCCCGCCCGACAGCGCGAACGGCAGATAGCCGAGCTCATCGAGGATGACGAGATCGATCCGCGACAGATGATCGGCGATGCGTCCCGGTTTACCGGCGCGGGTCTCGGCCTCGAGCCGGTTGACCAGATCGACGGTGTTGAAGAAGCGGACCCGGGCGCCGGTGCGCACGCAGGCGCGGCCAATGGCGATTGCAAGATGGGTCTTGCCGGTGCCGGTGCCGCCGACCAGCACGGCATTGCGTTGCTGGGCCAGGAAGCCGCCCGTAGCCAGGTCTTTGACCAGCACCTCGTTGATCGGTGTTGCGGCAAAGTCGAAGTCGGCGATCTCCTTGGCCAGCGGCAGTTTGGCTATCGTCATCTGATACTTGATCGAGCGCGCTGCCTTCTCGTCGATCTCCGCCTTCAGGAGGTCGCCGACAATGCGCTGCGCCGAGTGCTGCCGTTTTACGGCATCGGCAACGATCTCATCATAGGCATGCCGCATGCCGGCAAGCTTGAGTGTGCCCATCATCTCCAGGATCTCGTGGCGTTCCATACTGTCTTCTCCTCAGGCTGTCGTAACGGGCGCAGTCGGCGATCGGCTCATGGGTCAGCCGCAGCGCGTCAGGCGTGGCGATGGTCAGCGGCGGCGGTGGCTGGCGCTGACGGGTCAGGATGTTGAGAACGACATCGCGGCTGACCGGACCGTGGCCCAGCGCCTCGGCGCATGCCGCTTCCACTGCCTCGATGCCGTCACTGGTGATGGCGGTCAGGATGCCAACCATCTGCCGATCACCATCGGTATGGCTGCCAAGCCGCCGCCGCACCCTCTCGATGGCGGGCGGCAGTGCCCAGTCCTTGAACGGTGCGCCGTTCCGCAGCGCGCCGGGCTTTCTCGCCAGCACCGGCACATAGTGCCAGGGATCATAGATCGTCTGCTCGCGTCCGAACCGGCGGGCGTGTTCGGCTACGATCTCGCCACCCTGGCGGATGACGATCCGGTCAGCATAGGCATGGATCTCGACCGGTCGTCCTGCCGCCTGCGCATGGACCGAGTATTTGTTGTAATCGAACCGAACCAACAGGGTCTTTGATACCGAAGCGGGCAAGGCGTGGAAGCCATCGAACGGGCCACGATAGGCGATCAGCGCGGGGCGATCAGCAGCCTCGAACACATCCCAGACGGTGCGGTCCTTCAACTCAGGATGCATGGCCTGCTTGGCCCGCGCGATGCAGCGGTCTTCCAGCCAGGCGTTCATCTCGTTGTAGCTCTTGAACCGCAGCCGGGGCGTGAAGAAGCGTTCGCGCACCAGGCCCACCTGGTTCTCGACCTGGCCTTTCTCCCACCCCGAGGCAGGCGTGCACGCCACCGGCTCGACCAGGTAATGCCCGCACATCTGCTCGAAGCGCCGATTGTACTTCCGCTCGCGGCCAATGAAGATCGCGTCCACTGCCGTCTTCATGTTATCGTAAATGCCGCGCTGGCAGGCCCCGCCGAAGAAGACGAACGCCTTGTCATGCGCGTCGAACACCATCTCCTGGCTCTCGCGTGGATAGGCCCGCACATAGAACATCCGGCTGTGGCAGAGACGGACATGCGCAACCTTCACCGTGGTGGTCGCACCAGCGATGATCACCACTTCGTGGCTCCAGTCGAACTGGTAGGCTTCGCCGGGCGCAAAACTCAGCGGCACATAGGCTGCTGCCGTTACAAGCGAGCGTTCCCGGTGCCATGCCGCAGCATACCGCCGCACCGCATCGTAACCGCCGCGATAGCCAAGCCCCTGCAACTCCTCGAACACCCTGACCAACGTCAGCCGCTCGCGCCGCGCTTTGCGCCCGTTCGCCTCCAGAAGCCCGTCCAGCTCGCTCGCCCACGGCCCCAGCTTCGGCAACGGTTGCACGCTGCGCTCATAGGAAAACGCCGTCTCGCCGGACCGCAGAACCTTGCGCACCGTGTTCCGCGACACGCCAAGATCGCGCACGATCTCCTTGATCGACTTGCCCTTGACGAAAAACTCGCGCCGGATGCGCGCCACCGTCTCCACGATCAACATCTCCCCGCGGCCTCCGGCAAAACCGAAAGCGTGAACACCACAGGTTCAGGGGGTCAATTTTAGACGCCGATTACCCCAAAACCGGGGTCAATATTGCAGGCCGATTCACACCGATGACGACGCCGGAGCCTTTGAGGAATTGCTCTTCAGACGCGCGGATGCGGTCCGCGTCGAAACGGAAATCGGGCCAGTCGGGAAGTTGCCAATTCCAGCGCATGATCGATAGGATGCCTTTCTATCAATCATGATATTGTCCTATTATGATTGATAAAGCGATAGCAAATCGCTCAAAAGCGATGCTTCCCGCCGTTGGTTTGGAGCGACAGCCGAATTGTGCGGACCGCTTAAACCCCAAAATGTTGCAGTGACCCGCTCTTAAGTCACAAAAAGTTGCGCTGGGCCTTCCGACCAAGGCACATATGGACGCTTCGCGGAGCCGATGTGGGCGATGGCCAAATCCCGTCCGGGATTCCAACGGCCAGCATGACAATGCCGTTCGATTGTCATTTCGCCTGACGCGGGGCGCGGCCCGTATGGGCCGCCATACCCCGCTCGGGCATGATCCCGCCACCGTGCGGTGGCGTAAATGGATCATGCCGAGAGGGCTGGTGCGGGCGGTGGGAATCGAACCCACACTCCTTGCGGAACGGGATTTTGAATCCCGCGCGTCTACCAATTCCACCACGCCCGCGTTGCGACAGCCCTATAGTGCCGCGATCAAAATGCGCAACGTCAAAAGCGAACTATGCAGCTTATTTCGTTGACTTCGCTACCTTCTTAGCAGTCGCAACGGGTTTGGGGCGCACTTTGCGAACATTGACTGCCGAGGCGTCAATGTTGTTCTTCAAATGCCGTCCGTAATATTTCTCGATCATCTCGACACTGGTGCGGCAGTTCTTGGCGACCTGATAGATGTCCGCGCCTTCGAGCAAGCGAAGGCAGATGTAAGTATGCCGCAGACTGTAGCAGGTGCGGATATGACCATCGCGGTCGAATTTCAGGTTCAGCTCGTCGAGAACCGTGTTCATCAACTCGCGCGGCGATTTCCCGAATATGCGGTCGGTCGGCTTGAGTCCCTTGCGCTTGCGGACCCGCTCGAAAGGCAGGATCGCACCGGGCATCGACTTGCAGAAGCCGACGCCGCGCTTACCGCGCACCTCGATTTCCAGGATGCGCTCGCCGGTCGATTCGTCATTCACGATCTTTACGTCGCGCAGCTCAAGGCGCGATGCCTCATCGGGCCGAAGCCCAGTGTTCCCCATGAACAGCACATAGTCGTGAAAGGTCTCGCAGACTTCGCGCCAGCGCGGCTTGGGCGGGTTCTTCGCCCGCTCGCGCGTCGCCTCGTAGAGCAACTTGTATTCCTCGGGCGAGAACCAGGCGCGATGCTCCACCTTGCCGGACGTCTTGTAGGGTGCGGACATATCCGGGATTGCCGCGATCCAGTCCTTGCGATTGGCAGTCTTCAATATCTGCCGGAGCGTGACGATCTCGTGGTGCAAGGTCGCGCGAGCCGGTTTCTTCGGCTTGCCGGTCTTGGCGTCGAGCCGCGACGATTGGCGGTGCGCGCGATATTCCTGAACCTTGCCCGCCGTGATGTCCTCCAAGGGGGTATCGCCAAAGAAGGGCATGAGGTGAACACGGATGATGTCGGACTTCGATTTCACATAGCCGGCATTGCGCTCGCCCATTGTGATCACCTCGAACTCACTGGCAAACGCCTTGGCAGCATCCTCGAAGCTTGGGCCGATCGGCTTTGGACGACGACGGCCATCCACAACCGCGCCCGGTTCGGCGGCAACAGGCTGGACGGAACCGTTATCAGAGAGACGCCGCCGCGACGGCGCTGACGGTCTTCGACGCAGCGCTCCATATACCAGTCGCGCGCGAAATCCTTGGCGGCGGCAAGGCTCTCCTCCTTGGTCGTCTGCCGGTGATTGCGGCTGCCGAGGTAGGTCGAGCATTGCCAGAAACGGCTCCCCACACGCCGATAGACGTGGAGCGCGCCGTCCATCAAAATATGGCTCTCAACGGGCATTGTGAAAACTCCAAAGTGTGTAAGACTTGTGTAAGTCTTTTTCGGAAGTCTTGGCCTTGCTCAAACCGTTGGTTTTACAGGGTTTTTGGCTAATTTTTTTAGGTAGAAGGCGATTTTGAGTTGTTCGCGTCTACCATTCCGCCACAGGGGCGCCTGTGTGCGGGGCTGCGCTTAGCGGCGGTATCCGGTTGGTTCAAGCAGGCATGCGTCGCCGCGCTCGGTCAGAACCGCCAGTCGACCCCGAGATGGGCGAGAAACGGCGCGTCTGCCATGCCCCCACCGCCGAGCGCGCCAAGTTCGAGCACCGGTCCGCGCCGGGCGGGGCGATAGTTGAGCGACGGCCCCTCGATCGCGGCGGCTGGCGCAGCGGCGTAGCTCACCCGCGTCGCCGACAACGAATGGCGCGCGGCGACTTTGCCGGCGTGCGGCGACCTGGTGCTCCGATCGCGCACGGTCTGCGGTTTGCTGGATGCGAGATCGTAGCGCGCCTCGCCGAGCGGCGCGGTTTGGGCGGTTTCGCCCTTCGCCGCGCCGCCGCGAGCCTGCGTGGCTGGTTCGGCTGCAACCGTCGGGGCTGGCATGGCCAGCAGCGCCGCGGCAAGTCCACAAATCCGAAGTTTCGAGTTCATGCCGCGGCCCGCCCCTGTCTTACCGGACGGGCTATCGCCGGTTTGGCGTTAACTTCATCCTAAGGTGGCCGGTTAGCGCGAAATTAACCACGCAGGGTCGCGGCGATCAGCTTGTGCAGTTTCGAATGGACCGCATCGTTGCCGGCAACCACTTCAGCGTCGCAGACCGGCTGCGAACGGCCGCGCAAGTCGGTGACGAAGCCGCCCGCCTCGCGCACCAGCAGGCAGCCCGCAGCAGTGTCCCAGGGCTGCAGGCCGCGTTCCCAGAACGCCTCAAAGCGTCCCGCCGCGACCCAGGCGAGATCGAGCGCGGCGGCGCCGAAGCGGCGGATGCCGGCGACTTGCGGGGCCAGCGCATGGTAGATTGCGGTCCATTCGCGCCGCGTCGCCCGCCCCGGCGAAGGGAATGCCGGTGGCGATCAGGCTCTCGTCGAGCCGCCGCCGGCCCGAAACCCGCAGCCGCCGGTCCTGCAGCCAGGCGCCGCGGTTCTTTTCGGCCCAGAAGCTTTCGTCGGTGATCGGCTGATAGACCAGGCCGGCGATGACGTCGCCCCAGCCCGTTGCCATCAAGCTCCGTGCGGCTCCTGCGCGGCGATCGAGATGGCGAAGTGCGGGATGCCGTGGAGGAAATTGGAGGTGCCATCGAGCGGATCGACGATCCAGCGCGGCTTGTCGGGGTCGCCCTCGATATTCCCGCCTTCCTCCAGCACGAAGCCCCAATCGGGCCGCGCCAGCCGCAGTTCCTCGACGATCGTCCGCTCGGCGGTGCGATCGGCCTTGGAGACGAAATCGGCCGGTCCCTTGCGGGTGACCTGCAGATGCTCGACCTCGCCGAAATCGCGGCGCAGCGCTGCCCCCGCCTTGCGGGCGGCTTTTTCCATGACGCGGATGATGCCGGATATTGCCATGTCGGGGTTTAGCTCACCTTGCCGACATAAGTCCGCTCGTAGACATCGACGATGATCCTGGTGCCCGCGCCGATATGCGGCGGCACCATCACGCGCACGCCGTTATCGAGGATCGCCGGCTTGAAGCTGGACGAGGCGGTCTGCCCCTTCACCACCGCGTCGGCTTCGACAATCGTAGCTTCGACCTGTTCGGGCAGCGCGACCGAGATCGGCCGTTCATCGTACATTTCGAGAGTGACCTCCATACCGTCCTGCAGGAAAGCGGCGGCATCGCCGATGAGGTCGGCAGGGAGGTTGATCTGTTCGTAGTTGTCCTGGTCCATGAACACGAGCGCTGTCGCCATCGGCATAGAGGAACTGGAAGTCCTTGGTGTCGAGCCGCACGCGCTCGATCGTGTCCTGGCTGCGGAAGCGGACATTGGTCTTGCGTCCGTCGATCAGGTTCTTCATTTCGACCTGCATGAACGCCCCGCCCTTGCCCGGCTGGGTGTGCTGGGTCTTGGCGACCTTCCAGATGCCCTTTTCGTATTCGAGGATGTTGCCGGGACGAATGTCCACGCCGCTGATTTTCATGGAGGAAGCCTCTGATGCAAACAATGCGATGTCCGGGCCTGAAGCCGGAGAGCCGCGCCCTTAGCGCGGGCGGCGGCTTGTGGCAATCGCGAGTCGCGGCAATGGCGTTGCTGCTGGCCGCCCCCGCCGCTGCCGCGCCCGGCGGCGAGATCGCGACAATGCCGCGCGGCGACTACGTCTGCGAGCTGCCCGGCGATGCCACCGGCCCCGCAGGCAGGCCCGTGCCGGAAGAGGATTTCACCATCGTCACCGCCTCCAGCTACCGCGCGGGCGGCGCCATGGGCAGCTATCTGCTCACCGGCGACCGGCTGACGATGACCGGCGGCCTGCATCGCGGCAAGCGCTATCACCGGCAGTCCGAAGGCTTCGTCCGCCTGATCGGCCCCGGCGGCGAGGCAAGCGACCTGCGCTGCGTGCGGCGCAAGCGCAACAACAGCTAGGCGCACACGTCGATCAATTTTTCCGACACATCTGTTGTAATTTTCGAAGCCATGCCATAGGATCGCCGCCAATCGCGCAACGACGCTGAAGGGACGAGGCCGATGAATGTCCATGCTGGCAAGCTGGAAGTCCGCGACGATCCGCTGGTGCTGGGCACCGATCCGGTCCCGGCGAAATATTACTACGATGCCGACTGGTACGAGCTGGAGCGCAAGGCCGTGTGGATGCGCAGCTGGCTGAATGTCGGCCATGTCTGCGAGCTGCCCGAGAACGGCAGCTTCATCCGCCGCGAGCTGGAGTTCGCCAAGGCATCGGTGCTGATCGTGCGCGGCAAGGACGGCGAAATTCGCGCCTTTCACAACACCTGCACCCATCGCGGCACCCAGCTGACCGGCGAGGCCTGCGGCAAGAGGAACACCTTCAGCTGCCCCTACCACATGTGGACCTTCGGCACCGACGGCGCGTTGATCTCTGCGCCGGATTTCGAGCGGTTCTACACCACCAAGGAAGAGAACGGGCTGAAGCCGGTGGCAGTCGATGTCTGCGCCGGGCTGATTTTTCTCTGCATGGACCCGCAAGAGGATCTGCCAACCTATCTCGGCCCGATGGCGCAAATGCTGGAGCAGGTCCCCCTCGCCCGCGCCACGACCTATCAGGAATACCATTACGAGATCGACGCCAACTGGAAGCTGACTTACGACAATTTCCAGGAGAACTACCACTTGCGCTTCGTCCATCCGCGCACCGCCGGGGCGGGCGGGTTCGGCGGCGACAACCCGTTCGGCTATCCCTCGCATTTCACGCTGAACGGCATTCACCGCACCCAGACGATCTGGACCCATCCCGCGCCCGAAGTGCCCGAGGTGCTATCGACCATGTTCATGCGCGGCATGCCCCGGCTGATGGCCGACGGGCTGATGGAGCTGCCCTTCCCCCGGGAATATGTCGCGCTGTTCCCCAACTTCTTCATGCTGTGCAACCCGGGGCAGCATTTCCTGCACACGGTGCTGCCGCTCGGCCCGGAGAAGTCGCGCGGGGTGATCCGGCTCTACTGGGTCGGCGACGACGAGACCGCCAGCACCCGCTATTTCCGGGAAGCTTCGATGCAGACCGCGCGCGACGTCCATTCCGAGGACGTCGATATCATCCGCGCCGGCCAGCGCGGCATTTCCAGCGGAGCGCTGGAGCACATCCATTTCCAGGAGAAGGAAATCCTTTGCCGCCATTTGATCAAGGTGGTCGAAGAGAAAGTGGAGGCCTATCGAGCCGAACAAGGCTGAGGCTCAATCGGGAGAGATAAATTGGACCTGGGACTGACAGGCAAGGTCGCGATCGTCACCGCCGCGACCGCCAATATCGGGCGCGGCATCGCGCTGGAGCTGGCGGCGGAGGGCGTCAAGCTGGTCGCCGTCGGCCGTGACGCCGAGGCCGGCGCCAGCGTCGTCGAACTGGCGAAGCAGCGCGGGGCGAGCGACGCCATCTTCGTCGCCGCCGACCTGCTCGATCCCGCCTCTCCCGCGTGCATTCTTGTCGCAGCGGAAAAGCTGGGGCCGGTCGAGGTGCTGGTCAACAATCTCGGTGGCAATGTCGACCAGGGCTTCTTCGCCGACTCCGACCCAGACAAATGGGCGGGCGACATCGATCTCAATTTCGGCACCGTGCTGCGCATGACCCAGCCGGTGCTGAAGGGCATGATCGCGCGAGGGCGCGGCGCCATCGTCAATGTCGGCTCCACCGCCGGGCTGGTCGGCGATTACATGCTGCCAGTCTATTCGGCGATGAAGGGCGCGGTGCACGCCTTCACCGTGGTGCTCGCCAAGGAAGTCGGCCAGCACGGCATCAGGGTCAACGCCATCGCCCCCTACGCCACCTTCGCCACCACCCCCGACGCCTTCAGCAAGGGCAGCCGGTTCCATCCCGAGACGGGGATGTTCGCTCACCAGGGCGATAGCGTCAACGAGGAAGATCGCGCCATCCGCCAGCGCCGCACTTTCGTCGGCAAACCCTTCGCCACGCCAGAGGAACTCGCCTGCGTCGTCGCGCTGCTTGCTTCCGACCGGGCGAGCTTCGTCACCGGGCAGGTCTGGCCGGTTGATGGCGGATCGCTGATGTGAAACACTGAAATCGAGAGGAAATGACTATGGCGACTGTGGCAATTAGCGACCGCGCGATCCAGCAGCTGATCGACCGCGAGGCGATCCGCGATCTGGTGCTGTGCTACTCGCGCGCGATCGACCGCAAGGACATCGAACTGCTGCGCGACCTCTACACCGAGGACGCCACCGACAGCCACGGCGACAGCTTCGACGGCAATGCCAAGGATTACTGCAAGTTCATCGAAGCCTCGCTGCCCTACATGACCTACAGCGGGCACCACGCCTGCAACCACATGATCAGCATCGACGGCGACACCGCCAACGGCGAAGTCTATTGCCTCGCCTTCCACGTCATCCCCGACCAGGCGAACCCCGGCCAGCAGATCGAGGATTTCATGTGCGTTCGCTATATCGACAACTACCGCCGCTGCGCTGACGGCAAGTGGCGGTTTTCCAAGCGCGTCGTCACCTACGACATGCAGTTGCAACGGCCCTTCACCGGTGGAGGGCTGATGGCGCTGGGGTCGAAGGATCCGAGCTACAGCGAGCTGCTGCTGCCGTTTTTTCAGCGCGGGGCGCGGGCATAAGCACCTAATTCCTCCCTGTTTCCGCGCAGCGGGAATGGGGAGGTGGCAGCCCGCAGGGCTGTCGGAGGGGTAGCGACAGCGCGGCAAAACCCCTCCACCACCGGGCTTGCGCCCGGCGGTCCCCCTCCCCATTCCCGCTGCGCGGAAACAGGGAGGAATTAAGAAAGCAAACCCGCATACTCCGCCCGCAGCGCCGCCTTCTGCACCTTGCCCATCGCATTTCTCGGCAGGGAATCCACCACCAGCACCCGGCGAGGCTGTTTGAATCTTGCCAGCTGCCCGGCTATCGCGCCGAGTATCCCCTCCTCCGACGAGCGCAGCCCCCTTCTCCGCGACCACCACCGCGACCACGCCCTCGCCCATATCGGGATGCGGCACGCCGATCACCGCCGATTCCGCGACGCCGGGCAGCGCGTCGATCGCTTCCTCGATCTCCTTGGGATAGACATTGAGGCCCCCGGCGATGATCAGATCCTTGGCGCGCCCGACCAGCGTCACCCGCCCGTCCGGCTCCTGCACCGCGACATCGCCGGTGACGAAATAGCCGTCGCCGCGGAATTCCTCGGCGGTTTTTTCCGGCATCCGCCAATAGCCCGCGAAGACGTTGGGCCCGCGCACTTCAAGGACTCCAGGCTCATTCGTGTCAGCCAATGCGCCACCTTCATGCCGGATGCGCACCTCAACACCCGGCAATGGGTAGCCAACTGTCCCCGCAACCCTCTCGCCCCGATAGGGGTTGGAGGTGATCATGCCGGTCTCGGTCATGCCATAACGCTCCAGAATGCGCTGACCGGTCTTCGTCCTCGAACTGCCGATGCGCCTCGGCGAGCAGCGGCGCGGAGCCCGAGACGAACAGCCGCATTCTGGCGACGGCGTCGCGGGTCAATCCGGGCGAGGCGGTCAGGCGGGTGTAATGCGTCGGCACCCCCATCAGCAGCGTCGCCCGGGCGAAATCGGCGATGACCATGGCCGGATCGAAGCCGCGATGGAACAGCACGCTCGCCCCCGCCAGCAGCGCCCCGTGCAGCGCCACGAACAGCCCGTGGACGTGGTAGATCGGCAGAATGTGGACCAGCACATCGTCGCTGCGCCAGCCCCACAGATCCTTGAGCGTCAGCGCGTTGCTGAGGAGATTGGCATGGGTCAGCATCGCCCCCTTCGAGCGGCCCGTGGTGCCGGAGGTGTAGAGGATCGCCGCAAGATCGGACGGCTCGCGCCACTCGACCGGGATAGCTTCGGCGGGTATCTCTTCCAGCAGGTTGCCGCTGCCATCGCTGCCCAGTGTCACCAGCCGGCCCGATGCCATCAGCCCGCGCACCTCCGCCTCGTCCTCCGGACGGCAGACCACCAGCGAGGGCTCGGCGTTCTCCAGGAAATAGGCCAGCTCCGCCGCCGTATAGGCGGTGTTGAGCGGCACGAACACCATCCCCGCGCGCAGCGCCGCCAGATAGAGCAGCACCGCCTCGGGCGACTTCTCCACCTGCACGACGATCCGGTCTCCCACTTGCCCGCCCAGCGCCCGCAGGCGGGCGGCAAGCTGGCCGGTGCGGCGATCGAGGCCGGCGAAGCTCAGGACCGTGCGCTCGCCCTCGATCAGGAACGGCTTGTCTCCGGCAGACCCGGCGGCCGCAAGGAAATGGGCGAGGATATTGGCGTTGGTCGTCATCTGGCGGCGGTTGCGCGAATTGCGGATCGGATGCAAGTCTCCTGTCCGGACAGTCCCTGAGGGCGCCGGGCGGGAGCGTTTGCTATGGCGAAAACGGTGCGAGTCGGCGTGCTCAACGACATGAGCGACAGCGCCGAAGGCGCGCAGGGCGACATCACCGATTATCTGCGGCGCGAGGTCGCGGCGGTGCAGGCCGCCGGAAGGCTCGATGCCGAGGTCGAATTCGTCCACGCCTACGGCCTCGGTCTGCCTGCCGGCACAGCAGCGGCTGTGGAGCGCGCCTATGCGCAGCTCGCCGCGCAGGACGTCGTGATGATCGCCGGCCCCGCCATCGGCGACAACGCCCTGATCGCCACCCCGCTGGTCGAGGCCGCGCGCATTCCGACGATCAACTGGGCCGGGGCCGAGCGCGCGCGCGGCGAATACATGTTCCATTTGCAGGTCGGCAGCCACGAGGACGAATTGCTGGTGATGGCGCGCTATCTGCATTCCGCCGGCGTGAAGCGTGCAGGCGTGGTCTTCGACCAGTCGCCGATCGGCACCCGGCATCTCAAATATCTCGAAGACGAAGCGCGGATTATCGGGCTGGAAATCTGCGCGGCGGAGGCGATTTCGCCGCTGGAAGAGGACGCCAGCGCCGCAGTCGATAAGGTATTGTCCGCCAAGCCGGACGGCTTCGTCTATCTCGGCCTCGGCCTCTCCGCCCCCGCCGTCGCCCGGCCGCTGGCGGCAAAGGGGTGGGAGGGCCCGCGCATCCTCAACACCGCCGGGCTGCGCGGCTACGATCCCGCCTTCGCCCGGCAGATCGACGGCTGGGTCTATATCGACATGCATTCCGACCATAATCAAACACTCAATGCCCTGCGCCAGCGCAGCGACCTGCCCAAGGCGCCGGCGGTGTGGCTGGCCAAGGGCTACGACTTCGGCCGCCTGGTCGCCGAGGGTCTGGCGCGAAGCAAGGAACTCACCTGCGAAGGCGTCAAGACCGGGCTCGAACAGGTCAAATGGCTGCCCGCCGCCGAGGGCGAGGAAGGCACCACGCTGGGCTTCGGCATCCAGGATCGCGGCGCGCTGCACGGGCGCTATCTGGTGCTGCGGCAATGGCTTGGCGGCGAGACGGTGGAAGTCGCGGCAGCGAACTGACAAGCCGAACGAATGGCAGGCCGGATGTCCGTTCGCGAGACAGTATGGTTTATGCTCTGGACCACGACGCCTTGCGACCGGTAATAAACTTTCGATGCGGCATGAAACGATCACGATCCCGGCATTTGTGATCAAGGCGGAAGAATTGTCCGCCCTCAATTATCTCGCGCCCAATCATCCGCGCCCGCTGCACGTCGAATGGATCAACCGGGGCACCGATCAGAAGCTGCGGCCTTCGTCGGTCGATATGCTGCTGCGCACGCTGTTCCACGATGTCGCCTCGCCCAGCGTGGTCCGGCTGCACCGATCGGCAGGGCTGCGGGCGATCTTCCGCACCGGCAAGGAGCGCGACCAGTTCGCCGCGCAATTCGCCGCAGCCCGCAGCCACAGCGACGCCACCACGCGCCATCATGTCACCGCCCTGTTCGACGATCATGAGCATGCCGACCGGGCGGTGTCGGAGCTGAAGGCGGCGGGTATCCCGGCAAGCGCGATTTCCGAACTCTTTCTGGCCGCCGGTTCATGGACACCGGCAGCCAATGGAGCGAGGGCCATAGCAGGCTGAGCGTGGCCGGCGCGGTTGCCGGCAGCGGCGTGGCCGGAGCGGTGCTGGGGGTCGCCCTGCTGGCCATCCCGGGCGTCGGTCAACTCGCCGCCGCCGGGGCCATCGCCGCTTCGGCCGTTTCCTCTGTCGCGACGGTCAGCGGCATCATCGGGGCGGCGGGCGGGGCCATCGCCAAGATGCTGACCGATCACGATGTCGATGGGGTATCGGCAAGCTATTACCAGCAGCAGATCCGGCGCGGGAAAATCTTCGTTTCGGTCGATATCCGAATCGCCGAAGGCCGGCGCGAGGCGGTGCGGCAAGTGATACGGCAGCATGGCGGGCGCACCTCGACCCGCAGTTGAGGTGCGCGCCATGGCATGGCCGGCAGGGGCATTTTCCCACTGCGCTAGCGATTAGCGAATTTCCCCTTGGCGAAAGTTTCGCTAAGGCAGGCGGCCTTGCCCAAGCTTGCTGCCTGTTATGGAGTTACCCAATGAAATTGCTGCGGTGGAGCCTCGCAGGTGCGAGCGCCTTCGTGATCTACAAATATTCCATCGGCAAGAAGGCCAAGGGCGACGACGTGTTCCAGTCGCCGGAACGCTTGCTGGCGAATGCCCGCGAAGACGCGAATGTGAAGGCGGCCAGAAAGCCGGTCAAAAAGCCTGCCAAGCCAAGGGCCACGCGGGCGGCGAAGAAATAGGGGATCCCGGAAAATCTCCTAATCCCAGACACTCGCCGCCAGCCAGGCATCGAAGCGTTCGGGATCGACAATCGCGATGGAGCGGTAACCGGTCTCGATCAGCCCTTCGGTCCGCAGCGTCTTCAGCGCCTTGGCCAGGGTCATGGCCGAAACCCCTAGCAGGCTCGCCAGCTCGTCCTGACGGCACGCGATCCTGCCCTTGCCGCCAGCCGAAGCGCGCATCACCGCCAGCATTTTCGCCAGCCGCACTTCGGGCGGCACCGCGCGGATGTCGTCGAGCATGTCGACCGCTTGGGCCAGGCGGAAAGCGGAAACCCGGTAAAGCGCGCGGACAATGCCGGGCTGCTCGAGCAGCTGCAAAAAGATCTTGTGCGGATAATAATCGACGATGGTTTCGCCGATGGCGAAGCCATGATGGGTGCGCGGATTGTTGTCGAAGCTGTTGGTGTCGGCATAGTGCTGGCCGGGGTTTACCGTCACCATCAGCAGCTCGCGGCCATCGCGCAGCTGGCGAACCAGCTTGACCGCACCCTCGATCACCACGCCCATTGCCGCATCCGGATCGCCGCGGACGTGGATCAGTTCGCCGTCGGCAAATGTCCTGCGCTTCCCCAGTGCCGCCAGGACAGCGCGATCCTCCTGCCCCAGCAAGCCCAACAGCCCCGGCGCCGCATAATCGGTCATGCCGATTCCTCTCAATTCTACACTTGTGTATATTATGTGACAGGCCGGTTACCTAGATGCCTTATCCGTGTTTCTGCGATTCTTTGCAGACCACGAAACGATGGGATGAAAGGGACTGAACTCTCTCGCCCACGAAATCTGGCCACTCGGGTCGCACCGATGGCCGCCCTCGGGGGACCCCGCAAGGGGATGGAGGGGGGATATCAGACGGGCGCCGCGTTCGAGGGGGAGCGCGGCGCCCGTCTCACATTCGACTCGCGCATATGCGCTTGCCTCACCGCTTCGCAGAACCTAACGCCCGGCCTGAACCAAACTCCGGCGGGAACAGGCCATGCAGCGTTTCGAAGGCACCAAGAATTACGTCGCGACCGACGATCTGAAAGTGGCGGTCAACGCCGCAACGCTGCTGCGGCGGCCCTTGCTGGTCAAGGGCGAACCCGGCACCGGCAAGACCGTGCTGGCCCAGGAAATCGCCACCGCCATGGGCGCGCCGCTGATCGAATGGAACGTCAAGAGCACCACCAAGGCGCACCAGGGGCTCTATGAATACGATGCCGTCGCCCGCCTGCGCGACGGCCAGCTCGGCGACGAGCGGGTGCACGACATCTCCAACTACATCAAGCGCGGCAAGCTGTGGGACGCCTTCACCAGCCCTCAGCTCCCGGTGCTGCTGATCGACGAGATCGACAAGGCCGACATCGAGTTTCCCAACGATCTCCTCCAGGAACTCGACCGGATGAGCTTCGACGTTTACGAAACCGGCGAGACCATCGCCGCCAAGGAACGCCCGATCGTCGTCATCACCAGCAACAACGAGAAAGAACTGCCCGACGCCTTCCTGCGCCGCTGCTTCTTCCACTACATCAAATTCCCCGACCGCGAGACGATGCAGGCGATCATCGACGTCCACTTCCCCAAGATCCAGAAGACGCTGGTGACCAAGGCGATGGATATCTTCTACGAAGTGCGCGACGTGCCGGGGCTGAAGAAAAAGCCCTCGACTTCGCGAACTGCTCGACTGGCTGAAGCTGCTGATGAATGAAGACATGCCGCTGGAGGTTCTGCAGAACAAGGACCCGACCAAGGCGATCCCGCCGCTGCACGGGGCGCTGCTCAAGAACGAGCAGGACGTGATGCTGTTCGAACGGCTGGCGTTCATGGCGCGGCGGCAGGGGTGAAATGCCCGCGCCCTACACCGGTCGCTGCGCCTGCGGTTCCGTCACCGCCACTATCAACGGCGAACCGCTCGCCGTGCGCCAGTGCTGGTGCCGCCAGTGCCAGCAGAGCGCCGCAGGCGGGCCGACCCACAACGCGACTTTCCTCGTCGCCGAATGGGAGATGTCCGGCGAGCTTGCCACTCACCGCACTCCGGCTGCCTCGGGCAACACGCTGATCCAGTATTTCTGCCCCTCATGCGGCACCCCGGTGATGGGGCAAAGCTCGGCGCGGATGCATATGGCCTCGGTGCGGCTGGGTTTCCTCGACGCGGGACATGGACTGAAGCCCGACAAGGCAATCTGGGTCTCGGACGCGCCGGACTGGGCGCTGATCGATCCGGCGCTGGTGCAGTTCGATCGCCAGCCGCCTCCCCCTTCACAAGCCCCGGATGACTGAGCGGCGGGAATTAGCGTGACGGAAGTCGCGCCAAATTCCGGCGCCACCCGCTTCGCCGCGATCCGCGCGCGCCTGGAGGCCTACACCCCCTCGCCCGGCTGGCCGTCGTGGCTCTACGAGTTCCTGATCTTCGGCATCAAGCAGGGCTGGGCCTGCCTGTTCGGCGGCTTGATGCTGGCTCTCTTGCTGGGCACGCATCTGTTCTATCCGGCACACGCGCCGCTCGCCCGCTACGATTTCCTGACGCTGGCCGCCATTGCCATCCAGGCCGGCATGATCCTTTTGCGGCTGGAAACCCTGTCCGAGGCGAAAGTAATTCTCGTCTTCCACATCGTCGGCACGGTGATGGAATTCTTCAAGACCTGGCACGGCTCGTGGCAATATCCCGAAGCCAATCTGCTGCGCATCGGCGGCGTGCCGTTGTTCTCGGGCTTCATGTATGCCGCCGTCGGCAGCTACATCGCCCGCATCTGGCGCATCTTCGACTTCCGCTTCAGCCATTACCCGAACCGGCTGGCGACCTGGCTGCTGGCGGCGGCGATCTATGTCAATTTCTTCGCCCACCACTGGCTGCCTGACATCCGGCTGCTGCTGTTCGCCGCGATGTTCGCGCTGTTCTGGCGCACCCGTGTCTGGTTCCGCGTCTGGCGCGAAGACCGCTGGATGCCGCTGCTGGTCGGCTTCTTCCTGGTTGCCGGTTTCATCTGGTTCGCCGAAAACATCTCGACCTTCTCGCGCGCCTGGGTCTATCCGGATCAGGCGGACGGCTGGACGCTGGTCTCGCCAGCCAAGCTGGGCGCGTGGTATTTGCTGATGTATATATCGTTCATTCTGGTGGCGGCGCTGAATGGGGTGCGGGGGAGGAATTGATCCTGACGTCAGGCGCCCAATTCCCGTTCGCAAACCTCGGCAAGCGGATCGATATCGTTGACAAAGACTGTCCAAAGCCTCTCATGCTCAATCGCGCCATAGGCGTGGACGATGATGTTCCGCATGGCATAAATCGCCGGCCATTTGATCTGCGGATTTCGCTCTTTCAATCCGCTGCTCAGTTTGGATGCCGTTTCACCGATCACTTGGAGGCGGAAAGCGGTCAGGTCCATTTCGTCGATGTCGGCTAGAAAGTCACGCAAGGTGATCGGTGTCAGTCGCCTCCGCAAATGCCCGATCATGCGCAAGAGTAGGTCGAGCCGAAAATAATCCTGGCTGCTCACAGCAGCCTGATCAACGGATCGAGCTGGGGACCGAAACGCTTGATCAGAGCAGACCTTTCGAAGAAATCGACTTTACGGTCGAACAGTTCCTGCAACCGGATTTGCAGGCCCGCCTGATCCAGCAAGCTGAAGTTCGCATTTGCTTCATCGGAAACATCGAAAGCCAGATCGATATCCGATTCTTCCCGTGCCTCGCCCCGCGCCTGCGAACCGAACAGATACAGCGCACTCAGCCCCGCAGCGCGCAATTCGGCGGCAGAGCCTTCGATTACCGAACGGATTTCATTGACACCCATGCCTGCACTATAGCACCGCATTCGTGAAAATCACGCTCTTGCAAGCAAACCAGGCCCAAAACCCATGTTCTTCAACTTCATCGACGAACTGCGCGCGGCCGGGATCGGCGCAAGTTTCAAGGAGCACCTGACCCTGCTCGAAGCGCTGGAGAAGGACGTCATCGAGCAGACGCCCGAGGCGTTCTATTACCTCTCCCGCGCCACCTTCGTGAAAGACGAAGGCCTGCTCGACCGCTTCGACCAGGTGTTCAACCGCGTGTTCAAGGGCGTGTTCAGCGATTACGGCCAGCAGCCGGTCGAAATCCCCGAGGATTGGCTGAAAGCCCTGGCCGAACGCTATTTCTCCGAGGAGGAGATGGAGAAGATCAAGGCGCTCGGCAGCTGGGACGAGATAATGGAGACGCTGAAACAGCGGATCGAGGAGCAGGAAAAGCGCCATCAGGGCGGCAACAAATGGATCGGCACGAATGGCACTTCGCCCTTCGGCCATTCGGGCTATAACCCCGAGGGCGTGCGCATTGGCGGGCAGGCCAAGCATGGCCGGGCGATCAAGGTGTGGGAGAAGCGCGAGTTTTCCAACCTCGACAACACCAAGGAACTCGGCACCCGCAACATCAAGATCGCGCTGCGCCGCCTGCGCCGCTTCGCCCGCGAAGGCGCGGCGGAAGAGCTCGATCTCGACGCCACCATCGACGGCACCGCCCGGCAGGGCTGGCTCGACATCCACATGCGGGCGGAGCGGCGCAATGCGGTGAAAGTGCTGCTGTTCCTCGACAACGGCGGCTCGATGGACCCGCATGTCAAGCTGGTCGAGGAACTGTTCAGCGCCGCCACCGCCGAGTTCAAGAACCTCGAATTCTTCTATTTCCACAACTGCCTTTATGAAGGCGTGTGGAAGGACAACCGCCGCCGCTTTTCCGAGCGCACCCCGACCTGGGACATCCTCCACAAATATGGCCACGACTACAAGGTGATCTTCGTCGGCGACGCCTCGATGAGCCCCTATGAGGTCAGCCATCCCGGCGGCTCGGTCGAGCATTTCAACGAGGAATCGGGCGCGGTGTGGCTGGAGCGGGTGCGGCACGTCTATCCCGCGACAGTCTGGCTCAACCCGACGCCGGAAAAGCAATGGGACTATTCGCAATCGACCAGGCTGATCCACGAGCTGATGGGCGGATCGATGTATCCGCTGACGCTGGGCGGGCTGGACGATGCCATGCGGGAACTGACGCGGAAGAAGCATTGAGGGGAGGACAGCCGGGGACTTGCATGGCGGTTAATTGGATGCATTATCACCGCAATCTGCATCGCGACCTTCAGGCCAGCACTTGCAGTCCGTGCTTCTGGACGATGGAAAGCAGCTTGAGCGCCATCCCGCTGGGGCGCTTGGCTCCGGTCTCCCACTTCTCGATGGTGGACTCGCTGGTGTTCAAGTAGCGCGCAAAGACGGGCTGGCTCACCTTGTTGGCCTCGCGCAGCCGCGCTTTCGACCGTGTGCGCGCTATGTTCAACAAGGCAGAGGAATGGGGTTTCCGGGAGGAAGGCACCAATCCTTGCCATCATGTCGCCAAGAACAAGCGCCGCAAGTGCGAGCGGTTTCTGTCCGAAGTCGAATACGGTCGAGCTTGGCGCGTCGATCGCCAGGTTTGGGAGGCGCTACTCGGCCACACCAAGATCGAGAACACCGCTCGCTATACCCACTTCGATGATACGCACCTGTTTGAGATCGCCGATTTCATCAGCGGCTTAATCGACGCTGCGATGCTTGGCCGCGAGGTGGGGCGATGACCGGCCTGACCTGGCCAAGATCGGCAGCTGCCAATGACCGGCCATTGCGACACCGCATGAAAAGTGATATCTCATGGGATATGTTAAGAGTCGTTCTCGATACCGATGTCATCGTGACGGCGCTGAGGAGTGCAACTGGCGGCAGCAATGCTGTTTTGCGCGAAGTAGCTCACGGTCGGCTGACGCCTTTGGTCACGCCAGCCCTGTTCCTCGAATATGAGGCAGTGCTGAAACGGCCCGAGCAGCGGCTTGTCCATGGCTTAGGGTTGCGGGAGATTGACCGCTTTCTCGCGGGCCTCGCCGCTGCGAGTGAAGCGGTGGAAGTCAGTTTCCAGTGGCGACCGCAATTGCGCGACGCCAACGACGAGATGGTCCTGGAAGCTGCGGTGAACGGCCGTGCTGCTGCGCTCGTCACGCACAATGTGCGAGACTTTGCAAAAGGCGCGGAAAGGTTCGGGCTGCGGGTTCTGCGGCCCGGCGAATTGTTGAAGGAGCTACGATCATGAACAAGGCATCCTACCCGCTCAAACTGCCTGCCTCGGTGAAGGCCGCCGCCGCGCGCCTGGCCAAGGAAGACGGTGTATCACTCAACCAGTGGATTTTGGTAGCGATCGCGCAGAAGATCGGCGTGGTCGAGACGGCGTCGGATTTCCTCAGGCGGCGCGCCGGTAAGGCGCGACCGGAGGATATGCTGCCGTTTCTCGACAAGGCCAAGCGGGAAGCGCCGCCGGTTGGGGATGAGGTTTGATGTGGTCGCAATGGCCGTGAATTTGGGCCGCACTCAGCGGCCCCGGCGACGCGCACCGTGTACCACGACCCGAACACGCCCCAGATTGGAGACGCGCGCGAAAGCAGTGCTGTCGGGGGTGCGCTGAGAAACTCCCCGCAAGACCGGAAAATAGGTTCCGGGGCTGGTAAAAGTGTATGAAATCTGCACTTTCAGCCGCGTCGAACGCTCGGGAATGTGCGATGCAAGCGCGAACTTGCCCGAACCATCGAAGTCCCAGTTTGCAGCGATGAGTGTACCAGTTCCGCGTGGTAGTTCGATTGTGCCGACGAACTTGACAGGCTGCCCGACAATGACATCGGCGTGCACGGCACCGTTTGCAGTGAGTGTTACGACCGGCTGGATTCCGCGGCGCGCGTTCGCGGTCGAGGGAACCATAACCTGGCCATCCGCCACCCGATAAACAGTTCTGGCAGGCGGCGCCACCCCATTTTCCACCCAGGCGGCAAGATCACGCAGTGCTTGGTGCAGCACGCCAAGATAGCTGACCGTCTGGGTCGGCACTTCCTGCTTGCTGCTGTCACCATGCAGCGCGCGGTCCGTCATCCAGATGCGAATCCGGTCTTCGCTGGCACCTGACGAGTTCGCATTGGCCAGTTGGCGATACCATTCGGCCCGAGTTACGGTGCGAGTTACGGTGGAGTTACGGAGTTACAGGTGACACGTGCAATAACCACTTTTTATTCTGCTGCGACAAACTATCCAGCCGGTGATTCTACTGACAGGCTCCCTGGGAATTGCACCTGTCACCCCGAATGGGTCCGAGATCGCGCGGTTCCTTTCGGAGAAGCTGGGCGCCGCTTAGGCGAGATACCCCGCCAGCTTCGGCACTTCGGCAAGGCCCGCAGCGCGTCGTTGAGGTGGGTGCAGCCCTGCGGCCCGCGCAGCTGCTCCAGCACCGCTTCGCGGATTTCGCCAAGAGTCCGCCCGACCAGCCGCTGGGTGTTGTGGATCGCGCCGGGGCATTCGCCGAACGGCAGGATGCGCGCCTCCGGCTCCAGCGTCAGCAATTTGCCGCTGGCGAGGTCGGCGGTGGCCGAAATATTGTATTCGTGGATCGCCCCGCGCCCGCCGCTCTTGCGCTTGACGCTGTCCTGAAAGGCTGCCTCGATGCGGATCAGCCCGGCGGCATCGTCGCGCTGCACTTCGATGCGGCGAGCGCGGCGAAAGCCCGGGCCGTCATGCTCGAACAGCTCGTGCCAGCCTTCGGGATCGGCGGGATTGCGCACGTCGCCGGCCTCGGCCTGGGCGACATCGCTGCGCGCGGCCTCGCCGGTGACGCC
Organism: uncultured Alphaproteobacteria bacterium; assembly: GCA_963779195.1. Classification (GTDB taxonomy): domain Bacteria; phylum Pseudomonadota; class Alphaproteobacteria; order Sphingomonadales; family Sphingomonadaceae; genus Novosphingobium. The sequence goes on from CAVZWZ010000002.1 coordinate 586,791, forward strand.
GCTGTTGCCCTCGGCCAGGCCCCAGCAAACGTTGACCCGGTCGGCCATCAGTCTTTGCATTTCCTCAGGCTTGAAGTTTGCGCTCAGACGCTCGGCCCAGTTCTCGTGCCAATGCGCCCACGACATCGCCGAGACCAGCGCGGTGCCGGAGATGTCGTCGAGCGGCAGATAGATCGGCGCGCCTTCGGAAATCAGCTCGGGCATGGTTTCCTTGATGAACAGCCGCAAGTGATTGCCGCCGCGCACGCCGACCAGGCTGTCGATCCTCGCCGGGGCCGGCGTCGCGAGGATCGCAGTGATGGTCTTGTCCTCGGCCAGCCTCGCCTGGTATTCGGCCTCATCGAGCACCGTGCCCGCGCCGCCGGTCGCGGGCGTGCGATAATCGCGGCAACGGCCGACGAACAGGCGCCCCCCGGTCTCGCCATCGGGCCAGCACACGTCGATCGACATGGTGCGGCGCACCGAATTGGCGGCGCGCGGCGGGGCGGGGTTTGCGGTGCTGCGCAGGGGCGGAGGAACGGTTGCCATGTTGTAGCTTCCTGAAAGCCCTTCCCCTTTAGGGGAGGGGTTGGGGTGGGGGCTGTCGGTCGAACGCGGTGCCAAACGGCAGCCCCCACCGCTCGATCCCCTCCCCTAAAGGGGAGGGGAAGAGAATGTCACGCCATTTCGAATCGTCCGGCCTGCTTCACCCCTTCAGCCGCACCGTCACCCTGTCCATCCCCCGGTGATCCAGCCCGCGATATTGCGGCTTGGGCTTGCCGGGATCGAGCTTCATCTTGGGAAAGCGGTCCATCAGGCCGCTGATCGCCACGATCATCTCCTGCCGCGCGACTTCGATGCCAAGGCAGCGGTGCGGGCCGAAGCCGAAGCCCATCTGGTGGGTCTTGTCGCGGTAGATATCGTATTTCTCAGGGTTCTTGAACTTCTCCGGATCGTGGTTGGCCGCGCCCAGGCACATGTCGATGCGCACCCCGGCGGGCACCATAACGCCTTCGACCACGGTATCCTCGACGCAAAGCCGCGGGAACACCGGATCGGTGGCGCGCCAGCGCAGGCCTTCCTCGACCGCCTGATCGAGCAGGCTGCGGTCTTTCACGCAGTCTTCCCAGAAGTGGTAATGGTTCATCAGCGCATCGATGGTGATGCCCATCTGCCGCCAGGTGGTGCCGCCGCCGGCGAAAATCGTCAGCTTGGCATAACCAAAGATCTCATCCTCGGTCAGCGGGCGCTTGGAACCGTCCTCGTGGGTGATTTCGCTATCGATCAGCCCGGTGATGATGTTGTCGCCCCGGTTCTTGCGGTTATCGGCGATGAGTTTGCGCAGGGTGTCGTCCACCCAGGCGCGAGATGCGGCGCTCTCTTCGGGCTTCAGCTTGTAAGCGCCGAATGTGCCGCGATCCAGCTGGTAGCGGAATTCGAGGACGTTTTCGCCCTCCAGCCCGATGGCGCGGGTGATCGTCGCCATCGGCATGCGGGCGCAAAGCTCGAAGTTGAGATCGACCGCGTCCTCGTCGAGCAGCCGGTCGAGCAGCGCGTCGGCGGTTTCCTGCACCCAGCGCTTGTTCCACCAGCCTACGACCTTGGGCCGCTTGAACAGCGGCTGGGCGGCCGAGCGCAGACGCTTGTGCTCCTTGCCGACCATCATCAGGATATTCGTCCCGATCGAGGCTACGCCGGGGCTCTCCTTGTAACCTTCGGACGAGAAGATCAGATTCTCGCGGAAGCCGATCTCGCAGGCGCGATAGGAGAAGAATGTCATCCGTTCCCGCTTGACCGGCGAGAATTCCTGCTCCTCGACATTCAGCAGCTTGCGCAGCGAACCGTGCTGCACAGCCGCCTTGTCGCGCAGGGCGTTCATGTCGTCGGTATAGTCCTTGGCGATATCGATACCGGTATTGGCCGACTGGGTGTTGACGTCGAACATCTCCGCATAACGCGGATTGTCCGACATCAGCGATGCCAGCGCGTTGGAATTGCCGTGGTTTACGGGACAGGTCGCCATAGTCTTATCCTCCTATCTTGCGGCCGGCGGTCAGCCCGCCATCGACCGGCAGATTGACGCCGGTTATATTGCTGGCGAGGTCGGAGGCGAGGAACATCGCCGCCGCCGCTGTGTCCGCCGGATCGATCGAGCGGCCCAGCGGATGCGCCTTGCCCATGCTTTCGAGGATCATGTCTTTGTTGGGGCTGTCCGGGTCCATGCCCGAATAATGCGTCAGCATGCCCGCCGGGCAGACCGAATTGACGCGGATATCCTTGTCGGCAACCTCGATCGCCAGGCTGCGGGTGAAATTGACGATCGCGCCCTTGCTGGAGCCGTATACCACCCCGCCATAGCCGATCATCCCGGCGACCGACGCGGTGTTGACGATGCATCCCCCGCCGCCCTGGCCATTTTCGCCCTGCCTGTCGAACTGGCGGATCGCCGATTGCGCGCCGTAGAACACGCCGTTGATGTTGACGTCCTCGACCCGCTTCATGTCCTCCGGCGTCGCCTCGACGAACTTCTTGAGGCCCTGCCCCGGCACCGGGTTAATCGTCACCCCGGCATTGTTGTAAATTACGTCGAGCCGCCCGAAGGTCTCGACCGCCGCCTGGACGGCGGCCTCGACCTGCGCGGGATCGGCGACGTTGCAGGCGATGGCCTTGGCCTGACCCTGCGGCGCGTCCGCCAGATTCACCAATTCCTCGGCGCTGGCCAGGTCGATATCGGCGGCGATGACTTTCGCGCCATGTCCGCTCCACAGCTTGACCGCAGCGCGGCCTACGCCCGAACCCGCACCGGTGATGACGGCGACCTTGCCTTCGAGCAGTCCCTGCATTTCTTTTTCCTCTACCATTCCTCTCCCTCCAGGGGAGAGGGTTGCTACCCCCCGATATTCAGCGTCGTCAGCATCTGGAACTCGCGCAGGCCTTCTTCGCCGCGTTCGCGGCCGATGCCGCTCATCTTGATCCCGCCGCCGCTCGCATAGCTCGACATCACCGCGCCGTTGACGTTGACCGCGCCGCTGCGGATGCGCTTGCCGACATCGAATGCCGCCATCTTGTCCACCCCGTGCACCCAGCCGGACAGGCCGAACCTGGAATCGTTGGCCATCTCCACCGCATGGTCGAGATCGCGGTAACCGATCACGCCCACAACGGGCCCGAAGATCTCGTCCTGCGCCGCCGGGTTCTGGTTGTCGGGCAGATCGAGCACGGTCGGCTCGAAGAAGAAGCCCTTGTTGAATTCCGCCGGGCGCTTGCCGCCGGTCACCACCCGGCCCCCGGCATCGACCGCCGCCTGGGTGAAATGTTCGCAGCGGTCGCGCTGGCCGGCGCTGATCACCGGGCCAAGCTGGGTGGCGGGGTCGCTGGCGACGCCGATCTTGATGCCTTGCATCATCGCCGCCATCTGCTCGAGCACCTTGGGCTTGTCGGCCTCGGGCACGAAGACGCGGGTGCCGAGCACGCAGCCCTGCCCGGCGTGCGAGGTGCAGACCTGATAGGCGCCGCCCGCAGCCTTATCGACCGAATCGGGCAGGAAGATATTGGCCGACTTGCCGCCCAGCTCTAGCACCAGCCGCTTGAGCGTCGGCGCGGCCTGCGCGGCGACTTTCGCGCCAACCACGCAGGAGCCGGTGAAGGAAACCAGGTCGACCCGCTCGTCGGTGGTCATGGTCAGCCCCGCCTCGAGCCCGCCTTCGATCAGCACGCCCAGCACGCCCGGGGGCAGCCCAGCTTCTTCGGCCGCCTCGGCGAAGACCATCGCCGAAATTGGGGTCAGCGGATTGGGCCGCAGCACCACCAAATCCCCCGCCATCAGCGCGGGCACGACCTTCCAGAAGGCGGTGTAGAACGGCACATTATAGGCCGAGATCGCCGAGACCACGCCCAGCGGCGTCCAGCGCTTGAGGCTCTGCACTGCGAAATAGGGATTGACCCGCTCATGCAGCGGCAGCGGGTTTTCCTGCACTTCGGGCAGCGTCAGGAACATGTCGACGATCTCGTCGGTCATCCGCAAGGGCGCATGCACCTGCGCGCCCATCACGGTGGAGTTTACCGGACAGCCGGCCTCATTGATCGCCAGCTCCTTGAGCTTGTCGGCGCGTTTCCGCAGCGCCTCGGCATAGCGGCGCATCGTCTCGCCGCGCTGCTTCATCGAAAGGCCGCTCCATACGCCGCTATCGAACGAGCGCCGCGCCGCGCCAAGCGCGGCATCGACCTGCGCGGCGGAAACGCCGGTCAGCTCGGCGACGACCAATTCGTCGGACGGGTTCTCGACAAGGAAGCTGGCGCCTTCGCCGTGCACGAATTTGCCGTCGATGTAGCCGGTGGCGGTCAGGACATGTCTCCCAAATATTCGATATTGTGAATTCTTGTTCGTATTGTGGCGCAATAACCAATCGGTCCGCACGCGTCAATCAGGGTTGCAGAGCTTGCGAGCCGGGGCAAGGGATTTGCGGGGCTGCTTGCAATCGAACCGCCAGCTTGTAGCCTCCAAGGCAACGAGGCGGTGCCAACGCCGGTCCTGGGGGGTAGCCGCGAATGCAAACAGGGAACATCGCGAGCAAGGCAGGCCGCATTCTCTATGGCGCACTGCTTTTCGCCATCGGCGTGATAATCGCCTATGGTGGGGCCAAGCTCCTCTGGCTGGGCGGCTCGTGGTACTATCTTCCCGCCGGGCTGTTAACGCTGGCGTCGGGCCATTGCGTGCTCAATCGCAAATGGTGGACCGGCGCGGCGATCTTCGGCGTGCTGCTGGCGCTGACGCTGATCTGGGCGCTGTGCGAAGTGGGTCTGGACGGCTGGGCGCTGATGCCGCGCGTGGTCTCGCCGCTGGTGCTGGGGCTGCCGTTTCTGCTTGGCGCACTCGTCAGCCGGATCAAAGCCGACCGGCAGGGCGGTTATCTTGTCGTTGGCGGGGCAGCGCTGCTGGGCATCGCGGTCGCGGCCACCAACGGCTTCACCCCGGTCGCAGCCGCCAAAGACGACGCGCCCGCTGCCACGACCGAAGCCAGTGGCGACTGGCTGCATTTCGGCAATGACCAGGGCGGCTCGCACTTCTCGCCGCTCACCCAGATCGATAAAAACAACGCCGGAAAACTAAAAATGGCCTGGCAAGTCCCGCTCGGCCCGATGCCGCCCCGCCCTGCCGGGCAGATCGATGCGACACCGCTGAAAGTCGGCGACCATCTCTATGTCTGCACGCCGTTCAACGATGTCCTCGCTATCGACGCCACCAGCGGCAAAGTCCGCTGGAGCTTCACGCCGCAACGCAACAATTCCGGCATCTCGGTGGTCCGCTGCCGGGGCGTCGCCTATTACGAAGTGCCGGGCGCGAGCGGCCTGTGCTCCAAGCGCGTCTATACCGCTGTCTCCGACGGGGCGAGCCTCTATGCGCTCGATGCCGAAACCGGCGCGGTGTGCACCTCCTTCGGCGAGAACGGCCGCGCCGATCTGCTGCGCGGCATCGAGCAGCGCGAGGCCGGCTATTACAACGTCTCTTCCGCCCCCACGCTGATCCGCGGCAGACTGGTGTTCGGCGGGGTGGTCGCCGACGGCCAGCATGTCGGCGAGCCATCGGGCGTGGTGCGCGCCTATGACGCGGTGACCGGCAAGCTCGCCTGGGCCTGGGACATGGGGCGTCCCGGCCAGCACGGCGAGCCCGCCGCGGGCGAATATTACACCCCCGGCACGCCCAACGCCTGGGGGCCGATGAGCGCCGACGAAGCGCTCGGCCTGGTCTATGTCCCAACCGGCAATGCCACTCCCGATTATTGGGGCGGCCACCGCTCTGCCGGAAAGCAACACATACGCCAGCTCGCTGGTCGCGCTCGATGGCGAAACCGGCGAGCCGCGCTGGCATTTCCAGACCGCGCATTACGACGTTTGGGATTATGACGTTGGCTCCAAGCCGGTGCTGTTCGAGCTGAAAAAGGACGGCCAATCCATCCCGGCAGTCATCATCCCGACCAAGCGCGGCGAGTTGTTCGTGCTCGATCGCCGCACCGGCAAGCCGCTGTTCCCGGTCGTGGAGAAGCCCGCCCCGCAAAATGGCGCGGTCGAAAAACTGTCGCCTACCCAGCCCTGGTCGACCGCCTTTCCTTCGCTGATGGGGCCGCCGCTGACCGAGCAGCGGATGTGGGGCATTTCCGCGCTCGACCAGCTGTTGTGCCGGATCAAGTTCAAGGAAGCGCGCTACGAGGGCTCCATGACTGCCCCGGGCACCGACTGGTGGATCCAGGATCCCGGCTATGTCGGCGGAGTCGACTGGGGCAGCGCCTCGGTCGATCAGGCGCGGCAGCTGGCCTTCATCGTCTCCAGCCGGATGGTCAATTACAACCGGCTGGTGCCCCGCACCGAGCCGGAGGCGCGCGACGCCAGGGCCAATGTTGCTGGCGATCACGGGCGCTTTGTCGCGCAGGAAGGCACGCCCTATGCCGCCCAGATCAGCCCGTTCCTCTCGCCGCTCGGCGTGCCCTGCCAGGCGCCGCCCTATGGCATGCTCAACGCCATCGACCTGACCACCGGCAAGATGGTGTGGGAACGCCCGCTCGGCACCGCGCGCGATCTCGGCCCGGATTTGTCGGGCAAGCGCCAGCCGATCCGCTCGCGCCTGCCCTTCACCATCGGCACGCCCAACTTCGGCGGCACGCTGAACACGGCATCGGGGCTGGTCTTCGTCGGCGCCTCCAGCGACCACGCCTTCCGCGCCTTCGACGGCGAGACCGGCAAGCTGCTGTTCGAGGCGGATTTGCCCGGCAACGGCACCGCCTCGCCGATGAGTTTCAGGGGCAAGGACGGGAAGCAATATGTCGCGATCCTGTCGGAAGCGCCGCCGAAGGACGGGATGGTCTATGGCGCGGTGACGGCGTTTGCTTTGCCGTGACCTGGGCTTACCCGCTCTTGCCGGTGAAAAACTCGTTGAGCTGTCCCGGATCGGCGGAGAAATCGTCCGCCAGCTTCACCCGCGCGACATTGGTGGTGTAGGCCGTCACCACATACATCGAGACGATCGCGATCAGCGCCATGACCCCGGGATGGCCGAAAGCCGCAATCGCCGCCGCGCGCGTCTCCGGCGCCAGCGCGCCGGTGCGCAGCAGCTGCACATTCGCCGCATGAACAATCCGCTCGGCCTCGTCGGCCAACACCGGCTCCCCGCCCTCGCGCAGAGCGGCGATCGCTTCCTCGGCCAGCCCCTCGCTCAGGGCAAAGGGCACATGGAAATCGAACTCGACCAATGCGCCGAGCCGCGCCGAGGTGGTCAGCACGATCAGCTCGCGCAGCTTTCCCGGCAGCGCGGTGTTGGCCCGGATTGCCCCGCCGAGATCGACCATCAGCTTGCCGAAGGCTGGGAATTGCAGCCAGGCGTTATAGAGATCGGGCAGCCGCTCCGCCTCCGCGCCGCCAGTGTAGAACCCGCGCGGACCAAGCGTCAGCTCGTCCCACAGCGCCCGCTGCGCCGGGTCCAGCTGGTCCTTCCGCATCACCGGAAACGGTTCCATCGTCTCGCTCTCCTGTTGAATCCGAAGAGCCTGTTTGAATCCCGGCACAGGGTCAACTAGGCTGGAGAGAATCGGGAGAGAACAGATGCAATTGAGAAGGCTCGGGGCCACCGGTCTCGACATCGCGCCGCTGGTGTTGGGCGGCAATGTCTTCGGCTGGACTGCCGACCGCGACACCAGCTTCGCCATCCTCGACGCTTTCCTCGACGCCGGGTTCAACGCGATCGACACCGCCGACGTCTATTCGATCTTCGTGCCCGGCCACAAAGGCGGCGAGTCCGAGACGGTGATCGGCGAATGGATGAAAGCGCGGGGAAATCGCGACAAGGTGGTGCTGATCACCAAGGGCGGGTTGTCGATGGGCGATGGCCTCAAGGGGCTGGGCAAGGATTACTTGCACCGCGCCTGCGATGCTTCGCTGCGGCGCCTTAAGACTGATTACATCGACGTCTACATGTCGCACCGGGCCGACGGCACGGTGCCGATCGGCGAAACGCTGGAGGCATTTCAGGGGCTGATCGATGCGGGTAAGATCCGCTCTGCCGGGGCCTCGAACTACGACAACGACCAGCTGGCCGAGGCGCTGGCGGCTGGCGGGAACGGCAAAGCTGCGTACACCTCGTTCCAGCCGCACTACAATCTCGCCAACAAGGGCGATTACGAAGGCGAAGCCGAAGCGCTGTGCCACCGCCACAACCTTGGCGTGATCACCTATTTCTCGCTCGGCGCGGGCTTTCTCACCGGCAAATACCGCAGCAAGGCGGATTTCGAAGGCAAGGCGCGGGGCGGCTCGGCCGGCATGTATTACAGCGAGGCGAACATGGCGCTGCTGGACCGGCTGGAAGCGGTCGCCCGGCGCCATGACGCCACCATGGCGCAGGTCGCGCTGGCCTGGCTGATGGCGCGCCCCTCGGTCGCCGCGCCGATCGCCAGCGCCACAAGCCTTGAGCAGCTGCGCGATATCCTGAAATCGACCGAGCTGCAGTTGACCCCTGAAGATATGGCCGCACTCGAAGCTTGAACACCATCACTCTGAGAGGAAATGTAAAATGGCGAAATACAATATGGTCGTGCAATCGCAGGCCGCCGAAGGCCGCGATGCCGATTACAACGCATGGTACGACAACCAGCATTTCAGCGATATCTGCGCCATCCCCGGCGTCACCGGCGGGCGCCGGCTGGAGCAGGTGATGACCGTCGCCGGCGAGCCGGGGCTCAAATATCTCGCGATCTACGATATCGAAACCGACGACATCGGCGCACTCATGGCCGAAATGGGCCGCCGGGGCGCGGAAGGGCTGATGCCGATCACCGACGCGCTCGACGCGCCTGCCTCGGTGCTGTGGATCTACAAAGTCAGCGACGGCTACGATTGAGCGGACTTCGCCTTGCGCGGCGCGCTTAGCGAAGTGTGACAGGATCGGGAGATACAAGCTTGAAATTCGCGCTGAATATTCCGCTCGTCAAGGTCCGCAGCGACGGCGCGGGCGCGGCAGGCAGCGAAGTGCGCCGGATGGTGCGGGCGCTGGAAGACGCCGGGCTCGACGCCTGCCTGACTTCGGAACACCCGGCCCCCTCGGCGCAATGGCTGCACAACGATCCCGGCGGCCACGATTGCACCGATCCGCTCACCGCCTTCGCCTTCGTCGCCGCCTGCACCAGCAAGCTTTATCTGTTCACCAACATCGTCGTGCTGCCCTACCGCAACCCCTTCATCCTCGCCAAGGCCGCCGCGACGCTGCAGATCCTGTCGGACAACCGGCTGCTGCTCGGCGTCGGCGTCGGCTACCAGCAGGAGGAATTCGACGCGCTGGGGGTGAACTACGCCGAGCGCGGCGCGCTGGCCGACGAGACGCTGGAAACGCTGCGGCAAATCTGGGCCGGCGGCGAAGTGGTCAGGCAGGGCCGCCACTTCAACGCCCCGGGCAATGAAGCGCGGCCCATCCCCTCACCTGCTCCGCCGATCTGGGTCGGCGGCGGCAGCGACCGCGCCCTGCGCCGCGCGGCGGAGTTCGGCGACGGTTGGGTGCCCTATTTCACCGTGCCGACCAACGACCCGGAAATCCGCCGCTCGGCAGTCACCGACATGGCGCATTTTGGTGAGAAGCTGGCGCGGCTGCGCGAACTCAGGGCGAAATATGGCCGCACCGGCCCCTTCGACCTCGCCATTGCCCCGCCCTTCCGCCCGAAGGAAACGACCAGAGCGGCGGCCGAGCAGTTTCTCGGCGAAGTGGCCGAGCTGGAGGCGCATGGGGTGAACTGGATCTGGACTTCGCTGCCTTCGGCAGACATCGGGCAATATTGCGATTTCGTCGCCTGGTTCGGGGAGGAAGTCGTTTCAGCCTGTCGGTGATCCCAAATACCCCCGCCTGAACTCCGCCGCGAATTCCGCAAACCGCCCCTCTGCAATTGCCTCGCGCATCGCCGCCATCAGCTGCTGGTAGAAGCTCAGATTATGCTCGGTCATCAGCATCGCGCCCAAGATCTCGCCCGACTTGACCAGATGGTGCAGATAGGCCCGCGAATAGCTGGTGCAGGCGGGACAGACGCACTTCTCATCCAACGGCGCTGCGTCCTCGGCAAAGCGTGCATTGCGCAGATTGAGCGGGCCGCTCCAGGTGAAGGCCTGACCGTTGCGGCCCGAGCGGCTCGGCAGCACGCAGTCGAACATGTCGATCCCGCGCGCCACCGCTCCGACCAGATCGTCCGGCTTGCCCACCCCCATCAGATAGCGCGGCGCGTCCTCAGGCAATTGCCCCGGCGCATGGTCGAGGCAGGCGAACATCGCCTCCTGCCCCTCGCCCACCGCGAGGCCGCCGATGGCATAGCCGTCGAAGCCGATGGCGCGCAGCGCCGCCGCGCTCTCCCCTCGCAGCCCCTCGTCGAGCGCGCCTTGCTGGATGCCGAACAGCGCCGCCCCTGCGGCATGTTCCCCGCCCGCATCGAAAGCATCGCGGCTGCGCTTTGCCCAGCGCATGCTCATCGCCATCGATTTGGCGATCGCATCGCGCGGCTGGTCGGCGCGGGGGCATTCGTCGAAGGCCATGACGATGTCGCTGCCCAGCAGCCGCTGAATTTCCATCGAGCGCTCGGGGCTGAGCAGGTGCCGCGAGCCGTCGAGGTGGCTGGCGAAAGTCACGCCTTCCTCGGTGATCTTGCGCAGGTCCGACAGGCTCATCACCTGATAGCCGCCGCTGTCGGTGAGAATCGGGCGCGGCCAGTTCATGAAACGGTGCAAGCCGCCCAGCCGCGCCACGCGCTCCGCCCCGGGGCGCAGCATCAGGTGATAGGTATTGCCGAGGATGATGTCGGCCCCGGTCGCCCGCACGCTCTCCGGCTTCATCGCCTTGACTGTCGCCGCAGTGCCGACCGGCATGAAAGCGGGCGTGCGGATTTCGCCGCGTTGCATGGCGATCGTGCCGCTGCGGGCCTTGCCGTCGCGGGCATGGATGGTGAAGGAAAAGCGGGTCATCGCCTGCGCCTATAGGCCGCTCGCAGCCAATTGCGAGAGGGCGGCGAATGCGCCACACTGCCGCGCAGACCCAAACGGGCGCGGGAGAGGCGAAGATGAGCGAGCAACCAGTGAAAGACTTCTTCAGCGATCCCGCTATCGCGCAGGACCTGCCCGGCTATCTCGGGGCGATGCGGGCCAAATGTCCCGTGTTCCGTGAGCCTTACCAGAATGTCTTCATGGTCACCGGATATGACGAGTCGCTGGATGTGTTCAACCAGCAGGCCGAGGCCTTTTCCTCCGCCGTCGCGGTTACCGGCCCGCTGCCGCACCTGCCCTTCACGCCGCAGGGCGATATCCGCGCGCAGATCGCGGCGCATCGGGGGGACATGCCCTGGACCGATCACCTCGCGACTTTCGACGGAACCGAGCACACGTCGCACCGCGCCATCCTGCAAGCGCTGCTGACGCACAAGCGGCTCAAGGCCAATGAGGATTATGTCGGCGGGCTGGTCACCCGGCTGGTCGAACAGGTGATCGGCCGCGGCGGCTGCGAGGTGACCAAGGACTTCGCCCATGCGCTGTCCACCCTGGTGATCGCCGATCTGCTCGGCGTGCCCGAAGCCGACCGCGACGATCTCTGCAAGCTGATGGGCCCCGACCCGACCCAGCTCGGCGGCGACGAGGGCTTCAAGATCGGCCCCGACCCGCTGCTGTTCCTGCATGACAGGTTTCTCGGCTATCTTACGGAAAGGCTGAAGAATCCGCAGGACGACATGCTGACCGACCTCGCCCGGTCACGCTTCAAGGACGGCGGCGATCCGGGGCTCGAGGTCAAGGCGCGGCTCGCCTGCTTCCTGTTCGGCGCCGGGCAGGATACTTCGGCCCGGCTGGTCGCTTTCTCGTTCCGCACGCTGGGCGAGATGCCCGATGTCCAGGCGAAATTGCGCGCCGAGCCGCACCGCATTCCCGAGTTCGTCGAGGAAGTGCTGCGCACCGAGCCGCCGGTCAAGACCATGTCGCGGCTCGCGGTGAAGGATGCGGTCGTCGGCGGCGTGCTGATCCCGGCGGGCTCGGTGGTCTCGGTATGCAGCGGCGGCGCCAACCGCGATCCCCGGCATTTCGCCGATCCCGACACCTTCGACTACGACCGCCCCGGGGTGCGCGACCATATCGCCTTCAGCCGCGGCAGCCACGGCTGCATCGGCGCGCCGCTGGCAAGGATGGAGGTGCGGGTGGCGCTGGAGCGGTTCCTTGAGCGCACAACGGATATCCGGATCTCGGATGCGCATCACGGCCCGTCGGGGACGCGGCGCTATGCTTATGAGCCGACTTATATGCTGCACGGCTTGCAGGCGCTGCATGTGGAGTGGGATGCGGTTTGATCCATCGCTGGACGCCCGCAGGCCGCACGGATAGGATGGGGCAGGACGATCTGTTGCACTCGCCGCCGGGAGTTTCTTCGTGAGTGCCAACAAGCCGCCGGCAACGCATGAAGCAGCCGTCGAACCGGCAGCCGTCAAATTGCCGCGACCCAGAAAAAAGAGAGGTCCGGCGCTTCCCAAGGCGCAAGCGACCGGCGGCGAGGAGCCAGCAGCGCCCATGTCTGAATCACCCCACGTCCACGCACCGCAGCAGGGCATTCACACCTGGCGCGATTTCATCGTGCATATTGCCGTGGTCACGGTTGGCCTCCTGCTCGCCATCGGGCTGCAACAGATTGTCGAGACCGTCCACCACCAGTCACAGCGCGCGCATCTGGAGGAACAGATGCGCGGGACTCTTGTCGCCACTGCGGAACTGACCGGCGACAACGTGAAAAAGCTGGAGCGACTTCAAGACTATCTGGCCGACCTGCGGTCGATGGTAATCGCGCAAATCGATGGACGACCCGCACCGCCTGCCCCCGCCGAATTCGATCCGCGCAATTTCACCTATTTCCCGCCCCCCAGTCTGGGTGCCTATGAGGCAGCGAAGGCGAACGGAACCGTGGCTTTTCTGAGCTTCGACACGATCCGACTCTATGACCGGATTGGAATGACTATGGGAGTCGTGCACGCCGATCTCCAGCGCTACCTGGGCGCGATGATTGCCTTTCGCGCATTCTCAGAACGGTTCGATTCCGCAACGGGCGGTCCGCACCGCTTGCCCCAGGTGAACATTGCTCAGCTTTCTGCGGAACAGCTCGTTGAATATCAGGTTCTTATCGGCAACATGCTTGCTGTTACCGACGGGTTTCAGACACGGATGCGCATTGTCGAACTGTCAAGCCGTACCATTCTCGATGGCGCGCAGACCGAAGACGAATTGCGGGCGGCAGTCGCCAAATTGCAGGGCGAAGAAGCCAGCATGCCAGAGACGGCCGGCGGCACCCCGCCACTGGAATGAGACCCGTTTCCCTCAGCAACCGCATGAGCCTGCAAGGGAACTGGCTGCAAGTGGAATTGGACGTGGCCTGATCAGGCCAACTTCGCGCGTCCCGATGCCACCAGATGCGTCTTGAGCTTGCGGCTGGCATAGAGCGGCACGACCACCGACAGGGCGATCCCGGCCAGCGAGCAGAAGCCGACCCACAGAGCCATCAGCGTCCCGCCGGCGAGATACATGGTATAGAGCACCGGCGCGGCGAGGATCAGTCCCCGCACTTCGTTGAACACGATCAGCACCGCAACCGATTTGAGCAGGGGCCCTGCCAGTGTGTGAAGAATTTCGCTCATGCATGGGTAATGCGCGAAATTGGTTAGAATAATGTTGGGGGCGAAGGTTAACGCCGCGTTTCCGGAGCCCCGCTATCCCGGCAGCAGCAGACTCGCATCGCCATAGGAATAGAAGCGGTATTCCTCCGCTATCGCATGGGCATAGGCTGCTTGCATCCGCTCCAGCCCCATCAGCGCACTGACCAGCATGAACAGCGTTGAGCGCGGCAGATGGAAGTTGGTGAGGAGTCCGTCGATGCCGCGAAAGCGGTAGCCGGGGGTTATGAAGATCGCGGTATCGCCTGCGAACGGCCGGATCAGGCCATCGTCGCCGCAGGCGCTTTCCAGCAGGCGCAGGCTGGTGGTGCCGACGGCAACGATCCGCCCGCCGGCCGCCCGCGCCGCATTGAGGCGGACGGCTGTAGCCTCGTCGATCCGCCCCCATTCGGCGTGCATGGCATGGGCAGCGGTATCTTCGACCTTGACCGGCAGGAACGTCCCAGCGCCGACATGCAGGGTCAGCGTCTCATGCGCGACACCGGCTCCTGTCAGCGCCGCCATCAGCTCAGGGGTGAAATGCAGCGCGGCAGTGGGCGCGGCGACAGCGCCCTCTTCGCGCGCGAACATGGTCTGGTAATCGCTGCGGTCGGCCTCGTCGGTCGGGCGCTTGCTGGCGATATAGGGCGGCAGCGGCATGGTTCCGGCCCGATCGAGCATGACTTCGACCGGATCCTCGCCCGCGAAAGCGAGCGTCCAGCTGCCATCGGCGTGGCGCGCTTCGGCGATGGCAACCACACCGGCGGCGAACTCGATCCGGTCGCCTTCGCGCAGCCGCTTGGCGTTGCGCACGAAGGCCTGCCAGCGGCGCAGATCGAGCCGTTTGTGCAGCGTCGCCCCGATCTTGGCTTCCCCGCGTTTGCCTTCGAGTTGGGCCGGGATGACGCGGGTGTCGTTGAACACCAGCACATCGCCCTGTCGCAGCAATTGCGGCAGATCGCGGATGTGCCGGTCGCCGGAGGGCTTGTCGCCCTCGACCACCAGCAACCGCGCCGCATCGCGCGGGCGAACCGGGCGCAGGGCGATGCGCTGGGGCGGGAGGTGGAAGTCGAAGAGGTCAACGCGCATGGCGCATTGTCCGAAAGTCCATAGCCTGCCGAAGGACGCGCATCGCGCGCTTCAGTTCGACTTCGAATTCTTCAGCTGGTCCGCAGTAAACTCCAGCGCGGCCGCCGGCGCGGCAACCGGCATCGGCGGCGGCATGTTGTCGGCAGCCAGCGAGGCCTGGAGTATCTTGGTCGGCTTCTCGGGCGGCTCGCCGCGTTCGATGCGGTCGACCGTGTCCATCCCCGCGATCACCCGGCCGAACACGGTATATTTCCGGTCGAGCGCGAAGCGCGGGTAAAAGACGATGAAGAACTGGCTGTTGGCGCTGTCCGGCGCATCTGTGCGCGCCATCGACACCGTGCCGCGCAGATGCGGCATCGAATTGAACTCGGCCTTGAGGTCGGGCAGCTGCGAGCCGCCGCCGCCGGTGCCGGTCGGATCTCCGGTCTGCGCCATGAAGCCGTCGATCACCCGGTGGAAGACGATCCCGTTGTAAAAGCCCTGCTTGACCAGCGTCTTGACCCGTTCGACATGGCCCGGCGCCCATTCGGGCATCAGCCGGATCGCCACCCGCCCGCCGTTAGTCAGGTCGAGATAGACGACATTCTCGGGCGAATGGGCGACGTCGGGATCGATCAGCGTCGGCAGCGCCGGTGCGGGTGGTGCTACCGGGGCCTTCTTCTTGGCCATGACTGGCGTGGCGATGAGTGAAAGACCCAGGAAAAACAGGGCAGTGCGACGAGAAGGCATCGGCAACTCTCAGCAATCGCCGGGAATGGAACAGGCATCCGGCAGGACATTACGGCGCGGCGAATAGCCGGGTCGCGCTTTCGTGGCAATGAACGATGCCGACAGGCGGTGCACCGGCGGTGGAAAGGGTCAATAATCCCCCAGACGCCCATTCCTCTCCACCCGCGCCATCACCTCTTCGCGCACCGCCGGGCTGACGAAGCGGGAAATGTCGCCGCCGAACTGGGCGATTTCCTTGACCAGCTTGGAAGCGATCGGCTGCAAATGCGCCTCGGCCATAAGGAACACTGTCTCGATCTCGGCATTGAGCTGCTGGTTCATCCCCGCCATCTGATACTCGTATTCGAAATCGGCGACCGCCCGCAGCCCGCGGATGATCACCGCCGCGCCTTGTTTTTCGGCGAACTTCATCAGCAGCGCGTTGAAACAGACGATGCTGACATTGGCGACTCCCAGCGCCGCAACCTCGCGCCCGACCATCGCCATGCGCTCTTCGGGGGTGAACATCGGGTTCTTCGACGGGTTGGTGGTGACCCCGATGATCAGCCGGTCGACCAGCTTGGCGCCGCGCTGGATGATGTCGCTGTGGCCCAGCGTGATCGGGTCGAATGTGCCCGGATATACCCCGACCCGCTCTGCCCCCGCCTGCGCCATCAGTGCTTCCTTTCGACGATATAGCGCGCCAGCGCGCGCAGCAGTTCCGCTTCCGCGCCATACTGCGCGAGATGGGCGATCGCCTGATCGACCAGCATCCGCGCCTGCTCGCGCGCCCGGTCCGGTCCGAGCAGCGAGACAAAGGTCTGCTTGCCGGCCTCGCTGTCCTTGCGCAGCGCCTTGCCGGCCAGCGCCTGGTCGCCATCGTGATCGAGCAGATCGTCGGCGATCTGGAAGGCAAGGCCGATATCGCGGGCATAGCCGCGCAAATGCGTGCGGCCCTCGGGCGCGATCTTGCCGAGAACCGCCCCCATTTCGACCGAAGCCCCAAGCAAGGCCCCGGTCTTGAGCTGTTGCAGCCGGGTGACGGTCGAAAGGTCGAAGGTCTCGCTTTCGGCGACCATGTCCATCATCTGCCCGCCGGCCATGCCCTGTGCGCCGCTGGCGGTGGCCAGCGCACCGACCAGCTCGATGCGGGTGAAGGGATCGCCCGAGGTGACCGGGTCGGCCAGGATTTCGAAGGCGAGATCGTGCAGCGCATCGCCCGCCAGCACCGCCGTCGCCTCATCGAAGGCGCGGTGGAGAGTCGGCTTGCCGTGGCGCAGCTCGTCGTCGTCCATGCAGGGCAGATCGTCGTGGATCAGCGAATAGACATGGATCGCCTCGACCGCAGCGCCGGCGCGCACCGCCGTATCGCGATCGACCCGGAAGATATCGGCAGTCGCGGTCAGCAGCAGCGGGCGCAGCCGCTTGCCGCCGCCGATCGCGGCATAGCGCATCGCCTCGATCAGCCGCGAGCGCGGCTCCGCCGGCACCGGCAGCAGCGCATCGAACTTGGCATCGATATCCCGCGCAATCCGCGCGAGCGCTTCGGCCAGCAGCGGATCGGCGGCCCCAGCCCCGGCCACGCTCAACTGCCCGATTCGTCGAACGGACGGGTGCCGGTGGCAATTCCATCCGGCCCGGCGACGATCTTCTCGATTCGCGCCTGCGCCGCATCGAGCCGTGCCTGGCAATGCTTGCGCAGCGCCTCGCCGCGCTCATACAGCCCGATCGATTCGTCGAGCGGAACTTCGCCGCTTTCCAGCTTGCGGACGACGTCTTCGAGCGAACGCAGCGCGTCTTCGAATGTCAGTGAGACGATATCGGGGGCGGGTTCGGCCATGGCCATGCAATGACGGCGCGGCGTCCACCGGTCAAGCGTCCCGGTGTCTAGCGCACCGGCTTCGAGGCCGCTAAGGGCCGCGCATGCCAGAATCTCCCTCGCCCATCACCGCCGAAGTCGTCGCCGCCCACGGGCTTTCGGAGGAGGAGTACGAACATGTCCTCCACGCGCTGGGCCGCGAGCCCAATCTGGTCGAGCTCGGCATCTTTTCGGTGATGTGGTCGGAGCATTGTTCCTACAAAAGCTCGCGCATTCACTTGAAGAAGCTGCCCACAGAAGCCCCCTGGGTGATCTGCGGGCCGGGCGAGAACGCCGGGGTGATCGACATCGGCGAAGGTCAGGCGGCGATCTTCAAGATGGAGAGCCACAACCACCCCAGCTACATCGAGCCTTATCAGGGCGCGGCGACCGGGGTTGGCGGCATTCTGCGCGACGTCTTCACCATGGGCGCGCGGCCGGTGGCGAACCTCAACGCACTGCGTTTCGGGCGGCCCGATCACCCGAAGATGAAGCATCTGGTGCAGGGCGTCGTCGCCGGGATCGGCGGCTATGGCAATTGCGTTGGCGTGCCCACGGTCGGCGGCGAGACCAATTTCGATCCGGCCTATGACGGCAACATCCTGGTCAATGCGATGACCGTCGGCGTCGCCGATCAGGACAAGATATTCTATTCGGCCGCCACCGGCCTGGGCAATCCGATCGTCTATGTCGGCTCCAAGACCGGCCGCGACGGCATCCACGGCGCGACCATGGCCAGCGCCGATTTCGACGAGAACACCGACGAAAAGCGCCCGACCGTGCAAGTCGGCGATCCCTTTACCGAAAAGCTGCTGATCGAGGCCTGCCTCGAGCTGATGGCGACCGACGCCATCGTCGCGATCCAGGACATGGGCGCGGCGGGGCTGACCTCGTCCTCGGTCGAAATGGCGACCAACGGCAAGGCCGGGATCATTCTCGACATGGACAAGGTGCCCTGCCGCGAAGAGGGCATGACGCCGTATGAAATGATGCTGAGCGAGAGCCAAGAGCGCATGCTCATGGTGCTCAAGCCCGGCAAGGAAGCGATGGCCGAGGCGATTTTCAAGAAGTGGGAGCTGGACTTCGCGGTGATCGGCGAGGTGACTGACACCGGCCACATGGTGCTGACCTGGCAAGGCGAAACGGTCTGCGACATTCCGCTGGGACCGCTGGCAGAAGACGCGCCTCTGTATGACCGCCCGGCGATGAGTCAGGCGGACTACAAGGCCTGGGCCAAGGTCAAGCCGCTGAAGAAGCTGCCGCTGGGCAGCGACGTCGCCGCCGATCTGCTGAAGCTGATGGCCTCCCCCGCCCTCGCCTCGCGGCGGTGGATCTGGGAGCAATACGACAGTCAGGTCGGCGCCGACACACTGCAAAAGTCCGGCGGCGATGCGGCAGTGGTGCGGGTGCATGGCACGCAAAAGGCGCTCGCCATGAGCACCGACTGCACCCCGCGCTATTGCTATGCCGATCCGCGCGAGGGCGGCAGGCAGGCGGTCGCCGAAACCTGGCGCAACATCACCGCCGTCGGCGCCACCCCGCTGGCGATCACCAACTGCCTCAATTTCGGCAATCCGCAGCGCCCCGAAATCATGGCGCAGATCACCGGCTGCCTCGAAGGCATGGGCGAGGCCTGCCGCGCGCTCGACTATCCGATCGTCTCGGGCAATGTCAGCCTCTACAACGAGAGCAAGGCCACCGGCGGCGGCAGCGCTATCCTGCCGACCCCGGCGATCGGCGGCGTCGGCCTGCTCGCCGACCACGAAAAGATGACGACGATCGCCTTCAAGGGCGAGACCCACAAGATCATCCTGATCGGCTCTGATCCGCGCGCCGCGCCGGAACTGGGCCAGTCGCTGTGGCTGCAAATCTGCCACGGCCGCAGCGAAGGCATGCCGCCCAGGGTCGATCTCGCCGCCGAACGCAAGCATGGCGATTTCGTGAGGCACATCATCGACCTCGGGCTGGTGACGGCGGTCCACGATGTCTCGGACGGCGGAGTCCTGGTAGCGGTGGCCGAAATGGCGCTGGCCGGAGGCATCGGCGCGACATTGCAAGCGCCGCTGTTCGAAGACCAGGTCGACCGCGAAAGGTTCGAGCACGCCTGGTCGCTGTTCGCCGAAAACCAGGCGCGCTATATCGTCACCGAGCCGTTCAACACAGACCACGTCGAAATGCTCGCCAAGGAAGCGGGGGTGAGCTGCTGCTTCATTGGCTGGACTGGCGGCGAGGGCATTTCCGTCGGCACGCACGAGAAGACGCTCTACGGCGAAGTGCCGCTGACCGCGCTGCGCGAGGCCAGCGAAAGCTTCTTCCGCGACTGGATGGAGGGGTGAAGCGCATTGAATCCGCGCGAATTGGCTTAGACTACACCGGCTAAACCCGCCTCAGGCCGCCTGCTTCTTGGCGATCACCGTATTCGCGTCGATCCCCTCCTCGCGCCACACCCGCTGCACTTCGGGATAATGGCGCGGTGCGGCGATGTTCAGCCGGGCGCGCACGGCTTCGGTCGGCATGGCGAGCAGTTCGCGGATCAATTCTTCGAAAATCGGCTTGGTGACGCGGCCCATCGCCCGCGCCTCGCGCACCGCGTGCCACACCGGCGCCCGCCAGCTCGATTGCAGCCGCACCACCGCCGCCCCGGCGTGGCCGAGGAACCAGTGGCCCGGGCTCTGGCGCTGCTTGCAGACGAAGGAAAGAACGCATTGCTCGCCCAGCGCGTCGCGGCCGAAGCCGGTGAGGATGTGGAGAAAATCGTGGGTGTCGCGCAGCCGGTCGATATACCATTCGACCCTGTCGTCGAGCCGCGCGCGGCCCCCGCGAAACTCCTCATATTCCGCCACCAGCCCGGCGGCGGAGAGGTTCTCGGCTTCCATATAGTCGGCATAGTCATGCGCGAAGCTGCCACGCGGCAATCGGCGCAGCGCGTCGTGATCGTCGAGAATGTCGGGAAGGTATGGCTCGGTTTCGTAAACCCTCTGCCCGTGCGGGGTGGCGAGAAAGGCGGCGGCGGCCTCGCCCACTTTCACCCAGGGCAGGCATTCGAAGACATGGAAGACATAGCGCGTCTGTTCCTTGTCCTTCCGGAACTCATTGAAATAATGCATCGCCCCGCGCAGATCGAAGCGAAATGGCTGGCGGTCGGCGTGGGCCATCGGCAACGCAAGATGATGCCGCCGCTTCTGCTCGATCAGCCGCGCTTCTCCGGGCGAAGCAGGGCCCAGCGGCAGCGCCGGGCGCAGTGCATCGGGCGCCAGCGAGGTCGCGGGGTTCTGCCCGTGCAGGTCTGTGGAAGCTTCCGCCGTCATGACGTCATTATGCGGTGTGGTTAAATTTGCGTCAACACGCTGCGCAACGCCTTGATTGTCCCGATATTTGGTTAACCTAGCGGACTATTCGCAGAACCGTTCAAATCACTCCCCCTCCCCGCCGGGGAGGGGCTATTTAGGTAGTTAGAACGGGCAGATAGGGTGCTATTCCCAGGCCCACTCCGCCATCGGAATGCCCAGCAGTTCCAGCACCCCGGTGAGATTGCCCCGATCGACCCAGCCATCCGCCGCCGCCCGCGCCTTGGGCTTGGCGGCATAGGCGAGGCCGTATGTGGCTGCCTCCAGCATCGGGATATCGTTCGCCCCGTCGCCAGTGGCGAGTGTCACCGTGCCCTCGCCCAGCCGCGCCGCTTCCTCCAGCAGCACAGACTTCTTCACTTCGCTGTTGGTGATGCCACCGAGCAGACCGCCGGTGAGCGAACCATTCGCCACCTCCAGCCGGTTCGCCACCACCCGCTCGAAGCCAAGCTCCTCCGCCACCGGATCGGCGAATTGGTGAAAGCCGCCGGTGACCAGCACGGTGCGGCAGCCCTTGGCCTTCAGCGTTTCGACCAAGGTCTTCGCACCCGGCATCATCGCTATCCTTGTGGCGAGGCATTCGGCGATCGCCCCTTCGGACAGGTCGCGCAGCAGCAGCACGCGTTCTCTGAGGGCAGATTCGAAATCGAGCTCACCCTGCATCGCCCGCTCGGTGATCGCGGCAATGTGGTGCTTGATCCCGGCGAAATCCGCGAGCTCGTCGATGCATTCCGCCGCGATCATCGTGGAGTCCATGTCGGAGACGAAGACCTGCGGGATCACCGGCACATGATCGGCGACCAGCAGGTCGGAGGGCGCGAAGCAGCCATCGAGCACCGTGCGCAGCGACCCGGCATTGCCGCCGGTTACCCGCAGTTCGAGCACGTCCGGCACCGCCGCCAGCATCTCCCGGCCTTCCACTGTCATCCCGCGCGCCGCGAGTTCCTCCCGGGCAAGCGCAATGCAGTCTTGCAGCGTCGTCTGTTCTGCTATCAGCCGGGCAATGAGCACCGAAAATTCCTTGCAACAATCGGCCCCCAAGCCGCCGCTGGCGCTCATTGCAGGGCCGACGGCGAGCGGCAAGAGCGATGTTGCGGTGCGGCTGGCATTGGCTTTGGTGGCGCAGGGGCGCAGCGCGGTTATCGTCAACGCCGACAGCGCGCAGGTCTATGCCGACCTCGCGGTGCTCAGCGCGCGGCCCTTCGAAGAGGAAATGCAGGGCATCGAGCACCGGCTGTTCGGCACATGGGACGGGGCGCAGGCCTGTTCGGCGGCGGATTGGGCGGCGGCGGCGCGGGGCGCCATTGCCGAGGTCCACGCCCAGGGCGGCGTGCCGGTGCTGGTCGGCGGCACCGGCCTCTATATCCGCACGCTGCTGGATGGCATCGCGCCGATCCCCGCAATCGACCCGGCGGTGCGCGATACTGTTCGCGCGATGGCGACTGGCGACGCCTATGCCGCGCTGCGGCGCGAAGACCCCGCCCGCGCGGCCATGCTCGCTCCGGCGGACAGCACCCGGATCGCCCGCAGCCTCGAAGTGGTGCGCTCCACCGGGCAGACACTGGCGGACTGGCAGGCGAGCAAGACCGGCGGCATAGGCGGTAGCATCGCGCTCCACCCGCTGATCCTGCTGCCCCCGCGCGAGGCGCTTTACGCCCGCTGCAACCAGCGCTTCGCCGGCATGCTGATTGGAGGCTCAGGGGCGCGATTGCCGAAGTCGAGGCCCTGCTCGCCCGCAAGCTCGACCCCGCCCTCCCCGTCATGCGCGCGATCGGCGTGCCCGAGATCGCCAGTTGCCTGCGCGGAGAATGCTCGCTCGAAGAGACCCGCGCGAGCGGCGCGCAGGCGACCCGCAACTACGCCAAGCGCCAATACACCTGGTTCCGCCGCCAGCCGCCACCGGATTGGCGGCGGATCGAGTCATTCGATGTCGATATCGGTAAAGATTTTGTAACATTATTTCAACATTAGGTCTTGACGAGATATTTTCCATCGTATAGCGCGAACCCGATCCCGCAGCGAGGGATGATTGCTCATCGAGAGGTGACCCGGTATGGCCCGCGCCATGCCGGGTCGGCTTTTTGATGGGCATACCATCCTTCCCCCTTGATGGGGGAAGGATACTAAGCCTTGGCCCCGCAGGGGCTTAGGCGCAGTTGGATGGGGGTGAGCTGGCCTCGGGCGTATTGCCCGGAGGGGAGCACACCCCCTCCCAACTTCGGCTAGGCAGCAAGCAGCCAAGCCTCCGTATCCCTCCCCCATCAAGGGGAAGGGTAAAAGAGCAGAAGGAACACCGAAGTGAGCGAAGAGCGCAGCGGCGCGAATATTCTGGTCGAGAGCCTGGCGCGGCAGGGGGTCGAATTCGTCTTCGGCTATCCCGGCGGCGCGGTGCTGCCGATCTACGACGCGCTGTTCGGCGAGCAGCGCATCCGCCACATCCTGGTGCGCCAGGAAGCCGGCGCGGCGCATGCGGCGGAGGGCTATGCCCGCTCGACCGGCAAGCCCGGCGTCGTGCTGGTCACCTCGGGCCCTGGCGCGACCAATGCCATCACCGGCATCGCCGACGCCTTCATGGATTCGATCCCGATGGTGGTCATCACCGGCCAGGTGCCGACCGCGCTGATCGGGTCGGACGCCTTTCAGGAGGCCGACACTGTCGGCATCTCACGCCACTGCACCAAGCACAATTATCTGGTGAAGGATCCGTCCGAGCTCGCCGCGATCGTCGACGAGGCGTTCCAGATCGCCACCACCGGCCGCCCCGGCCCGGTGCTGATCGACATTCCCAAGGACGTCCAGATCGCCCAGGCGCTGTGGCACGACGGCCCGCCGCAGCGGCGCAACCGCTATGCGCCGCAGACCGAAGCCGGCGCGAAGGAGATCGCCCGCGCCATCGACCTGATCGCCAAGGCGCAGGCGCCGATCTTCTACACCGGCGGCGGGGTGATCAACTCCGGTCCGGAAGCGAGTGCGCTGCTGCGCCAGTTCCAGGCGCTGACCGGCGCCCCGGTCACCACCACGCTGATGGGGCTCGGCGCCTTCCCCGCCGATCATCCCGACTGGCTGGGCATGCTCGGCATGCACGGCACCTATGAAGCCAATATGGCGATGAACCGGGCGGACTTGATTGTCTGCGTCGGCGCGCGCTTCGACGACCGGGTCACCGGCCGCCTCGACGCCTTCGCGCCCCATTCGACCAAGATCCACATCGATATCGATCGCAGTTCGATCAACAAGACGGTTGCGGTCGATCTGCCGATCGTCGGCGATTGCGGCCGCGTGCTCGAACAGCTGATCGAGGCCTGGGGCAGCCGCAAGGCCGCAGGACCTCAACGAGTGGAAAGCCCGTATCGATGGCTGGCGCGCGCGCGACAGCCTGTCCTTCCCCAGGAACCCCAAGGCGATCATGCCGCAGCTGGCGGTGCAGCGGCTCTATGAGCTGACCAAACACCGCGACCCGATCATCAGCACCGAGGTCGGCCAGCACCAGATGTGGGCGGCGCAGCACTTCCACTTCTTCGGGCCCAACAAGTGGCTGACATCCGGCGGGCTCGGCACGATGGGCTATGGCCTGCCCGCAGCGATCGGCGCGCAATGCGGCAATCCGGACGATCTCGTCATCGACATCGCCGGCGACGCCTCGATCCAGATGAACATCCAGGAGCTGGGCACGGCGACGCAATACCGCCTGCCGGTCAAAGTGTTCATCCTCAACAACGAATGGATGGGCATGGTCCGCCAGTGGCAGGAGCTGACCTATGAAAGCCGCTATTCGGAGAGCTATTCCGACAGCCTGCCCGATTTCGTCAAGCTGGGCGAAGCTTACGGCTGGAAGGGCATCCGCATTTCCAGCGAGGCCGAACTCGACGCCGGCATCCAGGCGATGATCGACCATCCCGGCCCGGTGATCGTCGATTGCTGCGTGTCCAACGAAGCCAATTGCTTCCCGATGATCCCCAGCGGCGCGGCGCATACCGACATGATCCTGCAAGGCGATGTCGTTGCCGGCACAATGGACGATGAAGCGAAGGCGCTGGTGTGACCTGCTTCAATTCCCCCTTCCCCGTTCGTCCCGAGCGAAGTCGAGGGACTTGGCCGAGCGAAGCCGAGGCCTCCCGCCCGATCAGTTCTCGGCTACGCTCGAACGGGGTCCCTCGACTTCGCTCGGGACGAACGGATAGTTTTTTGGATTGTTTGGGTAAGTCATGAAAATCAAACACGAAGCCGCCGAACGCCACGTCCTGGCGATCACCGTCGATAACGAAGCCGGCGTCCTCGCCAAGATCGCCGGGCTGTTCACCGCGCGCGGCTATAATATCGACAGCCTGACCGTGGCCGACATCTCGGAAAGCCACGCGCTCAGCCGGATCACCATCGTCACGCAAGGCCCGCCTGCGGTGATCGACCAGATCCACGCCCAGCTGGAACGGCTGGTGCCAGTGCACAAGGTGATCGACCTCACCGAAATGGGCCCGCATGTCGAACGCGAGCTGGCGCTGATCAAGGTCGCGGGCACCGGCGACAACCGCGTCGAGGCGCTGCGCCTGTGCGACGTGTTCCGCGCCAAGGTGGTCGATACCACCACCAGCAGCTTCATCTTCGAGCTGACCGGAACGCCCGAGAAGATCGACAGCTTCGTCGCGCTGATGCGCGAGCTGGGGCTGGTCGAGGTCGGGCGAACCGGGATTGTCGGGATGATGCGGGGGGCTGCGGGGGTCTGAATTTTCCACCTGTGTTTTTCGCCTCCGCCTGCTAGGGGCGGCGGCGATGATTTTAGCGGTCCCCGCCACAACTGGCCGGGACGACGAACGAGGACAATTCGATGAAAGTCTATTACGACGCCGATTGCGACATCAACCTGATCACCGGCAAGAAGATCGCCGTGATCGGCTATGGCAGCCAGGGCCACGCCCACGCGCAGAACCTGCGCGACAGCGGCGTCAAGGAAGTCGCCATCGCGCTGCGCGCCGGTTCGGCCACGGCCAAGAAGGCCGAAGGCGCGGGCTTCAAGGTGATGTCCAACCAGGATGCCGCCAAGTGGGCCGACATCCTGATGATCCTCGCCCCTGACGAACATCAGGCGGCGATCTGGGCCGACGACGTCAAGGGCAACCTGCGCCCCGGCAGTGCCCTCGCCTTCGCCCACGGGCTCAACATCCACTTCGGCCTGATCGAAGCCCCTTCGGACGTCGATGTCATCATGATCGCCCCCAAGGGTCCCGGCCACACCGTGCGCAGCGAATATGTCCGCGGCGGCGGCGTGCCCTGCCTGATCGCGGTGCACCACGACGCCACCGGCAATGCCCATGACGTCGCCCTCGCCTATGCCAGCGGCGTCGGCGGCGGGCGCAGCGGCATCATCGAGACCAACTTCCGCGAGGAATGCGAGACCGATCTGTTCGGCGAGCAGGCCGTGCTCTGCGGCGGCCTGACCCACCTGATCCAGGCAGGGTTCGAGACGCTGACCGAGGCGGGTTACGCTCCCGAAATGGCCTATTTCGAGTGCCTCCACGAGGTCAAGCTGATCGTCGATCTGATGTATGAGGGCGGCATCGCCAACATGCGCTATTCGATCAGCAACACCGCCGAATACGGCGACATCACCACCGGGCCCCGCATCATCACCAGCGAGACCAAAGCGGAGATGAAGCGCGTCCTCGCCGACATCCAGGCCGGGCGCTTCGTCAAGAACTTCGTGCTCGACAACCGCGCCGGCCAGCCCGAACTGAAAGCCGCCCGCAAGGCCGCCGCCGCCCATCCGATCGAGCAGACCGGCGCCCAGCTGCGCGCGATGATGCCGTGGATCGGCGCGAATGCGCTGGTCGACAAGGCGAAGAACTGAGCCCGTGCTTCCCTCTCCCCGATCCGGGGAGAGGGTTCACCGCATCAGCGCAAAGCACTTCCTCAGTTCCTCGACAAAGATCCCCGGCTGCTCCCACGCCGCGAAGTGCCCGCCCTTCGCGCAATCGTTCCAGTAGACGATGTTGCCGAGCGTGCGCTCCGCCCACTTCCTCGGCGCCCTGGTGATCTCGCGCGGGAAGGTGCTGATCCCGGCGGGCAGATCGACCCGATAGCCGCCCTTGCCGATCGTGCCGAAGCTCTGCCAATACATCCGCGCCGCCGAGGCTCCGCTGGCGGTCAGCCAGTAGAGCATGATGTTGTCGAGCATGCTATCGCGTGACAGCGCATCTTCGGGCGCGCCCCGATTATCGGTCCACGACCACATCTTTTCGTAAATCCACCCGGCCAGGCCGACGGGGGAATCGACCAGGCCATAGCCGATGGTCTGCGGCCGGGTGGACTGGATCTTCGAATAGCCCGAATCGAAGTCGTTGTAGCTACGCCCCGCCTCCAGCGCGGCGACCACCGCCGGATCGTTATCGTCGCGGTCTTCGGGCAGGATGCGGGCGATCGGCATATTGGTGTGGATGCCCGCCAGCCCTTGCGGCGCCTGCGCGCCCATCACCGTGGTGACAATCGCCCCCCAGTCGCCGCCCTGCGCAAACCAGCGCTCATAGCCGAGCCGCCGCATCAGTTCCGCCCAGGCCTCGCCAACCTTGGGCACATCCCAGCCCGCGCGCTCCGGCTTGGCGGAAAAGCCATAGCCCGGCAGCGAGGGCACGACGACATGGAACGCATCCTCCGCCCTGCCGCCATGCGCCACTGGATCGCTGAGCGGGCCGATCACGTCGAGAAATTCCACCACCGAACCCGGCCAGCCGTGAGTCAGGATCAGCGGCGCGGCGCCTTCGTGCGGCGAGCGGACATGGAGGAAATGAATGTCGAGCCCGTCGATCTCGGTCACGAACTGGCCCAGCCCATTCAGCCGCGCCTCGCATTTTCGCCAGTCGTAATCGTGCCGCCAATGGTGGACGAACTCGCGCAGCGCCGCCCGCGGCACACCTTGCGACCAGTCATCGACCGTCTCCTTCTCGGGCCAGCGGGTGAGATCGAGCCGCGCATTGAGCTCGTCGAGCTGGGACTGGGGAATGGCGAGGGTGAAGGGACGGATTTGGGTCATGGCGGCAGGTTAGGACCATCCGCGCCCCATCGGCAAGCCAAAGGAAGCGCCCGGCGGCGCCCCCTCACCGGTCGCAGGCCGAATAGTCGCCCGCCCGGCAGCGGGCGACCGCCCGCCGCCATGCCGCCATGTCCCGCTCATACTGGGCGCGCCGCGCGGCGTGGTCCGCCATCGCGCGCTGATGCTGTCGCGAGCGGGCGGCATTGCCGCCGCCTTCGCGATAGGCCCGCCAGCCTTCGGCATAGCGCGCGTCGCGGGCGCGGACCCGGGCCAGTTCCTCTCGGTTGAGCCGGCGGATGATCGCCTTGTCGCGCGCCCGCGCGGCGGCGCTGCGCATCGAGGGATCGCGCGGATCGTCGGCCTGCGCGGCGACAGGCAGCATCGCCGCAGCAAACGCCGCGCCCAGCAGCAAAGCGACCCTCATACCCACACCTCCCATGCGTAACCCGGCGCTGCCTATCGTGGAAACCGGCAGCTTCGCAAAGCGATTGCGACAAGCCGGGGCGGTTCGTCGCCGGAACCGCGCGGCCCGCAGCCCCCTTTACAAGCCCCGCCCCAATCCCCATAGCCATCCTATGATATTCCGGCGCTTTCTGGCATTGGGCCTCAGCCTGCGACTTATCCGCCCCCGGGCGTGAGCTGACGCGTCGCTGCCTGCGGCGCGCTTGGCGCCCGGGGGACTTCAGCCCGATTGTCGCCACCCGCCATTTCGAGATATCGCCATGACCATGCTCCCCAATCCGTCGGCCAAATACCGGCCCTTCGCGCAAATCGATCTGCCGAACCGCCAGTGGCCAGGCCGCACCATCGTCCAGGCCCCGCGCTGGCTGTCGACCGATCTGCGCGACGGCAACCAGTCGCTGATCGATCCAATGGGCGCGGAAAAGAAGACCCGGTTCTTCGATCTGCTGGTCAAGATCGGACTCAAGGAAATCGAGGTCGGCTTCCCCGCCGCCGGCGCCACCGAGTTCGATTTCATCGCCGGTCTGGTCACATCCGGGCGCATCCCCGATGACGTCAAGGTGCAGGTGCTCACGCAATCGCGCGAGGATCTGATCCGCACCTCGTTCGAGAGCCTGGAAGGTGCAAAGGCGGCCATCGTTCACCTCTACAACGCCGTCTCGCCGCTGTGGCGACAGGTAGTGTTCGGCCTGGAAAAGCCGGAAATCAAGGGCATCGCCGCAGCCGGCGCCAAGGTGCTGCGCGATCAGGCGGCGCGCTTTCCCGGCACGGACTGGCACTTCGAATATTCGCCCGAGACCTTCTCCACCGCCGAACTCGATTTCAGCATCGAGTGCTGCGAGGCGGTGATGCAGGTGCTCGGCCCGACCCCGCAGCACCCGATCATTCTCAACCTGCCGGCCACGGTTGAAGCGGCCACACCCAATATCTATGCCGACCAGATCGAATATTTCTGCCGCAATCTGCCGAACCGCGAGAGCGCGGTGATCAGCCTGCACACCCACAACGACCGCGGCACCGGCGTGGCGGCAGCCGAGCTGGGACTGATGGCCGGCGCAGACCGCATCGAAGGCTGCCTGTTCGGCAATGGCGAGCGCACCGGCAATTGCTGCCTGGTGACCGTGGCGCTCAACATGTATACCCAAGGCATCGCGCCCGGCCTCGACTTCTCCAATATCGACGAGGTTATCCAGACGGTCGAATATTGCAACCAGCTCCCGGTCCCGGAGCGCCATCCCTATGGCGGCGAACTGGTGTTCACGGCCTTTTCCGGCAGTCACCAGGATGCGATCAAGAAGGGCTTCGCCGCGCAGGAACAGCGCAACGACGCGCTGTGGGCGGTGCCCTATCTGCCGATCGATCCAGCCGATCTCGGACGCACCTACGAAGCGGTGATCCGGGTCAATTCGCAAAGCGGCAAAGGCGGCTTCGCCTGGGTGCTGGAGCAGGATCAAGGGTTCAAGCTGCCCAAGCGGATGCAGGCGCACTTCTCCAAACATGTCCAGGAACTGGCCGACACACTGGGTCGCGAACTTCACGCAGAGGACATCTGGGACGTATTTCGCCGGGTCTACCACCTGAACGAACCGCAGCATTTCCAGCTCGAAGATTACGAGGAGACCCGCGCCAGCGACGGCACGCGCATCTTTGCCGGCAAGATCGGCGTCGATGGCAAGGTGCAGTCGGTCTCGGGCCGCGGCAACGGACTGCTCTCATCGGTCGTCGCGACACTGGCCGAAGCCTTTGGCCTGTCGCTGGAAATCCGCGACTACACCGAACATGCGATGGGCGCAGGCACCGAAGCCCGCGCCGCCGCATACGTCGAATGCGCCGGCGCCGATGGCGCGTCCTATTGGGGCGTGGGCGTCGACGAGGACGTCGCCACTGCGGGCGTGCGGGCGGTGCTCAGCGCCGCCAATGCGGCAAACGGCTAGGGTCAGGACCTAGCTTGCGAGTTCGCGGCGGCGCAGGCGTGCTTCCGCCGCCACGAGCCGGTTGCCAGCCGCTTCCGCCTGACGCCAGATGCCATCGCGTGATTCCTTGCCGGTCTCGACCGCTGCCAGAGCCGTCCACGCCGCAAGACGCAAGCTATCGCTGGGGTGATTGCGGCCGAATCGCCAGGCAAGGTCTCGCGCCGCTTCACTTCCCAGGCCAACGGCGATGCGCAGGAATGCTTCGTTCGAACCGTTGCTGATGATCCGCCCAATGCGGCGGTTCTCAACATCGAAGCTGTACTGGTCGAACCAGCCCTGCGCGGCCGCGCTGTGCATGATGTTGATCGAAACCGAGAGCGACTCGGGCGGTAGCTGCTCATGAACGTCGAAATGGGCGCGGTAGAGCTGGATCTTGCCCTCTTCGAGCCGCGAGCGTTCGACAAATCGCAGATCGACCGGCTCGCCGCGCGAGCCCGCGACATGCTCGTAATCGAACTCGTAATAATTGCTCCAATAGCCCGGACCGAAATAGCCGAGGGTGAGGAAACTGAAATTGTGGTCGTGCGCCAGCGAGTAGACAAACGCCCTGCCGCCGCTGGCGCGAACCGTGTGCTCGTCGTCCGACGGCCAGATATTGGCGCGGATGAAAAAGTCGCCTTCGCCCGGCGGCTTCAGCATGATCACCTGCGGCCCGTAGCTGTTTTCGCCGTCGTCCTCGCGGTGGCGCGCGGCGAGTTCGGCGATGAGCAAGTCGCCGAGGAACGACTTGTCGTTGCCAAGGCGCCGCAACTGGAGGGCGGCATGGTTCACACTGCCGTCGTCGCCGGGGCGAAAGCCGCTTGCCTCCAGCGCCGCGCAAACCTCGGCCAGCGAGGCGACGGTTTCATCCTCGACGGCGATTACGCGAGGCATTGCTCGATCTCCCCAAGCTGCGGCCAGGATTCGACAAGCTGCGCGCGCAGGGTGCCCGCGGCGCTCGCGAGTGGATCGGCCGCGTCCGCCGCGATGGCGGTCAGCGCAGCAAAGCCCTCCCGCGTATCGAGCGCCAGACACTCTCGCAGCGCCTGCCAGCGCAAGGCCGCACTGCCATCCTCGCGCGCCATTCGGGCCATCAGCGGCGCGGCATCGCCGCGCGCCATCCGTCCGAGCAGCGCCAGCATCATCTCGATGCGGCTGTCGCGGGGATTTCCGGCGGTCTGGCGGACCAGCCTGCCGCTGGCGCGTTCGTAGGCGCGGGCCGGACCGGCATTCTCGGGCCGCTGCTGCAGCCGCAGCGAGACGAGACAGCCATCGACCGAAACCAGCGAGCGCGCCACCCGCGCGCCATCCCGTTGCATAACTGTGCCGGGCCGCAGCGGCTTCTCGCTGCGCAGCAATTCGGCCGATTGCGGTCCGGTTGGCATGAGTTCGATCAGCTCGGCCACAGCATGGCCGGCAAGCACATGCTCCCACGATTGCATCGGTGCGAAACTCACCGGCAGCAGATCCGGCTGTTCCGCGATCGCCTGACCATCCACCGCGCTCAGCGACAGCGTTACATTGCCCGACCGGGCGAGCAGCAGCGTCGCCGAACCGCCGCCGGCATTATGGCGAAGCGGCAACCGGCCGAGCGGTGCGGCTGCGAGCGCGCGCGACGCCTTGACCGCGAAGTCCGCCGCCAGAAGTCCGGCAGCGGGATTGCCCGCTTCGAACAAGGCGGCAAGCGCCGGCAGGCTGGCAAGCGGCTTTCCCGCAGCCAATCCGGCGGCCTGATCGAGCAGAACCGCCACTTCCGGCTGCTCGCGCCATGAGCGGACTGCCTGAAGCAGCGATGCTTGCGCGACACGTTGCGGAGCATCGTCGCTCCGCAACGCGCGCAGCACGGGATGGATTTGCACCCCGCGCGTCCGTCAGGCCAGGCCGCTTGGCGGGACCGCCTCGTAAAGGAAGACCATCATTTCAACGATCGAGTCGTCGGAATAGATGGCCTGGGCTCCGTTCACCAGGCTGCCGAACAGGCCGGTCAGCGTATCGAGGTCGGGCAGCGACGCAATGTCGATTTTGGGCAGGTTCATCGGCTATTCCCCAAGAAACCGGGGCACAGCGCCCCGCTCCGGGAAGGTGATCCACTCGGCGCGGCGGACTAAATTAAAAGATTGTCATCGCCCGGGGTCAGCGCCGCAACACGACGATTAGGCCCGGCGCCAAGGCAGGCGCCTCCCCCGGAGCAAGGGCGATGCGCGCGGCATCAGCCCGCGCCCGGTCGAGGATCGCGGCGGGCACGCCGGGCTCGTGCGCGATGACGTCCGCCGAGCCCAGCAGCCTCGCCTGGCGCAAGGTGAGGTCCTCTGGGTCGGGGCTGGCCAGGCGGATTTCGACCACGCCAACAGGAGCGGCCCTCCCCTCTCCCGCCAGCCAATCTTCAAGCTTATCAGCGCTTTGCTCGCGCAGCGGATCGAGCGCCCCGCCCTCGCCCAGTGCTGCATCGAGCGCGCGGCGGCGTGTCCCGGGATCGGCCCAGCGGCTGCGCAGCCGCTCGCGCGCCGCGCCGAGCGCCCGCGCCAGCTCGCCCAGCGACTGCGGCAACAGCAGCTCCAGCCGCAGCCGCAGCGCCTTGGCGAGCCCGGCCGAGGCCCCGCCGGTGCCGATCGCCAGCAGCACCGGCGATCGGTCGAGAATGCTGGGAACGGTGAAATCGCACAGCTCCGGACGGTCCGGGACATTGACTAAAACCTGGCGGCCAATGAGACACCTGACCGCCGCCTCCGGGTCATCCAGCGCGACAAAAGCCAGCCGCGCCTCGCGGTTTTCCTCGCCGACGACGATCCCGCCCGCCCGTTCGACCAGCCGCCGCTTGGCCTCCGCCGCCTCGCCCTCGCCCAGCACGATCACCGGCTGGCCGGCGATGCGGTGGAACAGGGGGAGGCTGTCGATCACTTGGACAGTCCTGCCTGGGGGCAGCCCACCCCGCTGCGACTAACCTCGCCTTCGGCTCGGCAAGTCTCGCTCCCCTCCCGCTTGCGGGAGGGGTTGGGGGTGGGCCTCTTCATTCCAGCCAGTCCGGCACGCGCTCGGCGGCGAGGATCGTGGCGGGTTCGATCCGGTCGGCGACCACCGCCCAGCGCTCGCCATCGACCATCACCTCGGGCACCAGCGCGCGGCTGTTGTAGGTGTTGGCCATGGTCGCGCCGTAAGCCCCGGCAGTGCGGAACACGGCAAGGTCACCCGGCTTCACCGCGTCGATATCGCGGGCCATGGCGAAAGTGTCCGAGCTTTCGCAGATCGGGCCGACGATGTTGGCGGTCATCCGCGCGCCCGAGGGCGTTACCGCAACGAAATCGTGCCAGGCATCATAGAGCGCCGGGCGGGCGAGATCGTTCATTGCCGCATCGACGATGACGAACGGGCACGAGGCCCCCGGCTTGACCCGGATCACCCTGGTAACCAGCACGCCGGTGTTGCCGGCGATCACCCGGCCCGGCTCGAACATCAGCGTGACGTCCCAGTCCGCCGTCACCCGCGCGACCATCGCGGCGTATTCCTCCGGGCTGGGATAAACCTCGCCCGACTTGTAGGGCACGCCGACGCCGCCGCCGAGGTCCATATGGGCGATGTCGAGGCCTTCCGCCCGCACCTTGCGCATCAGCTCGCCCATTTTGGCAAAGGCGCTCTCCAGCGGCTCGAGCTTGGCCAGCTGGCTGCCGATGTGGACGGCGAGCCCGCGCATATGCAGCCCCGGCAGCGCCGCCAGCCGGGCGTAAATGCCGCCGGCGCGGTCATAGGGCACGCCGAACTTGTTCTCCGCCTTGCCGGTCGAGATCTTGCCGTGGGTGCCGGCATCGACATCGGGATTGACCCGGAGGGCCGCCTGCGCGGTGAGGCCCCGCGCCGCCGCCAGCGCGGCCAGTTCGACGCCTTCCTCTTCGGACTCCAGATTGAACTGGCCCAGCCCGGCCTCCAGCGCGCGGACCATCTCGCCCTCGCTCTTGCCGACGCCGGAGAACACCACGTCCGCCGCCGGGATGCCCGCCGCCAGCGCCCGCTCCATCTCGCCGCCCGAGACGACATCGGCGCCGTAGCCTTCCCTCGCCAGCAGCTTGAGCACCGCGAGATTGGGATTGGCCTTGATCGCATAGGCGATGTGGACCTTGGGCAGGATCGACAGCGCGTCGCGGAACACCCTTGCATGCCGGGTCAGCGTCGCGCGGGAATAGACATAGACGGGGGTGCCGACCGCCTCGGCGATGGCGGTCAGCGGCACGTCCTCGGCGTGGAGCACGCCGTTCTTAAGGGTAAAATGGTCCATAATTCCGGTCTTTTTTAATCGCGCCCTATTCCCTGGGCGGCAAATCGAAGGGATCGTCGGTGCGCTCCTCGGACCGTTTTCGCAGTTCGACGCTGCGCTCCGGCGCGGCCTGCGGAGTGGTTTCCAGCAGCTGCGCGGAACTGGGCGCCTCGTTGCGGCCATAGGGCGCGGCCGGCATGCTCTTGCCCGCCTTGGGCTTGAGGTCCGCACGCACGCCGCAGGCGGCCAATAGCGATAGGGGCGCCAGCAACAGCGACAGCACGGCAAGGCGGCGCATCGGCATCACTCCAGCCCGAGCGCGAGCCGCGCTTCGGCGATGCGCTTCCTTACCTCGGCTGGCGCGGTTCCGCCATGGCTGGCGCGCGCGGCGACCGAAGCCTCGACCGAGAGCGCGGCGAACACGCGCTCGTCGATGCGCGCGTCGATCGCCTTGAAGGTCGGGCAGGGACAGCCGGTCCAGCGCCACACCCCGGCTCTCGGCGAGCTTCACCGCCGCGCCGGTAATGTGATGCGCCTCGCGGAACGGAACATTTGCCATGCGCACCAGCCAGTCGGCGAGATCGGTGGCGGTGGCATAGCCCAGCTCGGCGGCGGCGCGCATGCGTGTCGTGCGGAAGTCCGCCCCTTCGACCATGCCGGTCATCGCCGCGAGGCTGAGAGTGAGCAGCCCGGCGGCCTCGAACACCGGCGGCTTGTCGTCCTGCATGTCCTTGGAATAGGCGAGAGGAAGCCCCTTCATGGTCATCATCAGCCCGGTCAGGCAGCCGGCGATCCGCCCCGCATGCCCGCGCACCAGCTCGGCGGCGTCGGGGTTCTTCTT
Organism: uncultured Alphaproteobacteria bacterium; assembly: GCA_963779195.1. Lineage (GTDB taxonomy): Bacteria > Pseudomonadota > Alphaproteobacteria > Sphingomonadales > Sphingomonadaceae > Novosphingobium. The sequence continues at coordinate 621,985 of CAVZWZ010000002.1, forward strand.
CTGCGGCATGATCGAGCTGCCGGTGCTGAGCGCATCGGGCAGCACGATCCAGCCGAACGGCTGGCTCGCCCAGATGATGAACTCCTCCGCCAGCCGCGACAGATGCAGCGCGCATTGCGCGGCGGCCATCAGATAATCGAGCGCAAAGTCGCGGTCGGATACCGAATCGAGGCTGTTGGCCGTCGGCATGGCGAAGCCCAGCGCCTTCGCGGTCATCTCGCGGTCGATCGGAAAGCCGGTCCCGGCCAAAGCCGCCGCGCCGAGCGGGCATTGGCTGGCCCGGCGATGCGCATCGACGAAGCGCGAACGATCGCGCGCGATCATCTCGTAATAGGCCATCAAGTGATGCCCCAGCGTCACCGGCTGCGCGGTCTGGAGGTGGGTGAAGCCGGGCATGATGCTGTCGGCATGTTCGGCGGCGCGGGTGACCAGAACCACCTGCAGGAGACCCAGCGCCGCATCCGCCTGCAAACAGGCCTCGCGCACCCACAGTTTGAAATCGGTCGCCACCTGGTCGTTGCGGCTGCGCGCGGTGTGCAGCCGACCGGCAGTGGGGCCGATCAGCTCGGCGAGGCGGCTTTCGGTGGTCATGTGGATGTCTTCGAGGTCCCAGTTCTCGGGGACGCCGCTTGTCTCGTATTCGTTGGCGATCTGATCGAGACCGGCGGCAATCGAGGCGGCATCTTCCAGCGAAACAATGCCTTGCTGGCCCAGCATTGCGGCATGCGCCTTGCTCGCGGCGATATCCTGCCGCCACAGCGCCTTGTCGAAAGGGATCGAGGCATTTATCTCGCGCATGATCGCAGAGGGGCCCTCGGCAAACCGCCCGCCCCACATCGCATTGGAATTGCCCTTGGTATCGTCGCGCTTGCTCAAAACTACAGTCCTCGGCCTGTCACTTCTGGCCCCAGTGTTGCTTGGCGGCTGCGATAGGCAAAGCAGCGGCGACAAGCAACCTGGGGCGCAACCGCAGGCTTCCGAGAGCGCCGCTGCGAAATCCGGCGAGACGGCGGGCATGCTCGACCGCAGCCACAAGGGCGACGAGCTGCCGCCCTTCACCCTCGCCGACCCGCAGGGCCAGCAGCTGCGCATGCCAGGCCTCAAGGGCAAGCCTGTGCTGGTCAACCTCTGGGCGACCTGGTGCGCGCCCTGCATCGCCGAATTGCCGACGCTGAACGCGCTTGCCGGACGCGCCGATACCGGCCTCACGGTGCTGACGATCTCGCAGGACATGGGCGATGCGGCCAAAGTCGAGGCCTTCCTCAAGCAGCGCGGCTTCGCGCAACTCCCCGCCTGGCTCGACCCGAAGGGCGACCTCGCCTTCCACTATGGCGTGCAGACCCTGCCCGCGACGATCCTCTACGACGCCGAGGGCCGCGAAGTGTGGCGCTACACCGGCGGCAAGGACTGGGCAGGAGCGGAGGCGGCGAAACTGCTGGCCGAGGCTGGCTGAAGGCACTGGACCCTTCGCGCCGCGTCGGGCAAACCGAAGGGGAAGCGGTAAATCTGGATCACCCCCAAAGCCGACTACCCTGAGCTTGTCGGACTCGAAGAGGGCGCGCAGCGCCAACGGCCGCTCTTTTCTGCTGGCAGCCGCGCGTGACGCACGAAGAAAAGGACAGTGCTTCGACAAGCTCAGCATAGTCGGGTATGAGTGAGACTTAGCTTACCGCTCCAAGCCGAGTTCGAGAGGGCAGCAGCCATGAGCGACATCTACTCCATCCCGATCATCGCCCGCGGAAGGATCATCGAGCCGGGCGAGGATGCGGTGGAATACAGCGGGCGCGGCGGCGCGAAGTTCCGCACCCCCGATCCGCACAAGCACATCCACGATCTGGTGCTCGGCAATCCGGTGCTGCTGCACGATCTGATGGACACGCCGATCCGCGACATCGTCGATTTCCTCGCCGAGGTCGGCAAGCGGCTGCGGCTGGAGGACAATGCCTGGCTGCAGGAAAGCTTCGCGCTGGCCTTGCAGGCGGGCGGCCTCGCCGAACCGATCCTGCGCGGGGTCTACGACGATCTGCCGCGCATGTTCGATCCTGCGGGGATGAGCGAGCTGATCGACAAGTCGGTGGGCATCCCTTACCTCGACGGCTGGGTGCCCGGCGACGGACAATACGCCAACTGCCGCGTCCGCGCGGTCGGCACCCGCCAGCTGCATATCACCGCAGGCAATGTGCCGGTGGTCGCCGCGCTGACCATCGTGCGCGGGGCGCTGACCAAGAGCGACGTGCTTATCAAGGCCCCGTCCAACGACCCGCTCACCGCCAACGCCATCGCCCGCTCGCTGATCGATGTCGATCCCGGCCATCCGGTGACCAGACACGTCGCCGTCGCCTATTGGAAAGGCGGCGACGAGGAGATGGACCGGCAGATCGTCCGGGTCAGCCGCATCGACAAGATCACCGCCTGGGGCGGGATGAGCTCGGTCAGGCACATCCAGAAGTTCCTCACCCCGGGCATCGATCTCACCGCGCTCAATCCGAAATATTCGATGTCGGTGATCGGCAAGGAAGCGCTCGAAAGCGAGGAAGCGATGGCGGAAGCCGCGACCGGCATCGCGGTGATTACCGGCTTCTACAACCAGACCGCCTGCGCCAACACCCGCATTGTCTATGTCGAGAGCGAGACCGACGAGGAGTTGATCGAGAAGCTGGTCGCGCTTGGCGGCAAGATTGTCGCGGCGTTCAAGACACTGCCGCCGGTGATCTCTACCCCGGTCGCCAAGCGCAATCACGATCTCGAAGCCGAGATGGAAGCCGTCGCGCTGGAAGACGATTTCTACCACGTCGAGGGCGACACGCTGACCGGCGGCGTGGTGATCTCCAAATTTCCGGACCGGGTCGATTTCTGCGACCAGCTCAACAACCGCGTGATCAACATAGTGCCGATGCCCGATCTGCTCGAAGTGACCAAATGGTGCGACGACACCACGCAGACCGTCGGCGTCTATCCCGAGAGCCTGCGCGACAGGCTGCTCGATCCCTTTGCGCTGGCCGGGGTGCAGCGGCTGGTCTCGCTGACCGGGGGCGAGCCGATGCAGATATTCCACGACATGCACACCCTGCCGCCGGGCATGCCGCATGACGGCATCGAACCGCTGCGCCGCAACGTCCGCTGGGTAATCGACCAGCGCGCGCCAGACAATGCCGTGAACCTGGCGATCGCGGCGGAGTAGGCGGCCACTGGACCTCGCGCCGAACCCTGCCATAGTCTCGCTCGCAGAATCGGGACGGGGAGAGCGTTCAATGCGCCGCATGGGAAAATGTCTGATCGCCGCCGCCACGGCAGCACTGCTGCTGGCCAGCTGCACCAAAGGCGGCACGCCGCAGCCCGATGCCGGGGTCGGCGCCGAGGCTGACTGGACGGCTGTCGGCGGCGCGGCGGACGAAGCCAGCTATTCGCGCCTCACCCAGATCGACACCGCCAGCATCGGCAAGCTCGGCCTCGCCTGGTCGCTCGACCTGCCCGGCGAAGTGACGCTGGAGGCGACCCCGCTGGCGGTGGGCGGCACGCTCTATTTCACCGGCAGCTATGCCGACAGTCTATGCGGTCGATGGCGCCAGCGGGAAACTGCTGTGGAAGTTCGATCCGCAGACCTGGAAGCGCGATCCGGCCAAGATGCATTTCTCCTTCGGCGCCAACCGCGGCGCGGCTTACGAGAACGGCAAGGTCTTCGCCGTGGCGCTCGACGGGCGGATGTTCGCGCTCGATGCGAAGACCGGCAAGGAGTTGTGGCACGCCGATACCATCCCCAAAGGCAAGATGATGATCAGCACCGGCGCGCCCCGCACGATGAACGGCAAGGTGATCATCGGCAACGGCGGCGCGGACTTCGGCGCGCGCGGCTATGTCACCGCCTATGACAGCGCCACCGGCAAGCAGCTGTGGCGCTTCTACACGGTCCCCGGAAAGCCCGAAGAGAACGCGGGCGACCCGGCGATGGAGGCCGCCGCCAAAAGCTGGGGCCCGGAATTCTGGAAGAACACCGGCGGCGGCGGCACGGCCTGGAATGGCATGACCTTCGACGCGGAGACCAACCGCATCTATGTCGGCACCGGCAATGCCGGGCCTTACGATCCCAAGCTGCGCGATCCGGGCGGCACCGGCGACAACCTTTACACCTCGTCGATCGTCGCGCTCGATGCCGATACCGGCAAATACGTCTGGCACTATCAGGAAACCCCGCGCGACAGCTGGGATTACAAGGCGACGCCAAACATCGTCATGGCGACGCTGAACCTGGAGGGCAAACCGAAGAAAGTGCTGCTGCACATTCCGACCAACGGCTTCTTCTATGTCCTCGACCGCGAGAGCGGCAAGCCGATCTCCGCCGAGAAGGCGACGCTGGTGACCTGGGCCAAGGGCATCGACCTGAAGACCGGGCGCCCGATCGAAGAGCCGGGCATCCGTTACGAGAAGGGCGATATCGAGCTGTGGCCCGGCGCGGTGGGAGGGCACAACTGGCAGGCGATGAGCTATAGTCCCAAGGCCGGGCTGGCCTATATTCCGATGCAGCAGATCGGTCTGCGCCTCTCGCGCGGCGAGCAGTCGCTCAACGCGTTCAACGTCATGGGGCTGATGGTGGAGCCCATCGTCAAGCAGCCGGGCGACGGCAAGGGCTCGCTGGTCGCCTGGGACCCGGTGGCGCAGAAGGAAGCGTGGAAGGTCCAGCACGACCAGCTGTGGAACGGCGGCACGCTGGCGACGGCGGGCGGGGTGGTGTTCCAGGGCCTGGCCGACGGCTGGTTCAAGGCCTGGGACGCGGGCAGCGGCAAGGAGCTGTGGAAGTTCGACGCCGGGCTGGGCATCATTGCCGCGCCGATGAGCTACAGCATCGGCGGCAGGCAATATGTCTCGATCCTGGCCGGCTATGGCGGCACCACGGCGGCCTTCGGCGAGTTCATGAACGTCGGCTGGAAATACGGCATGCAGCCGCGCCGCCTGCTGACTTTCGCGCTGGACGGCAAGGCGGCGATCCCCGCCAGCCCGCCGCCCGACAAGAAAATCAATGCGCTCGACGATCCCGCACTGGTGCTGAACGAAGCCGATGTGAAGGCCGGCTGGGGACTCTCTGTCCGCTGTGCCGCCTGCCACGGCGTCGGCATGCAATCGGCGGGAACCCCGGGGCCGGACCTGCGTGAGTCGGGCATTGCGCTGCAACTCGACAGCCTGCGCGAACTGCTCAAGAGCGGCGCGCTGCTGGAGAAGGGCATGCCGCGATTCGAAACACTCAGCGACGACGAAATCCGCCAGCTGCATGCCTATATCAGGGCGCGGGCGCGGGAGGCATTGGGCACGCGGAAGGCGGATAAAGGACCGGCACCGGCGAGGATTTAGAGCAAACAAATTGAGATTCGAATAGCAAGTCCCTCTCCATTTTCACGAAGTGCAAATGGGGAGGTGGCCCACCGCAGGTGGGTCGGAGGGGTATCGGCCTCGCGCCAATTACCCCTTCACCGGCCTCTCGGCCTGCTCGATCACCCATTCCTCGGCCTCGGCCGCCTCGATCCAGTCCTGCAGCCATTCGTGCTCCCACACCGCCTGCATATAGGCGACGGCGAAGCCGGGCACCGGCACGCCATAGGTGATGAAGCGGCTGACCACCGGGGCGTATATGATGTCCGCCGCGCCGAAGCTGCCGAACAGGAAGGGTCCGCCCTTGCCGAACCGGGCCCGCGCCTCGGCCCACAGCGTCAGGATGCGCAGGATATCGGCCCGGGCATCGTCGCCGATTTTGGCGTCTTCGACCCGGCGGCGGATGTTCATCGGGCATTGCTGGCGCAGCGGAAGATAGCCCGAATGCATTTCCGCGACCATCGAGCGGGCCATGGCGCGGGCGTCGTCTGCCTTGGGCCAGAACCGGTCGCGACCGACCTTGTCGGCGAGGAATTCGATGATCGCCAGGCTGTCCCACACCACCGCCTCGCCGTCCCACAGGATCGGCACCTTGCCCGATGAGGGCGCGAGGTCGTCGCTGCTGCTTCTTCTGCGCTGTCCCAGTCGTCGCCATACAGCGGGACGATGATTTCCTCGAAGCCGAGGCCGGATTGCTTGCACGCCAGCCAGCCGCGCAGCGACCAGCTGGAATAGTTCTTGTTGCCGATGATGAGCTTCATGGGTTCCGGCGTAACGGTTCAGGCTGGGCGTGTCGAGAATGAACGGCGAAACAATTCCTCCCTGTCGCCGCAGGCGATGGGGAGGTGGCAGTCCGCAGGGCTGACGGAGGGGTCCCGTTCAAACTAGCCCTCCACCACGACACCTGCGGTGTCGCGGTCCCCCTCCCCATCGCTTCGCGACAGGGAGGAACTTGTCACTCAAACCTCCGCGTCCCCCAGCACCGCCGCGCGCAGCTCCTCGATGCCCATGCCCTTCTCCGCCGAGGTCACCAGCACCTCGGGAAAGGCGGCCGGATGCTTGCGCGCTTCGGCCTGCATCGCTCGCCAGCACCGCTTCCAGCTCGCTCGCCTTGATCTTGTCGGCCTTGGTCAGCACGATCCGGTAGCCGACCGCCGCCTCGTCGAGCAGCTGCATCATCTCGGCATCGACCGGCTTCACCCCGTGGCGGCTGTCGACCAGCAGCAGCGTGCGCTTCAGCACCACCCGCCCGCGCAGGAAATCGCGCACCAGCCGCCGCCAGTTGTCGACCACCTTTAGCGGCGCCTTGGCGAAGCCATAGCCGGGCATATCGACCAGCCGCAGCGCGGTTGGCTCGCCGACCTCGAAGAAATTGAGCTCCTGCGTGCGGCCCGGGGTCACCGAAGTGCGGGCGATCGCCTTGCGCCCGGTGAGCGCATTGAGCAGCGACGATTTGCCGACGTTGGATCGTCCGGCGAAGGCTATCTCCGGGACATCGGGATCGGGCAGGAATTTCAGCGCGGGCGCGCTCTTGAGGAACTCCACCCGCCCGGCGAACAGGCGGCGCGCGCGCTCCGCAAGTTCAGCCGCCGCCAGCTCGTCAGCCGTCACTTCTTGGCCCGCGCCGCCGCCCGTTCCGCGTCGGCTGCATCCTTCTCGTTTTGCGCCGCCATCTGCGGATGCCGCGAGTAGAGATATTTCTGCTGGGCGATCGTCAGGATGTTCGAGGTGATCCAGTAGAGCAGCAGCCCCGCCGCGAACGGCGCCATGACGAACATCATCATCCACGGCATGATCGCGAAAATCTGCTGCTGGATCGGGTCGGGCGGCGCCGGGTTGAGCTTGAATTGCAGCCACATGGTGATGCCCAGCAGCACCGCCAGAATGCCGATGCCGAGCCAGGCGGGCGGGGTGAACGGCAGCAGGCCGAACAGGTTGAGGATCATCAGCGGATCGGGCGCCGAAAGGTCCTCGATCCACAGCGCAAACGGCTGGTGACGCATCTCGATCGCCAGGATCAGCACCTTGTAGAGCGCGAAGAAGATCGGGATCTGCAGGAAGATCGGCAGGCATCCGGCCAGCGGATTGACCTTCTCTTCCTTGTAGAGCTTCATCGTCTCCTGCTGGAGCTTTTCCTTGTCGTCCTTGAAGCGTTCCTGCAGCGCCTTTTGCTTGGGCTGGATCGCCTTCATCGCCGCCATGCTGGCGAACTGGCGCTGGGCGATCGGGAACATGATGCCGCGCACGATCACGGTCAGCAGGATGATCGCCACGCCGAAATTGCCGGTCGCCTTGAACAGCGCCAGCAGCAGGGCAAAGATCGGCTTTTCGAACCAGCGGAACCAGCCCCAATCGATCGACAGGCCGAAGTTGGCGATGCCGCTGTTCTCATAGCGGTCAAGCACCTCGCTCTCCTTGGCTCCGGCGAAGAGGCGCGTGGTGCGGGTGAGCTGCTGGCCGGGGGCGAGGGTTCCGCCTTGATAGAACAGGTCGGCGAGATAGATGCCCTTGCCGAGACCGCGGAAGTCGCTGGTGGCGGGGGCCTTGTCGGGGATCAGCGCGCTCATCCAGTAGATGTCGGTGAAGCCGAGCCAGTCCGCCCGGCCTTCGTTCTCGACGACACCGGCTTCGCTTACCTCGCTGTAATCCGGCCCGAAGGAGACCGTCTGGTCGTAGGCGCCGAGCGGGCCGGCGTGGACATTCCAGGTGTCGATGCTGGCGGTCTTTTCGGTGCGGTTGATCTGTGCGATCGGTTGCAGCGTCACCGGCACAGCGCCACTGTTGGTCACGGTCTGGGTGACGGTCAGCATATAGTCGGCATCGATGGCGAAGCGCAGCGCAAAGGCCTGGCCGCCGGCATTGGTCCAGCTCAGCGTCACCGGCGTCTGCGGCGTCAGCTTTGCGCCGGCGGGGGCGGTCCACAGCGTCGCGGCATCGGGCAGCTGCACGCCGTCGCCCGCCCAGCCGAACTGGGCGAAATGCTGCGCCGGAGTGCCCGCCGGCGAGAATATCCGCGCCGGGCCGCTGTTCCTTTTAACCGCTTCGGTATGTCGGTTGGTGGTGAGATCGTCGATCTGCGCGCCGAGCAGATTGATCGAACCCGTCAGCCCCGGCGCGGCGACCGGCACGCGGGTGGGCGCGGCCAGCGCGGTTTTGAGGTCCCTGGCTTCCAGCGCAATATCGGCGGGGCTGGTAAGTCCCCCGTCACGGGTGTGCGGGGCAGGCGAGGCCGGGGCCTGCGCCGCCGGGCTTGCCGGAGGGGCGCTCGCCGCCGGCTTGGGCGCATAGGCCTGCGGATAGATATACCGCATGCCCGCATCCCAGCCGAACAGGACCAGGGCAGTCAGCACGACCGCCAGGATGATATTACGCTGATTGTCCAAGGGAGCTTCTCTACCGTCTATCCGTGCATGCCGGGAATGGCGATCCGATGTTACGGTACCGGGTCATACCCGTGCCCGCCCCACGGGTGGCAGCGCAATAGCCGCTTCGCCGCCAGCCAGCCACCCCTAAACGCACCATGTTTTTCGAGGGCCTGAATGGCGTATTCCGAGCAGCTGGGCGCATAGCGGCAGGTCGGCGGCAGGATGCGCGAGGGGCCGATCTGCCACAGGCGGGCGATGAGGATGAGGAGTTGTTTCACCGCTTGGGCCCTCTGCCAGCCCTCGGCCTCCTCGGCGGATCGACCTTGCCCGCCCTGGCCCGTTCCAGCGCCGCGAGCAATTCGCTGCGCAGCGCGGCAAAATCCCGCTCGACCCCGCCCTCGCGGCCGATCAGCACATGGTCGGTATCGGCGAGGCCGTGCTGGGGCAGCAGCTCGCGGATCAGCGCGCGGAAGCGCCGCTTCATGCGGTTGCGGACCACGGCGTTGCCGATCCTCTTGGTGACGGTGATGCCGAAGCGCAGGCCTGCGCCCTCGTTGGGCCGCGCGAGCAGCACGAAACCCGGACGCGCGATGCGCAGTCCCTTGTTGGCGGCGAGGAAATCTGCGCGCCGTGTCAGCACGGCGGGCTTGACCGGAACGGTCAGGCGGTCAGCGATCAGGCCGACAGCTTCTTGCGGCCGCGGGCGCGGCGGGCGCGCAGCACATTGCGGCCGCCGACAGTCGCCGTGCGGGCGCGAAAGCCATGACGGCGGGCGCGGACGAGGTTGCTGGGCTGGAATGTGCGCTTCATGATAAATCCCGAAAATTCGACTAGACGGGCCGCCGCAATGAGCGACCGCGTTCAAGCGCTGGGCCGTTAGTGGACCGCCGCCGCCGAGTCAAGCGCCGCAGCGGCCAGATTGGCCGAACGGGCGGGGGGCGCAGCAACCGGATCGAGCCGCACCCACTGCGCCATCTCGGTCCCGCTCATCCATTTCGCATCGGCATTGTCGACCGAATTGGTCATCGCATAGAACGCGGCGGCTTCTGCGGCGCTCATCCCCATCATGCGGTAATAGTCGAGATAGGCGCGGTTCTCGGGTGCATCGGCGGCGAAATGCCGGGGCTGAAGACCGAATTCGTCGATCCAGCTGTGCACCGCGAATTCCGCCTCGGGATCGGCGCTGTGCCGCGCGCCGGCCAGAAACAGCTCGACCGCGCCGGATCGCACCGAACCGCCCTTGGGGACATGGGTAGCGATGCCGCGCTCGCGGACCATCATGCCGAGCCGCAGATTGGCCCGGTCGTCATCGGTGCCGGGGCACTCGACAAAATCGATCGTCCTGATGCCGGGGAAGGCATGAAGCATCGCGGTGAATTCGCCCGGCGTGCTTGCATTGGTGACGCCGACCAGCGCCGCGCGGCCCGAATCGAGCACGCGGAACGGGCCGAAGGCGGCAATGCCTCTGGGCAGGGCCAGTTCGTCCGCTTGCTCCGGACGCGCCTGAACGAAGCGCCCGTTGCCGCTGGCCGGAACCGTGATCTCGTCCTCGATGGTCTCCTCGGTAATCACCGTCTGCGCGCTGAGCGGCGTCGCGGCGAGCGCGAGAATGGTCAGGGCAAGGGCGGCAATCCGGCGCATGCCCGCATGCATGCACCGCTTCGCCTTGCCCAAATCCTCATCGGCAGGGTTAAGATCGGGTTTGCCTTGTTATCTCCCCTCCCGCTTGCGGGAGGGGCCGGGGGTGGGCCAGTTGCCTGGCGCTCGGAAAACAGGCCCACCCCTACCCCTCCCGCATGCGGGAGGGGAAATGCGCTCGACAGCCGCCCCCAGCTCATGCATCACACCCTCGGGAACATACGGGGGTCGCTGTGGTCGCGCTGGTATCGACGGTCGCCTATCTCGGGCTGGAGGCGCGCAGCGTCGAGGTGCAGTGCCAATTGGCGCCGGGCCTGCCGCGCTTCAATGTCGTCGGCCTGCCGGACAAGGCGGTGAACGAAAGCCGCGAGCGGGTGATCGCCGCGCTGGCCGCGATGGGGCTGTCGTTCCCGCCCAAGCGCATCACCGTCAACCTCTCGCCGGCAGACCTGCCCAAGGAAGGCTCGCATTACGATTTGCCGATAGCGCTGGCATTGCTTGCCGCGATGGGGGTGACCGACGCCGAGCAGCTCACCGATTTCGTCGCTGTCGGCGAGCTGGCCTTGGACGGCCGGGTGATCCCCTCGCCCGGCGTGCTGCTCGCCGCGATCCACGCCGCCAGCATCGACAAAGGCCTGATCTGTCCGGCCAGCCAGGGCTCGGAAGCGCGCTGGGCGAGCGGCATCCCGATCCTCGCCGCGCCCGATCTGATCAGCCTGCTCAACCACCTCAAGGGCACGCAGGTGCTGCGCGTTCCCGAACCCGGCATTGCCGAACCGCCCGCGCCCGGCCCCGATCTCAAGATGGTCAAGGGCCAGGAAACCGCCAAGCGCGCCCTCGAAATTGCCGCTGCCGGCGGGCACAACCTGCTGATGATCGGACCGCCGGGAGCGGGCAAATCGCTGCTCGCCAGCTGCCTGCCCGGCATCCTGCCCGAACTGACGCCGGCCGAAGCGCTCGGTATTATGTAGCAAACGCACCAAGCGCAGTCTAGATGTAATCGTGAGCGATGCGTAATGTCTGCATATGACGGACTACATGATAACCGGCCTTGTGAAACGCAGGGCAGAGCTTGCAGGCGAAATCCACGCCACGCATGAACGCCTAGGCCAACTCGTCCGCGATCTCGCTGCACTGGACGGCGCGCTGGCTGTTGTCGCGCCCGATATGGAAGTGGAAGCCATCCGGCCTCGCATGTTTCGCCCGCCAGAGGATTGGGCTTCCAGAGGCCAAATGAGCCGCTTGGTGCTGACTATCCTGCGACAGTCGCATGATGCCCTGACAACCCGCGAGATTGCCGCTCAGATGATCTTGGAGCGGGCCTTGGACGTGGAAGACCAGAAGCTGCTGAACTTGATGGTTCGGCGCGTAGGATCGGCTCTCAGGCACCAGCGCGACAAGGGCCGGGTGGATTCGAGCGATGGACCGGGCAACTATCAGTTATGGACAGTTGCCCGGTCGGGGACAGCGGCTCCTACGGGTCGCTAGTGCAGGAGTCGCGCCTTGGACTGTAACGGGAATCAAGCGGCTGTCATTACGTAAAATGACACATGGACGGGGCCGCTGTCGTGGCGGATCACCAAGCCGGACGCGGTGATTGAGGGCGGGTGGCGGAATGGGAGTGAGTAGGGGCGGGGCGACTGCCCCGCCCGGCCCCTATTGCGCGGCTATCCTTTTCGGCTTGAAGGCTTCAACCGCTGCATTCGCCTTTTTGGCAGTAATCTGCCCCTGTTTTACTTTGTCATTGAGGTAGCTCGGGAGCTTGTTGGGCAAATAAATCTCGCGCACCCACTTCCGAAACTCGCCCAGCGCATCATCCGGGTATGCAAACGGAGATTGCGGGTTTGATGCAGATTGAGGGAAGTAGTTTGGGTAGTTGTGCTCATACTTGACCCGCTCGCCATAGATGATGTCGAGACTCTCGGCGGTCCAATATTTCCCCCAGTGAATTCCCACACTAATATCGGGGATAAAGGTTGACCCCAGAGTTGCGCCCTCCCGGATCATTGTCACGAGCAAGTCTGCAATTTCTTTGAACACGCTGAAATAGCCGTCCGGCACAGAGTGGTATGATAGACCAACTCGGTCATGGAACTGCTGCCACGCAACCGATGCTAAGCCGGACGGGTTGTAACCAACCTGCGAATAGATGAAATCGTTGAACCCCTTCCGGGCCAGCAGCCGGAAACTTTTCGCGGCCTGCTCACTCTCGGTTCGAGCTTCGAAGGCGTAGTATTCCAAGATAGCCATGCAGACAGCCGATGGAATTGCGTGATGAATGGTGCCGTTCTTGTTGATAGCCAAGAATGCAACCGAGTCATCCGCGCCCTGAGCGCGCACAAGCTCACGAATCTTCATCTCGCGGGCCTTGAGCGGGGTGGCAACCCAATCGCCGGTAATGCGGACAATCAGCGAATGGTCCACGCCGCACATTACTGCGAGGCCGCGAATATTCAGGAAGGGCGTGCCGTCACTGAGGACGCCCATGCCGATACCGTCGATCTCGCGTTCGACGTCAATGTCTAGGTCAAGCCGGAGTTGCTGAGGGGTGGTGGTGAGAGAGGTGGAAACATCCATTTTATCTAGCCTTATCATTGGTTTGTGGTGGTGCTCAAACCGGCTAGAAACCTTCTCCCCGTATGATAGACAGGGCTTGCACAGAGGGCTGACTAGTCGGCTTTCGCAGAGCGCCGGTGACCCTAGGGTTGCCGGTGCTTTCACTTTACCGATTCGCGGCAGCAACCGCTAGCGCGAAGGTGGAGTTATCGTCACCCTCTCTGCCAGTATCCCTTCCACTGCCGCGATACTCGCGAAGCCATAGCCGACACGCCAACCCGCGCCGCTTGCTCGCCGTTGGCCTTCCGGCGATTGTCCTCTCGCCATGCCATTTCGCGGGCATACGAACCCAGATACGGCCCAGCGATATGGTGGTGCGTTCCGATTTCCGCCCGGCGCAGCCGCGAGAAATAGCTTTCGGCCTGATTTGTGCAGACGCCTTCGTCCTTGAACGCAATCGAGTGATTGACCCGGCGCGTATCCCAACCGGCGTGCAAGGCATCCCAGCCAGCACCTTCGTCGGCGTGGATTGTCGCCAGCGTGCCAACGTGATCCCGGACGAAGGGAACGGCATCGCCTTCGTTCTTGACCACGAAAGCCAGCGACCGGCCCTTGCGCTCACGCATCACGACAACGCACTCGCGCTTGCCGGACGTGTTCGCTTTCAGGCGGCGGTCGCGGCGATCCTCTTTCCGGTTTTCCGGCTTCACATGCCCGCCGAAATAGCCGCCGTCTATTTCGACAATCCCGTTCAACTGCGCATTGGCTTGCTCAAGCGCCATCGCTTCGCGCAGCTTGTGCGAAAGGACGAAGGCGGTTTTGTATTGCACGTCCAGGTCACGGCTGACTTGCAGCGCAGAGACACCCTTCGCGCCGTTCACGAAGATCACGATGGCAGCGAGTAGATCGGTGAAGGCCAGCTTGCGCGAGGCGAAGATTGTCCCGCTGGTGACGCTGAACTGGTGAAGACAGGCGACGCACTTGAACTTGCGCCGGGTGGAAATGCTGTAGCTCTCGGTGCAGCCGCAACGCGGGCACACGGCCTCGCCTTCCGTTTCGGGCCAGCGCATCTGGCAGAAGGTCTGATAGGCCACGTCTTCGCCCATGCGGAAAACAGCCTTGAGGCTGAGTGTGCGGGCGGCGGCAGAGAGGAGAAAGTGTTGCATGTCATCGTTTCCAGTTCTTATGCACCGGATATAATGACATATAGGCACTGTTGTCAATGGCAAACGTATCGTATACGATGACTATATCATCATTGGAGATACATCGTGGCAGACACGGAATGGGAAGCGAAGGTTAAGGGGCTACTCAAGGGCGAGTTGAAGCGCCGGAACGTGTCTTATGGGCAGCTTGTCGAAAAGCTGGCTGCGATAGGCGTTGTGGACTCTGAGCCGAATATCAGGAACAAGCTCAGCCGGGGTAAATTCACGGCGGTGTTTCTGGTGCAGTGCCTTCAGGCGATTGGGGTGGAGAAAGTCTACCTTGCTCAAGACTGAGGGCAGCTTCTCCTAGAGCTTTCGCATATTCCAAGTCGCCCATCTGGAGCGGTCCCGTAATGGCCCGCAGATAACGGGCGTATGCCTTATTACGGTCTTCGTCATCTGAATTAAATTCGACCGTCCGAAGTCCTAATCTTTCCAAGCGTCTATTTAGTTTTGGCACATCCTTCGCCATGTTAGAGAACTTCCGATTGAAACCATTCTTTTCAAAACATTCGGCGGCCCCTTGGCAAAATGCACCAGTCCACATGACTGTCCAAGAACTTGAACCTTGGTCAAGTTTTTCGAGCAAGTGGCTGACCCAAGCGAACACCGCGCCGCCAGCAAGGAACAGCACGATGTGCAGCGCAGTATCCGAAACGAGTGCGTCGTAAACACCTGTCACGGCAGAGGACTCTCGAATATCGTCCGGCGATATCTTCCCGAAACCTGCGTCAGTGGCCTTATTTTCGATGTTAAGCGCGCCAATGACGATAATTGGCCAAATTGCCATTCGCCAAGCACCTCGAAAAATCGTTCGCAGCCGCATAGGTTGATACGTGCCCCATCTCGGGCCCGCTGTGGAGTCGGATTCAGCCACACACCGCAAACGATGGCACATGCCAGCGCAAGGCTACGCATTCGCCGCGCCCTTGGTGCGTTTGCTACATAATACCGGAAGCGCTCGAGGTCTCGATGGTGGCCTCGGTGGCCGGCACGCTGGAGGAAGGCCGCATCAGCCGCGCCCGCCCGTTCCGCAGCCCGCACCACTCCGCCTCGATGGCGGCGCTGACCGGCGGCGGGCTGAAAGTGCGCCCGGGCGAAGTAAGCCTGGCGCACCTGGGCGTGCTGTTCCTCGACGAGCTGCCCGAATTCCAGCGCCCGGTGCTCGATTCGCTGCGCCAGCCGCTGGAGACCGGCGAGGTGACGGTGGCCCGCGCCAACGCCCATGTCACCTATCCGGCCCGCGTCCAGCTGATCGCGGCGATGAACCCCTGCCGCTGCGGCTGGCTGGGCGACCCGGCGCTCGGCTGCTCAAGGGCGCCCAAATGCGCCGCCGATTACCAGAGCAAGGTCTCCGGACCGCTATTGGACAGGATAGACCTCCACGTCGAAGTCGAATCGGTCAGTGCCGCCGACCTCACCCTGCCCCCGCCCGCCGAGGGTTCGGCGCAGGTCGCGGCGCGGGTGCAGGCGGCAAGGGCGTTGCAGACGGCCAGGCTGGAGGGCACCGGCGGACGCACCAACGCCCAGCTCGACGGCGAGATGCTGGAGGCGCATGCCACGCCCGACGAGCCGGGGAGGAAGCTGCTGGCCCAGGCGGCCGAGGCGATGCGGCTATCGGCGCGGGGGTATACGCGAATGCTGCGGGTGGCGCGGACGATCGCCGATTTGAGCGGCGCGGAGACGGTCGGGCGCATCCATGTGGCGGAGGCGCTGAGTTACCGGCGGATTGCGCCGAGGGGGTGATCAGGTTGGAAATTAAGCCTGACAGGAGTATGGAGTGGATATGAACAAGCTTTCGCCCATTGTTTCCGAGTTCGAGACGGTCGAAGAGGAGCAGGCCTACCTGCTTTGGCTCGAAGCTAAAGTGGCGAAGGCTCGCGCCGACACGCGGCCTCGCATTGCTCACGATGAGGTCATGGCCGAATTGCGTGAGATCATTGCATCTAAGGCCGGGAAATCTCTCTAAGGCTTGTCTGGAATCCGGAGGCAAGGGCCGACGCCCGTGCGATCTTTGAATATATTGCGGATCGCAACCCCGCGGCGGCAATCCGGCTGGCCGAAGCCATGGAAACATGCGCGGAACGCCTTCCGCTGCATCCCTACATGTATCGACCGGGACGGATCGCGGGAACTCGGGAGGCAGTCGTGAACCCCAACTACTTGCTGATCTACGAGGTGCGGACCGATATCGTTGAAATCATGAGCGTCATCCACAGCCGCCGGCAATACCCGCCAGGGGATTGATCCAACCCCTACCCCCCCAAACTCCACCCGCCCTCGACCCGCAGCGTCTGTCCGGTGACATAGCCGCAGCGCATCAGATAGAGGTAGGCTTCCGCTGCCTCCGCCGTTTCGCCGACGCGCGGGACGAGTTGGCCCGCCAGCCGGTCTTCCTGGAACTTGCGGAAATCCGCAGGCAGCTCGTCCCAGGCCTCGGTGCGGATGGCACCGGGGCAGACGCCGTTGACCCGCACCGGGGCGAGATCGAAGGCGAGGCCGATCACCAGATGCTCGACCGCGCCGGCCATCGCGGTCGAGATCGCCAGCCCCTTTTGCGGGCGGTGCGCGGCCATGCCGTTGGTCAGGATGATCGTGCCGCCCGGCGTCATGCGCGGCGCGCCGTGCTTGGCAACCGCCAGCGCGCCCCACAGGCGCACGTCGAAATGCTTCGCGGCTTCGGTAAGGTCGATTTGCGCAGAGGTCGCGTGATCGACCTGCGCCCAATCGGCGGCGGTGAAGGCGATGTGGTCCCAGATTTGCGGCGCGGCGAAGAAGGCCTGCACCGCCGCCTCGTCGGTCACGTCGAGCGAGACGCCGCTGCCGCCGCCGAGCCTTTCAACCGCCTCGGCCACCCGCACCGCATTGCTTGAGGCGAGGGTCGACTGCAGCCCCCTCGCCCAGCGCCGCCCGGGCGACGCCGAAGCCGATGCCGGACGAGCCGCCGATGACGAGGATGTTCTTGCCCTGAAGCGTCATTGGCCCTCTCCTCCCGATTCGCCCACAAAACAAAAGGGGCCCCGGTTGCCCGGAGCCCCTTGTGGCACATCGGAAACGGAGGATCAGCCCTCGTAATCTCCGCCAAGCGAGGTGTTGCGCACCGGCGCGGCGGCGGTGATGCGCAGCGCTTCGGCCGAGCGGCTGAGCGAACCGATTTCGTCCGCCTCGTCGTCATCGTCGGGCAGCACGCGCTGCAGCGAGCCGATCAGGGTCTCCTTGAGCACCGGCGGCAGCACCGTCTCGTCGGCGATCTCGCGCAGCGCGACGACCGGGTTCTTGTCGCGGTCGCGATCCACGGTCAGTTCCGCCCCGCCCGAAATCTCGCGCGCGCGCTGGGCGGCGAGCAGGACCAGGTCAAAACGGTTGGGAATCTTGTCGACGCAATCTTCGACGGTAACGCGCGCCATGGGGCACTCCGGATGCTGGAATCTGCGGGAAGGCTGGGCAGCTAGGGGCGAGGATGGCGAAAGTCAAGGAAAACGCTTGCCCTTGGCCGAGCCGCGCACGATAGCTCGCGGCAAAACACTCTGCAAAACCCGGGGAGAATGCGCGTTGCCAGATCTGAGCGAATTCCGGCGCGAATGGCGGCCACTGCTGGGATCGTTCCTCGGCATGGGTTCGGCGCTGTCGCTCAATTCCTATCTGCTCAGCATTTTCGCGCCCTATCTGATGGAATCCTTCGGCTGGACCCTGTCCGACTGGGCGCGGCTGGGCATGGTGCAGATGCTGATCATGTTCTGCCTGCCGGTCGCCGGGCGGCTGACCGACAAGTTCGGCGTGCGCCGGGTGGCGACGGTTGGCGCGGTCAGCTTCCCGTTGTTCCTGATCGCGATGACCATGGTGAGCAGCACGCCCGGCCTTCGCCGCGCTCTATATCGCCCAGACGATGATCTGCTCGACCACCACCGCGACGGTCTATTCGCGGGTGGTGGCGGCGTCCTACAAGGTGCGGCGGGGCCTGGCGCTGGGCATTTGCGGATCGAGCCCGCCGCTGTTCGGCGCGCTGTTCAGCCCGGCGATCTCGGCCTTCGTCGAGGCTAACGGCTGGCGCGCGGGCTATTGGGCGGTGGCTGCATTCTGCACGGTTTGCGCGATGCTGATGTTCTGGCTGCTGCGGCCCAGCGATACCGGATCGCAGGCGGAAGCGGCGACGCCCGCCGCTCCGCGTCATCGCCCCAAGGGGGTCTACCGCGCGATTTTCGCCATGCCGGCGTTCTGGATCATGCTGGCCGCCTGCTTTCTGGTGAACCTGCCCTTCACCCTCGCCACCACCCAGCTCAAGACCGTGGTGCTGGCGCAGGGCCTCAGCGACGGAACCGCAGCGATGATGGTCACGGTGTTCGGCTTGAGCTCGCTCGCCGGGCGCATCCTGACCGGCGTCGCGCTCGACTATGTTCAAAGCCACATCGTCGCCGCGATCGGCTTCGCGCTGCCCGTGGTCGGGCTGCTGCTGCTCGCCGCGCCGATCGACACGGTCGCGGTGGTGGCGGTGGCCTTCGCGCTGCTTGGCGCCTCGTTCGGCGGTGAGGGCGATATCGTCCCCTATCTGATCACCAGCCGCTTCGGCATTCCGGTCTACAGCACGGTGATGGGCATGCAGTCGGCGGCGATCGGGCTGGCGATGGGTTTCGGCAATTTCCTGCTGTCGCTGACCGGCAGCTTCGACGCCTATCTGCCGCTGGCCGCCGCTTCGGCCTTCATCGGCAGCGCGCTGTTTCCTGCGCTGGGCCTGCCTTCGGTCAGGCGGCGGGATGCGGACGGTAACGAAGCGCTTGGGGGAGCATAACGGCGATGGCCGATACAAGACGCGGCCACGCCGGTGGCACCGAGCTTATGGTGATCCTGCTGGCCATCGGCACGCTCAACCTGGTCGACCGCAATTTGCCGTTCATCATGGCCGAGGACATCAAGCGCGACCTCGCCATGTCCGACACCCAGATCGGCCTGCTCGGCGGGCTGGTCTTCGCGGTGGTCTATACTTTCGCCGGCATCCCCATCGCCAAGCTGTGCGACCGGGGCTATGCGCGCCAGTCGATCACCGCCGCAGTCGCTTTCTGGAGCGTGATGACGGCGATCGGCGGGGCTTCGCAGAGCTTTGTCCAGCTGGTGCTGGCCCGCTTCGGGCTGGCGGCGGGCGAGGCGGCTTCGGCCCCGGCGGCGCATTCGATCATCTCGGCCGAATTTCCCGCCGAGCGCCGCGCGACGATGATCTCGCTCTATTCGCTGGGCGCGCCGATCGGCGCCATGCTGGGGCTGATGGCGGGCGGGCTGCTGGTCGCCGAGCTTGGCTGGCGGATGTCTTTTGTCGCGGTGGGCATTCCCGGACTGCTGCTGGCCGCCATCGCCTGGTGGCGGCTGCCGCCGCCGCGGCTGCACGATATCGAAGTGCATCCCAGCCTCAAGGAATCGGTCGCCTATCTGCTGCGCCTGCCGACCTTCCGCCGCGCCGCCGTGGCGACCTCGCTCTACAGCTTCGCGGGCTATGCCATGACCACCTTCAACGCCCCGGTGCTGATGCGCAGCCACGGCCTCAGCCCGGCGGAGACCGGGCTGTGGTATGGGCTGATGACCGGCGTCGCCGGGCTGATCGGCATGCCGATCGCCGGCTATCTGGCCGACCGGCTGAGCCTGAAGGACCCGAGCTGGCGGCTGCGGATCAGCGCCTATCTGATGGCGATTTCCGCACCGTTCCTCGCGGGCGCGATGCTGGCGGACAATGCGACGCTGGCGGTGCTGCTGCTGATCGGGCCGCAGATGCTGACCGTCGCCTATCTCGGGCCGACCTTCGCCGCGATGCACGCCATCGTCCCGCCGCATCTGCGCGCTATGGCGACTTCCTGCCTGATGGGGGCGCTGACACTGCTGGGCGCGCTGGGGCCGCTGTCGGTCGGGATGCTGAGCGATTGGCTGGTGCCAAGCTACGGCAAGGATTCGCTCGCCATGGCGATGCTGCTGGCGCCGGTGATGCTGGTGGCGTCGAGCGTGTGGTTCGTGCTGGCCGCGCGCAAGATGCCGGGCGATCTTTACGAGGGGCGCGGGCCTATTCCTGCCGCAACAGCCGGGCCAGTTCCCGCGCTGTAGTCCGTTCGAGGCCCAGCACCGCCTCGGCGATGGCGTCCGCTTGCGCTTCGCCGATAGCGAGCGAGGCCGAGGCCATGAATTTCGCCCTCACCTGATCCTTGCCCATCGCCCGCTCGCCCGCACCGCTGTTGACCCGGACATGGCGCGTCAGCACCCGCCCATCGGCAAGGCGCACGTCGATGCCGCCGGAGAAGAATTCCGGAAAGGCGCTGTCGGGATCGGCGAGGCATTTCACCCGCAGAGCCAAGCCGCGTACTGCCGGATCGGCCAGCGCGCCCGGCAGCAGATCGGGCAGAGCGAACCGCCCGCGCAGCAGACACGCGGCGACGACATGCTGGGCGCTGAACTTGGCCTCGTATTCGGTCGCGGCGCGCTCCTTCGCTTCGGCGGGCTCGGCGATGATGTGCAAGGTCGGCTGCGGCAGGAAGGCGGTCACCGATGCGATGTCCGCTCCGCCGATTTCCTCGAACAGCTCGATCGCCGCGTCGGCGCAGCCGTGGATGAAGTGGCAGACCGGATAGGGCTTCAGCGCGGTTTCGCCGAAGTGCCAGACCTCTCGCCCAGGCCATCGGTCATCGCTTCCAGCTTGGCCGGTTCGTGCAGATGGGTGTCGAACAGGCCGAACTTGCCTTCGTAGACCCGGCTCGGCCCCTTGAACCGCGCCTGCGCCAGATAGGCCGCCGTGATACCCGACAACCGCGCCCCAGCCGGGGTGGAAGCGCTTGGTCCAGGCCCCTTCCTCGAGGAACACCTGGATGCCAGCGGCAGTGCTGCCGGTGATCCCCTGCGCGGCGGTGATCGCGTCTTCGTCCAGCCCCAGCAGCTTGCCCGCGGTGACCGCAGCAGCGAAATGCGAGACGACGCCGGTGGCGTGATAGCCGATGTGGTGAAACCCGCCATCGACCGCGCAGACCAATGCGGATGAGGTTTCCGCGCCTGCCAGGAACGCCGTCAGCAGCGCCTCGCCGCTCGCATCCAGCGCCTCGCCCAGCGCCAGCGCGGCAGGCAGGCTGGTGCAGGTCGGGTGGATGATGCTGGCGAGATGGGTGTCGTCGAAATCGAGGCCGTGGATCAGCACGGCATTGACCAGCGCGGCGTCGCGCAGGGCAAGGCGTTCGCTGCGGCCGATGACCGAGCAGTCGCCGCCGCTGCCCAAGGCGGATACGCCCTCCCAGGCGCTCTTGGCAAAGTCCTGCACAGTCGCGGCGATGCCCAGGCCCAGCGCATCGAGAATGTGAAGCTTGGCCCGGGCGAGCACCGGCGCGGGGATATCGGCGAGGCTGAGCCCGACTGCCATTTTTGCAATGGCGCGGGAGGCGGAATTGGGGCTATCCATAATGGCACCTCTTAAGTATCATAATGCGCGATAGTCAATAGTTGACACAGTGCCCGGCAGGGCGAAGGGACCACGGATGCCTGAAATCATACCAGCTCTTCATCGACGGCAAATGGCGCGCGGCTTACTCGGCGGCGAAACCATTCCCGCGACCAACCCATTCAACCAGGAAGTCCACGCGGCGATCTCCGTCGCCACTGCCGCAGATGTCGCCGAAGCCATCGCCGCCGCGCGCCGCGCCTATGACACAGTCTGGAGCAAGACCACCCCCGGCGAGCGCGCCCGGCTGCTCAATAAGCTCGCCGATTTGATCGACGCCGATGGCGATCGCCTGGCGCTGCTCGAAACCACCGACAACGGCAAAGTCATCCGCGAAACCGGCAACCAGATGGGCTACGCCGCCCGTCTGTTCCGCTATTACGCGTCCTGGGCCGACAAGGTCACCGGCGATCTGGTCCCGCTCGATGTCAGGGACACCGCCGGCCTCGCGATGCGCGAGCCCTATGGCGTGGTCGCCTGCATCACTGCGTGGAACTCGCCGGTCGCGATCCTGTGCAACACCATGCCGGCAGCGCTGGCGGCGGGCAATTGCGTGATCGCCAAGCCGAGCGAGCACGCCTCGGTGACGACGCTGGAGATCGCCAGGCTGTGCGCGAAGGCCGGCTTTCCTGCCGGGGTCTTCCAGGTCGTGACTGGCGCGGCGGAGACCGGCCAGGCGCTCACTTCCAGCCCGCAGATCGACAAGATCAGCTTCACCGGCAGCCCCGGCGTCGGCCGCGCCATCGCCATGGCGGGGGCGGCGAACCTCAAGCCGGTCTGCCTGGAACTCGGCGGCAAGAGCCCCAACATCGTGTTCGACGATTGCGACTTCGAGCGGGCGCTGATCGGGGCCCTGGCGGGCATCTTCGGCGCCACCGGGCAGACCTGCATCGCCGGATCGCGGTTGCTGGTGCAGCGCGGGGTCTATGATCGCATGGTCGAGGGCCTCGCCGCGCGCGCCGGGCAGATCAGGATGGGCGACCCGCGCCTGCCCGAAACCGAAATGGGCACGGCGGCAAACGAGCCGCAGTTCGACAAGATCCTCGCCTTCATCGAGGCGGCCAAGCGCGATGGCGCGCGGCTGGTCGCGGGCGGCGGGCGCGCCGAGGGGCCGGGTCTGGAGAAGGGCTTCTTCGTCCAGCCGACCATCTTCGCCGATGTCCGCAATGACATGAAAGTCGCCGCCGAGGAGATTTTCGGCCCGGTGCTGTCGATAATCCCCTTCGGGGACGAGGAAGAAGCGGTGCAGATCGGCAACGACACGCCCTATGGCCTCGCCAGCGGCGTCTGGTCACAGGATATCGACCGCTGCATGCGGATGATGCGGGCGATCCGCTCGGGCGTGGTCTGGGTCAACACCTACCGCCAGGCCGCGCCGCAGCTGCCGTTCGGCGGCATGAAGGATTCGGGCTATGGCCGTGTGCGCGGGCATGCGGGCATTCTGGAATGGATGCAGACCAAGACCGTGTTCATCGATTATTCGGGCGACCGGCGCGATCCGTTCTCAATGAAGTTTTGAAGAGAACTATTTCGCGCAAAGAACGCAAAGAGCGCAAAGGAGTAGAACCTGGGGCGAAGCCTCTGGAATTTTCGACGGTCACTCAAGCATTGCCAAGGCATGAAAAACTTGCCTGCGGCGCCAAGAACGACCTCTTTGCGCTCTTTGCGTTCTTTGCGCGAAACCATTTTTCATTGTCACTGCGAGTTGCCCATGACCTACCTAGTCGCCGAAGAGCTCGAAACCGAACCCGCAGGCCTGCGCTTCCGCAAGTTGCTTGAGCGCCCAGGCATCCTGCAACTGCCGGGCGCCTATAACGGCCTCTCGTCGCTCCAGGCCAAGGCCGCCGGGTTCGAGGCGCTGTATCTTTCCGGCGCGGCGATGTCGGCCTGCGATGGGCTTGCCCGATCTCGGCGTGCTGTCGGTCGAGGACGTCTGTTTCTTCATCCGCCAGATCGCCCGCAGCTCGCAGCTGCCGATCCTCGCCGATGGCGACACCGGCTATGGCGAGGTGCTCAACGTCATGCACATGGTCCGCAGCCTTCGAGGACGCCGGCGCGGGCGCAGTGCAGATCGAGGACCAGCTGCTGCCCAAGAAATGCGGGCACCTCAACGACAAGAAACTGGCCGCCGCAGACGACATGGCGGCAAAGGTCGCCGCCGCGCGCAAGGCCCGCCGCCACCTCTACATTATCGCCCGCACCGATGCCTTGCGAGCGCAGGGCATGGACGGGGCGATCGCCCGGGCCAAGCTCTATGTCGAGGCCGGGGCCGACGCGATATTCCCCGAGGCGCTGCGCGATGCCGAGGACTTCAGGCGATTCTCAAGCGAGGTTGAGGTTCCGCTGCTGGCCAATATGACCGAGTTCGGCACGACCCCGTTCATGACCGCGAAGCAGTTCGAGGCACTCGGCTACAAAATGGTGATCTGGCCGGTCTCGGCGCTGCGGATGGCGGCAAAAGCGCATGAGGAACTCTATGCCACCCTGCGCGAAACCGGCTGGGCCAAGCCGGTGGCCGACCGCATGCAAACCCGCGCCGAGCTTTATGCGACGATCGGCTATCACCGAGTATGAGGAGCTCGATTCGTCGATCGTCCGCTCGCTGATCCCCAACGGGAATCCGGAAACATAGGCGACATGGCAACCTCCGCAGCATTGGATTTCGCCCCCGGCGAGGCGACCGGCATCGCTGTCCCCGCCCACCCCGATGCTCTGCGCCAGGCCGGGGCGGAATGGCTGACCGAGGCCTTCCGCGCCTATGGTTCCATAGCGCAGGACATTGCCGTGACCGCGCATTGTCCGCTGCGAGGGCTTTGCCGCAGGCAATTCGGGCGACAAGCTGCTGCTCGATGTCGCCTACGACCGCGCAGACCCGGCCCTCCACACCGAGCTCTTCGTCAAATTCTCCCGCTGCCTCGGCGACCCTTTCCGCGACCGGCGGGCGCACGAACTTCACGGCGAAGTGCGCCTTGCGGCGCTGTCGCGTCATCCGGCCTTCCCCGTGGCGGTGGCCAAGCCCTATTTCGCCGACTTCGATCCAGTGAGCGGCGTCGGCGTGCTGATCACCCGGCGCATCGCCTATGGCGAGGATGGTATCGAGCCGCTGCGGGTCAAGAACCTGGACCACGAGCTGGCGGACCCGGCGGAATACTACCGCGCGACGGTCACCGCCCTCGCCCGCCTCGCCGCCGCGCACCAGAGCGGGCGGCTGTCGCCCGACGCCGATCGCCTGTTCCCCTTCGCGCCCGTAGCCGCCGCCGCCGAATTGCCCCTGCCCTGGAACGCCGGGCAAGTGCGCGAAAAGGCGGAGCGCATTGCCCGGTTCATCGCCGATGCGCCGCAGCTGTTTCCCGCCAATGCCACCGCGCCTGGCTTCGCCGCGCGTTTTGTCGAGGACGCCGTGCGCTTCCATCGCCACGATGCGGAGATCCGCCGTTTCCTCTTCGCCGACCCGGGCCTCGTCGCACTGGCGCATTGGAACACCCATATCGACAACGCCTGGTTCTGGCGCGACACGGCGGGCGTGCTCCAGGCAGGGTTGCTCGACTGGGGCATGGTGCGCCAGATGAACCTCGGCATGGCGCTGTGGGGCGGGCTTTCGGGCGGCAATGCGGCGATGTGGCAGCGTGACCTCGATGGCCTGATCGCGCATTTCCTTGGCGAACTTGCGGCCCACGGCGGTTCCAGCATCGACCCCGAACTCTTCGCCCTCCATTTCGACCTGTCGATCGGCATGCTGACGCTGGCAGTGATGCTGGACATGCCCGCCATGTTCCTCTCGCGCATGCCCGATGTCGCCGGCGTCAGGGGACCCGACGATCCCGTGCTCTTCCGCGACAAGGTGGTGCACGGCTTCCTGCACACTTTCGGCAATGCCGTCGAGCCGTTGGGAAGGCCGCGACTTCGGCGCGAGTTTGACGCAGATGCTGGCAATCGCAGGGGAGGCGGCATAGGCTCATCCCCGAGAGAGGAGCCCCGCCCATGCCCCCCACCCCCGAACGCATCCAGACCCTGATCGACCGGCAGGACATCTGGGACTGCCTCCAGCGCATCAGCCGCGGCATCGACCGGTTCGACCGCGAATGCTTTGTCTCGGGCTATCACCCCGACGCGGTGGTGGACGCCGGCGCTCTCGTCGGCTCGCCCGCCCAGGCCTATGCAAGCGGCGCGGCGCTGCATGAAGCGGGGCAGACCGGCACGATGCACAATCTGTTCAACCACACTTGCGACATTCAGGGCGATGTCGCCCATGCCGAGACCTATTTCGAATATGCCGGGCGCAACCGCGACGGCTCGAACTGGCTCGCGGGCGGGCGATACATCGACCGTCTCGAATGCCGCGCAGGCGGATGGCGCGTCGCCTTTCGCATGACGATCATGGAGTGGTCGGGGACGATCCCGGGCAACGAAGTGCCGCTGTTCGAGGGCATCGCGGACCTGCGCCTGAACGGCGGCCCGGCGCGCGACCGCAGCGACGCCTCCTATCTGCGCCCGCTGGTCAACAGACGCGCCCTGCGCGCACCCGCCGACCCCGGCGCGCTCAGCCGGCCGAAGGACTGACCCCGTGGCGCGCGTGACCGAAATCTTCCGCCCCGCCGATTACCCCGGAAATCCGGACGATGCGACCAGGGCCGGCCTAGACGCGCTGTGGCGGCACCTGTTCCCCGCCACCGGCGGCGAGGGCGAACCGCATGCCGGCTACGCCATTCTCGCGCACAGCCCGCAAACCGCGCTGCAAGTCGCTCGGATGACCGATTTCGTCATCGGCGAGCTGCCCTGGGCCCAGCGCCGCGACTTGCGCGAACTGGCGGTGCAGGCGCTCAACTGGCGCTTCAAGTGCGACTTCTCGTGGCAGGCGCATCTCGAACTGGCGAAACTGGCGGGGATATCGCTCGAACAGCAGCAGGCTATCCCGGACTGGCGAACCAGCGAACTGTTCGACGACGAGCAGCGGCTGGTCATCGAATACACACTGGCCTGCGTCGGCGGCCAAGTGCCGGAAGACCTCTTCGCCCGGGTGGTGGCGCGCTACGGGGAGGCCGGGGCGGTCGAGTTCACCGTGACGGTCGGCTGGTGGTCGCTCTGGGCCATGCTGCTCAACGCGGCGCAGCCCGAATTCCGCCGCGACCGCGCCCGGCCCTTGCCGAAGGATGGGCGAGAGCGCCAGCGATACGAACGGGACTAGAGCCAGATGACGTTAGGTTGTACCGCCGTGATTGCCACTGGAAGCTTCTCGGCAAGGAGCGTCGCGCAGTGCGGGTCGGGAACCCGTGCAAGTGACGCGACGCAGTCCGAGGGGCTTCCAGTGGCAACCCCCAAGGGCGGGCCGCTTTTGGCCCATTGCTGCGTCCTTCGTCGGTCACTATGCTTTGGCATGGCTCCCTCCTCACTCCTTGCACTGGGCCAAAATCGGCTCCGTCATGGCGGTACAACCTAACGTCATCTGGCTCTAGCCTACCCCCCGCCCCCCGCCGTCCCCGCCGGCGGCAGGCCCCAGCGCGCCGAGGCCATGTCTTCGGTCATGTAGTCCAGCGGCGGCATGGCGGGAGGGGAACCCCAATCGTGCCGATCGTAAAACTCGCCGGTCATGTCCGGGGCCCCGCGATAATGCGTCTCGAACATCCGCCACTTGAACAGCCAGCGGTCGCCCCGTTCGACGAAGTGTTCGTAATAGAGGCCGATGGCGATATTGGTGTCGCCATTCTTCCAGGCGCAGCGCTCGTCGATCCAGGTGCGGCCCGAGGCGACCCGGTCGCCGACCGTGAGGATCGGCGTGCGGAAGGTGATGAACACGCGGATGAACTTGTCCATGATCACCGAAATGCCCTGCCGCACTTCGGCGGGCCCGCGAAACACCCGCCCCGAAATCCGCCACTCGGCATCCTCGGCGAAGCAGCCGGCGAAGGCATCGTAATCCTTGCGGAAAGCCGCGTCGCTATAGCGGGCATGCAGATCGCGGACGCCCGCCTGGGCTTCGGCGAGGGTGGTCATCGGCTCTCTCTCCCTGCAATTTGCCTGCCCCGGAGCCTATCGACTGCCGGGGCAGGGTCAAGCTGGCTGGTCTGGGTCAGGCTATCCGGCTGGCGAAATCGCCTGGGCCGAACGAAAGCGATGGCTGCGCATTGCGCCGCGCGACCAGCCTGGCGAAACCGAACGTCTGGCCCGCCTCACATTCGAGCATCTCCCGGTTGAACAGGTATTCCGCCGCCTTTTCGTTGTAGGCGGTCACTGCTTCGCCCTGCCGCAGCCAGTCCGCGCGCCCGCCTGCGACGGGCTCGGCCAGCTCGACGTCGATGCAAGGGGTGCGCGACCAGTGCCGTCGCCACCATTCGTCGCTGCGGAAGATGTACCAGTCTGCGCCGAGTGTCGCCGCGAGCTGCGGCGGCGGCGCAATCGCTCCCGGCACGTCAGGATCAACGGCGTTCGCGGGGACGGCAATGCCGATCCGCCCGCCTTCCCGGAGGAATTGGGCAAGATAGGAGAGATAGCGCATCTCGGTGCCGAAATAGTGGTAGGCGTCGATCGAGACCACGGCATCGAAGAAGCCATGATCGAACGGCAGGCGACGCGCCTCCACGTCCAGTGGGTGGACCCGGTCGGCAACGCCCGCCTCCGCAATCCTCTCGCGATTCTGTTCGGGATCGATCCACAGATCCGCCGCCCAGACTTCGACGCCGAATTCGCGGGCGAGGAATATCGAGGTGATTGCCGTGCCGCAGCCAAGATCGAGCACACGTTGCCCCGGCTTGAGGTGCAGATGCGGGGCAAGGCCCTCAAGCAGCCATAGCGGGATCGGGCCCATCGAGTTTTGCAGCACCCAGCCCGGATCATAGGCATTGGTCAGGGGATAGGCGGGGTGGTCCATGGCCCTGGCGAGCCGGGCCGGATCGGCGGGCTGCCCGGGCAGGGCGCGCGGGGCATGAGTCCATTCGAATGAAGGATGTGAAGTCATCGGTGAATTGCTTTCGATTGTCGTGGGCAATGAACCGGCAGCAGCTTATCCGCTCCGGCTCAGTGGCATCCCCAAAGCTCGCGCCTGGGGCCGTGGCTCAGACAATCCTGATCATGGCTGGAAGATAGTAGAAACTACCGCCCGCGCCAAGCTGGTTCAGCCGATTTTCCGCCTGGGCTCCAGCACCACCACCGGAATCTTCCGGTCTGTTCGCTTCTGATAATCATCGAAGGCGGGCCACTGGCTGCAGGCCTCGGCCCACAGCGCCTCGCGCTCGGGCGATTCGGCGGTGCGGGCGATGCCTTCCCACTTGTCGGCCAGATACTGGAATTCGACGTTCGGATCGGCCTGGATGTTGAGATACCACAGCGGATGCGTTGGCGAACCGCCCTTTGAGGCGATGATGACAAAGTTGTCGCCGACCTGCTTGCCGATGATCGCGATGGTGCGCTTCTCGCCCGATTTGCGGCCTTTGGTTGTGACCAGCACCGCCGTCGCGCCGTTCCAGACTCCGCCCTTCTCGCCATTGGTCTCGCGATAGGCGGCAACGTGGCTCTCGTTGAGCAGCGAATAATCCAGGCCGGGGCGCGCGCCGGGCTGCGGGGATTCGTCTGACATGGTCTTTTCTCTCCTAAGCCGCAGCGGCCAACTGTCCGGCATTCTTCCCCGCCAACCTGCCAAACACCGAGCCATTGAGCAAGCCGGTTCCGCCGGGATAGTTCTGGTAGAAGATGCCGCCGACCAGTTCGCCTGCGGCATAGAGGCCGGGGATAGGCTTTTCGGTGAGGTCGAGCACGCGCGCGCCGGTGTCGATCTTTAAGCCGCCGAAGGTGAAGGTGATGCCGCAGGTGACGACATAGCCGTGATAGGGCGGCGTATCGATGGGGAGCGCCCAGTTCGATTTGGGCACGGCGAGGCCCCGGGTGCCGACGCCGTCGAGAATCGAGGGGTTGTAGCTGGCGCCGAATGCACCGGGAGGGCAGGCCGCGTTATAGGCGGCGATCTCCGCCTTCAGACCCTCGACGTCGATGTCGAGCGCTTCGGCCAGGCCTTCGATGGTGTCGGACGTGGCCTTGGTCACCTGCTTGATGCGGTATTCGTCGCGGACGTTGTCGTGGGTCTTGGCGTCGAATATCTGCACCGCGGCGCGGCCCGGCTGTTTCATCACTTCCTTGCCGTATTTGGCGTAGGTGTGGTTGCGATAATCCGCGCCCTCGTCGATGAAGCGCTTGCCAAGCATGTTGACGACAATGCCGATGATATAGCTGTGCTTCTGGAAGTTATCGAGCACCACCCGGTCGCCATAGGGCGGCGCGGAAATGTCCCACTGCACCGCGTGACATGACGACCAGCCGCCATGCGGGCGCGCGCCGATCTTCAGCGCGGCGTTGATCCCGTCGCCGGTGTTGTGCTGCGTGCCGCGCACCCGGCACAGGTCCCAGCCCTCGCCGAGATAGCGCACGCGCATCTCGGGGTTCGATTCGAAGCCGCCGCAGGCGAGGACAACGGCCTTCGCATGAATGTCCTCATAGCCATCCGGGCCTTTGGCGCGCACGCCGATGACGCGGCCTTTCTGGTCCTCGATCAGATCGCGTAGTCCGCACTCATAGCGTATGATGATCCCCATCCGCTCGCAGGCCGTGACCAGCATATCGACCAGCCCCCAGCCGCCGCCGACCGCCTCGATATTCACCCCGCCATAGAAGTGGTGCTTGCCCTCGATCTTGAAGCTCTGGCGGCCGAACATCGGGATGAAGCGGATCTTGTGGGTGCGCATCCAGCGCATCGTCTCGCGCGACTGGCCGATCAGAATGCGGCCGAGGTCTTCGTCGGCCTGGTGATCGGTGACTTTCATCAGCGTCGCCATGAATTCGTCTTCGCTGAGCGTCGGCAGATTGCCGATGGACTCATATTCGCCCGGGGTCATATCGTCGAGGATATCGCTGCGCAGGTCCTCGACGCCATTGTGGCAGAAGCGGAAGCCGCCGGCGGTGAAGGTGGAGTTGCCGCCGCGATCTTCCTTGGTCGCCTTTTCCAGCACCAGCACCTTGGCCCCCTGCTCGGCGGCGGACAGCGCGGCACAAAGCGCGGCATTGCCGGCGCCAACGACGATGACGTCCCATGACTCTCCGGCCAAAGCCTTGTCTGCGGCCATGCTGCTTCTCCTTGTTGCTCGAATGCGCGAATGTCAGGTGGTCTGACCAATAATGAAACTAATCAGGTGCCATTATTCGGTGACCCCTTAGATGCCCGAAGCGCGAGTCGTCAAGCGCCGTCGGGCTCAGCGAGGCGATAGAGCACATTGCCTTCGAACAAACGCCGCGCCGTCCGGTAAACCGCCCCGTATTCCGCCTCGCCCGCCGCATTCAGCGCCGCATCGACCATGGTCACGCCGGATGGGTGGGCGATGCGGATCGGACCTTTCAGGGCCGCGCAAAGGCGGTGGGGGAGCGAGCCGGAAATGCGGGCGGCGATGGCGAGGCAAATTGCGCCGGTAATCGGCGTCGCGCGGTGGGGCTGACCCATCGAGATCATGCGGACTTGGATATCGGCCTCCTCGCCCCCCGCTGAGACCATCGCCACCAGCGGTACACTGGCCGAGCCGGGGATACCCATCGCTTCCGCCCCGGCCTCGCGGATCGCGGCCATGTTGGCGAGGAAGCGGGGGTCCGCCTCGAGCTCCTGCGGGGTTTCGCTGCCGGTCTTGCCGAGGGCTTCGGCCATGACAAAGACGCAGGGGTTGGCGGCGTCGATGCAGGAAACCTCGATACCCCCCAAATCCGAATATGCTGAGCTTGTCGAAGCATTGTCCTTGTTCTTTTGGCTGCGCGCGCCGCCCGAAGAAAAGGACTGCCCTTCGGCAGGTTCAGGGTGGCCGGAATTTTGGAAGAGGTTGTCCAGTGCCCGCCCGGTCGGCAGCAACAGCCCCGTCTTGGCTCCGCCCGGCTCCAGAAACTCCAGCCGGATCGGCGCGGCGGAACCTTCCACCCCGTCGATCGTCAGATCGCCTGTTTCCGCCAGCGCACCCTGCTCCACCGGAAATCGCGCAACGATGATCTTGCCGGTGTTGGTGTTGTGGATGCGCACCGCCGCCTCACCATCCGGCGCGCAGACCACCAGCCCCTCTTCCACCGCGAAGGGCCCCACAGCTGACGACATATTGCCGCAATTACCGCCGTATTCGACCTTGGCTTCCTTCACTGCGCACTGCGCGAAAGTGTAGTCGATATCGGCGTCGCTGCGGCTCGGCGGGCCGACGACGCAGACCTTGTTGAGCGAGGAGAGGCCGCCGCCCATGCCATCGAGGTTGCGGCCAGTGCTGTCGGGCACGCCCATCGCGGCGAGGAAGATGGCGTCCCACCCGGCGCGGCCGGCGGGGAGATCGGCGGCCTTGAACACCAGCGCCTTCGAGGTGCCGCCGCGATAATAGGTGCAGGGGATGCGGCGGAGGGTCAATTGAGGTCAGCCTTGTGCCCATTTTGGTTCACACGAAGACACGAAGATGTTGTGCTTGCGGCGTAGCCGCTCTGTCTCATTGGCATTTGGATTTGAACCGATGCTGGGATATTTCAGTCAGCCTGCGGCTTGGCGCAGCCCCTTTGTGTCTTCGTGCGAACCCAATACTCACTTCTTCTGCGCCTCAATCCACCCGACCAGCCGCGCGATGCCCTGCTCAACGCTGACCTCCGGCTCCCAGCCCAGCATGCGCTTCGCCTTATCGCGGCTCAGCTTCAGCGCGGCGCTGGAGGTTGCCTTCACCGCTCCGGCCTCATCGGCATAAACCGGCTCCAGATCGCTCCCGGCGATCTCGAGCAGGATTTCGGCGATCCGCTTCACCGTCGTCTCGACCCCGGTGACGGTGTTGAACACCTCGCCGGTCGCATCGCTGGCCATGGCCATGACATTGGCCCGCGCCACATCGGCGACGTGGATGTAGTCATGCACCTCGCTGCCGTCGCCCGGCAGCACCGGGCGCTCGCCGCGCTGGATCTTGTCCCAGTTCTGGATGATGTGAGCGCATTAACCCCGCGGTAATGCTGGCGCTCGCCATAGACCGTCGAATAGCGCAGCGCGACGGCATCGATTCCGTGCGTCTGCGAATAGAGCTTGCACAGCGCCTCGCCGATCAGCTTGGTGCAACTGTAAAGCATCGAGCCGGGCTGGTAGGAGGCGAGGTTGGCGGGCGACATCTCGTCGATCACGCCATCCCCTTCCGGCTCGCCATAGGCGGCGATCGACGAGGAGAAGACGACTTTCTTCACCCCCGCATAGCGGCATGCCTCGAAAGTATTGACCTGCCCCTCGACATTGACCGCGAGGCCGAGCGGCGGGTTTTGGCTGAGGGGTAGAGTCAGGAATCCGGCGATGGCGAAGACGCCCGCCGCGCCCGCAAAGGCATCGTAAAGCTCGTTGATCCGCAGGATGTCGCCCTTGAGCAGCATTACCCGCGCGTCACCCTCAAGATGCGCCACAGTCTCGGGCGTGCCCAGCGAGAAATTGTCGAGCAGCACCACCTCGCCTGCGCCTTCGCCCAGCAGATGGTCGGCGACATGGCTGCCGATCAGGCTGGCGCCTCCGGTGATGACGAATTTGCCGCCGGAAATCTGCATGGATCCACTCCGCTGGAACCCGTGATCTGTGTCGCTGGCGCGCGGGAGTGTCAACCGCTGGCGGCGGGCGCGGGACCGGCTGGAATGGAGTGCCGGCTTAAGCCAGTTCTTCGCTCCGCATGCCGACTTGCGAGCGGTCCAGCCAATGCAGGTCGCGCCACTCGATCACCCGGCCGTCGGCGGCATGCAGGCGGATGAGTTCGACCGGCAGATTGTCGCGCGTGTCGGTCAGCACCGGGTTGGATGGCACCCCCAGGCCATGCTTTTCGCCCCATTGGCGCAAAGCGATCAGCGCGGGCAGCAGGTCGATGCCCTTGTCGGTCAACCGGTATTCGACCTTGCGGCGGTCGTCCTGCATCGGCACGCGCTGCATGATCTCCAGCTCGACCAGCTTGGCGAGGCGGTTGGCCAGAATGTTGCGGGCGATGCCCAGCAGGGCAAGGAAGTCCTCGAAATTGCGCACGCCGTTGAAGGCGGCGCGCAGGATCATCAGCGTCCAGCGCTCGCCCACGGCGGCAACCGCGCCAGGCAGGCCGCACTCTTCGAGATTGTCGCGTAGAACTTCCATCTTTGTTCCCAAACTTAAATCGGTTCGTCCGATTCCTCTGTCCATTTAGCGCCTGAAAATAACATTTCCAGTTGCAACTGAATACCAGGTTAATTAAGTATCGAATCGCAACGCACCTGGGCTTTCCTCCCCCAGCCGGCCCCGCTGCGCCGCATAGGACCTAGGAGACCGACGATGAAACCCGCAATTGCGCGGCGGTTGCCGCGCACCCTGATATCTGCAGTTCTTGCTCTCACCGCCACCTTCGCCAGCTTTGCGCTCACCGCGAGCCCGGCGGATGCCGCGCCGCGCGGCGGCAGCTTTTCGGCGGCGCTGACCAGCCCCCTGCCCGGGGCCCGCCGCGAAATCATCGACGGAACGATGTGGCGCTGCGAAGGCGAGCGCTGCTCCGCCGCCGCCGACGGTTCGCGCGCCGTAATGGCCTGCCGCAAGGTGTCGAGGAAATTCGGCACTGTCTCCCGCTTCACGTCGCCGGACGGCGATCTCTCTGCCGAGGAACTCGGTCGCTGCAACGCCAGCGGCTGAGCCTCGAACGATAATGGGGAGTGAGTCTGCGACCCGCTCGCTCCCCGAAACTGGGCCTCCGCCGAAATGCGGAGGCCCCGTTGTATCTGCCTCACCCGATGAGGCCATGCTGCACCAATTCCACCGACAGCGCCTGTGCATCGACGAAATGGTGCGCCTGCCAGCCACAGTCCCGCGCGGCGGCGATGTTGGCGGCATTGTCGTCGATGAACAGCATGGCGCCGGGTGCATGGCCGAAACGCCGCGCCGCCAGCGCATAGATCGCCGGATCGGGCTTGGCGATTTTCTCCACCCCGGAGACGACGATATCGCGAAAGCAATCGAACACCGGCTGAGTGGCGCGGAAACCGGGCCAGAAGTCCGCGCCGAAATTGGTGATCGCGAACAGCGGCACGCCGCGCGCATGCAGCGCAGCGACCAGGTCGAGACTGCCCGGCACCGGCCCCGGCACGCTCTCGTTGAAGCGCGCGGCATAGGCCTGGATCAGATAGGCATGACCAGGAAATTCGGCGCTGCGCTCGGCGACCATCTCGGCGAGGTCGCGGCCTTCGTCATGCTGGAAATGCCACTGCTCGCTGACGACGTTGGTGACGAACCAGTCGAGCTCGGCGGGATCGTCGATCAGCTTGGCGAAGAGATGCCTGAGGTCCCATTGGAACAGCACCCGGCCGACATCGAATACGACTGCTTCAACAGGACTCTGGCCATCGCTCATCGGTTCGTCGCAATAAGTGCGCCGATATTCGGTTCAGACCGGAGCGAGAATGGTGGGGTTCGAGAACCGGAGCGCAGCGCACTTCAAGTGCGTGAGCACCGGAAGCGCAGAAGGCCGCCGTTCGCAGCCCGGCATGGGCCGGATAGCGGCGTGCTTACCCCTGGCGCGCCTTGAAGCGGCGGTTGGTCTTGTTGATCACATAGGTGCGCCCGCGGCGGCGGATCACGCGGTTATCCCGGTGGCGGTCCTTGAGCGACTTGAGGCTGTTGCGAATCTTCATGATACCCTCGGGCGGCAAAAGGGGCCGCGAAAACTGAAGCCGGGCCGTTACGGGCGGAGCGGCGCGAAGTCAACCGCCTCTTGACTCGCCCAGCTTGCGTTCCCAGGCCAGCGCATGCTCGACGATCCTGTCGAGATCGGCGTGTTGCGGCACCCAGGGCAAAGTCGCCTTGATCCGGGCATTGTCCGAGATCAGCGCATCGGGATCGCCCGCGCGCCGGGGACCCATGCGGCGCACGATCTTCCGGTTGGTCACCCGGTCCACGGCATCGAGCACTTCGAGCACCGAGAAGCCCCGGCCATAGCCGCAATTCATCGTCAGCGAGCGCTTCGGTTCGGCAATCAGCGCCTCGAGCGCCAGCACATGCGCGGCGGCGAGATCGCTGACATGGATATAGTCGCGCACGCCGGTGCCATCGGGCGTATCGAAGTCGGTGCCGAACACTTCTACCGCCTCGCGCTTGCCCAGCGCCGCCTCGACCGCGACCTTGATCAGATGCGTCGCCCCGGCGGTCGATTGCCCGGTGCGCGCCTGCGGATCGGCCCCGGCGACATTGAAATAGCGCAGCGCGCAGAAATTGAGCGGATGCGCAGCCGCGACATCGCCCAGCATCGCCTCGGTCATCAGCTTGGACATTCCGTAAGGATTGATCGGGCGCTGCGGGCAATCCTCGCGCACCGGCGAGACATCGGGGATGCCATAGGTCGCCGCAGTCGAGCTGAAGATGAAATGCGGCACCCCCGCGCCGACGGCTGCCGCCAGCAGCGCCCGGGTCTTCACCGTATTGTTGTGATAATATTTGAGCGGATCGACGACCGATTCGGGCACCACCACCGAACCGGCGAAATGCATCACCGCGCCGATGCGCTGCTCGGCGAATATCCGCGACAGCAGCGCGCCATCCTCGATATCGCCTTCGTAGAACGGCACGGCATCGGGCACCGCCCAGCGGAATCCGGTGACCAGATTGTCGATCACCGCGACCGGCCAGCCGGCGTCCTGCAGCGCCAGCACGGCGTGAGATCCGATATAGCCGGCGCCGCCGGTGACGATTACGGGGAGTTTCTGTTTCATGACATTGCGGGCGCTAGCATGGCCTGGCGACAATTTGGTTAACGCTGCGGTTAAGCAAGCGGCAATGCTTGCCAGAATAGGTGCCGGCGGCCAGAGGTTCTCTGACAGGGCGGAGTTGACATGATGAAGCTGTTTCCAGCCGCGTTGGGTGCGATCCTTGCCGCTTCGCTGTCTGGCTGCGTCGCGCCGGTCGGTCCGGTCGAAGTGACGCGCTTCCATGTGCCGGAGCTGGCCAGGCTTGCGCAAGGCGCCATCGCGGTGGAGGCAGCCCCCGGGCAGGACGGCAAGAGCCTGGAGTTCGGCAGCTACGCCGGCGCGGTGGCGCGGCAGCTGGCTCTGCTCGGCTACAGCGAAGCGGCGGCGGGCAGCGCCAGCCCGCAGGTCGCGCTGGTGCGGATCGAGCGCCAGTCCTATCGCCCCGACCGGCGGCGCGGCCCGGTTTCGGTCGGGGTCGGCGGCTCGACCGGCAGCTATGGCTCGGGTGTGGGGCTGGGCATCGGCATCGACCTCTCCGGCCCGCCGCCCGAGCAGGTCGAGACGCTGCTGGGCGTGACGATCAAGGAGCGAGCCAGCGACAAGGCGCTGTGGGAAGGCAAGGCGACCTTCACCGTCCGCGCGGCATCGCCGCTGGCCTCCACCCAGCTCGGCGCGGCGAAACTGGCGGAAGCGCTGTTCAAGGGCTTCCCTGGACAGTCGGGTGAAACTATCCAGGTGAAATGAGCCAGAAATCAGAATCGCGGCACCTTCCTCCCCTCCCCTTCAGGGGAGGGGATCGAGGGGTGGGGTCCATCCGGCTGGCGCTGCATCTGCCCGACAGACCCCACCCCAACCCAGTGGCAGGTCGATCATGCCCCCGGCATGATCTAAACTGTCCGGGGGACAGTTTACCTGCCACTCCTGAAGAGGAGGGGCTGAAGTGAGCGACATCCAGATCACCGCAGCATTCGATTCCGGCAACATCGAAGTCCTCTCCGTCTCCGGCAGCGAGGCCAGGCTGGCGATCCGCAAGGACCGCAATTCCGATTTCTTCCAATGGTTCCACTTCCGGGTTTCGGGCGGAAAGGGCCGAGAGCTGGTGCTGCGGCTGACCGGCCTCAATGCCTCCGCCTATCCCGGCGGCTGGCCGGGTTACCGCGCCGCTTTCTCCGAGGATCGGCAATTCTGGGGCCGCGCCGAGACTGCCTGGGACGCGGCGGCGGACGGCGGCACGCTCACCATCCGCCATACCCCGCACAGCGACATCTGCTGGTTCGCCTATTTCGCGCCTTTTTCGGTCGAGCGGCACCACGATCTGATCGCCGAGGCGGCGCTGGCCGATGGGGTCGACTACGCCTGCCTGGGCCACAGCATCGAAGGCCAGCCGATCGACTGTCTCGAAATGGGACAGGGCGATGTGCAAGTCTGGCTGATCGCCCGCCAGCATCCCGGCGAGAGCATGGCCGAATGGTGGATGGAAGGCGCGCTCGAATGCCTGACCGATCCCGCCGACCCGGTCGGGCGACTGCTGCGCCAGAAATGCCGCCTGCACCTCGTGCCCAATTGCAACCCGGACGGCGCGTGCCGCGGCCATTTGCGGACCAATGCCGCAGGCGTGAACCTCAACCGCGAATGGGACAATCCCAGCCTCGAACGCTCGCCCGAAGTGCTGGCGATCCGGGGCGCGATGGACGCCAGCGGCGTCAACTTCGCCATGGACATCCACGGCGACGAAGCGATCCCCGCCGTCTTCCTCGCCGGCTTCGAAGGCATCCCCTCGCTGAAGCCGGAACAGCGCGAAGGATTCCAGCGCTACAAGGCGATCCTCGCCCGCCGCACGCCCGACTTCCAGACCCGGCAGGGCTACCCCACCGCCCGGCCCGGCAAGGGCAACCTCTCGATGGCCACCAGCCAGATCGCCGAACGCTTCGGGCCAAGCCACGGCTGCGTGAGCATGACGCTGGAAATGCCGTTCAAGGACCACGACGATGCGCCCTGCGCGGCGCAAGGCTGGTCGCCCGAGCGGAGCAAGCTGCTGGGGCGGGAATGCCTGGCGGCGCTGGCGGAGTGGTTGGGGTAGAGCTGCAAAACGGGGACAAGATGCCATTGCAAACGGCATGATGTCCCCGACTTGGGACCCAACCCTCGCCTACTCGGAATAATCGGGCTCGACTGAATTCATGGCACCAGCGCGACTGGCGGAATTGGGCGGCGGGGTGCCGATCTGGACCGCGCTGCGTGTTGCTCGACCACCAATAGGCTCAACCGAAAAGTAGTAGGGAACATAGAGGAATACCTCGGTATTGCTGACCTGCGCCCAGGCGATGTCCTTGTCGAGGCCGCCGATCGAAACTCCATAGCCCGCCCCGAAAAACTTTGCGTGGTGGAGCGCTGCCTCGGAGACTCGCTTGAGGATGGCGTCGCGGTATTGGTCGGGGTTGACGATTGTCAGCGCCATGCTGCCGCGCTGCTCGATCAGCGAACGGCCGTTGGCGGGGACCAACTTGACGAACTTGCCAATCCGCTCGCGCGCGCCGCCAACTGAACCGGCGAGCTTGGCCTTAACCATCAGCCGGACTTCGGCCGAACTGCCATTGTCCTCGTAGCCGCTGGCCTTGTTTTCGTCGTTCTCATCATCGTCGTCGTCTTCGATATCATCGTCGAGCGTCCCGAAAACCGCGTCGCGATAGTTCGCCCTGGTCACCTCGATCAGTTCGAACTTTCCCGTCACCAGCGACAGACCGGAAGCTTGCGCCTTGTCGATCGCTGCGAGCATCATCGCCTCGACTTCACGCCGGCGCATCTTGTCGTCTCGCGAGTCCGAGGTGATCGCGATGGTCTGCACCGCCGAATCGGCTTGACGCCGCAGACCGACCACCGGTCGGGCCTCGACATAGAATTTGCTTTCGCGGCGCTGGGCAGTGACGATGATCTCGCCTAACCCTTCGTCCCCGTCCTGTGGCCGAGCGGGATCCGCACCCATCAGCAGCGCAGCGACCACCAGGAACTTCAGTGCTTTCATGACCTTCCTCCTCTGACGGGAAGCTGGGTCAAGTTAATGCAAAAGGCAATGGCGCGTCCGCTTGCCGTCCGTTTACTTCGCAGCAAGCGCGTAGCGATAAGGCAGGTAGAGGAACACCTCGGTATTGCTGACCTGTGACCAGGCGACTTGCCCATCGATCCCCGTGATATTTACCCGGTAGTCTGGACCGAACATCGCCGCATAGCGATTGGCATGCTCGGCGACGAGCTTGACGATAGTGTCGCGATATTGGTCGGGATTGACAATGGTAAGAGTCAAGCCGCTCGACGGTTCGAGCAACGCCCGGCCATTGGCGGCGACACCCTTGACGAATGCATCGATCCGTTGCTGTGCGCTCGTCGCCGATCCTGCTAGCTTTGCCTTGACCATCAGGTCGATCCGGCTGGTGTCGGGACGCCCGGCGTTCATATAGACCATGTCCTTGGCATTCTCGCGGGTTATCGCCTTGAGCTCAAAGTTGCCGGTGACCAGTTCGATCCCTGCCGCTCCGGCCCGATCGAGCGCGGCAAACAGCATGGCCTGAATCTCGCGCTTGCGCACTGCCTCGTCCCGCGAGTCCGAGCTGATCTGGATGCGCTGAACGGCCGAATCAGCCTGACGTCGCAGGCCGATAACCGGTCGTTCCTGCTGGAAGTATGGCTGGCTGAGGCGATTGGCGGTGACGACCACCTCACCCAGATCGCCGGCGTTGTTCGCCTGCGCCAGCAGCGGCGCGGCGCTGCCGAGCAGCGCGCCGATGGCGAAAATCCGAAGTGCTTTCATGATGTTCCCTCCTTGCGGTGAAGGAGCCTCGATCAAGTCGCTTGGAAACGCAACGCTCTTTCGAATTCGCTAGCCGAACGATCCCGGCCCAAACGCATGCGGCAGCAGCTGCGACAGCCGCAGCTCCAGCACCGCGCCCTCCCCCGCGCACCACACCGTGGGATCGGTCCCGCCCAGCTGCGCCAGTTCGCTCAGCACCTGGCGGCAGCGGCCGCAGGGGGTGACCGGCTCCACGCCCGGCCCGGTCACCGCCACCGCCACCAGCCCGCCGCGCCGGCCTTCGTTCAGCGCCTTGGCCGCCGCCACGGTCTCGGCGCAGAGCGTCAAGCCGTAGCTGGCGTTCTCGGCATTGGCGCCGGTGACAATCCCGCCGTCGGCAAAGGCCAGCGCCGCGCCGACCGGGAAGTGCGAATAGGGCGCATAGGCGTGGCTGGCGGCCTCGCGCGCGGCGGCGATCAGGGCGTCGCGCTGCGTGTTGTCATCGCCGCTCAC
The DNA here is from genome assembly GCA_963779195.1 of uncultured Alphaproteobacteria bacterium. GTDB lineage: Bacteria > Pseudomonadota > Alphaproteobacteria > Sphingomonadales > Sphingomonadaceae > Novosphingobium. Next base: position 662,563 of record CAVZWZ010000002.1, read on the forward strand.
GGCTGCACCACCACCCAACGCAGCCCCGCGCCGCCGGCCTCGTTCTCCAGCGCGCGGTTGGCGGTCCACAGCGTCCAGGGGCGGCCGGCATAGTCCGGCTCGAAGCGGTCGCGCTCGACCCACAAATTGCGATCGATCCGGGTGGCGATGCGATAGCGCGACTGGAAGGCCGGGGCGAGCTTGAGCAGCGTCGCCTTGCCGGTGTGGGTCTCGACCTCGTTGAGGAAAGTCATCAGCTCGCTTTCCACCTTGGCGTCGCCGACCTTGACCGGGCAATCGTCGGCCAGCTGCCGCAGATCGACCGCTGCGGGGAGCAGCGCGGCGTCGCGCGGCACCACGGTGACGAAATTGGCCGCCTGCTTGTCGGCCGGCTGGCAGGGATCGTAGCGGTGCACCGCCCCGACCTGCAACTTCGCCGCGCGCGCCTCCTCGAAGTTACGGGCAAAGGCGGGGTCGCGGGCGAAGGCGCTGGCGCTGGCGTCGATATAGGCGAAGTCGGCGCCGATCGCCTTGACCGCGCGCCAATCGACATCGCCGTCCTCCGCGCCGATCTCCACCCCCTGCATCGGATAGGCTTTGGCATCGGGCTGCCAGTGGCGCAAATGCCACCAGCCGCCCAGCCCGGCGATCAGGCCAAGCAGCAGCAGCGCGCCCAGCCAGCGCAGCTGCGTGCGGCTGCTGCTCCGTCGTCTTGCCATTGGATTGTCCCTGCGACCTTTGGGCGCTGTCCCTACCCCCTGATATGCAACACACATATCAGGGTAAAGAGCCGCCGCGCCGTATCGAAGTCGGTTTCCACTTTTCCTTCGAGCCGCTCCAGCAGCATCTCCGCCGCTTCGTTGTGGACCCCGCGGCGGGCCATGTCGATGGTTTCGATCTCGCTGGCGGTCGCCTTGCGGATCGCCTGGTAATAGCTGTCGCAGATCGCGAAATATTCGCGGACCGGGCGGCGGAAGCGGCCAAGGCCGAGAATCAGCGTCTCGAGCAGCCCTCCGTCTTCGCCCGCTATCTCCATCGCCAGCCGCCCGTCCTGCACCGACAGCTTGAGCCGGTAGGGCCCCTCGTAGCCGGCGGCATAGGCGCGCAGCGGCTTGAAGCGGTTTTCCTCGATCAGATCGAAGATCGCAATGCGCCGCTCCTGCTCGATATCGGCATTGCGCCAGATGATCGTCGCCTCGTCGAGCTCGATATGGGAGATGCGCGGGTCCGCCATTGCGCCGCGCTTTTCGCAAATGCAGCATGGCAGGGCAAGGGGGGCGAAGTTGTTCACAGCCCTATCCCTCCGGCAAATTTTCCGGGCCGCTTGCCCGGCGCAATTCATGAGCGCATTGGTCGCCGCCCATGACCGAAGAAGCCCTCCTGATCCGCCCCGCCGCCGAGCCGGCGATCCGCGCCCTGCCCGCCAATATCGAGGCCGAGGCGGCCTTCCTCGGCGCGGTGCTGATCGACAATAGGGTGATCGAGGAGCTGCCGGTAAACCTGGTGCCCGCGCATTTCTTCGAGCCGGTGCATGCCCGCATCTATGAGCGGGTCACCCAGCTGCTCGACCGCAAGGCGGTGGTCACGCCGGTCACCCTGCGTCCCTATTTCGAATCGGACGAGGCGCTGAAGGAGCTGGGCGGGCTGACCTACCTCGCCCGGCTGACGGCAGACGGCCAGGGCCTGCTCGCCCCGCGCGAGCTGGCCGAGCAGATCTACGACCTCGCCCTGCTGCGCGAGCTGGTCAGCGTCGGGCGGAGCCTGGTCGAAGGCGCGCTCGATACGTCCGAATCGGTCGCCCCGCTGGAACAGATCGAGCAGGCCGAGGCGGCGCTATACAGCGTGGCCGAGGGTGCGGGCGCGCAGAGCGAGGCGCAGCATTTCAGCCTCGCCACCCGCACCGCGATCACCGCGATCGAAAAGGCGTTCAATTCGGGCGGCCACATCTCGGGCAAGACCACCGGGCTGACTTCGGTCAACGAGAAGATCGGCGGGCTGCACGACAGCGATCTGATCATCCTGGCCGGCCGCCCCGGCATGGGCAAGACTTCGCTCGCCACCAACATCGCCTTCAACGCCGCCAGCCGCCTGCTGCGCGATCTCGCCGACGGGATCGAGGCGGACAAGTCGGTCGGCGCGGCGACCGCCTTCTTCAGCCTGGAAATGAGCGCCGACCAGCTCGCCACCCGCATCCTCGCCGAGCAATCGGGCATCAGCAGCGAGGCGCTGCGCATGGGCAAGATCAGCCGCGAGGACTTCCAGAAGCTGAGCTTCGCCAGCCAGACGCTGGCCGAACTGCCGCTGTATATCGACGACACCCCCGCCCTGTCGATCGCCGCACTGCGCGCCCGCGCACGGCGATTGAAGCGGCGGCACAACATCGGGCTGATCGTCGTCGACTATCTCCAGCTGCTGCAAGGCACCGGCCGCGCCAACGACAACCGCGTCAACGAGATTTCCGAGATCAGCCGGGGCCTGAAGACGCTGGCCAAGGAATTGGCGGTGCCGGTGATCGCGCTGTCGCAGCTCAGCCGCGCGGTCGAAAGCCGCGAGGACAAGCGCCCGATGCTCTCGGACCTGCGCGAAATCGGGCTCGATCGAGCAGGACGCCGACATGGTCTGGTTCGTGTTCCGCGAGGACTATTACGTCGCTGCCGGCGAGCCCAAGCAGCCGGTCGACGGCGACGACGCCAAGACCCACGAACAGCACGCCGAATGGCAGGCGCGGATGGAGCGGGTTTACGGCCTCGCCGAACTGATCGTCGCCAAGCAGCGCCATGGCGCCACCGGCAAGGTGCGCCTGCGTTTCGAACCGCGGATCACGCGGTTCTCTGACCTGGCGGGCGAGGAGCTGGCGGGCGACCGGTATGAATGAGGGGCGGGTGATGTCCTTGAGTTTCAGGCCCCCCAAAACCCGAATATGCTGAGCTTGTCGAAGCACTGTCCTTTTCTTCTGGCCTTGGCGCCCCGCCCAAAGAACCAGGACAGCCCTTCGACAAGCTCAGGAAAGTCGGAATTGGGGAACTAACCATGTGTGCCGATCGCGATGACCGATAGGAAAGTCATGCTCGTCACCGGCGGCACCGGCTCGATCGGCGCCGCCGTCGCCCGCGAGGCCGCGCGGCAGGGCTGGGCCGTCGGCGTGCAAGGCCGCAGTTCGGACAAGCTCGCCGCGCTGGTTGCAGAACTCTCCGCCGTCACCCAAGCCCACGGCATCGTCTTCGACATGTGGGCCGATGGCGCCGCCAAGGCCATCGTCGCCGATGCCGCCGCGCAGTTCGGCCGGATCGACGCGGTGGTCGATTGCGTCTCGACCGGGCGCGGCAAGATCGCCGGTTATTTCCCCGACACCGAGCCAGACGACTTCACCGGCTTCTACGACCTCTCCGCCGCCTGGTTCCAGCGGCTCGCCCACGCGGCCTATCCGCAACTGAAAGCGCGCGGCGGCACGCTGATCGCCTTTGCCTCGGACGCCGGCAAATTCGCCGCGCCCCGCCAGACGATCATCGGCGCGGCGCGCGCGGCGGTGATGGGCTTTGTGCGCAACCTGGCGGTGGAAGCGGCGCGCGACGGCATCCGCGTCCATTGCATCAGCCCGAGCTATGTCGCGGGCAGCGACAGCGCCGTGAAGATGGGCTCGGAGCGCATGGCGACAGCGGAGAAGCGCGCCGGGCTGGGCTTGCCGACTGCCGAGGACATCGCGCCGGTGACGGTGTTCCTGTGCGGCGTGGGCGCGGCGAAGATCACCGGGCAGGTGATCAGTGTGAATGGCGGACTGAACGCTTAGCTGGATCGGTCACGAAAAGGGGGCGACCCGAAGGCCGCGCCCTTCTTGTTCCAGTTAGGAAATGCCTCTTCCGGGCCTACTTCCCGCCGAAGCGCACCTTCACCCGCGCGCCGAACATGCGCGGCTCGCCGACCGCCCAGGTGTCGATCCCGAGCCCGATCAGCCCGCCGCCGCCGGTGTAATATTGCTTGTTGGTGACATTGGTGGCGAACAGCGCAAGATCGATGGGGCCGCCGCCGACATTTTCCCAATTGAGGTTGAGATTGAGCAGTGTGAGCGGCGGCCTTGTGCTGGTATCGAAGCCGCCGGTAAGCGAGGTGATCGAGGTCCCGGCAGGGAAGAAGGTCGTCGGGACGCCATTGACGAAATCGCCAAAGCCGCCGCTGTCGAGGAAGCGGATCGCCGTGTAATTGGTAATCTGGCTGCTGCGATGGGTCACGGTCGCCCCTACCGACACCTTGCCGATGCTATCGTCGAGCGGCAGCGTATAGGTCGCGGTGATCGTAAACTTGTGTTTGGGCGAAAGGATCAGCGGATCGCCAGCGCGGATCGATGCCGAGACGGTATAGGCGTTATCGCTCGGCAAAGTGGCGATGCCCGCCGATATCACTTTTGTATCGAGATAGGTGTATGCTGCATCCAGCCTGAATCCTTCGAACAGATGCAGCGTCGCATCCGTTTCGATGCCCCAAATCCGCGACTTGCCGACGTTGACCGGCCCGGCGTTGCCAGGGACCGAAATCGGCGGCAGCGGCGCGTTGGTTATGGGATCGCGCCGATTGAAGTTCTGCTGGAAGCCAAGTTGGATCTGCTGGTTGCGGAAATTGTTGTAGAAGCCCGAGATGTTGAACGTGCCGCGCACCCCTCCGGTCTCGAAGCTGGTCTTTGCACCGATCTCGTAAGTATCGACCTTCTCCGGATCGAAGATGTGGAATTCGATCGGCACGTCGGACTTGATGTTGCCGGTGCGATAGCCGCGCATGTATTTGGCATAGAGCAGCACGTCTTCGTTCGGCTTGAAGTCGAGTCCGACCAGCCAGGTCGGCGCCTTCCAGCTCTTGCTTTCGCCAAGGAAGCAGCCCGGCGCGGTGCGGACGGGCAGCTGATCGGTGCAGTGGGTTACAAGGGCAGTCGCTGGGTTGTTCGGATCGAGACTGACAATCGGCAGCAGCGGCGAGGCATTCGGAATCCCTGTCGGAAAGACGTAGGTGATGCGCTGGCTGGTGCTTTGCACGCGGTCCCAGGTGTAGCGGATGCCACCCGTCAACTTGAGCTTGTCGGTGAGATCGTATGTGCCCTGGGCATAGACGCCAATAGAGCGGAAGGCATTCTCGGCGGCAGTGAAGTTTACGCCCGAGTTCGGAAATGGAGCCGTGCAGATCAGCGCATCGATGTTGCTGCAGCCGATGAACGTCGGCGATTGCGAGCCGATCTGGCTCCTCGGCGTGGAGTTCTCATAATAGGCTCCGGTCTGAAAATTCAGTTTGCCGCCAGCATTGCCTTCAAGCCTGAATTCTTCGGTGAAGGTCGCTTGATTGGAAGAGAACCCGCCAGGGAGGTGCCGGATGGTGGCGAAGTTGAATGGAAAGTTGCGCGTTCCATTAAAGAAATCGGCGTAAAATTCTGTTCCAAATAGCGAGTTATGCGTCTTGGTCCAGAGCTGGGCGTAGCTTACGATGTTCCGCACCGTCAAACTGTCATTCACCGTCCACTTGGTGTTGTTGATCACCTGCCAGCTGCGGCTCTTCTGGTAAGGATCGCGCATGTCGTTGGCCACCGACCAGAATCCTGCGGCAGACTGCTTCTGGAAGGTTCCGGGAAAAATCAGATTGCCGCCTACAGACAGACCAGTGGCCTGGAGCGAGAGCAAACCGCTGAATGGATCGAGACGCGGCGCAGCCGCGACAAGCTTGTTGATGTGGCCGTTATTGTCCGAATTGGTATATGAGGCAATGGTATAGTTCTCGATATTGTCCGACACATCGAGGACCAAGCTGGCACGCAGCGCGATGTAATTGATATCGTCGAAATCCTTTGGCCCGATGTCGGTGACGTTTTTCATGAAGCCGTCACGCTTCTGCCAGTCAGCACCGACGCGGAAGCGAGCAATCTCGCCCAGCGGAATGTTTACCACGCCCTGGAGCCGACGCATGTCAAAGTTGCCGATCGAACCTTCAACATAGCCTTCAAAAGTGTCGGTCGGCTTCTGCGGCACCAGCAGCACAGCGCCGCCGGTGGTGTTACGGCCGAACAGCGTGCCTTGCGGACCTTTCAGCACCTGCACGTTTTGCAGGTCGAAGAACATGCCCGGTCCCGCGCCGTCGCCCGCCGGAAAGCCCTGCGAGGGTCCTCGCGGCGCAACCACTTCTCCGAAATAGACGCCGACTGAGGGTGCCGTGCCGGTTTCCTGGACAAAGCCGCGCAGCGCGAAGGTCGAGTTCTCCGAGCCGAAATTGGTGGTCGTCGATAGCGACGGCGTATAGGCAGCCAGATCCTGTGCGTTGGTGACATTGCGGTTGGCCAGTTGCTGCTGGTTGAACACGGTTATCGAGATCGGCACGTCCTGCAGCCGTTCCTCGATGCGCCGGGCGGTGACAACGATGGGAGTATCGCCATTTTCATTGGAACTCTGCGCCAGTGCCGGGGTTACCAGCGTTAGAGCAGTCGTCGTCGCCAGCGCGAGCTTGATGAGCGCGGATTTCATGCGGCATTCCTCCCAAACAAGGCCCCGCCTCGTCGTTGCGAGTTGCCGGCCAACTTCCAGAACCGCGCCAGTGTGCGCCACAAATCGAAGGTTGCAAGGCCCAAAATGCCATGGTTTCCCGAATATCGCCGCCTGTGACGTAACCACCACACGGCCCGCCGAGCGTTTCCCGGCGCCTCCGGTCATTCCGCCCTTCCCTTTGCCCCGCAGTGCCGCTAAGCGCGCCCGCACTGTTGGCCTATAACTATTGGGGCGTCGCCAAGTGGTAAGGCAGCGGCTTTTGATGCCGCCATTCGCAGGTTCGAATCCTGCCGCCCCAGCCAGCGGTCTGTGTCTGAGCTGCTGCCGGTTTCACGGACACCAAGTTAAGGTGCTTTTTGGAACTGGAGGACGAAGATGGAGCGAAGGAAGTTCAGCCGGAAGTTCGTTTTCGCCTATGCCCGCAACCGCGGGCTGCGCGCTGGGGGGGAATTGGGCCAGTACCGATTGCCAGAGTGCAAGGCCGTCTTCCAAGAGACTCGTTTGGCGATCCAATTGGGCGCAAAAAAATCGGGAAATGTCGCCGAACCCGGGGTTTACATTGGAAATGTCGCGTAACATCGATCCATCCTCCCTTGGCTCCAACAAACCTGCGGCCAGTCAATACATGTGCTGACCGCCATTGATCGACATGGTCGATCCGGTGACGAAACCGGCCTGTTCCGAAGCGAAGAAAGCGACGCCCCTGGCGATCTCATCGGCATGGCCAAGCCTGCCCACCGGGATCTTGGCGACGATCTTTTCCAGCACCGGCGGCGGTACCGCGGCGACCATGTCGGTATCGACATAGCCCGGCGCGATGGCATTCACCGTAACACCAAATTTGGCGCCTTCTTGGGCGAGTGCCTTGGTGAAGCCGTGGATCGCCGATTTGGCGGCGGCATAGTTGACCTGTCCGTATTGACCAGCCTGGCCATTGATCGAACCGATGTTGACGACCCGGCCCCATCCGCGTTCGCGCATGCCGGGATAGCAGGCCTTGGCCATGCTGAAACAGCCGCCAAGATTGACGCGCATGACGTCGTTCCAGTCGTCATAGCTCATTTTTTGCAGCGTACCGTCGCGGGTAATGCCGGCATTGTTGACCAGCACGGCGATAGGCCCGAGTTCGGCTGCCACCTTGGCGCAGCCATTAAGGCAGGCTTGGTGATCGCCGACGTCCCAGCAATAGGCGGGAATGCCGGTTTCGTCGGTGAATTCCTGCGCTTTGGCCTCATTGCCGGCATAGTTGGCGGCGACAGTGAATCCCTCGGACGTCAGAGCTTCGGAGATGGCCCTGCCGATGCCCCTGGTTCCACCGGTAACAATAGCAACTTTGGTCATGATCATTTCCTCCTCAAGACAAGTTCTCATGCGATACGCAGCAGACGATCGAGCGAGACCTTTCCGCCGCCCCAGGCGATCAGCGGCAGCATCAAACCGGCCCAGCTGAGGTGGGTTGGCCACGCGTCCGGATAGACGAAGATCTGGATGACCATGGTCATGCCGAGCAGGGCCAGCGCCGAAGCCCGGGTAAACAGGCCCAGGATCAGCAGGATCGGGAACAGATGTTCGGCGATTGTCGCGGCATAGGCGGCGGCAACTGGTGGGATAAGCGGCAGGGCATATTCGGCACTGAACAATTCGAAGGTGGAATCGGTCAGTGTGAACCAGCCCTCGACCTTGGTTCTTCCCGAAAGGAAGAAGATCGAGGCCACGCCAATCCGCTGCACCAGCAGCAATAGCGATGGGTTGAGCAGCCACTCGGCCAAAGCCGTAACGCGGCGATAGGGTGAGGTGGATTGGACGGTAGCTGCAAGAGTAGCCATTTTGACTTCCTTCGTCTGGATCAGTTGTGGGCAGGCGCGGCGAAGACGCCGGCGTTGATCAATATCGTGAGTAGCCCGCCAAGGTTGGCCTGCGGATAGAGCGCAGCTGTGCGGGTGGCGGCGAGGCCGGCGCCTTCGCCGAGCCGGATGCCGAACAAGAAGCGGTGTGCGGGTGCATCGAGCAGACAAGTCAGCATCCGATGCCCTGGCCGAGTAAACAATCCGCCTTCGGCCTTCCATTCGGGCGCGAGTTCGGCAGGCGCAGCATCTTGGTGCCCCAGCCACAGTGACATGGCTGGACAGGTCGACCAGCCAAAACGGGTCGCGGGGTGCAGTTTAAGCTGGAAATTGAGCCAGTCCGCAGGGGCTATGCCCGTCAGCATCGTTAGCTCCAGCGGCTCTGCGTCGGCAGCGAACAACGCTTCAGTGAAGAGGCGTTCCAACCGGGCAACTTCGGAGAGATAGGGCAATTCGCTGGCCCAGTCCTGCTCCTCGATCCAGCCCGCCAATCCGCGCCCGTAAGTCGCAAGCACCGGGGTATCGGGCGGTGCGGAGCTCGCGAAATCGACGGCCAAGGCGTCGAACATCGATGTTCCGACCATCTTTGCTACCACCGGATAATTGGCATGCAGCGCATCGACCGCGCCGGCCAGTGCCGTGTTGCGGTAAATCGCCATTGCGCCCTCGACCGGGCCGGCAATCTTGCCGCCAAAGGTCTGTTGGAAACGATTGAGCTCAGGCATCGATTTTCTCCTCTTCGAGTTGAGCGAAGGACAACATCGCTGCGGCGCAATGGTGTTCGTCCATAAGCGTGGCGAAATCCGGCAAAGCGCCGTCGCGTTCGATCAGGATCGGGAACGCACCGTTCTGCGAAAGGAAACGGGCGGCAAGGTTCCAGACTTCGGTGGAGACCGGCGTATCATGGCTGTCGATCAGCAGATCGAGATTGGCGTCCGGGCTATGTCCAGCAAGATGAATTTCACCGACCAGCGAGGCGGGGAATGCCTCAAGCCAGAGGTCGGCGTCGAAGCCAAGATTATGGGCGCTGACAGCGACATTGCTGATGTCGAGCAGCAAGCCACAGCCGGTGCGGCGGGTGAGTTCGGCGAGGAAGTCGATCTCGCTCCAGGTGTGACCGGCGATATGGAGATAATGCGAGGGGTTCTCGATCAGGATGTAGCGCCCCAGCGCCTCCTGAACGAAGTCGACATTGCGTACCATCCGCGCCAGCGCTTCGCCGGTTCGCGGGAATGGCAACAGATCGGGAAAATAGCGGTCGCCGATCCTTGACCAGGCGAGGTGTTCGGAAACGAGCGCGGGCTCGAAGCGATCGACCAGCCGCTTGAGCGCGGCGAGGTGTTCCAGATCGGGCAGGGCATCACCGGCCAGTGACATGCCAACGCCATGCAGCGACAGCGGTGCCTTGGCGCGGGCTTCCTCCAGCATCGCGAGGCGCGGGCCGCCTTCGACCATGTAGTTCTCGGCGTGAACCTCGAACCACAGCCCCGCCGCCGGCGACATGGCCAGCTGAGCCATGGCGTCCTGGAAATGCTCGGGCTTGAGACCGATGCCGGCGGCGGGTTGCATGGTTCGTCTCCTGTGGATGAGGATCAGCGCGGGCGCGGGGTAAGCGAGCCCATGCCGCGCGGTGTGCGGATCGATGTGCAGGTGCCGCGGGCGACATATTTCCAGGCATTACCCTGGTAGTCGGAGCGCGAGGTCCCGGCGCAGCTGGTGCCCGCACCGGCGGCGCAGTCATTTCTGCCCGCCAGCGAAATGCCGTAGCACTTCTCCTTGTTCGGCTGCGGCTTGACCGGCCCTGCATTGGCGACGGCCGCGCTCAGCGCGACGAGTACTGCGGCAGCGGCTGCGGTGTTAATGGTCTTCATGATCTGTACTCCAGTTGGTGGTTGACGTTTCCCTGCGGAAAGGTTGGGTGGCGCCCCGCCGGGCAGGGGAGGGCCAGAGCGGGGCGCCACGTTTCGCTGGCCTGGCGGGGAGTCAGAAGGCCGGCGAATTCGGATCACTTGCCGTGGTGGACATCCGATGAGAGCAGCACAGCGGGCACCGTGCCGGTGTTGACCCAGTAGTGCTCAATGCCGTCGGCTTCGCGAGCGATATCGCCGGCATTGTGCTGGATCGGCATGGTGCAGCTGCTGCGATATTCGGTGATCGAGCCGCTCAGCGTGTAGATCAGCGCCGGGCGGTCAGCGTGGCTGTGGAACGGCACGACGCCGCCGGGTTGCACGACCAGCATGCGCGTGCGCAGCTGGCGGTCGGCAACGCCGATTTCCCTGTCGAGCTCGATCAGGCCGATGACGTTGTCAGTCACCGCCTTGCCTTCGGTCGGATGATTGGCGAGCGGGTTGGCTCCCATCTTGCCCGCCGGGCAATCCCCGGCGAGCGCGGGGGAGGCGAAAGCCGTGGCGGCGAACAGGGCGAATGCGGTCCCCGTCAGTCTCTTGGGGGTCAGTCTCTTGGGGATCAGGGTCTTGAGGGGCATTATCTTGCTTCCTTCTGGCTTGGTGTCTCGTGCCGGAAACCGACTGGCCGGTTCCCTTTGGCAACACCAAACTACGGAAGCGCCGGATCATGCTCCAATCGCATCTCTGCATGGCTTCGATGCACAAACGGCATTTCAAACCGGCGATAGCTTCAGGCACTTCTGGAGCACCACTTCAAGTCAAGGACGACAGACATGAATGTACAGCCTGCCACGATGACCGCCGATGCCGCCAGCGCCCTCAGGGGCCGCGTCGCTGTTGTGACCGGATCGACAAGCGGCATCGGCCTGGGCGTCGCCCGCGCGCTTGCAGACGCGGGTGCGCACATCATTATTAATGGCTTTGGCGAAGCGGACGCGATCGATGCGACCTGCCGGGAGCTCGGTGCCTTTGGCGGTGAGGTCGCCTTCGATGGCGCCAATCTCCTCGACCCCGCCGATGCCAGCGGACTGGTTGAAGGATGCATCGACCGCTTCGGCCGCATCGACATCCTCGTCAACAATGCCGGGATCCAGCACGTCAGCCCGATCGAGGACTTCCCGGTCGAGAAATGGGATGCGATCATCGCGCTGAATCTGTCGGCCGCGTTTCACACCATCCGCAAAGCAATCGCTCCGATGAAGGCGGCTGGTTTCGGGCGTATCGTTAATGTCGCCTCAGCCCATGGCCTTGTCGCTTCACCATTCAAGAGCGCCTATGTCGCCGCCAAACATGGCGTGCTCGGGCTGACCAAGACCGTCGCGCTCGAAGGCGCGCAAGTCGGCGTCACCTGCAATGCCATTTGCCCCGGTTATGTCTGGACGCCGCTGGTCGAAAACCAGATCGCCGACACCGCCAAGGCGCGCGGGATCTCCCGCGAGGAAGTGATCAGCGACGTGCTGCTCGCCGCCCAACCCAGCAAACGCTTTGCAACGGTCGAGGAAATCGGCGCGTTGGCGGTCTTCCTGTGCGGTCCGGGCGGCGCCTCGATCACTGGCACAGCGCTGTCCGTCGATGGCGGCTGGACCGCGCAATAGCTCACCCACGCAAGAAGAAGGAGGAGTACCATGGAACGCTTGACCCCAACCAACCGGCGCAACGGGCTCAGCCCGCATCTGTTGGCTGCCTGCATGTTCGCGTCGTCCTCGCGGCGCCGCAAGGTCGCCCGCCCGCCGCTTCGGGGCGTGCTCGCCCAGCTCGCTGCGGAGGGTCTATTGTCATGACCGCCGCACGGCTAAAGCCCCGCGTAGTCATCGTCGGCGCCGGTTTCGGCGGCCTGGCGGCTGCGCGGGCTCTGGCCAAGGCCGATGTTGACGTCACGCTGATCGACAAGCGCAACCATCATTTGTTTCAGCCCCTGCTCTATCAAGTGGCAACGGCGGCGCTTTCCCCCGCCGACATTGCCGGGCCGATCCGTTCGATCGTCAGTCGCCAGAAAAATGTGCGGGTCTTGCTCGACCGGGTGATTGGTATCGACCGGCACCGGCAATGCGTCCTCCTCGCTGAAGGACAGGACTTGCGTTACGACTGGCTGATCCTCGCCACGGGTGCGCAGCACAGCTACTTCGGCGGCGATGCCTGGGCCCACCACGCGCCCGGCATCAAGACCATTGACGATGCCACAGCTGTGCGGCGCAAGATACTGCTCGCATTCGAACGCGCCGAAACCGAAACCGACCCAGAGCTGCGCAAAGCCTTGCTCACTTTCGTGGTGATCGGCGGCGGTCCGACCGGTGTCGAAATGGCCGGCGCGATCGCCGAGCTTGCGCACCGCTCGGTGTCGCGCGATTTTCGCAGCATCACTCCGCATTGCTCCCGGGTGCTATTGGTCGATGGCGGTCCACGCCTGCTTTCCGCCTTCCCCGAGGACCTGTCCCAAGCCGCGTTCGAGGCGATCGAGAAGCTCGGTGTCGAGGTGCGCCTCAACGCCTGCGTCTCACATGTCGGCCAGGACCATGTCGACATCGGCACGGAAGTGATCCCGACCCATACCGCCATTTGGGCAGCCGGCGTTGCCGCATCGCCGGCCGCCGAATGGCTCGGCGCGGCCTGCGACCGGGCTGGCCGCGTGCTGGTCGAACCCGACATGCGCCTCCCCGGCAGTTTCAACATCTTCGTCATCGGCGACACTGCAGCAGTGAACGGCTCGGACGGCATTCCGCTGCCCGGCATCGCCCCGGTGGCAAAGCAGCAGGGCAACCACGTCGCCCGCCAGATCATCGCCGCGACCAAAGGCCGCAAGATCGCGCCATTCCGCTACCGCCACTATGGCAATCTCGCGACCATCGGCCGCAAGCGCGCGGTGATCGATTTCGGACGCATTCACGTCACTGGCTTTCCCGCCTGGGTGCTGTGGTCGGCCGCCCATGTCTTTTTCCTGGTCGGCTACCGCAACCGCCTCGCGGTCGGCTGGAACCTCTTGTGGAACTACCTGACCTTCGCCCGACACGCGCGGTTGATCACCGGCGAAGTTCAAGCCGGCACCCGCGCCTATCCGTTACTTCAAGCCGCAGAATAGGAGAAATGTGATGACCCAATTGAAAGACGAAATTTCCAGCCTTGGCCAGACTGTCCTGGTGCTTCAGGGCGGCGGCGCACTGGGCGCCTATCAGATCGGCGTCTACCAGGCGCTGCACGAGGCCGGGATCGAGCCGGACTGGGTGGTCGGCACTTCGATCGGCGCAATCAATGCCGCGCTGATTGCCGGCGGGCCGCAGGCGGAAGCCATGGAGCGGCTGACCGAGTTCTGGGAGCGGGTCGAACATGGCCGCTTCCTCGGCTCGCCGCTGCCCAACTGGTTTGCCCAGGCAGCGCGCAACATGCTGGCGATCACCACCGGCGTGCCTGCATTCTTCCAGCCAAACCCCGCAGCATTTGTCAGCACGCACGCACCGCTGGGCGCAGATCACGCCGGATATTACTCGGTCGAGCCGTTGTGGGAGAATTTGAAAGGGCTGGTTGATTTCGATGCGATCAACGATGGCCCAATCCGGCTGACGGTAGGCGCGTCCAAAGTCCAGACCAGCGAAATGGTCTATTTCGACAGCCGACACTCCCGTCTTGACCTTCGCCACGTCATGGCTTCAGGCGCGCTGCCGCCAGCATTCCCGGCAGTGCGCATCGACGACGAACTATACTGGGACGGCGGCATCCTCTCCAACACTCCGGTCGAGATTGTGTTCGACGATGATCCACGCGAAGATGCCTTGGTCTTTGCGGTGCACCTGTGGAACCCGCATGGGCCCGAGCCCGAAACCATCTGGGATGTAATGAACCGCCAGAAGGACGTGCAATATTCCAGCCGCGCGGCCTCGCATATCAAGCGTCAGCGGCAGCTTCATCGCCTTCGCCATGTCGTCTCGGAGCTGGTCGAAATGGTGCCGGCGGAAGCGCGGGCCAACGGGCAGTTCGAACACCTCGCCGGATATGGCTGCACCACCACGATGCATGTCGTGCGCTTGCTGGCACCCTCGCTGGATTACGAAGATCACGCCAAGGATATCGACTTCAGCCCGGAAGGCATCCGCCAGCGCTGGGAAGCGGGCTATCAGCATACCATTGAAACGCTCGACAAGGCGCCGTGGCGTGCCGACCACGATCCCGGTGAGGGCTTTATCCTCTACGAGGCGATGGGCGGCGATCTCGTGCACACCCCGGCGGCGGAGTAAGCCATCGCCCACTGGAAGGTGTCGGCAGGTTTGCTATGGGTGCTGGCACAGGAGCCCGACAATGACTCACCCGTTGGTTGCCGCGCTTGAGCAAGCCTTTCAGGAGATCCGCGATCGGGATCTTCCGCTGGGTGCGAGGCTGAAATACATTGCCGATTGCGTGCGCGAAAAGGGCCCTGACTTCGCCGTAGCGGTCGATAATTTCGTCGCCCGGCTGGAAGCGGCGCAAGCCGGGAATACCGCGCCGCAGGTTGGCGACACGATGCCGGATTTCTGCCTGCCCGATCAGGACGGCCGGCTGGTCACGCTGGAGGGGCTACTTGCTCAGGGTCCGGCAGTGCTTGCCTTCCACCGCGGCCACTGGTGCCCCTATTGCCGACTCAACATGGTCGGCCTTGCCGAGATCGAGGATAAAACGAAACCGGCGCAGATTGTCGCAATATCCTCGGAGCTGGCGCAGCACACGCGGAGCTTGCGCGAAGAAGCGGGTGCAAAGTTCCCGTTCCTCAGCGATGTCGGCGGCGGCTATGCGCTGTCGATCAACCTGGCGATCTGGGTCGATGAGGCGATGTCATCGAATGATAGCCGGGGCGGGATGGGATGTACCCGCCTATCAGGGCGGCGGCCCGTGGGTGCTGCCGGTTCCATCGGTCTTTGTTGTCGGGCAGGACGGGATCATCACCGCGCGCCACGTCGATCCCGATTACCGCCGCCGCATGGAACTCGACGATTTGCTATGCGCTCTCGATCGCTTCCGCACCGACTAGGCGAACCCAGTCGGTCGAGCGGATCAGATTGAGAAAGGCGGCTGCCTCGCGCGATCGCTGCCGTCCTGCGGCGCTGTAAATCGCCACCGTGCGCTTCAGATCGAGCGCAGTGAGGCTGAGATGCTTGACTTCGCTGGAATGCAATGTGCTCCCCCACGCCAGCGCCACACCGAACTGCGAGACCACCAGCTTTTCCAGATCTCGCGCCGAATCGACCTGGTGGGCATCCTCGAGCGCGATTCCGGCGCTTTCGAGCCGCGCGGGATCGAATTCGGCGGAATCGGAATCACGATGGACCAGGAATTGTTCGCCCTGGACCAGCTCGACATCGAGTTCCATCTGATTGGACATAGCCAGCCTGTGCTCCGCGCCAACCACCAGGTCGAAAGTCTCGCTGAACATCGGCCAGGCCTCAAGCCGGTCCCAGGTTTCACCCATCGGCCCGCCTAGCGCGAGATCGACATCCCCGTTTTTGAGCAATTCGCTGATGTCATGGCCGGTCCCCCGGCGCAATTTCAGCTGGATACCCGGGAAGCTGCGCTGCATTTCGTTCAGAACGCCGAGGATCAGATCCACCTCAAGCGTGCGCGAAACCGCAAGCGCCAGGGCCGGCTTCTCACCCTTCTTGATTTTGGTCGCCAGCACCTTGGCCGACATCGCGCTGTCGTAGCATTGCTGGAGCAGCGGTTGCATGCGATTGCCAAGGTCGGTCAGATGCGAATTGCGCCCTTCACGGCGAATGAGTTCGCCGCCGAATTCGTCCTCAAGCTGCTTGATCGCCCGGGTCAGCGCGGGCTGGGTGACATTGCATTCTTCCGCCGCGCGCGTGAAATTGAGTGTCCGTGCCACGGCCAGAAAATACCGGACCTGCTGCATTTCCATCGTTTGCGCCTCCCCCAACCACGAAGCGACGGCGGGCATCTTAGGGCATTTACGAAGCGATGGCCACTATGTCGTTAACCGGCGCTCGACCAGCATTCCGAGATAGATTGCGACAACCATGCTGGCCAGCGCAATCCAGGCGTATGGCAAAATCAGCGGCAGGCCGATCAGGATCAGCCCGTCATTGCTGCCCGGGATCATCAGGCTGCCCATGCCCATCAACATGCCGCCGATCAGGCAGCGGGCAACATCGCGCAACGCGGGAACGGCTGGTTCGATCAGCCTGGCGCTCCACCCGCCCGCAATCGCGCCGCCCAGCAGCCCGGCGAACAGCGTCAGCTTGACGACAAGGTCCGATGCCTTGCCAAGGGCAAGTTCGGCGAGCAGTTGGGTATAGGCCCAGTTGCCGACGGTCAGCATCATCAGCACGAATGCCAGGCCGATCAGCATGGTCGCCTGATGCGGCGCCCAGATATGCTCGGCAAATTGCCCTTGCCGCACGGCGCGAATTGCTCCCCGGCCGCGCCACAGCGCATAGACCGCCAGAGGCAGGACGAAGGCCGTCACCGCGCCGAACAGCGGCGAGGATGCAGCGGTCTTGATGGGAGGCTGGACAAGCGGGCCTGTCAGCAGGCAGCCCAGGAAAAATCCAGCCGGGGTAAACAGATAGGCCCACTTGCCCGATCCGAGCTTGGCGATTGACCCGAACACGCATGAGCGGTTGATCACGGCGCCAAGCCCCAGCACTGCGCCGCCAAGCACCGTCGCGGGTCCAATTGCATAATTGTCCGGAGTCATCGGCAAATGGCCAAACAGCCTCGCCGCGATGAGGCCGCCGGCGACCCACAGCCCTGCCTCCAGCATCGCCGCAAGCCGGTTGAACCGCCGTTCGGCGACAACCTCCTCCACCGCAAGGACCATGCAGGTCGCACCGCGCTGGATAGCGTAACCCATCAGCGCGGCGCAGATCAGGGCCAAGACGAAAGCGGGGCTGACCAGGGGGATCGAAGCCATGCCGGCCTCAGTTCGCTGCTTCGGCGGCGATCGATCCGGCGACTTCGCTCGCCATCTTGAACTGGGCGGCCTTGTCGGCGATGCCATAGCGGCGGGCGATATAGGCGAAATCGCTCCACGCCAGCCAGACGCTGCCGTCAGCTTCCTCAACCACCAGCATCCGCACCGGCCAGTCGAGACCGGCATAGGGGTTGGACTGGAGGAACTGCACGCCTAGCGGCGGATTGCCGAATAGCACCAGTGTCGAGGGGCGGATCGCGAGGTTTGCGCCCGCACCAAGCTGGGCCTGGTCGATTTCGTCGAAGAATCGAATGCCTTTCGCGGCGACAGCGGCCTTCACCCGCTCGACGGTCGTCCTGACATCATGATTGCTCCGCAGCCGCACGACACCTTCGGCGCGAAATGCAGCGGCCGATGCCGATGCGACACTGGCGACAGGTTTGGCAACTGCCGCAGGCGCGTGAAACAATGTTCCAGCCATGCAAGTTGCGAGCAGGGCCGCGCAATGCCGCGCGGTTTCGATGAAAGTGAGAGTTGCCATTGCCTTGTTATCCTTGGACAGGCCCAACCGACATGACCGGACCGCATTGGCATCATCGACATCTCTGGAAGACATCTCAAATCACGATTATGCATGGGATCGATGACAGATCGCTATCTCGACCAATCCGACCCCGCCAGGGTGCCCGGGAAACTCGGTCTTTGGGCCGGTCATCGTCGTTGATGAACACATCGGGCTGCCCTCACGACCTATCGACCGACCCAATATGAAAACTATGATGGTAGGAGCGTCGGTAGGCGGATTTGAATCAGGCCAATCAAAATAACAATTTCAATGCAGTACCAATGTTGGCCGAATCCTGCCGCCCCAGCCAGCATGTTCTGCGATCGACGATCCATGATGCCGCATGCCAGGCGCATGGCGACTTGCGTTCGCGGGCACGGCGCGGGCCGCCGCAGGCGGTGCTATCGGGCAAGGGCTCCCTATTCCTCCGGCATCCCTTGCCACTGCTGGGCAAACCCCGCGCTGTCGAAATAGTCGCGCCAGGCGAGGATCTTGCCGTCCGCCACTTCGAAGATGCCCATTACCGGGAAGGCGATCACCGATTTGCCCGCCGCATCGAGGATGTGGTCGATCCGTTCGGTGAGAACCATCCCGCCTTGCGCTGCGATCGACAGGGTTTCGACCCGCATGATCAGACTATCGGCGTCCTGACCGAAGCCGGCCAGCACCGCCATCGCCGGTTCCACGCCGGTGGTCTTCGACATGCCGACGTTCTCCCAGACCGTATCGGGCGTGAAAGTGCGCCGGATCGCATCGGCGAGGCCGCCGGGCCGGTCCCATTGGGCAAGGAAGGTGGCGACGGTTTCTATTGGGCTGGGCATGTGGTCTCTCCCATTATGATCTCCGTCGAAGGATGCTGCGGGGCGGGAGCCCTGTAAAGCCAGGCTTGACTCTCCGCGACCACCGCGCACCCTGCCGCCAACCGCCACGAGAGGACCCCGCACATGGACGCCGCCCTGCAAGACGCTCACGCCATCCAGCAAGCGATCAGCCGCTACAGTCTGGCTTGCAGCACCGGGGCCTGGGACGAGGTGCTGGCGCTCTATTTGCCGGACGCCAGCTGGGACATCCCGCACCTCGGCCTCAGTTTCACCGGCCACGCCGCGATCCGCGCAGCGCTGACGGATTTCATTGCGACGATGGACTACGTCCTCCAGCACAATGCCCCCGCCGTCATCGCGCTGAACGGCGCCAAGGCCACCGCCCGCTCCGGCATCCGCGAAGCCGGCAAGAGCGCGGGGAAGGCCGGAGGGCTTCGAATATTTCGGCATCTATGCTGACGAACTGGTGCGCACGGCGGACGGCTGGAAATTCGCGAAGCGGACCTTCCAGGGGCTGGGGACGAGCTTCTTCCCGCTCGCCCCCAACGCCTGATCGCCGCCCACCCCGATCAGAAGCTGATCCGCGCGCCGATGCGGATCGTGTAGAGAGATTGGCGCGAATAGATCGTGTCTGACGGGGCGACGAACTGCGTTACGCCATTGACCACTTGGGTCTGGTTGGCGGCATAGCGGTATTGCGCGCAGGCCTGACCCGCGTTGGTCGCAGCGGCGCCCAGGTGCCACCTGCTGGCGTTTGGTGATCCGGCAATTGACCGGTACCGACTCGCCAGTCAGACACTGCACCGTCACCGGGGCGATCGTGTAGGGGAAGGCGTATTCGCGGGTCTGACCCCAGTTCTTGTTGAGCAGATTGGTGAAATTCTCGATATCCATGAACAGGGTGAAGCGGCTGTCGCCGACACCCGTCGGCAATTCCTGCGAAAGATGCAGGTCGAATTTCGTCACCCAGGCCGAGCGGAAGGCGTTGCGCGGGGCGATCTGACCGCGGAATTTGCCCAGGCCGCTGGTTTCGACAAACGCGTCGAACAGCGCCGCGTCGTTGGTATTGGCGAAGGAAACCTTTGGGTCGTTGATGCCGGTGGGCACGTAGAGCAGATAGCGGGTGTTGGTGCCGATGGTGCCGAAGACGGTGGAGCGGGTCGCGGTGTCGCGGAAGGTGTAGCTGAAGGGGTGCCCGGCGCGGCTTTCGCCGAAAAGCGCCAGCGTGGTCTTGTAGTCTCCGAAGAAGGCGCGCTTGAAGGTGAAATCGAACTTGATCGCATGCGCCACCTGGTCGTTGGCGATGCCATAGGCCGGTCCGTTCGCGTCGAGCGAGACGCCGGCCGCATAGTTCGATCCTGCGGTGGAGGACGTGGCCGGGTTGCGGTCCTTGATGTCCTGGTAAATGTAGCTGACGCCCGTCTCCAGGCCGAAATCGAAGCGCTTGCGGGCGCGGGCAACGGCGACGATCGAGCGGCCCTGATCGGAGTTGGTCAGGATGATATCGGAGTTGTTGTCGCCAAAACCGGTGATCGGCGAGTAGCGGGCGCGGCCATCGGGGGTGAGCAGACCATTGGCCTGCACCCGCAGATCGGTGAAGAACACCTGCTTGCGCACCCTTGAATAGAGCAGATCGGCGCCAAGTTCCCAGCCCGAACCGAGGAAGCCCAGTTGCTCAGGCGTCCAGTCCGCCGACAGCGTCATGCGCCACTGCGAAGGCAGCTTGAAATCCTTCGCCAGCGCATTGGTCGGCGAATTGGCGCTGACCGAGGCATTGCGGATCAGCGTGTTGGCTGCCCCCGGGATCGCCGTGCCGCCGACATTGGTCAGGATCGCCGCGCCGCTGGTGTTGTCGGCGCCGCTGCCCGAATAGTTGCCGTTGTTCGCCTGCGACACATCGATGGTGTTGGTCAGCACCCCGGTATTGGCGAAGCTGTTCGAGACGTAAACGTCTGGTGTGCCGCCAGCAAAGACACCTGCGCCGCCACGCAGGGTCAGCTCGGAAGTCGGCTTCCAGGTGAAGCCGAAGCGCGGCTGAAACACGCCGAGACCATCGACGAACTTGTTGTTATCGAAGCCGTAGCGGGTGACAAAGTTGGGATTGAGCGTGGCGCGGCTGCTGCCGGCGTACCAGTCATAGCGGCCGCCGACATTGACAGTCAGCGTATCGCTCACCCGCCAATTGTCCTGGATACCGAGAGTGAGGCCCTGGTAGCGGAAGTTTGCAGCCGCGTTGTCGGGCACCAGCGTTGGAATGGCATTGCCATAACGGAACCGCTGGGCGGTACCGGCGGTGAAGTCGGCGATGGAATCGAAGTAGTAGTCGCCCGATGAGCGCTGCAGGAACGAGTTGAATGTCTTGACGTCCTGGAATTCGAAGAAGGCCTTGACTTCATGCTCGCCGAGCTTGAGCTGGCCCTGCACCAGCCCGCCATAGGTGCGCACGCGCAGCGCGTTGGTCTGGCGTGAGACTTCAGGGCCGAAGGTGACAATCGCATTGGTCGCCGGGCAGTTGATGCTGGCGGTTGCCGCTGCGCCCGCCACGGTGCGGTCAGAGGTGGGGGCAGTGCAAATCTGCATTTGCGCGAAACCCCGGCCGAGCAGCGGATCTTGCCCTCGAACATAGTTCTTGTAGAAGCCGCGCACTTCGGTCGAAAACGTGTCGGTCCAGTCGGAATTGAGCTGGACGACGCCAGTGTGCAGCCGGTTGCTCTGCACATAGGCGTTGGACGCGAGGCCGAGGCCAAAAGGCACGGTGGTAAAATTGTTCTGGCCAAGGGTGATCGCATCCTTGGCGTAAGTGTAAGTCGCCGACAGGCGCTGAGTATCCGAAACATTGAAGTCGAGCTTGGCTACCAGCCGGTCGTCGCTGTCGCCATTTGTGTTGACGATGCCGCCAGTGTCGTAGCTATAGCGCGACTTGGCGATGGAGGTCACCTGATCGACTTGCGCCATGGTCAGCGTCGGGATGGCAATGCCGGCGTTGTTGTCGCCCGGTCCTTCGGGGATCGGCTGGCTGGCGCGCACGCGCTCTGCGGCGACCATGAAGAACAATCTGTCCTTGATGATCGGGCCGGAGATTTGCGCGCCGTAATTCTTGTAGGTGAAATTCGGCAGAGTTACCCTGCCGGTCGGCACGCCCGGCCCGGCCTTAGTTTCCTTGCCGGTCAGCTCGTCCGCCGAATAGGCGAAGAAGCCCGTGCCCTGCCAATCGTTCTTGCCCGATCGCAGTACGATGTTGATCGAGCCGCCTTGGAAATTGCCCTCGCGCACATCGAACGGCGCGACTTTGGCCTGGAACTGGCCGATGGCATCGAACGGGATCGGCGAGCGGCGGCTGGGCAGGCCGTCGCCGCCAAGGCCAAAACTGTCGGTGATCGGCACGCCATCGACCGAGAACTTGTTGTAGCGCGGGTTTTGCCCGGCGAAGGAAATGGTCCGGGTGGTGGGGGATTCGTCGAGCCGGGCAAAGGGATCGCGGCGGGAAAGGTCGCGAATGTCTCGGTTGACGCTGGCGATATCGGCGATCTGTTCGACACCCAGCACCGTCGCCGGACCCTGCGATACCGAGCCCGCGCCTTTCAGGCGGTTAGCCGAGACCACGATTTCGCCGCCTGCCTCTCCGCCCTCCAGCTCGATCGGCAGCTCATAGGACTGCGTCACCACGGTGACGATGTCGGTCACCTGCGCCGACGGGCGCCCTTCGGCCGTCACCGTAACCGTATAGCTATCGCCCGAACGCAGCCCCGAAACGGAGAAGGCGCCGCTGGCGGTGGTGGTCGCCGTGTGTTTCCCCCCGGTCGAGGTATTGAGAATATCGACCTGCGCCCCCGTGACCGGTGCGCCGCCGGCGGTCACCGTGCCGCGGATCGTCGAGGTTGTCTCCTGCGCCGCCGCCGGCGCGGCCAGCGAAGTGGTCAGAGAAATTGCTGCAGCGCTGAGCGCCAGCCCCGCCAGAAAACCCTTACGCATGTTTTCGACCCCTGTTCGTCTGTTACAGCTTGCTTGATCCGATCGGCCCGCACCAGCGCGAATCAGTTGCGCGGCAAGACCTTGCGTCGGGCATTTAGGGGCCGATTGCGACAGAAATTTTACGGGCCGGCCTCCGTTCGCCGCATTGCAGCATGAGCCGCAATTGACTGCCGCCAGGGCGGGAGGCGAGATTTTTCACCGTCGCCCGGTAAACTGTGCTAAGCGCCGCTTCGCTAACGTCGCATTCGACGGATGATCGGCGGCTCCGGCTGCATCCTTTGTCCCCAAATCGCTTCACACGGCCGGGATCCGCAACTTCTGCGGCTGCCCGCTAACAACTCGGATAAGGATATCCAGATGATCACCGGAACAGTAAAATTCTTCAACGAAGCCAAGGGTTACGGCTTTATCGCCCCCGAAGGCGGCGGCGGCGATGCCTTCGTGCATATCTCGGCCGTCGAGCGCGCCGGCATGGGCACGCTGACGCAGGACCAGCGCGTCTCCTATGACCTTGAGACCGACAACCGTGGCAAGACCTCGGCTGTCAATCTTCAGGCAGCCTGATGAGCTTCCGGACGAGGCGCTTGTTGAAGCGCCTCGTCCGGCTTACCTTCCAAACCAGATTGGAGCCGAGACGATTACATGAAGGGTTACAAGGAACCGGGCTTTCAGGAGCGCGTCGCCGCCGCCCAGCGCGCCAGGGAAAAAGCGCTGGAGAAGCTGCGCAACCGCCCCGCTCCCGATGCGGAAGAACTGGCCCGCCGGGCCGCCAAGCAGCAGGCCAAGGAAGCCGAGGCCGCCGCCAGGCAGGCAGCCAGGCTAGAGGCCAAGCAGGCCGCCGAAGCAGCCGCCAAGGCGGCGGCAATCGAAGCCGAGGCGGCAGCCGAAGCCGCTGCACTTGCCGCTGAAGAAGCGCAGAAAATG
This sequence comes from uncultured Alphaproteobacteria bacterium, assembly GCA_963779195.1. Classification (GTDB taxonomy): domain Bacteria; phylum Pseudomonadota; class Alphaproteobacteria; order Sphingomonadales; family Sphingomonadaceae; genus Novosphingobium. Next base: position 685,976 of record CAVZWZ010000002.1, read on the forward strand.
AGCGAGGCCGAACGCAAGGCCGCCCGCGATGCCCGCTATGCAGCGCGCAAGAACCGCAAATCCTGAAGAAATTCGAATCCACATTGGCAGAGCGCAGGCTCCGTCCTTCCCGCAAGCCTAGGAGCATGACATGTCCGATGGAGCAATCCGCCCTTTCCTGATCAACAAGGACGGCGAAGGCAATTTTCGCCTGACCGTGCGCGACACCCGCTATAATTCGCAGGGCTATCCCATCGTCACCGCGCATCTGCAGGACGAGCTGTTCAAGACCAGCACCGCCGCCAAGGCCTTCGCGCGGGATAATTTCCGCGCCGAGCCCGGGCAATATGCGATGAAATAATTCCTCGATCGCTCCGGCGGTCAGTAATCCTGCTCGTCGAGCGTGTTGAACTGCGGGTGGACCGCCTTCCAGGCGTACATCCAGTCCATGCCTTCCTTGGCGCGCACCATATCGTCGTCGCTGGGGGCGAGCGCCTCGGTGGCGGCGCGGGCGACGTCGTCGAGCACCGACGTGTCCCAGCCGGATTGTTCGACTTCTTTCGCCAGCTGCGCCGCCCCGGCATTGCGCAGCAGGGTCGGCAGCCGGTCGTGCAGCGCATTGACCGCCCATGGAATCATCGGGCCGTTGACGTCGGGATCGTAGCCCCACAGCGTGTTGGCGTCGCAGTCCGCGTGGACATAGTGATAATGCAGCACCGATCCGAACACATCGAAGCGAAGATACTCAGTGTCGCGCCGGGCATTGAACACATGGATGCTGGGCCCGCGCACCATATTGTCGGGCGAATCCCCCAGCGCACGCGCCTCCACCCCGATGCTGACCGGCCCGGCATCGAACCAGCGGGTATGGTGCTCCATATGCGGAATCAGGGTGAAGGTGTGATATTGCCCCCGCACGGTCGGCACTTGCTGGTTGCTGCGCACCTCGCGCGGCTCGGGGACATGTTGGAACTGGGCATTCATCGCTACTCTCCCGCGAAACTGTTTGACCGCATTGCACCGCCGAAGCACTGGCTTGTCAATCGGCGTCGCGTCCCGGCATAGTGTTTCGGACGAATGGAGGATGCGGCGATGGGCAAGGACAAGGACAAGAAGAAACTCTCGGATTACAAGCCGCCCAAGGTCTGGAGGTGGAAGAAGGACAAGAACGCTCCCTTCGGCGGCATGAACCGCCCGGTTTCGGGCGCGACGCACGAGAGCAAACTGCCGCGCGGCAAGCATCCCTTCCAGCTCTATTCGCTGGGTTCGCCCAACGGGCAAAAAGTGACGATCATGTTCGAGGAACTGCTCGCCGCCGGGCACAAGGGCGCGGAATACGACGCATGGATGATCAATATCATGAGCCGGGACCAGTTCGGCTCTGGCTTCGTTGCGGTCAATCCCAATTCGAAGATCCCGGCGCTGCTCGATCGCTCGGGCAAGAAGCCGGTAAGGGTGTTCGAATCGGCAGCGATCCTGGTCCATCTTGCCGAGAAGTTCGGGGCGTTCCTGCCCACCGAGGGCGCGGCGAGGGCGGAGTGCTTCTCCTGGCTGTTCTGGCAAATGGCCTCCGCACCGATGCTGGGCGGCGGCTTTGGCCATTTTTATGGCTACGCCCCGGTCAAGCTCGAATATGCAATCAACCGCTATGCCATGGAAGCCAAACGCATCCTCGACGTCGCCGACCGGCATCTGGCGGACAACCGCTATTTCTGCGGCAAGCAATACACTGTGGCCGACATCGCCAATTACGGCTGGCTCAACTATTTCATCCGGGGCGACGCCTATGGTGGCTCCAAGTTCCTCGACACCGCTAGCTACACACATGTCGCGCGCTGGGTCGAGGAGGTTGGCGCGAGGAAAGGCGTGCGCCGCGGCGAAATCGTCAACCGCGGCGGCGATTGGGGGGGTATCGCAGAGCGGCACAGCGAGGCCGATATCGATGCGGCGCTGGCGTAAGGTCAGGCCAACCCGCGCCGGAACGCCGCCAACCTCACCGCCGCCTCGTCCAGCATCGCGTCGGGCTTGGTGAAGCAGAACCGCACGATGTGCCTCGGCGCGTCTCCCTCGAACAGCGCGGATACCGGTATCGAGGCGACGCCAGCCTCGCGAATGGCGCGCTCGCTGAACGCGCGGTCGTCCAGCGCAATGCCCGAGGCCTTGAGGTCCACGCAGAGGAACCACGTCGCCGCACTGGGCAGCACGGCATAACCCGCACTCTCCAGCCCCGCCCGCAGCCGCGCGCGCGATGCCGCCCAGCCCGCGTCGCGCGCGGCGAACCAGGCATCTGGCAACGCCAGACCTTCCGCCACCGCCCACTGCATCGCCGGCGGAGTGGTGTAGGTGACGAACTGATGCGCCCGCGCGAGCCCCGCCGCGAGTTCCGGCGCGGCAATCATCCAGCCGGTCTTCCAGCCGGTCAGCCCGAATATTTTTCCCGCCGAGCCAATCTTGACCGTGCGGCCCGCCATCCCGGGGAAACCCATCAGCGAGCGGTGCGCCGCGCCGTCGAAGCGCACGTCCTCCCACACCTCGTCGCTGATCGCCATGAGATCGTGGGCGACGCAGGCCTTGGCGATCATCGCCAGTTCCGCCACGCTCGCCGCAGTTCCCGCCGGATTGAGCGGATCGTTGAACAGCAGCGCCCGTGTGCGCGGGGTGATCGCACCAGCGAGCTCTGCGGCCAGGTAGCGCCAGTCCGGCGGACGCAGCGCAACCGACACCGGCACCCCGCCCGCGCGGCGCACCATCGGCGCATAGGCGTCGTAGGCCGGCTGGAACAGGATGACCTCGTCGCCGGGCCGCACCAGCGCCAGCACCGTGTCCGCTATCGCTTCGGTCGCGCCCGACGTGACGATCACCTGCTCGCGCGCCAGATCCAGCCCCTGCCGCCGCCGGTAGAAGTGGCACACCGCATCGCGCAGCTCGGGCAACCCCGCCCCCGGCGGATACTGGTTCGACTTTTCCCGCAGCGCCCGCGCCGCCGCCTCGAGCAGTTCGGGCGGACCCTGCCCACCCTCAAAGATATCTTCCGGATAGCCCTGCCCCAGGTTGATCGCGCCCAGTTCGCGGGCGAGGCCCGACATTGCCTCGAACACGGTCGTTTCCATGCCCGCATAGACCGGGTGGATTGCTCCGCCTGCGCTATTCACTCGCCTGCAACTCCGCCGGTTCCGCACTGCGGCAAGCTATGCACGCGCTGCGCCGCTTCGCCAACTGCATGGCTTGCCGCATGGTTTGTCGAGCGCCATGTCCGTGTGCTAGCCTAAGCCGGAATTCCGGAATGTGCCGGATAGCGGAAGTCTTTGGAGAGGAACGGTCGCGATGTCCTTCGAACTCAACCGCAAGCTTGCCGCCCGGCGCGATCCGTTGCCGACGACGGCGACGATCGATTCCGTTACCGCCGACATCATCCGCGGCGCCTTCGAGACGGTGTGTTTCGAGAGTGCGACCTTCCTTGGCCGCGCGGCCAGCTCGCCGATCATCAACAGCTCGAACGAGCGCAACGCCGCCATCGTCGATGCGCATGGCCGGCCTGGCGATGGGCGCGGTCGGCACGCCGCAGCTGACCTTTGTCAACCAGATGGAGACCCGCTGGGGCCTGATGAACCAGGAGCGCTATGATTGGGGTCCCGGCGATGTCTTCGTCGGCAACGATCCCGATCACGGCGGCGGGCACTTGCCAGACTACTGCGTCTATGGCCCCGTCTATGACGACACGGGCGAGCTGATCTGCATCCAGACCCTGCAAGCCCATCAGGGCGATACCGGCGGCAAAGATGCCGGCGGCTTCAGCCTCGATGCCGTCGATATCTTCACCGAGGGGCTGGTGCTGCCCTGTCTCAAGCTGGTCCACCGCGGCGAATTGCGCCGCGATACTTTCGACATGGTCATCCGCAACAACCGCTTCGCCACTTTCTCCGGCGACATCGCGGCGATGATCGGCGGGGTGCAATATGCGGTGAAGATGCTGGAAGGGCTGATCCGCAAATGGGGCTCGGAGACGATCAAGGCGGCGATCAACCATTCGATCGAGCACACCGAAAAGCGTGTGCGCGAGGAAGTCGGCAAGTGGCCCGATGGCGCTTACGAGGCCACCGTGCTGATCGATCACGACACGGCAGGCACCAAGGATATCAAGGTCCATGTCACCTGCACGATTGCCGGTGACCAGTTGACCGTCGATCTCACCGGCACCGACGACCGCCAGGACCTGGTCGGCGTGTGGAACACCTTCGCCAACAGCCGTTCCTATGTGATGTGCCAGCTGGTCGCGGCGATGGACCCGGCAATCGTCAAGAACGAGGGCTATTTCAACGCGGTCGAGATCGTCATTCCCGAAGGCTGCATCGCCCAGCCGCCGCCCAACAAACCCGCCGCGCTGGGCAGCTTCCACCCGGCCTGCGAGATCACCGAGGCGGTGTGTATCGCGCTGAGCGCAGTCGTGCCCGAACGCTCGCAACCGCAGCTTTACAAGATCGGCATGCCCAACGCCGTGATCGGTTTCAACGAGGCGGGGATGTGGATGGACCAGGGGGTCGACTGCCGTTCGATGGACGTCTCGGCTATCCAGGGCATCGACGGCTGGGGCTCGTGCCCCAACAGCCTGGGCAGCCTGATCCTGTCCGAAGCGGAAGACGCCGAAAGCCGCTTTCCGATCCTCAACATCAGCCGCGAAATGACCACCGATGCCGGCGGCGCGGGCCAGTGGCGCGGCGCACCGGGCAGCCTCAATGTCAAGCAGGTGCTCGGGCCGACCACAGCAATGGCCTGGATGGTCTCGGCCGATCATCCGCTCAGCGGCATGTGCGGCGGCGACGATGCAATTCCTTACAGCAACCACTTCGAGGTCGGCTCGGCCAACGAGCGCAAGATCGAGCATACCGCGCAGGCGATGCTGCCGGCGGGCGCGGTGATTGCCTATCAGCACGGCGGCGGCGCGGGCTTCGGTTTCGCGCTGCTGCGCGACCCCGAGGCGGTGAAGGAGGATGTGCTCGACGAGTATGTCAGCGAGAGGGCCGCCCGCGACAAATATGGCGTGGTGCTGACGGGCACTCTGGCGAATTACGACCTCGCGGTGGACTGGGACGGCACCGAGACGCTGCGCAAGCAGCTGGGGGTCGATGATCTGCTGCGCGAGGCGGCGGAGTAATATCTCCCCTCCCCTTCAGGGGAGGGGCCGGGGGTGGGGGCTGTCGCAATTGCGCGGTGTTGCGATATGCCGACAAACCCCACCCCAACCCCTCCCCTGAAGGGGAGGGGCTTTTAAGGGATTGAGGACAAGCATGACCTATCGCGTTGGCATCGACATCGGCGGCACCTTTACCGACTTCGCGCTGCTGAAGGGCAACGAAGTCATCCTCCACAAGAACCTCTCGACCCCGGAAGACCGCTCGACCGGCGTGATGGAAGGCCTCGCCAGGCTCGCCGAAATCGAGGGCCTTTCGCCCGAGGCCTTCCTCGCCCAATGCGACGCCATCGTCCACGGCACCACGGTTGCCGACAACACGCTGATCGAGATGAACGGCGCGCTCACTGGCCTCATCACCACCGAAGGCTTTCGTGACGAGCTGGAATACCGCCGCGGCTTCAAGGAAGACATCTGGGACGTGCGGCTGGAGCCGCCCAAGCAGATCGTCCCGCGCCGCCGCCGCCTGACCGTGCCCGAACGCATTCTGCACGACGGCACCGTCCACAAGCCGCTCGATGAAGCGGCGGTGCGCGAGGCCTGCCGCAAGCTGCGCCTCCAAGGCGTCGAATCCGTCGCGATCTCGCTGCTGTTCTCCTTCGTCAATTCGGATCACGAAAAGCGGGTCAAGGCGATCGTCGCGCAGGAAATGCAGAATGCGCATATCTCCACCGGCCACGAAGTCTTGCCGCGCGCGCCCGAATACGACCGCACCAGTACTACCGTGGTCAACGCCTATGTCGGCCCGCGCGTGACCTCCTACCTCGAACGGCTCGTCACCCGGCTGCGCGAAGGCGGCTACACCAACCAGCTGATGGTGATGCAAGCCAGCGGCGGAGTGATGACCAAGGAATATATCGACGGCGCACCGATCCGGGTGCTGGCATCCGGACCGGCGGGAGGCGTCATCGGCTCGGCGCATACCGGCAGCGCCAAGGGCCACCCGGATCTGCTCTGCGTCGATATGGGCGGCACCAGCTACGACATGTCGGTAGTGATCGGCGGCCAGGCCCCGGCTGAGGCAGGGTGGAACATGCACCACCGCTATATCATCGGGGTGCCGATGGTGAAGGTCGAGACGCTGGGTGCGGGCGGCGGCTCGATCGTGCATGTCAACAACGGCCAGTTGCAGGTCGGCCCAAAGAGCGCCGGTTCGGTGCCCGGGCCGATGGCATACGGGCGCGGCGGCACCCAGCCGACAGTGACCGACGCGCTGGTCATGCTCGGCATCCTCTCGACCGACGAGGGCTTTGCCGGCGGAAGCTTTCGCTTGAAGCGCGACGGCATCGAAGAAGCCTTCGCCGCGATTGGCCAGGAAATGGGAACCAGCGCCGAACAGGCCGCCTTCGATGCCTGGCGGGTGGTCAACGCCAATATGAGCCAGGGCGTGCGCCGCACCACGGCGGGCAAGGGCATCGATCCCAAAGATCTGGTCATGCTCGCCTATGGCGGCAACGGCCCGGCGTTTGCGGCGATCCAGGCCGAAGACCTGGGCATTGCCAAAGTGCTGGTGCCCAAGGCATCGCCGACTTTCTCGGCGCTGGGCACGCTGATCGCCAATCCGATGATCGACGAAGAACGCTCGATCATCGCCAAGGCGACCGAACTCGACCTGGCGAAGCTGCGACGGCTGTGGGAGGACTTGTCGAACCGCGCCGAGAAATATTTCACCGACGCAAGGTTCAAGCCGGACGAGGTGCTGGCGGATTACCAGCTCAACATGCGCTATCCCGGCCAGAACTTCGCGCTGACCTTTAATGTGCGGACGAACGCGAAACTGCACGAGCTCTCGTTCATCGACGAAACCCTGGGCGCGCGGGCGATCGCGCTGTTCAACCAGCGCCACATGGAGGAATACAACCACATCCGCGAACACGAGGTGCCCGAGGTGACCGGCGTGCGCCTCGCGACCCATGTCGCCACCCCTTCGCCCTCGGCCAGGGGCGGGTTCACCGCCAAGGCTTCGCCGGCCAAGCCAGCCAAGACCCGGCGGGCCAACCTGGGGCAGGGCTTTGCCGAGACGCCGGTCTATCTCGGCGCGGAGCTGGCGCCGGGCAGCGAAGTGGCGGGTCCGGCTATCGTCGAGGAGACCTTCACGACGATCGTGGTCTATCCCGGCTGGCAGGCGCGGGTGGACGATGCCGGGGATTACGAGCTGGTGCGGGGATAGCCGAGGCAACGGCGCGGAGATGCCCGCGCGTTGCCTTCCGCCCCGCATCTGTCTAACCCTTCGCGCCATTGCCGCGCGCCCGGGGGAGATGGCCGTTCATGCCCGCATTGAGAACCCTGCAGCACGCGGTCATCGCGGTATTCGTCCTCGCGCTGCTCGGCGGCATGTTCCTGCCGGTCTACAGCGACGAGATCACCTGGCGGTTTCAGGAGCGCGCCGGTTTCGACGGTGTCGACAAGATGCTGAGCGACATTTGCGGCCCTGGCTCGCTGGCGGTGCCGCCGCTGTTCATGATGCCGGTGCGGCACTTTTCGGCCATCCTCAACAGCCTGTTCGCCGATCCCTTCTATGTGCGGCTATCGGGGGTGGGCTATGCCTTGATCCTGGCCGGGCAGGTCTTCGTACTGATCAAGCGCGTCGCGGCCAGCGCGAATGAACGCGTGCTGCTGAACTGCATCGCCTTTGGCCTGCTGGGCTTCGGCATGATGCCGCTGCTGCTGGTGTGGAGCCGGCCAGAGCAGCCTGTGCTGATTGCGCTGACCGCAGCGATCTTACTCGCCCTCGGCAAGCGCGATGCGACCGACGCCGCCGCAGTCAGGCAGGCCTGGGTCCGCTCGATGCTGGTCCTGCTGCTGGGCTGCATCGCGCTCAGCTATCACCTCAAGGGGGTTGCGCTTGCACCGGCATTTCTGCTGTGCCTGCTGTTCTGCGGCAGCGGCAGGCAGACGCTGGTCCCGCGTGCGGTCGCCGCTGCTCTGCTGCTGATCGCGGCGGCGCTGGCGACGCACTATTGGGTGAGCCGCTTTCAGTGCCCGGGCGATCCTGTGCTGGCCGAAAAGCTCAACATGCAGAACCTGGCGGCGATCGTGCTGGCCGGCGGGGACTTCCGCAGCATGGCTGGGCAACTGGGCGAGAACGCCAATCTGATGATCTATGCCAATATGGCCGCGCCGCTGCCAAATCCCATGTCCGATTGGGTTCCATCGGACCTGGTGACCGGGCAGGAATTGAAGCTGTGGCGCCTCGCCGCCGCTTCGTTCTGGCTGGCCTGCCTCTATGCCGCAGTGGTCTGCATCGTGCTCGCCGCGCGCAACCGCCTGCGCGAACGCCGCTTCGATGCGCGCTTTGCGCTGGCGGTGGTGCTGTTCGGCACGATCATGGTCTGGGCCTTCAGTCAGACCAACAAGAACGTCTATGACGCCACTTTCGTCCTGTTTCTCTCCGCACTGCTGACGGTGATCGCCCTGGCCTCGCTGCGGCTGGGCGACACCGGGCTGAAGCGGCTGCGCTGGCTGGCGGCGCCGCTGGCGTTGGCGGGCATCGCCAGTCCCTTCCGCATCGCCGCGATCTTCGGCCCTTCGTTCCACGAGGCCGCCGCTCAGAGCGGCACTATCGCCCGGCAGGAGTTTTCGATCCCGGTGACCGGCTACAGCACTCTCGAGCCGCAGATCCTGGGCGCGGCGAAGCTGTGCGGGATCGCGCCGGACAAGCGCCCGCGCGGCCTGCTGATCGACGATGTCACCTACTTTCGCCTTCATGCGCAGCTACCGACCGCAGCATTACCTGGGGGTGATCACGGTGTGGAACGGCAGCATTACCGATCCGGTCGCCTATCTCAAATCGGTGGGGTCGGAGGGGGCAGTGCTGGGCTGCCGCAACCTGCCGCCGGAGCTGCGCGCCCGTGCGAAGCAGAGCGGCAAGTTCTGCTGCCTGGGGCCGCCGGGGTGGTAATGCCCGACTGAAACGGCAACGCCCGGGCGGTGAGGCCCGGGCGCTGGGTGGTGTGTTGTGCGTAACCTCAGAAATCGACGTTGAGATCGACGCCAAAAGTGCGCGGCGCAACGTAATTGAGCGAGGTCGAATAGCTCGCATCAAGCGCGAAGATCGAATCCTTGCGATTGGTGATATTCTTGCCCCAGAAAGCCAATTCGGCATCAGCACCGCCGATTTTCAGATGGCGCAGGGCAACCCGGCCATTCACCAGCATGAATCCTTTGGTGCCATTGATGATCGCGGAATTGCTGCCATCCGGGTAAAGCGTTTGAACCGGATTGGCGAAGTATTTGATGGCTGAGCGGTATTGTCCGTCCATCCGGAATTGTAAGGTCGCTTCGTTCCACAATGGCTGGGTTTCATACGCGCCGAACAGCGAAACGGTCCACTTGGGCCTCGCTGTGACGTCGAGCCTGCCGAGGTTGGCTGAAAGCACGACTGGCGAGACAAACGGGTAGCTGACGTCGGTATAGCCGATGCCGGTACCCATTGTCAGACCCTGGGTCGGAGCCGCCGTCAGTTCCAGCTCGAACCCTTTGGCGCGAATCTTGCCCTGGTCGACAACAAAGGTACTCAAGGCGCTGGCGAGTGCCGTGGCCTCCGCCAAGCCGAACTGTGGCGTTAGCAGGGAAATCGCAAGCTGACCCGACGGGCCATTCGAGGTGCCCTGCGGTGACTGGAAATGGTTATAGTCAACGTGGAACAGTGCGAGGTTGGCCCTCAGCTTACGGTCCAGGAGGTCCGCCTTGAGACCTACTTCGAACGAACTTGCGGTCTCAGGATCGTAAGCGATCCCCGCAACCTGACCACCCGAGACGAAGCTGGTCGAATACTTGCCATAGAGCAGGATATCGTCGTTAGGTTTGTAGTTCAGCCCGATCAGGAAGTTTGGCTTCGTCTTGGAAAACGATCCGGGCACGAGCGGCCGGGGCGAGCCATTGTTGTCCCAGCGGAACAAGCTGGTCTTCTTGTCGTGGGTGATGCGCGCGCCCCCGACAATTTCCAGTTCCGGCGTGATTTTGTATTCAAGCTGGAGATAAGCAGCAAGCGAGGTCGCTTTATTGAAACTGCGGCCTTCGTTGCCGATCGGCAGGATACCGGTCTGCGGGATCAGCGTTCCGAGACCGAAGCGGAAGGCAAAGGTGTTCTGGATGCCGATCGGACCGCCGGATTCGTCGTTCGAATGGAACCAGATGCCGCCAAGAGTTGCCTGGAGTTTTTCGGATGAATAGTTCACGATGATTTCATCACTATATTGCTTGGCGATCGACGAAGCCTGCGAGGCGACAATCAGCAGCCGCTTGCCAAGCGTGGAAGCACCGAACGCGTCGGAAATTGCGTTCTGGTTCGCCACCGGCAGACTGAAGAACGCAAGCGGGTTTTCCGCGAATCCGCCAAGAGCGCTTGGCGTGCTGACTGCGAACAATGTACCATAGGCTCTCGCGACCGCCGGGGTCACTTGCAGATTGCTTACTCCGTCGATTGCGGAAGGGGCGAACACGGTTGCCTTGCGGTAGGCCGCAATGTTCTTGACCGTTATATTGTCTGTAGCCTGCCAGGTCGCCGTCAGACTGTGGCCCTGCACGCGCTGCTGACGGGGAAGCACCCAGCCATTGGTGACAATGTCGGGCCGCTTTCCATCGGGCGCCAGATAGAGATTCTGGCTCGACTGGATCGCTGCAAGGATACCATCCGTGACTGCGCTTCGGGTCAGATTCTTGTTCCAGGCCTGGATCGCGGTGCCTTCCGGCGTTCCTGAATCGTCGTTGCGGTCGAACTTGTAGACCATCTTGAAGCTGTCGCTAGGCTGGAACTTCAAAGCCGCGAAATAGGAGTGCGAATTACCGTGCCGAGCCAGCGGGGAGAAGTGCCCTTGCCAAACGGCGAAGGCGAATTCGTGCGGTCCCACACTGTTCCGGCTGCAGCGTTCTCGATTTCGCCGCGACGGTAGTTGCGAACGTAGCTGAACAGCGCGCTGAACGGTCCGAATTCGGGCGTCTCGACCGTCGCCCGGACACGGTACTGGTCATAGTTGCCGTAAGTCCCTTCGACCCGTAGGCGGGCATCGCCGGAAGGGTCGCGGGTGGTGATGCTGACAGCGCCAGCCGTAGCGTTGCGTCCGAATAGCGTGCCCTGCGGGCCGCGGAGCACTTCCAGCCGCTGGATGTCGGGCAGATCGAAGATCGAGCCGCGCGGGCTGGAGATGTAGACACCGTCGAGATAGACCGACACCTGCTTGTCCGAACCGGCGACGACACCGAAGCTGACCTGTCCGCGCATGGTGAAGCTTGGCGTCTGGATGCCGCCGGCAGAAGGCTTGACGGTTAGGCCAGGCGCGATGGCGGAAAGGTCGTTGACAGTATATATGCGGTTGGCCTGCAGGCTCGCCTCGGTAACCGCAGTCACCGCGATCGGCACGTCCTGCACGCTCTGCTCGCGCTTCTGAGCGGTGACGATGATTTCCTCTAGCCCGCCGTTGTCGTCGGCGTTCTGGGCCAGGGCCTGGGCGGGCAAGGCCGCCACGGCGATCAGCGCGGTTGAGGCGAACAGGCCCTTGCGTAGCTGCATATTCGTTTTCATATTTTCCTCCCTAAGTCGAACCGGTTTGCGATAATTTCCAGCGGGCGGGCCTCGCGATGCCGATGCTGCGGAAAATGCTGCGGCGATGCTGCACCAATGCTGCACTGAATGCTGCGCGACCGCGCGGGGTCCGGCATCGCTCGATGCGCGTTACACCCTGCGGCAAACCCGAAAGTTACTCCCCTTCATTTCACGGCTCACCATAGCGGCGGATTCCGCCAGCGCAATGCACCGCTATCGGATCATTGTGCAGCTTTTCGCAAGCTGTAGCGCCGCAGCAACAGTGCCTGCGGGAGAGGATCAGCCCAGCCCCGGCTCCTCGATCGTTTCGCAGGCCACGACAAAGCAGCGCGTCTGATCGAACCACCGCGCTTCGTCTTCCTTGATCCGCTCGATATGCTGCATGCTGATCCGGCCCATTTCGGCAGCGGCTTGCTCGTCGCGCAGGATGAATTCGGAGACCGCGTCGAAGCCGATCTCGGCCGGGCCCGCCGCGTTGCCGCCGGATTCAAAGGCGTAACCAGCAGTCAGGTAATTGCGGCGGTAAGACGTCCACAAATGGCCGAACAGCTCGACCGCGATGCGCGAATGGCTGCCTTCGTAGCCGGCGCGGAATTCCTCGGGGGTGAGGCCAACCTTTCGCTTGACCATGACGATGCGTCTGATGCCCATGATTTTCCTCTCCATTTTCTGGCTGGCTAGCAGACCGGGCGGGGCCTTGTCACCCGCCCAGCGCCGCCTTGATCCGCGCGGGCAGCATCGCCGCCAGAGCCACCGCGGCGAATGCCGCGACATAGGGATCGAGGTAGGAGCGGTGCGCGGTATGCGCCCAGAACACCGCCGTGACCGCCGCGAATGTCGCGAAATGGAGATGAGCAGCCCGTCCTCGCGCCATCGCCGCCGCCGCAGCCACATGCCCGCCAGCGCCAGGCCGAAGAACGGCACCCAGCCGGCGGCATAAGCCGAGGTTGGCGAAGGTGCCATGGCGCGGGCTGGGCAGCGGGCCGAAAGCCGCCCACAGTTTCCCAGCCGCGCGCGAGACGAAAGCGCCGGGATCGGCGGCGATGGCTTGCAGGGCGCGGGCGCGGAACCAGTCGCTGACGGCGGCTTCGTCAGATGCCCAGCCGTTCCAGCGCAGCGCGATCGTGCTGCGTTTCGGCGGCGAAGATGACGTCGCGGCTGCGGTCGATGCTGCCTTCGGGATAGACGCTGAAGGTCAGCGGGTGGTTGCCGACGAACAGCAGATAGCCGCTTTCGGTGGCGAGGTCATAGCGCCCGGTCACCCGGTGGACATGCTGCAGCCACGGCGACAGCACCAGCAGCATCGCCGCAGCCGCCATCGCCGCGCTGGCCAGTCGGCGGTCCGCGCGGTGTTTCCACGCATCGGGGAGCAGCAGCCAGAGCAGCGCGCAGACAGCGAAGGGAGCCAAGCGCCGCCCGGGTCAGCACTGCGCCAGGCCGAGCAAGGCTCCGGCCGCCAGCGCCACGCCGGTCCCGCGCCTGTCGCGCAGCACCAGCAGCAGCCAGCTCGCCAGCGCGGCAAGGAAGGCCAGCAGGCCGGTCTCCTGCAGCGAGACATCATGCCAGGCCGAATAGGGCCAGGCCGCCAGCAGCGCCGCCGCCAGCAGCCCGGCAGCATCGCCGCCCATCCGCCGGGCGATCAGCCCGGCCAGCACTGCGGTGCCTGCCGACAGGAGCGCCTGTGCCACGATAAGCAGCCAGGCATTGCCGGCACCTCCGGTTATGCTGGCGATGAACAGCGGATAGAACGGCACGCGGAACGCCGTCGGCGGCCCGCCCGGAAAGGCATAGCCATGACCATCGGCAAGCCCCTGCGCCAGGCTCGCATACAATCGCATAGCCATTGCTCCAATAGTGCTCGGCGCCCACCGCCAGCCGCATGGCGAGCCGCAGCGTCAATCCGGCCAAGCGCGATCGCGCCCAGCCGAAGGGCAAATCGCCGATCGGCCTCGTCATGCCACATGCCGCGCCGCCCTCCTTGCCCTTCAGCCTATCGCATCGACCCGGCAAGGCAACGCATGATCGCCGCCGCAATCCGCTAACTTGCCATTCAGCCCTTGGCGCTTACATAGGCTTCCGAAAGGTTGGTGCCCGCGCATGAACGAAGACCCGCAGCAGAACGGCAATCCCTGGCTCAAGAGCCTGCTGGTGTGGGGAGGCATCTTCCTCGCGCTGCTGATGGCGGTCTCGCTGTTCGGCGCGCGCGGCGAAACCGCCGCATCGGCCATCCGCTATTCCGACTTCCGCGCCAAGGTGGCCGAGGGCACCGTGTCCGAGGTCCAGGTCGGCGAGGAACGGATCAGCGGGCGCTACAAGAACGGGGAAACCTTCACCACCGTGCCGGTGCCCAATGACACGACGCTGCAGCCGCTGCTGCAGCAGAACGGCGTCAAATATGCCGGCCGCGCGCCGGAAGAACCCAATCTGCTGCTCTACATCCTGGTTCAGGCGCTGCCGTTCATGCTGATCCTGGGCGTCGCCTTCTTCGCGCTGCGCCAGGTGCAGAAGGGCGGCGGGTCGGGGGCGATGGGCTTCGGCAAGAGCAAAGCCAAGCTGCTGACCGAACGGCAGGGCCGGGTGACGTTCAACGACGTCGCCGGCATCGACGAGGCGCGCGAGGAACTGGAGGAAATCGTCGAGTTTCTGCGCGATCCGCACCGCTTCTCCAAGCTCGGCGGGCAGATTCCCAAGGGCGCGCTGCTGGTCGGCTCGCCCGGCACCGGCAAGACCCTGCTGGCCCGCGCCATCGCCGGCGAGGCGGGCGTGCCGTTCTTCACCATTTCCGGCTCGGACTTCGTCGAAATGTTCGTCGGCGTCGGCGCCAGCCGGGTGCGCGACATGTTCGAACAGGCCAAGAAGAACGCGCCCTGCATCGTCTTCATCGACGAAATCGACGCGGTCGGTCGCCATCGCGGCCATGGCCTCGGCAATTCGCAACGACGAGCGCGAGCAGACGCTCAACCAGCTGCTGGTCGAGATGGACGGGTTCGAGGCCAACGAAGGCATCATCATCATCGCCGCGACCAACCGCCCCGATGTGCTCGATCCGGCGCTGCTGCGCCCGGGCCGGTTCGACCGGCAAGTGGTCGTGCCGATCCCCGATATCGACGGACGCGAGAAGATCCTCGCGGTCCACATGAAGAAGGTTCCGCTCGCCCCCGACGTCCTGCCCCGCACCATCGCGCGCGGCACCCCGGGGTTCTCTGGCGCGGATCTCGCCAATCTGGTCAACGAGGCCGCGCTGCTCGCCGCGCGGCGCAACAAGCGCCTGGTCGCGATGCAGGAGTTCGAGGACGCCAAGGACAAGGTGATGATGGGCGCCGAGCGCCGCAGCCATGGTGATGACCGAGGACGAGAAGAAGATGACCGCCTATCACGAGGCCGGCCACGCCATCGTCTCGGTCAACGAGGCGGCGTCGGATCCGATCCACAAGGCGACGATCATCCCGCGCGGCCGCGCGCTGGGCATGGTCATGCGCCTGCCCGAGCGCGACATGTATTCCTATCACCGCGACAAGATGCACGCCAACCTCTCGGTCAGCATGGGCGGCCGGGTGGCGGAAGAGCTGATCTTCGGCCACGACAAGGTATCCTCGGGCGCTTCGTCGGACATTCAATACGCCACCAGCTTGGCGCGCAACATGGTGACCAAATGGGGCATGTCGGACAAGCTCGGCCCGCTGCAATACGAGGAGCAGGGCGAGGGCTATCTCGGCTATGGCGCCAACCAGCGGGTGCTGATGTCGGACGAGACCAGCAAGCTGATCGACAGCGAAATCAGAGGGCTGATCGACGGCGCTCACGCCCGGGCGACCAAGATCCTCAAGACCAACGCCAAGAAGCTGCACCTGCTGGCGGAAGCCCTTCTTGAATATGAGACGCTCAACGGCGAGGAGATCAAGGAACTGATGGAGACCGGCAAGATCGACCGGCCCGATGTACCCAAGGGCCCCGCCGCGCCAACCCCGGTCCGCGGCTCGTCGATCCCCAAGACGGGCAAGCGGTTCACCGGACCGGGGGCCGCGCCGCAGGGGGTGTGAACGCAGCCAGGGTGTTCAGTCGAACAGCTTGGCTTCGTCGCCGTCCCCGAACACCGGATAGGGCCCCAGCCCGATCAGCAGCGCCCCCGCCGCCAGTGTGAACGGCACACCCAGCATCAGCACCAGGCTGTAGCTGCCGGTGACGTCGAACACTCTGCCCGCGAACCACGGACCGAAGCCCAGGGTCAGGCCGATGATGCTGGAAGCGATGCCCAGCACTGCGCCATAGCTGCGCAGCCCTGCATAACGCGTGATCAGATAGGCCTGCGACTGTGTGGTCGATCCGGCGGCGAAGCCCAGGATCATCACCGCCAGCCCGGTCAGCCAGATGCCGGACGCGGGCAGTAGCAGCATCGCCATGCCGATGGCGGGCAGCGAAAAGCTGGCGAAGGGAATCAGGCTGCCGCGGAACCGGTCAAGCAGGACGCCGGTGAGCAGCTTGCCGGCGATCGCCGAAAGCCCCGCCAGCCCGGCGATGCCCGCTGCCTGGCCGCGTGACAGGCCGGTATCGACGATGATCGGCACGAGGTGGACCGCGATGCCGACCGAGATCGCCGAGCCGATCAGCACCGCGCCGCAAATCCGCAAGATCGGGCGGGTGCGCATCGCCTCGCGAAAGCTGTAGCCAGGCAGCGCGGCAGGCGGATCGGCCTCGCCCGGCTTCGCCGGGGCGCTGGCGCCGCCGGCATCGCGGAAGAACAGCAGCAGCAGCACCAGCACCAGCCCGCCCCAGCCCAGCGCCAGCATCTGGTAGGCCTGCCGCCAGCCAAAACCGTCGATCAGCTGCTGCGCGACAATCGGCGCCAGCGATTGCGACAGCCCCGATCCGCACAGCACCACCCCCAGCGCCAGCCCCCGGCTGGCCGAAAACGCCTTGGATACAGCCGAGCACCACACCGTCGTCTTGATGAACAGCGAGGCCACGGCGAGGACGATCCACAGCGCCATCCATTGCGTCAGCGATCCATTCGCCATGCTCAGCGCGCCAAGCGCGACCATGCAGAGCATGATCCCCGGAATGGCGTTCCTGCGCGCGCCGAAGCGGTCGATCAGTGCCCCGACCGGAGCGGTGAACAGGATCGCGAAGATCGAAATGACGATCAGCCCCGAGGAAATCTCGGCGCGCTGCCAGCCGAATTCCTGTTCCAGCGGCTCCATGAACAGCCCGAGCGAATAAGTCGCGACCGGGCCGAAGGTGAAGCCGGCAGTCGCCGAAAGAGCCAGCGGCCAGTGCCGCTTCCACTCGCCCAGCGCGGTTAGCGGCGGGTCCGTCATGCGGCCGCCTTAAGCGCCGGGATCACTTCCCTGGCGAACAGCCCCGCCGCCTCGCCCCAGCTCGCGGGGTAAAACCCCGGCCCGACTACGACGAAGCGCTCGAGCCCCATCTTGCGCAAACCCAGCAGCCGCCCGGTCACCGCATCGGGCGAGCCAACCACGGCGAAGTTGCGCACGAAGTCAGGCGTCAGCCCGCCGCCGACGATGCGGTCCCTGGCATCGTGGACGCCGTGCCTGGTCATGTCGTAGCCGCTTTTGATCGCCTGCAGGTTCTCGCTCATCGCCTGGTCCGCCGGGCCGGCCTGCTTGCCCTCGATCACCTGGAAGCGGGCGAGCGGCGGGGCCATGTGCATCGCGGTCGCCATTGCGGTGTCCATATCCGGGTGGCAGACCACCACCAGCTGCGCGCCATAAGAGACGCTGCGTTCGCCCTGGGCCGCCCGCGCCGTCGCCAGCGCCCATTCCATCCGGTCGGGCTCCGCCCCGACGCTGAAAGTCACTCGCTCGGCGATGCGGGCGGACATGGCGATGACCTTTGGCCCGGTGGCAGCGACATCGAGCGGCACCTTGGGCATATCCGGGTTCAACCAGCGCAGCTTCACGCCTTCTGGCCTGCCGCCGAGCGACAGCGCGCGGATATCCGGCGCATCGCCCGAGGAGCCGAATTCGGCAAAGGGTATCTCGCCGCCGCCGAGCAGCGTCTGCAGGTGCTTCAGCGAGGTCTCGAAGCCCTTGGTGCCCACCGGCGCGTGGCCGAGATAGGCCAGCGCCGAATCCCCGCGCCCGATCCCCAGCACCGCGCGCCCGCCCGACACCGCCTGCACCGTCGCCGCCGCGCCGGCGGTCACCGCCAGATTGCGGGTGAAAGGATTGGTCACCCCGGTCGACAGCTTGAGCTGTTCGGTCGCGGTCGCCCACACACCCATCTGCACATAGGGATCGGCGCTGAGGTTCTGCGAGCACATGAACATCTGCCCGTCCCAGCCCTCGGCCTCGACTCGGCGTGCCTCCTCAAAGGTCGCACCGGTGTTCGATCCGCCCGAGCGCCAGATTTCCAGCATTGCTCTCTCCCGCAGTATCGTTTGCGGGAGCATCCTGACGCTTATCGCCGGGAAATCAATCGTCGTGGTCGAGCTGGCGCAGCACTTCCATGATCGTCGCGGAATCGCTGGCGAAGGCGAGGTGGTTGCAGCGCATCGCCACCGCCCGGTCGCGCTCGTGCGGCCAGCCGCAAGCGGCGCGCGGGGCGATGACGCCGTCCTTGGGACTCCACAGCGCGATGGTCGGAACCGGCGGCTTGGCGGCAAAGTCGCACTCGATCGGCGGCGCATCGACCGGATGGCCGGTGACGAACTGATAGGCGCGCCAGGCGTTGTTGGCGTGCGGGTCGCCGGAGAAGGGCGTGCCGAGCGTGATGACCTTGCGCACGGCCTCGGGCTGGCGGCGGGCGATCTCGCGGGCGAACAACCCGCCCAGGCTCCAGCCGACCAGCGCCACCGGTTCGCCATGCTCGCGGGCAAGCGAACTCACCCGGCCCAACAGGAAGGCGAAATTCGCCGGAGTCGGGCCAAGGTTGAAGCCGAGGCCCCATTCATGCGCGCTGTGCCCGGCGGCATCCAGCGCGCGCTGCATCCGGCGCATGCGGACGGGATGCGCGCCGAAGCCGGGCAGCAGCATCACCGGTTGCGGCGCGCTGGCGGTATGTCCGGCAAGGCTGCCCTGGCGGCGGCGGCCGAGAATGCCGAGCTCTCCCAGCAGCAACCGCAGCGGCGGCGCGCTGATTCCCTGGGGCTGCGGCTGGCGGGCCAGCGCAGTGCGGCGGGCGAGTTCGTCGCGGGCCACCTGCGTGCGCTGATTGGCTTCGCGCCAGAACTCGCCGCCTGCCGCCAGGGCCGCTCCGCGAAGGTCTTCGATCTTGCTCATCGATCCAATTCTAACGCCATAAATCTCTACGCAGCCTGAACCGCTTCCAGCGGATAGCCGAGCCGCTCGCTGCCCATGATCGTGGTGCGATGCATCAGCCTGCCGCAATCCTCGTCATAAGGCACCACCCGGTGCATCACCCCGCAATTGTTCCAGACGACGAAATCGCCCGGCTGCCAATCGTGGCTGTAGGTGAAATCAGGCTGCGCCGCCCATTCCATCAGCCGCGCAATCAGCGAGCGGCCCGCCGAAATCGTCTGGCCTTGAACCTCGTCGGCGTGAGTCCCGAGCACCAGCGACTTGCGGCCGTCGCTCTGAGACCAGACCAGCGGATGCAGCATGACCGTCGCCATGTCGCGATAGCGGGCGAGCTGCTCGTCGCTCATCTCCTTGAACACCGGCCGCATGCTGGCTTCCATCCGGTGGATCACCTTCAGGCCCTCGATTGCGCGCTTGGTCGCTTCGGGCAGCTGCTCCCAGGCCGCGAAAGTGCTGGCGAATTCGGTCTGCCCGCCGGTTGGCGAGAGCTTGCGGGCCGACAGCATCGTCGCCTTGGGCAGCGGCTGGTCGATGGTCACCCCGTCCATGTGCCAGAACCAGGTGCCGAGCACATATTCGGGCTCGAAGTTCACCTCTTTGTCCAGCGTGATCTTGTAGAGATTATCGCCGTCGCCCTCGCCGCCCGGCACCCGCCGGGTGAAACTGACCCGCTCGCCGAACTTGTCGGTGAAGGCAAGCTGCTCGGCATCGGTCAGATGGACTTGCGGGAACACCAGCACGCCCCGGTCTTCCAGCGCCTCGCGGCAGGCCGCGACGGTTTCGGCGTCGCAGAGTTGCGCCCGGTCGATATGGACGATGCCGCCGATGTGCGGCTTGATGTTCTCGATGGTCACCGTGCTCATGAGTTTTCGGTCCCATTGCATTCGCCAACCCGGCGCGAGGTGATCGACATCGCCATGGTCATCGGCATGCCCTTCTGCATCTCGGCCTGCGAGGTCACTTTGAGGTCGTATATGTCGCCGGAATAGCTGCCCAGCATTGTCATCCTGGTGGCGTTGCCCCCGGCATCGCAGATCATCGCCGCGTCTATTTTGCCATCGGCCATGGCGAAACGCTCGTATTTGCAGTTTTTCGCGGTCTTCTGGAAGAATTCGGCATTGGGCTGGTTCGCCTGTTCGGGGGTCAGGCAGGTGAAATAGTTCTGCGCCGAGCCGAGCGACTTGTTCATCGCCTGTTTCGCTGCTGCGGGCATGCCGGCCATTTCCATGCTGTCGATCTTGAGGGTCGCCTGCCAGCGGCCAGGACGCGGGTTCATCCCGCTCGCCGCGACCTTGTTCGCCACCGATTCGACGCTTTCGTTCTTGGCCTCGACGCCGGGTTCGGAGCCGCAGGCCGACAGCGCGAGTGCGGCGAGCACAGGCAACGAGGTTAGCAAGCAACGCATGGACACTCTCCGATCGGGCGGCATCGAATGCGCATATTATCAGCGCGCCAAGATGCTGCCAACCGATTGCAGCGCAGGTGTAAAGCCAGGCGACATCCCGGCTGCGACGGAATCCCGCGCGGCGCGGGGCAAAGGATGGGCGCCGCGTCTCTCGGCCGCCAGTTATCAACAGCCCCGCCGACTCACTTGCGAAATACAACCAAAGTGGTAGATTGATCGCCTCACGTCCCTCCGCTTGCGAGGGGTCGCGCAATAATTGCGGGGCAATGCACCTCGCAGGCTGGCGGGAATGTCACCTGGAGGTGTCCCATGTCTGCCATGCGCTTCAACAGCAGCAACCCCGATCCCTGGACCAAGCCCCGTCCCTGGCACGACGCCTCGCTGCGCTATATGAAACACGGCCCGATCCAGCCGATGGAAGGCAAGCCGCGCGGTTTTCTCGCGCTGTTCCGCTGGCATTGAAGCGGCTTCACCAGGCCCGTTAATCTTTCGACGCCGCTTCGTCCCGTTCGCGGACGCGGCTTGCGGAGCGCTTGCGGCGCGTCCGGCCAGGCTTCATGGCAGGCTCCTACCAACCCTCCGCTTGCGGGGGTCGCAAATCAGACTGCGGGGCAATGTACCTCGCAAGCGGTCGGGACCCGGTAACCAGGAGGTTTCTATGTCTGCCATGCGTTTCAGAAGCAGCAATCCCGACAGCTGGACACAACCGCGTCCGCACCGCGACGCATCGCTGCGCTATCACATGCACGGCCCGATAATGCCGATGGAAGAGCCCAAGCGGCCGTTCCTGTCGCTATTCCGCTGGCGCTGACGCCTTACTGGAACGCTCGCGTAGGGTGTCCCCAGTTCAGTGCCCTCGGTTCAGTGCAGCGTGATCACCCCGTCGACCGCGCGCCACTCCGCCGGCCCGATCAGCTGCTGATGCGCCACTCGGACCGAATGGATCGGCGCCTCGATCTCGCGCCGCCAATAATCGAGAAACCGCGCCAGCGCCGGGAAACCGGGCGCCATGTCGTAGTGTTGCCAGACGAACTGCTGCAGCAGCGACGGGTGATCGGGCATGTAATAGTGGATTTCCACCGTGGCCAGGCTGTAGCCCTGGAGCTGCTTAACAAAGTCACGTTCCATCAGGGTGCGAGCCCCTTTCCTGTTGCCGTTCCTTCGCCTTGCAGGCTTCTCCCGATGGACAGCCTTTCCGATGCTGCCCGTGACGTCAATCTACACCCCGAAGATTTACCAAACATTGCAGAGACTTCGGCACTCGCGGGCGGGGAGTGCCAAGCCGGCAGGCGGCGCGCCGGACTTATGAGGATAGTGCCACTATCGTCCCTTTCGCCGAGTGCATCCCTTACCTCCTGAATCATCTTGCCCTGCCGGTGTGTCATGCCATTGTGCGCGCAGCAAAGAAACAGATGGGAGAAGCCAAATGGCGGCGTTCGACGAGACCTTCGATTTCGTGGTGGTCGGCAGCGGCGGCGGATCGATGTGCGCCGGGCTGGTGATGCGCCAGGCGGGAAAATCGGTGGTGGTGCTGGAAAAGACCGATCTGCTCGGCGGATCGACCGCGCGGGCCGGCGGGGTGATGTGGATCCCCAACAACCGCTTCATGAAGCGCGACGGGGTGGAGGACAGCTTCGAGAAGGCAGCGAGCTATCTCGACAATGTCGTCGGCGACCGCGAGGACACACCCGGCGCGACCAGGGAACGCCGCCACACCTATCTGCGCGAAGCCCCCGAGATGCTGGAATTCCTGATCGGCAAGGGCATCCAGTTCAACCGCGCGCCCTATTGGCCGGACTATTACACCAACTCTCCCGGCGCTTCGGAGGAAGGCCGCACCGTGCTGGCCGATCTGTTCGACATCAACCAGCTCGGCGAATGGAAGGACAGGCTGCGCCCCAACAAGTTCCAGATGGCCGCGCCGATCGTCGAGGCGATGAGCCTGCCGCTGATCCGCGTCTCGTGGAAGGCGCGCTGGCAAGCGCTGAAGGTCGTCGGGCGGACGATCCTGGCGAAAATCACCGGAAAGCACTGGGTCACCGCCGGGGCTGCGCTGCAATCGCGGATGCTGCAAGCAGCGGTGCGCGAGGGGGTCGATCTGCGGCTCAACTCGCCAGTCAAGGAGGTGATCGTCGAAGGCAATCGCTGCGTCGGCATTCTGACCGAACGAGACGGCAAGCCCTGGCGGATCGGAGCGAACCTTGGCGTGCTGCTCAACGCGGGCGGTTTCGCCCGCAACCAGGCGATGCGCGATGAATATATTCCGCACACCCGCACCGAATGGTCGCACACTGCGCCCGGCGACACCGGCGACATGCACCAGGAAATGATGCGGCACGGCGCCTGGATGGCGCATATGGACGAATTCGTCGGCAACCAGATGGCGCTGCCGCCGACCGACCCGGAACCTGCCGGCATGCAGACGCAAATCTGCAAGCCGCACGCCTTCCTGGTCGATCAGACCGGGGTGCGCTACATGAACGAGGGCGGCAGTTATATGCTGTTCTGCCAGAACCAGCTGGAGCGCCACAAGACCGCGCCCGCCGTACCCAGCTGGCTGATCGTCGACAGCCAGTTCATGCGCCGCTACATGCTGTGCGAGACCATGCCCGGCAGCGCCAAGCCGAAGGTCTGGTACGAGAGCAAATTCCTTTACAAGGGCGACACGCTGGAAGAACTGGCGGCAGCCTGCGGGATACCTGCCGGCAACCTCACCGCCACCGCCGAAAAATTCAACTTGTTTGCCCGGGCCGGCAAGGACGCGGAATTCGGCCGCGGCGACAGCGCCTACGACCGCTTCCTCGGCGACTTCACCCACCGCCCGAACGATACGCTGGGCACGGTCGAGGAAGGACCGTTCTACGCTGTCCAGATCGTGCCAGGCGACGTCGGGACTTATGGCGGCGTAGTCTGCGATTCAAACGCGCGGGTGATGAAGCCCGACCGGACGGTGATCGAGGGACTCTATGCGACCGGCACCACGACGGCGGGCGTCATGGGCCGGGCCTATCCCGGGGCGGGCTGCTCGATCGGTCCGAGCTTCACCTGGGGCTTTGTCGCGGCGAAGCACGCGGCCGGGCTGGGCAACAGCGGGGTCTGAATCACAGCGCCTGATAGTTCTCGAAATTCGATTCTGCATCCTGCAGATACCACTTCAATTCCTCGGCCTGGTTGGCGCCATAGGCTTGCAGGCAGCGCATGTAATTGGGGTAGAATTCCAGCGGGCGGAGCTTGGCCTTGTCGGCATCGTGCCATTGCCTGCACGATTTCCCTTCGAAAGAAAACTTGTCCTCATGCCACAGGTCGGTGCGGTGCATCCGCGAGAAGTAGAAGTGCTGGCGATAGGCGTGGCGGGGATATTTCAGCTGATACTGGGCCTGCACCCGCGCCGCTGACAGGCGATAGACCTGGTTGATCAGGATGTCGTTGGAACGGAACGCAAGCCCGGCGATATCCCATGGCTTGCGCGCGCCCTTGCGGTTCTCGACCGGGTCGGGGACGAAATCCAGCTCGTTGCCGCACAGGCTGGCGTCGATTTTGCCGCAGTCCGCCTTCACCCATTGGGTGCCGTTGATCAGGATGAACAGCCGCGGTGCATCGGGCCTGTCGGCCGCCGGTTCCGCCGCGGACGAAGGCGGCACGATCGGGTCCCCCGCTGCCCCGCCGCCGCTTTCGGGCGGCGGCGGGGCGGCATTGCTCAGATAATCGACGAACACCCCGTAGCGCGCGCCGCCGTCGATATACATGCGGTTGTCGATGAACACCGGCTTCGCCGCCAGCGGCACCGAGGACGAGGCCAGCACCGCATCGGCATAGCAATCGCGGTAATGTTCGAACTCGGCGGAGGTGGCGGCAAAGCTTGTCGCCCTGGCCGCCATGTCCTTCATGTCGAACAGGATGGCGTTGCCGGTATCGATCTCCACAGCGGCGATTTTCAGGCGGCCCGGCTGCCGCGCGACCTTGGCCAGCGTGTCGAAATCGATCACATCGCGCAGCCGTTTGCGCAGCGGCTCGAGGTCGGCGAGGCTGTTCTTGCGAATCAGGGTGAGTGCGGCGGCAAAGCCAATCTTGCCGTTCTTCGAGGGCTTCCGGTAGACATTGAGCAGCTGCTTTTCATGGTTGATCCGGTATTCCGCCGCGACCGTTTCCGGCTCGCCGATGAACGCCCAGGTCGACAGGATGGCGCCGGTGCTGATGCCGGTCACCAGCTCGAATTCGGGCAATCTGCCGCCCGGCGAGAGCTCGGCCCAGCGCTTGAGGAATCCCGCGCCGAAGGCGCCGTTCTGGCTGCCGCCCGAGAGGATCAGGCTGGGACCCGGCACGGCGGCACCGGCATCTGCCGGCCGCGACACGCCCGACGAACCGCGTGGATCGTGGACGATCAGCGCCTGCTGCTTGAACGCGCACATTCTTGCATCGCCGGTGACCGGTGGCGTGGTCGCGCAGCCGGTGAGCAGCGCAACGAGCACGACAGACGATATCGAATGAATGCGCATGAGGCTTCTCCCTCAACTCGGCATTCTGCGAGATTGCATTTCTGGATGCAACGTCCGCTTTTTAACCATGATTTCACGTCCAATGGCCGCTTCACACCTTGCGCTCGCCCTCCTATTCACGTTCATCCGGCCTGATCGAGTTCCTGCAAGACTCTAGGAGAAATAGCCGATGCCGCCCTGGCTGACAGCAGCACTGCCCGAAATCATCGCCATGGCGAAAACGCTCGGCATGGCGATGATCATGTTCTTCGGCGGGCGCTGGGTGATCGACAAGATCGAGGGCGTGCTGCGGACAACCCTGGAACGGCGCAAATTCGATCCGACTCTGGCGCGCTATGTCGTCTCGCTGACGGCCATCGCGCTCAATGTCTTCCTGATCATCGGCATTCTGGGGGTCTTCGGCATCGAGACCACCAGCTTCGCCGCGCTGATCGCGGCGATGGGCCTGGCCATCGGCGCGGCCTGGTCGGGCATGCTGTCGAACTTTGCGGCGGGGGTGTTTCTGATCCTGTTCAAGCCGTTCAAGGTCGGCGACTATGTCGAAGCCGCCGGGGTGTCCGGGACGATCAGGGAAATCGGCATGTTCGCGACGACCATCGCGACGCTGGAAAACGTTTACACGGTGGTCGGCAACGGCAAGATCGCCGGCGACACGATCACCAATTATTCGACCTATCCCTACCGCGCGGTCGATCTGCGGGCGCAGATTGCGCATGGCGTCGATCCGCTGAAGGCGATCGACACGCTACGCCCGGCGGTGCAGGCCGTGCCGAACCTTGTCGCCGAGCCCAAACCGCTGATCGACATTCTCGAATTCAACGAACGCGGCACCTTGCTGGTGGTGCGACCGTTCTGCCACCACAATCACTATTGGCAGGTCCACTTCGACACCAATCGCGCAATTGCCTTGGCGTTCATGCAGGCGAAGATGCCGGTGCCGGCGGAGTATTCGGTGGAGTACGAGTATCAGGTGGATGAGGAATAGCGGCTGCCGAGCCGATCCCTAAAGCTTCCCGAACTTGCCTTCGAAGCCCGCCGCGTCGTCTGCCACGAGAAACTGGCACTGCTCCACCCAATTGTCGCGGCGGATACGGCCCGCGAAAGTGCCGAGCTGGGCGTCGATGCGGTCGATATCTGCCTCGCTCCAGGCGGCGATTTCGGCAAAGCGGGTGACGCCGAGCTTGCTGAGCAGCGTCACCAGCTTGGGACCGACGCCCTTGATGCGGGCAAGATCGTCGCCGCCCGAGACCTGCGTGGCGGGCGCTGCATTGCGCACTTCCCGCGCCGCAGCTGCGGCCACCACTTCGCCGATGCCGCCCATGATGTCCGGCCCGGTATCGGCCAGCGCCGCTGCCCTCACCGCACTGGGCGCGTCGATCAGCGCCTGGTTGCGCGCGGCGGGCGCGGCGCCTTCGTCGAGCGCATCGGGCGCGCGGTGGCGTTCTCGGGTGCGGCTGCGCCGGCCGAACAGCCACCAGGCAACCAGCAGGCCGATGACCAGCGCCAGCGTGAAGGCCAGCCAATTGGTTTCGATGGTTTGCAGCATGCCCCTATGCTCCCCGGTGCCAGACAAGCCAGCCCAGCCCCAGTCCTAGCACATAGGTGCCGAGCAGCGAGGCCATCGCCTCGGCCCAAGGCATTTGCGCAAGCGGCGCCATCGCCGAGGCGGCGGCGATCAGCGCAGTGGAGATGGCTCCGGCGATGACGAGGATCAGGCGGTGGCTTTTCACCCCACGGTGTTAGCCGCCCTCGCGATCATCCTCAACGCCTCTCTCATTGCCCGCCAGCGATCCGGCAAGGCCGACCAGGCGGACGAATTCCTGCCGCCAGTAATCGCTTCTGCCGTCCCGGCCAGCGAGACGATCTGGGCATGAGTGAAGCCGTTCATCATAGTGTCGCCGCGCAGTTTCTGGCCGAAGGCGGCGACCGCCGTGGCGAAGGCGAAATCGCCGCTGGGCCGCGCTGCGGTGCGCATCAGGCTGGCCGAGACCGGCCGCTCGATCAGCCGCGAGGTGTTTCCGTCGGGCAGCTTGTAGCGCAGCTTGACGAAGGCCAGCTCGCCCGCGCGGCCATCGGCGGCCTGTTGACGGCTATCGTCATAGCGTCGCGGATCACTCCAGCCCTTCACCCCGGCAGGCACGATCTCGTAGATCGCGGTCACCTGATGGCCCGCGCCGATGTCGCCGGCATCGACCCGGTCGTTGTTGAAATCCTCCTCGCGCAGCGCGCGGTTCTCGTAGCCGAGCAGCCGATACTGGCTGACTTGCGCCGGGTTGAACTCGACCTGGATCTTCACATCCTTGGCGATGGTGAACAGGGTCGAGCCCATCTCGTCGCCGAGCACCTTTTTCGCCTCCAGCGCACTGTCTATATAGCTGTAGTTGCCGTTACCCTTGTTGGCGATCTGCTCCATCATCGCTTCGTTGTAATTGCCCTCGCCGAAGCCCAGCGTGGTCAGGGTAACCCCGCTGTCGCGCTCGCGCTCGACCATCGAAATCAGCGACTTGGTGTCGCTGACCCCGACGTTGAAGTCGCCGTCGGTGGCCAGCAGCACGCGGTTAACCCCGCCCGTGATGAAATTGTCGCGGGCGATCTGGTAGGCGAGTTGCAGCCCCGCCCCGCCTGCGGTCGAGCCGCCGGCGCTGAGCCGGTCGAGCGCGGTGCGGATCTTGCGCTCGTCGCTGGTCGGCTCGAGCACGAGGCCGGCAGCTCCGGCATAGACGACGATCGACACCTTGTCCCTTGCTGAGAGTTCACCCGCGAGGCCTGCCAGCGCGGTCTTGACCAAGGGAAGCTTGTCCTGGCTCGACATCGAGCCCGAGACATCGACGAGGAACACCAGATTGGCCGCAGGACGCGCAGATCGCGGAAGATCGTAGCCCTTCAGGCCGATCCGCAGCAGCCTGGTCTGCGGGTTCCACGGGGTGACGGCGACGTCGGTGGCCACCGAAAACGGCGTGCCCCGGCTTTCCGGGCGGGCATAATCGTAGCGGAAATAGTTGATCAGCTCTTCCGAACGCACCGCATCCTTGGGCGGCAACTGTCCTGCGGTCAGGAACCGGCGGGTATTCGCATAGGCGCCGGTATCGACATCGACCGAGAAGGTGGAAACCGGCTCTTTGCGCGCGTCATGGACCGGGCTGACATCCTTGCCGTCGTAACGCTCATTGCCGGGATCGGTTGGGACGATGACCGGCGGGATATAGCCACCGGCGATCCTGCCGCGCATGTCGGCCATCTTGGCGCGCATTGCCGGATAGGGCGCGGACTGAGCTACCGAAACCGGCGGAGGTGGCGGGGCGGGAGGGGGCGCTGCTGCATTGCTGCTGTTCTTATCGACCGAAACTGGCGCATTCCGGTAAGTCTCATCGCGCCGCTGCGCCGTGACAATGACTTCGCGGCTGCCGTCCTTGCCTTCGGCTTCCTGCTTGCTGCCCGAGGCGGTGCGGCCCAGGTCCTGCGATGCGGTGCATCCGGCGATCGATGCGGCGATACAGGTGGCGGTGACGATACGCGCGCGGTGCATGGCGCTTCCCCTCTTTCCGGCGGTGAATTCCGGTCTGCGAAGAGGCCCAAATTGCCGTGAACCGCGACTGAACGCCCTGTAGCGGCGATGAAAGGTTTGGAGCCCTGTGTCTAACCGGGCGCACCGACATTGCGGCGGAACAACACCCGGTCTTCGGGGCCGAAGCCCTTGTTCCAGATCGTCCAGCAATAGGCGGCGAGGATCGCCGGAACCCCGAAGGCGAGCTCGGCCCATTCCGGCAGATACTGCGTCGCCGCCCAGCCGGCCACTATCGCAGGGGCCGCCGCCCAGACCAGGCCCCAGCGCCAGTTGTTGATCGGCTGGCCCAGCTTGCGCGACAGCAGCCGCGACTTGACCAGCGAGGCGACCCCCAGCGACAGCATCAGCGCCAGCGCCGCCGCCGCCGCGCGGTAAAGCTCGCCCAAGCCGTAACGATCGACCAGCAGCATGCCCGCCACCGTCAACCCCGCCTGCAGAGCTATTGTCGTCAGCGAGACCAGCAGGTTCTGTATCCGCGCGACATAGATCAGCGCCGCCTCGCTGACCACGGCAGTGGCGGCGATGACTTCCGCCGCGAGCAGGAACGCCAGCGCGCCGGTGCCGCCGACAAATGCCGGGCCGACCAGGCCGAGCACTGCCTCGCCCGGAATCCCCAGCGCCAGAGCAATCCCAGCCTGCGCCGCGACGATCCAGAAGCCGACCTGGCACACCTGCTCGGCGATCGCCTTGTAGTTCTGGTCTTTCAGGCTGCGGGTGATGACCGGGCCCAGGATCGGCTCGAAGCTGGTCTTGAGCTTTTGCGGCAGGCTGGCGATCTGCTGCGCGACGTAATAGATGCCCACCGCCGCCGGCGAGGCGAACAGGCCGAGGATGGCGATGTCCAGCCGCCGCGATCCCCACTCGACCGCTTCGGCCATGGCCAGCGGCAGATTGGTGCGGGCGAGCCCCAGCAGATGCAGCGGGTGCGGGCGCCAGTCTCGCGGCAGGCCATAGCTGCGCAGCATCGGCGCCAGCGCCACCGCCGCCGGGGTCAGCGTCGACAGGATG
Organism: uncultured Alphaproteobacteria bacterium; assembly: GCA_963779195.1. Taxonomy (GTDB): domain Bacteria; phylum Pseudomonadota; class Alphaproteobacteria; order Sphingomonadales; family Sphingomonadaceae; genus Novosphingobium. The sequence goes on from CAVZWZ010000002.1 coordinate 715,438, forward strand.
AAGGCCAGCGCCAGTCCTCCCGAGGGCGCGACGAACCAGAACACGCCGGCCGAAATCGACAGCGTCCACGGCTCGACGATCGAACGCGCCCGCACCGTGGTGGCGATGTCGTAACGATAGGCGAGCGACGCCAGCGCGATTTCGGTCAGCGCCAGCGGCGGGATCGCCAGCGGCAACAGCAGGTCCCACGACGAGAACTGGCCGCTCGGGAACATCGGCGCCGGGAACAGCAGCAGCAGTCCCGCCCCCAGGCAAGCCGCGATCAGGCACAGCAGCAGCGCATCGGCCACGGCATTCGCCGGATGCAGCTCCTCTTCGGAGAGCCGCCGGGCCAGCCCGCGCTTCAATCCCATCGTGCTGAGCAGAGCAACCAGTTCGACCACCACCATCGCCGAAGCGAAGCGGCCGAGCGCTTCCTCGCCGTAAAGCCTCCCCGCGATGAACAGGAACGGGATGCGCGCCATCAGCCGCAGGGGGAAGCCGAGCAGATTGGTGCGCCCGCCCTTGGCGATAGCGGCGATGTCGCTGCGCGCCTCGGCCTCGGTCAAGACGCGCGTCCCTGTTCGGCCTTGAGCGGGCGGGCGAGCAGATCGGCGACCACAGCAGCGGCGGGCGCTTCGCCGGCGAGCAGGCGGCACACCGCCGCGACGATCGGCATGTCAATGCCATCCCGGGCGGCGAGATCGGCAAGCACCGGCGCAGTGGCTGCGCCTTCGGCGACGCTGTTCTTGCCCGACAGCGCTTCCGACGCGCTCATCCCCTCGCCCAGCGCCTTGCCCAGCGAGAAGTTGCGGCTGGAGGTGGAGGAGCAGGTCAGCACCAGATCGCCGAGCCCGCACAGGCCCGAGAGCGTCTCCGCACGCGCGCCCCTGGCGAGGCCGAAGCGCAACATCTCGGCATAGCCGCGCGCGATCAGCGCAGCGCGTGCATTCTGGCCAAGCTTGAGCCCATCGACCACACCGCAGGCTATGGCGAGCACATTCTTGACCGCGCCGCCCACCTCTGCACCGATGACATCGTCCGAGTAATAAGGCCGCAGCGCCGGGCGGGCGAGTATTGGCGATAGTCGCTGCCACTGCGCCTCGCCGCCGGAACAGGCGAGTGTTACCGCTGTTGGCAACCCGGCGGCGACCTCATGGGCAAACGTCGGTCCGGAGAGCACCGCCAGGCTGGCGCCGGGCGCGGCGTCGGCGGCGACGTCGCTCATCAACCTGCCAGTGCCGGCCTCGATCCCCTTGGCGCAAAGCACGAGATCGCGCGGCTGGTCGGGGAGACCCGAGAGCACCGCAGCAAGGAATTGAGCTGGGACGACGGCGAGCAGCACCGGCATGTTGGCCATGTCGCCGAGTTCGCCCGTCGCGCGCACAGACGCAGCGAGTGTGGCGCTGGGCAGGAACAGGCTGTTCGTCTGACTGACGTTGATTTCCGCGACCAGTTCCGGCTCGCGCGCCCAGATCGTCACCTGGCTGCCGTCGCTCGCCAGCGCCTGCGCCAGCGCGGTTCCCCAGGCCCCTGCCCCGATGACCCCGACCGGACTCACGCCTTGACCCCCGCCCCGCGCACCGGCGCAGCGTTCTCGTCCAGCGGCCAGCGCGGACGGGCGGCGAAATCGAGCAGGTCGTTCTGGCCGCTCGCCAGCCGTTCGATCCCGGCCCAGGCGATCATCGCGGCATTATCGGTGCACAGCGGCAAGGGCGGGGCGGCGAAGGGCAGGCCATGTTCGGCAGCAAGGCCTTCCAGCGCGGTGCGGATCGCCCGGTTCGCGGCCACCCCGCCGGCGACGACCAGGGCCGTCACCGCACCGGCATTTTCCAGCGCGCGGCGGGTGCGGTCGAGCACGCAGTCGATGGCGGCTTGCTGGAAGGCGGCGGCGATGTCTGCTTTACGATGCTGACCGGATTGCTCGGCACGCATCACCGCGCTCTTCAGCCCGGCGAAGGAAAAATGCGGCTCGGCGCTGCCCAGCAGCGGGCGCGGCAGTGGCACCGCGCTTGCATCGCCTTCCGCCGCCAGCCGCTCCACCGCCGGGCCGCCGGGATAGCCGAGGCCGAGGATCTTGGCGGTCTTGTCGAAAGCCTCGCCCAGCGCATCGTCGATCGTGGTGGCGAGCCGACGATAGCGGCCCACGCCTTGCACCACCAGCAGCTGGCAATGCCCGCCCGAGACCAGCAGCAGCAGATAGGGAAACGCCAGCGACGGATCCGCCAGCCGCGGCGAGAGGGCATGGCCTTCCAGATGATTGACCGCGATCAGCGGCTTGTCCGAAGCCATCGCCAGCGCCTTGGCCGTGACCAGTCCGACCATCACCCCGCCGATCAGCCCCGGACCGGCGGTGGCCGCAATCGCATCGACATCGGCGAGCTTCAGCCCGGCATCGTCCAGCGTCGCGGCGATCAGCGGAGTCAGCAGCTCGGCATGGGCGCGCGCGGCGATTTCCGGAACGACGCCGCCATAGGGCCGGTGCGCCTCGTCCTGCGAGGCGATGCGCTGCGCGATAATGACGCGCCCATCCGTCACCAGCGCGGCGGCGGTTTCGTCGCAGGACAATTCAATACCCAGAACCAGTGCCATCCGCCTTCCACTTAAAGAGATTGCCGATTAGGGCAAGCAGACCATGCTGCACCGTCCCCTGCGATTAGGCACCCGCCGCTCGCCGCTGGCCCTGGCTCAGGCGGAAGAAGCACGTGCGCGGCTAATGGCGGCGCATGGGTTGGCAGTTGCGGACATCGAGTTGGTCCCGGTCACCGCCAGCGGCGACCGCATCCAGGATCGCCCGCTCGCCGAGATCGGCGGCAAGGCGCTGTGGACCAAGGAACTCGACGCCTGGCTGCTGGCCGGCGAGATCGACTTCGCGGTGCATTCGGCCAAGGATGTCGAGACTCTGCGCCTGCCGGAAATCGCCATCGCCGCCGTGCTGCCGCGCGAGGATGTGCGCGATGTGCTGGTCGGCGCGGCCAGCATTTCCGCATTGCCGCATGGCGCCCGCGTCGGCACCAGCGCTCCGCGCCGGGCCGCGCAATTGCTCCATGTCGAGGCCAGACTGCACGGTCGTGCCGTTTCGCGGCAATGTCGCAACGCGGCTGGCCAAGCTGGCGGCGGGCGAGGCCGATGCGACATTGCTAGCCGCCGCCGGGCTCAACCGGCTGGGCGAGAACGGGACGGGTCACCCGCTGCCCGCGCACGAATGGCTCCCCGCCCCCGGGCAAGGTGCAATCGTTGTCGAGTGCCGGCAGAGTGATGCAGCCACCGTTGCCCTGCTCGCCGCCATCGACCATGCTCCCAGCCGCGCGGCAGTGATGGCCGAACGCGCATTGCTCGCGGCGCTGGGCGGCAATTGCCACAGCCCGATTGCCGTGCTGACCACGGCGGATGGCGGCGCGTTGCTCATGTTCGCGGCGTTGTTCAGTCCGGATGGCTCGGAGCGCTGCGATGGCGAGGCCCGCTTTGCATCGGGCGACAGCGGCGGCCCGGCGCAGCTTGCAGCGGAACTTTTGGCGCGAGCGGTTCCAGCTATCGCCGATCACTTCGCCGGCCGGCCCCCGCCGGCATGATCCCGCTGATCGTCATACGGCCCCAGCCCGGCTGCGCTGCAACAGCGGCGGCGGCGCGCGAATTGGGGCTGGATGTGCATGATTTTCCGCTGTTCGCAATTCGTCCGCTGGATTGGGACGCCCCCGATCCCGCCAGTTTCGACGCGCTTTTGATCGGCAGCGCGAATGCCCTGCGGCATGGCCGAACGGCGCTGGCGGGTTACCAAGGACTGCCCGCCTACGCCGTCGGCGCGGCCACCGCCAAAGCGGCGCGGGCTGCGGGACTGGTCGTTGCCGCGACCGGCGAAGGCGGCTTACAGGCGATTTTCGGCAAGCTTCAGCCGGGTCACAACCGGCTGCTTCGCCTTGCCGGCCGCGAGAATGTGCCTGTCACCCCGCCGCCTGGCGTCACCATGACCGAGCGCGTCGTCTATGCCAGCGAAGCGCTGCCGATGCCTGCCCAACTCACCGCCCTGCTCGCTGCGCCCACGGTCGTCCTGCTCCATTCCGCCGGGGCCGCGCGCCATTTCGCCGCGCAGTGCGACCTGCACGCCATCCCCCGACGCCGCATCGCGCTCGCGGCGCTGGGCCCGCGCATTGCCGGGGCGGCTGGCGAGGGTTGGGCCGACGTGGCAACTTCGGCCAATCCCGCCGATCATGCATTGCTGGCCTTGGCGCGGGAGTTGTGCCAAACGGTCGCCCGACCACAGACATAATCCAACAGGCCCGATGCAGGACGAACCCCTCGAAACAGCGCATTCCTTCGCACCGCCGCGCCGCACCGGTCGGCGATTGCTGGTGGCCCTGCTGCTGCTGATCGTTGTCTTGCTGGGGCTGGCGATCGCCGCGTGGCAGCTTCCTTCCGTCCAGCAGCGCATCGACGGGTTGCTGGGAACCGGAACCGGCGCGCCATCCCGGCAGGTCATCGCCGCGCCATCGCCGGCGCCTCAGGCTGCTCCCCCGGACTACGTCCCTGCGAGTCCGCTACCTCCGGGCGATGCCCGATTCCCCTCGCAGCAACCCAACCTGGCAACCGGCGCCATGGAAACCCGGCTTGCCCTGCTGGAAGACCGGCTCGGCCGCCTCGATCTGCAGGCCCAGGCCGCATCGGGCAACGCCACCCGCGCCGAGGGGCTGCTGATCGCCTTCGCTGCGCGGCGGACGATCGACCGCGGCGCGGCGCTGGGTTACCTGGAGGACCAGCTCAAGCTGCGTTTCGCCGATGCCCAGCCCAATGCCGTGCAATCGGTGATCGACACCGCGCGCGATCCGGTGACCCTGGACCAGCTTTATGGCGAGCTCGACGCTCTGTCGCCGACACTGACTGGCGCGGCGGCGCGGGAAGACAGCTGGACCAAGGTCAAGCGCGAATTCGCCGGGCTGTTCGTCATCCGGCACGAGGCCGAGTCCAGCCTCAAACCGCAAGACCGCATCCAGCGCGCCAAGCTGATGCTGACTTCGGGCAAGGTAACCGAGGCGATCACCGAGATCGGCCTGCTGCCCGGCGCGACCGGCGCGCAGCCCTGGATCGAAAAAGCGCGGCGCTACGACACGCTGCAACGCGCGCTCGATCTGATCGAGACGACGGCGCTGCTCGAACCGCGCCTGCTTAAGGACGACCGGGGCACGGCGGTCGTGCAGCCCAGCCCGCTCGACAGCCCGGCGCCGGCGCCAGTCGCGAGCGCGCCGGACTACTGAACCCGGCTATGCCCGCAACAGCGCGGGCATTTTCCCCGAGACCCCGCGCGCCTCGTCCATGAAGAAACGCTTGAGTGCGGGCAGCCGCTGCACCCCGCCCATGCCGAGGCGGCGGATCGCCGAGGGCAGGCGGCCGGGAATGCCGAACAGCCGGGTGATGCTGTCGGTCGCCGCCATCACCGAGAAGGCATCGAGGCTGCGCCAGCGCTCATAGCGTGCCAGCAATTGCGCATCGCCGGGCTCCAGCCCCAGCCGCATGCCCTCGCTCAGCACTTCCACCAGCGTCCCGACATCGCGCAGGCCCAAATTGAGCCCCTGCCCGGCAATCGGATGCATGCCATGCGCGGCGTCGCCAATCAGCGCCAGCCGGTCATCGACGAAGCGGCGCGAGTGGTGGAAGGCAAGCGGAAACGACTGGCGCGGCGCGGCGAGTTCGACCGCGCCGAGAATTTCCGCGACCCGCGATTGCACTTCGGCGAGGAAAGCGCGGTCGGACAGGCCGGTCCAGCCCGCCGCGTCCCGTTCCGCCACCGTCCACACCAGCGCCGAGCGATGCCGCCCTTCCGGCGTATCGAGCAGCGGCAGCAGCGCGAAGGGCCCGGCCGGGTAGAAGATTTCCCAGGCGACATTGCCGTGCGGGATCTCGTGATGCAGCGCGGTCACCTGCGCGCGGTGCTTGTAATCCCAGCGCGCCAGCGAGAAGCCCGCCTCGTCGCGGGTCGGCGACTGGCGTCCTTCGGCGGCGACCATCAGACTGCCTGTGAGGGTGCGCCCATCCTGCAAGGTGACGGCAACGCCGTGTGGCCCCCGCTCGCGCGCCCCTGCCTCCGCGCCGGTGTGCCAGTCGATCGCCGCATCGCCGCGCGCCGCCTCGAACAGCGCGAGCCTGAGGTCGCGGTTGGCGAACATGCGGCCCAGCGAGCCACCAGCCTTGCCGGATTCTGGCTGCTCCGGGCGGAAATCGATGCGGCCGGGTTTCATTCCGTCTGTCACCGCGATGGCGTCGATCGGACAGCCGAGCGGTTCAAGGCGTTCGGCGAGGCCAATGTTGCCGAACAGGTTCCAGCTGGCGGTGGAAATCGCGGAGGCTCGCCCGTCGAGCCCTTCGGCGGTGAGTTCCTCCGGAGTAGCCCGGTCGATGACATGGCTGGATATTCCCGCCTTCGCCGCTGCCAGCGCCAGCGTCATGCCGACAAGTCCGCCGCCGAGGATGACGAGGTCGCGCCGCTCGGTCACTGCCCGCCCCCGCAGCTGTTGCCCGCGCCGCCATCGAGATCGAGGCAGCGCCCGTCGAACGCATCCTCGGTCACTTTTAGCCCGATCAACGCGGTCAGGGTCGGCGCAATGTCCACCGTCTCGACCGGAGCCGGCTGCTCGAAGCTGCTCATGCCCTTGCGCCAGAACAGGATCGGCACGCGGCGATCGTAATCCCACGGGCTGCCATGGGTGGTGGCGATGAACAGGCTGGAAGCCGGGATCGGCACCACCGCACGGTCGAGCAGCACCACGACATCGCCCGAGCGCTCGGCATCGAACGAGGACCTGGCCCGGTCTTTCAGGCTCCAGTCTTGCGGCGAGGTGGAGGGCAGCGGCGCTTCGGCGAGTTCCTTTGCGGTGAACACCGCTGCGACCTGCGGATGCGCCTTGAGCAGGGTCACCAGCGCGGCAGATGCCCTCGCTTTCTCCGCAGCGCTAAGGCTTGCCGAGAAATACATGTCGCCGAACGGGCCGTCACCGAGGATCAGCGGACCCGACTCGGGTTTGATTCCGGTCCTGGCCGTCACTGTCTTGCCCAGCGCAGCGGGCAGCAGCGCATCGTCCACCCGCACCGCGCGGGGATAGGCCTGCTGCTGCAAGCCCTCGGGCGCGTCGATGCCGCCATGATCGGCGGTCAGCACCACGACATAGTCGATCTTGCTCTTGTCGAGATGGTCGAACAGCCGGCCCAGCATGCGATCGACTTCGGCCAGCTGAAGGCACATTTCGAGGCCCTGGTGGCCGAAGCTGTGACCAATGGTGTCGGTGCCCGAGAGGCCGACCGACAGCACATCGGTAGCCGGATCCTTGCCCAGCGAAAGCTCGTCGGACAGCCAAATCGCCAGATCGACGGTTGCCGCATCGACTCGCGGCGAGGACCGGTATCCGGCCAGATTGCCGCGCGGGAAGGCAAAGCGGCCCCCGCCCATCGTCGTCTTGCCGACTTGCAATGAACGCTGGCGCGCCGCGCACCAGGCTGGGATGGCATAGGCCGGCCCGCCCTTGGCGATGTTGCCCGCAATCGCCCGGTTCGCCGCCTGCGCGGCAGAGGACAGCGCCTGCCCGGAAAAGCTGGTGAAGCCGCTGCCCTTCCACCAATAGGCGGCGTCGATCACATGCCCGCCCATCATGACCGCCGAGCGATCCTTGCCCGCGACCGCGACATTGCGGCTGGCGGGGTTGGCCTGTTTCAGCCGGTCGCCCAAGGTCGGGACTTTCAGGTGGGCGGCGCTGACCACCGGATTACCGGGACTGCTCGCCGGATCGGTCTCGTCCTCGGCGCAATAGACCGCCTTTTCGGCGCGGGCGATGCCGGGCTGGAACCAGGTATTGGCGACAATGCCGCTGCGCGCGGGGCGCGCGCCTGTCAGCAGGGTCGAATGGCCGGGACATGTCTCGGTCGCGGCATGCGACTGATAGCCCGAAGGAAACACCGCGCCCTGCTGCAGCCGGGCGAGGCCGCCGGTGAAATGGCGGCGATATTGCGCGAAGAGATCGGCGGAAAGCTGGTCGACCGAGATCGCCACTACCAGCCGGGGCGGTGGCGACGGCGCGGCTTCGGCCTGGCGCGGCTGGGCCCGCGCGCAGCCGGTCGATGCGAATGCAACCGCGATGAGGAGCGATTTGGCAATGCGGCGCATGGGCCTTCCTTGAATTGTTTCGGCTTTGACGTCAAAGCCCCGTGGATGGCTTGCGACCGATGCGCAAGTGTAGCTCAACCGGAGACCTCCGCCAATGCGCGGTTATCGCCTGACGATTGCGATTTTGTGGCAGATGCTGCTGGCGCTGCTGGCCGTACCCGCTCTGGCCGCGCCGAACCGTATCGCGGCCGAACTGGTCGCCGCGAACACGTCGGGTCCAGGAACCGAAGTGCAATTGGCGCTGCATTTCCGCCCGCAGCCCGGCTGGCACGGCTATTGGCGCAATCCGGGCGATGCCGGGCTCGGCATGGCGCTGACCTGGAATGTGCCGAAGGGCGCGAAGGTCGGCCCGCCGCGCTACCCGGTGCCGCAGACGCTGCTGATCGCCGGGCTGATGAACCATGTCTATGAGCAAGATTACGCGGTGCTGCAGACCTTTACCGTTCCCGCCAACGCCCGGCAGGATGCGGAGCTGCCGGTGTCGGTCAAGGCCGAATGGCTGGCCTGCAATCCCGAGCTCTGCGTGCCGGAGAGCGCCGAGCTGAAGACTTTGGTCAAAGTCCACCAAATGATGCCGGGCGAAGGCCCGCCGCCGGCAAATCCGCGGTTTTACGAAGAGTGGATTCGCTTGTTACCCGCACCCTTGGGTTCACCCGCGCGTTTCGCCATCGACAACAACCGCATCCGCATCGCCATCCCGCTGCCCGGCAGCGTGGAACTGTACGATCCGCACCTTTTCATCGGCGAAGACAAGGTCATCGAATATGCGGCGGTGCAGACTTTCAGCCGCGAGAACGACCTGCTGGTCGTCGAAATCCCCCGCGCGAAATTCGGCTCGATCGAACCAAAGGCGCTCACCGGCGTGCTGCGACTGGCGCGCGAGGGGGATGATGGACTGACTATTGCAGCAACGCCCGGAACCGTGCCGCCATCGGGGATACCGCTCGACACCCCGGCGAAGCGGGACCGCCTGTCGCTGCCCCTGCTGCTGCTTGGCGCGCTGATCGGCGGGCTGCTGCTCAATATCATGCCCTGCGTTTTCCCGATCCTCAGCCTCAAGGCGATGAGCCTAGCCCGGGCCGGGGAGAGCGAGGCCGAGGCCCGGCGCGAGGGGCTGGCCTATACTGCCGGGGTAGTGCTCGCCTGCGCCGGATTGGGCGCGCTGCTGCTGGCCCTGCGTGCCGGCGGCAGCGAGATCGGCTGGGCGTTCCAGTTGCAGGAGCCGCTGGTGGTGGCCGGACTCTTGCTGCTGACAACGGCGATCACCGCGAACCTGCTTGGCCTGTTCGAATTCGCCGTGCCCGGCTTCGCCCGCGCAGGCGCACCGCAAAATGCCTTTGCCACCGGGCTGCTCGCGGCCTTCGTGGCGACACCCTGCACCGGCCCGTTCATGGCCGCCGCGATGGGCGCCGCGCTGCTGCTGCCGGTGGCGCCTGCGATTGCGTTGTTCGCCGCGCTGGGCCTGGGCATTGCCTTGCCCTTCCTTGCCATCGCATTCATACCGGCATTGCGTCGAAGACTGCCGAAGCCGGGGGCGTGGATGGTCACCTTCCGCCGCTGGATGGCGCTGCCGATGGGGCTGACCGCACTGGCGCTGCTCTGGCTGACGAGCCGTCTCGGTGGATCGTTTTTTGCTATTGCCTGCGCGGCACTGGCCGCTGTCATGGCCTTGCAGCTGTTCATGATGGGGTTGAGACAACGAGCCGGCAAGTCGGTTACCCGGCAGGTCGTTTGGGATGTGCTGATCCTCTCCGCACTTTGCTATGCCATTTTGCCGCCGATGATTTCCCGGCCCGATGCCGCCACGCAAGGCATTGTCCCGAGCCAACCGTTCAGCGAAGCAGCCCTCGCCAAGGCCCGCGCCTCGGGCAAACCAGTGTTTGCCTGGTTCACCGCCGACTGGTGCCTGACCTGCAAGGTCAACGAACAGGTCGCGATCGAGCGCAAGGATGTTCGCGATGCCTTCGCCCGCGCCGGTGTGACCGTGCTGCGCGGCGATTGGACCCGGCGCGATCCAGCGATCACCCGCTACCTCACCGCGCAGGGCGCGGCCGGCGTGCCGCTCTATGTCTGGTATCCGGCAGGCGGCGGCGGGCCGCAGCAACTGCCGCAGGTGCTGGGGCCGTCGAGCTTGACAGAGCTGGCGGGACAATAGGCTGACCGGCGGCAAAAAGTTCTGTGGCTGGCACATTTTGATCGCAGTCAAGGATTCGCCCGGACAGGATGTTAGGCAAGCCACTCTCCCCAACTCAGGGCGGCGGGCCTGATGGCCGCGCCGCTCTTTTTTCCGCCTCACAGGATCTCCGCGACGCCCTCCAGCGCCGCCCGCAGCTTCTCCAGCGCCTGCGCCTTCAGCTGATGCACCCGCGGAATGCTGACAGTCAGCACCCCGGCGATCTCGGACAGGTTCAGCTCTTCGACGAAGTAGAGCTGCACAATCAGTTGCAGGCGCTCGGGCAAGGCCGCTATCGCCCCGGCAACATGCTCGCGCAGTTCCTCGTCGGCGAGCAAGGCGAAGCTGTCGGGACGCTCGTCGGCGAAAGCGATGTCGCCGTCCGAATAGGTCTCGTCGAGCGAATCGAAGCGCAGCGGCTCGCTGGTCGCGCGCATCGCCGCCAGTTCGGCCGCATCGAGGCCCATCGCTTGCGCCAGCTCGGCCTCGGTCGGATCGCGCCCCAGCTGGCCGCGCAGCACGCTCTCTTTCTCCCGCAGGTTCCGCCGCCGCTCGGTCGCCCCGCGCGACAGCGGCACGGTGCGGCGGATCAGATCGACCATCGCGCCGCGCACCCGCATTTTTGCATAGGCCGCAAAACCATCCTCGGTCGGCCCAGCGTGTTTTTGCGCGCATTCGGTCAGCGCGACGAGGCCTGCCTGGACCAGGTCTTCCAGCTCGATCCCCGGGCGTCCGCTGCCATGGACATGCCAGGCGAGCCGCCGGACCATCGGCAGGAAACGGCGGACGCGGTCGGCGATGTCGCCCCTGTATGCCTGGGCAGCGAAGAATTTCGTGTGATCGTGTTTCATGCGGCAGTTCTTTCAAGCAATTCGGGTTGCGGCAGGCCGGGCGATGGAAGAGGTTCACCGCCGATCACCTCGATCACGTCGATCGGCTGGGCCGGCGGCAGTTCGGAGATCGAGAGCACGAGGCAGGACGGCGCGCGCAGCTTCAGCAGCGCCGCCAGCGCGCGGCGGGCGCGCGGCTGGACGATCAGCGCGAGCGGCTGCGCCGAGGGACCGCGCGCGGCAATCAGGGCCGCGATGCGTTCTCCGATGGTGCGGGCCAGGTCGGGCTCGATCACCGGCTGGCCGGTGCCGGGATCGTGCAATCCTTGCACGATCATGCCTTCGAGCGATGCATCGAGCGTCACCACCGGCAGCCGCTCATGCGGCGCGCAGATGCGCCCGACGATCAGCGCGCCGAGATCGCTGCGCAGCAGTTCGACCAGCCGCTCGTGCTCCAGCGTCTGCTGCACCGCCTGGCTCAGGCTGGCGAAGATTGGCAGCGGGTGGCCGATCGGCACGCCGTCGTCGAGCAGCGCCCGCAGCAGCCGGGTGATCGCGGCGAGAGACAGCGGCTGGGGATAGATCGTCTCGATCAGGCCGGAGCTGTGTTCCTTCACCGCCTCGATCAGCGCGCGCACCTCGTCCGGCCCGAGCAGCGCCTGCGGTCGTTCGGAAAGCAGCTGATTAAGCTGGGTGGCGATGACGGTGCTGGCATCGACCGTCAGGAAACCCTCCGCCACTGCCTGGTCGCGCGCGGCGGGATCGATCCACAGCGCCGGGCAGCCAAAGCTGGGATCGCGGGTTTGCTCGCCTTTCAGGCCGTGCCCCTCGCGCGCCTCGCCGGCGTCGATGGCGAGGATGCGGTCGGCGCGGATGCTCGCCCCTCCCAGCGGCACCCCGCCGAGCAGGATGCGGTAATCGCCGGGCGCCATGTCGAGCGCATCGCGCACCCGGAATTGCGGGACGACGAAGCCGAAGCTCTGGCTCAGCTGCTTGCGCACCCCGGTGATCCGCGCCACCAGCGGCGAACCGCGCCGCTCGTCGACCAGATGGACCAGGCCGTAGCCGAGTTCGATAGTCACCAGCGTGTGGTCGGAGACATCCTCCAGCGCGATGCGGGCGGGATCGGCGGGCGCTTCCGCCACCACAGGCTCGGGCCGCGCCTTGTGCTGGCGCAGCTTGCGCCACAGGACGAAGGCGATCGCGCTGGCGGGAAGGAAAATCGTCTGCGGCATCGCCGGGATCAAGCCGATCGCGCCGAGGATGAAGGCGACCGGCAACCAAGTCCGCGGATCGGCGAACTGGCCGCCGATCTGCCCGGCAAGGTCGCGGCTGTCGGAGACACGGGTGACGATCACTGCGGCGGCGATCGACAGCAGCAGCGAGGGCACCTGCGCCACCAGCGCGTCGCCCACCGCCAGCGTGACATAGCGCTGCGCCGCCTCACCCGCCGAAAGCCCATGGCTGAGCATGCCGAGGCAGAAGCCGGCGATTATGTTGACCGCCAGAATCAGCAGCGCGGCGATCGCATCGCCCTTCACGAATTTGGACGAGCCATCCATCGCGCCGTAAAAATCGGCCTCGGTCGCCACTTCCTTGCGCCGCGCCTTGGCCTCTTCGGCAGTCATCAGCCCGGCGGCGAGATCGGAATCGATCGCCATCTGCTTGCCCGGCAAGGCATCGAGCGTGAAGCGCGCGGAAACCTCCGAAACCCGCCCCGCGCCCTTGGTCACCACCACCAGATTGATGATCATCAGGATCATGAAGACGAACAGGCCGACGGCGAAGTTGCCGCCGATCAGGAAGGCGCCGAAGGCTTCGATGACTTGCCCCGCCGCCGCCTCGCCCTCGTGCCCGTGGACCAGCACGACGCGGGTCGAGGCGACATTGAGCGCGAGCCGCAGCAGCGTCGCGAACAGCAGCACCGAGGGGAACGACGAGAAATCGAGCGGCTTGGCCGCATTCATCGCTGCCATCAGGATCGCCACCGACAGCGCGATGTTGAGCACGAAGGAGACGTCGAGCAGCACCGCAGGCACCGGCACGATCATCAGCACGATCAGGATCAGGATGCCGGCCGGCAACGCCAGGCCGGAAATGCCCGAGAGCCGCGCGAGGATGCGGCTCACAGCCCGAGGCTCCGAAGGTTGCCATAGGCGGCGCGGACGAAGCCGGGGGCGCTGGCGTGGCCGTCGGGGCTGGCAAGGCCGAACGTGTCGCGCAGCGTGTCGGCCATCGAGGGACGCTTGGGCTGGGCGCCACCTGAAAGCCCCTCCCCTTTAGGGGAGGGGTTGGGGTGGGGGCTGTCCGGAGAGCGCCACGTTGCGAGTGGGGAAAGCCCCCACCCCCCGACCCCCTCCCCTGAAGGGGAGGGGGAGAAGGAAGTGCTGCCTCCCATCGCCCCGGCAACCTTGCCGCGCAACACATCCATCACCGCCGCCACCGAGCGCGGCGCGCCGGAGCGTTCGTAGAATATGCCGCGATTGGCCGCCGCCGGCTTGGGCAGCAGCGCCGCAGCGCTTTGGCCGGGATCGGTCTGCAAGGCGGAGAGGAACTGGCTCGCCCCGCCCTGCCCCAGGAAATGGGCAAGATAGAGTTCCGCCGCATCGGGCTCTCGCCCGAGCACCGGCATCAGCGCCGCGCGGTTATCGTTCGCGAGTTCCGCCGCCATCGCCGCCGAGGCGCTGGCATCGAACCGCAGCGCCATGATTTGCGCGCGCATCGCCGGATCGCGCAACCCGCCACCCTGGATCGCGGCCTCTGCCCAGTCTAGCCCATGCTCTGCGCCGTGGCGGCCGAGTGTCTCCAGCCAGGTGCCCTTGGTGAACTGATAGAGCCCGGCAGCGCTGGAGGTTCCAGCGCGCGCCTTGCGGGTCAAGGCTCGATTCGATCCGCGCCTGCGCCAGCAGATAGTCGAAATCGACGCCGGTCGCGCTCCGCCGCCCGCGCGATTGCAGCGTGGACCGGCGTGGCGGCAACAGATGAAACTTCGCTCAAGCTTGGCTCCCGGTGAAAACTCGACCGGAAGCGGTTTCAGCAAGAGGCGTGCCAGTTCAGATGCGCGCCGCCGCGTAGGCATAGGCCGGAGCACGATAGAGCGCGGGCGCGCCGGTCAGCGCGTCGATCCGGGCAGAGACATTGGCGGCGATCAGGTTGCGGATCTGGCGGTTTACCTCGTTCAGTCGCCGCGCCGCGTCGAGCATGCCGCGGCATTCCTCGTCGATCTCGGTGACACCGGAGGAATCGAGCGTGCCGCACAGCGCGGTCTTGTCATAGGCCGCGCCGATGATCGCATCGAGGTCGAGCCCGGCAAGCGCCTGCCGCTCGGCCTGCAACACGGCAAGCATCTGCCCCAAAGTGTCGCGCAATTCGGTCATTTCGGGCTCCTGAGCAGCAGGCCCGCGGCAATCATCGCATCGGCGACCTTGGCCGGAAGCACCGGATAGGTGCCACTTTCGACCGCCTTGCGGATGACTTGCACCCGCTCGGCATCGACCGGCGCCGCGCCCGGATCGAGCGCATCGCTCTTTACCACGGCGGGTGCCGGACTCGCTGCCTTCTCCGCGCGTCCATTGCCGCCCTGGGCGGTGCGGACGGTGCTTGCATTGACTGCGCCGACTGGGAGCGCAGATCCGATTTCGATCGGTGGCATGATGCCGCTCCTAAGGTTCCATCTGGAGAGGAGAACGGCAACGCCAAGGAAGCTTTAAGAGGCGATGCGGCGAATTCTTGCCGCCGGTGCGGCAAAGGCGTTCAGGGCAATTCGACCCCGACGAGGCCGGAACGGATCACGCGCGCCTGCATTGCCGAGCTGTTCTTGCCTAACCCGCGAACGCGCAGCCAGGCGCCGACCGCGCCCGATTCGAGCGCCTCGCCCGGCTGATTGACGCTGAAGCCGTCGCCCGAGACAGCAATCGTCACCGCATCGCCGCGATTGACCGCAGGCGCTGCCGCAACGCTGGCCATCTGCGCCCGCACTGGCACAAACAGCCGCCAGCCGCCGGGATCGGGGCATTCAGCGACAACCGCATCATGGCGTTCGCCGCGCCAAGATAGCGCCAAAGGCGCGGCGCAGGGCCTGAGCCGCAACCGCCGGTCGAGCGGCAGCATGGCGCCGCCCTGAGCGCCAATCGGCGCGCCGGTGAAGGCGGCGACCTGGCGGTCGATGGCGGTGAGATCGGCGAAGGGCGCGGCGGCGGCGAGAATCAGGGCGAGGCTCATGACAATTACTCCGGGAAGGCTGGGTTCCCCGGCATCTTGTGCAAGCCCTGTGCCAGAGCCAGCTCCGGCGCGTCGTAAGCCAAGGCTGCGGTCACCCCTCCCGTCCCCGGCTCGACCACCAGCCGCGCGCGCAGGCCCGCCGCGCCTGCCGCGCGCAGCAGCACCGCTGCTTGCTCCAGCGCCGCCTGCTGGCCTCCCGGCGCGAATTGCGCGACGATGCTGAGCTGCTGGCGGGTGTCGGCGGATTGCGCGGTCAGCCACTCGCCCAGCGGTGGCGCACCTGCACCGGCCCGATAGACCGCCAGCGGCGCGGTGCGGGCCGATGGATCCAGTGCCGCCGAATTCTCCGCCACGCCATCGCCCGCCTGCGACAGAGCGCCGGCGGTCACCATGAACAGGACGATCGAGAGATCGGCCAGCAGGGTCTGCCAGCCACTCCCCGCGCGCGCCTTCACGCGGCTTCGTCCAGAGTGCCAGGCTTGCGGCGCGGGATAGCGGGCGCAACCTGATCCGCCAGCCAGTCGACGATCGTCTGCCGCTCGGCCTCCTCGCGCGCCGCCGCACGCTCGATCGCCCGGGCTAGCGGGGCAAGCACCAGATTGGCGAGCAGCAGCCCATAAAGCGTGGTCAGCACCGCCATGCCGATCGCTCCGGCATAGGCCCCCTTGGCGATGCCGTCGGCGGGCAGCTGGCTGAGCGAAATCAGCGTGCCGGCAAGGCCGAACACCGGCGCCAGTTCGGACGCCTGCGCCAGCGTCGAGGCAGCGCGCTCGCTCGCCGCGATCCGGCGCGCCTTGTGGCTTTCATGTGCGGCGAGCAGCGCGGCGACCGAACGGCGGCCAATCAGCGCATCGGTCGCCTCGTCGAATTCGCGGTCGCCGAAGTGGTGCGGCTGGGCGCGCAGGAGACCGTCCTGCTGGATTTCGCGCACCTGGACCGAAAGTTCCGCTTTGGTTCGCCCGGCGTCGAAATGCTTGCGGCCCGGTTGAACGAGTGCGCTCGCGGCAAGGCAGCAATTGGCCATGCCGCAGCGCAGCAGCGTGGCAATGCCGGTGCCGCCAAATACAATGGCCGCGGAAGTCGCGTCGATCAGGGCGGCGGCATTCATCGGGCAGGCTCCATCTTGCCCTCTCAGAACGGCAACTGCCCCGGCAATTCAGGGGAATGGCTGAAATATTTTGCCGCCGACCGGCAAGCGCTTGCCGCCTCGCCGCCGCCGGGCCCGCATAATTCCGCCATTCCCGCGTTTGGCACGGGCTTTGCTGAATGGAACCCGTCACACTGATGGAGACGGCCATGCCGGGCAATCTGTTCGGAATTCACGGGGTAGCTTTGGAACTGCGCTCGCAGCGCATGGGCCTGCTCGCCTCGAACATCGCCAATGCCG
Organism: uncultured Alphaproteobacteria bacterium; assembly: GCA_963779195.1. Taxonomy (GTDB): domain Bacteria; phylum Pseudomonadota; class Alphaproteobacteria; order Sphingomonadales; family Sphingomonadaceae; genus Novosphingobium. Next base: position 732,174 of record CAVZWZ010000002.1, read on the forward strand.
CGACCCCGGGCTACAAGGCGCGCGACATCGATTTCGCCGCTGCGCTGAAGGCGAGCATGAAGGGCGAAGACGCGGGCCAGGCCGGCGCGGCGGCGACGCTTTTCCGCGTTCCGGTGATGTCTTCGCTCGACGGCAACACGGTCGAGCTCGCCACCGAGCAGCTGGCGTTCGGCGAAAACGCTGTCGGCTATTCCGCCACCCTCTCCTTCATTCGCGGCCGGATCGACACGATCACCCGCGCGCTGAAGGGCGACTAGCATGACCGCGCCGCTCACCCTGTTCGACGTCGCCCGGCACGCCATGTCGGCCCAGCTGGTGCGGATGAACGCCGCCGCCTCCAACCTCGCCAATGCGGGCACCGTCTCCGGCACCGCCGAAGGCACCTACCGCCCGATCCGCGCGGTGTTTTCGCAGGAACTCGACCGCGCTTCGGGCTTGGCCAGCGTGCAGGTCAGCGGCATCGTCCGCGACCAGTCCCCGCCGGTCAAGCAACACAGCCCCGATCACCCGCTGGCCGATGCCGAGGGCAACATCTGGACAAGCCCGGTCGATGAGGGCGCCGAGACGGTCGAGATGCTCGAAGCCTCGCGCCAGTACCAGAACATGATCGAGGCGCTCTCCACCGCCAAGCAGCTGATGCTCGAAACCATGAGGATGAAGTGATGGTATCTTCGATTTCCACCGGCACCGCCCAGATCGTCGCCCCCGGCACCAGGACCGGCTATTCCGCGCTGGGCCAGGCCGATTTCATCAAGCTGATGACCACCCAGCTCCAGCAGCAGGACCCGACCAGCCCGGTCGACAGCAAGGAAATGCTGGCGCAGCTCGCGCAGTTCCAGTCGCTCGGCGGGATCAACGACGTCAACCAGACGTTGCAAGCGATCGCGAGCAAGCTCGACGCGGTGCTGGCCGCCCAAAGTGCGGCCAATCCTGCCGCGAAAACCACTCTCTGACCCTTCCAAAGGATCCAAACCATGTCCTTCTACACCTCGCTCAACGGGCTCAAGAATGCCCAGACCGATCTCGGCGTGATCGCCCACAACATCGCCAATGTGGAGACCACCGGCTTCAAGAAGAGCCGCGTTGAATTCTCCGACATCGTCGCGGGATCGGCCTATTCCAACCCCAAGCTGATCCAGGGCATCGGCGCGACGGTGGAGGCGATCAGCCAGAACTTCGCGCTCGGCCCGATCGAGCAGACCGGCTCCGCGCTCGACCTCGCAATCAACGGCGACGGCTTTTTCACCACAAAAGCCGGGATCACCGGCCAGACCTATTATACCCGCAACGGCAGTTTCGTGATGGACGAACTGGGTTTCATCCATGACGGCGAGAACAACCGGCTGCAGGTGTTCCCGGTCGATGCCACCGGAACCGCGACCTCGACGACGCCGCAGGATGTCCAGGTGCCCGCGACCAACGGCGCCGGCTCCAACTTCGCCGGCGTCACCGTGCGCGACGACGGCAATGTCATTGCCACCTTCGCCGACGGCACCAATTTGTTCGTCGGCAAGGTCGCGCTGGCCGCCTTCATCGCGCCGACCGGCCTGCGCCAGGTCGGCTCGTCGAACTGGCAGGCCAACGGCCTGTCGGGCGCCGCCAAATACGGCGAGCCCGGCACCGGCCAGTATGGCAAGATGATTTCCGGCGCGCTGGAACGCTCCAACGTCGATATCGCCGAGGAACTGGTCGGTCTGATCACCGCCCAGCGCAACTTCCAGGCCAACGCCAAGGCGATCGATACCGCGACGCAGATTTCGCAGACCATCATCAACCTGCGCACCTGATAAGCCATGGACCGCCTGATCTACACCGCCGTCTCCGGCATGAACGCCTCGATGCTGCGCCAGCGCATGATCGCATCGAACATGGCCAACGCCCAGACCATCGGCTTCCGGGCGGAGACCATGCAGTTCACCCCGATGACGCTCGAAGGCCCCAGTCTGGAGGCCCGCTCGATGACTTATGGCGAAGTGAAAGGCGCGCAGATGAAGGCCGGATCGCTCACCCAGACCGGGCGCGATCTCGATCTCGCGCTGGCCGGCGACGCGCTGCTGACGGTCCAGGCGCCGGATGGCGGCGAGGGCTATACCAGGCGCGGCGACCTGTCGGTGTCCGCCACCGGCCTCGTCCAGAACGGCGAGGGGCTGGCGGTGATCGGCGAGAACGGGCCGGTGACCGTGCCGCCCGGCTCGCGGGTCAGCATTGCCCCCGACGGCTCGGTAATGGTCTCCAACCCGGCAACCCCCGACCAGCCGCCAGTCAAGCTCGAACGGCTAAAGCTCGCCAGCTGGCGCGGCAGCCGGATCGAGAAGGATCTGACCGGCCTGTTCCGCGTGCCCGGCGAGAACGGCAGCTTCGGCGTGCTGCCGAACAACGAGGACGCGCGGGTCATGCCCGGCGCGCTCGAACAGTCGAATGTGAATCCGAGCGAAGTGCTGGTCGAAATGGTCGAAGCCCAGCGCCTCTATGACATGCGCACCAAACTTGTCGCCACCGCCAAGGAGCTCGACGAGGGCGGGGCGCAATTGATGCGTATCAGCTGAAGGAGTTTCCCGAATGCCCACTTCCGCCTTACATGTCGCCCGCACCGGGCTCGAGGCCCAGGACGCGCGGATGCGCGTTATCGCCAACAACCTCGCCAATGTCGGCACCACCGGCTTCAAGCGCGACCGCGCCAATTTCGCCACGCTCGCCTATCAGGACGCGCGGGTGGCGGGGCAGCAGTCGTCGCAACGAGACCGCTTTTGCGGTCGGGCTAAATCTGGGCACCGGGGTCGGCATCCAGTCGACGACAAGGATCGAAAGCCAGGGCTCGCTCAACACCACCGGCAATCCGCTCGACCTGGCATTGGACGGCGATGGCTATTTCCAGGTGCAGCTGCCCGGCGGCCAGCTCGGCTATACCAGAGCGGGCAATTTCACCCGCTCGGCCGACGGCCAGATGGTGACATCGCAGGGCTATGCGGTGCTGCCGGCGATCTCGGTTCCCGAAGGCACGACTTCACTGACGATCGCCGCCGACGGCACCGTTTCCGCCTCGGTCGCGGGGACCACCGAGGCGCAGCAGCTCGGCCAGATCACCGTGGCCAGCTTCGCCAATCCGGCGGGATTGCAGGCGGCCAGCGACAACTATCTGCTGGAAACCGGCGCCAGCGGCCCGGCGCAGATCGGCGTCGCGGGCGAAGGCGGGCGCGGCAATGTGCGGCAGGGGATGCTGGAAAGCTCCAACGTCAATGTCGTCGAGGAGCTGGTCGATATGATCGAGGCGCAGCGCGCCTATGAGATCAATTCGAAGATGATCTCGGCGGTCGACGAGATGCTCAAGAATGCGAACCAGACATTATGACGAGAAACCCGACTTCGCAGCCGGTTCCCGCAAACCCGCAGATCCGCTTGGATTGCGCGCCGGAAGCGGAAACGCTGTGGCAGCCAATGCGACACCTGGGCGCCGCAAGCATGCCGCAAAGGCCCGTATTCCCCTTGCTGGCAGCGCTGGCGATGCTGCTGCCTGCCGCCCCCGCCTTCGCCAAGCCCAACCCGCCCGCAGGCTTCGAACCCGCGCTGCCCGCCCCCGCGCCCGCCCCGCGCGAGGCGACCGGGAGCATCTTCAACGCCTCGGCCGGATACGCCGCGCTCCACGAGGGCCTGCGCGCGCGCGGCGTCGGCGATCCGGTCACCATCATGCTGGTGGAGAACACCGTCACTTCCAAATCCGCGGGCTCGAAGACCCAGCGCGGCGGCGGCGCATCGATCGTGCCGCCGGCCGCCTTTCCGTTCGGCTGGCTCAATCCCGAAAGCCTTAAAGCTTCCAGCCAGTCGTCGTTCAAGGGTGACGGAAACGCCACGCAATCGAGCACGCTCAATGCCGAGCTTTCCGTCACGATTGCCGAAGTGCGGGCCAATGGCACCGCGCTGCTTCGCGGGGAAAAGCGCATGATGCTGAGCCAGGGACAGGAATGGGTCCAGTTCTCCGGCATCGTGCGGCTCGCCGATATCGATCAGGACAACCGCATCGCCTCGACCCGCATCGCCGACGCGCGCTTCGCCTATTCGGGTAATGGCGCGGTGCAGCGGGCCGCCAAAGAAGGCTGGCTGAGCAAGTTCTTCAACCTGATCAGTCCGTTTTGAGGAATTGGCGATGCTGCGCATTCTCGTCCTGGTCATCGCCGCATTGGCCGCCCTCCCCGCCCACGCCGAACGCGTGCGCGATCTCGGCGCGTTCCAGGGCGTGCGCTCGAATCAGCTGACCGGCTACGGCGTGGTCGTCGGCCTCGGCGGCACTGGCGACGACAATCTCGAATATCTGACGCAAGCCATGCGCGGCGTCTCAGGCCGCATGGGCGTGGCGCTGCCGCCGGGCGTCTCGCCCGGGCTGAAAAACGCCGCTGCGGTGATGATCACCGCCGACCTGCCCGCCTTCGCCAAGCCCGGCCAGCGCATCGACGTCACCGTCTCGACCATCGGCAAGGCCAAGTCCTTGCGCGGCGGCATGCTGATCATGACGCCGCTGATCGGGGCGGACGGCCAGATCTACGCCATGGCCCAGGGTAATCTCGCGGTCGGCGGTCTCGGCATTTCCGCCAAGGACGGCTCGCAGCTGACGGTCAACGTGCCGACAGTGGGCCGCATCGCCGAGGGCGCCAGCGTCGAGCGCGCGGTGGCTACCGGCTTCGAAAGCGGCGAAGTGCTGCGCTACAATCTGTTCAACGCCGATTTCCTCACTGCCGCGCGGGTGCGCGATGCGATCAACCGGCGCATGCCGGGCGTCGCCTCGGTCGAGGACGGGGTGACCATTGCGCTGCGCCTGCCCACCGGCGCCGACACCCGTGCCAGCCTGATGGCCGGGATCGAGATGATCGACGTGACCCCGGCGGAAACCCCGGCCCGGGTCATCGTCAACAGCCGCACCGGCACGGTGGTGATCAACAGCGCGGTGCGGCTGTCGCCCGCCGCAATCAGCCACGGCAAACTCACCGTCCGCATCGAAGAGAAGCCGACGATCAGCCAGCCCGCGCCATTCAGCCGGGGGCGAGACCGTGCAGCAGGAGAGCAGCACGACATCTCAATGAAGGGGGCGAAGAAGGCGGCGACCGCGTCGCGCTGTTCAAGGGCGGGGCCTCGCTGGCGAAAATCGTCGATGCCCTCAACCTGCTCGGGGTCAGCCCGTCCGACCTTGTCGCCATCCTGGAGGCATTGAAGCAGGCGGGCGCGCTCAAGGCGGAGATGGTGGTGATATGAACCCGGTCCTCGCCCCCATCTCCGCCGCCACCCCGCCGCTCCCGCAAGAACGGCGCGAACAGCTGGCCGAGGCCGCGAAGCAGTTCGAAGCGATCTTCGTTCGCCAGATGCTGGCCGAGGCGCGCAAGACGCAATTCGGCGGCAGCGAGCTGCTCGGCGGCCAGGGCATGGAAACCTTCCGCCAGATGCAGGACGAACGCTTCGCCGATATCGCGGCGGAGCGCGGTTCGTTCGGGCTGGCGAAGATGATCGAGGCGCAGCTGGCGCGGCAAGTGGCACCTGACTCCCCCTCCCGCTTGCGGGAGGGGCCAGGGGTGGGTGAGTCGATTCAAACCAAGCACTCCAGTAGCGTCGCCCACCCCCAACCCCTCCCGCAAGCGGGAGGGGAGTTCTCGCCCTCACCGGCAAAGCAAGCGGAGTAACCCATGGCCTCCGACCTCCTATCGATCGCCAGCAGCGGCGCCCGCGCGGCGCGGATCGCGCTCGATCTCACCGCGCAGAACATCGCCAATGCCTCGTCCGAAGGCTATGTCCGGCGCAGCGTGCAACTGGAGGAGCTTGCCTCCACCGGCGGCTTCAACCGGGTCGGCGATGTCTCGCTGTCCGGCGTGCGGCTTGGCGGCGTCACCCGCCATGCCGACGCCTTCCGCCAGGCCGAAGTGCGCCGCACCGGCGCCGATGCGGCGCGCGGCGATGCCGAGGTCGCGGGTCTCGAGAATATCCAGAGCGCGGTCGAGCAGACCGGCGTGTTTCCCGCGATCGTGCAGTTCGAGGCTTCGCTGCGGCAGCTGGCGGGCGATCCGGTCGATCCTTCGCTGCGTGCTGCGGTCATCGAAGACGCGCGGACCATGACGCGCAGTTTCAACATCGCCGCGACCAGCCTCGACGCAGTGGGCGCCAGCCTGCGCTTCGAGGCAACCGACGGCGCCAGCCAGGTCAATCTGTTCGCGGGCGAGCTGGCCCGGGTCAATCTGCGCCTCGCCCGCGCGGCGGATTCCAGCAGCGACCAGGCCGCGCTGCTCGACCAGCGCGATTCGCTGCTCGAGCGGATGAGCGAATACAGCGACGTCTCGACCAGCTTTGCCGCCAACGGGACGGTCGAGGTTCGCCTCGGCGGCGCATCCGGCCCGCAGCTGGTCAGCGGCGGCACTGCGACACCGCTGGCGATGGCGACGGCGGCTGACGGCACCATCTCATTCACCCTGGGCGGCGGGCCGGTGACGCTGACCGCCGGATCGCTCACCGGCAAGGCGCAGGCGCTGGTCAAGCTCGCCGATGTCCGCGACCGGCTCGATACGCTCGCTGCCGGACTGGCTGCCACGATCAACGCTGCACAGGCCGGCGGTATCGCGCTCGATGGCAGCGCCGGGCAGCCGCTGTTCGCCGGAACCGATGCCGCAAGTCTGGCGCTCGGCCTTCGAAGACGGCGGTCTGATCGCCACCGCGCCCGCCGGCGCCGGTGCAGGCAGCCGCGACTCCGCAAACCTCACCGCCATGCGCAATGCGCCCTAGCCGCCGCCAATCCGGCAGGAGCCATGGACGCGCTGATTTTCGATATCTCGGGAACGGTCGCCGGGCGCACCGTCACCCGCGACGCGCTGCGAAGCATAGCGGGCAACGCCAGCATCGCGCTGGAGGCGCAGGCGGGAGTCAATCTCGACCAGGAAGCGACCAATCTGATCCGCTACCAGCAGGCCTTCCAGGCCTCGGGCCGGGCGATGCAGGTCGCCTCGACCATCTTCGACACGCTGCTGGAACTGAGGTGAAAGCGCCATGACCATCAATGCCACCGGCACCAAGGCCTGGTACGACCGTTCGACACAGGACATGGCCTCGCTGCGCGCCCGCGCCGAAGGGCTGCAAGGCCAGATCGCCAGCGGCCAGCGGCTCGCCCGCTCGTCCGACGATCCGGTCGCCGCCTCGCGGCTGCGCATGCTGGCGCGCAGCGAGCGGCTGACAGACATCGACACCGTCAATGCGGGCCGCGCCGCGGGCGATCTCACGCTCGCCGACGGGGTGCTGGCCGCCTTCGCCGACACCGTCGCGCGCGCCAAGGAGCTGGCGATCCAGGCAGGCAATGGCACGCTCTCGCCCGGCCAGCGCGCCAGCATCGGCGCCGAGGTGCAGCAGCTCCACGGCAATCTCCTCGCCCTCGCCAATACGCGGGACTCGGCCGGCAACGCCCTGTTCGGCGGCGAGACGACCGGGGCCGCCTATGCGCTCGATGGCGCGGGCAATGCGGTCTACACCGGCACCGCGACATCCGGCGAAGTGCAACTGGGCGACGGCCAGAGCGTGAAGCGCGGGCTGACCGGGCCGGAGTTCCTCGAATTTCACGGTCAACGGCAACCCCACCGATCTGATGGCGCTGGTCAAGACCCTGGGCGAGGCGCTGCAAGGCGCCGCCGCCGACCCGATCCAGGCCGCGCGCGATGCGCTAGGGCCGCTCGACCAGGCGCTCGACAAGGTCACCACCGGCCAGACCCAGGTCGGCGCCAGGCTCGCCTGGATCGACCTCGTCGCCGAGCGCCGCACTACGCTGTCGGAAATGCAGGCCGGCGAAGAGGCGGAGATCGGCGGCACCGACATGGCCGCCGCCATCGCCGGGCTGCAAGAGATCATGGTGGTGCTGGAAGCCAGCCAGGCGAGCTTCGCGCGGCTGTCCAGCCTCAGCCTGTTCGATCTGCTGCGCTGAGCGCGGCCTAACCGGTTTCAAAGGGTCCTTTGCATGTTTGTCGCCATCGGTATCGTCATTCTGATCGTCATGGTGTTCGGCGGCTTTGCTCTCACCGGCGGCGCGCTCGGGCCGGTGCTGCACGCCATGCCGCACGAGATGCTGATCATCGGCGGCGCGGCGATCGGCGCGACGGTGATCGGCAATTCGATGCACGAGCTGAAAGCCATCGGCAGCGGTTTCGCCAAAGTGTTCAAGGGCCCCAGACACACCAAGCAGGATCACATCGACGCGATCATTCTCGTCACAAGGCTGATGAAGCTGCTGCGCAGCGAAGGCCCGGTGGCGATGGAAAGCCATGTCGCCGATCCGGCCAATTCGCCGATCTTCGCCGAATTCCCGCGCCTGCTCGCCAACAAGCCGCTGATCGCGCTGATCGCCGACGCGCTGACCCTGATCGTCGTTTCCTCGGGCACGCTGGAAGTCCATGCGGTCGAAGAGGTGATGGACAATGCGATGAAATCGCACTTCCACGAAATGCACGAACCGCAGCACGCGCTGACCACCCTGGCCGACGGCCTGCCCGCGCTGGGCATCGTCGCCGCCGTGCTGGGCATCGTCAAGACGATGGGCTCGATCGACCAGCCGCCGAGCGTGCTGGGCGGGATGATCGGCTCGGCGCTGGTCGGCACCTTTCTGGGCGTGCTGCTGGCCTATGGCATGGTCGCGCCGATGGCCGGGCGGCTCAAGCAGATCGTCGAGGCCGACGAGCAGATCTTCCACGCGGTGAAACAGGTGGTGATCGCCAGCCTGCACGGCTGGCCGCAGCCGCTGGTGGTCGAGAGCGCCCGCTCCGGCCTCGGCCACGCCTTCCGCCCGGGCCTCTCCGAACTGCTCGACGCGCTGCGGGGCAAGTGAGGTGGCGGCAAAGGCTAACCCGCGCGGCAAGAACGAGCCGCCGCCGGTCATCGTCAAGAAGATCACCATCGTCGCCGGGGGGCACCACGGCGGCGCGTGGAAGGTCGCCTATGCCGACTTCGTCACCGCGATGATGGCCTTCTTCCTGCTGCTGTGGCTGCTCGGCGCGACCACCGAAAAGCAGCGCAAGGGCATCGCCGACTATTTCACCCCGACGCTGGTCAAGATGAAGGAGGGCAGCGCCGGCTCCTACGGCCTGCTCGGCGGCTCCTCGCTGACCGATGTCGACGATTACCCCCACCGCGCCGGGCAGACCGGCACCAAGGCGATGACCGTGCCGCGCGATGTCACCGGCGGGCCCAAGGAAGGCAGCGGCCACGCGCAGAAGGTCCAGCATATGAAGGCGCGGCTCGAGGAGAAGCTGCAAGCCACCGCGCAGCTCAGGAAGCTCGCCCGGCAGGTGCGGCTGGTCGATACGTCGGAAGGCGTCCGCATCGATCTGGTCGATGATGCCAATTTCGCCATGTTCCGCCTCGGCACCACCGTGCTGACCCCGGACGCCGCCGCGCTGCTGCGGGCGATCGCCGAGACGGTCGGGCCGGAGTCTGGCGGGCTGACCATCCGCGGCCACACCGATTCGATGCCGTGGCGCCCGGGCGAACCGTCGAACAACTGGTCGCTCTCCGCCGGCCGCGCCGAGGCGACCCGGCAGGAAATGCTGCGCCGGTCGATCCCCGAAGCCCGCTTTGCCCGCATCGAAGGCGTCGCCGCGCGCGAGCCGCTGGTGCGGGACAATCCGGCGGACCCGCGCAACCGGCGGATTTCGATCCTGCTGATGCGGTAGGGCGCACTTGCGTCCGCCAGGCTCTCCCGGCAGAACCCGCATCGACACGGAAAACCGCCGGGAGAGCGCCAATGCCTGCAAAGAACACCGGCCCGATGGCAGACCGCCTTGCCATCCGCGAGCTGTTCGGCCTCTATGGCGACGCCAGCTGCCGGGGCGATGCGGTCGCCTGGCTGGAGACTTTCGCCGAGGATTGCGAGTGGAACACCCACATCTTCCGGCGCAGCGGCAAGAAGGATTTGCGCGAGCAATGGGATGCGCTGTGGGGGGCGTTCGACAAGCTCGGCTTTCTCAGCGAGATCGGCTGGATTCAGGTCGATGGCGACACGGCCAAGGCCAGCAGCCAGGCGCGCGAGATCATCCGGCTCAAGGACGGCGGGCTGTTCAAGCTGATCGGCCATTACGAGGACGATCTGGTGAAAATAGACGGCCAATGGCTGTTCTCGCGGCGCAATTACCAGCCGCTGGTGGTCGAAGAACCGGGGAGCATTTGAACTGGGGCCCTTCACGTATACTGCCGCATCGCCTTCAGTCTCTCATCCACCTCCGGATCGCTCTCCACTTCCATGCCGAAGCTGTTGGTCAGCATCGCCATGACATTGTAGCAGCCGACCAGGAACACCAAATCCATCATCTGCTGCTCGGAATAATGCTCCGCCAGCGCCGCCCATGTCGCATCGCCCAGCATCTGCGTCCGCACCAGCTCGTCCGCCGCGCGCACCAGCAGCCGGTCCCACTCCGACAGGCTGTCCGCGCCCTCCCGCACCGCCGCGATGTCCGCCTCGCTCATCCCGGCCTTCAGGGCAATCTGGACGTGGTGATGCGCCTCGTAGGTGTCCTTCCCCAACGCCAGGGTGCGCACCACCAGCACCTCGCGGTCGCGCGGCGGCAATTTGGTGCCGCCGATCGCCTGGGCGATATAGGGCACGAACACCCGGTACATCTCCGGGTGCCGCACGATGACCCTTGAGAAATTGAGGTGGGTCCAGTCGCCCACCAGCTTGGCCTGCTCTTCGCTGAATTCCGCGACTTCCAGAGGCGGCACCCGCACTGCCAGCTTCCCCATCATGCTCTCCCGGTTTGACTCGCCAGCAGCGAAGGGTCGATCCCCTCGGCCCGCCATGCCGCCGCCCAGCGCGCTTCGGCGGAACGCTCGAACAGGATTTCGCTCCTGCCCTCGGCGGCATGCCAGCCGTGGCGGCGCATTTCGTTGTCGAGCTGACCCGGCGCCCAGCCGGCATAGCCGAGCGCGATCAGCCATTGCCGGGGGCCGGTGCCGCCGGCTATCGCGCGCAGGATGTCGAGCGAGGCCGAGAGCGCGCCGAGCGGCTCGACCCGCATCGATTCCTCGCCGTGCCAATCGGCGGAATGCAGCACGAAACCCCGCCCCGGCTCGACCGGCCCGCCATGATGCACCGGACAATCGGGCGCTTCGCCCGGCGCAATGCCGAGTTCCTCGAGCAGCGCGTGGAACGTCACCCCCGAGCGGATGTGCCCGACGCCGATGCCGAAGGCGCCATGCTCGTCGTGCTGATACAATGCGATCACTGCACGATCGAAACGCGGGTCGCCCATGCCGGGCATGGCCAGCAAGATGCGGCCGGAAAGATACTGTGCTTCGGTCATCCTCGCGCCAGCCTACTCCCCGCCGCCGCGATAGCCAAGGCCGACCGGGCCGGACGCGCGCGCAGGACGCTGGATGCCCTCGCACTGGACGATCGGGCGCGGCCCAGCCATATTCGGGCCTTGACTTGCGCCGGGACCCGGCACTTAGGGTTCGGGCATATCTCAGCCAGCGCTGGCGGAATGTCCGGGCGCGGCGGCACCAACACGGGAGCTGAAACCATGTCAGACCTCAATATCCGCAATCTCCAGGACGATCTTTCCTTCGGCGCGCGGGTCGAGGGCGTCACGCTCGATAACCTCCAGGACGAAGCCGTACGCGCCAAATTGCGCCAGCTGTTCGAGGATCGCGGCATGATCGTGTTCGAGAATATCGAGCAAACCAACAAGATGCATGTCGAGCTCAGCAAGGTGTTCGGCCCGCTCAAGGATCATCCGACTTCGACCACGCCGCGTGCGGCCGAGGATGAAGCGGCCGGCGTGATCGACATGCATTATCAGCCGAAGGACGGCGAGGCCGACACGGGTGACGGCATTGTCGAAGTGGGTGGCCATTTGCTGGCGCGTTTTGCCCCCTGGCATTTCGATCATTGCTACAACGACGAGCTGAACTATGCTGGTATTTTGCGCTGCCCGATCAATGCGCCCACCCATGGCCGCACCGGTTTCATGGACGGAATCGAGACTTACCGCCAGTTCCCCAAGGAGCTGCGCGACAGGATCGAAGGCAAGAACATCGTCTACACGCTCGACACCCGGCTTTCGAAGCAGAAGTATGGCGTAAACTTCAAGGCGATCAGCGAAAACAGGGCAACGCCGCAATTGCTCAAGGAAGTCGCCATCTTCCCGCGCGCGATCCATCCCGCCGTCTGGACCCGCAAGACCGGCGAAAAAGTGCTGCACCTGGCCCCGTGGATGGCCGTCGGCATCGAGCACGACGAGACGCCCGAAGGCGACAAGCTATACGACGAGGTGTGCCACACGCTCAACAAGCTCGGTCAGGGCACCAGCGCTTATTGGCACCAGTGGAAGCCTACCGACATGGTGATCTGGGACAACACACGCATGCTCCACGCGGTCGAAGGCAGCGACGCCAGATACGAGCGCCGCACTATCCGCTCGACCATCCGCGGCGACTATGGCCTGGGTTATTTCGAGGACGGCAAGAAGATCGGCGAAGTAAACCGCTACGTCGAGCCATAAGCGGCATGTGGCTGCAACTGGCGATCAAGGCGCTGGCGTCCGGCGTGCTGATCGCCGCCGCCTCGGAAATCGCCCGGCGCAATCCCGGCTGGGGCGGTCTGGTCGCCTCGCTGCCGCTGACCAGCATGCTGGCGCTGATCTGGCTGTGGCGGGACACGCACGATCCGGCGCGGGCGGCGGATTTCCTGATCGGCAGCACGCTCTATGTTCTCGCCTCGCTGCCTGCTTTCGGCGTCCTCGCGATTCTGCTTCGCAAGAATGTGGCCTTCGCGCCCGCACTGCTGGCCGGGGCGCTGACGGCGATGGCGGGATATGTTTTGATGCAATGGGCCGGGCGGCGCTGGGGACTTCCGGTTTGACGCGCCACCTATCGTGACGTAGCCGGAGCGAAACCGGAAGCGCGGTAACTGGGAAGGATCTGAAGTGGCGCCACTAGCAGGCAAGGTCGCCGTGGTCACCGGCTCGAGCCGGGGCATCGGCAGAGGCATCGCGCTGGTGCTCGCCGAACAGGGCGCGACGGTCTATGTCACCGGGCGCACGGTCAATCCCGGCGATTACTACCTTCCCGGCACGGTCGGCGAGACGGCGGCGGAATGCACCGAGCGCGGCAAGGAAAGCGGCGGTCGTGGCATCGCCGTCGCCTGCGATCACGCCAGGGACGAACAGGTCGCGGCGCTGTTCGACCGGGTGCGGAAGGAGCAGGGGCGGCTCGACATCCTGGTCAACAACGCCTTCCAGCTCTCCGACGACCTGATCGATCCCAAAAAATTCTGGGAGAAGCCGCTGTCGAACCTAGAGATGTTCGCCGTCGGCCCGCGCAGCCATTTCGTCGCGGCCTGGCATGCGGCGCAGCTGATGGTGCCCGGCAAGACCGGGCTGATCGTGGCGATCAACGGCTTTGCCGGCGGCATCTACACCTTCGGCGTGGTGTTCGGCACCGCCAAGACTGCGGTCGACCGCATGGCGCACGACATGGCGATCGAGCTGAAAGAGCACAACATCGCCTCGATCTCGCTGTGGCAGGGGCTGACGCTGACCGAGAAGGCGCAATACAACCTGGCCAACGACAAGGAAAACATGACCACCTCGATCACCAGCATGACCGGCAGCACGGTCGAACATCCGGGCCGGGTGATCGCGGCGATGGCGGCCGATCCGAAGATCATGGAACGCTCCGGCGCGACGCTGATCACCACTGAAGTTGCGATGGAATACGGCATCGTCGATATCGACGGCCGCGTTATCCCCTCGGCCCGCGGCACACGCGGCGCGCCGATCTGGGGGCCGGTGTGAGGAAAAACACGATGACAGCAGTGAACGACCGCCAGCCGCGCATCGACGCGATGCTCGACAAGCATGAGATATACGAATGCCTGGTGCGGATGAGCCGCGGCACCGACCGCTTCGACAAGGCGCTGTTCGTCAGCGGATTTCATGCGGATTTGATAGTTACCGCCGGGCCATTCGTCGGCAGTCCCTCGGACCTCTACGACTGGGCGGCGGGGTTCCAGAAGGCCATGTACGCCGCCACTTTCCACAAGCTGCACCAGATGCATTGCGACATCGACGGCGACGACGCCCATGCCGAGACCTATTACTTCTTCGTCGGCTGCATGGCGGGCGAGACCAATCTGCTGGCCGGGGGGCGCTATATCGACCGGTTCGAAAGGCGCGATGGCCGCTGGGGCATGACCATGCGCAACAATTTCGTCGAATGGACCAGCGTGGTCCCTGCCATGGCCAGTCCGCTGGGCGACATCCCCGGGCTTGAGCTTAACGGCATGCCCGCGCGCGATGGCAGCGATGCGTCCTATATCCGGCCGCTGGTGAACAAGCGGGCGGTGTTCAAACCGGAGTGACAGCCATGTCCAGGAACTTCAAAATGATCGTCTTTTCCAAGCCGCATGAAGGCCGCGAGGAGGAGTACAACGACTGGTACCAGAACCGGCACCTTGGCGAAGTCATCGCAACGCCCGGCTTCACGTCGGCGCGGCGCTTCAAGCTCTCCGGCAAGCTCACCGAAGACACCCCGGCCTACCCCTATTGCGCGATCTACGAGATGACGGCGGATGACTGGACCGTGCCGTTCAACGCTTTGAACGAGCGGGCGAATAGCGGCGCAATATTCATGACCGATGCGATCGACATCGAAGATCTCCAGTTCCTGGTCTATGAGGAATTTGGTGAGGAAGTGAAGCGCGTCGCATAGGCCGGTTTCGCCCAGCCCTCACGCAGCCTCGAACGCGATCGGCAGCCCCTTCAGCCCCCAGGCGCCGAAGAACGGCCGCCAGCCGACTTCCCCCGTCAGTCTCGGATGCTTCAACCGCCGCGCCACCTGGTGCAGCGCCTCCTGCAATTGCGCGCGGGCGATGTATTGGCCCAGGCACATATGCTTGCCCAGCGCGAAGGCGAGCTGGCGGTTGTTGGGGTCGTTGACCCGGTCGGGGTTGAACGTGTCGGCATCGGGGAACGAGCCGGGATCGCGGCCCGATATGCTCAGCGGGAAGAACAGCATCTGGTCCTTGGGGAAGGTCACGCCGCGATATTCGAAGGGCTTGTCGACGAAGCGCGCCACGGTGGAGGGATTGAACCAGCGCAGCGCCTCTTCGATCACCTTGCGGCAATAGTCGTGATCGTCGGCGCAGCGCGCGTAGATATCCGGGCGATCGAGCAGCGTGTACATCGTGTAGGTCAGCACGTTCTTCGAAGTGTCGTAGCCGGCGATGAAGAAGAACATGATCAGATCGACCAGCTGGCGGTGGCTGACATTGCCGCCGTCGCTGGTGTCGATCAGCAGGTCGAGCATGTCCTCGATGCCTTCGTGCGGATTGGCCCGGCGTTCGGCGATGCAGCGCTGGACGAATTCGTCGATCCGCACCATGCCTTCCTGGATGCGCGGGAACAGGTCCAGCTGGTAGCTGTGGGCCAGGCCGATCACCTCGAGATCGTCGCGCAGCAGCGCGATCCCCTCCTGCGGCGCGCCGACCAGCGCGAACATCACCGAGATCGGGAAGTGCGAGGCGAACAGCTCGAAATCGAAGCTGCCCTTCGGCGCCCATTCGTCCAGCAGTTTCGAGATGGTCGCCTGCATCAGCGGACGCATCTGGTTGGCGTTGCGCGGAGTGAACTTGGCGGCAAAGGTGTCGCGCAGGAACTTGTGCTGATCGACCGGCAGCGAGATCAGCTGCTCCTCGGTGAAACGGCCCCAGGTCGTGCCCTCCTGCCCCAGCAGCGCGACAACATCCTTGTAAGGCGGGCGCAGCTCATCGTCACGGCCGAACAGCTCGCGCATCGCCTTGTGCTCGGTGATGACCAGGCCCAGCGACGAAGTGGCGAGCCAGGGATGCTGCTTGCGCGCCTCGGCGAAGCGCGGCAGCGGGTCCTGGCCGAATTCCGCCTCGTCCATCGCCAGATGCGGCAGGTCGAGTTCTGCGATGGTCTGCATGGTTATGATCCTCTCTGGCTCGGACATACGCCCCGCCACCCCGATTTCGCAAGCGGTGCGCGCAGGCTTGACCTGGCGCAACTCTATGGCGTTAAACCGGTCGCGAAAAGAGCTTTGCAGGAGCGATGCGATGGCCGTCTTCACCACCAGCGACGGCTGCAACCTGCATTACGACATCGCCGGCGATGGCCCGCAGATGGTGTTGACCCCCGGCGGGCGCGAGGGGCGGCGGGTGCTGGCAGCGCTGTCCGGCGAACTGGCGAAGCACTTCCGCCTGCTTACCTGGGACCGGCGCAACACCGGCGGCAGCGACCTCCATTTCGACGAAACCCGCTCGGAACAGGCGATCTGGGCAGCAGACCTGGTCGAGCTTGCCCGCGCGCTGGACTTTACCCCGGCCTGGATCGCGGGCGGATCGGCGGGCTGCCGGGTTTCGCTCAACGCGGTGCTGCGCGATCCGGGCATCGCCAGGGGGCTGGTGCTGTGGTCGGCATCGGGCGGGGCCTATGGCTCGCAGTTCCTCGGCTTCAGCTACCATGTGCCCTATATCGTCGCGGCGCAGAGCGGCGGCATGGCGGCGGTGGCCGAGACGCCGTTTTTCGCCGAGCGCATCGCCGGCAATCCGCGCAACCGCGACTATCTGCTCGGCTTCGATCCGGACCGCTTCATCGCGGTGATGAAGCGCTGGAACGAGAGCTTCTACCCCGACCCGGCGAGGCCGCTGGCGGGCATCGAGGGCGATCTCGCCGCGATCCGCGCGCCTACCCTCATCGTCGCAGGCAACGACGATATCCATCCGGCGGAGTCCTCGCTGGCGCTGGCCAGGGCGATTCCGGGGGCAAAGCTGGTGCCCTCGCCGTGGAGCGGCGAGACTTTCATGGCTGTGCTGAGCGGCAAGGTTCCGGGCACGGTGTTCGACCTTTATCCGCAGCTGGTGCCGCAAATCGTCCAGTTCGCCGGTTAAAGCCGGATCACGCCCGCTGCCCAGGCCCTGGCCGCAGCGCGGTTGGCATCGACCGGCGGCGTCGTATCGCCCAGATCGCGAGTGGCGATCAGCACCTTGGCCGCCAGCGGCTCGTCGAACAAGACGCCGCACAACCGGCCTTCCGCCCAGGCGATCGCGCAGAAGACTTCGAACGATCCCCATTCGAGGAAGGCATCGCCGCGCGCCGGGGCGGCGATGTCCAGGGCAAGCTTCGCGCCGGTCATCGACAGATCGACCAGCGTCGCGTGCAGCTTGCCATCGAGAGTGATCAGCCGCGCGGGCAATTGCAGGCGCAACCGGCTGTGCCGGCGGCGGCCGCTAGGCTGGATGCGCGGATTGGCGAGAGACTGAGCCATGATCGGACATCATGCGCGCTGCATGGCAAAGGCCGGATGGAATCGGGGTTAGGGGATTATCCCTAACGTTGCTCCCCGCCCTTGCCGCCTCCCTTGCCCTTGGCCGCCCATCGGGCTACAGGCCCGCCCGCCATGCTTACCAATCTCCAGCAACAGCCCGCCGACGCGCTTCTCGCGCTGATCAAGCTCCACAACGACGATCCGCGTGCGTCGCAAGATCGACCTCGGCGTCGGCGTCTACAAGACCGGCCAGGGCGACACCCCGGTGTTCGGCGCGGTGAAGGCGGCGGAAAAGCGGCTGGTCGAGACGCAGGATTCGAAGGCCTATCTCGGGCCGGAAGGCGACATGGGCTTCGTCAAGGCGCTGATGCCTTATGTCTTCGGCGCGGCGAACCCGGATATGGATGGCCGGATCGAGGGCATGCAGACCCCCGGCGGCACCGGATCGCTGCGTCTCGCGCTGGCGATGGTCAAGAAGGCGCAGGTGCCGACCGTCTGGATGGGCACGCCGAGCTGGCCGAACCACGCGCAAATCTGCGCCGACCTCGGCCTGCGGCATGAAGAATTTCGACCACGCGACGAGCGACGGCAAGGCCAACATGGCCGCGCTGCGCGCCGCGATCGCCGAGGCGCAGGAAGGCGACTGCTTCCTGCTCCACGGCTGCTGCCACAACCCCACCGGCATCGATTATTCGAACGACGACTGGGACGAGATTGCCGCGCTGATCGTGGGCAAGAAGCTGCTGCCGCTGCTCGACCTCGCCTATCAGGGGCTCGGCGCGGGCATGGAGGAAGACGCTTACGGCGTGCGCCGCGTGCTCGCCGCAGTGCCCGAAGCGATCGTCGCCTATAGCTGCGACAAGAACTTCGGCCTCTATCGCGACCGCACCGGCGCGCTCTATGTGATGATGGCTGAGCCCGGCCAGCTCAAGGCGGCAATGTCGAACGGCCATGCGCTGGCCCGCGCCAACTGGTCGCAGCCGCCCGATCACGGCGCGGCGGCGGCGCGGATCGTGCATGGAGGACGAGGCGCTGACCCGCCAGTGGCTCGGCGAGCTCGACATGATGCGCGACCGCATGCGCCAGGTCCGCGAGCGGCTCGGCGCGGCGGGCAAGGTCGGCGGGGTCGATCTGACCCCGATCGGGCAGCCAGCACGGGCTGTTCTCGATCATCCCCTTCACCCCCGAGCAGGTGCAGGCGATGCGCGACAAGCACGGCATCTATTTCGCCGGATCGGGCCGGATCAACATGGCCGGGCTGACCATGGGCAACATCGACCAGTTTATCGCTGCCGTTGCGGATGTGACGGGCTGAGCTACCCCCGCAAGCTCTGCATCCGCTGCAAATAGCGCGCCAGCACGTCGATCTCGAGATTGACCCCATCGCCCGGCTTCAGCGCCCCCAGCGTCGTCACTTCGGCGGTATGCGGGATGATGTTGAGCGCGAAGTGGCAGCTGCCGTCGGGCTGGTCGGTCACTTCGTTGACCGTCAGCGAGACGCCATCGACGGTGATCGAGCCCTTGGCCGCCAGATAGGGCGCCAGTGCATGCGCGACCGAAATGCCGATGCGCAGCGATTCGCCCTCGGGGCAGACGCCCTTCACCTCGCCGACGCCATCGACGTGGCCGGTGACGATATGCCCGCCCAGCTCGTCGCCCAGCTTCAAGGCCGGTTCGAGATTGAGGCGCTGCCCCACTGTCCAACGCCCCGGCACGCTGCATGAGACTGTCTCGCCTGAGATATCGACGGCAAACCACGCATCCCCGGCGCTCCCGCCGCGATCCACCACGGTCAGGCAGACCCCCGAGCAGGCGATCGACGCGCCAATGGCAATATGCGCCGGATCGAACGGGCAGGCGATGACGGCATGGAGGTCGCCGCCCTGGCGGACTTCGCGGATCGTGCCGATTGCAGTGACTATTCCGGTGAACATGGCGTTTCCTGTTGTGCCTGCGGCGCTTGGCGCTGGTAAACCTCCAGCGTGTCGCTGCCAAGCTGGCGGCGGTCGCTCATCCGCCATTGCCCGTGCGCGTCGTCCAGCGAGGCCAGGCCGATGTCGCCGATGCAAGGCTGGCCCGCGCCAATGACGATGGGCGCGCGGTAAATCAAAAGGCGATCGACCAGCCCGGCCTTGAGGAAGGAGGCCGCCGCCCCTGCCCCGCCCTCGATAAAAAGATACTGCACATCGGCCATCCCCCGGATCGAATCGGGCGAGGCCAGCCTCTGCCAGCCCTCGGGCGCGTCGCCATTCGACAGCACCCAGCGCTGCGGACTGCGCTGCTCAAGCCCCGGCAGACGCACATCGAGGCGCGGGGCATCGGCGCGCAAAGTGCCGCCGCCGACCAGGATCGCATCGGCCTTCGCGCGCAACGCATGGCCATGCGCCCGCGCCGCCGCGCCGGTGATCCACTGGCTGGTCCCGTCGGCGAGCGCGATGCAGCCGTCGAGCGAGGTCGCCAGCTTGAGCGTGACCTCGGGACGGCCCTGGCGGCGCAGCATGAGGTAACCGGACAGGCTCGCCTCGGCCTCGGGCGAGAGCGCCAGATCGCAGGCGATCCCGGCGGCGCGGATGCGCGCCAGCCCTTTGCCCGCGGTGCGCGGATCGGGATCGCCGCAGCCGGCAACCACCCGCGCCAGCCCGCGATTCCGCGACCAGATCGGCGCAGGCGGGGCCGCGCTCGCTTTCATGCGCGCAGGGCTCCAGCGTGACATACAGCGTCGCGCCCCTGGCCGCCGCACCCGCTGCCGCGAGCGCCGCCGCCTCGGCATGCGGCCTGCCCCCGGCTGCGGTCCAGCCGCGCCCCAGCACCCGGCCATCCCGCACCACCAGCGCGCCAACGGCGGGATTGGGCCGCGACAGGGGCCGCGCGCGCCCGGCGAGACTTGCCGCCGCCGCCAGCCAGCGCGCGTCCTCGCTCATTCCTTGGCGCCGGTCGCGATCTGCTGGAGCCGGCGCAGCTTGTCGGCCTCGGCCTTGTCGCGCTGCGCCTGCGCGGCGCGATCGGCGGCGGCTTGTTTCTCGATGGCATCGACATCCATGCCCGAGAGGCGGCCCAGCGTTTTGTAAACTTGCCGCACTTCTGCCTCGCGCTTCGCCTGCTCCGCCGCGAGCCGTTCCTTGCGCTTCTGGTTGGCATTGTTCGATGCGACGATCTCGGCTTCGCTGCGCGAGGGATCGAAAGTGACGATATAGTCGATCTTCGGCGGGGCCGGATTGCCGTGCATCTCCTCGTTGACGAAAACTGCCAGAATGCCGAGCGGCGGCAAGGTCGCCAGCGCGGCGAAGCGCCAGCGGTTGCGGCCGGCCTGGCGGAACACGGTGATGAAGTCGGCAATGGCGCCGCCGGGACTGACTTCGCGCCACATGCCGCTGCGTTGGAAAAGGGCCATGGCCTGCTAGATAGGACTTTGTGCGGCGCTGCGCCAGCCCGCGCTAACCGAACGCTCCATACAGCCCGCGCCCCTCGCGCTTCAGCCAACGGTTGGCCTCCTGAATATCGCCCTCGTAGATCTCCTCCAGCAGCGCGTGGAAGCGCCGGCTGTGGTCGAAATGGACGAGATGCGCGACCTCGTGCGCCACCACCGAGCGGCGGACGAAATCGGGGGCCATCGCCAGCCGCCAGTTGATCCGGATGGTGCCATTGGCCGCGCAGCTGCCCCAGCGCCGCTGAGCATTGGACAGCGCGAGTCTGGGCGGCTCGCGGCCGGCGCGGGCGCAATAATCGGCCAGATCCTCGGCCAGCAGCCGCCGTGCTTCGGCTTCGAGCCAGCGCCGCAGCCGCGCGGGCAGGCCCTCTGCGGGGCCGCCTATGTGGATCGCGCCGCCTTCCAGCTTCGGACGGCGCGGCGCGGTTTCGGCATGGGCGATGGCCAGCGCACTGCCCCGGTAGGCAAGGCTGGTGCCCGGACCCGGCGCAGCGGATTTCGGCAACCCCGCGACCTGCCGCACCAGCCAGGCCTTGCGCGAATGGGCGAAGGCCAGCGCCTCGGCGGTGCGGCCCCAGCGCGGCATCGAGACGCGCACTTCGCTGCCGTCGGGCGCCAGCCGCAGCGTCAGGCGCCGGGCATGGGCGAGCCGGCGGATGACGATGGGGAGCCGCCGCTCGCCCACCTCGATCACCGGCGCAGCGCGCGGATCGCGTTTGAGCCAGTCAAGCATCGCCGTCCTCATCCTCGGGAACCGCCGCCCAATTGGCTTCATGGGTCAGGATATGCTGCTCGATCGGACCTGCCCGGTCTTCGCTGACCACCCTGCCCGCTACCGACACCCCGGCGCGGTGCACCGCTTCGCGGTCGCCCGATACCAGATAGTGCCATTCCGGCAGCGGCTCGCCATCGGCGCGCAGACGATAGGCGCAGGTCGCCGGCAGCCATTCGTACAGCGCGATCTTGCCGGGTGTCAGCCGCAGGCAATCGGGCACATGGGCCAGACGATTGCGATAGTCCTTGCAGCGCGCGGTCCCTGTATCGAGCAGCCGGCAGGCGACATTGGTGAAATGGATCTCGCCGGTGTCCTCGTCCTCCAGCTTGTGCAGGCAGCATTGGCCGCAGCCGTCGCACAGCGCTTCCCACTGCTCGCGGGAGAGGGACTCGATGGGCTGTTCCCAGAAGGGCGCTACTTCACCCATTTCGCCAGCTCCGCCGCGACCAGCTCCGGCTTGCCCGTTTCGACCTCCAGCATGGCGATCGGCTCGCCCTTGCGGCCCATCAGATAGGCGATGCGGCTGTGGTCCATCAGATAGCCGCCCGAGGTCGGCTTGCCCTTGGCGTAATAGGCGGCGAAGCCCTTGGCGGCGGCATCGACCTGCGCCGGCGTGCCGGTCAGCCCCAGCAGCGAGGGCGGGAATGCCGCTGCAAATTCGCCGACCACCGCAGGCGTATCGCGCGCCGGATCGATGCTGATGAAGATCGGCTGCACCTGCGCCGCCAGGTCCGGCTGCTGCTTGGCAAAGCTTCCCAGACCGCGCATCATCGTCGCGACATCGAACGGGCAGGCGTCCGGACAGAAGGTATAGCCGAAATAGACAATCCGGTATTTGCCGCCGAAATCATCCCAGCGCACGGTCTTGCCCGCCTTGTCGATCAGTTCGAACGGCCCGCCGATCCGCGCGCCCTCCAGCGGCGGCCGCTCCGCCGGAGCCTGCCCGCCGCAGCCAGTCAGGGCCAGAGGCAGGAGAAATGCAGCGAGCATGCGGAAAAACAGGGTCATGGCGCAGCGGTTCATGCTCTGCTAAACTGCGCGGCGCAAGGGGAGGCGTGGCGCTTTGCCGCCGATAACAGGAGGTTCGACCGGTGACGATTGCCAAGGGTGTAGCGCGCGCGCTGTTGCCGCTGCTGGCCGGCCTGCTGATGCTGCCCGGGCCGGCGCAGGCGCAGTTCTCGAAGAGCTACAAATTCCTCGAGGCGGTGCGCAAGAAGGATGGCGCGGCGGTGCAGGATGCGCTCAACGAGCCGGGCTCGATCATCGTCAACACCCGCGATTCTTCCAGCGGCGACACCGCGCTGCACATCGTCACCGCGCGGCGCGATCTCACCTGGATGAATTTCCTCGTCGCCAAGGGCGCCAACGTCAATATCCGCGACGGGCGCGGCGGCACCGCGCTGCAGCTGGCGGTCAATCTCGATTTCCAGGAGGGCGTCGATCTGCTGATCGCCCAGAAGGCGCGGATCGACGATGCCAACAGCGCCGGCGAAACCCCGCTGATCACCGCCGTCCACCGCCGCAATATCGCGGTGATGCGCACCCTGCTGAAGGCCGGCGCCGATCCCGACCGGGCGGACAATTCGGGCCGCTCGGCCCGCGCCTATGCCTTGCTCGACGGGCGCAGCAGCACGCTGGTCTCCGAGATCGAGACCAACGCCAAGCCAGCCGGCCAGCGCGCATCGGGCGGGCAGTCCTACGGTCCGAAGCTCTAGGTGCGCTAGTGGAGACCGCCGACCTCACCCTCGCCGAATTGCGCCTCGCGCTCGCGCCGGACGTGGCGGAAGCGGCGGTGTTCGACGGCTGGAGCAAGGCGGCGGTCGCGGCCGCCGCGAAGGCGCATCGGGTCAAGCCGGAAGTCGCCATGCTGGCCTTCCCCGGCGGCGCGATGGACATGATCGCCGCCTGGATCGCCACCGTCGATGCCGCAATGGAGGCGGAGTTCGCCGGCGGCAAGCTGGCCAATCAACCCATCCGCACCCGCATCCGCCGCCTCGTGACCTTCCGCCTCGATGCGCTGGCGGGCCGCGAGGAAGCGCTGCGCCGGGCGCTGGCGACGATGGCCATGCCGCAAAACGCCGCCCGCTCGCTCCGGCTCGGCTGGGACAGCGCCGACGCCATGTGGCGGCTCGCGGGCGACACCGCGACCGATTACAACCACTACAGCAAGCGCGCGATCCTTGGCGGCATCTACGCGGCGACGCTGGCGGTCTACGCCGACGACACCAGCGAGGGCCACGCCGATGCGCTCGCTTTCCTCGACCGGCGGATCGAAGGAGTGATGCGGTTCGAGAAGGCCAAGGCGGGGCTGCTGCGGCCCAGCGACCAGCATTTCAGCATGGCGCGTTTTCTCGGGCGGCTGCGCTACCCGGCGGCATGAATCCTCTCCGTTTCGGGGAGGATTTTGACTCAAGTCAATTATTGCGAATGAGTTGCAATTACTATTGGCTTATGGCAGCGACTCGCCCGTGACTCTCGACCTGCTCCCCATCGGCCAAAGCGCGCGGATTACCGCCGTCGATTGGGCGCGGCTGGCCGACGAGGAGGGCCAGCGGCTGCGCGCGCTCGGGATCGATACCGGCGCGCAGGTCTCGGTCGCCCATCGCGGCGTGCTGGGCGGGCGCGATCCGCTGGCGATCGCCATCGGGAGGATGACTGTTGCGCTGCGCCGGGTCCATGCCCAGGCCATGCAAGTGGAAGCTCTCTAACCCATGGCGCGATTTCGCACCGCCGCGCTGGTCGGCAATCCCAATGCAGGCAAGAGCGCGCTGTTCAACGCGCTGACCGGCGCGCGCCAGAAGATCGCCAACTATCCCGGCGTCACCGTCGAGCGCAAGGCCGGGCGGCTGGTGCTGCCCAGCGGCGAGCCGGTCGAGCTGACCGATCTTCCCGGCAGCTACAGTCTCAATCCCACCAGCCCCGACGAGGAGGTAACGCGCAAGGTCATCTTCGGCGAGTTCCCCGGCGAGCCCGCGCCCGATGCGCTGGTGGTGGTGCTCGACGCCTCGAACCTCGAACAGCATCTGGTCTTCGCCCTCGAAGTGCTCGAACTCGGCAAGCCGACCGTGGTCGCGCTCAACATGACCGATCTGGCCGAGCGTGACGGGCTGGTGCTCGATCCCGAGGCGCTGGCGAGCGAGCTCGGCGTGCCGGTGATCCCGACGGTTGCGGTGCGCCGCAAGGGGCTCGCGGCGCTGGCACAGGCCATCGCCGAGGCCGAGGAGCGCGAAGCCGGGCCGCGCCACCCGCACAGCTTCCTGCCCGAACGCCGCCTGACCGCCCGCGCCATTGCCGAAGGGGCGATCGTCACCGAAACCGCGCGGCACCGGCTGCATTCGAAGCTCGACCAGCTGTTCCTCCACCCCTGGCTGGGGCCGCTGATCCTCTTCGCCATGCTGTTCGTGGTGTTCCAGGCGGTGTTCGCCGGGGCGACGCCGTTTGCCGATGCGCTGGATGGCGGCGTCGCCGCGATCGGCGATGCAGTCCGCGCGAAAATGACCCCGAGCCTGTTCCGCGACCTGCTGACCGACGGCATTCTCTCCGGCGTCGGGTCGGTGGTGGTGTTCCTGCCGCAGATCATCATCCTGTTCTTCTTCATCCTGGCGATGGAAGCCTCGGGCTACATGGCCCGCGCCGCCTTTCTGATGGACCGGATGATGGCCGGGGTGGGCCTGTCGGGGCGGAGCTTCATTCCGCTGCTCTCCAGCTTCGCCTGCGCCATCCCCGGGATCATGGCGACCCGCAGCATCGCCGATCCCAAGGACCGGCTGACGACGATCCTGATCGCTCCGCTGATGACCTGTTCGGCCCGCCTGCCGGTCTATGCGGTAATCATCGCCGCCTTCATCCCCAATCGCTCGGTTGGCGTGGGGATCGGCTTGCAGGGACTGGTGCTGTTCGCGCTTTATGTGCTCGGCATCATCGGCGCGATGGTCGTGGCGCTGGTGCTGCGCCGCTCCGTCACCAAGGGCGCGGCCAGCGGCTTCATCATGGAGCTGCCCAAATACCAGCTGCCGCACGCCAAGGACCTCGCCATCGGCCTGTTCCAGCGCGCCTGGATCTTCCTGCGCCGGGCCGGCACGATCATCTTCATGGTGACGATCGTGCTGTGGCTGCTGCTCAATTTCCCCCGCGCCGAACCCGGCGAAAGCCAGGTCGATGCCTCGATTGCCGGCAAGATCGCCAATGGCCTCACCGTGGTGGTCGAGCCGATCGGCTTCAACCGCGACATCGCCCTGGCGCTGATCCCGGCGATGGCCGCGCGCGAAGTGGCGGTCGCCTCGCTGGCGACGACCTATGCGGTCGATGCCGGAGACGACGAGCAAGCCTCGCGCGCGCTCGGCGACCAGCTCAAGGCGCATTGGAGCCTGCCCACCGCGCTCGCCTTCCTCGCCTGGTTCGTCTTCGCCCCGCAGTGCCTGTCGACCATCGCCGTCGCCCGCCGCGAAACGAATGGGTGGAAATGGCCCGGCTTCATGCTCGCCTATCTCTTCGCGCTGGCTTATGTGTTCGCGGGAATCACCTATTGGAGCGCCGTCGCTCTCGGGTTGTAGAAGGGCGAATGAATCATGGCAGGCAGCGTCAACAAGGTCATCCTGATCGGCAATCTGGGACAGGATCCCGAAGTAAAGTCGTTCCAGAACGGCGGCCGCATCTGCAATCTGCGGATCGCCACCAGCGAGAACTGGAAAGACAAGAACACCGGCGAGCGCAAGGAACGCACCGAGTGGCACACGGTGGTGCTCAATTCCGACGGGCTGGTCGGCGTCGCCGAGAAATATCTGCGCAAGGGTTCCAAGGTCTATATCGAAGGCCAGCTGCGCACCCGCAAATGGCAGGATGCTTCGGGTAACGACCGCTATTCCACCGAGGTATCGGTCGGCGGCAACCAGGGCGTGATGACCATGCTCGACGGCGCGCCGGGCGGCGGCGGCCAGCGCAGCGGCGGCGGCGGTGATTGGGGTGGAGGCGCGAAATCGTCCGGCGGCGGTGGCGGCGGCGATTGGGGCGGTGGTGGCGGCAAACCAGCGGGCGGCGGCCATCAAGACCTGGCCGACGATCTCGACGACGACATTCCGTTCTGATGGCGCCGGCGGCACGCCATCGCCGCCTGGGATGAGGCCCTGCTCTAGCCGAAAAACCTTGCATTTGCGCCACAGCTTGCCTAGGCGCGCCCGGTCCCATGAGCGTCAGCAAATGAGACGCCGCAAAGCGCATCCGGCCTTTGCGGCAGTTCGGCCCCTTTTGGCCCGCTTCGGGATGGTCCCGCAGGCGGAGAAAGACCAGCGGATTGAACCGCTTGGCCGGAAACATCGATAGAGGAAACTCACACCTATGGCATCACTTGCCAATCCCACGCGCGACGATTTCGCCGCGATGCTCGACGAATCCCTGGGCGGCGCCGCCGATGGCGGCTTTGAAGGCCGCGTGGTCAAGGGCACCGTCACCGCCATCGAAAACGACAAGGCCGTGATCGACGTCGGCCTCAAGAGCGAAGGCCGCGTCGCGCTGCGCGAATTCGCCATGCCCGGCCAGCCGCACGGGCTTTCCGTCGGCGACGAAGTCGAAGTCTATGTCGACCGCGTCGAGAATTCCGAAGGCGAGGCCATGCTCAGCCGCGACCGCGCCCGCCGCGAAGCCAGCTGGGACAAGCTCGAAGCCGAATTCGGCGAAGGCAAGCGCGTCGACGGGGTGATCTTCGGACGGGTCAAGGGCGGCTTCACTGTCGATCTCGACGGCGCCGTCGCCTTCCTGCCCGGCAGCCAGGTCGATATCCGCCCGGTGCGCGATGTGCAGCCGCTGATGGATATTCCGCAGCCCTTCCAGATCCTCAAGATGGACCGCCGCCGCGGCAACATCGTCGTTTCGCGCCGCGCGGTGCTCGAGGAAACCCGCGCCGAACAGCGCAGCGGGCTGATCCTCAACCTGTCCGAGGGCCAGATCATCGACGGCGTGGTCAAGAACATCACCGATTACGGCGCTTTCGTCGATCTCGGCGGGATCGACGGCCTGCTGCATGTCACCGACATGAGCTACAAGCGGGTCAACCACCCCAACGAGGTCATCAACATCGGTGACACGGTCAAGGTGCAGATCATCCGCATCAACCAGGATACCCAGCGCATCAGCCTGGGCATGAAGCAGCTGGAAAGCGATCCGTGGGATGGCGTCGTCGCCAAATATCCGGTCGGCGCGAAGCTGCATGGCACTGTCACCAACATAACCGAATACGGCGCCTTCATCGAGCTGGAAGCCGGCATCGAGGGCCTGGTCCACGTCTCCGAAATGAGCTGGACCAAGAAGAACGTCCATCCCGGCAAGATCGTTTCGACCAGCCAGGAAGTCGATGTCATCGTGCTCGAGGTCGATAGCGACAAGCGCCGCATCAGCCTGGGCCTGAAGCAGGCCAACTCAGAATCCCTGGGAAAGCTTCGCCGCGAAGCACCCGGTCGGCACCCAGGTCGAAGGCGAAGTCAAGAACGCCACCGAATTCGGCCTGTTCATCGGTCTCGACGGCGACGTCGACGGCATGGTCCACATGTCGGACATCGCCTGGGGCATTTCGGGCGAGGACGCGCTGGCGCTGCACCGCAAGGGCGAGATGGTCAAGGCGGTGGTGCTCGACATCGATGTCGACAAGGAACGCATCAGCCTGGGCATGAAGCAGCTCGAGAAGGGCGCTCCGGCGGCCGGCGGCACGGCTGCGGCGGCGGGTTCGCTGCGCAAGGGCGAAGTCGTCACCGTCACCATTCTCGAAGTGCGCGATGGCGGGCTCGAAGTGCAGGCGGGCGACGATGGCGCCACCGGCTTCATCAAGCGCAGCGACCTTGGCCGCGACCGCGACGAACAGCGCCCCGACCGCTTCCAGGTCGGCCAGAAGCTCGACGCCATGGTCACCGGTTTCGATCGCTCGAAAAAGCCCAACTTCTCGGTCAAGGCGCATCAGCTGGCCGAAGAGAAGCAGGCCGTGGAACAGTACGGCTCGTCCGATTCGGGCGCATCGCTGGGCGACATCCTGGGCGCGGCGCTGAAGGCGAAGCAGTAAGCCTTGCAAGCCCACCCCCAACCCCTCCCGCTTGCGGGAGGGGAGCGAGACTTGCCGAACCGAAGGTGAGGTTAGTCGCAGCGGGGTGGGTTGTCTTCCGAAGTAGCAAGGCCCGTCCGGAGCGATCCGGGCGGGCTTTTGCTTCCGGATCACGCGAGAAGCGCCGAAAAGAACAAGGGATTGCCTCGCACGAAGCCGCGAAGACACAAAGAGGTCGCGCTGGTGGCGAAGCCCATCTTGAATCGAGTCGCTCCGGGTGCCGCCAGGAAGGATTGGCTCACGAACCTGCGGTTCGGAATGACTTCTTCGTGCCTTTGTGGCTTCGTGCGAGATAATTCCTTCTACCTTCTTCCTTTGCGCCTCCGACCGATCCTGCGCTAAAGAGCTCTCCAAGGAGTCCCCCATGCTGCAAGTCCATCAGTTCCCCTGCCTCGACGACAACTACGGCTACCTGCTGCATGATCCCGCCAGCGGCGAGACCGCCTGCATCGATACGCCCGATGCCGACGCCTATTTGCGCGAGGCCAAGGGCAGGGGCTGGTCGATCACCCAGATCTGGAACACCCACTGGCACCCCGACCACGCCGGCGGCAACGAGGCGATCAAGGCGGCCACCGGGTGCCAGCATCACCGCCCCCGCAGCAGAGGCGGAAAAGATCGCCGGGATCGACCGCACGGTCGGCCAGGGCGATATGGTGAGCATCGGCAGCTTCACCGCCCGCGTCATCGACGTCGGCGGGCACACCAACGGCCATATCGCCTACCACCTGCCCGAGGCATCGCTCGCCTTTGTCGGCGATGCGGTTTTCGCGCTCGGCTGCGGGCGCATGTTCGAGGGCACGCCGCCGCAGTTCTGGGCGAGCCTGTCACGGATCAAGGCGTTGCCGGCGGAAACCGCGCTCTATTGCGCGCATGAATACACCGCCTCCAACGCCCGCTTCGCGCTGCATGCCGATCCGGACAATGCGGCGCTCAAGGTCTATGCCGACGAAGTTACGGACAAGCGTTCGCGCGGCGAGTGGACGGTGCCGACCCGGCTCGACAAGGAGCTGGCGGCCAACCCCTTCCTGCGCGCCGACGATCCGGCGATGCAGGCCAAATGGGGCGGCGGAGATGCGGTGGCGACCTTCGCGGCGCTGAGGTCGGCGAAGGACAGTTTTTAGCTCGACACCAAAGGTCAGGGGTTGGTTGCACCTGATCGACAGGGATCAAATCCCCGCGATAGCCTCGTCCACCAGCGCCTTGTCCGCCTTGGCGTCATGCCCATCGGCGATGAGGCTGCGCGCGGCAAGCGCTGCGGCCTGGGCGGCCTTGGCGCGCAGTTCGGCCACTGCATTGCGTTCGGCGGCGGCGATCTTCTCTTCGGCGCTCTTGCCCCGGCGTTCGATCAGCGCGGTGGCGTCGGCCTTGGCCTTGGCGACAATCAGCTTGGCCTCCTCGCCTGCAGCGGCGCGCATGGCGTCGGCGTCCTTGGCGGCGTCGGCGACCTTCTTCTCGTATTCGCCCTTGAGCGCTTCGGCTTCGGCGCGCAGGCTGGCGGCATCGTCGAGCTGCTTGCGGATGTCGGCGATCTGCTTGTCGAGCATGCCCGCGACGATGGCCGGCACTTTCAGCCACAGCATCAGCGCGAAGACCGCGAGCATCGAGGCCGCAACCCAGCCGCCGGGCGTCAGCAGCCAGGCAGTCGGCGCTTCGTGATGCTCGGCCGCGCCATGCGCCGCTTCGGCAGCGGCGGCGAGAAGGGTCAGATCAAGCATTGGCAAATACCGCCTTTACCGCGCTCTTGGCCTTGGCCACAGTGACCTTGCCGCCGGAAACCCGGGCGACGATATCCTGCGCGGCTTCGGCGGCGACGGTTTCGAGATTGGCGAGCGCGTCCTTGCGGGCGGCGCCCAGCGCGGCTTCCGCCGCAGCCAGCTTTGCCGCCACTTCGGCGTCCGCCTTGGCGAGACGCCCTTCGGCGTCCTTGGCCGCCTTGGCCTTGGCCTCCGCCGTCACCGCATGCGCGGCGGCGCGGGCTTCGGCGTCGGCGGCGCGGGCGCGCTCTTCCGCTGCATCGGCGCCGGCGCGGGCGCGTTCGGCTTCGGCCAGGTCGCTGGCGATCTTGGCGTTGCGGTCTTCGACCACGCGCTCGATCTTGGGCAGCATGCCCTTGCCGATCCCGAAATAGATCGCGGCCAGCACCAGGAACAGCCAGAACCACTGCGACTGGTAGACGAGCATAAGCTGGTTGAGTTGAGGCATCGGACTCTTTCCGTATCAACAGTCACCGCAGCGGCAGGGCGGCAGGCCAAGCCCCCGCCCGTCCGCCACAGGCAGCAAGATCAAACGGCGTAGAGAATGATCATGGCGACCGCGAAGGCGATCAGGCCGAGCAGTTCCGCAGCGGCGAAGCCGATGAACAGGCGGCCCTGCTGGCCATCGGCCGCAGCCGGATTGCGCAGCGCGCCCTGCAGGAACGAACCGAAGACGTTGCCCACGCCGGTGGCGGCAACGCCGACGCCGATTGCCGCGAGACCGGCGCCGATAACCTTGGCTGATGCGAGATCCATGTTACGAACTCCCTTGGAAAATTGGATGGGTTTGGATGAAAATGAAGCGAAAACTCAGTGCAGATGCTCTGCGTCGTTGATGTAGAGCGAGGTCAGCAGCGCAAACACATAGGCCTGGATCGCGCAGACCAGCAATTCGAGCGCATTGACCCCGGCGATGAAGACGAAGCTGATCGCCGAAATGGCATAGCCCATCGCGGTGCCGGAATTGATCCCGTTGACGATGAAATAGCCGAACACCTTCACCAGGATGTGCCCGGCGATCATCGCCACGAACAGCCGCAGCGCCAGGCTGAACGGGCGCACCATGAACGAGATCAGCTCGATCGGCACGATCAGCGGCAGCAGCGGCTTGGGCGTGCCATGCGGCACGAACAGGCTGAAGAAATGCAGGCCGTGCTTCCACAGCCCGACGACGATGACGATCGAGAAGCTGATGATCGCCAGCACGCCGGTGACGGTGAACTGGCTGGTCACGGTGAAGGGATGCGCGGCTTCGACAATGCCGAAGGGCATCATGCCCATGAAGTTGGAAAACAGGATGAAGGTGAAGATCGTGAATATCCAGGGAACGTACTTCTTGCCCTCCGGCCCGATATTGCCGATCGCCAGCCCCGAGGCGAAGCCGGTCAGCATTTCGACCGCCGCCTGCCAGCGGCCGGGGATCAGCTCGCGTTTCATCCCGCCCCACATGAACAGCAGGATGCAGCCGAACACGATCAGCATCCACAACGCCGAATTGGTGAAGAGGAAGGGAGTCCCGTCGAGCGCGCCGCCGCCCAGCGCGCTGATCTGGAACTGATGCATCGGGTCGATCTTTGTCTCGGCCGCCACGCGAAAACCCTTTTATCCTAGTGCCAGGAGCGGCCTATTCGGCGCGTTCCTGCGAAATCCGCCAGATCTGGACGAAGGCTGAGATGATGCCGAGAAACAGCATCGTCAGCATCGCCGCAGGCGATGTCTCCAGCCACCGGTCGATCAGCCAGCCGATCAGCATCGCGCCCAGCGGCGCGCCGATCAGCGTGGAGAGCACCCGGTTACCCTGAGACGCGCCCTTCCCGGTGAAGGGGTCGCCCCCGCCTTTCGGCGCGGTCCGCTCCTTCTCCGCATGATGCGCCGCCTTCAACCTGTCGTCCAAGGACGCAAGCCGAGGGTCTTCATCACCTCCGGGAGCCTCTTCGGGTTCATCTGCAATCATGTCGATTCGTCCACCAAACGCAGGAAAACCGCCATGAAAGCGGGCAATCCCGCCGAGGCGCGCTCCCCTTAGGGGCGGGGGGGCGGCAAGTCAACCGGGTGCGCGGGCGCATCCGCGTCGCCGCAAAATCACGGCGGCAGAAGGTCGGAAACGGGCCGCGCCAAAGTGCCCGCCGGTTTTACCCCATCTTAACCCTATTACCCTAGCCAAGAGCCCACGTCACGACGGGGGACTACCAATGCGCTTGTATCTGATCCTTGCCAGCACCACTCTGCTTGCAGCCTGCGCCGATGGCGGCGGCGGGATCGCGCTGAACAGCACGCCAACACCCAGTGGGGGCAACGCACCGCCGGCCTCGAGCCACACCTTCGCCAATCCCACCGAGACCAAGACCTATGTCGGCATCGGCGGCAGCCAGGTGTTCAAATACCGCACCGACGCGCGCGTGACCTTTGACCAGCAGGCGCAGGTCTATTCCGGCAGCGCCACCACCGTGCGCAATTCGGGAATCCAGATCACCTACGATCCCGGCGCAGCGGTCTTCACCCTGCAAGTGCAGGACGCCTCATCCGGTGCGGCCACCAATACGCGGTTCCAGGATCCCGCCAGCCGGATCGACTTCGGCGGCACCAAGGAGCCGCAGTGGGGCACGCCGCAGCTGACCAACAGCAATGTCCGCTATCTTCAGGCGGGCGACGGCAACCCCAATTCGCCTTATAGCCATTCGGGCAGCGGCGCGATCAATCCCGGCGACAACGACACCCTGCCAAGTGGCACGCCGGGCAGCGGCTACCAGTCGACCACGCTGTTTTACCTGAAACCCGGCACCGAGACGCAATATGTCTCCTATGCCGGCTATGTCCGCAACGCCTTCACCTTCCAGCTGCTGACGCTAAACGGGCAATCCGTCGATCAGATGGACAACACGCTGGAGCGCGGCGCCTTTGCTTACGGCGACCTGACCAATACCTCCAACGTGCCCAAGACCGGCACCGGCGCCTATCGCGGCTCGATGCTGGCGACGCTGGTGTTCAATCCGACGATGGACGGCCAGGACCCATCGACCACCAATGTGCTGGCGAGCTATTTCCAGTGGATGGAAGGCACCTCGACGGTCAACGTCGATTTCCTCAACAACACCTTCCAGCTGGCGCTGGCCGGCACCGTGTTCGCCCCGCAGTTCGACCGCTACACCTCGCCGCAGTCCTCCGTGCTGAACGCCGGCGCGACCTTTGCCGCAGCGGGCAAGGGCACGATCAACCTGGTCAATTTCGGCGGCTTCAAGGGCCAGTTCGATAGTGCCAGCTTCAACAACACCGACGGCACGACGCGCAATATCGCGGTGGCCGGATCGAGCATCGACGGCGCCTTCTATGGCCCGGCGGCGCAGGAAGTCGGCGGCGGCTTCCGCATCGTCGGCGGCAATCCGGACGAGCGGGTGGATGTGCTTGGCACCTTCGTCGGCGTCAAATAATGCCCGAGGGACATTGCCGTCCGCTCGCCCTCGCCCTGGCGGTGGCGGGCACGGCTTGCGCAACATCCGCCCATGCCGAGGCGCTGACGCCGGTTGCTGCGGTTTCCGGCGTGGCCGAGACCCCGGGAGCTCCGGCACCGGCTGCGGCGCTGGCAAATTGCCAGGACGGCACCTGCAGCTATCGCTTTACCGCCGAGCAGCTGCTGGGCATCGCCAGCAGGATGGTTTCCGACAAGAAGTTCGACGAAGCCCGCCCGCTGGTCGCGGCGCTGCAAGCCGCGCCGGGGATGGCGGTTCCGTATAATTTCCTCGAAGGCATGATCGCGCTGGAAACCGGCGACCCGAAGACCGCCGCCAGCCACTTCCGCACCATTCTGAAAGACCATCCCGGCGAGACCAGGGTGCGGCTGGAACTGGCCAAGGCGCTGCTTGCCCAGAACAAGCTTGGCGACGCCGACTATCATTTGCGGCTGGCGCAGAACGACGAAAACCTGCCCGAGGACATCGGCCGCGCGGTCAGCAACGCGCGCAGCATCATTCGCAGCAAGCGCAACTGGAAGTTCGGCTTCGACGCCGGCATCGCGCCCGACACCAACATCAACTCCGCCACCAGCGCCGAAACCGTCGATCTCAATTTCAGCCCGACCCTGCGCATCCCGGTCACACTCGACGAGGATGCGCGCGCCCGCTCCGGCACCGGCATCACCGCCAGCACTTATGGCAGCATCCGTCTGCCGCTCTCGCAGAACACCGCAATCGTCGCCGACCTTGACGCGAATATGGTTAATTACAAAGGTAAACAGTCCGATGACTATTCCACCCAGCTCGCCATCGGGCCGGAGTGGAGACTGGGCTCGCGAACCAACATATCGCTCCAGGGCGTCGGTCTCTACCGCTGGTACGGCGGCAATCTGGCGGCGCGGCAGTTCGGCGGCAAGCTGAATGTCCAGCACGATCTGAGCACCACCCAGCGCCTCGCTGTGCAATTCGACGGGCGCAATACCGATTCGGACTTTGGCGAAGGCAATCGCGGCTGGCAGCTGGGCGCGGCTGGAACCTATGAACAGGTCGTCGCCAAATCGGCGATCGCCTCCATCAGCCTGTTCGCCCGCCGCGACATGATGGAGCTCAAGTCGTTTTCGAGCAAGACCTTGGGTTTCAATCTCGGCATTGGCGGCGAATTGCCGCTGGGGATCAACGCCGGGGTGTTCGGCGGGGTGAGCCGGGCGGTTTACGATGAGCCGCAGGCGTTCTTCTCACCCGACCCCACCGCACCCGAGGTCCGCAAGGATTGGCGCTATCAGGCGCGCGTCTATCTGGGTCTGCGGCAGATCCGGGTGATGGGCTTCTCGCCCTCGATCGAATACAATTTCTCTCAGGTTTCGACCAACTACGCCTTCTTTGAATCGAACCGCCATCGCGTGCAGTTCAAGGTCGCGCGCTATTTCTGAACTTGGCGGGCATCCTTCCCCCTTTCGGAGGAAGGAGCCGGTTTACATCACGGACAGCGCGCGTCGCGCTGCGGCGGGGCGGCAGTGCGAGTCGCCCAGCTGTGGTTAGGCGCTTCGTATTTTTCCCCGGGCGAGGTCTGCGATATCAGGCGGCAGCCCGAGGTGAAGGCATATTCCTCGATCGTCGCACCGGCCGCCTGGGCCTTTTCCGAATAGACCGCGCGGCGCTTGATGTTGAGGTCTTCGACCATGGCGCGCAGCGACGGGGCTCGGCGGCACCGGATAGCCGAGATAGCCGTCGGTCTTCTCGCCGACCTGACCGGCGGAGCGGGCGGCGGCATAGGCCGGATCGCGCTGCGCCAGAGCGGCGCTCGCTGCGCCGAGCGCCAGCGCGGCAACCGCGAAGCCCAGCGCCAGACGGCGATTTTTCGGGGCGAGAGTGACAGGCATCAGAATATTTCCTTGTTCGCGTCGATCGTGTTCGCCGCGTCGGCGGCCAGACGATAGACGACTTCCTGCTTGATGTTGATGTTGAGCTCGATGACGATCGGCTTGTCCGGCGCTGCCACCGAAATACACCCCGATAACGCCAGCAAACCGCCCGCCAGCACCAAACCGGCGCAAACGGCGCGCCTGCCGGACCTCAGCATCTCGCGCATTTCCTGCATGGGCAGGGTTGTTGCAGGCGGAACGCTTGCGGTCAATTCGCTGTAACTCATAGGCCTTTCTCACTGACTGGCGGCTGAACGCTGTTTGCAGGAAGATTGGGGTTTGCCGGAAGGCTGATTCCCGGCGGCAGCGCCTTGCCGTCATTGCCGATCAGGCCAAGCTCGCGCGGGTCGCGCACCGCGCTGGGATCGTAGAGCGAGCGCAAGGAGCCGACCAGCTTGAAGAACGGCGCGCGCAGGTTGACGTTGAACTGGATCGGCAGCTTGGCGATCTGCTTGGTGATGAAATTGCGCCGCGCTTTTTCGCCCTGGGCGATTCCGTCGAACGACACCCTGGTGACGATCTCGCCCTCCAGCGGCCCGCTGAGGTCGATCTGCATGCGCCGGTAATCGAGCGACTTCAGCGCATCGAAGGCGAAATTGGCCATCGCCGAGAGGTCCTTGTAGGTCAGCGCGCCGACATAGGAGACATTGCCGCCGGGCGGGCGCGAGACCAGCTGGCCGCCTTCGAGCCGCCCGCCGTTCTCGTCGAACACCAGCGGCATCGCGCCGTCGAAGATGCCGGTGGCCTGAATGTTGCCCATGTCCATGCGCTGCACGAATTTGGCCGCGTTGAGCCCGTCGATGATCAGCGTGTAGCGCCGGGTTTCGGCGACGCCGAGCTGCATCTGGGTCGGCTTCAGGGTCAGCGTGCCGTCGAGGAATGGCCAATGCGCGCCATTGACCGCCAGCACGTTTCCAGGCCGCAATTCCATGCTGACCTCGCCGTCGTTGACCTCGATGCCGGGATTGATCGAGGCGATGCTCGAGCCGCTGGTCCGGCGCGGTGACGAGGTTGAGCATGTCGGTGAAGTGCACCGTGCCGGACAGTCCCTTGACCGGGCCGAATGCCGCCGCGAAATCGAAGGCATCTGTGGTGAAGCTCCCGGTGCTGGTGGTGACCTCGGGGTTCCAGTCGATCCGCCCCGCCCCGCGCACCGTTCCTTCGGCATTGGCGACTACGCCCAGCGCCAGCCTGGTGATCGTATCGGGCTGCAAAGCCCGGTCGAAGACAATCCCGTCGATCGCCAGATCGGCGAAGCCGACGCCATTGCCGAGATCGTGGCGGATATCGGCACGGGTAATTTCGCGCTGGCTGAGCGGCTCGCGCATTGTCGCATGGGCGGTGATGATGTTGTTCGCCAGCTGCAGGTCCGCGCCGGATGAGACCAGCGGCTGAAAGCGCTTGTCCGCCCAGCGGTCCTCAAGCCGGAAGTCGGCGCCAGAGATCGACAGCTTGCCATTGGCGAAGCGCCAGTCGCCCTTGGCCTCCAGCACATCGAGCGGCACTCCCGAGAGGCGAACATCGCCGCCGGTGAACTTGCCCGCGACATCGCCGCCGATCCGCGCGGCGAGATTGGCAATGCGGAATTTGGAGGCGTCGCCCTTGGGTCCGATCTCGACATCGAGGCTGCGCGCCGCCAGCGTGCCGGGCCAGGCCATGCCCATCGCCCCGCCGCTAATCCGGATCGGCGTCGCGCCGAGCCTGCCCGCGAGATCGAGCGAACTTGCCCCCGCCGCGACTCTGGTCCCGCGCGCATCGGAGGCGAAGATCGCGCCGCCCGGCGGTGGACACAGCGTCAGGCTGCGCCGCTGCAAGGTCAGGTTCGCCAGCGATAGGCTGTCGAAGCTGACCGGCACGCATTGCCGCCAGGCCAGCAGCCCGCGCCCCGGCGCGTAAGTGCCCTCGATCGGCAGCGAGAGGTTGCGCGCCTCGCCGCCTGGCAGGGGCCCGCTCAGCCGCGCCGCGCCGGCGAAGCCCAGCGAGCCATTGCGGCTCTGCACCAGCACCAGCTCCGGCAGCGCCACCCGCGAGGGCCCTGCGGCATATTCCGCCATCGCCGCGCGCAGCGTCATGCCGCTGCTGCCCCCGCGTTCCATCCGCCCGGAAATCTGCGGCAAGCCTCTGCCCCCGGTGGTGAAATTGCCCGACAGCCGCGCGGCGGAGAGGCCGTCGGCGGTCATCTGGAAGCGCGAGAGCGCCAACAGCGCCTGTCCGCTGGCTCCGGTCACCCGGCCCTGCGGCACAGTCAGGCTGGTGACCGCGCCGGTCTGGCGGAGGATGAAATTGGCGGCGATCCGGCTGCCGGGGGCCTCGCGCCGCAGGCCCGCGCGCATCTGCGCGATCAGCGGCGCGGCGAGCGTGCCCGCGCTGCCGCGCTCGGTCACGGCCAGGGTTCCGTCCAGCCAGCCGCCCATTTGCAGCCCGCCGCCAACGACCCCGCCTTCGACTTCCAGCCGGGCGAAATTGTCCGCCGCGCGCAGCACGCCCTTGCTTCCCAGCGATGCCAGCCGGGCTTCTGGCGTGTCCAGGCGCTTGCCGGCGAGGTCGTAATGCGCGGTCAGCGCGCCTTTGCGGAAAGTGAAGCGGGTCTGGCCAGACGCTGACCCCAGCCGGTTGCCGCCGAGCGCCAGCATCCCGGCGGCAAGATCGATCTTGCCTTCCGCCCCGGTGAGCGGCGCGTCGATGGTCGTGTCGAGCTGGAATGCCGAGGCTCCCAGCCGCAGGGCTTGCTTCGCACAAACGAGCCCGCCGAGCCGCACCGGGCCGGTGAAACGCGGCTTCTCGTCGTTCATGGCCAGCTTGCCGTAGAGGCTGGCCCGCTCAGCCGCGCACCCGGCGGCATTGGCCTTTGGCGCAATCGCGGCGATTTCCCCGGCGAAGCCATCGCGCAGCCCCCCTGCGCCGTCCAGCTTGAAGCCCACTGGCCCGAAATCGCTGGCCAGCCGCCCGCGCCCGTCGATAATCGCCACATCGAGCCCGGGCAGACGGAACGGCTCCTTGCTGCCGGTGAACAGCACCTTGTCGAGGCTGCCGAAGCTGAACTTGCCGCGCTTGTAGCTGCCATAGATGCGGGGTCTGGTCAGCGTGATCCGCCCGACATCCGGCATCCCCCAGCGCGGCACGATGGCGACCTTGACCCGCTCGACCGTCAGGTCCGGATTGGCGGGATCGCCGATCACTAGGTTGCGCAGCACCTCGGCGTTCGGGCCGATCGATTCGACCTCGTAAGTCGCCGGAAGTCCCATCTTCTCCAGCTGGCCCGAGATGATCTCGTCGGCGATCTGTTTGCGGGTGAGCCACGCCATCAGGATCGCCAGCAGCACGATGGCTACGAGGGAGATCATCACCACGCGCAGAAGCTGGCGCTGCGGCCGGTCCAGGGCCGTCGCCGCACCGCCCTGATCCGGCGCCGCCGGAGGGTCTAATTCGTCCTCAGCCATCCGCCTCACACTTGCGCCACGGGCCCGGTAAAGGCAATGCTATGCCCATAATCGATACCTGCGCTTGCCCCTGGCAAGCTGAACGGGGAGGGAACGGGAATTGTCTGTCCGGTCAATAGGTCTCGCGATAGCTGGAGCGCTGGCGCTGGCGGGCTGCGCGCCGGATCGCAGCGGCAACGCCATCGACATCGCGTCTGCCGGAGCCAGGGACGATTGGCTGGGCCGGATGGGCGACGAGCGGGCCACCGGATACAGCCGTCTCGACGAGATATCCAAAGCCAATGTCGGCAAGCTGGGGCTGGAATTCGCGGTCGATCTGCCCGGCGAGACTACGCTTTCCGGCACGCCCATCGCGGTCGGCGGCACAGTCTATTTCACCGGCAGCCATGCCAAGGTCTATGCTGTCGATGGCAAGACCGGCGCGATGCTGTGGAGCTACGACCCGCAGGTCTGGAAGTTCAATCCCTTCAAGCTGACGCTCAATTTCACCGCGAGCCGGGGCCTCGCCTATGCGGGCGGGCGCCTGTTCATCGCCGCGCACGATGGCCGGCTGATTGCGCTCGACGCCAAGACCGGCAAGCCGGCGTGGACCGCCGAAACGGTCGCGCGCGATTCGCTGCAATGGATCACCGGCGCACCCTATGTGTTCAAGGACAAGGTGATTGTCGGCCAGTCGGGCGCGGACATGGGCCAGCGCGGCTATGTCACGGCTTACGACCAGGCCACCGGCAAGCAGGCCTGGCGGTTCCATACCGTGCCCGGCAGCCCGGAAGAGAACAAGGGCGAACCGCTGATGGAGCGCGCGGCCCAGACCTGGTGGGGCGAATACTGGAAAGGCCGCAGCGGCGGCGGGCCATGGGGCGATATCGCCTTCGATGCCGAGCTGAACCGCGTCTACATCGGCAGCGCCAATCCCGGCCAGGTCGATACCGCCCGGGTCGGCAAGGAGAAGGGCGACCAGCTGTTTTCCTCCTCGATCATCGCGCTCGATGCCGATAGCGGCAAATATCTCTGGCACTATCAGGTCAACCCGCGCGACGCCTGGGACTATGGCGCCAATACCCAGATCACGCTGGCCGACCTCAACGTGGACGGAAAGCCGCGCAAGGTGCTGATGCAGGCGCCGAAGAACGGGTTCCTCTATGTGATCGACCGCGAGAACGGCAAATTCATCTCGGCGGGCAAGATCGTCAAGGTCACCTGGGCCGAGAAGATCGATCCCGTGACCGGCCGCCCGGTCGAAGCGCAGAACATCCGCTTCGAGCAGGGCGATGTCGTGGTCTGGCCCAATCCGATCGGCGCGCACAACTGGCACAGCCAGGCGTACAGCCCGCGCACCGGCCTGATCTACCTGCCCACGATGCACAACGGCGTGCGCTATTCGGCGAACCCGATCGAAGGCGGGGTGCTTGCCGCCAATCTGTGGATCGGCAGCGAGAAGGCCGACGAGCGCGACGGCAAAGGCTCGCTGGTCGCCTGGGACCCGGTGCGGCAGGAAGAAGTATGGCGGGTGATGCATGACAACATCTGGAACGGCGGGGTGATGGCGACGGCTGGCGATCTGGTTTTCCAGGGCGACGCCTTCGGCAAATTCGCCGCGCGCGACGCGCTCTCCGGCAAGGAGCTGTGGAGCTTCGATGCAGGCCTCGGCATCATCGGCGCACCGATGAGCTACCGCGCGGGCGGCAAACAATATGTCGCGGTGCTGGTCGGCTGGGGCGCCGCGGCCTCGATGGGCAGCGACGTGGCGAATGTCGGCTGGAAATACGGCGCCAACCCGCGCCGCCTGCTGGTCTTCGCGCTGGATGGCAAGGCCAAGCTGCCGCCCGGCCCGGGCCGCAACCTCAAGATCGAGCCGCAAGACGATCCCGCGATGAAAATCGATATGGCGATGGCCGAGGCCGGCAAGCCGCAATTCCTCGCCTGCGCGCTGTGCCATGGCCGCGACGTTATTTCCGCCGGCG
The DNA here is from genome assembly GCA_963779195.1 of uncultured Alphaproteobacteria bacterium. Taxonomy (GTDB): domain Bacteria; phylum Pseudomonadota; class Alphaproteobacteria; order Sphingomonadales; family Sphingomonadaceae; genus Novosphingobium. The sequence continues at coordinate 773,281 of CAVZWZ010000002.1, forward strand.
CACCGGCGCCGGACCTGCGCGAGAGCGCGCTGGCGCTCGACCAGGAGGCGTTCCTCCAGGTGGTCAAGGGCGGCGCGCTGATCGAGAAAGGCATGCCGCGTTACGATGCGATGAGCCGGGAACAGGCGATCCAGATTTGGCATTATGTGCGGCAGGAGTCGCGCCGGGCAGCCCAGAAGGGTGGCTGACAGCGAGGACTTGTTTGACGCGAAACCGGGGCAACTTGCCTCCGGCAATGACTCGTCAGGCCACCGCGCCCGGCTGCGCAAGCGATTACTGGACGGCGGGGCCGAAGCGCTCGCCGATCACGAAGTCATCGAATATCTGCTGATGACCGCGATCCCGCGCCGCGACACCAAGCCGCTCGCGCGCAGCCTGATCCAGCGCTTCGGCGGCCTTGCGGGCGTGCTCAACGCGGACGCTGCCGCGCTCGCCAAGCACCCCGGCATGGGCGAGACCAGCGCGGCGGCGCTCAAGATCGTCGCCCTGTCCGCCCGCCGCCTCGCCCGCGCCGCTGTGCGCGAGGCGCCGGTGCTGGCGAGCTGGGACGCGCTGATCGACTACCTCACCATCGACATGGCGCATCTCACCGTCGAGCGGGTGCGGGTGCTCTATCTCAACGCGCAGAACATGCTGATCCACGACGAGCATGTCTGCGACGGCTCGATCGACGAAGCCGCGATCCACCCGCGCGAAGTGATCCGCAAGGCGCTCGATCTCGGCGCGGTGGCGCTGATCCTGGTGCACAACCACCCCTCCGGTGCCGCGCAGCCCAGCCGGGCGGATATCCAGATTACTGGCCGGATCGCGGAAGCCGGGCGGCTGCTGGGGATTGCGGTCCACGATCACGTCATCATCGGGCGCGAGGGGCATGTCAGCCTGAAGGCCAAGGGGCTGATATGACATGTGCGTAGCCGCCGTCGCCTGGCAGGCGCACCCCGCCTATTTGCTCGTCGCCATTGGCAATCGCGACGAATTTCACGAACGCCCCGCCGCACCGCTCGCCAATTGGCCGAATGGCATTCTCGCCGGGCAGGACCTGAAATCCGGCGGCACCTGGCTGGGCGTTTCAGAGGCCGGACGCTTCGCCCTCGTCACCAATCTGCGCGGCTACGATCTGCCCGACCCGGACAAGGCCTCGCGCGGGGCGCTGGTGACCGATCAGCTGACAGGCAGTGGGCATTACGGCGATCCGGCCACCGTCGCTCTCGCCGACTTCAACCCTTTCAACCTGATCGTCGCCGAGCCTACGAGCGCGCATTTCCTCTCCAACCGCCCCGGCGATATCCGCACCGCTTTGCCCCACGGCATCTACGGCCTGTCCAACGGCGCGCTCGACGAGCCCTGGCCCAAGACCCTGCAACTGAAGGCAGCGCTGACCGACTGGCTGAACGCAGGGGATGAGGACTTGGCGCCGCTATTCGCAGCGCTGGCGAATGAGACACTGGCCAACATCGGTCTACACACCTCCACGCCCTCCGACGTGCCGCTGGAAGCCCCCGAGACTGCGCCCTTCATCCGCAATCCTGTCTATGGCACGCGTTGCTCCACGGTGGTAATTGTCGACCGGATGGGGCGCGGCACGATCGCCGAGCGGCGCTTCGATACCGCAGGCGCGGTGACAGGCGAGACCAGCCTGCCCTTTGTCTGGAACCGTTGAGGAGGATCGCCATGCCGGAACTCTATGAAAGCGAACTGCCCGATGCCAAGGCGCGGATTGCGGCGACCGGACGCGATCCGGAGGATTACACTTTCGAGATGGAATATCTGCCGCCCGATCCCGACGGCGGCGGCATGTTCACCGTGCAATACGCGGTGCAGATTACTCAAGCGAAGTCCGGCAAGGACCGGACGCTGATCGGCGGCATCGGCATGCACTGGGTCGATCGCTTCGAAGAATTGGTGAAGGAAGGCTACTTCGATTGAATTGACGGCCGTTACCCCGCGCGCCCCTTGCCATCCCCGCCCCCTCCCCCTAGCGGCTCCGGCATTCCCAACCACCGGAGTCGAACATGGTCCCCCGCTACGCCCGCCCCGCGATGACCGCGATCTGGGACGCCGAGGCGCGCTATCGTATCTGGTTCGAGATCGAGGCGCACGCCACCGACAAGATGGGCGAACTCGGCGTAGTGCCTGCCAGCGCGGGCAAGGCGCTGTGGGATTGGTGGGCGACCGAGCCCAAGATCGACGTCGCCGCGATCGACGCGATCGAGGCGGTGACCAAGCACGATGTCATCGCCTTCCTCGACTGGGTCGCGCAGCAGGTCGGGCCCGAAGCGCGCTTCATGCATCAGGGCATGACCAGCTCCGACGTGCTCGACACCACGCTGTCGGTGCAGCTCGCCCGCGCCGCCGATCTGCTGCTGGAAGACCTCGACGCCCTGCTCGCCGCGATCGAGCGCCGCGCGCTGGAGCACAAGCATACCCCCACCATCGGCCGCAGCCACGGCATCCACGCCGAGCCGACCACCTTCGGCGTCAAGCTCGCCCAGGCCTATGCCGAGTTCGACCGCTGCAAGGCGCGGCTCGCTGCCGCCCGGGCCGAGATCGCGACTTGCGCCATATCGGGCGCGGTCGGCACCTTCGCCAATATCGATCCCGCCGTAGAGGAATATGTCGCGGAGAAGCTGGGGCTGGCCATCGAGCCGGTCTCCACCCAGGTCATCCCGCGCGACCGCCATGCCATGTTCTTCGCCACTCTGGGCGTCGATCGCCAGCTCGATCGAGCGTCTCGCCACCGAGATTCGCCATTTGCAGCGCACCGAGGTGCTGGAGGCGGAGGAATATTTCGCGCCCGGCCAGAAGGGCTCCTCGGCGATGCCGCACAAGCGCAATCCGATCCTCACCGAGAACCTCACCGGCCTTGCCCGGGTGGTGCGCTCGGCGGTGACCCCGGCGCTGGAGAATGTCGCGCTGTGGCATGAGCGCGATATCTCGCATTCCTCGGTCGAACGCTACATCGGCCCCGACGCGACCATCACCCTCGACTTCGCCCTCGCCCGCCTCACCGGGGTGATCGACAAGCTGCTGGTCTACCCCGAGCGAATGCAGAAGAACCTCGACCGCATGGGCGGGCTGGTCCATTCGCAGCGGGTGCTGCTGGCGCTGACCCAGGCCGGGCTCAGCCGCGACGATTCCTATCGGCTGGTGCAGAAGAACGCGATGAAGGTGTGGGAGAGCGACGGGGCGCTTTCGCTGCTCGAACTGCTCAAGGCCGATCCCGAAGTCAGCGCGGCATTGCCGGCAGCCGAGCTGGAGGAGAAGTTCAACCTCGATTACCACTTCAAGCAGGTTGACCGGATATTCGAACGCGTGTTCGGCAAATAGCGCAAACCCTTCCCTTCCCCGCCAATCCCGCCTAGCATCGCCGCGAAGCACAGGCAGGGGAGTTGGAGGCTGGGATGCAGATTCTTCGCACGGTCGTCTGGGTGGTGCTGCTCATCGCGCTGCTGCTGTTCTCGCTCAACAACTGGAACCCGGTCGAGATCAAGATCTGGGAAGGTCTGATCCTGGAGACCAAGCTTCCCGCGCTGGTGCTCGCCGCCTTCCTGCTCGGGCTGTTGCCGATGTGGCTGCTGTCGAAGGCCGGGAAGTGGCGGCTTACCCGGCGGATCAACGCGCTGGAGAACACCGTGCGCGCCACCTCGACCCCGCCGCCGCTCGCCACCACGACGCAACTCGAAGCCGCCAATCCCGTCAATCCGCAAGAAAGCCCGGCCGCCTGACATGTCAAACCCGATCTACCTTGCGCTCGACCTGCCCCGCCTGGAAGCCGCCGAAGTGCTTGCCCGCAAGGTCAAGGGCCATGTCGGCGGGATCAAGCTGGGGCTCGAATTCTTCTGCGCGCATGGCCATCACGGCGTCCACGAGATTCACAAGCTCGGCCTGCCGATCTTCCTCGACCTGAAGCTGCACGACATCCCCAACACCGTCGCCGCGGCGATGCAGGCGGTGCATGTGCTCGAGCCGGCGATCGTCACCGTCCACGCCGCCGGCGGGCGGGCGATGATGGAGGACGCCAAGGCGGCGGCGGGCGAGCATTGCAAGGTGGTCGCCGTCACCGTGCTGACCAGCCTCGACGAGACCGATCTCGCCCGCACCGGCATTTCCGGCAGCCCGCACGACCAGGCGCTGCGCCTTGCCGAACTGGCGCATGCTTCCGGCCTCGACGGCATCGTCTGCTCGGGCCACGAAGTCGCCGCCGTGCACCGGCAGTGGAAGGACGGCTATCTGGTGGTGCCGGGTCTGCGTCCCTCGAACGGCAAGCTGGCGGACCAGAAGCGCACCGTCACCCCGCGCGAGGCGCGCGACGCCGGGGCCAGCGTGCTGGTGATCGGCCGCCCGATCAGCCGCGCCGACGATCCGGCAGCGGCGGCGCGGGCGATCGAGGCGACGCTGTAGGTTCAGCGGCGCGAAAGCCAAGCATCGCCAAAGCTCACCGCATGATGAACGGGAGTTTCAACGATGAAGCAATTCCTTCTCGCGCTGGCCGCTGCGGCCTTGGCGGTGCCAACCATGGCTGACGCGCACGAAGCCTCCTCCGGCCCGGTGGTCGCCGCAGGCAATACCTCGCTCACCGTCTCCGCCGAGGGGCGTTCGACGCGCAAGCCGGACCTCGCCAGTCTTCACCGCCGGGGTCAGCAGCGCGGGCAAGACCGCAGGCGAGGCGCTGTCCGCCAATGCCGCCGACATGAACCGGGTGATCGCCGCGCTGAAGCGCGCCGGGATCGCCGACCGCGACATCCAGACCAGCAACCTCAGCCTCAATCCGGTCTATGCCGACATGAGCCGCCAGCCGGTCAGCCCGCTGGAACAGCAAATCCCGCGCATCATCGGCTATCAGGTGAACAACCAGGTGACGGTCCGCCAGCGCGATCTCGCCAATTTCGGCAAGACGATCGACACGCTGGTCGCCGCCGGCGCCAACCAGGTCAATGGCCCCAGCTTCTCGATGGACGAGCCCGACGGCGCGCTCGACGAGGCGCGGGTGGACGCCATGACCAAGGCGCGGGCGCGGGCCTCCCTCTATGCCAAAGCCGCAGGGCTGAGAGTGCTGCGCATCCTCTCGATCAACGAGAGCGGCGGCTATGCGCCGCAGCCGCAGGTGATGTACGCCCGCGCGGCGATGGCCGAGTCCGCAGGGCGCCGACCCCGGTCGCGGCGGGCGAAGTGGCGATGAGCGCGAGCGTGACGGTGATGTTCGAACTGGCGCCGTGAATTCATCAAACTACCTCCATTCTTGTCGAGCGAAGTCGAGACGCCGCGCGCCTGTGGCTCGACTTCGCTCGACACGAACGGAGGTTTGGGTAATGGCATGGCCATGCCCGGCCCTGCGATCAAAATCTGCGGAATCACCACTCCCCAAGCACTCGACGCAGCGATCCTGGCGCGCGCGGAATATGCCGGTTTCGTCTTCTTCCCGCCCTCCCCGCGCAACCTGACGATCGCCGAAGCGGCGGCCTTGGGCGCGCGGGCCGAGGGCCGAAGCAAGCGGGTTGGCCTGTTCGTCGATGCCAATGACGCCACGATAGCCGAAGCCGTCGGCGCAGCCCGGCTCGACATCATCCAGCTTCACGGCGCAGAAACGCCGCAACGCGCCGCGCAGATCAAGGCGCAGTTCGGCCTGCCGGTGTGGAAGGTCCTTTCGGTCGCCGCCAAGGCCGATGTCGAGCGCGCCGGCGCCTTTGCCGGGGCCGCCGACCTGATTTTGTTCGACGCCAAGACGCCAAAGGGTGCCGCGCTGCCGGGGGGCATGGGTCTGAGCTTCGACTGGAGCCTGGTGGCGAATTGGAAGGGGTCCGTCGCCTGGGGCCTGGCGGGAGGCCTCAACCCCGACAACGTCGCCGAGGCGATCCGCCTGACCGGCGCGCCGCTGGTCGATACTTCCTCCGGGGTCGAGAGCGCGCCAGGCGTCAAGGACGTGGACAAAATCGCCGCCTTCTGCAAAGCGGCGCGGCAGATATGACCACGCAACCCAACTCCTTCCGCACCCTGCCCCCTGCGCAGGCGAATAGCCTGCGCCAACAGCCAGACTCGCGCGGCCATTTCGGCCAGTTCGGCGGGCGCTATGTCGCCGAAACCTTGATGCCGCTGGTGCTGGAGCTGGAGGCGCGAATACCGCCGCGCCAAAGCCGATCCCGCCTTCCAGGCCGAGTTCGACGATCTGCTGGAGCATTATGTGGGCCGCCCCAGCCCGCTCTATTTCGCACCCCGCCTGACCGAGGAGCTGGGGGGAGCGCAGGTCTGGTTCAAGCGCGACGAATTGAACCACACCGGCGCGCACAAGATCAACAATTGCGTCGGCCAGATCCTGCTGGCGATCCGCATGGGCAAGACCCGCATCATCGCCGAGACCGGCGCGGGCCAGCACGGCGTCGCCACTGCCACCGTCGCGGCAAGATTTGGCCTGCCTTGCACGATCTTCATGGGCGCGACAGACGTGGCGCGGCAATCGCCCAATGTGTTCCGGATGAAGCTGCTAGGCGCCGAAGTGGTGCCCGTGACCAGCGGCGCGGCGACGCTGAAAGACGCAATGAACGAGGCGCTGCGCGACTGGGTCGCCAATGTGCACGACACTTTCTACATCATCGGCACGGCGGCAGGCCCGCATCCCTATCCCGAGCTGGTCCGCGATTTCCAGAGCGTGATCGGCAAGGAAGCCCGCGAGCAGATGCTGAAACGCACCGGTCGCCTGCCCGACCTGCTGGTCGCGGCGATCGGCGGGGGCAGCAATGCCATCGGGCTGTTCCATCCGTTTCTCGATGATCCTTCGGTCAAGATGCTCGGGGTCGAGGCGGCGGGGCACGGGCTCGACAAGCAGCACGCCGCCAGCCTTGCCGGCGGCCGCCCCGGCATCCTCCACGGCAACAAGACTTACTTGCTGCAGGACGAGGACGGCCAGATCACCGAGGCCCATTCGATTTCGGCGGGGCTGGATTATCCCGGCATCGGTCCGGAGCATAGCTGGCTGAAGGAGATCGGCCGGGTGGACTACACCTCGGTGACCGACGTGGAGGCGCTGGAGGCCTTCCAGCTGCTCTGCCGCACCGAGGGCATCATCCCCGCGCTGGAGCCTGCCCACGCGATTGCGGCGGTCAAGAAAGTCGCGCCGACGATGCCGAAGGACGCAATTATCTGCGCCAACCTGTGCGGGCGCGGGGACAAGGATATTTTCACCGTCGCCGAAGCGCTGGGGGCGGAGATATGAACCGCGAGCAGTTGAGCGAGTTATTCGCCGAACTTGGCGCCAACGGATCCGGCATACTGGTCATGCGTCGCAAATCGAAGAGGGACATTCCGCAACTCCATCGCTTCGTTTTCTTGCGGCAGGCTTGGCGAGCGGTATTGTCGCGCGACAATACTGAATGGCTCGACAATCTTCGGAAAGCTTCGTCCCGCAACGAGAGCGAGGCCGGGGGCGCTGTCGAGCACGCTTGCCGACAGGCCTTGCCGTGCGGATCTGACCGAGGTGGTGAGGAACATGCAGCGCGAGTTGTTGTTTTCGATTTGCTACCAATTGGACGATCCCGGCGGCATCGAACCGGAGATTGAAGGCGTTAGCTGGGGCCTGTTTGCAATCGACTAGGAAGGGCGCCTGGCGACCAGATGTGGGTGCTGCACGAATTGGTTATCGAAACCGATCCCGAAGCTACCCGGTTCGCCCCCCGCATGACCCGCCTTCAATCAGCTTTCGCGGGCCACCCCGCGCTTGTCACTTTCGTCACCGCTGGCGACGGCCCCACGTCCGACATCCTCGACGCGCTGGTCGAGGGCGGCGCGGATGTCGATCGAGCTGGGCATGCCGTTCACCGATCCGATGGCCGACGGCCCGGCGATCCAGGAAGCCAATATCCGCTCGCTCAGCGCTGGCACGACAACCGCCGACATCTTCCGCATCGCCGCCGACTTCCGCCAGCGCCACCCTGACACCCCGCTGGTGCTGATGGGCTATGCCAATCCGATGACCATTCGCGGGCCGGAGTGGTTTGCGGACCAATGCAAACAGGCCGGCGTCGATGGGGTGATCTGCGTCGACATCCCGCCCGAGGAAGACCCCGAACTCGGCCCTGCCCTGCGCGCCGCCGGTGTATCGCTGATCCGCCTCGCCACGCCAACCAGCGACGAAGCGCGGCTCAAGACAATCCTCAAGGATACTTCAGGTTTCGTTTATTACGTCTCGGTCGCGGGCATCACTGGCAAGCAGCAAGCGGCGTTGGGCTCCATCGAGCAGGCGACCGCGCGGCTCAAAGCGGCGACCGACCTGCCCGTTGCGGTCGGCTTCGGCGTGCGCACGCCCGAGCAGGCCAGCGCCATCGCCAAGGTGGCGGACGGCGTCGTCGTCGGCTCGGCCTTGGTCGAGCTGGTCGCGCAGCACGGGGCTAATGCCGCCGGACCGGTGCGCGAACTCACCCGGGCGCTGGCCGAGGCGGTGCATCGCGCGCACTGAGGCCGATCCTTAACCATCCGCCGCAACCCTGCCCGCACCTGTCGCAATCGCCGTGCGTTCTGCTGCGGTTAGGCGTAGCCTCACGCACGTTTCGCAGCCAGGCAGCGCAGTCTGCCGGTGATGGGTCGCATTAACGCAGTCCTTGCAATACTCCGGTAATCTTGCCGGGGTAGGCAGCCCACAGACCGCCCGGCACGAAATCCACCGTGAGGGGCAGCGGCTTATCGGGAGAGAGCCTATGACCAGTATCGTGCTTCTGGTTTCCGCCGACGGCGAGACCGGGACTTTCGCCAATGCCGCGACCCTGCCGGTGCGGATCGATTTACCCGAGGGCGCTGTGCTCGGCGCTCGCGATGCGATGAGCGGGGAGTGGCGGCCGTTCTTTCCCGAGCAGCCCAAGCGCCACCATTTCAGCGATTTTTCGAGCCTGGACGTTTAGAGAATCGCTCTGAAAATCTGACCCGGAATCCGCCTATGCTGAGCTTGTCGAAGCATCGTCCTGTTCTGCGTGCCCGAACCGCAACCGCCTGAAGAAAAAAGCGATCCTTCGACAAGCTCAGGATGATCGGGCTTGGGATTGAGGTGAGTCACCCTTAGCAAGCGCACCCTATTCCTTCTCCAGCAGTCCCTTCAGCGCGGCGAAGGGACCGGCCTCGCCTTCGCCCAGCAGTCCCGCCTTGCGCCGCGCTTCTTCCGCGCCCGGTCCCTCGGCGAAGGGATCGATCGCCAGCGCCAGGCTCTGCGCGACGGCCTCGCCCAGATCGAACTGGGTGCCGGCAAATTCGATCTCGTCGAGCGCGGCGGCGTCGAGTTCGACTTCCTCGCCAGACCGGTGTGCGCCTGCGGGGACGAAGCGGAAGGTCAGGGGTTCGCGGATCGCCGCAGCCAGGTCCTCGCCCGAGACTGCACAGCTCTGAACCACATCGGCGCTGAGTGTGCCCGCAGCATCGACAGCTGCGCCATCGCGGACCAGCGACACCTCCGCCTCCAGCCGGTCGATCCGCACCAGATCGAAACGCCGCGCCAGCGCCGCGCATTCTGCGGTGCTCGCCTTCAGTTCGGCGCGCAGACCGTCAGCCTCGCGGATATCGACCGTGCGCGAGAATTCTGGGCGCGAAAATTCCGGCGCGGTCACAGCGCGATCCCCCCGGCCAGCACCTCCTCGCCGGATAGCGCATCCAGCTTTTGCGCGAATGCCCGCAGGCTTGCAGCTATCCGCACCGGATCGCCGCCGCCCGCACTCATCGTCGTATTGCGCTCGACCACATCGGCGAGTCCGGCCTCGCCGCCTGCCATCGCCTCGCGGATCGCGCCCAACCTGCCGCCCAGCGCGCCCATCAGCTTGCCGACATGCTTGCCGACGACCATGTCGCCGATCCCGCGCTGGCGCAGTTGGCCTTCCATATCCTCGACGAACAGCTCGCTCAGCCGCACCGACGCCTCGATCAACTCCGGTTCGCGCTCCATCCGCAGCAGCACCATCGACAGCACCAGCGCGATCATGTCGAAGCGGCCGGGCACGGTGTCGGCGACGCCGCAGTCCGCGTACCACGCCTTATCGCGCGCCAGTTCAACAACTCGATGCCACAGCGGGCGCACGATGGCGCGGTCATCCTGGCGATTGCCGAACAGGCGGGAGAGGATCGACACCGGGCGGCGTCCTTTCGTTCAGGGGGAATTCAACAGCCCATCGCCAACAGCCTGCCCCATCGGCATTGCGATCCCTGGCGCGGGGCCCTAAGGCATGCGCCGTTACACGCGCCGATTGCCGGCTGGCAATGGAGATTTGGCAGATGCGGTTCGAAGGTCGGAAAATGTGGAGCCTGGCGCTGGTTGCGGCGCTGGCGGTTGGCGCTGGCGGCTGCTCGGCGATCCGCGACCATCGCGGCTATCTGGTGGACACCGCGCTGGTCGATGCGATCCAGGCCGGCGTCGACAATGAGAGTTCGGTCGAAAAGACCCTGGGCCGGCCGACTTTCGTCAGCCAGTTCGGCGAAAAGGCCTGGTATTACGTCTCGCAGGACACCCGCCAGGTGGCGTTCAAGCGTCCGCAGACCGCCAGCCAGATGATCCTGCGCGTGCGCTTCGATCCGGCGGGCAATGTCGCAGGCGTCGACCGGGCGGCGGCGGAGAAGGTCGTGCGGCTCGATCCCGATGGCCACAAGACCCCGACGCTGGGGCGTGACCGCACCTTCATCGAAGATCTGTTCGGCAATATCGGCGCGGTCGGGGCGCCCGGCGTTGGCGGCGGTGGCGGCGGCGGCGGCAGCGGACCCAACGGCAGCTGACTTGCAGCTCGCGACTTGAACAAGCGCGGCGCAAGCATATATCGCTTCGCATGAACGACAGCGGGGCGAGCCACGGCCTGATCCAGTGGCACGGCACTACCATCATCGGCGTGAAGAAGGGCGGCAAGACCGTCATCGCCGGCGATGGCCAGGTTTCCATGGGCAATACGGTGATGAAGCCCAATGCCCGCAAGGTGCGGCGCATCGGCGAGGGCGGGACAGTGATCGCCGGTTTCGCCGGAGCCACCGCCGACGCCTTCACCCTGTTCGAACGGCTGGAAAAGAAGCTGGAGCAATATCGCGGCCAGCTGATGCGCGCGGCGGTGGAGCTGGCCAAGGACTGGCGGACCGACAAATATCTGCGCAATCTCGAGGCGCTGATGATCGTCGCCGACGCCGAGGTCATGCTGATCCTCACAGGCAATGGCGATGTGCTGGAGCCGGAGGGCGGGATCGCCGCGATCGGATCGGGCGGGAACTATGCCCTCGCTGCTGCGAAAGCAGTCGAGGATTACGAGGACGATCCGGAAAAAATCGCGCGCCGCGCCATGCAGATCGCCGCCGAGGTTTGCGTATTCACCAACGACCGGGTGACGGTGGAAACCATTGAGAGCTGACCTGAACTCCCCTCCCGCTTGCGGGAGGGGTCGGGGGTGGGCCAGTCCAATTTGCGCTCAATCCCGAATGACCCACCCCCAGCCCCTCCCGCAAGCGGGAGGGGGGAGATTGGAATGATCGACAACCTTACCCCCAAAGCCATCGTCGCCGCGCTCGACGAGCACATCGTCGGCCAGCACGACGCCAAGCGCGCGGTCGCGGTCGCCTTGCGCAATCGCTGGCGCCGCCAGCGGCTCAGCGCCGAACTGCGCGACGAGGTCACCCCCAAGAACATCCTGATGATCGGGCCGACGGGCTGCGGCAAGACCGAGATTTCGCGCCGTCTGGCCAAGCTTGCCGAGGCCCCGTTCGTCAAGGTCGAGGCGACCAAGTTCACCGAGGTCGGCTATGTCGGCCGCGATGTCGAACAGATCGCCCGCGACCTGGTCGAGGAAGCGATCCGGCTGGAGAAAGACCGCCGCCGGGAATCGGTGCGCGAGGCTGCTTCACAGGCGGCGATGGACCGGCTGCTCAAGGCGCTGGTCGGCGAAGGCGCCTCCGAGGCCACCCGCGAGAGCTTCCGCCAGCGCATCGTCGAAAACGCGATGAACGATACCGAGGTCGAGATCGAGGTCGAGGATTCGGGCGGCATGCCGATGGAAATCCCCGGCATGGGCGGCGGCATCGGCATGATCAACCTCAGTCCGACATGATGGGCAAGGCCTTCGGCAAGCAGAACCTCAAGCGCCGCAAGCTGAAAGTGCCCGACGCCTGGGACAAGCTGGTCGATGAGGAAGCCGAAAAGCGCATGGACCAGGACGACGTCGCCCGCGTCGCCCTCGCCAATGCCGAGACCAACGGCATCGTCTTCCTCGACGAGATCGACAAGATCGCGGTCAGCGACGTGCGCGGCGGCTCGGTCAGCCGCGAGGGTGTGCAGCGCGACCTGCTGCCGCTGATCGAGGGCACCACGGTGGCGACCAAATACGGACCGATGAAGACCGACCATGTGCTGTTCATCGCCAGCGGCGCGTTCCATGTCGCCAAGCCCAGCGACATGCTGCCCGAACTGCAAGGCCGCCTGCCGATCCGGGTCGAGCTGAAAGCGCTGACCGAGGCGGATTTCGTCCGCATCCTCAGCGAAACCCGCGCCAATCTGGTCGAGCAATATTGCGCGCTGATCGCCACCGAGAAAGTGACGCTGGACTTCACCGCCGATGCGGTGCGCGCAGTCGCGAAGATCGCCGCGCAGGTCAACGAGAGCATCGAGAACATCGGCGCGCGGCGCTTGCAGACGGTGATGGAGAAGCTGCTCGAGGAGCTGAGCTTTACCGCCGAGGACCGCGTTGGCGAGACCGTGACGGTGGACGAGGCCTATGTCCGCGAGCGCCTGGAAGGGCTGGCGAAGGACAGCGATCTGTCGAAGTATATTCTTACGTGAGCGAGAGCCATCCCATGACCACGCCCCCCGAAGACAAGCCGATCTACCGCCTGCTCACCGGCAAGGACGACCGCGCCTTCTGCGAGCGCGTGTCCGAGGCGCTGGAGCAAGGCTGGCGGCTCTTTGGCTCGCCGAGCATCGCCTGGGATGTCGAGAGCAATTGCATGAAGGCGGCGCAGGCGGTGGTGTGGGGCGAGGCGGATGTGGTGAAGTAGCATTCCTCCCTGTCCGCGCAGCGGATGGGGAGGGGGACCGCCGCCGCAGGCGGTGGTGGAGGGGTGACAAGGCGCGGAACCGCTCCGTCATTCGCTGCGCGAATGCCACCTCCCCATCGCTTCACGACAGGGAGGAATTTCAAACTCTACTCCGCCGCCTCTTCCAGTTCCGCCACCTCGCTCGCCTGCCGCGCCCACATTTCGGCGTAGAGCCCGTCCAGCCTCAGCAATTCGTTATGCGTGCCGCTCTCGGCCAGCCGTCCTTCATTCAGCACCAGAATCCGGTCGGCATCGGCGATCGTCGATAGCCGGTGCGCGATGCTGAGCGAGGTCCTCCCCGACGAGACCGCATGCAAGGTCGCCAGAATATCCTGCTCGGTGCGCGTGTCCAGGGCGCTGGTCGCCTCGTCGAGCAGCAGGATCGGCGGGTTCTTGACCAGCGTGCGCGCAATCGCCACCCGCTGCTTCTCGCCGCCCGACAGCTTCAGCCCGCGCTCGCCAACCTCGGTGTCGAAACCCTTGGGCAGCCGTTCGATCAGCCCCATCAGCGCCGCAGACTTCGCCGCCGCCTCGATATCGGCCTGCGAGGCGCCGTCGCGGCCATAGCCGATGTTGTAGCCGATGGTCTCGTTGAACAGCACCGAATCCTGCGGGACGATGCCGATCGCCGCGCGCAGGCTGGCCTGAGTGACGGAGCTTATATCCTGCCCGTCGATCAGGATGCGGCCTTCCCAGGGATCGTAGAAACGGAACACCAGCCGGGCGATGGTGCTTTTGCCCGCCCCGGAAGGGCCGACCACCGCCACCTGATGCCCCGCCGGCACCTCGAAGCTGAGGCCGTGGAGGATGGTGCGGTCGCGGTCGTAGCCGAACACGACATTGTCGAAGACCAGCACCGGGCGCTTGATCACGAGCGCGGGCGCGCCGGGCGCGTCCTGCACTTCGATGTCGGTGTCCATCAGGCTGAACATCGCCGCCATGTCGATCAGTCCCTGGCGGATGGTGCGATAGACCATGCCGAGCATGTCGAGCGGGCGGAACAGCTGAGTCAGATAGGTGTTGACGAAGACCAGGTCGCCGATGGTGTATTGTCCCTTGGACCAGCCCCAGACGGTGTAGCCCATGGCGCCCGCCATCAGCAGGTTTACGATCAGCGCCTGGGCGATGTTGAGCAGGCCGAGGCTGTTCTCGCTCTTCACCGCCGCCTCGGCATAGGCGCTGGTCGCCTGGCTATAGCGCGCCAGCTCGCGCGGTTCGGCGTTGAAATATTTGACCGTCTCGTAATTGAGCAGCGAATCGACCGCGCGGCCCAGCGCCTGGCCGTCGAGCCGGTTCATCTTCTCGCGCAGGGCATTGCGCCATTCGGTGATCGCCCGGGTGGTCCAGGCATAGGCAACCACCGCCACCGCCGTCGCCGCGACCAGTCCCCAGCCGAAGTGGAAGTAGAAAATCACCGCAACCACGATCAGCTCGAGCGCAGTCGGGGCGATGTTGAACAGCATGAAATAGAGCATCACGTCGATGCTCTTGGTGCCGCGCTCGATCGTCTTGGTGACTTCCCCGGTGCGGCGGGCGAGGTGGAAGCGCAGCGACAGGCGGTGCAGACGGGAAAAGACATCCTCGGCCAGCGCCCGGGTGGCGTCCTGCCCGACCCGCTCGAACACGATGTTGCGCAGATTGTCGAACACCACTCCGGCGAAGCGGCCCAGCGCATAGGCGAGCACGAAGGCGAAGGCGATCTGGAAGGCCGGCTCGCCGCCAAGGGTCATCGCATCGACCGCCTTCTTGTAGGCGAAGGGCAGCAGCAGCAGCACCGCCTTGGCGGCCAGGATCAGCAGCGCCGCGCCGACAATCCGCCAGCGCAGCGCCCGATTATCGCGCGGCCAGAGATAGGGCAGGAAACGCCGCAGCGTGCCCCAGCCCGAGTGAATGGCCTCTGGGCGGGCATCGGCGTCGTTGGTGGCGGTATCGGGCGGCATGGGGGGCTATGTAGGCGCTGTGACAGGAAACGCCAGCCTGGCGTCGATCATCCCCCGAGCGGGGTCAGCGGTCCGTCACTGCGACATCGTCGAGCTCCGCATCGCCCGTACCCGGCGCGATTGTGAAAGTCAGCCACTGCGCAGGACAGCCCGCCGGCACCGAAAAGTCCGCAGCGAAGCGGCCAAGCCTGGCGTCGTCCATGGCGGCGCCTAGCGGCTTCAGCGATTCCTTGTCGCAAGCGAGGGACAGGCCAATCCCCGCTGCCGGCTCGCCGGTCAGCGATTGCGCGCGCCAGCTGGCGCGGTAACTGCCGGGCTCCAGCAGGACGAGCTGCTGGGCGAAGCGCCGCAGCGCGGGCGCCGTTGTCCCGACCGACACCGCCGGTCCGGCAAAACCGGCTGCCGGTTGCAGCGAAACGCCGACCATGGAATCGTCGAACCAGCTCCAGTCGAACGCGGTCACCTGCTTGATCGGGCTGGCGCGATCGAAGCCGCCATCGGCGAGATAGTCGTCGTCGTCTTCCGGGCGGCAATGCAGGTCCCAGACCCGCCGTGCGGCGGCGAAGTCCTTCTGGGAAACCAGGCCGTGGGTGACTGGCGCCACCAGCTGGCAATCGCGAACTCCGGCAGATTGCGCCAAACGTTCGGCAACGTCGGCGCGGTGGCTCACGGCCAGCGGCGTGAGCATGAAGGTATCCATGTAGTAATTGGTCCGCCAGGCTGGCTGGTCCGCCAGCCGGGCGACCAGCTGATCACGGCCCGCAGGGCTGGCTTCGAGCAAGGCGAGCAAGGGCTGACGCTGTTCGAACATCGGATTCTGACGCAGCAACGCGTCGAGCCGCTGCGAAGCTGTCTTGAGATCGCCGCTGTTGAGCGCCTGCGCCATCCAGAACAGCTGCGTCGGCGCATCGCGCCAGCCCAGCGCGGCCGACAGGGTGAAGGCGGATCGCGCGCCCTCCGCATTGCCCGCAGCCAGCAGCACGCTGCCGAACAGACCGGCCGAGCGCGCATCGACCGGGTCGCGGATCAGCGCCAGCCGCGCCTCGGCCAGCGCCGGCTCATAGCGCTGGGCCTTCAGCGCATCGACAGCCAGGGCGCGCGCGGCGTTGACCCGGAACGGCTCGGGCACGAGAGCGGCGACATCGGGCCTGACTTCGCTGATCCGGTCCAGCCCGCTGGCCATGGCGATCGCCGCGTAGCATCCGGCAAGGACCAGACCGGCAAGCGTGCGGACCAAGCGGGGCATGCCTGCTCTCTATGCCGAGCGCTTGGCGCGCTTGCGCGGCGGCGCATCTTCTGCGCGATACTGGTAGTAGCTGGAGCTGTAATACTCGGAATAGCCGTAGCCGTAGGAGCTCTTGCGCGCATCGAACTTGGTCAGCACGGCGCCCAGGATCAGCGGCCGCATGGCGCGCAGCCGGCGCAGCGATGCTTTCAGCGTGCCGCGACGGCTGCGGTCCGCCTCGATCACCATGATGACGCCATCGGCCAGCGGCGCCATCAGCGGCGCGTCGGCAAGGCCGAGGATCGGCGGGCTGTCGATGATCACCACGTCGAACTTTTCAGCGAGTTCGTCGAGCAGCGCCTGCATCCGGTGGGAGGCGATCAGTTCGGTCGGGGCTGGCGGTATCGGACCCGAGGTGATCAGCGACAGTCCGGGCTGCGCGGCGGCGATAATCGCCGTTTCCACCGCATCGCTCGATGTCAGCAGGGTGGTCATGCCGGCCTCGTTGCCGGTTCCGATCCGGCGGTGCAGCGACGGGCGGCGCAAGTCCGCGTCGATCAGCACCGTGCGCCGGCCGATCCGCGCGAAGCCGGTGGCAATTGCAAAGCTGGTGGTCGACTTGCCCTCGGTCGGCTGGGCGGAGGTGATCAGCATGACCTGCGGCAGACCCTCGCTGGTCGAATAGAGCAACGAGCCGCCAAGCGAGCTGTAAGCTTCGGAAACCGCCGATTTCGGATCGGCGATTTCCTCGCCGACATCGTCATCGGATTTGGGGATGACGCCAAGCAGGCTCAGATCCAGCTTGTGCTCGACATCCTCGGGCACCCGGATAGAATCGTCGAACTGGTCTCGAACCAGCGCCACACCCGCCGCCAGCCCGCTGCCGAGGATCAGTCCGATCAGCAGATTGGTCATCAGGTTCGGCGAAGACGGCCCGAGCGGAGGATCGGCATTGTCGATAACCGCGATGTTCGATGCGCTGATCCCGGCTGCGGCATTGAGTTCCTTGAAGCGCTGCAACAGCCCATCGTACAATATCCGGTTGGTGTTGGCCTCGCGCGCGAGAATGTTGAATTGGACCGAGCGTTCCTGCTCCGCCATGCTTTCGCCCTTGAGCCGCGCAACCTGCTGCTCCAGCTGCCGCTCGGTGGCCAGCGCGGCGTCGTATTGGCCGCGCACCGACGCGCGCACGCTGTTGGTCAGCGCATTGAGCTGACGATCGATTTCGGCGGCCTGCGCTTGCAGCTGGATTACGGAAGGATGCGCCGGCAAATGGCGGGCGCGCTCAAGCTTGAGCCGGGTTTGCACATCGGCGCGCTGGTTCAGCAGGTTCTGTATGCTCGAATTGCCCAGCACTTCCGTGGCATTCTGTCCCGATCCCGCAGCAATCGCCCGCCAGCGGCCTTCGGCGGCGATCCGCGCGGCGCGGGCTTCATTGGCGGCCTGGTTGAGCTGCACCAGGCTGGCGGAAACCACCGATCCGCCGCCGGTGCTTTCGCCATCCTTGCCCACGGCAGGAGCGGTGCGGATCAGTTCGGCGGCGCGGGCATAGCTGTTGACCGCCTGTTCCGAAGCCTCGAGCCGCTGCTTGGCTTCGGCGAGCTGGTCGGAAATGAAACTGCGGGCATAGGCCGAACTGTCGTATTTGCGCTGCAGGCTGGCGGCGATGAACTCCTTGACGAAGCTGTTGGCCACACGCGCCGAAAACTGCGGATCCGCGCTGACGAATTCGACCGATACAATCCGCGAAGTGCGCGGCAGCTTGACCTTGAGATGGCCGAGCAACAATCCGAATGTCATGTCGCGCACGGTAATTGCGGGCGTCTCCGGCCCCGGCGGCTCAACCCCCATGGCCTTATAGAAAGCCGGATTCTCTGCCAGTTTCAGGCTTTGCGCCACTCTCTGCGCCAATCCCCGGCTGCGCAGGATGTCGATCTGGGTCTGCAGGAAGCGATCGGTGTCGTAGATATCCGTATTGGCGCTGGTATCGTCGCCCTCCTTCAGCACCCGGTCGGATTGCTCGTTGATCTGGATCGATGCGGAAGCGGTGTAGAGCGGTGTCTTGAGCAGCGTCAGCAGCACCGACAGCGCCAGCGCCGCAAGCACGATGGCGATCATGATCAGCGCATTGGCCCGCACCATCGCAACGATATGCTGCAGGCTGAATTGACTGACCTGCTGCGCGCCGAAGCGAGTGTCCGAACCGGCTTCGTCCGCTGCCGCGAATGCGAGATCGGAGCTGCGATTGAGCGCGCCTTCGGCGAGGGTGGCCATGTCAGCTGTTCCTACACCCGCAGCAGATAGAAAATGTTGAGCAGCGGCGCCGCCTGCAGGAGGTTTTGCCAGAAGCCCTTGGTCCTGGAATAACCGACGACAATCACGTCGCCTCCCATGATGCGCGGATCGGGCGCCTGCCCGGTGCGAATCTGGCCGAGATCGAACCGCGCGACCATGCGCTGGTTATCGACATTGCGCAGGACCATGATCTCATCCAGCTGCGCCGTCTTGTTGGGACTTTCCGCGCGGGCGATTGCCGAAAGCAGCGTGTAGTTCCGGGTAATCTCATAGACCCCGGGCTTGGTGACCTGGCCTTCGACGGTGACGAATTGCACTGCGGTCTTCACCACCGAGACGACCACCTGCGGATTGACCACGTAGCGTTCGCGCAGGCGTGTGGCGATCTCGGCGGCAAGTTCGGAAGCGGTCCGCCCGGCTGCGCTCACTTCCCCGATCAGCGGCATCTGAATGCGGCCGGTATCATCGACCTGAAGCTTGTCGTTGCTGAGATCGGGCTCCTGGAATATCCGCAGGTCCAGCAGATCGTTCGCGGCGATAACGTAGGGCTCTTCGCCTGCTGCCGGATCGGCCGGCGGCATAAGCTTGTACGCCGCTTCGCCCACTGGGACCGAATCGAGTTTCGGACCCGCGCAGCCAAACAGAGACAGGCAGGCTGCCAAACCAATGGCGCGCTTGAGCCAGCTCGAATATTTCACTTGTCGGTGAACTCCATACCATCCCGGGAGGACGGCGCTGCCGCCAACAAACCGGCAGCGACCCCGGCGAGACAGGCTAATGCCATGGAACGCATCGGATAATCAACGACCGAATGGAGCGCGACGACGAGAAACACGGCGACCGCCAAAACGACCTGCGCCCGGGCGGCGAATCCGCCTCGGCGCGATCGCTGCGGGCCGGTCTGCGCGCCGCGCGCCAGAGCATCCATCCCAGACAGAGCGCGATCAGCCCGAGCAGCCCGAGGCCGAAAACACCGGCCTCCAGCGCCAGTTCGAGATAATCGTTGTGCGCGCGCACGGGTCTCGACGGATCGACCACTTCCAGCCGCTCGGCCGCCACGAACACCGGCCTGAAGCTGCCGATGCCGCTGCCGAACGGCCAGTATTGGGCAATGGCGAAGCGCGTATCCTCCCACAGTTCCAGGCGAAAATCCCGTCCCAGCGAGAATCGTGCGAGAGCCTGGCCGACCGGACCGGTCTGGCGCAGGGCGAAGTAGCCGGCGGCCAGCGCGGCAACCAGACCCGCCAGGCCGCCAAGCGCGTGTTTCAGTGCGAATCGCCGGGCATAGTGGATGCCGGCGACGGCGGCCAGGGCGACCGGGATAAGCACGATACCCGCGCGCGAACCTGTCAGCACACACCCCAATACCATCAGCACGACAAGTCCGGCGAGCAGCCAGTTGGCCAATCTCCAGCCCAGCCGGTCGCGCTGATGCTGCAACGTAACAGCTCCGGCGACAAGTCCGATCAACAACACGTCGGCCTGGGCATTGCGGTTCGCCTGGAAACCGTTGAGGAAGCCGAGGTTGTCGTTGCCATAGGGGCGCCAGTCGCCGCTGCTGCCCGCGCTGAGCTGCAGCGCCCCGAACAGCAGCGAAGCCAGCGCAGCGGCGGCTATCGCGGAAATCACGGCGCCGCGTTGCCGGCGATTCAATGCGGCGACCATGGCCATGGCCAGCAAGGGCGGGAGCATGGCCAGCAATGCAGCCAGGGTCCGGGCCGGCGTCATCGACCACGGCATCCAGCCCGCCTCGTTTCCGGCAAGGTACGATGCAACGCGCTGCTGCTCGCGGCCCGGCAACCACTGCCAGAGGGAGGAAGGCAGCGGCAGCAGCTGAAGGCTGGGCAAGGCGAGCACCAGCGCGGCAAGCAGCCAAATTCGCCAATCCACCTGCTGAGGTCGTGCGCTAGCCGAAGATCTTCCGGAAACAAGCAACCAGGCTGCCGCAGCTAATACTGCGACAAGCTGCAACAGCAGTTCCGGCAAAGGAGCCGAACTGCCGCCGCCGCCCAGCACCAGCGCGGCGATGACAAACAACGCCGCAATGCTGCTGCGCCAATGCGACCCGCTGCGAGCCAACTGCCACCACACGAACTCTTGTTCGCTGCTGGGAATTAGCGGATCGATCGTGTCGGCGGGCCATCGTGACAGCTTGCCGAATATTCGCAGCTATTCAAGCAAAGACGCCAAAATCGCAACCCCGGCCCAAGCTGGCTTCAAAGCGAGTCACCGCGCCGCCGGCCTGCGCCATGCAGAAACGGACCCCGGACTTTCGACCGGGACCCGTGGCACATCGCATGTCTGCTTAAAGCATGCGGAAAATCAACTGCCAGGACTGTCGCTCGACGATGTGGCGACGCCGATCCCAATGCCTACAGCCGCGACGCCGCCGAGGATATACAGCGACGAACCGCCAAGACCGCCGCCAGCGCCAGAGGCGCCGCCCGCATTGCCGGCAGCTTCGGCCAGATTCGGGCAATTGCGGCGCTGCCAGCGGGTCGTGTAAGTCTTGCCCTTCTTGTTCACCTTGGGCAAGCAGGCGGCATCGGCGACGTTACCCGCAGTGCTCGCTTGAGCAGAACGCGTGCCAGCAGCCTGGGCTGGCGCAGCAGCAAGCAGGCCAAAGGCCACCAACGAAGCCGAGACGGCTTTTGCATTCCACATTGCGATCACTCCAAATCATAACCGATGGCCGAGGCCCCTACCAGCCTGCCATTAACACGATCTTGCGTCCGAGTTCAACTGCCCCTTCAAGCGATTACCGGGCAAACTTGCTAAGCCCGCAACTTTTCAGGCCGAATGGAAGGCGGGATAAGCCGAACGGTTGGGGCCGGTCGCGCAAGCGGATCAGTGCCCGCAGGCCAGCGCCGCGACAGCATCCTCCAGGCGGGCCGGATCGCCCAGCGCCAGCACATGGCCGTCGCTGGCCGCGTGGAGCGGCTCGCCGGCCCAGTCGCAGACCGTGCCGCCGGCGCCTTCGATCACCGGCACCAGCGCGGCCCAATCGTGCAGCTTGAGGTTGGCCTCGCAGACCGCATCGATGTGGCCCGAGGCGAGCAGCGCGTAATTGTAGCAATCGCCGCCCATCACCATGCGCTTGTGATCGGTCTTGGCGGCCAGCGCCATGAAGTGGCCGCCCTGGTGATCGTCGAAGTAATGCGGGCCGGTGGTGGCGAGCGCCGCATCGCCGAGCCGGGGACAGGCGCGGGTGCGCACCTCCGCGCCGTTGCAGGTCGTCGCCCGTCCGGCCGCGCCGACCCAGCGCTCCTTGAGGATCGGCTGGTCGATCACGCCCAGCACCGGCCAGCCCTCGATCACCAGTGCGATCAGCGTGCCGAAGATCGGGCGGCCGGCCAGGAACGAGGTGGTCCCGTCGATCGGATCGAGCACCCAGCTGCGGCCCGATTCGCCTGGAGTCGCGCCAAACTCCTCGCCGATCACCGTATCGCGCGGGGACTCGGCCTTGAGGATGCGGCGCATCGCTTCCTCGGCGGCGCGGTCGGCCAGCGTCACCGGGGTGGCGTCGCCCTTGCGTTCGGCAGCCAGGCCTGAGCGGAAGAACGGGCGGATCGCCTCGCCCGCAGCATCGGCGAGGCGGTGGGCGAGGGCGATGTCGGCATCGAGGTTCATCGCCTCCATCTGCCCGCCCTGCCCCCGCCCGGTCAAGCGCGGTGTCGGCGCCGGCAGAGTCGCAAAATGCCAAGTTTTCGTCCGGCGGCTATGATAAGCTAGGTTAGATAACCAGCCCGCGCCCCATGGGGAAGCCGGGTCGCAACCATTGGATGGGGCATGATCAATCGCAGCCGGCCAGGTGTGGACCGGGATCTCGATCCGCAAAGCGGCATGACACGCGACGGGCAGCCGCTGTCGTTCAACCGCGCGCCCGCACCGGACCTCACCCCCTGGATCGCGCGGCTCTACGCCGCCGAAGTCGAAGCGCCGCCCGAACACACGATCGTGTGCGGGCTGTTCAACGACACTTCGCTGATCCGCATCCAGACGCGAGGGCTGTGGACCGCCCATACCAAGGACGGTGTCATATCCCACGGGCGCGCGGCGCTGGCGTTCGGTCCGCAGACCCGGCGCATGCCGGTGACGGTGAAGGGCAGCTTCACCAGTATCGGCGTCTCGCTGTGCCCGGGTACGGGCCGCGCGCTGAGCAACACCAAGTCGCCCGATTATGTCGATCGGCTGGTGGCGTGCGAGGAGTGGGGGCTGCCCGGCGAGGCCGCGCTCGAGCTGCTCGAACAGGGCGGCGATGTCGAAACCCGGCTGGATGCGCTGGAGGGCCTGATCCGCCAGGTCATCCAGGCCGCCGGCGCCAACCTGCCCGATCCGGTTTCGGCGCGCTTCGAGGCCCAGTGCTTTTCCGACCCGTCGGTCAATATCGCCGACTTCGCCGAAGACTTCGGGGTCGATCAGCGCCGGCTCGAGCGGATCGTCCGGCGCGACTTCGGCATGGCTCCCAAACAGGTGCTGCGCCGCGCCCGGGCGCTCGACATGGCCAGCCAGCTGCGCGGCGTCGCCGACTGCGACGAAGCCGACGAGCAGGCGCTGCGCTATTACGACCAGAGCCATTTGATCCGCGAATTCGTCCAGCTGTTCGGCATGACCCCGCGCCAGTTCGTCGCCACGCCGCAGCCGATCCTGACCTCGGCGCTCGAATCGCGCCAGGCCCGGCGGCTCGAGGTGCTCAAGCGGCTCGCTCCCGGCGAGGCGAGGCCCTGGCATGGCCCGGACGATCGGCGGTCCGGGCGCGGAACGCCGCAGCGCCGCCTGAGGCGCCGGTCAGTCGAACAGCGAGCTGACCGAACTCTCGTCGGCAATCCGCCGGATCGCCTCGCCGATCAGCGGGGCGATGCCGAGGATGCGGATGGTCTTCGCGTCGCGCGCTGCGTCGGTCGCCAGGATGGTGTCGGTGATCACCAGCTCCTTCAGCGCCGAGGCATTGACCCGCTCGACCGCCTGGCCCGACAGCACCCCGTGGCTGATATAGGCCGAGACGCTCTCCGCGCCCGCGATCCATCAGCGCCTGCGCCGCGTTGCACAGCGTGCCGCCCGAATCGATGATGTCGTCGATCAGGATGCAGGCCCGGCCTTTTACGTCGCCGATGATGTTCATCACCTCGCTCTCGCCCGCCCTTTCCCGCCGCTTGTCGACGATGGCCAGCGGCGCATTGTCGAGCCGCTTGGCCAAGCGCCCGCGCCCGCACCACCCCGCCGACATCGGGCGAGACCACCATCAAGCGCCTGCTCGCCATAACGCGCCTGGATATCGGCCGCCATCACCGGGGCGCCGTAGAGATTGTCGGTCGGGATATCGAAAAAGCCCTGGATCTGCCCGGCGTGGAGATCGACCGCGAGCACCCGGTCGGCCCCCGCCGTGGTGATCAGATTGGCCACCAATTTGGCGGAAATCGGCGTCCGGGGCCCGGGTTTGCGGTCCTGCCGGGCATAGCCGAAATAGGGCATGACGGCGGTGATCCGCTTGGCCGAGGCGCGGCGCAGCGCATCGATGCAGATCAGCAGCTCCATCAGATTGTCGTTGGTCGGGAACGCTGGTCGACTGGACGACAAACACATCCTCGCCGCGGACATTCTCGTGGATTTCGACGAAGACTTCCTCGTCGGCGAAGCGGCGCACCGAGGCGTCGGTCAGCGGCAGCTCGAGATAGGCGGCGATGGCGCGGGCGAGGGGCAGGTTGGAATTGCCGGCCATGATTTTCATGCGGGGAGCCTTTTGCGCGCTGGGGATTGGGGGAGGCTCTAGCGGGGAGTCGCGGGATTGCAATATTGCGGGCGGGGAGAGGTGGGGATTTGGCTGGTTTGGGGAAATGGTTTTGTTGCGAGCTTGGTTGTAGGTATTCGCAATAAGGAATTATATGTTTCTAAAACAATGCGATAAGGGTAAACTCCGCAAAACCTCAGGGCAGCCAATGCGACACCTATTGGCCGCCAGTGGCGACTTGCGGAGCCGAAACTGCCGCAACCTGGCGAGCAAAGCTCCGATCCGGTTGCAGTTGCGCTTGCAATTCCCGCCTCCCGCGATCATCGTCCGATCTTGTCGGCCACAGCATTCGGGAATGGCTCAGCAATGCCGGGCACTGCGGGCATGAACATCCTCGCTGGGATTCCCCTACTGTTCAGTGGCGAGGTGGCGCAAGCCTATGCCGTCGCGCCGCTTGGCTGGCAACATCGCCCCGAAAGGAATCCCATGAACGCCCCCTACAAGACCGTCTCTCTCGACGAGATGAAGGCCCGGCTGTCGCCCGAGGACCGGGTGCTGGCCGAACAGCAAGCCGCAGAACTGATCGCCGAGGAACGCACTCTGCGCGATTTGCGCAAGGCCATTGGCCAGAAGCAGCTGGGGGCCTGACCCAGGTGCACATGGCGCAAGTGCTCAAGATCGGCCAGAATGTCAATCGGCACCGGATATTGACCCCCTATCGGCGTGCAAAGTTGACCCCCATGGGTTTGGGATTCGGGTTGTCCCGGTAGTCCATGGGAGGGACCCGCGCGGACGCCGGCGCGCGCTATCCACAAGCGCATTGGCGGCGGCGTCCGTGTGGGAGGTGCCTGTGGACCCACCGGGTCAACCCGGGGGATGGGGGTCCGGGGGAAGGGGTTAAGCGGCTTCGCGATTTTTGAACCGCCAGCTTTCGTTGCCGGTCTCGACGATGTCGCAATGGTGGGTCAGCCGGTCGAGGAGCGCGGTGGTCATCTTGGCATCGCCGAACACCTGTGGCCATTCGCCGAACGCCAAGTTGGTGGTGACCACCACCGAGGTCTGCTCGTAGAGGCAGCTGACGAGATGGAACAGCAGCTGCCCGCCGGACAGCGCGAACGGCAGATAGCCGAGCTCATCGAGGATGACGAGATCGATCCGCGAGAGATGATCGGCGATGCGTCCCGGTTTACCGGCGCGGGTCTCTGCCTCGAGCCGGTTGACCAGATCGACGGTGTTGAAGAAGCGGACCCGCGCGCCAGTGCGCACGCAGGCGCGGCCAATGGCGATTGCAAGATGGGTCTTGCCGGTGCCGGTGCCGCCGACCAGCACGGCATTGCGTTGCTGGGCCAGGAAGCCGCCCGTAGCCAGGTCTTTGACCAGCACCTCGTTGATCGGTGTTGCGGCAAAGTCGAAGTCGGCGATCTCCTTGGCCAGCGGCAGTTTGGCGATCGTCATCTGATACTTGATCGAGCGTGCTGCCTTCTCGTCGATCTCCGCCTTCAGGAGGTCGCCGACAATGCGCTGCGCCGAGTGCTGCCGTTTTACGGCATCGGCAACGATCTCATCATAGGCATGCCGCATGCCGGCAAGCTTGAGTGTGCCCATCATCTCCAGGATCTCGTGGCGTTCCATACTGTCCTCTCCTCAGGCTGTCGTAACGGGCGCAGTCGGCGATCGGCTCATGGGTCAGCCGCAGCGCGTCAGGCGTGGCGATGGTCAGCGGCGGCGGTGGCTGGCGCTGACGGGTCAGGATGTTGAGAACGACATCGCGGCTGACCGGACCGTGGCCCAGCGCCTCGGCGCATGCCGCTTCCACTGCCTCGATGCCGTCACTGGTGATGGCGGTCAGGATGCCAACCATCTGCCGATCACCATCGGTATGGCTGCCAAGCCGCCGCCGCACCCTCTCGATGGCGGGCGGCAGTGCCCAGTCCTTGAACGGTGCGCCGTTCCGCAGCGCGCCGGGCTTTCTCGCCAGCACCGGCACATAGTGCCAGGGATCATAGATCGTCTGCTCGCGTCCGAACCGGCGGGCGTGTTCGGCTACGATCTCGCCACCCTGGCGGATGACGATCCGGTCAGCATAGGCATGTATCTCGACCGGTCGTCCTGCCGCCTGCGCATGGACCGAGTATTTGTTGTAATCGAACCGAACCAACAGGGTCTTTGATACCGAAGCGGGCAAGGCGTGGAAGCCATCGAACGGGCCACGATAGGCGATCAGCGCGGGGCGATCAGCACCCTCGAACACATCCCAGACGGTGCGGTCCTTCAACTCGGGATGCGCGGCCTGCTTGGCCCGCGCGATGCAGCGGTCTTCCAGCCAGGCGTTCATCTCGTTGTAGCTCTTGAACCGCAGCCGGGGCGTGAAGAAGCGTTCGCGCACCAGGCCCACCTGGTTCTCGACCTGGCCTTTCTCCCACCCCGAGGCAGGCGTGCACGCCACCGGCTCGACCAGGTAATGCCCGCACATCTGCTCGAAGCGCCGATTGTACTTCCGCTCGCGGCCAATGAAGATCGCGTCCACTGCCGTCTTCATGTTATCGTAAATGCCGCGCTGGCAGGCACCGCCGAAGAAGACGAACGCCTTGTCATGCGCGTCGAACACCATCTCCTGGCTCTCGCGTGGATAGGCCCGCACATAGAACATCCGGCTGTGGCAGAGACGGACATGCGCAACCTTCACCGTGGTGGTCGCACCAGCGATGATCACCACTTCGTGGCTCCAGTCGAACTGGTAGGCTTCGCCGGGCGCAAAACTCAGCGGCACATAGGCTGCTGCCGTTACAAGCGAGCGTTCCCGGTGCCATGCCGCAGCATACCGCCGCACCGCATCGTAACCGCCGCGATAGCCAAGCCCCTGCAACTCCTCGAACACCCTGACCAAGGTCAGCCGCTCGCGCCGCGCTTTGCGCCCGTTCGCCTCCAGAAGCCCGTCCAGCTCGCTCGCCCACGGCCCCAGCTTCGGCAACGGTTGCACGCTGCGCTCATAGGAAAACGCCGTCTTGCCGGACCGCAGAACCTTGCGCACCGTGTTGCGCGACACGCCAAGATCGCGGACAATCTCCTTGATCGACTTGCCCTTGACGAAAAACTCGCGCCGGATGCGCGCAACCGTCTCCACTACCAACATCTCCCCGCAGCCTCCGGCAAAACCGAAAGCGTGAACACCACTGGTTCAGGGGGTCAATTTTAGAAGCCGATTACCCCAAAACCGGGGTCAATATTGCAGGCCGATTCACAGCCAGGAAAACGTCTCGCGGATCGAAAAGCGGTCCGATCTCCTGATCTCCACCCTGCGCGGCTTTGTCGAGGCGATAGGCGGGCGGCTTAGCCTCGTCGCCGAGTTCCCGGATCGCCCGCCGGTGCGGTTGCGGACGCTGGCGGATGTGGGGGAGGGAGGCCGGGACGGTGCGGCGGCATGATACATTGCGTTGATGCCGGAGTTATTTGGGGGTCTTTGGGCCTAGAGCCGCAACTCCCGCAATTTGGAAGGACCGTGGTGGGGAATGAACTTCCGCACCACGGTCCAGCCCTAGCTAAGCGATGCGGTCGCAGTGGTCGCAACGCGGACGACCTGCGGTCCCCGGACGGCGGTTGTTCGTCTCAATATTGTTGCCTTCCGTGCAACGGTTGTTGTCGTGGAAGACATTGCGTGTGCCTATCCGCACCGAGTGAAACGGCGAGATTTTAGCCATGGGTATGGCTCCTTTTTGACTTGATTGGATTTCTGAGCAATAAGGAGCCGTGAGGCGGAGCGTCAGCCCCGCCCCACGGCAGCGTCTAACAAGGCGGCATGCCACATAGGGTTGCTCGCTTTCTTGGCGTCTGAGCCTGAATGGGGGTTGATCCGAGAGCGGGGTCTGGGTGCTAGTAACGCCCGTGCCCTGCGCGTCTGGGCCGCCGAAAGGCGGCCCATTCTGTTTGGGACCATAAGTCCACACCTCAGTACGGGCGCCGTTGTGACAGTTCCCATCATCATAGATCGTAATCATTCGAAACCTGCTCGTCTGGTGTGACGACTTGTTCGTGACATTGCTTCCAATAGCGCCCCTGTTCGCTCATCACCGTCCAAAACTGAAAACCATTCTCGAAAATCCCACCGCGTTCCTTCATCCGCCACAAGGTCGTGCGAAAAACATCAAGGCCAACATTGTCGTCAGGAAACCGAAAATCGTATTTTCCATACAGCGCTTTCGGTTCGACACCTTCGGTACTTTGTATCGGCAGAATCTCTAGAATATTCGCCTGCCGCACTGAAACAGCTTCCGACGGCGCGTTCTTAGCCAGATTCGCTGTATTGCCCCCAGCAATACCCGCCAGAACGCGGAGCGCAGCTTCGATATCGAACAGCTCGGATCGTGCAGAATCTAGAGCCTTTTCAGCTCTTTCAACCCGAGCCTTTGCCTTGGCGTGGCGCTCATGGACTTGGTTGATAACATCCGTCATGGAGCGAGCAATATCATACATGAAATAGGTCTGCAACAGAATCTCTGTATGTATGGCGTATGATTCTGATTTTGCAGAAAATATGAGCACTCCGGGCAGAAGGCCTATCAAACTCAATGCTGACACGCACGGTCCGACCTCGCACTAATCGGGTGCTTCCCTTCATCCGCCTAACCGCCACCTGCTCGCCCGCGATACACCGAGCAGTTACTTGCAGCCCTCTCCAGCACTGCCCCCCACTGGTTCAATCTCTTCCCCGAAAGCTTCGCCGCCAGCGCAACCCTTGCATGCAACTCCGGCGGCACGCGGAACAGTCCTTGCCGGAACAGGCCTTCTCATGCAAAATCTCGGTGATCTTGACTCTTCTCCCCTCCCGCTTGCGGGAGGGGTTGGGGGTGGGTGAGTTTGGAATTGACGCAAGGTCGCCGATTTCGTCGGACTGACCCACCCCTAACCCCTCCCGCAAGCGGGAGGGGGACATGGTTGCTCTGCCTTCGCATGGAATATGCGATCGCCCTGCCTGAAGGAGCAGGGCTCATGGGCCCTCCCTCTCCTCAAAATACCGCGCTACATCGCGGCTGCCATGCAGCACGTTGACAATCTCGACGATATCCTCGCCGTAGCGGAAGAAAATCACATAGCCCTGACACGGGGTGCTGCGAATATCCTCGCGCAGTTCGGGGCGGGCGGTGCCGAGCATGCCGGGGAGCGCGGCCAGATTGCGGCATTTGGCGCGCAGTCTATCGGTGAATTGGAGGGCTACTTCGCGGCTCTGGCTCTCGGTGGCGATATGGATGGCGATTTCGACGAGGTTGCGGTCTGCGTCATCGGTGTATTGCAACCGGCGCATCAGCCCGCTTTGCGCGCCGGCTGCCATGCCCCGAGTGCTGCATCGATATGCGCGCCGACATCGCCATCGCCATGTGTGCCGCCGCTTTCGACCGAGGCGTTCAGCGTATCGCGCAGGGCTTGCAGCTTGACCTCGCGCTCTTCGACCAGGCGCAAGCCTTCGCGCACCACTTCGCTGGCCGAGCCATAGCGACCGCTCTTGAGCACGCTATCGACAAAATGTTCCCAGCGTTCGCCAATCGAGACGTTCATGGGCTTGCTCCAAGGATTGTTAGCCGCAACAAGCATAGCCCAATAACATAAATTGCGCAATCCGCGTTACTGAAGGGGCCTCTTTGCTCCTTGAACTTCGCTGAACTTCGGGGGGCAGTATACTTAACTATCCCCAACCCCCGCCCGCGCCAGCACCGCCCCGCCCCACAGCTTCAAACTCTCCCCCGAACGCTTCGCCGCCAGCTCTCCGAAGCGGACGTTCAACACGGCAACCACAAGACAAATGCCGCAGAGTTGCAAGCCTCGGCGAACCGCTTAAGATCACGCACCGATGCCAGCCGGGCAAGCGCAGGAGGGCCAATTTCATGACGGCACGCACAGAGCGGCATTTCGCCATGGCGGAACGCTACCTCAAGGAGCACCAGGCGATGACGGCGGCCCATGTCGCGGGGCGCGAGATCGTGTTGCCGGCGGCGATCCAGTCCGGCCCGATCGAGTTCTACATCCCGCAGCGCGGCAACAGCGTGATGCAGAATGGCGGGCACTTTGCCGATGGCGCGTTGCCGCTGCGCGAACTCCAGCTCTACTGGAAGCGCATTCCCGACTTCGGGATCCAGCGCTATGAAATTTTCACCAGCGAGGCGGGATGGTCGCAGACGCTCTACTGGGGCGGCACCGGCGAGGACGGCACGGTGTTCAACGCCGAGGAAGTCGATATCGTCAAGACCGACGAGAATTTCCGCGTGACCCGCTTCGAAATCTATTCCGACGCCAAACAGTGGCGCCAGCTGGTCGCCTATGTGCAGCATATGGACCCGGAGACTTATGTCGATGGCAACTACATGGAACTGATCGGCGGGGACCACTGATGAATGACCGCACGACGCGCCACCGCGAGATGGCCGAAAGCCACATCCACGAGCACCAGGCCATGACCCGGGCCAAGATCGAAGGCCGCGAGCCGGTCAGCGCGGCGTCGAAGATCACGCCCGGCTGCGTCGTCTTCGCCCCGCAATCGGGCGAGCGG
Source organism: uncultured Alphaproteobacteria bacterium (assembly GCA_963779195.1). GTDB lineage: Bacteria > Pseudomonadota > Alphaproteobacteria > Sphingomonadales > Sphingomonadaceae > Novosphingobium. The sequence goes on from CAVZWZ010000002.1 coordinate 804,033, forward strand.
GTGGTCGAGAATTCGATCTACGGGCCGGACGATCCCAAGGACGGCCCGCTCAAGGAACTGCGCATGTTCTGGCGGGGGATTCCCGACTTCGGCATCAAGCAATACAAGATATTCGCCACCGAAGACGGCTGGGGGCAGATACTCTACTGGTCGGGGACCGGCCTCGACGGCGAGATCAAGGCGGCGCAGGAATTGAGCTTCTGCTTCACCGACGCCGATTTCAACGTCGTGCGGATCGAGCTCTACAGCGACAGCAAGCAGTGGATGGGGGTCGCCGCCTATGCCACGGGCCGGGATCCCGCCACCTTCACCTCCAAGGACTATTTTGCGGAAATGGCCATAGCCTGATGTGATTTGGTCGTTCCTTGCAGACCACAGTCGGGGTTCTGGAGGCACGCGGAAAACGGAACAGGCATTCTCCGGCGGCTTGCCGAGCCTCGCGCAGCTGATAGCGCTTGGCCTCCTTAGTGGGATGCAGTCGCCGCACACGCGGATTGACCCTCCGCCGGTTGCGCGCTACCTTGCTCCCATGAACGACCTCACCCCCAAGCGCCACGACAAGTTCCGCGCCTATCGCGCGCGCAAGAAGGCGGCTGGCTTGCGCGAGATTCGCCTGTGGGTGCCGGATGTGCGCAGCAAGGAATTCTGGGAGCAATCGGTGCGCTGTGCCGAGGCGCTCAAGGGGCATCCTAGCGAAGAGGAAACCATGCGCTTCCTCGAGGAGCTGCATGCCGAGGATCCGGGAATGTGGGATTGAGGCGGGGCGACATCGTCACCGTCGCATTTCAGGGGGATTTCGGCAAACCGCGCCTGGCTGTCGTCGTGGAATCGGACTCATTGTCACCGACCGACCATATTCTGGTCTGCATTGGCACCAGCGATATTGTGCCCGATGCGGAACCCCGGCGGGTACTGGTCAAGCCCGACGAAGAAAACGGACTGCGACTGCCGACGCAATTCCAGTCCGACAAGGTCTCACCGGCGCGCCGCGCCAAATGCGGCGCTGTGATCGGTCGCCTTGACCCGGATTCGTTACAGGAACTGACGTTGCAACTCGGCGTCTTGCTCGGCCTCGCCGATTAGGTTGTATTCACCGCCCCTTGCGATGTTCTCCCTTGACCCAGCGCACGGTGCCGCTGCTCGCCCGCATCACCACGCTCTCGGTGGTCATCGTGCCGTCTTTCCGCCGATGCACGCCGCTGAGCAGCGAGCCGTCGGTGACACCCGTCGCGGCAAAGATGCAGTCGCCCTTGGCGAGTTCCTCCAGCACGTAGATCTTGTTCAGGTCTTCGATGCCCCATTTGCGCGCGCGGCTGCGTTCGTCGTCGTTGCGGAACAAGAGCCGGCCATTGAATTGCCCGCCGACGCAGCGCAGGGCCGCCGCCGCCAGCACGCCTTCGGGCGCGCCGCCGCTGCCCATGTAGAGATCGATGCCGGTGTCTTCGTTGGTCACCGCGATCACGCCGGCGACGTCGCCGTCGGGGATCAGCTGGACGCCGCATCCGAGGCTGCGCAGTTCGGCGATGAGATCGGCGTGGCGCGGGCGGTCGAGCACGCAGACGATGATGTCGCCGGGCTCGACGCCCTTGGCGGCGGCGACCGCCTTGACGTTTTCGGTCGGGCTCTTGTCGAGGCCGATGATGCCCTGCGGATAGCCGGGGCCGACCGCGAGCTTGTCCATATAGACATCGGGGGCGTTGAGCAGGTTGCCCGCCTCGGCGCAGGCGAGCACCGCCAGCGCATTGGGGCCGGCTTTCGCCGTGATCGTCGTGCCTTCCAGCGGATCGAGCGCGATGTCGATCTTCGGACCCGTCCCTTGCGCGCCGCCGACCTTCTCGCCGATGAACAGCATCGGCGCCTCGTCGCGCTCGCCTTCGCCGATCACCACGGTGCCGTCGATCGCCAGCTCGTCGAAGGCCTTGCGCATCGCCTCCACTGCGGCGGCATCGGCGGCCTTCTCGTCGCCGCGGCCGATCAGCTTGCTGGCGGCGATGGCGGCGGCCTCGGTGACGCGGACCATTTCGAGCACCAGCGCGCGATCGAGGATCTTGCTCGCCTGAATCGGGCTGGCTTGCGTGGCTTCGCTCATGGTCGGTCCTGTCCCTGATCCGGAGTTGCGGTTCGGTTGCGCGGCTGCGCTTAGCCAGCGGCGTCCGGCTTGTCGAGGAGGACGGCGCTCAGTCCCCGAGGATCTGCATCACCAGCGGCGGCGCGGTCAGGCTGGGCGAACCATCGAGCAGGCGCAGCGCCTCGCTGACCGCGCTTTCCGGACCCTCGTGGGTGACGATCGCCAGCAGCACCTCGCCGCCGGCTTCGGCGCGGCCCTTCTGGATCAGGCTTTCGATCGAGACCCCGGCGTCGCGCATCGCGGCGGCGATCTCGGCGAGCACGCCGGGGCGGTCGGCGACGGTGAAGCGGATATAGGCGCGGCCGAGGCGGTGGCCGGTGGCGGCGGGGGCGAGCGCCTCGAGCTCGGCGACCGGCACCGAGAAGGGCGCGCCGATATCGCCTCCCACTGACGCGCAATGTCGATCAGGTCGGCGACGACCGCGCTGGCGGTCGGTCCGTCGCCCGCGCCCGCGCCCTGGAACAGCAGGCGGCCCGAATAATTGCCCTCGGCGACCACGGCATTGGTCGCGCCATCGACATGGGCGAGCGGGTGGTCGAACGGCACCAGATGCGGCTGGACGCGCTGGAACAGCTTGCCGCTGTCTTCCTCGGCCATGCCGATCAGGCGGATGACGTAGCCCAGACTATCGGCCTGGGCGATGTCGGCGGCGAGGATCCGCGAAATGCCTGCCGTCGCCACAGAGGCGAAATCGATCCGCGATCCGAAAGCAATCGCGGCGAGGATCGCCAGCTTGTGCGCGGCGTCGGTGCCTTCGATGTCGAAGGCGGGATCGGCCTCGGCAAAGCCCCTGGCCTGCGCTTCGGCGAGGACATCGGCGAAGGAGCGGCCGGTGTCCTCCATGGTCGAGAGGATGTAGTTGCAGGTGCCGTTGAGGATGCCGTAGACCCGCTCGATCTCATTGGCCGCCGCGCCTTCGCGCAGCCCCTTGATCACCGGGATGCCGCCAGCCACGGCGGCTTCGAACTTGAGCGCGACCTTCGCCGCTTCGGCCATTTCGGCCAGCTTCAGCCCGTGGTGCGCGATCATCGCCTTGTTGGCGGTGACCAGCGCCTTGCCCGCCTCGATCGTCGCCTTGGCGCAGGCCAGCGCCGGGCCGTCCGAGCCGCCGACCAGCTCGACCACGACATCGACGTCCGCCCGCTCGCCGAGGATCACCATGTCGTCTTCCCAGACATAGCGCGCCATATCGACGCCGCGATCCCTGTTGCGGTCGCGGGCGCTGACGGCGGTAATGACGATCGGCCGCCCTGCCCGGCGCGCGATCAGCGCGGCGTTGGCCTCGATCAGGCGGATGACGCCGGCGCCGACGGTGCCGAGCCCGGCAAGAGCTATTCTGAGAGGTTCAGCCATAATCGCCGCGCCCTAGGCGAGCGCCGCGCGAAACGCCACCCCCTCCCTCAGCCCCTTTCGCAAGCGGGAGGGAGATTCAGCGCCGCAAGCGCGGACAGGCCCCGAGCTCGCTGCGCACCAGCCGGTAGTCGGCATCGGCTGCGGCGCGGTCTGCGTCGGTTTCCGAGAGATTGACCCCGCGCGGCAGCGCCGGGGGCAGGAAGCAGGCGAGCCGGTACCAGGCCAGCGTCTCGCGCGGCGGCGGCTTGCCGCCGTCGAGCACTTCGGAAAACGACACGCCCCAGCTGGGCGCCGCGCCGGGCTGACGGCGGACGGCGATCGAGGCGGCGGAGCCGTCGCGGGTGCCGAGGAACATCTGCGTCTCGCCCTCGCCCGCCAGCGTGCCGGGCACATGGATCGCCTCGCGCACCCCGGTGATCCCGGCGGGCGCGCCGGGGGACAGCAGCTCGGTGAGGATCGCGCGCAGCTTCGCCTCGCTGGCCGCGTCCCAGACGATTTGCGCGTCCGGCGCGACCAGCTGCAATTCGCCCGGCCTTCCCGGCGCCGCGCGGGCGAACAGCAGCACCATGGCTTTCTTGAGCCGGGGCGGCTTGCCCCTGGCGTCGAGCGGCAGGTCGGCGAGATAGCGCAGCGATTTGCCCAGCACGCTGCCGCCCGCCAGCAGCGCGCCGGTTTTCGCCTCGACATAGAACCGTCCCCAGCCCGGCCGCACCCCGCGCGCGCGGACCGGCTCCAGCTGGGCGAGCTTGCGCACCTGCGCGCGCAGCACCAGCGAGGCCGAATCGGCAAGGTCGGCAAGGTCCGCGTAAGTGGCGGACGGGGCAGGTGAAATCGCTGCGGGCGGCGTCGCCGCAGCGGCGGGGCAGTGCGAAAACGCGCTCGCTGCGACGGCCGGCGCGATCCATCGGCATATAGCTATCGGCCAGTCCATCTCGGTCAAACTCCTGAAACAACGGCTTGTCTGCGCGATTCGCATGCGGCTGCGCAAGTCCGGGCCAAATGCAATTGCATCCTAGCGCAGGTGAATCCCGCGTTAACCCATGCAAGTGGCGAAAGATCGTTGCACGGTTAGGGCTTCAACGCTAAAGCTTGAAAAAATAGGGGCCACTTGCCGAACCAGGCCCCAGGGTTCGCCTAACCGGGCGTCGGGGTCCAAGCGGCGAACCGAACCGACCGGCAGGGTGGAAAAAAGAGCAGGTCATGGGTCGCGAATCAATCTCGCCTGTGGCCGCCCCCGGAACTGCGCCGGGGCAATGACTATGGAGTGGTGCGCCTGAATGTCTTACTCTGACCAACCGATGAGCGGTAATCGCATTACCGCGCTTGTCATCGTTGCCGTCCTTCATGTCCTCCTCGGCTACGCGCTTGTGACGGGCCTGGCATACGATGTAGTGAAAAAGGCCGTCCAGAGAGTGACGACCGTCGATATCAAGGAAGAGATCAAGAAGGAACCGCCGCCGCCGCCCAAAAAGGTCAATCTGCCGCCGCCGCCGCCAGTCGTGGCGCCGCCGCCGAGGATGACCATCACGCCGCCGCAGCAGCAGATCACCACGGTGCAGGAACCGCCGCCACCGGCGCCCCCGCCGCCGCCGGTCCTGGTTCCGCCGCCGCCATCTGCGCCGCCGCCGCCGCGGATCACGCCCAAGGGGGCCGTGCCCAAGGGCAATCCGGGCAGCTGGGCGACGACCAACGACTATCCCTCGCGGGCGCTGCGCGAAGAGCGCGAAGGCACCACCGGGTTCCGCGTCTCGGTCGGGCCCGACGGGCGCGTCACCAATTGTTCGGTCACCAGTTCGAGCGGCCATCCCGATCTCGACGAAGCGGCCTGCTCGAACATCACCCGCCGCGCACGTTTCACCCCGGCCACCGATGGCGAAGGCCAGCCGACCTCCGGCACCTATGCCAACCGCGTTCGCTGGGTAATTCCGAAGGACTGATATTTTTGACGGGTGCCCGGGCGTCCGGCTTCACCCATGGCAACAACCCAATCTTCTTGAGAGGACCATACGCATGCTGATTATCGAACTCCTTCAGGCCGCCGACCTCGGCACTCCGGGCACCGCTCCGCAGAACAAATTCGGGTTTCTCGAAGCTCTGGAAGCGGGTGGCTTCGTCGCCTATACCACCGTGGCTATTTTGGGCATCATGTCATTCGGATCGTTCTACATCCTGCTGACGAAGTGGGTCGAGCAGAACAAGATCATGAAGCAGGGCCGCGACATGAAGGCCAACTTCTGGCGGGCAGCCTCGCTCAAGGATGGCGCGGCCAAGCTCGAAAAGAACAGCGCCTGGCGCCAGCTGGTCGATGATGGCCTCGCCGCCGAGGAACAGCACGGCAAGATGCACGACGCCACCGACGCGCATGACTGGCTGCATGGCTCGCTCGCCCGCTCGGAGGCCTCGATCAACGCGCGCCTTGCCTCGGGCCTGCCGTTCCTGGCGACCGTTGGCGCGACCTCGCCGTTCATCGGCCTGTTCGGCACCGTCGTCGGCATCTATCGCGCCCTGATCGCCATTGGCGTTTCCGGTTCGGCCTCGATCGACAAGGTCGCGGGTCCGGTCGGCGAGGCGCTGATCATGACCGCGCTCGGTCTGCTCGTCGCCGTTCCCGCGGTGCTCGCCTACAACTACCTGCAAGCCCGCAACAAGCGTATCGCCGAAACCCTCTCGGGCTTCTCGACCGATGTGCTGGCCAACATCAACTCGAAGGGCGCCGTGAAGCCCGCGCTGTTGGCCGGTCAGGCGGCTGCCAAGCCCGCAGCGGCTCCGGCCAAGGCGTAATCGCGGAACTACGAATACCGGCAGCCGGCGTGGCTGACTGCCGTTTCGCGGGAAATGACGCCGGGCTGCGGCATGCGGGTCCGGCGCTTTTTCCGAAGCAAATGCAAGGATAGGATGTAGTTATGGCGGTTGCAGTAGGCGGCTCGGACGAGACCCCGATGTCCGACATCAACACCACGCCGTTGGTCGACGTGATGCTGGTGCTGCTGATCATCTTCCTGATCGCGATTCCGATCGCGATCCAGACGATCGAAAAGCTCAAGATTCCGATCATCTATTCGCAGGAATCGAAGGACAAGGTCGAGAACCTGCTGCTCAGCGTCACCACGACCGACCAGGCCGGCCTCAGCCCGAGCGAGCCGGGCTATCAGGGTCCGTCGCGCTATGGCCAGTGCCGCGTCTACTTCAACAACGTCACTGCGGTCGATTCGGTCGAGTTGCGCGAAAAGGCGTTCCAGCGGCTCGATGCCATCGTCAAGCGCGAGGGCGGCCCGGAAGCGCTGAAGAACAACCCGGAAAAGGTGCCGCAGGTGCATATCCGCGCCGCGACCGATGCGCCCTGGCGCTGCGTCGCCGGGGTGATCTACAATGTGCAGGTGTCCGGTTACCCGACGGTCGGCTTCCTCTCCAACCCGGTCGATCCCGAGTCTCCTTAAGCTCTCCCGCCGCATCCAGGTCAGCCCAGCGGCCCCAATATTCAGGAGTAAGTTCCCATGGCAATGTCAGGCGGCAAGGACGATGGCTCGCCGATGATGGAAATGAACACGACGCCGCTGATCGACGTCATGCTCGTTCTGCTCATCATGTTCATCATCACCATTCCGGTCGCGACCCACGCGGTGGATATCGATCTGCCGGTGCCCAACCCCAACGATCCGCCGCCGCCGCCGGTAAAGCCGGTGGTCAACAAGGTGTCGCTGACCCGCAATGGCGAGGTCGTGTGGAACGGAACCCCGCTCACCGGCGGCCAGCTGGTGCAGAACCTGAAGACGACGCTGACCATGCAGCCCGAACCCGAACTGCAGTTCGAGCCGGAATCGGAAGCCAGCTACGATCTTGCGGCCAAGGTGCTGAACATCATCAAGGCTTCGAAGGTCACCAAGTTCGGCTTCGTGAAGAACGAGCTCTATTCGGAATTCGAAAAATCGCCGAACGCGCCGAAGTAGCTTTTCGAGCAACGCAAGAGTTGGAAGGGGGCGGAGCGATCCGCTCCCTTTTGCGTGGCGAACCATATTCAGTGGCGGCAGTTTCGCAGGCAGCCGCAACGGAACCGGGATATCCCGCCTTGCGCAGGCGGGGTGAATCGAGAATGCGCTGCGGTTTCGGCGAATTGTGCAAGGAAAGGCTGGCGATTTGCGGCGCGCCAGACCAGGGCAAAACGGGAGACCGGCGACGATGGCGGCATGGGAGCGATTGATCGGCCGCGAGCTGGAAAGCGGCAGCTTCAGCTGGGACGAAGACCGCGCGATGCTCTATGCGGTCGGCGTCGGCGCAGGGTCGCACGATCCTTGCGACGAGCTGCAGTTCACCACCGAGAATACGCTTGGGGTCAGCCAGCAGGTGATCCCCAGCTTCATGGCGCATATGTCGGTGGGCGGCGGCTGGATCCGGCAATTGGGCTTCGCCGCGCGGGAGTGGGACGGGATGGACTGGGGCTATCCCGCCGGCCTGGTCCACGGCGAACAGAGCTTCGCCCTCGCCCGGCCGATCCCGCCGAGCGGCACGGTCAGCCTCAGCCAGGTCTTGATCGGCGTCTACGACAAGGGCTCGGGCGCGCTGGCGATCGCCGAGACCCGCGCGACGCTGGCCGAAACCGGCGAGCCGCTCGGCACCGCGCGCGCGGGGATGTTCATCCGCAGCCAGGGCGGCTTCGGCGGCCCGCGCGGGCCTGAAGGCGAACAGCCATGGCCCAAGCCCGCGCGCGCTCCCGACCTCACCGTGTCGCTCGACATCCCGCCCGGCCAGTCGCTGATCTTCCGCCTGCTGGGCGACCGCAACCCGCACGGCACCGATCCCGCCCGCGCCCGCGCCGACGGCTTCGACAAGCCGATCTTCTTCGGCCTGGGCACCTACGGCTTCGGCTGCCGCGCCTTGCTGAAGGGGCTGTGCGGCGGCGATGCCGGCCGCTTCGGCGCGATGCAGGCGCGCTTCTCGCAGCCGGTCCACCCCGGCGAGCGGCTCGATACGCATATCTGGCATAGCGACGGCGGCGCGCTGTTCCAGACCGTCGCCGGCGGCGAGCGGCTGGTGCTCGACCGGGGGGTGTTCCGTTACGCGGTATGAGGCGCGGACCATTACCGGCGAAATCCCGGAAAACCCTTTGAATATAGATACCTGCCCAAATCCTGCCGCCGGATTAACCAATCGGCTTAACCACTTGATAGGCAGGAGGCTTAAGCCCCTGAAAGGAGGTCCGCGCTATTGCGGTTGCACCCCCGGCGCACCCCCCGGGGGCCCATGAACCTCCACCCGCCGGGTCGCGCCGCAGGAAGCCAGAGCAAATGTACGACCCGTCTCACCAGCGCCGCCAGTCCCACCGCTACCTCTCGATGCTGGCCGCAACCTGCCGCACCGCGATGGGCCGCAAGCTCGATCTGGTGCTCTCGAACATCTCCACCGATGGCTGCGCCGTCACCACCCCGACCGATGCGCTGAGGCCCGGCCAGCTGGTGGTGGTGCGCACCGCCACGCTCGAAGGGCTGCCGGGCAGGGTCTGCTGGGTGCGCGGCACCATGGCCGGGGTGCGGTTCGAGCGGCCGCTGTATGGTCCGGTGGTCGAACATCTCGTCCGCGCCCAGCAGTCGCGCCCGGCGCCCTCGCTGCGCCGCTCCACCCATACCACCGCGCGCTGGTGACACCCGGCAAGCCAAAGGCCGGTGCAAAGGTAAATTACCCATCATTGTCCCCGGCGGGAATCGCCGCTAGGCTGCATGGGCTATGAAAGAACTCTTCCAGCATGCCGCGATCACCGAAGGCATCATCGTGCGGGTCGCGGTGAATTTCCTTCCCGAACAGTCCCGGATCGAGGCTGGCAAGTGGTTCTGGGTCTATCACATCCGCATCGAGAACGAATCGGACCAGACCATCGAACTGCGCACCCGCCACTGGCGGATCACCGACGGGCGCGGCAAGGTTGACTTTGTCGATGGCGCGGGCGTGGTCGGCGAGCAGCCGGTGCTGCGGCCCGGCCAGTCGCACGATTATGTCTCGGGCTGCCCGCTGACGACGCCGACCGGCAGCATGCAGGGCCATTACACCTTCCACCGCGAGGACGGATCGACGCTGGACGCGGCGATCCCCTTCTTCCCGCTGACCGCGCCGGCCACGGCGAGCAGCGATCACCGCCCGGAAACCCGCCCGTCCTGACGCCCGGCTCCAGCAGCGAAACGCGGTTGCCCGAATTGCCTTGCCGCCATAGGGATGCGCCATGAAGCGCACGCATCTGCCTTTGAACGCGCTCCGCGTGTTCGATGCCGCCGCGCGGCACCTGTCGTTCACCCGCGCGGCGGATGAGCTGGCGGTGACCCCCGCCGCTGTCGGCCAGCAGATCCGCGCGCTGGAGGACATGCTGGGGGTGGTGCTGTTCCGCCGCACCAACAAGGGGCTGGAGCTGACCGACGAAGCCACGGCCGGGCTGGAGGCGCTGCGCAGCGGCTTCCTCCATTTCGAGGACGCGGTGCAGGCGATGCAGGCCGGGCAATCGAGCCATGTCTATACCATCGCCGCGCCGCGCGATTTCTTCGCCGCCTGGCTGGCGCCGCGGCTTGCCGCGTTTCGCGCCGCCAATCCGGACGTGCGCTATGCGCTGGTCGATGGCGAGATGACCGATTTCACCGAGGCCAACCTCGACCTCGCGGTGCGCTGGATCGAGGGACCGGGCGATCTCGAAGGGGTGCAGCTGGGCAGCGCCGAACTGGTGACGCTGGGCCCGAAGGACGGCGGCGGCGACTGGATCGCCTGGCCGGGCGACCCCAATCCCGCTGGCGAAGGCGAGGAAGCGGCCTATCAGCTGACCGTCGGCGATGCCGGGCAGGCGCTGTCGGCGGCGGCGGCGGGCATGGGCCGCGCCCGGGTTCCCGCCTTGCTCGCCGCCAGCCTGGCCGAGCGCCAGAATGCCACCGTCGGCCCGCCCGAACCCTGCCGCCGCGCCTATTGGCTGGTCGCGCCGCTGCCGCAGTGGCGGCAGAAGAAGGTCAGGGCGCTGGTGGCGTTTCTGACGGAGGAATAGGCGCCAGCGGCGAGCGGACATGCTCCCGCCGCACGCCGCGCCCGATCAGCCTCCCGGGATCCGGCGCAGCAGCGGGAAACGGTCGAGCAGGCGGAGCGGCCAGGGCGGTTTGCGTCGGACCGTGGCCCGCCCCTGGACAGCGCGACGCACATCCGTCATGCGCGAGTCTTCTGCCCGCGCTGGACCATTCGCGTCGGCAACATCCGCCGCGCTTGCACCCTCGGCAGCAGGCGTCCGCATCCTCCGCCGCGAAGCAGCGGCGCGGCGAGAATATTGGCGGCGGCGACCGCGTCGTGCGATCGCCAGATTGATGCCGATCCCGCCGACCGGGCACATCGCATGCGCCGCATCGCCGATCGCCAGCAGCCCGGGGCGCGTGCCATGCGATCAGCCGGTCGAGCGCAACCGACAGCAGCCGCATCGCGTCCATAGTCGGTCAGCGCCTCTTCCAGCGCCGGCAGGATCGGGCGCGACCGCGCGGACGCTGCTCGCGCAGCGCGGCGATGCCCCCGGCGCGCTGATTGCTCGCCCTCGCCCTTGGCGAAGACATAGGCGCATTGCCAATAATCGCCGCGGTCGATCAGCGCGATCAGCGTGCGGGCGCGATAACGCCGCCAGCGCATCGCTCGACCTCGAAGGGCTTGGGCACCGCGAACCAGAACACATCGATCGGCGCGCCGAGATCCTCAAGCGGCAGCAGTCCGCGCGCGCGATCGAGTTGCGCCCATCGCAGCATCAGCACCAGCTTGCGCGCGGCGATATGCCTCGCCGTCGGCCAGCCGCACGCCGGCGATCCGCGCCCTGCCGCTTCGATCAAGCCCGACGACATCCGCCTCCATCCGCAGGCGCGAAGCCGGGAAAGGCCGCGGCCTCGTCGCGCAGGAAATCGAGAAAATCCCACTGCGGCATCATCGCGATGAACGGCGCGGGCATATCGAGATGGCTGAGGTCGCCGATCGTCGGCATCCTGCCCGTTGAAGTCGATCTGCGCGCTTCGCCCAGCCGGTTGTGCGGCCGCTGCAAAAACCGCTCCAGCATGCCGAGCTCGGAGAGGATTTCCATGGTCGAGGGATGCACCGTATCCCCCCGGAAATCGCGGAAGAAATCGGCGTGCTTTTCCAGCACCAGCACCTCGATCCCGGCGCGGGCGAACAGCAAGCCGGCCATCATCCCCGCCGGTCCGCCGCCAACGATGACGATATCTGCTGCCTGCTGTCGCTCATGCCGTGACTTTTGCGCTCAACCTGCAATAGCATCAAGCCATGGCTGATCAGGCGTTTACTCCGTTCCTCTCCGATGCGCTGGTGATCCTGGGGGCGGCGGGGATCGTCATCCCGGTGTTCGCCCGGTTCCGCATCACTCCGGTGATCGGCTTCATCCTGGTCGGCGTGCTGGCCGGGCCGCACGGGCTGGGCGCGCTGGTGCCGCAGCATCCGTGGCTTTACTACGTCACCATAACCGATCCGGAAGGGCTCGACCTGTTTGCCGAATTCGGCATCGTCCTGCTGCTGTTCTCGGTCGGGCTGGAGCTATCGTTCGGGCGATTATGGGCGATGCGCCGCGATGTCTTCGGACTGGGCTCGCTCGAGCTGCTGGTCGGCGCGGCGCTGATCGGCGCGGGGCTGGCGGCGCTGGGCAATTCCGCCACCACCGCGATCGCGCTGGGGCTGGCGCTGGCGCTGTCGTCGACCGCGCTGGTGCTGCGCATCGTCGACCCGCGCACCCCGGTGGGACGGGCGGCGCTGGCGATGCTGCTGTTCGAGGATATCGCGCTGGTGCCGATCGTCTTCCTGCTGGGCGCGATGGCGCGCGGCGGCGAGGCGCAGACCAGCGCCGACATCCTGCGCACGCTGTGGCAGGGCGGGCTGACGGTGGCGCTGCTGATGCTGCTCGGCCGGCTGGCGCTGCCGCTGCTGTTCGCCCAGGCGGCGCGCACCAAGAGCCCCGAACTGTTCCTCGCCGCCAGCCTGCTGGTGGTGATCGCCGCCGCGCTGGCCACGGGCGCTGCCGGGCTGTCGCCGATCGTCGGGGCATTGGTGGCCGGGCTGCTGATCGCCGAGACCGAATATCACACCGAGGTCGAGGAGATCACCGCGCCGTTCAAGGGCCTGGCGCTGGGCGTGTTCCTGATCACCGTCGGGATGAGCCTCGACCTCGGCGCTGATCTGGGACCGGCTCGGCGAAATCGTGCTGGCGGTGGTGCTGGTGCTGGGCCTCAAGGCGGCGGTGACCGGCCTGCTGCTGCGGGCCATGGGCGCGCGGCCGGGCACCGCGACCGAGGCGGGGATCCTGATGTCCAGCCCGTCCGAAACCACGCTGATCGTGCTGACCGCAGCGGTCGGCGCGCAGCTGATCGACCCGGCGTCCGCGCAGTTCTGGCAGATCGTCACCGCCATCGGGCTGACCGTCACGCCGCTGCTGGCGCTGGCGGGCAAACGGCTGGGCAAGCGGATCGATCGCGCCGCGCCGCCGCAAGCACTGGCGCCGGAGGAAGGCCCGCGCGCCATCGTCATCGGCTTCGGGCGGGTCGGCCGGCTGGTCTCCGACATGCTGCGCGAACATGGCAAGGGCTACATCGCCATCGATTCCGACCCCGATCTGATCCGCACTGGGCGCGCGCGAAGGCTATGCCGTGGCGTTCGGCGACGCGTCGCGCGGCGGCATGCTCGACCATCTCGGGATCGCGCGGGCGAGCGCGGTGATCCTGACCATGGACGATCCATACGGCGGCGCAGCGGCTGGTCAAGCGGCTGCGCCGCCAGCATCCCGCACTGCCGATCATCGCCCGCGCCCGCGACGCCAGCCACGCCGCGCAGCTCTACAAGGCCGGCGCGAGCCATGCGGTGCCCGAGACGCTGGAAGCCGCCTTGCAGCTTTCCGAGGCGGTGCTGGTCGATATCGGCGTGGCGATGGGCCCGGTGATCGCCTCGATCCACGAAAAGCGCGACGAGTTCCGCGCGCAGATCATGCGGGAAGGCGAGCTGGAGGAGAAGCCGCAGCTGAAGAGTTCGAGCCTGCGCGACCGGGCCGGCTGGGTCGCCCTGCGCTGCGCGGGGCGGCCCGCGAGCAGCATTCGGGATTGTTGCGCCTGCACGCCGCATGGTATGAGCGCGGGCGAACGCGGAGCTTCGGCATGGTCAACTGGCGTCAGATATCGCGGCGGAGATGGGCGGCCTATCTCGTGCTGGCCTTTGCCTTGGCCGATGCGGCAGCGATCTATTACGCCCATCAATCGCCTGAGCACGCCCTGGACCGAGCAGGCCGGCGCTCGACCGGCGGCGAAGCGCTGTTCGCCGCAGCCGAAGCGCCGAGCGTAATCATCAAGGACGTCTGGCCGGCCGCGCCCGCCATCGCGGTGCAGGTGATGCCGGCCCGCGCGCCATGCAGTGCCGGCGGATCGCCCCGACGCCGGTGCCCGCCTATCGCCCGCTCGGCTGGCGGTGAGAAGAGGCCCGACCCGGTTGCGGACATCCGGGGCTGGCGGCGCGCATCCCGCAGCGACAGCGGCTTGCGGGTCGCCCGCTTGCAGCAATCGCGGCAAGGCCGCGCGGCGCTTCGAAACGGCCTTCGCCACCGACATGGCGGCACCGCCGGCCATGGAAGCGAGCGACCAGCCAGCTCCGCTCGGCGCCCCGCCGGCGCAGACCGGCGAGATGGCGCAAACCGGCGCGGCGAACGGCTATGCCGATATCTATGCGCAGCTTGCCAGGGACAACGGCAGCGCTGGCGCGGAGATGGCCGATGGTCCGGCGCAGGACAGCGCCGACACCCGCCGTTCCGCAAGCCGATCCTCCGCCCGAGGCGGAGCTTCCAGCGCTCGCCCCGGATTCCGCGAACGAAATTCCGCCCGGCTGACCATCGCCCGGGCGCCGGGCGGCTCTCCTCTTCCCGGCATTGCGCATTGACGCAGCGCGGCGGCATACTATGTCGCAGGGCACAGGCCATGCCCCCGCGCCCCGCTGCGCGCCGGGGCTTCAGCAAAGGACAGTTCCATGACTATCGCGGATAGCGCCGTTTCGCTCGATCCCGAAATCCAGGCGCTGATCGCCCGCGCCCGCGCGGCGCAGACTGTCTATGAATCCTTCGGCCAGGAGCAGGTCGACGCCATCGTCCGCGACATCGGCAAATATGTTTACGACAACGCCGAGATGCTGTCGAAAATGGCGGTCGAGGAGACCGGCATCGGCAATCTCGAAGACAAGATCCTCAAGAAGAAGGGCAAGTCGCGGGCGATCTGGAACAGCCTGAAGGGCAAGAAATCGCGCGGCATCATCGACGAGGATGCGGAGCTGAACCTGATCTATGTCGCCAAGCCGATGGGCGTGGTCGGCGCGGTGACGCCGATCACCAATCCGGTGGTCACGCCGATGTGCAACGCCATGTTCGCGCTGAAGACCGGCAATGCGGTGATCTTCGCCCCGCATCCCAAGGCGCAGGGCTGCGCCGAACATCTGACCGAGGCCTTCTCGCGCATCGTCGCGTCGCATGGCGGCCCGGACGATCTCGTCCAGGTCGTGCGCAACGGCTCGATCGCCCGCACCCAGCAGCTGATGGAATCGGTCGATGTCGTCGTGGCAACGGGGGGAGGCGCGATGGTCAAGTCGGCATACAGCTCGGGCAAGCCCTCGTTCGGGGTCGGCGCGGGCAATGTCCCGGTGATCATCGACCGCGGCATCGATCTCGGCGCGGCGGTCGACAAGATCGTCACCGGGGCCAGCTTCGATCACGGCATCATCTGCAGCCACGAACAATTCGTCCTCGCCCCGCAAGAGGCCTTCGACGAAACCGTGCGCGCCTTCACCGCCACCGGCAAGGTCTGGTACACCGACGACGCGGCGCAGATCCAGGCGCTGCGCGATGTCGTCTTCCCCGGCGGCCAGCTCAACAAGGACGTCGTCGGCATTTCCGCCCGCGCGGTCGGCGCCATGGCCGGGATCGACGTGCCCGAAAGCGCCCGGCTGATCATGCTGCCGGCCAAGGGCGCGGGCGAGGACGATATTCTCGCGCGCGAGAAGCTGTGCCCGGTGGTGGCGATCCTGCCCTACCAGAGCTTCGAGGACGCCGTGCAGAAGGCCAAGGCCAATCTGCTGGTCGAAGGCGCGGGGCATTCGGCGGCGCTGCATTCGAACAGCGAGGCCAACATCCGCCACGCCGGGCTGGAGCTGCCGATCAGCCGGCTGGTGGTCAACCAGCCCAGCTCGCTCACCGCCGGCGGCTCGCTGACCAACGGCTTCGCGCCGACCACGACGCTGGGCTGCGGTTCGTGGGGCGGCAATTCGATCTCGGAAAACCTCGACTACAAGCACCTGATGAACGTCAGCCGCATCGGCAAGGTGATCGAGGACCGGCCGGTGCCGACCGACGAGGAGATCTGGGTTAGGGCGGTTTGCGTAGCTCTGCTCGCTCATCTCCTCTCCCGCGGGGAGAGGAGGCCTGCTCCTCCGCTCGCCACTCTCCGCTTGACCTTTCCCGCCATCGGTTCCGAAATGGCGGAAACGGGAGAGTGCGATGAACGACGTGGAACGCCTGCTGGCGATCGAGGAGATCAAGCAGGTCAAGGCCAAGTATTTCTGGGGCCTCGACCACAAGGACTGGGAGCTGTGGCGCCGCGAGGTCTGGGCGGAAGACGGCGAACTGCATGTCCCCGAATTCCAGGCCGAGCCGTTCCGCGGCTTCGACACGCTGCTGGCCTATGTCAGCGAGTCGGTCGGAGATCAGGTCTCGGTGCACCACGGCCATATGCCGATCATCGAATTCACCTCGGACACCACCGCCAAGGCGATCTGGGCGATGGAAGACCGGCTGTTCCGCAGCGACCAGTTCCCGCTCTACGACGGCAGCCAGCACCTCCACGGCTGGGGCCATTACCGCGAGACATATGCGAAGACGGACGCGAAAACCAACAGCGGCTGGCGGATCAAGACCTCGCAGCTGACGCGGCTGCGGGTGGAAATGACCAAGGCGGTTTGAACGGGACGGTTCCGGTGGTTCGATACCAACTGCCCGTTCAACCGACTCGTCACCCCGGGCTTGACCCGGGTGACGAAAGTGGGGAGGAACAAGAAAATCGGTTTGCGATTGACTCGCTCTACCCGCCCCGCTTGCGCGCCCTCGCCTTGGGCTGCACCGTCGGCGCGGCCACCGGGTTGCGCAATTGGTCGAAGCTGGGCAGATCGTCGACCAGCCCGGTCAGTCCGTCCAGCCGCGTCCCCATTGCCCCGTCCAGCCTTGTGACCCGTTCCGACGCCAGCGGGTGGGTGCGCGACATCAGGCCGTAGCGGCCTTCCACCGGCTCGGCGGCGAGAGTCTGGAGCACGCCGACCAGGCCATAGGGCGAATAGCCCGAGCGCGCGGCGATCACCACGCCCATCTGGTCGGCCTCATATTCGTCGCCCTTGTCGAGGCCGCGGGCGAACAGCTCGCGCCCGCTTGCCAGCAGCTTTTCGGCGATCTGCCCGCCGATGCCGCCGCCCGCCGCCCGGCCGACGTAATAGCCCGAGATATCGCCGAGCGCGGAGTTGCCCATGCTCTTCTGCAGGGCGCCGAGGTGATGCTTCCTGACGACATGCGCGACCTCATGCGCCAGCACCCCGGCCAGCTCGGCCTCGTTGCGGGCATCGTCGAACATGCCTGCGGGTAATCAGCACATAGCCGCCCGGCATCGAAAAGGCGTTGAGATCGCTGCTTTCGACGATGCCGAATTTCCACGGCAGATTGGCCCGCTCGCTGTGCGAGGCCAGCCAGCGGCCAAGCCGGTTGACATAGCGCTGCCTGGCCGGGTCGTCGATCAGCGGCGCGGCGCCGAGCACGATCCCCGCGAGGTCCGCGCCCAGCTTGATCTCCTCGGCCTCGCCGATGTCGCGCAGGGCGTTGCCGATGTTCTTGGCGGTCTCCGCCTTGCGCACTATGCCGCCAAGGCCGCCGATGCCGGGGAACTGCGCGGCGGCGGGCGCTGCGACCAGCCCGGCGGCGGCGAGGACGGCCAGGGCTGTCCCGGATTTGCGCATCCTGCCCATCATTTGCGCCCCTTCTTCAGATATTCGACAGTCTGTTCCTTGAGTCCGCTGCTCGCGGCATGGGCCGAGGCTTCGGCGGCATCGACAGCCAGCGTGTCGAGCTGTTCGACCTGCTGCGGATTGGCCGAGGCATTGCGGATGTCGGCTTCGTCCAGACCCTTGATCCCGGTGGTCACGGTCTTGCCCGAGCTGCCGGTGTGCAGCAGCGAAGCCGGCGAGAGATTGCCGCGCCCCGCGCCGAGCGCATTGGCGTTGCCGCCGCCCGCATTGCCGGAAGGCGCCGCACGCTCGCCGCTATCCAGCCGCACATTGAGCATCCGCATCCAGCCGGTCTGGCCATTGCTTTCCACCCGCACCCAGCCGCCCTGGCGGCCGGTGATGCTGACCGGCTGGTTGGCGGTGACCGCCCCGGCTCCGGCGGCGTCGAGGAACGGCTGCTGCTTGAGCTCGCCCGCGCGGATCGCGGTGGCCCGCTCCGCCGCGCCCAGCGCGACCGGGGCCGCGAGAGCCATGACGGCGGCGAATAAGAGACCGGTCGATCGCATGGCATCACCTCCCATCGCATCGCCCCTTCCCGCGCTACTTATCAGAAGCGGGGCCGGGTTCAAAGAGCCGCACTTCGGTCTCGCGGCCCTTGACATGATGCGATCCCCGGTCGGCCCAGCGATAGGCCGCGCCCACCGCATCGCGGGTCGCTTCGGAGACCAGGATCCGGCCGATGCCCTTGGTCAGCCCCTCGATCCGGCTGGCGAGGTTCACCGTGTCGCCGATCGCGGTGTAATCGAGCCGGTCGCTGGAGCCGATGAAGCCGACCACCGCCTTGCCGCTGTGGATGCCGATGCCGATCTCCAGATGCGCGCCGATTGCGCCCAGCTCGCCGCGCAGCTCCTCGAGCACCTGCGACATGTCGAGCGCCGCCGCCACCGCGCGGGCGGCATGATCGGGCACGGCGGTGGGCGCCCCCCAGAAGGCCATGATCGCATCGCCGATGAATTTGTCGAGCGTGCCGCCGTGGCGGAAGATCACTTCGACCTGCCGCGAGAAATAGCGGTTGAGCATGGCGACGACTTCCTCCGGCGCGGCCTGCTCGGACAGGGCGGTGAAGCCGCGGATATCGCTGAACAGCACGCGTCACCTCGCGCGCCTGGGCATTCGCCCGGTAATCGATGTCGCCGCGCTCGATCAGCTCGGCGACCACCTGCGGATCGAGGAAGCGCTTGAACATGCCCGCCGTCTTCAGCCGCTGGGCGCGCTCTTGCAGATAGGCGACGGCGCTGGCGGAAAGGTAAAACGCCCAGCCGAAAGCGAGCGGCGCGAACACCGGCCAGAAAGTGCCGCCGCTCAAGGCGAACCAGGCGGCGGCCAGCACCGCCAGCGTCACCCCCAGCAGCACGAACCCGATCGGCCCGGCGCTCTTGCCGCGCATGAAACCGAAGGCGACGAGGGCAATCAGCGCCAGCGCCAGCGGCGCCAGCGCCCGGCGCGAAACCTCGCGCAGCCAGTCGCCCCGGTCGAGATTGTCGATCGCCGTCGCCAGCACCTCGACCCCGGGATAGGTGCTGCCCAGCGGAGTCAGCCGCAAATCCTGGAGGCCCGGCGCGGAGGTGCCGACGACGACGATCTTGCCGCGGAACTCATCCCGGGGGCGCTGCGGGTTCTGGCGCAGGCTGTCGAGATAGATGTCGGCGTAGGAGACATGGCTCCAGCCGCTGCGCCAGTTGAGCAGGATGTCCTGCTGGGGTGGCATTGGCCGCCGCAGATCGCGCATGATCCGCGCCGGCAGCGAGGCGAAGCGCCAGCCGGAGCGGTCGCGGTAGATGTCGTAGCGGCGGCCGATGCGGTCGCTGTCGAAAGCGAAATTGATCAGGCCCCCGCGCATGCCCTCGGGGCGGGGCAGCACCACCAGCGGCATCATCAGCGGCACCCGCGCCTCCGGGCTGGCCCCGGGCAGCGCCTGCGCGCCGACGGCGGCGGGCATGTCGGCGACCCGCGCGCCCTGGCCATCGGCATTGAGCGTCATCGCCAGCCACACGTTCGGGTGCCGCGCCACCGCCTCGGCGAAGGCGGCGTCGTGTTCGGGGCGATAGACGTCGGCCTCGTTGAACAGCACGTCGAAGGCGATGGCGCGGGGCTGCTGCGCGGCGATGGCGTCGATCAGCTCGCCGTGCACCGAGCGCGGCCAGGGCCAGCTGCCGGCCAGCTCGTTCATGGTTTCGAGGCTGCGCTGGTCGATATCGACGATCACCACCCGGTCCGACGGCGCGCGACTGGCGGCGTTGCCGCGCAGCAGGATATCGCCGCCGCGCTGGTCGATCAGCGCGGTCAGGCCCGGCCCGGCATAGTCGGCCAGCACCAGACCGGCGAAGACCAGCGCCAAAGCCAGCCATTGCCCCCCGGGGAAGCGGCGGAGAAATTCTGCGGCCATTGCCGGGCGGAAGTTACGCCCTGCACCCGCAGTTGCAACCGCGCCCGCCGGGCAGTCCCCGGCAAAGCCCTTGACCCCGCCCGCGAACCGCTATGAAATGCGGGAAAATAGGGAGAGAGGCGATGAACGACGTGGAACGCCTGCTGGCGATCGAGGAGATCAAGCGGCTGAAAGCGCGCTATTTCTATGGCATCGACAACAAGGACTGGGAGCTGTGGCGGCGCGAGGTCTGGGCGCCGGACGCAGAACTGATCGTCGGCGAGATGGGCCATTCGGTGGCGGGCCGCGACAGGCTGATCGCCTGGGTGGACCAGCAATCCGCCGACCAGGTTTCGGTCCACCACGGCCACATGCCCGACATCGAGATTGTCTCGGACACCGAGGCGACCGGGGTCTGGGCGATGGAGGATCTGATCTGGCGCTCGAAGGAACACCCGCTCAACGGCGAATACAGCTACGTCCACGGCTGGGGGCATTACCGCGAGAAATATGTCAAGCTGGCGGAAGGCTGGCGCATCCGCGAAACCCAGCTGACCCGGCTGCGGACGGAGTGGGTCAAGACCTTCTGAAGAGTGGCGACCCTCACCGCTCGCCCCGCGCAACTCCGCCATTGCGTACCGCCGCCGGTCCTGTACATTTGTTCAGCACAAGCATCGTACGAATTCTCGAGAGGTAATTCCGTGCTCAAATCAGCCGATGGCGGCCTGCGCGCCGTGCCGTTTCCTGTGGACGATCCCGAGCGCATTCCGGCGCAGCGCTATTACGACGAAGAGTTCTACAAGCTCGAACTCGAGCATGTCTGGCCGCACGCCTGGCAGATGGCGACCCGGCTGGAGCGCATTGCCGAGGTCGGCGACTGGGTGGAATATCAGAATGTCGGCCAGTCGGTGATTATCGTGCGCACCGAAGACGGGGTGAAGGCCTTTTTCAACGCCTGCCGCCACCGCGGCGTTCCCATCGCCGGCGGGAAAGGGAACGACCACGGCAATTGCAAAAGCTCCGGCTTCGTCTGCCCGTTCCACGGCTGGCGCTATGACATGGATGGCAAGAACACCTTCGTCTACGGCAAGCATCTGTTCACCGAAAGCCTGCTGGAGCAAGGCGACATCAACCTGATCCCCTGCCGGGTCGAGACCGCGATCGGCTGCGCCTGGATCAATTTCGACGACGACGCGCCCTCCTTCCGCGATTCCATCGGCCCGCTGATCGACCGGCTGGAAGCGCACAATGTCCACAAGCTGCGGGCCGAATGGTGGTTCGGCACGGTGCTGCCGGCCAACTGGAAGCTGGCCATGGAAGCCTTCATGGAAGGCTACCACGTAATGAAGACCCACCCGCAGCTGCACGCGATCACCCCGCAGCTCTATGACACCATGTATAAAGTCCCGCGCACCGATCAGTTCAACATGGCCGAGCCGGGCAAGAGCCTGCGCGAGAATGTCGATATCCAGATCGAATCGATGCAGCGGCTGAGCGACGGCATGGCCGGCATGCTCCACCCCAAGGAACTGGAAATCGCCCGCAGCCTGACGGATGTGGACAATCTCGGCGTCGATTTCCCCGAGGACACCAACCAGGCGCTGATGATGTGGCTGGGCGTTGTCCAGGATCAGATCAGCAAACGGCTTGCAGCCAAGGGCGAGCCGGTGCCCGATCTCAACACCGTCTGCCAGACCGATCCGGTCAATGCGGTGGAATTCCTGTTCCCGCATTATTTCCTGCTGCCCTATTTCAGCAGCTTCAGCTCCTATCGCATCCGTCCGCTGGGGCCGGAGAGCTGCCTGTTCGAGCTGTGGTCGCTGACCACCTACCCCGAAGGCGAGGAGCCCGAGCCGCCGATGGAGCCGACCATGCTGCCCTATGACAGCGACCAGTTCCCGCCGATCCCGCGGCAGGACTATGCGAATATCCCGATCAACCAGATCGGGCTGCATGCCAGGGGCTTCGAATTCATGCGGCTGTCGAAGAATGTCGAGGGCATGGTCAGCAATTTCCAGCGGCTGGTCGATGGTTATATCGCCGGGGTTCCCGCCGAGAAACTGGCGCATGCCAACCGGATGCTCGCGGGCAATTTCGACGGGGCGATCAAGGATCTGGAATTCTGAGCCGCCGGGACAGGCGAGTTTCCGGAAGTGAGGTGGGCAAGTGCTGAAATCTGCAGATGGCGGCCTCAGGCCGGTCCCGTTTCCTGTCGATGATCCGGAACGCATTCCGGTCAGGCGCTACTTCGACGAGGAGTTCTACAAGCTCGAACTCGAGCACCTATGGCCGCATGTCTGGCAAATGGCCTGCCGGCTCGAGCAGATCCCCGAAGTCGGCGATTGGGTCGAATATTCCTGTGCCGGCAAGTCGGTCGTGGTGGTGCGCACCGATGACGGGGTGAAGGCCTTCCACAACGCCTGCCGCCACCGCGGTGTGCCCTTCGCCGGGGGCTACGGCAACGATTGCGGCAAGTCCGCCACAGGCAATTGCGCGCATACCGGCTTCGTCTGTCCGTTTCACGGCTGGCGCTGGGACATGCACGGGTCGAACACCCTGGTCTATGCCAGGCATTTGTTTTCCGAACGCCAGCTCGATCCCGCCGATATCGATCTCGTCGCCTGCCGGGTCGAAGTCTGGGGCGGTTGCGCCTGGATCAATCACGACAAGGATGCGCCTCCCCTGCGCGAGACGTTTGGCCCATTGGCGGACCGCCTCGATGCCCACGGCATCGGCGACCTGAAAATGGAATGGTGGTATGGCACCGTGCTGCCCGCCAACTGGAAGCTGGCGATGGAAGCCTTCATGGAAGGCTATCACGTGCAGACCACTCACCCGCAGCTGAGCGAGGCGCGGCGGGCTGCGCTCAACGACATGTACGAGACCAGCGCCGATTTTTCGGGCGACAGCAAGGAAAAATCGCGCCGCAACATCAAGCCGGAAGCGACTGCCCGCGACGCCATCGACGCGCAGTTTCGCGGCATGGAGCGGCTGAGCGAAGGCATGGGCGGCATGGTCCATGCCAAGGAAATCGAGATCATGCGCTCGCTGCTCGATGCCGAGCTGCCGGAGGATCCGCTGGCGGCGACTGGCGCCTGGTTCGGCATGGTCAACGCCGAGATTACCCGCCAGCTCCGCGCCAGGGGCGAGCCCGTCCCCGATCTCAACGCAGTGATGGTTTCCGACCCGGTCCATGCCGTCGAGTTCCTGTTCCCGCACTATTTCGTGCTGCCGGTGTTCACCTCGATGTCGGCCTATCGCATCCGGCCGCTGGGGCCGGAATCGTGCCTGTTCGAAATCTGGTCGCTGACCATGTATCCGGAAGATGCGGATTACGTGGCGCCGAGCGAGCCGACCATGCTGCCGTTCGACAGTCCCGAATTTCCCCCGATCCCGCGCCAGGACTATTCGAACATCCCGATCCAGCAGCACGGCATGCACGCCACGGGATTCGAATTCATGCGGCTGTCGAAAGAAATCGAAGGCATGATCTCCAATTACCAGCGCATCATCGATGGCTACATCGCCGGCCTGCCGCAGGAACGGCTGGCCCGGGCGGTCAACGAGCTGGGCGGCAATTTCGACGGGCCGGTCAAGGAACTCAATCTTTAACAGCGCCTACCAGTAAGGCCGCTCCATCAGCGCCCGGCGGCGTTCGCGCAGGATTGCCTGACGCTGCCCGGGCGTGACCTTCGGCGTATCGCTGGGCAGATACTTCGCCACCTCCGCCAGCTTGACCTTGCGCACTTCCGGGATCGGCTGGCTGTCGCAGCCGGTCCAGCGGCCCTGGATCGCCCCACGCTTATGGCCGGCGGTGTCCATCCAGTTGCGCACGCCGGGGTCGCGCGCGGAAATCACGATGCGCAGCCGGCCGTCCTTGTCGACCGGCGCCTGGGTATCGTTGAGCGCGGAATGGTTGTTGTGCCAGTCGATGGTCTCGTAGATGTCGTTGGTCAGGATCAGCGAGCGGTAATCGCATTTGGCCGGCACCGCCGAATCGATGATCAGCGCCTCGTCATCCGCCAGATCGTAGGATCCCTCGTAGTAGAACTGCCCGGCCAGCGCGCCATAGGGCGCCTGGAACGAGCGCAGTCTGTTGGTGTAGCCTTCGGCCCGCATCTTCTCGACATGCGCGACGAACAGCGGGCCGATGAAGTCGATCGCCCTGGGCAGCGCGCGCAGGTTTTTCTCGAGCGTGGCGGCGGGCACCCGCTGGCGACCGATCGGCTTGTCCACCCGCTCGAGCGAGAAGGTCGGCTCGGCTTCCTTGCCCCAATCGGCGCTGACCATGCGCAGCATCAGCCGCGTCGCCCCCGGATCGAGCCGCCACCAGTCGCCGCCATAGCCCGCAGGCTTCTCGGCGCTGAGCAGCAGATCGTAGCGGCCCTCGGCATCGGTCTTGAGCGCGGCGAGGTCGAGATGCGCGCGCGGGCCGTCGGTGGGACTGGTCGGCGGCGCGACCTGGGCGAGCACCGACAGCCGCAGCGTGCCGCGCTGGCCGCGCAGGCGATAGCTCCCGCCCGGGGTGATCGTCGCCGCGCGATAGATGGTGTCGGCATTGGGCTGGCCGACATTGAGCACCTGGCCGATCGAGGGCAGGAACACCGGCGCATCGCCGTCGCCGCCGATCGCCTCCAGCGCCGAAGTGGTAATAGCTTCGAGCGCCAGCCGCGCCACCTCCTGCCGGATCTGCGGATCGTCGCGCATTTCCGGCGGCAGCTTGGCCAGCATCCTCTCGGGCAAAGTGCGCACGGTCTCGGCGAATTCGCTCCAGCCGGCGACCGCGCCGGACGGGGGCGGAGCATTCTGGGCGCGGGCGGCAAAGGGCACGGAAACCAACGCGATAGCGGCAAGGCTGAGCGGCCAGAAACGGCGGATCGACATGGGGTTCCTCTCTCTACTTCTCGTTTTGCCGCAACCTGCCGCGTTCGGCAGGAAAGGGCAATGACTCGAATCGCCGCTCCATTCGCACGTCTTGCCCCGCCGGCAATTGGCAATTCCCGCAGAGTCGGCCACTCCCGCGCCGATATCCAAACGGGGGCGCGAGGATCGAAACGATGCATAAGTTAGCTCTGCCAATGGCCGTCGCCGCTCTGGCTCTGACCGCCGCCAACCCCGCCGAAGCGCGCGCCTGCAAGCGCATGACCAAAACCGGCGGCGCCGTGGTCGGCGCAGTGGCGGGCGGCGTGCTCGGCAATGTCATCGCCGGGCGCGGCAACCGCACCACCGGCACGCTGGTCGGCGCGGCGGCAGGCGGCGTCGCCGGTCACGAGATCGCCCGCAACAAATATAACCGGAACTGCCGCCGGCGGGGGTAGGACCTGCCCTCACCTCCCCGCCCTCACCTCCCCCTTGATGGGGGAGGGATACGAAGGCTTGGAAACTTGTTTCCTAGCCGAAGTTGGGAGGGGGTGCGCTCTCGACCGGGCGCGGCGCTTCCGGAACCCTCACCCCCATCCAACTGCGCCTAGTTTCGCTGCGCTCAACAAGGCTGCGTATCCTTCCCCCATCGAGGGGGAAGGAGGGGTTGTGCAGAACCGAAACCGCTAAGCCGCCACCAGCCCTGCCCTTGCCTTCACCACCTGATCCGCCTCCTTGCCGCCCAGCTCGGCGAGGTGATCGAACACGGCGGTAAAGCTCGCCAGCCCCTGGCTCAGCGAGCGCAGTTCGGCGTCGAGCCCGTGCAGCCCCGCTTCGGGCAGCAGCGCCTCGACCCGCTCCCAGCGCAGCCAGTCGGGATGGGGCGACAGGCCGAGGATCTGGCCGCGCCGGCTCGACAGCACCGATCCCGCCTTCGAACCGGTGCCCGCCGGCGTATCGACCGTCACCTTGCACACCGGCTCGAGCAGATAGGGCGCGGCTTGCGCCATCGCGTCGCTCATCGCCATGCGCCCGGCGATGCGGAAGGCGAGTTCGGAGCTATCGACCGAATGGTAGGAACCGTCGGTCAGCGTCACCGCGACATCGACCACCGGGAAGCCCAGCGGGCCTTTCTCCATGGCGTCGCGCACCCCGGCCTCGACTGCGGGAATCCACTGCTTGGGCACGACGCCGCCGCTGATCCTGTCCTCGAAGACGAAGCCCTCGCCGCGCGGCTGCGGGCGGATTTCGATGATGACGTCGCCATACTGGCCGTGTCCGCCCGATTGCTTCTTGTGGCGGCCGCGCTGGGTTGCGCCTTTGCGGATCGATTCGCGATAGGCGATGCGCGGCGGCTGGGTGTCTACCGCGACGCCATAGCGCCGTTGCAGCCGCCCCAGCACCACCTGGAGATGCTCGTCGTTGATCCCGCGCAGGATGGTTTCATGCGTCGCATCGTCCTGTGTCCATTGCAGCGCCGGGTCCTCCTCGCACAGCCGGTGCAGCGCGGTGGAGAGCTTGACGTCGTCCTTGCGGTCGCGGGTGGCGATGGCGATCGCCGCATTGCGCGCCGGATAGGCGACCGGCAGTTCGCCGCCGGGCGAACCCTTGCGCCCCAGCAGCAGCCCGGTCTTGGCGCTATCGACCTTGGCCACCGCGACGATATCGCCCGGCGCCGGCCGCGCCCTGCTTGGCGGTCTTGTCGCCCTGGACGAAGAAGATCGAGCCGGTCCGCGCGGTCTCGCCGCCCACTTCCAGCTCGTCGCCCTCGCCCAGCGGCGCGCCGAGCACCCGGCCCAAAGCCAGCCGCCCCATCGCACCGCCATTGGCGATCTTGAACACATGCAGCGCGCCGCCGCCGTTCACGCCCAGCCGCTCCGCCGCCGCATCGGGGGCTGGGGTTTCGTGGCGCAACAGCTTGAGCAAGCGGTGGACGCCGCCGCCGGTCAGCGCCGAGCCGAGGATCACTGGCACCACCTTGTTGCCGGCGGTGTCGAGCGCGAGGTCGGTCATCACCGTGGCGCGGTCGGGCTCCTCGTCCATCAGCAGCGCTTCCATCAGCGCATCATCGAAATCGGCGAGAGTTTCCAGCAACCTGGTGCGCTCGGCCTTCTCGCGCTCGGTCAGCTCGACCGGGATTTCGATGATTTCGGATTCGGCGCCGGGCCGGTAGCGATAGGCGCGCTCCAGCGCGAGATCGACATAGCCGGTGACCAGCTCGCCGCCCCCCTCCTGCTTGGCGCGGATCGGGATCTGGCGCAGCGCCAGCGGCTCGCGGCTCATCGGCTGCAAGGTGGCGATCAGATCGCGGATCGCCCCGGCGCGGGCGTGCTCGATCTTGTTGACGAAGATGGCATGCGGCACGCCCAGCTCGTCCAGACGCCGCAGCACCGGCTCGGCCAGCACCGCGCGCGCCGGGTCGGGATCGATCACCACCAGCGCCATGTCGGAGCTTTGCAGCCCCGCGAGGCCATCGGTGGCGAAGCCGGGCGCGCCGGGCATGTCGATCACGGCGAAATGGTCGCCGAGATAATCGAAGTGGGAGAGGTTGATTTCGGTCGAGCCGTGGCGGGCGCGGGCCTCGGGACTGGCGTCGCCGACAGTGGTCCCCGCCTCGACGCTGCCCTGACGGTTGATCGCGCCGCTGGCGTAGAGCAGCGCTTCGGCCAGACTTGTCTTACCCGTGCCGGCTGGCCCGACCAGCGCCACCGCACGGGTGGATTTGCTGCCAGCTGCGATACCTTTGGATTGCATGCTTCCCATCGTCGCCTCCTCTCGCGTGAAGGCGCGCCGGGCGCTGTTCCATGCGCTCGGTCGCGCAAGTCTGATCCGGATGCTGTGCCTATGCGCGGCGAGTCGCAAGCGGAATTTTGGTCAGGCACCTTGCCGCCATCGCCAGCCTGCCTTATCGGCGCGATCTATGGTTTCGACGAACGATATCCGCCGGTCATTTCTCGACTATTTCGCCGCCAATGGCCACGAGGCGGTGCCTTCCGCGCCGCTGGTGCCCTACAACGATCCGACGCTGATGTTCGTCAACGCGGGAATGGTGCCATTCAAGAACGTGTTCACCGGGCTCGAGAGCCGCGAAACCCCCCGCGCCGCTTCCAGCCAGAAATGCGTGCGCGCCGGCGGCAAGCATAACGATCTGGATAACGTGGGCTACACCGCGCGGCATCACACCTTCTTCGAGATGCTGGGGAATTTCTCGTTCGGCGACTATTTCAAGGAGCAGGCGATCCAGCATGCCTGGACCCTGCTGACCAAGGAATGGGGCCTTCCCGCCGACAAGCTCACCGCCACCGTCTATCACACCGACGACGAGGCTGCGGGCCTGTGGCGCAAGATCGCCGGGCTGCCCGAAGCGCGCATCATCCGCATCCCGACCAGCGACAATTTCTGGTCGATGGGCGACACCGGGCCGTGCGGGCCCTGTTCGGAAATCTTCTACGACCACGGCGATCACATCCCCGGCGGCCCTCCCGGCAGCCCGGACGAGGATGGCGACCGCTTCATCGAGATCTGGAATCTCGTGTTCATGCAGTTCGAGCAGGCCGCCGACGGCAGCCGCACCTCGCTGCCCAAGCCGAGCATCGACACCGGCATGGGGCTGGAGCGCCTCGCCGCCGTCATGCAGGGCGAGCATGACAATTACGACATCGACACCTTCAAGGCGCTGATCGCCGCTTCGGAAAGCCTGACCGGGGTCAAGGCCGAGGGCGAGAACCGCGCCAGCCACCGGGTGATCGCCGACCATCTGCGCTCGACCGGCTTCCTGCTGGCCGACGGCGTGCTGCCCTCCAACGAAGGCCGCGGCTATGTGCTGCGGCGGATCATGCGGCGGGCCATGCGCCACGCCCATCTGCTCGGGGCGAAAGACCCGCTGATGCACCGGCTGGTCGGCGCGCTGGTGACCGAAATGGGCCAGGCCTATCCCGAGCTCGGCCGCGCCCAGCCGCTGATCGAGGAAACGCTGGAACGCGAGGAAGTGCAGTTCCGCCGCACGCTGCACAATGGCTTGAAGCTGCTCGACGAAGCGACGGCAAGCATGGGCGCGGGCGGCGAGCTGCCGGGCGAAACCGCGTTCAAGCTCTACGATACCTTCGGCTTCCCCTATGACCTGACCGAAGACGCCCTGCGCGCCCGGGGAATCGGGGTGGACAAGGCCGGCTTCGACGAAGCCATGGACCGCCAGAAGGCCGCCGCCCGCGCCGCGTGGAAGGGCTCGGGCCAGGCCGCCGACAGCGAGGTGTGGTTCGACATCGCCGAGCGCGAGGGGGCGAGCGAGTTTACCGGCTATTCCTCCACCAGCGGCGAAGGCCGGGTGGTGGCGCTGGTCAAGGGCGGGGCGGAAGTCGAGAGCGCCAGCAAGGGCGACGAGGTGATTGTTCTCGTCAACCAGACCCCATTCTATGGTGAGAGCGGCGGTCAGGCAGGCGACACCGGCGCGATCAGCGGGGCGGACGGCCTGAAGCTTGCGGTATCGGATACCGCCAAGCCGCTCGGGCGGCTGCATGCGCATCATGCCAAGGTGGAAGCGGGCACGATCAAGCTCGGCGACACCGTCCACCTCGAAGTCGATACCGCGCGGCGCGACGCGATCCGCGCCAACCATTCGGCAACGCATTTGCTGCACGCCGCCTTGCGCAACCGGCTCGGCGCGCATGTCACGCAGAAGGGCTCGGCAGTGGCTGCCGACCGGCTGCGCTTCGACTTCGCGCAGCCGGTGGCCTTGACCCCGGAAGACATCGCCGCGGTCGAAGCCGAAGTGAATGCCGAAATCCGCGCCAACGATCCGGTGGTGACCCGGCTGATGAGCCCGACGATGCGATCGAGGCGGGCGCTATGGCGCTGTTCGGCGAGAAATACGGCGACGAGGTGCGCGTGCTCAGCATGGGGCGGGTTTCGGGCAAGCCTTACTCGGTCGAACTCTGCGGCGGGACTCACGTGCGCGCACTCGGCGATATCGGCGTGTTCCGCATTGTCAGCGAAGGCGCAGTCAGCTCGGGCGTGCGCCGCATCGAGGCGCTGACCGGCGAAGGCGCGCGGGCCTGGCTGGTGGCGCGCGAGGAACAGCTCAAGGCCGCTTCAGCTTTGCTCCGCACCACCCCGGACGAGGTCGAATCCCGCGTCGCCGCGCTGCTCGACGAGCGCAAGAAGCTCGAGCGCGAGCTGGCCGAGGCGAAGAAGGCGCTGGCGCTGGGCGGCGGCGCTTCCAGCGGCGGCGAAGCGCAGGCCGACGAGGATATCGGCGGCGTCACCTTCTCCGGCCAGGTGATCGACGGGCTTGAAGCCAGGGAACTGCGCGGGCTGCTCGATGCCGCCAAGCAGCGGATGGGATCGGGCATTGCCGTCATCGTCGCAGTGAACGAGGGCAAGGCCTCGATTGCCGCCGCCGTCACCGGCGACCTCACCGCCCGCTTCAGCGCGGTCGATCTGGTCAAGCTCGGGGTCGAGGCGCTGGGCGGCAAGGGCGGCGGCGGGCGGCCCGACATGGCGCAGGGCGGCGGGCCGGACGGGGCGAAGGCCAGCGAGGCGATTGCTGCGGTGCGGGCGGCGCTGGCGGGTTAGACCCCCGCCCGCTTCGCCGCCGCGCACCATTCGCCGAACCAGTGGATGCGCTCCCAGAACAGCGCCCGGGTTCCCGCGAAATTGTGCATGTGGCCCATGCGCGGGCAGACGAACAGATCGAAGCTGGGGGCGGAACGGAACGCGCGCGCCTCGCCCAGGGGATCGAGCACCAGGTCGCGCTCGCCCATCGCCGAGAGCACCGGCACGGTCACCGCCGCCGCCTCGGGCGCGACGATGCCGGGAGTCAAAGTGAAGCGGGTCGCCTCGTTGGGCGTGGTATAGCTGTTCCACGGCGCGGCATCGCCCGCGCCGTCCTTGCCGCTGCGCCTGACGATGGCCTCGTAGTGGGCGAGGTCCTGTTCGACCACATCCTGCGGCACGTCGTCGTAATGGAAGCTCCAGGCGAGCGAGGCCCAGGCCGAACCCTGCGCCCCGCCCCCATCGGCATTGGCAGCGCTCACCGCCGCCAGTGCGCGGGCGTTGATCACCCCGCCCGGCTTGTCGGGCGGGGTGTCGCGGGAGAACCAGGGAGTGACCACCGGCGGCTCGCCCGGCGCGGTGGCGGGATGGTTGTGCACCGCGCTGAAGCCGAGGATGGCGAGGCCGTCATAGCTGGCGTGCCGCGCCTGCTGGACGATCGCCAGGCTGCCCCCGGTCGATTGCCCCATGCCGATCCGCAGCGGTTGCAGCACCGGGGCGAGGCCCGGCGCGAGGATGCCGTTGGCGAGGCGCAGCAGAATGTCCTGCTCCGCCGCCGCCGCCGCTGCGGTGCAATTGGCGAAATCGAGCTGTTCGGGCGCATGGATCGAGCTGTCGCCCGAACCCAGATTGTCGAGCGAAACGAAAATCCAGCCGCGCTCCGCATGAAAATCCGCCTGCGCGCCCTTGCCCGGCCCCGGCAGCTCGCAGGTATAATAGCCGCGCGAATAGCCGCCGCCGGGCTTGGCGAAGCAGACCACCGGGCGCTCCGGGATAACCTCGGGCAGCACGATCGTCGCCGCGACATGCGCCGCCTCGCCCAGCGGCAGGGCGTTGCCGACATCGATGCGGGTTTCGATGCGCCGGGTCATTGCGGACTCTCCATGGCGCGCATTGTGGCGCAGTAGCCTCGCTGCGGTCAAAGCCCAATATTTCCCGCATTGACGCGGCGGCTTACAGGCATATCCTGCCCGGCAATCGCACAAGACCCGGGAATTTGCACCCAGGCCGCAGGGGAGAAAGACACGTGCTTCGCCAGGGCGGAGGGGTTCCCTCCGATTTCGCCCCATTGTCCGATCTGCTGGGAGCGATCGAGCTATCCGGCCAAACCTGGTGTTACTGCGATCTTGGCGGCAATGGCGGCTTCAGCGTGCCGCCGGGCGATGCGACCTTGTTCCACGCGGTGCTGCACGGCTCGGTGCGGATCGCCTCGGCGGCGGGGGGCACGATCGAGCTTGGCGCGGGCGAGGCGGTGGCGGTGCTCTCGGGCGAGGCGCATGCGCTGCGGGTCTCGGCCGACAGCCCGGCCGCGACGCTCGATTTCCTGCGCGAGGAACGGGGCGTCGATATCCCGCCCACCTTTCCGGTCGGCCAGCCCGGCGCGATTGCGGCGCGGGTGCTGAGCGGGCGGATGATGGCGACGCTGCCGGCGGGCGCGAGCCGCTCGTCGCTGCCTTCGTGCATCCAGCTGGGGAGGTGCAGCGAGGCGGGCTGGGGCGCGCTGCTGCGGCCCGAGGCGCTGGCCACCGCCGGGATCGGCCCGGGGTCGGCGGCGCTGCTGACGCGGCTCGCCGCGCTGATGCTGGTGGCGCAGCTGCGCGGCGATCCGCTGTGCCGCCAGATCTTCTCGCCCGAGCCGCTCGATCCCATCGGCCAGGCGCTGCGCCTGATCGCCGGCAACCCGTCGGCCAACTGGACGGTCGAGCGGCTGGCGCGCTCGGTCGGCATGGGCCGTTCCAACTTCGCCGCGCATTTCACCGCGCAGGCCGGCCGCGCGCCGATGGAAGTGGTGGCGGAGCAGCGGATGGAGCAGGCGGCGCAGCTGCTGCGCAAGGGCCGCCTCAAGATCGCCGAAATCAGCGAGCTTTCGGGTTACGGCTCCGAAGCCGCCTTCAGCCGCCGCTTCACCCGCCACTTCGGCCAGTCGCCCAGCCAGATGCGCGCCGCCGCGCGCGAAGACGATGCCGGCGAGGAGGCCGCCCCCAGCTGGCGGCCGCTGCTTTCCAGCCGCCGCCCCAAGGATGCCGCCAGCATGGTCCGCCGCCGTGCGCGGCTGTCGGGCGGCAGTCCGGCCCCGATCGCGACGGATATTCTGCGCGAACAATAGTCTCCCCTGCCCATGGACGATCAGGCAACCCCCATGGGGGCGCGGCCATTGCCGATTGCGGCGCGGGGCCTATCCAGCGTAGCATGTCTGGCCCGCACAGGGCCGAGAGGAGCCTGCCATGTCCACCACCGCCACGTCGCCGATCAAGATCATCGACGCCGACACCCACCTGACCGAACCGCACGACATGTGGACCAAGCGCGCGCCCGCAAAATACAAGGACCGGGTGCCGCAGGTGAAGATGCACGAGGGCACGCGCAGCTGGATCATCGACGGCGACAAGTCGATCGGATTCGGCGCGCACCCCAACTCTGCGGTGCTGAAAGAGGGCGGCAAGATCCGCGACCTCGACCGCTTTCTCAAAGTCCAGTTCGAGGAGGTTCACCTCGGCTCCAGCTCGGTCAGGGAGCGGCTGGCGGTGATGGACGAGAACGGCATTCACGCCCAGATCGTCTATCCCAACATCCTCGGCTTCGGCGGCCAGGCCTCGGCCAAGGTCGATCCCGAATTGCGGCTGGTGGTGACCCAGATCTACAACGACGCCATGGCCGAAATTCAGGAAGAGAGCGGCCAGCGCTTGTTCCCGATGGCGCTGCTGCCGTGGTGGGACGTCAAAGAGGCGATCAAGGAAACCGAGCGCTGCGCGAACATGGGCCTGCGCGGGATCAACATCAATTCCGATCCGCACACGATCAAGGGCGACGACGGGAACATGATCCCCGATCTCGGCACCGAGCACTGGTTCCCGCTGTGGGAGGTCTGCACCGACAAGGACATCCCGGTCAACTTCCATATCGGCGCATCAGAGCAGTCGATCGACTGGATGGGCACGCAAGGCTGGCCATCGCTGACCCGCGATCTTTATGCGGGCATCCAGGGCGCGATGATCTTCTTCAACAACGGCAAGGTCGTCTCCAACCTGATCTATTCGGGCATTCTCGACCGCTTCGAGAAGCTCAAATTCGTCTCGGTCGAAAGCGGCATCGGCTGGGTGCCCTTCCTGATGCAGGCGCTCGATTACCAGCTCAAGGAAATCGCCGAGACCAAGAGCTTCAACAAGAAGCCCTCGGAATATTTCCAGAGCAATTTCTATGCCTGCTTCTGGTTCGAACAGGGCAAGCATCTGGCCGACATGGTCCGTCAGGTCGGCATCGACAATTGCCTGTTCGAAACCGATTTTCCGCACCCGACCAGCCTCTATCCGTTTAACGATCTGGAGAGCCGGCTGGAGGGCTTCACCTATGAGGAACGCGCCAAGGTGCTGAGTTTGAACTCGGCGAAGCTTTACAACATCGCGGTGTGAGAGTCCCCCTCCCGCTTGCGGGAGGGGCTAGGGGTGGGTGTGTCAGAACTTGGCACCATGTTGAACACAGACCCACCCCCGACCCCTCCCGCAAGCGGGAGGGGAGAAAGAAGGGCAGGGAGAGAGCAATGCCACTGCCAATCGATCTCACCGGCAAGACCATCCTCGTCTGCGGCTGCCACAAGGGCGGCATCGGCGGCGCGACAGCGCGGCAGATCGCCAAGGCCGGCGGTGCGGTGGTGCTGCTGGACAAGGACCGGGAGACGGTGGACGCCACCGCCGCCGAAGTGCGGGCGCTGGGCGGAACCGCGCATGTCATGGTCGCCGATCTCTACGACGTTGCCGCTTGCGAGAGTGTCATCCCATCGGTGCTGCGCGATGTCGGCCCGATCGGCGGCATCGCCAATGTCGCCGGCGGCACCACCGCGCAGGAATGGCTGCCGCTCGACCAGACGCCGACCGACGTCTTCTGGAAGACGATGCAGCTCAATTTCGCCTATACCTTCTTCATCTGCCGCGACGCCGCCAAATTCTGGATCGAAACCGGGCGCAAGGGCGCCATCGTCAATGTCGGCTCGATCAGCGCCAAGGACGCCGCGCCGTGGCACGGACCCTATGGCGCGGCGAAATCGGGGGTGATCGCGCTCAGCCGGACCATGGCCAATGAATGGCACGAGTTCGGCATCCGCGCCAATTCGGTCTCGCCCGGCGCGGTGATGAGCCAGCGGGTGATCGACAAGGCGGCCGCCATGTCGGACGCAGCCAAGAACAGCCGTTCCGCCGCCGATACCGTGATCTTCTCCGAACCGGTCGAACTGGCCAACGCCATCGTCTTCCTGCTCAGCGACCTCGCCTCGGGCATTTCCGGGCAGAACCTGACGGTCGACAGATCGCTCAGCACCAAATTCTCCGGCGGCGCGCGCAAGAGCCGCAGGGAAATGCCGCAAACTCAGTAATACGGGACAGGAACATGGAACTCGGACTACTCTACGAATTCGAAGCACCGCAGCCCTGGGCCGGCGAGCATCCCTGGGGCCAGCGCACGCTCGAGCGGGAGGTTTACAAGAACTGCATCGAGCAGATCGTGCTCGCCGACAAGAAGGGCTTCGACACCGCCTGGCTGGTCGAGCACCACTTCCGCGAGGGCCGCAGCCACATGCCGTGCAACGACGTGGTGCTCGGTGCGCTCAGCCAGATCACCGATCGGATCAAGCTCGGCTTTGGCGTCGCGCTGATGCCGCACGAATTCATTCACC
Source organism: uncultured Alphaproteobacteria bacterium (assembly GCA_963779195.1). Taxonomy (GTDB): domain Bacteria; phylum Pseudomonadota; class Alphaproteobacteria; order Sphingomonadales; family Sphingomonadaceae; genus Novosphingobium. The sequence continues at coordinate 839,238 of CAVZWZ010000002.1, forward strand.
CGGCTCGGGTGGCAGAGAAAGTCGCGACGGTGGACCTGCTTTCGCGCGGCCGCGCCGTCTGGGGCATGGGCCGTTCGACGCCGATGGAGCAGATCGCCTTCGGCGTCGATGTGCCCAATTCGAAGCAGAAGATGCTCGCCGCCGCGCGCAGCGTGGTCGGCATGTGGGAACAGGAGTATTACGAGGAAGATTCCGAATACCTGAAGTTCCCCAAGCGCATGGTGACGCCCAAGCCCTATCAGTTTCCGCATCCGCCGTGCTGGATGGCGGCCTCATCGGAAGAGACCATCCGCATGGCCGGACGGAACGGCCTCGGCCTGCTCAGCTTCTCGATCATGCAGCCGCTCGACAAGCTGGCCGAACTGATCCGCATCTACCGCCAGGAACAGCAGACCGCGAAGCCGGTCACTTCGGTCGCCACCAACAAGGTCGGCGTCTACACGCTGGTCCACTGCACCGAAAGCCGCAAGAAATTCGAGACCAACCGGGTGTGGGAATCGGTCTGGTGGTGGTATCAGTCGGTCGCCGAATTCACCCTCAAGTGGGAACTCGCCGCGATGCCGCCGGAAGCGCAGGAACAGGCCTTCCCTTTGCTCAGGAAGCAGGCCGACGGCGATTTCGATATCCACACTTTCGACGAGCAGGACATGGTGATCATCGGCACCCCCGAGGAATGCTTGCGAAAGTTCCTCAAATACGAGGATGCAGGCGTCGATCAGGTGCTGTGTTACGTCAACTGGGGCTATCTGCCGCAGCAGGCGATGCTGGAGTGCATCACCCTGCTGGGCGATTATGTGATCCCCGAGCTGAAGGCGATGGGGGCCAGGCGGATCGCGGGCGATCTGGAAAGCTCGATCGCCATGCAGCAGGCGGCGGAGTGAAAGAACAGCCCTTCCCCATCAGGGAGGGGAAGAACAGGAATTGATTGATGCCCTCTCCCATCCAACTCCCCCCCGAACGCCCCGGCCGCCCCGCCGATCCGGACCTTGCCGAACGGCGCGGGCAGGTGCAGGCGGCGGTCGATGCCGGGGCGTGGAAGACCGCGACGCCGCCGCTGGAAACCACGCTGGCCGGGCGGCGCTGCCTGCGGTTCAAGCCGGATGGCGGCCCGCGCGGCTATCTGCTGCAGCTCCACGGCGGCGGCTTTCGCATCGGGCGGCCCGAATTCGAAAGCCTGTTCGCCGAGGCGCTGGTCAAGCGCTGCGGCATCGAGGTGATCGTCCCGCAATACCGCCTCGCCCCCGAAGCGCCCTTCCCCGGCGGGCTGATCGACGCGCATGAGACCCTCAAAGCCCTGCGCGCGGAGGTGGGCGAAGCGCCGCTGATCCTCGGCGGCGATTCCGCTGGCGGCGGGCTGGCGGCGAGCCTTGGCGTGCTCTGCGCAGCCGACGGCGGCCCAAGGATCGACGCGCTGGTGCTGCTATCGCCCTGGCTCGACTTGCGGGTGACGGCGCGGTCGTATGAAACCAATGCCACGACCGATCCGATGTTCTCCAAGGAATCGGCCGACATCGCGGCGGAACTGTATTTGCAGGGCTTCGACCCCACGCATCCGCTCGCCTCGCCGCTGCTGGCCGAGATCGCGTGCTACCCGCCAACGCTGATCAGTGTCGGCACCGGCGAAACGCTGGCCGACGACAGCCTGCTGTTCCACGACAAGCTGCTCGCCGCCGGGGCCGACTCCCGGCTCAGCGCGATCGACGGGATGGACCATGTCGCGGTGGTGCGCGGACTCGAGATGCCGGGATCGGCGGAGACGTTCGAGGCGGTGGTTGCCCTGGTCGAACGGGCGCTGGCCCCCTAACACAGCGGCAAACACAACCCCGAGAGGATTCCCCCATGGCCATCTCCCTGCTGCCCGACAATCCCGGGTCCTGGTGCTACCGCAAGTGGGACGACCTCATGGCGATCCCGCGCGAGGAGCTGGACCGGCTGCAGCTCGAAGCGGTGCGGATCAATTTTCACCGCATGCGCGACAAGGTCCCGGCGCTCAAGAAGCTGGCGGACCGTCAGGGCGTCGATAGCATCGACAGGATCGAGGATATTCTCCCGGTCTGCTTCGACCACCGCGTGCTGAAAAACTACCCGATCCAGATCATCGAGAACCGCGATTTTCCCAAGCTCACCGCCTGGCTCGACAAGCTGACCCTGCACGACCTCACCCGCATCGACCTCACCGGCCTCACCACCATCGAGGAATGGCTCGGCCGGCTCGAGGCCTTCGGCATGCTGGTCACCTACAGCTCGGGCACCACCGGCAAACTCTCCTTCGTGCCGCGCAGCTATGACGAATTCGGCCCGTGGAAGTTCCACTTCTACAACGTCAACCGGGCAAGCAGCGGGATCGACGCCTGGACCGACAGGCTGCCGACCTTCATGCCCGGCTATCGCGGCGGCTATCAGACCATGCTCAAGATGATGGACCTGTTCAATGTCGAGATGGCGGGCGGACCGGACAATTATTACACGCTCTACAATTCGCATGTCCCTGCCGATCTGATGGCGCTGTCGGGCCGGCTGCAATCGGCCGAGGACAAGGGCGAGGTCGCCAGCCTGGGCCTTGATCCGGCATTGCTCGAACAGCGCAAGACCATGCTCGAACAGGGCCGCCGCCGCGAAGCGGACATGGAAGTGTGGTTCGAGAAGCTGATCCAGCAGTTCAAGGGCCAGCGGGTGAAGATCGGCGGGACATTTTCCGACCTCTACCGCGTCGCCCGGGCGGCGATGGACCGCGGGCTGGAATGCCAGTTCGCCCCCGGCTCGGTGCTGCAGGGCGGCGGCGGCATGAAAGGCTACAAGGATGCGCCCGACGATTGGGAAGACCAGATCAAGCAGTTCTTCGGCGTAGCGCGGATGGGCAACCAATACGGCTTTTCCGAAATCATCGGCAACGGCCCGCTGTGCGAGGCAGGCTTCTTCCACATGCCGCCCTATTCGGTGCTGCTGCTGATGGGCCCGGACGGCGAGGCGCTGCCGCGCGAGGGGGTGCAAAAAGGCCGGCTGGTGGTGATGGACCCGATCCCGCTGTCCTATTGGGGCGGCTTCACCAGCGGCGACGAAGTCACCATCCACTGGGGCGAGGACTGCCCCTGCGGCTGGAAAAGCCCGCGCATCGGCAAGACCATCCGGCGGTTTGCCGAGAACGAAGGCGGCGACGACAAGATCACCTGCGCGGGGTCGCAGGCGGCCTACAACGAATTCATGGCATTCGTGCAGGGGGAGGCGTGATGGCTGGGCCGCTTGAAGGCAAAGTCGCCCTCGTCACCGGCGCCGGCCGGGGCATCGGGCGCGAGATTGCACTGCGGCTCGCCCGCGACGGGGCGGATATCATCGCCCATTATGCCCATAGCAAGGCGGGCGCCGATCGGACCGTCGCCGAGGTGCAGGCGATGGGGCGCAAGGCGGTCGCCTATCGGGCCGACATCGCCAAGCGCGCCGAGGTGAAGGCGATGTTCGCCGCAATCGACGCAAACCCCGGCCTGCTCGATATCGTCGTCAACAACTCCGGCGTCAGCGCCGGCGGGCTGCTGGCGGACCTCAAGGACGAGGACGTCGATGCCATCGTCGGGATCAACCTGCTCGGCCCGCTCTATATCGCCAGCGAGGCCGCCAGCCGCCTGCGCGACAACGGGCGGATCATCAATTTCAGCTCCAGCGTGGCGAAATATCCGCTGGCCGGGGCCGGGCTCTATTCGGCGGCGAAGAAGGCGGTGGAGAGCTTCACCGAAAGCTGGGCGCGCGAGCTGGGCGCGCGCGGGATCACGGTCAACACGGTCATCCCCGGCGCGACCAGCCCCGGCATGATCGACAATGCGCCCGAATATGTCGATTTCTTCGCACAGGCCTCGCCGTTCAAGCGGATCGGTCAGGCCGGCGAAATCGCCGCCGTCGTCGCCTTTCTCGCCTCGCCCGAGGCAAGCTGGGTTACCGGAGGCAGCATTCTCGCCAATGGCGCAGCCAATACATAACATCTGGGAGATTTGACGATGTCTGTGAAAGTAGCCCTGGTCACCGGCGCGGCGGCCGGCATCGGCGCGGCCTGCGCCAAGCGGCTGGCGCAGGACGGCATGGCCGTGGGCGTGCTCGACCTCGATGAGGCGCGCTGCGCCGATACCGTCAAGGCGATCAAGGACGCGGGCGGCATGGCCATCGCGCTGGGCGCCGACGTTTCCAATCGCGAGCAGGCCTTCGCCGCCGTGGCCAAGCTGCGCGCCGAGTTCGGGCCGGTGACGGTGCTGGTCAACAATGCCGGGGTGACCGATTTCACCCCGTTCGAAGAGATCGAGGACGACCGCTGGGACTTCGTCTATGCAGTCAATGTGCGCGGGCCGATGATCATGGCGCAGGCGGTGATCGGCGACATGAAGGCGGCGCATTGGGGCCGCATCGTCAACATCTCCTCGTCCAGCGCGCAGACCGGGGCGGTGGGCATGATCACCTACAGCTCGTCGAAGGGCGCGGTGGTGACCATGACCCGCTCGATGGCGCAGGAATTCGGACCGCTATGGCATCACCGTCAACAACATCCCGCCGGGATCGGTGATGGGCACGATCATGTCCGAAGCCAATCGCGACCGCTTCCAGATCCCGACCGAGGTGTTGCTCGGCACCATCCCGGTGCGGCGGCTGGGCGAAGTCAACGATATAGCGCACGGCTGTTCGTATCTGTGTTCGGAGGGCGCAAGCTATGTGACGGGTCAGACGCTGGGGGTGAACGGCGGACGGGTGGTGAGCTGAGCCTCGCTTGATCCTCCCCGAGCTTGTCTCGGGGAGGTGGCAGGCCCGAAGGGACTGCCGGAGGGGCAGCGCCGCGCAAGCGGCGCATTCTGCGCCGCACCCCTCCACCATCCGCTGCGCGGACGGTCCCCCTCCCCGAGCAAGCTCGGGGAGGATTTCGCTTCACGCCAGCATCTTCACATCCTCCCCCGCCTCCCAGATCGTCGGCCTGCCGGGCAGCGGCTGCTCGGAGACGATCCACTTCACGATCCGCCGCATCGGCTCGATGCCGTCCTGCGGGCCGACCAGCCCGGCGCCGTTGAACGCATAGCCCAGTGCGACGAAGCGCTGCCCGCCATGCAGCGCGCCCTTGTGGCGGACGGTGTCGAACAGGCTGTCGGGCCAGACCCCGACTGTCTGGGTATAGGCGTCGACCACGTCGAGCACTTCCTCCAGCGTATCGACCGGGATCAGGTTGATCGTGCGGTCGCCAAGGTATTCCCAGAAATCGACCCGGTCCGACGTGTGGCTGACGATCACCGCGCCTTCATTGTCCTGGCCGCCCACAACAGTATAGAAATCGTCGGACAGGCGCAGCGTATCAACCTGGCTTTTCAGTTCGGGATCGTAGCGCTTGGGCTTGGTGGTGATCACCTCGGGCAGGCGCAGCATCGCTTCGTAGGTTGCCTTGCCGCAGCTGCTTGAGCCGCTCGATATCCTCGTCCCCGGTGCCGCACATGACATAGACCATGCGGCTGGCCGAGCAGGCGACCTGGTTGCCGGTGGCGAAATCGCAGGCGATGCGGTTGGCGCATTCTTCCAGCAACTCGTCGGTCGCCAGCGCTTCCTTGCCGACAATGCTGGCCGAGCGCTTGGGATCGAGGCTGATCAGCTCGATCCCGGGCTGGATGTATTTCGCCACATGCTTGACCGAGGCGAAACCGCCCCAGGCGCAGATCTTCTCGATATTGTGCGGCTGATAGATCTGGCTCTCCAGCGCCTCGTCGCCCCCGCGCCAATAGGCGACCGCGAGGTGCTTGGTCACCGGGTGATCGGGCGCCATATCGACCATCGTCCGCGCGATCGCGCCGGTGGTGAAGGGATCGTTGGAGGGCACCTTGATGATCGTGTCGCCGCGCGTCACCGCGCCGCGAATGATCGTCAGCGCTCCCAGCACCGGTCCGTTGCCGGCGACGATATGCAGCTGCCGCGCGCCGTAAGCGCGGATGCCGACGCGCGATCCGTTGATCTCCTGCTCGACCCAGCCTTCGAGGTAATCCACGCCGATGTTGAAATCGACCATGCCGCGAATCCGCGCCTTGTCGAACATGAATGGCAGGTCTTCGTAGAAGCGGTCCATGATCGGCTTGGTGGTCGGCGCGGTGTCGTAGGAATAGGCGAGCGCTTCCTGGAGGTAGGCATTGTCCTTCAATGTCCAGGCGGGGCCCGAGTTCGCCGAGATAGTCGAGGATATTCTCGAGGCTCAGCTCATAGAGGTCCTCCATCAGCCGCGGGCTGGCCAGCGGGATGCGGCTGGCGATCTTGTGCGGGTCTGGCGCGAGGAACGTAATATCCCCGCCGCGCCCGCCGAATTCGATCAGGTCGCTCTCGATCGTCTGGCCGCGCAGGACGGCGTAGGAAATGGGTCGTGTGGCCATCATGGCTGGAGTCCTCTCTGCGGCTTGGCGCGCATTTATCTGGAATCACATTGACGCCTCAGCCACTTCTATTCCAGAAAAATCCGCACGGAAGTTGTAGCGTGTAACTTGACACATTCGGATAATGCGCCTATTTTGACGCTGTGGAAATCAGGAGTGTTTCGCACAAGGGCCTCAGGCGCTTCATCGAAGACGGCACAACTGCCGGACTTGCCGCAGCGTCACTGGTCAAGATTGCTGCCATTGTCTCGTTTCTCGAAGAGGCACCCGGCATCGAAGCGGTGACGAAGCTGCAAATGTGGAAGGCGCACCAGCTGACCGGTGACCGCAAGGGAACTTGGAGCCTGTCGGTGACCAAGAACTGGCGGATCACGTTCGTTGTGAACGCAGACAATGAAATCGAGAACCTCGATCTTGAGGATTATCACTAGGAAGCCCCGATATGTCCATTCGCATGAAGCACCCCAGCCACCCCGGTGCATTCGTCCGCGAGATTGTGCTAGAACCGCTGGGGCTCAATGTCACCGAGGCGGCGCGGGTGTTACGGGTCGCCCTGCCGACCCTGTCCAATTTCCTCAACGAGCGCGCCTCGCTCTCGCCCGAAATGGCGATCCGGCTGGACAAGGCCTTCGGCGCGGACATGGAGACGCTGATGCGGATGCAGACGAGTTTTGATATTGCTCAGGCCAAAGCGCGGGCGGGGGAGATTGCAGTGGAGCGGTATGCGGCTTGAACAACGAAACCTGTTCAAATCGTTGCGGGTTGAATGGACGCAGCGTTTTATTCCAAAGCTGCATCGACTAAATCCGATGGATGATTTGCATATGGTGCCTCCAAGATTTTGATAAATTATCGCTTGAGCATGCGATACCCGAAGCTCTTGCCTGCCCTCCTTACCTCGAACTCAACAATATTGCCTGCGAAGAGTGCAACAGCGCTTTAGGCACGGTTGACCAGGGACTTATCAAGCAATTTGAGCTGATAACCGTGATGTATGGCGTACCCCGTAAGAAAGGTAAGCCACCAACAATTGACACTTGGCGTGGCATGAGAAGCATCCAGAAGCCAAGCGGACCGCACATCTATATCAATGGCAGCAAACAGGTCGTGAAGGCTGACGGAAAAAATCTTCACCCTGCCACGAAAGCGAGCGGTGTCACCGATATTTGGGCGTCGCCCGAAAGTGCGCAGGTGGGACTGAGCCATGAATTTGGCAATGATCAGAACTTCTTGCCTGCGCTTTACAAAATCGGCCTAAGCTTAGTGGGAATGCACTTTGGACCTGAAGTGGCAGCGAACTCGTTATACAATCACGTTCGGGCATTTGTACGCAGCGAGGTGGGTGCGCCTGCATTGACGGCTGGGATGTCGGCCAAATTGCTCGGTGCGCCAACCACAGGTGCGTCCAATCCTTTCGCGAGGGAAGGCCTAACTTACCCGCTATTTGAAATCATGATTCTTGGTGTCACTTTCCTGCTTGATTTGGCTCCTGATCAACCGGGGCTGCAACACATTCGCGGGACCGACTTGGTCCAAACCGAAGCATTATACTTCTTCCCGCCAAAGATCGTAGCATAGCCAGGCTGAAATTTGTCTGGTCTCGCACCCTCACCCCCCAAACCCCGTCAAAAACTCCATCGCTTCCGCCTGCGCCCCGGGCGTCGCCGCGCAGGTGATCTTGTCGTCGCCGCCCTGCGCTTCGCTCACCCGCTGGATCTTCTTCTCCAGCGTCACCGAGGTCCGCCCGCATTCGCATTGGTGATCCCAGTCGATCGTCACCAGATCGCCCGTCACCAGCCCGCCCCAGCAGCTGTCCGCCGTCATGTCGAAGAACGAGGCGCCGGCCGGTCTGCTTGCCGTGGCGCGGCAGCGGCTGGCCGGTGTCCAGGTCCAGCAGATAGGGCGTGACCCAGGGCAGCACATGATAGCGGTCGTGGTCGCATTGCACCGAGAAGCTGTTCATCTCGGTCATGCCGTAGGAGGAGATCATCCGGTCGGTGTTGAAGAATTTGCAGACCACTTCCTCGAGATCGTCGGGCAGCGGCACGCCCTTGGCGCCGCCGCCGCCCATGAACACCGAATCCGGCGCAAAGACGCCCGACAGGCCTTCCTCCAGCCCGCGCTTGGCCGCCGCGTAGAGCAGGTTGGAGGTGCTCATCACGAACACCCGCTTGCCGCTGAGCTGCTTGATCATGTGGCCGACGAATTCGAGCTGCTGGTCGCCCATGGAGGCCTGCATCGCCTCCCATTCGCCGCGCCGGGCGAGCAGGCTGGGCGGCACATCGACCTTGCTGGCGTCGCCCTTCGCGGCGGCGGCGCGCAGGCGCGCGGCGAGCCACATCAGGTCGGAGCTCAATTTGAAGTCGAAGCAATAGTGCCAGTAGTCCGGATCGCCGAGCCCGAAGGCCTGGCAGGAATATTTGCCGAAGGCGCCCATCGAGGCATGGCCGTCGCGGTAGAGCGGGATGATCGCGTGGATCTTGTCGGCGATGTCGCCGGGCCGGGGATCCTCGCCGAACTTCTGCGCCAGCTGCACCCGCATGCCCCACATCGACAGGAAATAGTCGCGCTTCGATTTGGGGAAGAACGAGCAGGTGCCGCTGCTGCCCGATGAGGTGGCGACGTCCAGCGGGGTCTCGCTGCGGATTTTCTCGAGCCAGCTGTCGATCGAATCGCAGTCCGCAACGTCCACCTCCTCGGGCGCATGCCGGGTCAGCTTGGTCAGCCACTGGTTGAGCTGGGTGAACTTCTGCTTGGCGAGCAGCGAGACCGGATAGCTCTTGTACATGTCGTGCGGCATCAGCAGCGGGGCGAGATCGTTGAAGCTGTCGATCCGGGTAATCCCCTGCCCGTCCGCCAGCTTTTTGAGCATCTGCACCTGCTCCATCCGCTCCGCGAAGCGCAGCCGCATCGCCGCGAGCTGCACCGCCTCGACTTCCTCGCGCGGCAGCGAGTGGATGCGGGTGTTGTGGTGGCCGAAATGCTCGTAGGGATCGTTCATCCAGCGCTCCGCCTCGCGCTCGACGGTGGCATCGCTGGCAGGCGCGGTGGTCGCCATGTCTCTCTCCATTTCCCGCCATTTCGCAGGCAGTGTGCGAATCGGAGAATGAACCGGCATTGCGCCGGACTCAACGCCCTGTGTAGCGTCCGCATCGACAGAACATGCGAGTCGAAACGGGAGACACTGGAATGGCCATGCACCTCGACGATTACCGGCTGCTCGGCCGCAGCGGCCTGCGCGTGTCCCCGCTGGCGCTGGGCGCGATGACCTTCGGCGTCCAGGGCGGCAGCTGGGGCTCCAGCCGCGAAGACGCCAAGGCGATGGTCGACATGTTCGTCGAGCGCGGCGGCAATTTCATCGACACCGCCGATTTCTACGGACAGGGCGGCTCGGAGGAATGGCTGGCGCCGCTGATCGCCGGGCGGCGCGATCCGCTGGTGATCTCCACCAAATATTCGCTGACCACCCGCCCCGGCGATCCCAACGCCTGCGGCAATCACCGCAAGAACATGATGCTCTCGGTCGAGGCCAGCCTCAAGCGGCTGGGGACGGACTATATCGACCTGCTCTATCTGCACATGTGGGATTTCCGCACGCCGGTCGATGAAATCCTGCGCGGCTTCGACGATCTCGTGCGCTCGGGCAAGGTGCTCTACATCGGCCTCAGCGACACCCCGGCCTGGCAGGCCAGCCGGATGCAGGCGATCGCCGAGCTGCGCGGCTGGAGCCAGTTCTGCGCATTGCAGATCTGCTACAGCCTGGTCGAGCGCACGGTCGAGCGCGAGCTGATCCCGATGGCCCGCGAAATGGGCATGGGCGTCTCGCCCTGGGCGCCGCTGGGCCAGGGCGTGCTGACCGGCAAATATACCCGCGCCGACCTCGTCCCCGGCAGCATGGACGACATCAGCTCGCGCAAGGCGATCAATGCGGTGACCGGCAAGCTTACCGCGAAGAACCTCGATATTGCCGATGTTGTGGTGGCGGTGGCCAAGGAAATCGGCTGCACCCCGGCGCAGCTGGCCCTGGCCTGGACCCTGCGCAATCCCGCGGTGGCCTCACCGGTGGTCGGCGTGCGCACCCCGGCGCAGCTGGAGGACAACCTCGGCGCGCTCGAATGTCGAGATATCGGACGACCAGCTGGCGCGGCTGGACGAGGTCAGCGCGGTGCCGCCGGTGTTCCCGATCGACGTGCTCAAATCGCCCGCCGAGAGCTTCATGATGGGCGGGGTGAAAGTGGCGGAGCGGGGGTAAATCCTCCCCTTCAGGGGAGGGGGACCAGCGCAGCTGGTGGAGGGGCACAGGCCGATTGTCCTGACCTATCGATGTCGCGACATGCCGAGGGTGCCCCTCCACCATCCTGCGGATGGTCCCCCTCCCCGGAACGGGGAGGACTCAAATCGTCGAAGCGCCGCGGAAGATCGTGTAAATCCGCGAGGCGAAATGCCATTTGCCGCCGGTGCGCACGAAGCGGTCGTGGTATTCGCCCTTCACCATGATCTCCGCGCCGTAAATCTGCGCCTCCATCACGCAATTGCCGGTGGCGGTGTCGCCATCGACAATGATGCTGAGGTTGTGGATCAGCGGCACCGGATGCGGCTTGCCCTTGTTGGACGCGAGGTGGGCGTTGACTTCCTCGCGGCTGGCGTTGTGGCTGCGGACAGCGAATTCGGGCCGGTCGGGATGGCCGTCGCGCACTTCGAAAGTGCCCTCGGGCACGAACAGGCTCGCCGCCATCTCGGGCTGGTCCGAGCGGATGAAGCGGGCGTAGGCGTGCACCAGATCGGTGCAGGCATTGCGCGATTCCATGGCGTCGAGCCGCTGTTCCAGTGTCGCCGCGCCGCTCGCCATGATCGTCTCTCCCGCTTGTGCTGTTGCCAGCCATGACAGCAGACCCGCCATCGCCGGGCAAGCCTGTTCAGGAAACGGCGTCGGCGGTGGAGCGCACGATCTTCATGTGCGCGCGCAGCTTGGCATGCTTGGCCTCGTCCGGACCCTGAACCTCGATCGCCAGCGCGATGTGGGCGAAGGCCAGCGTCAGGTTCATCAGCCGCTGCTCGGCCTCGTCGAAATCGGCGAACTTTTTCCGGTCGAGCAAATCGAGCGCCGGGGCCACCAGATCCTTGGCCGCATCGTAAAACGCCTGCCGCTCCTCGGGCGAGGAATCGCCGCGGCGCGCCGCGCGGTTGGCGGTTCCGGCGATGGCGAACCGGTCGGCAAATGGTTCGAGCGTTTCGAAACCGGCTGGGAGTTTGGCCATGGCATGCATCCTTCGTCTTGTCTTGCGCGAACCCTAATCGCGCACCGCATCTTTTTCAACACAGCTGTCGGATTTATGCGGCGCGCGGCGAATCCGCAAACACGCTCGGCCGCAGCCAGCTCTTGATGTTGCGCAGCAGCGCCGGTTCGCCCTCGACGATCAGATCGCCGCTCTGCATCGCCTCGGCATAAGTGAGGTCGCCCATCCAGACATCGTGCATGGTGCGCAGGGTGCAGTTGAAATAGACATCGACGTCGCGGCCCGGATCGCTGAGGCAAAGGTCCACGCGCTGGTCCTCGACCAGCAGCCACCAGTCCTGCTGCTCGGACAAATCCTTGAACTTGAACCGGATCACGCTGCGATCGCCGATCAGCCTGGCGGGGTCGATGCTGCGTTCGAGGTAAAACATCAGGAATTCGACATCGAGATCGGCATCGAGCACATTGTGCCGCGCCCAGATCAGCCCCCATTCGCCCAGCGCGATCAGCGAGGGCAGCAGCGCCTGGCAGGCTTCGGTCGGGAAATACTCATAAGTGCGCTGACCGGAAGCCCGGCGGCGCGCGATCATGCCCTGTTTCTCCAGCGACTTGAGCCGCGCGGCCAGCAGCGCCGGCGAAATATCGCCCAGACCGCGCTGCAATTCGTTGAACCGCCGCCCGCCCATCAGCAGCTCGCGGACGATCAGGATGGTCCATTTCTCGCCGAGAATCTCGGTGGCTTTGGCGATCGGGCAGAACTGACCGTATTGCATGGCGGGCTCCGCAGGGGTCTCCGCCTCTTTACGCGATTGTGAAGCGGAATGCTGCAATTTCTGTAGCGGTTTGCTTCAACCGGCGAACTGAACGCCGCGCCGGTTTTCGCGCAGATTGCTCCCAGTCGCCGGATGTCCCGGCAGCCAAGACCTAGGGAGCCGATTGCATGAGTCATTCCCTCACCCTGCGCTTGTTCGCCGCTTTGTTCGCCTGTGCCGCAGTGCTGGCTAGCTGGCCGCCGACGGTCGGCGTCTCGCCGAGCGCGATTGCACAAGTCTGAAACCGCCAACGAACCAAGGAGAACTGCAATGCCCCTCGTTACCATCGACGTCATCAAGGACGTTTTCACCCCCGCCCAGAAACGCGAACTGATCGCCAATGTCACCGAGGCGATGATCGCCGTCGAAGGCGAAGGCATGCGCGGCGTGACCTGGGTGCGCATCGCCGAATTCGAACAGGGCGACTGGGGCATCGGCGGCAAGCTGCTCGGGGCTGCCGATGTTCACGCCATGACCAAGACGCCGGTCGCGGCGTGACCGCAGCGGCGCGATTGGCTGGAGGTTACGCCTCCAGCCCATCGCGCAGCAAGGCGCGCTGTTCCTCGCGCAGGAACCGCGCAACAATCGACTCGACACTCGCGCCGGGACTGACGCTGTTGGCGAACACCCGGGGCCCGATGATCGAGGCGGTCAGCAGCATGACGCAATAGACTTCCGCATCGATATCCTGACCGGAATCGGCGAAGCTGCGGGCGATGCCCGACACCAGTTCGTCCCAGCGGGTATAGCTGTCGCGGATGTCCTTGCCCGAGACGAAATCGTCGATCCACAGCTTGATCAGCTCGGGGTTCTCCAGCACGAAACGGCTGATGTTGCCGATGCGCTCGGGCGTGGTCGTGCCCGGGTCCATGCCGCGCGCCAGCTCGCCCCCCGCCCAGTCCTTGACCGCGCCGAGCAGCGCCTCGCGGTGCTCGAAGTGATAATAGACGGTGGTGCGGTTGATCCCCATCGCCCGGGCCAGCGCGGCGATCGACAGCGCGTCCGGTCCCGTCTCCGAGATCAGCCGAACCGCCGTCTCGATCATCTCGCGGTGGGTCTCGTCGAAGCCCTTGTTGCGGCGTGGCTGGCGGATTGCGTCCATCGACTAACCTGCGTCGCAATCGCTGCGGATATTGGCGATCCGCTGTTCCACCGCCGCCATGCGTTCGGGATGGGTGATGATATAGAGCCGGTTCGCGGCGATGCCGCGCAAGACGATCTGCGCCGCGACGTCCACTTCCATCGGCTTGACGCTGAGGCTGGTCGGCAGCCCTGCGCTCGCCCCCCGGCGGCCAAGCGCTGCGGCAACCATCGGCGTCCAGGTCATGCCCGGGCAATAGACCGAAACGCCGACGCCATGCGGCGCCATTTCGTGGGCCAGGACTTCGCTGAGCGCGATGACGCCGGCTTTGGCCGATCCGTAGGCGGCAACGCCAGGCCCGTCGATCGCCATGCCCTGCATCGAAGAGGTGTTGACGATGTGCCCCATGCGCCGCTCGCGCATGCCTGCGGCGAAGGTATGGATGCCGTTGAACACACCGATGAGATTGGTGGCGATGACATCCTCGAAACTTTCCGGCGCGATGTCGGCGAGGTGATCGCCGCTGCCCGGTACGCCGGCGTTGTTGAACAGCAGATCGACCGGGCCCAGCGCCGCCTCGGCCTCCGCCCTGGCGCGCGCCCAGCCCGCACGGTCGCGCACGTCGAGCAATGCTCCGCGCAGCTTGCCGCCGCTGGCCGCGACTGCTGTTGCCAGCGTTTCGGGGTCGATATCGGCAATCGTCACCGGCACGCCCCGCGCCACCAGCGCTTCGGCAATGCCCCGGCCGATGCCGCTGGCGCCGCCGGTGACGAAAGCATGCCGGGCAGTTGAAAGGTCCATGGCTCAGTTCGCAATCCGGTAGTCGCAGGCGTCCTTGATCGCCGCGCAGCGCTTGGCGACCCCGGGCCAGACGTCCTTGTGGGTGATGATATAGGCGGCGTCCTGCTCGATCCCGTCGGCGACCATTTCGCCGACATCGGCGGCAACGATCGTCGCCTCGGGCATGAAGCTGGAATATTTGCGGACTGCGCCACCGACTTTTTCGGTGTTGGCGGCAAGGTTTGTCGCGACAAAGCCCGGGCACAGCACCGAGACGCCGACCCCGTCCGCCGCCAGTTCGCGGCGCAGCTGTTCACCGAGCGCGGTGACGCCGAACTTGGCGACCGAATAGGCGCCGACTCCCGGCACTGTCGTGATCAGCCCGGCCTGCGAGGACGTGACGACGATATGCCCGCGGCCCCGCTGCTTCATTGCCGCAGCGAAGGCGAAGACGCCGTTGACCACGCCGCCCAGGTTGATCGCCAGGATCAGATCGTAGCTCTCGGCATCCATCTCGGCGAAGGCCTGGCCGTTGGGCGCGATCCCGGCGTTGCAGCACAGGATATCGACCGGCCCGAAGGCGGCCTCGGCCTCCACCCTGGCCTTTGCCCAGGCTTCGCGATTGCGCACGTCGAGCACGACCCCGCGCACGCTGTTGCCGCGCGCGGCGGTGACCTGCGCCAGGGCATCCTCATCGACATCGGCGATGGTCACCGGGATGCCGCGCTTGGCGAAGGCATCGGCCATGCCGAGGCCCAGGCCGCTGGCGCCGCCGGTGACGAAGGCGTGTTTGGCAGTAGATAGGTCCATATAAACGTCTTCCTCAAAATCCTCCCCGGAAGGGTTGGGGTGGGTCTGTCGGTGCGGCGCCTGCCCCCCCACCGCCACGCGCTTCGCGCGCGCCATCCTGCCCCTCCCCAGGAGGGGCAGTCGAACATCACACCAACGCCGAACTCCCGCCATTGCCCTTGATCGTTTCCGCTGCGCGGCAGCCCGACCAGACGCAATCCCCCAGCGACAGCCCGCTGACGTAATAGTGCGAGCATATGCCGACGGCGGTGCGGCCCGCAGCGTAAAGCCCCGGCACCTTGCCGCCCTCGCTGGACAGCACCTCGCCGGTATCCTCATCGACCACCAGGCCGCCAACGGTGATCGCCGAGGTCGGCGACATGCGCAGGCCCGCACCGATGTTGGTGGCATAGAACGGCCCGGTGGCAAGCTTCTGGCACAGCTTGGGATTCTTGACGACGGCATCGGCTTCGCCCGCATCGATCCGGCGGTTGTATTCGGCGATGGTCGCCTCAAGCCTCTCGGCAGGCACGCCGATCTTCGCCGCCAGCTCACCCAGCGTCGCCGCGCTTTCGGTATATTCGCCGAGGATCGCCTTGAACTGCACCTTCTGGAACATCATTTTTTCCATCGCGCCGATCTCGGCAACGACTTCCTGCTGCAGCGGCTCGTCGAGGATCAGCCAGGCCTTGCCGCCGGCCCAGCCGAACACCGCTTCGCCGGTGCGCGCGCCGTAGAATTCCTCGTTGACCAGCCGCTCGCCCTTGCCGTCGATCGACACGCTCTTGGTGTAGGCGGCGGGCGGATAGAGGAATTTCCAGGCGGAGATCCGCTCGAGCGAATCGGTCTTCGCCCCCACCGTCATGCCCAGCTTGATCCCCGAGCCATCGTCGCCGATGGTGCCGAGCGGGGCGACCGGCAGGTAATCGGGCGCGAGCTTTTCGACCATTGTCCGGTTGTAGATGAAGCCGCCGGCCGAAAGCACGACGCCCTTCCTCACCCGGATGCGCATCGGCCTGGCCTGCGCCTCGATCTTGAGGATGCGCTTGAACAGCCCCGGCGTCGCGCCCATCGCCGCGAGGATGAAATTGCTGGCGAGGTCCATGTATTTCGAATGCCGCCAGGCGGCGAAACCGGGCGGAATGCGCAGCACTTCGAGTCCGACAACGGCTCCCGCCCGGTCGACCACCATTCGCGTCGCGCGGGTGTTGGGCAGGAAGCGGACATTGGGCTGCGCGCGCAGCGAAGCAAGCAGCGGCGGCAGCAGATAGTGCCCCGAAAGCTTCTTGGGCTCGCCGCCCTTGGCCGGCTTGGCACGATGGCCGCGCTGCACCGGTTTGGCCCGCTCGCGGCCGGGCAGGGTGACCTCGTTGCCCGAGAAATAGATCGTGCCTTGGCTGGGATAGCTGGTCTTCTCCTCGGTCGCCGGGCCGCCGAAGCGCGCACCGTATTTCTCCAGCCAGTCCTGAAACGTCACGCTGGCCTGAGCAAAGCGCCGCACCGTATCGCCGCGGACCAGATTGCCGGTTTCGAAACCGAGGTAATTCGCCATATTCTCCGGCGTATCCTCCAGCCCCGCCTCGCGCTGGGCCCTGGTGCCGCCGCCCATATAGACCACCCCGCCCGACTGGCGGCTGGCGCCGCCGCCGGGGCCGCGGTCGATGGCGATAACCCGGAGCGAATGGTCTTCGGACGTGCGCAGCGCGGCGCTGACCCCGGCGAGGCCGGCGCCGACGACAAGGACGTCGCAGGCCGCGTCCCACTGTTCGGCATCGGGATTATCGACCACCCGTGCCGGTTCTATGCGGTTGGAGGTTTCGCTGAGATCGTCGAGAAAGCGATGGTCGGGTGTCATGCACATACTCTCCCAGGCGATTCGGTCCCGCCTTGCATTATCGGGCGGATTGATAGCATGGCCCCGGCAGCTGGAAACGGGAAATTGCAACATGACTGTCGAAGAAGTAATCGCCGCCGCTCGCGGCCAGACCGGCCTCGCCGATTTCGGCGACCCCGCGATTCTGGATGGGCTGGAGCGGCTGCTCAAGGCCTATGCCGGGGAAGCGCGCTTCACCGAGCGCGGCGCGCAGATGATGCACGCCGATGCGGTCAACACGCTGGCGACGCGGATGCAGGTGGAGGACTGGCTGGCCAGGCATCCCGAGCTGCTCGAAGCGCCCATCCCCGAGCCGCTGTTCGTCTTCGGCCTGCCGCGCACCGGCACGACGCTGATGGTCAATCTGCTCGCCGCCGATCCGGCGACGCGCAGCTTCCTGCGCTGGGAAATCGCCAATCCGATCCCGCCCGCGCGGCCCGATGAGCTCCACGCCGGCCCGCGCTATGAAGCCGAGCAGGCCAAGAGCAAAATGGCGCTGGAATATATGCCGCAGATCGCCGCGATCCATTATGAGGAGGCCGACAGCCCGACCGAATGCCAGTTCCTGATGACGCCGAGCTTTTGCGCGCAGGTTTACGAATCGCAGGCGGACATCCCCTCATGGCGCCACTGGTTCCTGCATGAGGCGGACTACATGCCCGCCTTCCGCTATCACAAGCGCATGCTGCAGGCCTTGCAGACATACGCGGGCGGGCGCTGGACGCTGAAGAACCCGTGGCACCCGCTGTTCCTAGGCGCGCTGACCGAAGTCTATCCCGATGCCCGGCTGGTGATGACCCACCGCGACCCCGCCGAGGTGGTCGGCTCGGCCTGCAGCCTGATCAAATATGTCCGCGCGATCTACAGCGACGAGGTGGACTTGAAGGGCATTGGCGAGACATTTGCCGATACTTTCGAAGTGATGATAGCCCGCGCCAATGCGTTCAAGGCGAAGCAAGGCGCCGGTGCGATCTACGACGTGCAATATGCCGACACAGTGCGCGATCCGATGGCCGTGGTGCGCGGGATTTACGAGCACTTCGATATCGATTTTACCCCGGAAATCGAGGCGGCGATGCAGGGCTATCTGGCGGCCAACCCCAAGGGCAAGCACGGCAGCCACAGCTACGATCTTTCCGAATTCGGCCTGTCGAAGGAAAGCGTGCACGAGCGGTTCAAGGATTACATTGAACGCTTTGACATCCCGGTCAAAGATTGAAGCCGAATCATTACGGGAGAGGATCGATGACCATCGCCAGCCGCTACGGCCAGCTGTTTCAGATGAGCTACATCACCCGCGATCTCGACGCGGCGATGGCGCATGCCAAAGAGCACATGGGCATCGAACATTTCGACACCACCGACGCCGAGGTCGAGGTGCTGTCTTTCGGCAAGCTGCGCCCGCTGAAAATCCGCGCCGCCTTCGCCAATGTCGGCCGCAACCAGTTCGAGCTGATCCAGCCGGTCTCCGGCGCGATCGAGATATATACCGACGAGGTCGATCTCTCCAGGCACATCATCAATTTCCACCACATCGCCATCGCGGTGCGCGGCGGGATTGGCGATTGGCGTGCGCTGCTTGCCGAAATACGCGCCAGCGGCGACGAGTTCGCCTTCCTTTGCCCGGCGGTGGAAAGCGACGACGACAAGGTCTGCTTCGCCTATGTCGATACCCGCAAGCGGCTGGGACATTACACCGAGTTCCTCTGGGTGGACGAGAGCATCAAGCCGATCCCGGCGATGCCCGATCTGGATGGCTGAGCCATCGCGCGTTGGGAGTGAGAGAATGGACGTAGCCGACCAGAAAATGCAGTTCGCCTTCCGCAATTCGCCCGAGGCCGACGCCATCGCCCGGGCCAATCGCCAGACCCTGCTCGCCGCCCTCACCAGCCTGCTCGCGGGCGACGAGGCGGCATTTTGGGCGATCTACGATCCCGATGTCACCTTCTTTGAGGCCCCCTGCCTGCCCTATGGCGGCGAGCACAAGGGGCTGGAGGCGACCAAGGCCGCCTTTTACCAAATGTGCGCGACTTTTTCGGACATGCACACCGTGTTCGAGGCGGTGCTGGCCGACCAGGACCTGGCGATCCTCTACCAGACCATCACCTTCACAGTCGCCGCCAACGGCAACACCGGCTCGCTGCCGGTCTCCGAGGTGTTCCGGTTCAAGAACGGCAAGGTGGTGGAGTGGCGCGCCTGCTATTTCGATTCGGACATGGTCGCCAGGGCGATCGAAGACGCCTGAAAATACGGAGTGGGGACGGTCCGGACAGTCCGGCCCGCCCCCACCCTGTCGCCTCCTGGTGGGAGGTCAAGTCGATTCCCCGGTCCGGGAGAACCGGCGGGGGGTCTCAGAAGAAGTATTCCTGCCGCAGCTTCGGCAGCGCCGGCATCTCGAAGCGCTCTTGCTCCTCGGCCAGCTGCTGCCAGCGCTCGGCGGCCTGCAAGTGGCGCTGGCGCACCAGCGGCAACTGGCTGGAGCGGGCGGCGCTCAGCTGCTGCTCGGCGAATTCGCGATATTCCAATGCACAGGCCATCGGGGTCTCCAGCGGTAATCTGGAAATGCTTGTGCCATGGCTTGTGTTGGCGAATGGCTGACAGACGTGGTTTAGATTTTAACAAATTCCGCATGCAGCCGGGCCGCTTGCGCCGCTGACCCCGCCATGCTCAGTTCCGCCCGATAAGAAGGCCGGAAGAGCGCAGCGCGCAGATGCTGCGGCGTTTCCACCCGATCCTGCGGCGGTATAATTTCTGACCTACGCCACCTCGCGGAACACCTCGCCGATCTTCTTGCCGTCCTCGAAATAGCCGAGGAAGTAATCGCCCTTGATCGTCGAGCGGATGGTGTGGCGTTCGTATTTGGGGTCGCAGCCTTCCACCGCGTGGAGCATGCGGTGGTTGTCCCAGATCACCATGTCGGTGGGAGACCACTCGTGCCAATAGGCTGCGGCGCCCTTGCCGCGCCGGTTGATCTCGTGGCAGACCTCGTCGAGCAGTCTGTCGCCCTCCGGGGTCTCGTCATGCTCGACGCCGAAGGCCATCCAGGCGCCGACATGCAGCGACTTGCGCCCGTCGTCGCGCGTCCACACCGCCGGATGCATCGCCCGCGGGAAGATGGCGACTTCCTTGAGCAGCTCCTTGACCAGCGCAATCTCGCCGCCGAGCAGCTTGAAATTGACCCCGTACTGCATTTTCGAGAGCCGCGTATCGAGCGTGTAGATGACATTCCTGCCCTCGATCTTGTCGCGCAGCTGCGTGGGGAACTGGCGGTAGAGCTCCTGCCCGTCCATGAAACCGGTGCGGCCGCGTTCGGGGGTGGGAACTGGCGAGCGCAGCACGCCGGCGTAGTTGAGCTCGTCGTTGTAGCAATGGTCGAAATGCCAGGGCGAGAAGCGCGCCAGCACTTCGCCCTCCATCTCGACCAGCCCGCCATCGTAAGGATCGCCCTTGTTGCCGGGGACATAATGCATGTCGATCACGCCGACGGCAGTGTCTCCGCTTTCGTCGCGCGGGGTGGTCTTGGTCGGGTGGTCCTTGAGCGGGCCGTAGATGCGGCTGAGCGCCACCTGCATTTTCGCGGTGGGCTCCATGTCCTTGAACACGATCAGGCCGCGATCCTTGAACAGGTCGCGCAGCTGCTGCCGGGTGGCCTCGTCCTCGATGTTGCTCCAGTTAAGACCGCGAACGGTGGCGCCAAAACTCAGGTCATTGCGCAGGTCGTTGATTTCGATTTCCGGCATGGCTCCATCCTCATCGACGCGGTCTGTGCCGCTTGTTGCCGCTCCCTTTGACAGGAACAGGTTGCGACGAGGAGTATACCGCAATTCCGCCCCCGACGCCAAGATGCCGATAGCGCTGGCGGCGGAAAGTCGCTCGCGGCGGGAACGCGTGTCCCCGGCCGGTGATGCAGCCGGCCGGGGAGGCGCCCTGTCAAATCAGCGGGGCAGACTGATCCAGGGCGAAGGCGGCGTCGAGGCCCGAAAGTTCGTGCGCCATCATGGCCGATTCGCCACCGGACGGCGCGGCGAAGGCGGTGACCGGCGCATCGACGGAGCCGTTGCCGTCGCCATCGATCCCGACGGTGAAGCTCACCTGGGCCGGGTCGGCGTCGGCGTCGGCGAGATCGAGCGTGAAGCCGAGCAGGTAATCGGGCGGCAGGATCTTGATCGAGATGTCACCCAGCCCGATCTTGACCGCATTGCCGTTGACCGAAGTGACCTCGACCGTGTCGAACAGAACCCCCGGCGGCGCGTTGATCTCGATCTTGCCGTTCTTGCCCACCGCGATCGCCACGCCGGTCATTCCCGTCACAGCCACGCCGTCGTTGAAAGCGGTGTAGAGGTAGTTGGTGGTCTTGGGGGTCTTGGTGCCGATCGAGATGCCGCTGATGTCCTGGATCACGCCTGCCGAATCATACAGGCTGAAACTCAGCGTCTCATTGGCGTCGAGGTTGCCGTTGACCACCCCGACGTTGGCGTTGCTCTCGTTCACCGCCGCCGGGCCGCGCGGGTTGCCGCCCGGGCCGTCGGCATCGAAAAAGCCCGAGATCTTCACGAAGTCCGTGCTGTTAAGCGCGCCGACGTCGATGAAGTTGGTATCGGGTCCGCCGGCCTTGATGTCGCTGGTGTCGAGTTTGAGGTCGGTGCCCTTCAGCGCGCTGAGCAAAGTGAAGTCGTAGGTTCCGTCCGCATCGACGAACAGCGAATAGAGCGAGACGCCATCCAGCGTGCCGACGACCTTGTTCGTATCGGCGATCCCGTCGCCGCTCGAATCGGCATAATTCCAGCGGAAACCGGTCGCGCCGGTTCCGACGTCGCCCGGCGCATCGACGATCGACCAGACCGCCTTCGCGTCGCTGCCGACGTCGGCGCTGACGGTGTTGTCGCTGACCGTGGTGTTGGGCGCATTGCCAATGGTCAGATCGTTGAAGGTGGCATCGGTAAGCTTGGGTCCATCGTCCTCGATCTTGGTGATGGCGCCAAGATCGACTTCGGGGTTGACCTTGTCGCTGTCGCCATCGGTGACGGTGTAGACCGCGTAGAGCACATTGCTGCCAAGCGCGGCGGTCAGTTCCTCGTCGGTGTTGGTGACATTGGTATGCTGCACCGCGCGGTATTGCGTCATGGTCACCGCGCCGCTGGCGGCATCGATCGCGATGCGCAGCACCTCTTGCCCTGCCGCGCTGCCTATCACCGTGGTGGTGCTCCCGGCAGCGAAGGCCAAGGTCACGGTCTGGCCGGAGACACTGTCCTTGAGCGCCGTGTTGACGTTGTTGATCCGCAGCGAGAACAGCGCGGTGGCGCCTTCCTCGTCTTCGCCGAAATCGCTGGACTTGGTGAACAGCGCCTCGCCGGAAAGCGTGGCATAGCCGATCACCCCGGCGCCCTGACCATTCTCGTCGAAGGCGTTGGCATCGGCCAGGTCGGAGCCGACGCTTTCATCGGCAATCAGGAACACCGCCTTGAGCGCGAGCGATCCGCCCGGCCCGTCGTCCTCCATGCCGATCTTCTGGCCGATGTCGATCTGCTGGCTGGCCGCGTCGGTATCGCCGTCGGTGGCCGAAACCTTGGCGAACAGCCGCCCTGCCGCGATCCGCGCGACGTCGTCGAAGGTGCCGACCGGGCGTGTGCCGGATCGAGTCGTATTGCTCGACCGTTACCTGGCCGCTGGCGTTGATGGATATCGCGAAGATCGCCTCGCCGGCCGCACGGCCGACAACGATGCTGCCTTCCTTGACCAGAGCGATGGCGGTGCCGTCTGTGGTGGTGAGGCCGCTATCGGTGTTGGCGCCAAGCTCCAGCGTCACGCTGCTGGCGCCGCCATCGGTGCCGGCGCCGGTGCCGGCGGTGGTGACGACATTGGCCTGGTCGTAGCCGATCAGGCGGGCTGCCGCCGGGACCAGCGACGGGGTGAGCGCGCCTTCGTCGTTCGGCGCGGCGAGCCCGGTGTCGCTGGCGTTGGCGCCGGTCGATTCGTCGGTCACCGCCTCATTGCCGGTCAGCGCGATCGAGGCGGCCGGGCCATCGTCGCCAAAGCCGATAAGCTGGCCGATCGCGGTGAAGGCCGGCGGGCCAACCAGCCCGAAGCCGCCAATGTCGAAGCCGTTGCCATCGACGTTCTCGATCAGCATGCGGTTATGCAGCGCTGTGTTGCCCTGGGCATCGACCGTGAGGTAGCGCACGGTGGCGTCGTTGGGCACGCCGGTGAGAACCACGCCCAGGCCATCGGCTGCCTGGGCCTTGCCGACGCTGGCGGTGATATCGGCGCCGTTGAGTGTCACCTTGACCGAACTCACCAGGATCTTGACCTGGCTGTCGTTGCCAAGCTCGCTGACGAAGACATCGCCTTGCGAGTTTGGCGGCGTGGCTACGACTGCTGCGGTCTTCAAGCCACGCCGATATCGTCACATTGGTCTTGGGATTGTTGCCGCCGCCCTGAATCTGGACAATCTTGAACGAAGCGCCGGACGATCCGTAGAAACCATCGTAAGACGATCTTGTCCTCGCCATTGGCCTCGTTGGCGCCGGCCGATGGCAGCTTGACGCCCTGGTTGGTGGTCGTTCCGGTCATGCCGGTGGCGAAGGTGAACCAGGCGCCGTCGCCGGGATCGATGTGCTGGTTGCCGATCCCGATGGTGATCTTGCCACCGCCCTGGCTGGTGTTGACGGTATCGCTGTCGCTGCCTTCCCTGGCAATCACGATCACCGCGATTTCGGCATCCGCGTCGGCATCCTTGGGATCGCCGAACGAGCCGAACAGCGTCTGGCCCGAAGCCAACGTGCCGATGTTGATCACCAGGTCGCCGGGCGCGCCGACCTGGATCGAGTTGCCGAGATCGACCACCTCGTCGGGATCGCCCGTCGAATGCCGGATCGGCTCGTAAGAGCACCGTCCACAGCTTGGCGTTGACAGTGGTGGTGTTGAGGCCGCTGGCTTCGAGGTAGATCGCGAAAACGACATTGGCGGTGGCTGGATCGGCTGGCGGCGCGGCGCCGTTGCCCTCGCGGCCGAATACGACGAGCGGATTGACCGGATCGACGTAGAGGAAGACTTGGTTGCCGGCCGAGGGTGAGGATCGGGCTGCCGCCGGTGCTGATCGCCGGGTCGCCATTGAGCGTGCCGTTGGCCGAATCCGCCAGCACCAGCGATTCGATCGGACCCGGGCTGGTCACCTGGATGACGCCGCCGCGCTTTGGGCGATGCCATTGGCCGTGGCGAAGGCCAGGTAGCTCGCATCGATCGCAGTCGAGGCGGGACTTGAAGGCGGCGGGCAGGGTGCTGACGTTGAAGTCGGCATCGCCCACCGACGGGGAGTTGGCGCCCAGCGCGAAGTTCTGCAGGGCGGCGGTTTCGTCGATGACGTAGCGGGATCCGAGGGTGATGGTAGCCATGTCGCAACTCCTGCAAGTGGAGCGGCTGGCCTGGGGACAGTTCGGTCAAGTGGTCCTGGGTCGCAGCCGCCTGAAAAGGCTTCGCTTAAGCTCGCGCCCGAATTGTTCTGGCCGTTCGACGCCGGACGGACCGGCTACACACGACTCTTCGTTGACGCATTATTAACCCTATTGCGGCCCAGCCACAATAGGGTTATTAATATGTCCCGTTTCAAGACTGCATTATTACAGTCGTATATCTTCAGGCTCTATTTAAACTTACCTGCGGCGCGATTGCAAATCCGCCAAAGATATACTGCAAACCTATCGGTCAGCTCCCGTCGGTATTAACCGTCGTTACGCCTGGGCGCTCGGCGCCCATGCCGGAGAAGCCGATGCAATAGCCGCCATCGACCGGAATGGTCACGCCGGTGACATAGGCCGATTCGTCGCTGGCCAGATAGAGCGCCGCATTGGCGATGTCGCGCGCCAGGCCCCAGCGGCCCAGCGGGATGCCGGCGAGGGTGAACACGTCCTTGGGCGGCTCAGCGTGGGTCTTCGACATTTCGACCAGCCCGGTCCACATCGTGCCCGGAGCGATCGAATTGCAGCGGATGTTCCTGTCCGAATAGTCGAGCGCGGCGATCTTGGTCAGATGATGGACCCCGGCCTTGGCCGAGCCATAGACGCCGTGATGCTTCCAGCCGACCACGCCCGAGGCCGAGCCGGTGTTGACGATCGCCCCGCCGCCGCTCTTCAGCATGGAAGTGATGCCGTATTTCATGCCGAGGAACACGCCGCGGATATTGGTGTTGTGGACCTTGTCCCAAACTTCCAGCGTCTGTTCGTGCAGCGGCGCCATCGGCCCGCCGAAACCGGCGTTGTTGCACAGGATATCGAGCCTGCCGAAGGTGTTTTCGGCGGCGGCGATCATGTTCTGGACATCGCTCTCGCTGGAGACATCGCAGTGGACGCCGACCGCGACGGGCTCGTTGCCGGCGCCGCCATGCGCGGCGTTGACCGCGGCGGCGACCGCATCCTGATTGCCGCTGATATCGGCCAGCACCAGCCGCGCGCCCTCGGCGGAGAAAATCTCGGCCATGCTCTTGCCCATGCCCGAACCGGCGCCGGTGATCACGGCGATCTTGCCTTCAAGTCTTCCAGCCATTGTCTCTCTCCAGTGCGATCTATCAATCAATGTCAGACTTTATCCCAAATCCGACTATGCTGAGCTTGTCGAAGCACTGTCCTTTTCTTCGTGCGTCAAACGCGACTGCTCGAAGGAAAAGGCGGCCCTTCGACAAGCTCAGCATAGTCGGTTTTGGGGGGCCATGCTTGCCCTTCGCATCATCCTAGGCCGTCGTATCGATTGTCGGGCGCACCGAAATCTCGGATATGTTCACATTGCGCGGCAGCGATAGCATGAACACCAGCGTGTCGCCGATTTCCGAAGCCTTGACCGCGCCTTCCTTCGAAACATGCTTGGCGATCGCCTCGCGCCAGGCGGGATTGCTGATGCCGCTGGCGACTTCGGTCTCGGTCGCGCCGGGCATCAGGAAGCTGACCCGGATGTTGCGGTCGCCCAGCTCCTGCCGCATGCCGTTGGTCATCGCGTTGACCGCGTGCTTGCTGGCCGAATAGGCATTGGTCTCCGGCCCGCCCTTGCGGCCCGCCAGCGATGAGATGTTGATGATGTCGCCGACGCCCTGGCCGAGCATATGCGGGATCGCCGCCTTGCAGGTATAGACGGTGGCGAGCAGATTGATGTCGATCACCTTGCGGTATTCGTCGAGATCGGCGCCTTCGATGCCGCCGGCCTGCATGATCCCGGCCGAGTTGATCAATATGTCGATCCGGCCCAGCGCCTTGACGGTATCTTCCACCGCCGCGATCGCCTCGGCCTCCACCGCCATGTCGCCGGGCAGCGCCAGCGCCTTGCCGCCCGCAGCCTCGATCCGTGCTGCCAGCTCGCCCAGCCGGTCCTTGCGCCGCGCCGAGATCGCCACGCTGGCCCCCGCCGCCGCCATGGCGACCGCCGCCGCCGCGCCGATGCCCGAAGATGCGCCAGTGACCAGCGCGACCTTCCCTGCGAGACTGCCAGCCATTCCTCTTACCCCGAAACGTTGCTTATTGCCGGGCGCATAGCGGCGGCGGCGGAAGAGGGCAATGCGGCTCGTCCGGAGGGATCCCGCCTACAATCCCACTTGCCGCAAGGCCCGATCCAGATCCTCGATCAGGTCTGCCGGATCTTCCAGCCCGACACTGATCCGCACCAGGTTCTGCGTGACGCCCATCGCCAGCCGGGTTTCCTCCGACAGGCTCGAATGGGTGGTCGAGGCATTGTGGCAGAGCAGCGTCTTGGTATCGCCGAAGTGGTTCGAAATATCGATCAGCTCCAGCGCGTCAAGAAAGGCGTGAGCCCCCTTGCGCCCGCCATCGATCTCGAATGAAAACACCGAGCCGGGCTTGCTCATCTGCCGCATGGCCAATTCGTGTTGCGGATGGCTCGGCAGGCCGGGGTGGAGAATGCGCGGCACCCTGCTTTCGAGGAACTTGCCGACCGCCAGCGCATTGTCCGCCTGGGCATTGGCGCGCAGATGCAGGGTCTCGAGGCCCTTCAGGATAACCCAGGCGTTGAACGGCGACAGGATCGGCCCGGTGTTGCGCTGAAACGGCAAGAGCTTGTTATCGATGAAATCCGCCGATCCGGCGATCGCGCCGGCCAGAACCCGCCCCTGCCCGTCCATCAGCTTGGTCGCGGAATGGGCGACGATGTCGGCGCCCAGTTCCAGCGGACGCTGCAAGGCCGGGCTGGCCATGGCGTTATCGCAGACGCTGACGATGCCGTGCTCGCGGGCCAGCGCGCAGACCGCCGCGATGTCGACGATATCCATCGTCGGGTTGGACGGCGTTTCGAAGTAGAACATCTTTGTGTTGGGCTGGATCGCGGCCTTCCAGGCATCGAAATCGCGGCCATCGACCGGCGTCACCTCGATGCCAAAGCGCGGCAGCAGATTGTCGGTCACCCAGCGGGTCGGGCCGAACAGGGCGCGGGCGACGACCATGTGATCGCCGGCGGAAAGCTGGCACAGCATGACCGCGCTCATCGCCGCCATTCCCGATGCCTGCGCCCGGCAAGCCTCGGCCCCCTCCATCAGCGCGATGCGTTCTTCCAGCATCTGCACGGTCGGGTTCTGGGTGCGGCCATAGGTCATTCCCGGCTCTTCGCCGGCGAAGCGGGCAGCCGGCGTATGGGCATCCTCGAACGAATAGCCCGAGTTGACGAACAGCGCCTCGCTGGTTTCGCCCTGCTCGCTGCGCCAGGTGCCGCCGCGCACGGCGCGGGTGGCGGCGCGCCATTTCGAGGTGATCGAGCGGTTCTGTCCGGTGTCGCGTTTCATGGCGCGGGCTTTAGGAGCGGGCGGCGCACGGGGCAAGCGATACGCTTGCCTCCCGCCCTTCCCCGCGCCACACCGCGCCGATGCATCTGCGCGCGCCCGCCATCGTCTGCGCCACCCGCACCCACGGCGAGACCGGGGTCATCGTCCGGCTGCTGACGGCGGAGCATGGCCTGATCGCCGGCTATGTCGCGGGCGGGCGCGGGCGGCAGCTGCGGCCGGTGCTGATCCCGGGCAATCTGGTCGATGCCGAGCTCACCGCCCGGCCAGGTGCGCAGCTTCCCGCGGCCCGGCTCGAACTCACCGCCAGCCGGGGGCCGTGGCTGAGCGAGCCGCTGCCCGCCGCCGCAATAAGCTGGGCGACAGTGCTCACCGCCAGCACCCTGCCCGAGCGCCACGCCTACCCCGCGCTGCACCAGGCCCTCGCCGCCCTGCTCGACGCGATCTGCGCCGCGCCTTCGGCGCGCGGCTGGATGATGGGGCTGATGTCCTATGAGGCGCTGCTGCTGCGCGAGCTGGGCTATGGCGAGCCGGTCGCCCGCCCGGAGACGGAGGACTGGCCCGCCCTGCTCCGCAGCTTCGACCGGCTCGGCCAGGCCCTGGCGCGCTACCCGCTTGCCGAACGGCGAAGCGATGTTATGGCGTCGCGCGACTTGCTGCGCGAGCGGCTGGCCAGAATTGATGGCTGAAATCGAAGGATAGCGGATTACATGAAGATCGCGGTTTTCGCAGGCGACGGCATCGGCCCCGAAGTGACGCAGGAAGCCGTCCGCGTGCTCGAAGCGCTGGGCCTCAACGACATGGAGCTGATCGAGGGCGACGTCGGCGCCATGGCCTGGCGCAAACACGGTCACCCGCTGCCACCAGCCACGCTCGAAGTCGCCCATGCCTGCGACGCAATCCTGTTCGGCTCGGTCGGCGATTTCGGCTGCGACCACCTCGAGCGCCACCTGCGCCCCGAGCAGGCGATCCTGGGCCTGCGCAAGGAACTGGGCCTGTTCGCCAATCTGCGGCCCGCGAAGGTCTATCCGGGGCTGGAAGACATGTCGACGCTGCGGCATGAGATCGCCGCGCCGATCGACCTGTTGATCGTGCGCGAATCGAACGGCGACGTCTATTTCGGCGAGAAGGGCATCCGCACGCTCCCGGACGGCCGCCGCCAGGGCTTCGACCTGATGTCCTACGCCGAGGACGAAGTGCGCCGCATCGCCCATGTCGGCTTCAAGTCGGCGATGGGCCGCAAGAAGCGGCTGTGCTCGGTCGACAAGGCCAATGTGCTCGATACCTCGCAGCTGTGGCGCGACGTGGTGATCGAGGTTTCCGCAGACTATCCCGAGGTCGAGCTCAGCCACCTCTATGTCGATAATGCGGCGATGCAGATGGTCAAGAATCCGGGCCAGTTCGACACCATCGTCACCGGCAACATGTTCGGCGATATCTTGTCCGACCAGGCCAGCATGTGCGTCGGCTCGATCGGCCTGCTCGCCTCGGCGACGATGGCGGAAGGGACCAAGGGGCTTTACGAGCCGATCCACGGCAGCGCGCCCGACATCGCCGGCCAGGGCGTCGCCAATCCGATGGCGCAGATCCTCTCGGGCGCGATGCTGCTGCGCCACAGCTTCGGCAAGGAAGCCGAGGCGGCGCGGATCGAGGCGGCGGTGGCGCAGGCGCTCGCCGACGGCGTCCTCGGGCGCGATCTTGGCGGCAGCGCCGGCACCCGCGAGATCGGCGACGCGGTGCTGGCCCGGCTGTGATGCGCGCTAAGATTTCTTACAGGTTTACCATATAATGCCCGGCGGCATGGACATGACGCATGCGCAGCTGGAACGGGCGGCAAGTGCGGGCGCGCAGCCGCTCGAACTCGCCATCGTCCTGCCGACCTATAACGAGCGCGCCAATCTGCGCCCGCTGGTGGCGCGGCTCGATGCCGCGCTCGCCGGCATCCGCTGGGAAGCGATCTACGTCGACGACAACAGCCCCGACGGCACTGCCGACGAAGCCCGCGCGATCAACCTCGAGGACCCCCGCATCCGGGTGATCCAGCGCATCGGCCGCCGCGGCCTCGCCTCGGCGGCGATCGAGGGCATGCTCTCGACCTCGGCCCCGCATGTCGCGGTGATGGATGCCGACCTCCAGCACGATCCCGCGCTGCTGCCTGCCATGCTGGCGGCGGTCGCAGGCGGCGAATGCGACGTCGCGGTCGCCTCGCGCTTTGCCGAGGGGGCGAGCACCGAGGCGTGGAACCGGCCGGACCGGGTCAAGGCTTCGGGCCTTGCCAACGCCATCGCCCGCAAAGTCACCGGCGTCACGCTCAGCGATCCGATGAGCGGCTATTTCCTGCTCAAGGCCGAAGTCCTGCGCAACGATGCCCACCGGCTTTCGGGGGTCGGCTTCAAGATCCTGCTGGATATCCTCGCGACAGTCGATGAGCCGCTGCGGGTCAGGGACTTCCCGATGGCCTTCGCCGCGCGCGAGGCTGGCGAAAGCAAGCTCGACCGCACGGTGGTGTTCGAATTCCTCGTCGGGCTTTACGACAAATGGCTGGGCCGGATCATTCCCACCCGCTTCGCGCTGTTCGGCACGATCGGCGGCATGGGCGTGGTTGTGCATATGGCGGTGCTGGCCACAGTATTGCAGCTGCTGGGCGAGCAGTTCATCTACCACAACTGGACCGCCGAGACCGACTTCATCTTCGCCCAGACCACTGCGGCGGTTGTCGCGATGACGTTCAACTTCATCCTCAACAACGAGCTGACCTATGCCGACAAGCGGCTGCGCGGCACCGCCGCCCTGACGCGCGGCTGGGCCAAGTTCGCACTGACCTGCTCGGTCGGCCTGCTCGCCAATGTCGGCGCGGCGGCGGTGCTGGTGAGGATGGGGTTCCACACCTATCCCTCGGCGATCGCCGGCATCGTCATCGGCTCGGTGTGGAATTTCGCGCTGAGTTCGAAATTCGTCTGGGGCAAGTATTAGCCGCAAGCCGGACTGCGGCAGGCCTGCCGTCTCATTTGCCTTCGCCACCCGAAAGCGCTATCGAATCGGCCAAGGGCGCCGCTGCGGCCGCCCCTCCCCGAAGGTGATAGACATGTCCCGCAAATTTGCTTTGCTGCTCCTTGCTCCCGCCATGATTTCGACTCCGGCTCAGGCGCAGGATGCGCCGTCCGGCGATCAATCGGTCAGCACCGCCCAGCCCGGGCAATGCGGCACGCGGCGGCCGGTCATCTTTGGCGGCAGGGCGAGCACGCAGCCTTGCGTGGCATCGACCGCGCAAATGCGCTGCAAGGCGAGCAGGCCGACCATCTTCGGCGGCGGCAGTTCATCGGGCGCCTGCGTGCCGGAATATGCCGGAACGCAAACTGCCAGCTACCGCCCGACGATCTTTGGCGGCCGCCGCAGCGCGAGAAGCGAAAGCGCGGGCTATCAGGCCTCGGCGGGACAGCCAGCCTATGCCCAGACCGGTGCACCGCAGGGGTATTATGGCCAGGACCAGTCCGGCCAGACCGTAACTGGCGCAGCTCCGGTCCAGGCCGAGCAGCCCAGGACCAAGCGCCGCCGTCCGACGATCTTCGGCGGCGGCAGCCGCGCGAAGCAACCCGAATAGCGGACAGGCGCTTAGCGCCAGCTATCCAGCCACATCCATTCGTTGAACGCCATCTTTCCGGCGTGCAGCCGCGCCGACGACAGGATCGGATAGAACCAGGCGAACAGCGACGCCGAAGCCGCCAACGCGGCGAGCGGCAGCCAGCGCCAGTTCCCGCCCCGCCGCCAGATCGCATCGAGCGCCAGCGCGAGGCAGGCCAGCAGAAAGGCGCCGGGCAAAAGATAGTGGTAATAGAACTGGATCGGCTTGCTGTTGAACACCCACAGCCCCATCGCCGCGAGGTAGAGCAGGGCGAAGGCCAGTGCATCGTTCCGCCGCCGCCACAGCCCGGCCCACAGGCACCATAGCACTGCGGGCAGCCCCGCCAGCATGGTGAAGGGATTGCCGATCAGCAGCACCCCGCGCTGGGCGCCATCGACCTGCTCATAGAGATACCACACCGCCCGCCGGTTGATGATCCAATCGGTCCAGGTGCTGCGATAGGTGTGGAGCTGCTTCACGCTGTCCTGCAGCTCGATCATGTAGCGGTGCCAGGCGATGGGCGCGAGCGGGTCGGTCGGGTTTTTGGGGTAGCAGAATGCCGGCCAGTAGGTCAGCCAATAGAGCGCCACCGGAACACCTCCCAGCCACCATGCCGCCTCCCACAGCGAGATGCCTTGTATCGGCCGGGTGGCGCTCTCGACCAGGAACCGCCGGCCATGATCGCGCAGGCGATAGGCGAGGAAGGCGAGGCCCGGCAGCATCGCGACCGTCGCCACGCTCCACTTGGCCCCCAGCGCCAGCCCCAGCAGCACACCCGCCGCCGCCAGCCGCCAGCGCGCCCTGGCGGCGGGCAAGTGCGCCGCGCGGGCAAGCTGCCACAGCGCCGCCATCGCAAACGTCGCCATGAACATGTCGAGCATGGCGATGCGGCTCTGGATGTACCAGGCGAAACCGGTGGCCAGCAGGCCCATCGCGGCCAGCGTGGCAAAGCGCCGACCGCTCGCCCACCAGATCGTGCGGCCAAAGGCGAACAGGCCGAAAGCGCCGAACAGCGCCGAGGGTATCCGCCAGCTCAGCGGCCTGTCGCCGAGCAGCCAGATCGCGGCGGCGAGGATTTCCTTGCCAACCAGCGGATGTTCGGTGTTGACCGCCTCCATCGCCAGCAGCTTGCGCGCGGCGGGCACGTAGTGGACTTCGTCGAAATAGATTTTCGAAGGAATGCCCAGCCGGTGCCAGACAAGCGCGAGAAACCCGAGCGCGATCAACACGCACCAGACCATCGGATCGCGCTGGTGTGAAGGGGCTCCCGGCATCGGAGCGGTGCGTAATGAATCGAGCGAAGGAGCGCAATCGGGCAACTGCCCGCTCGCCAACTCCAAAAAAGTCGCGCTACTTCTTGGCCTTGGCCTTGGTCGCCGCCTCAAGCGCCGCGACCCGCACCTTCAGCGCCTCGGCTTCCTCGCGCGCCTTGGCCGCCATCGCCTTGACCGCGTCGAATTCCTCGCGGCTGACGAAATCCAGTCCGCCCATCGCTTCGCGCATGCGCTCGCGCGCGCCCTCGCGCGCCTCGCGGCCCATGCCGGCCAGCGTGCCGGCGGCGGCGTTCATCAGCTTGACGAAATCGGCGATCAGGGGGTTTTCACTCTGCATCGCCCGTAAATGGGCGATGCCGCCGGTTTTCGCAAGCGTCAGAGCTCGAAGCGCTGCGTCGATGGGGCGCCCTCACGGCCGTCCGCATTGGGATTCGCCGCGAGGAACTCATAATTGAGCAGCGAAGCAAACAGGATCCACGCCAGATAGGGCGCCATCAGCCAGGCCGCCAGCGGCCGCACCCGCCAGAAAAAGTAGATCGTCACCATCACCGCCACCACCAGCACGCCAAGCAGCACCAGCGCCCAGGTCATCTGGTGCGCCCCGAAAAACAGCGGCGACCAGGCGAGGTTGAGCAGCAGCTGGACAACAAAAGCGATCGCCGCCTGCCGCCGCCCCCAGGCGCCGCGCGCCGCCATGATAATCGCCATCGCCAGCCCCATCATCGCATACAGCGCCGTCCAGACGATGCCGAAGGCCTGCGGCGGGGGATAGATCGCCGGCTTGACCAGCGCATCGAACCAGGGATTGCCCGGCCCGCTGCCCGAGAAGGCGCTGGACAGGAACCCGAGCAGCACCACCCCCGGCACCAGAAACAGCGCCCAGCGCAGCAGGCCGGCGCGCAATTGTCCGGGGGAGGCAAGCTCGGTCATTGGAAAACTACCCTCGAAATCGTGCATCGCGAACCTGTTAGTTTATTTGGCTGGCGTTGGCAGCGGTGGCAATGGCGCTAGTCCCCCCGCCGCGCGGCAATCAAGAATTCGATGTTCCCTTCCGGTCCCGTAATGGGACTTTCCACAATTCCCTGCACAGTCCAGCCGCTGTCCTCCAGCCACGCGCGCACATCGGCGCAAACCCGCGCATGCAGAACAGGATCGCGCACCACCCCGCCCTTGCCGACTTCGCCCTTGCCCACCTCGAATTGCGGCTTGATCAGCGCGACGAGGCGACACTCCGGCGCGGCGAGCCGCAGCGGGACTTCGAGAACCTTGTGGAGAGAAATGAAGCTGGCGTCGCAGACCACCCAATGGCACGGCGCATCGATCATGTCCGGCGTCAGCAGCCGCGCGCTGGTTTGCTCCAGCACAGTGACGCGCGGGTCCTGGCGCAGCTTCCAGGCGAGCTGGTTGGTGCCCGAATCGACCGCGAATACCCTCGCCGCGCCCCGGCTCAGCAAGACATCGGTGAAGCCGCCGGTCGAACTGCCGATGTCCATCGCCGCCGCCCCCGCCGGATCGAGCCCGAAATGATCGAGCGCATGCGCCAGCTTGACCCCGCCGCGCGACACCCAGGGATGATCGCGCCCGCGCACTTCCAGCGGCGCATCCCCGGCCAGCAGTTGCCCCGCCTTGGCGATCCGCGTGGCGCCCGAGAACACCAGGCCGGCCAGCAGCAGCGCCTGCGCGCGGGCGCGGCTTTCGGCCAGGCCGCGCGCGACCAGCAGCTGGTCGGCGCGCTGCTTGGCGGCCTTGGCGGCGGCGGGTCGTTTGTTTTCGATGCTGGACATGGACTTAGCGGGGTTGCCGGAAACGCCGACTAATCCCATAGGGAGCCGATGAAGGCAAATCGCGCCCGGCAGTTCGGCCTGATCGCCATGGGCACCGTCATTCTGGCGTTCGCCACCTGCTGTTCGCAGAAGCAGGCGCCGCCGCCTGCGCCGAAGCCTGCGCCTTCTCCCGCTCCCGCGCCCTCCCCTCGCCCCCTTCCGCCGCCGCCCTTGCCGCCCTTGCCGCCCACCGCGCTCGACTGGCGCGATGCGCCGATCACGCCGGGCACCTGGCGCTGGGCGATGGAAGGCAGCCGCTCGGTCGCGCGCTTCGGCGGCCCGGATTCGGCAGGTGTGCTGGTGCTGAGCTGCAACCGCGACGCCGCCGTCGTCACCCTGATCCGCCCCGGCATCGCCGACGGGCAAGTGCCGATGACCCTCGTCAGCTCGTTCGGCAACCGCCCGCTCAGCGGGCTGGGCGTCGCCGGTCCGCCGCCGGTGATCGCCCTGACCCTGCCCGCACGCGACAGCGTGCTCGATGCCATGGCCTTCAGCCGCGGCCGCTTCGCGGTGGAGACAGCCGGGCTGCCGACGCTCTATCTGCCGAGCTGGCCGGAAGTGAGCCGGGTGATCGAGGATTGCCGCTGAGCCGCTTCCGGCCCCCAAATCGCACCGGCGCGAATGCCCAATTCTGACAACAAAATAATTTTCTGCAAGACTTGTTGTGCAGCGCGGAATGATTCACACATAGGGCAGGGCGGCGAGGCTCTAATGTCGCGCCGTCCAACCTGGCTCAACAGCGCGAAAGGAGGTGATCCGATGTCTCATGGTTCAGCACAGAGGTCGGATATCCGCAACGCGGAGCATTATTGCTGACATTCCCTCAAGTTTTTTGGGGCCATACAGCGATAGAGGCTTCGTGAGCGGCGCTTCCTGCCGCTGACCATGCGAAGGGCCGTAGGGGATTGACCCCTGCGGCCCTTCTCATATCCGCCAGGTTGAGCGGGAATGATTCACACGAAGACACGAAGATGTCGCGCTGCACCGCAAGCCTTCAGCCTCGCCCACGCGCTCAGCTTTACAACAATGAAACGGCTTCGCAGCCTTGCGCACCATCTTCGTGTCTTCGTGTGAACCTCCCTTCCCCCTTTCCTCTCCGGCAAATCCGACCTATCGCCAGATGCAGAAACTGCACTTGCCATTTATGTCTTTTCAATTGCTGGTTGTGTAATATTTGTTCAATCGGCGCGAAACGCGAATGAGGGATGCCCGAAAGATGGCGACGACTGCCGCAACTGAGCTCGAATTCACCCGCCTGCCGCACCCCGCCCCGACCCCGGCGGCAACGCGGGCGGAAATCCTCGCCAATCCGGGCTTCGGCACCAATTTCTCCGACCATATGGTGCAGATCGCATGGGACGAAGGTGCTGATGGCATTGGAGCATGGCATGACGCCACCGTCGGCCCGCGCGCACCCATCGCGCTCGATCCCGCCGCAGCGGTGCTGCATTATGCGCAGGAGATTTTCGAAGGCCTCAAGGCCTACCGCCAGCAGGACGGCGGCATCGCCCTGTTCCGCCCCCAGGCCAATGCCGCGCGGTTCAACCAGTCGGCCGAGCGGCTGGCCATGCCTGCCCTGCCCGAGGCGCTGTTCATCGAGAGCGTGCGCCAGCTGGTCGCCGCCGACCGCGACTGGTTTCCCTCGGTCGAGGGCGGCTCGCTCTATCTGCGCCCCTTCATGATCGCCACCGAGGCCTTCCTCGGCGTGCGGCCGGCCAAGCAGTACAAATTTCTCGTCATCGCCAGCCCGGCGGGCAACTACTTCAAATCAGGCGCGCCCGCCGTGTCGATCTGGGTCAGCCAATACACCCGCGCCGCGCCCGGCGGCACCGGCGCGGCCAAATGCGGCGGCAACTACGCCGCCAGCCTGGTCCCCCAGGCCGAAGCCATCGCCCGCGGCCACGACCAGGTCGTCTTCCTCGATGCCGAGCAGCACAAGTGGATCGAGGAGCTGGGCGGCATGAACCTCTATTTCGCCTTCGCCGACGGCAGCCTGATCACCCCGCCGCTGACCGGCACGATCCTGCCCGGCATCACCCGCGATTCGATCCTGCGGCTGGCCCGCGAGGAAGGGCTGGAGGTCCGCGAGGAACGCTACAGCCTCGACCAGTGGCGCGAGGACGCGGCCTCGGGCAAGACTGGTCGAAACCTTCGCCTGCGGCACGGCGGCGGTGGTGACGCCGGTGGGCAAGGTTGCCGGGCATGACGGGGAGTTTACCATCGGTTCGGGCGGGCCGGGGCAGCTGACCGGGCGGCTGAAGGCGCGGCTGGTGGCGATCCAGCGCGGCGAGGCGGAGGATAAGCATGGGTGGGTGATGCGGTTGGATTGAGCCAAATTGCATTGGGCGTGTAGTTCGGAAGTTTAGTCCAAAAGAAATACGACATGTTGCGCCTTGGTTATCCTTTCAGTTAGGCCCGCAAACTGGAATCCTCATATTATGAATCAATTCTATTGAAGGTGGAATTCGACCAACACTAGTGACCGGACGCATCATCATCATGCGTGCCGGTGATAAATCTCGGCTTGGTCCAAGTTTCGAATATGGCGACGCCATTTATCGATCGAAGCGATGCATTTTGCAGGGCCTGAGTGCAAATTGATCCAATGATCTCAGCTGACGTCGAGAAATGGGCCGGTGTTACGAAAACCACTAGACCCTTAGAATCTTGCCAGTCCATCCTAGCTGCAGTTTGTCTGATCTGAGCGTTTGCATGCGTTAGCTCCGCGCGAATACGCTTGCCTTGGATTGCCATGAGTTCAAGTGCTAGTGGACGAGGAAGATCGCCAACCCGGACTCGTGCTTCACCAGTGATTGGCGGAACTTCACCTCGATCTGCCCATTCCTTGTATTTTTTCCCCAATGAAAGGCGAGCACTTCGCAATTCATCGCGATCTACAGTAAGTGATTTGACTTCTACAATTGTGCGGTCGTCTGGGAAAAGGATGTCGGCGATCCGTTGCCCCTCCTGGGGTTGAAGCAGCGCCTCGCACCTGATTCCGCCCGCTAGCTTACAAGCACAGCAAACCAATTCGTGAAGTTCGTCGATTTGGATATTCGGCACGGCTTCACCCCGCCGCCTTCCGCAAAGCCTCGTTGATCCGCGACTGCCAGCCCGGCCCGCCCGCGCGGAAGCGTTCCAGCACATCGCGATCGATGCGCAGGCTGACCAGTTGCTTGGCCGAACCCTTCGGCCGCCCGCGCCCTCGCGGAAAAGCCTCAAGAATATGCGCCGGAATGGCATCCCCCGTCTTCGCCGCCGCGAAATCGGCTTCGGTCCATTCGGGATTGTCTTCATCGAACACGATCGGAAGGCTTTTGGGGGCCGGTTTACGTGACATGGCGGCGCATCTCCTTGGCATGGGCGCGGCGCAGGCCGATCACGCGGATCACGCCGTCGCGATCGGTGCCCGCCAGGCAATAGGCCTCGCCGTCGATCTCGCCATAGAGCCGGAAACGCGGTTCGGCGAAGCGGCGATCCTCGACATAGGCCAGCACTTCCAGATCGGCCGCCCGGGCCAGCGACACGCCATGCTTGGCAATGTTCGCGGCGTCCTTGTCCGGATCGAACTCGATCTGCATTGCGATTTTATGTAGCTATAAAAATTGATTTGTCAACTTGTCTGGCCGCCTCACAACGCCCGCGAATTATACCCCGCTGCCCTTGCCGCCACCCGCAACTCGCGGATCAGCCCGTCGCCCGTCAGACCCGGCGGGATCGCCTGGATGCGCCGGATAGCCGGATCGGCGGAGAGCCGCAGGACGATCCGCTCGGCCCAGATCTGCTCGGGGCTGGCCATCCAGGGGAGCGGGCGGGAGCGGACGGATTTGGCGAGAGCGGAGCCCGGCAAGCTGGCGGCGGTGCCCGCGCCGATGAGGGCGAGCGCGGTGCGGCGGCCTAATGCGGTCGGTTCATTGCCGATGGTCTGCTCTCCCAATTTTCTAGATTTTCAGGACGGCCAGCGCCTCCAGCTGCTCGAGATATTCTCCGCGCGATTTGGCGGCGAGAGTGACCCCGAACCTTGTCGCGCCCAGCGCGAAGAAGCTGCCGATTGTCTCGGCCGCCTTGCCTGGCTCGCCCAGCGGATCGATCCGCCCTTCGTGGCGCAGCACCAGCTCGAGCGGCTTGCTGCGCGCTGCCCAGGCCGGAGTATCGCGGGCGGCGGCGATCATCGCGGTCAGCTCGGCGGCGGACAGGCCGAACGGCATCCAGCCCTCGGCCAGCTCGACCGCGCGGCGCAGCGAACGGCGCGAGCGTCCGCCGATCCAGAACGGCACGTCCGTCTGCACCCCGCAGGGATCGATGATGAAGCCGGAGAAGTCGTAATATTCGCCGTGATACTCCGGCGACCGCCGCCCGAAGCTCGCGCGGATCGCCCGCAAGGCATCGTCGCCGCGCAGGCCGCGTTCGGCGAATTCCGCGCCGCCGAGGCCGAGCAGCGCAAACTCCGGCTGCAGCGAGCCGACCCCCAGCCCCAGCACCACCCGTCCGCCCGAGAGCTTGTCGAGCGTGCCATAGCGCTTGGCGATCTCCAGCGGGTGCGAATAGGCCAGCACCAGCACATAGGTGGTCAGCCGGATCCGGCTGGTCCGCGCGGCGAGGAAGCCGAGCGTGGAGAGCGGATCGTAATAGCGCCCGCCGCGCACCGCCTCGACCTCGGGCGGAATGCCGACATGTTCGGAGCAGGTCAGGTGATCGTAGCCCAGCCGGTCGCCCGCCTCGGCGATGGCGATCAGGTCCGCCGGGGTGATGTCGCGTTCCCACTGCTCGTGGGCTTCGGGCGGCCCGGCGAGGCTGAGGCCGGGGGTGAGGATGCCGTAGCGGGCGGGGGAGGTCATCGGATCATTCCGCAAAGGCCGCCATCGCCGCATACATCGATGGCCGGGCATCGCGCACCGGGTCCGTCCCGTCCCACTCCGCCGCCGCCTGCCGCATCGTCTCGAACCAGCCGTCGAACAGGCCGGGCAGCATCAGCTGATAGAGCACCGGATTGTCCACCCCCACCGGCTCGCAATAGATCTCGATCGACTTGCCGGTGGCCGGATCGCGCATGTCCACCACCGTGTTCAGTGGCTTGCCCGCATCGGCCATCATTGCCAGCGTCGCGTCGAAATCGGCGGAATAATAGGCGATGTGGTGCAGCCCGCCGTGCGGATTGCGCGTCAGGAATTCATTATAGGCCGAAACGCAGCCGGGCTTGGGGGTGATGATCTCGATGCAGGAGTCGCCCGAATAGACGAAGGCGACAGTGATCGACAGCGGATGCTGCTCGCCGCGATAATCGCCCATGCCGCCGGCCTCGTCGAGCTTGAAGAACGGCCCGATCCCGGCGGCGGCAAAGCGCTCGATGGCAGCGTCGAAGTCCGGGTAGACGTAGCATTGGTGGGCGGGGTTGCCGAGCAGGCGGGACATGGTTGGGGCTCCGGAATTGGCTGACACTCCCGCTCATCCTGAGCCTGTCGAAGGATTGCGTCTACCCCTCTCGCGAGGCAACCGAAAGGATCACCACTTCCCCCCGGCCTTCTCGATGGCTTCGAGCAGGGCGCGCTTGGCGGGGGTGCGGGACTTGCCGGCGTTGCGGGGGAGTTCCGGCTCGCCCAGCTCCGCGCGGCGTTTGACCAAAGCTTCGCTGAACGCCGGGAAATCGACCCGCCGTCCGGTCCACTCAGGATCAGCCTTCAAGCGCCCTTCGGCAGGCTCAGGACAAGCTTTGGATGCCATGATCGCCCATCGTCTCTTCGCGGATACGGCGCTCAAGATAGGCCATATCGGCATCGGGGTGAAGTGCGAACAACACCCGCGCCTGATCGATCCGGTCGCTCGCCGTGCCCGAGGCATATTGGCCCATTCGGTCGGCGATCAGGTCTTCGACCGAGATCACTACAAATGGGCCGTCAGGGCAGAAGTTCTCGACCAGCGCCAAAGTATCGCGGTCGAACGCGCCGTCCATCGGTGTCTCGGCAACCACTTCGAAGCCCAGCTTGATGCCCGGATGAACCCACCCTTTGAGAAACTGCCCTACACCCGACGGCTTGACGAACCCTGCAAGCTGCATTTCCTCCTCCAGCGCATCCTGCCGGAACGTGCACATATCGAAATCCCCGGTGCTGATCGCGGAGCGCGACCAGAACTCCGCCGCCGCCCCGCCGACGAGGATCGGGCGCTGGAGGCCGCGTTGATGCATCGCCTCGCTGACCTGCGCGAAGAGGCGGAGCGCGGCTTCGAATTCGGGGCGGTAGGGGGAGGATGGGGGCATGGGGCGAGGTTAGCGGGCGGGGATGGCAGAGCAAGGGGTGGTTCGCGCGGAGGCGCGGAAATTGGGGGTTGTTGCACCTGGTACCATAACTGGTACCATAACCCCGCTCTAATGCACCTGGCAACCCGATCTCACTGCCCGCCCCACCCATGCTTGGCTCTGTCAGA
This sequence comes from uncultured Alphaproteobacteria bacterium, assembly GCA_963779195.1. GTDB lineage: Bacteria > Pseudomonadota > Alphaproteobacteria > Sphingomonadales > Sphingomonadaceae > Novosphingobium. The sequence goes on from CAVZWZ010000002.1 coordinate 880,093, forward strand.
TACGTCCATTCCTGCATGAAATCGTCATCGGTCATCCTCCTGCTTTGGAGCGCCCCAGCGGCGACTCCGCACCAACCGGGAGGATGGCTACATCGATTACGCAATGTCACAGCTATCGCTGGCGGTGCGGCTTGCCTTTGGAGCCCCCGCCGCCTTTGAAGCCGCCGCCTTGGCCTCCCGGCCCGCCCCTGAAGGGTGTCTTGCCCTTGAGCCGTGCCTTCGCGCCGAAAGCTGGCTTGGCTTTATAGGGTGCACTGCCCGGACTCGCCCCGGCCCTGGGAGCCAGCGTTTCCCTGCGTTCGGCCTGCAGACGGCGAGGCAGCACTTCGGCCTCGTCTTGCGGATTGCTTCGCGGCTCGGGGCGCAGCGCAGGCTGGGCTTCGGGACGATATGCCTGGCGCGGAGCAGGGCGATTATCATGCCGGGGTTCTTGCTGCGGCTCAGGCCGGGTCCGCCGGTTTTCGCGCGCAGTTTCGCGCGGGGTCTCCGGCGAAGGCTCGATGGTGATCCCGCTCTCGTCCTCGCCGCCGGGAACCGCCGTGCGGGCCAGCGCCGCGCGGAATTTCGCCTCGATGGCGCGGGGCACCTGGAAGAAGGTCTCGGTCGCGGCGATGCGGATTGCGCCGATCTCGTTCTTGGTAATGTGGCCGCGGCGGCACAGCAGCGGCAGGATCCAGCGCGGATCGGCGTTCTGTCGGCGACCGATGTCCATGCGGTACCAGACGGTATCGTCAAAGCCGGGGCGATGATGCGGCTCGCGCTGTCCGCTATCTCGCGGCTGGGCGGAGAGATCGATCATTTCCTCGGGGCCCGGCAAGCGGCTGCTGTGTGCGCGGACCAGCGCCAATGCGATGTCTTCGGGGGTCTTGCTTTCCAGCAATTTGGCGGCGAGCTCGCGCTCTTCCTCGCTCGCCTCGATCGGCTCCATCAGGGCCGTGAGCAGCCGGTCGCGGTCCTGCTCGCGGATCATTTCCGGCGTCGGCACGCCGACCCATTCGGCGTCGATCCGCGCCGAGCGCAGCATCATCTCGACCCGGCGGCGGCGCGGATAGGGCACGATCAGCACGGCGGTGCCCTTCTTGCCCGCGCGCCCGGTGCGGCCCGAGCGGTGCTGCAGCACTTCGGCATCGCGCGGCACTTCGACGTGGATCACCAGGCTGAGTGAGGCGACATCGATGCCGCGCGCGGCGACATCGGTGGCGACGCAGACCCGCGCGCGCTTGTCGCGCAAGCGCCTGCAACGCATGGTTGCGCTCGTTCTGGCTGTGCTCGCCCGAAAGCGCCACTGCGGTGAAGCCGCGCTCGACCAGTCCCGCGTGGAGATGGCGGACATTGTCGCGCGTCGCGCAGAACAGCATCGCGGTTTCGGCTTCATGGTAGCGCAGCAGGTTGATCACCGCATTTTCGATATCCGAAGGCGAAACCGCCATCGCCTGATAGACGATATCGACATGGCCCTGCTGGTCATCGACGGTCGAAATGCGCAGCGCTTCGTGCTGATAACGCTTGGCCAGCGCGACAATCGGCTTGGGCATGGTCGCCGAAAACAGCAGCGTCCGGCGGGTAGCGGGGGTGGCGTCGAGGATTTCCTCGAGATCGTCGCGAAAGCCCATGTCGAGCATTTCGTCGGCCTCGTCGAGCACGGCGAATTGCAGCGCCGACAGGTCGAGCACGCCGCGTTCGAGATGATCGCGCAGGCGGCCCGGGGTGCCGACGACGATATGCGTGCCGGCATAGAGCGCGCGGCGTTCGCGCGACGGGTCCATGCCGCCGACGCAAGTGGTGATGCGCAGATTCATCCCCGCAACCAGCCAGGTCAGCTCCAGGCTGACCTGCAAGGCCAGCTCGCGGGTCGGCGCGATCACCAGCGCCAGCGGCGCGCCCGGCGGCGGCAGCGCGGCATCGTCGGCCAGCAGCTGCACCCCGATGGCAAGGCCGAAAGCCACGGTCTTGCCCGAGCCGGTGCGCGCGGAAACCACCAGGTCGCGGCCCAGCGCTTCGGGCTGAATGACCGCCGCCTGGACGGAGGTCGGCTCGCTATAGCCCCGGGCGGCGAGGGCGTCGGCGAGCGGGGTGGGCAGTTCGGAAAACAGCATGGGCCTCGATGGGATGGGACGCGATCAGCGGCGGAATGGATGTGCAGGCAGCGGCGATCAGAGGTGCGCCCGGCAATGCCGAAGATTGTCGGCGATCTGTGCCGATAGCCGGAACCGGGCGATTACGCCACAGGCAATATGCTGCACTGCGACATTGGCATGGCGGCGCCGTGGCGGGCGTCCCCGTCTCCAGCATCATTCCGCCGCGACTTGCGCCCGCTCCAGCAGCCCCGCCAGATACTGCCCGGTAAAGCTCCGCGCATTCGCCGCCACCTGCTCCGGCGTGCCTTCCGCGACAATCTCCCCGCCGCGCACGCCGCCTTCGGGGCCGAGATCGATGATCCAGTCCGCCACCTTGATCACATCGAGGTTGTGTTCGATCACCACCACGCTGAATTGCCGCCATCGACCAGCCGCTGCAGCACTTCGAGCAGCTTGCGCACGTCCTCGAAATGCAGCCCGGTGGTCGGCTCGTCGAGGATATAGAGCGTCTGCCCGGTGCTGCGCCGCGACAGCTCCTTGGCCAGCTTCACCCGCTGCGCCTCGCCGCCGCTCAGCGTCGTCGCCTGCTGGCCGACCTTGACGTAGCCGAGGCCGACCTCGTTGAGCATGTGCATCTTGTCGCGGATCGGGGGGACCGCCTTGAAGAACTCCTCCGCGTCCTCGATCGTCATGTCGAGCACGTCGGCAATTGAGTGGCCCTTGAACTTCACTTCCAGCGTCTCGCGGTTGTAGCGCTTGCCGCCGCATTCCTCGCAGGTGACATAGACATCGGGGAGGAAGTGCATCTCGATCTTGATCAGGCCGTCGCCCGGTGCACTTCTCGCAGCGCCCGCCCTTGACGTTGAAGCTGAAGCGCCCCGGCTTGTAGCCGCGCGCGCCGCTTTCGGGCAGGCCGGCGAACCAGTCGCGGATCTGGGTGAAGGCGCCGGTATAGGTCGCGGGGTTGCTGCGCGGGGTGCGGCCGATCGGCGACTGGTCGATCTCGATCACCTTGTCGCAGATATTCGAGCCCGGTGATCTTGTCGTGCGGCCCGGCGATGACCCGCGCGCCGTTGAGCACGCGGGCGGCGCCGGCTTGCAGCGTGTCGATGATCAGGCTGCTACTTGCCGCTGCCCGACAGGCCGGTGACGCAGGTGAAGGTGCCGAGCGGGATGCTGGCGGTGACGCCGCGCAGGTTGTTCGCCCGGGCATTGTGCACCGTGACCTTGTGGCCGTTGCCCTTGCGGCGCTTGTGCGGAACCTCGATGCGCCGCGCGCCGGTGAGATATTGGCCGGTGAGGCTGTCCGGGCTGGCGAGGATATCCGCCAGCGTGCCCTGCGCGACAATCTCGCCGCCATGCACCCCCGCGCCGGGGCCGAGATCGACGATATGATCGGCGTGGCGGATCGCGTCCTCGTCGTGCTCGACGACGATCACGGTGTTGCCGAGATCGCGCAGGCGCTTCAGCGTTTCGAGCAGCCGGTCGTTGTCGCGCTGGTGCAGGCCGATGCTGGGCTCGTCGAGCACATAGAGCACGCCCGAGAGGCCCGCTGCCGATCTGGCTGGCGAGGCGGATGCGCTGGCTCTCGCCGCCGGACAGCGTGCCTGAAGTGCGGTCGAGGTTGAGGTAATCGAGCCCGACATTGTTGAGGAAGCCGAGCCGCTCGTTGATCTCCTTGAGGATGGCCTTGGCGATCTGGCTTTGCTGCGCGGTAAACTGTTGATCGAGCGTCGAAAACCACTCCAGCGCATCGACCACGGAAAAGCGGGTGACGGTCGAGATATCCTGCGCAGCAATCTTGACGCTCAGCGCCTCGGGCTTGAGCCGCTTGCCGTCGCAGGTCTCGCAGGGCTGCGCGGTCTGGTACTTGCCCAGCTCCTCGCGCATCCAGGCGCTTTCGGTTTGCAGCAGGCGGCGGTTGAGATTGCCGATCACGCCTTCGAACGCCTTGTTGACGGTGTAGCTCTTGCGCCCGTCGGTGAAAGTCAGCGCCACCGGCTTGCCGCCGGTGCCGTGCAGGATGATCAGCCGCACCTCGCCGGGCAGATCCTGCCAGGGAGTGGTGAGATCGAAGCCGAATTCCTTCGCCAGGCTGGTCAGCACCTGCATGTAATAGGGCGAAGGCGGGTTGCTCTTGGCCCAGGGCACGACCGCGCCCTGCTTCAGCGTCAGCGCCTCGTTGGGCACCACCAGCTGCGGATCGAACAGCAGCTTCTCGCCCAGCCCGTCGCAGGCCGGGCAGGCGCCTTGCGGGGCGTTGAAGGAGAACAGGCGCGGCTCGATGCGATTCGATGGTGAAGCCGGAGACCGGGCAGGCGAATTTCTCGGAGAAGACGATGCGGTTTGGCGGAAGGCCGGCGCCTTTCAGGGTGCCGAGCGACACCCCTCCACCAGCCTGCGGCTGGTCCCCCTCCCCATTCCCTTCGGGAACAGGGAGGAACGGTTCCTCCCCGTTTCGCGCAGCGGAATGGGGAGGGGGACCGTCGGCGAAGCCGATGGTGGAGGGGTCCAACCCTGCCACAGTCCCATCCGCCAGATCGACATAGGCCAGCCCCTCGGCCAGCTTCAGCGCCTGCTCGAAGCTAGTCCGCCAGCCGCGTCTCGATGCCTTCCCGCACCGCGATCCGGTCAACCACCACCTCGATGTCGTGCTTGAACTTCTTGTCGAGCGCCGGGGCCTCTTCGATGGCATGCATCTCGCCGTCGATCCGCACCCGGGTGTAGCCGGCCTTCTGCCACTCGGCCAGTTCCTTGCGGTATTCGCCCTTGCGCCCGCGCACCACCGGGGCGAGCAGATAGGCGCGGGTGCCTTCGGGCAGCGCCATCACCCGGTCGACCATCTGGCTGACCGTCTGCGCCTCGATCGGCAGGCCGGTGGCGGGCGAATAGGGCACGCCGACCCGCGCCCACAGCAGCCGCATGTAGTCGTAGATCTCGGTGACGGTGGCGACGGTGGAGCGCGGATTGCGGCTGGTGGTCTTCTGCTCGATGCTGATAGCGGGGCTGAGCCCGTCGATATGTTCGACATCGGGCTTCTGCATCATCTCGAGGAACTGGCGCGCATAGGCCGACAGGCTCTCGACATAGCGCCGCTGGCCCTCGGCATAGATCGTGTCGAAGGCGAGGCTCGATTTGCCCGAGCCGCTGAGGCCGGTGATGACGATCAGCTGCTCGCGCGGCAGCGAAACGTCGAAGCCCTTGAGGTTATGCTCGCGCGCGCCGCGGACGGTGATATGGGTGAGCGACATGGCGCGCCATGTTCAGCAATTGTTCGATTCGGGCAAGGGGGTGGATAGGTGTTCGCCTCCGCCTTTCCCCGGGATCGGCGACGGGTTATGCTGCGGCTAACCAACTCGCGGAGATCGTGCCCATGTCAGTCATCCGGAACCTGCTCACCTTGTCGCTTGCGCTGGCGCTGTCTGCCCCCGCAGCCCTGGAGGCCAAGCCGCGACCGCGCGCCCGGCCCGCCGCCGTGAAGCCGCCGGTTGCGGCGCCGGTCGCGGCTACACCCGCCGACGCAGCCGTCGCCGCAGCAGCGGCGGCAGCCGCGCCGGATGCCGCCGCCACCGACGCCGCCGATGAGCCCGCCGGCCCCAAGCTGTCCGACGAGGAAGCCCGCGCCGCGCTCAACAAGGAACAGGCCGAGGCCGCCAGCCGTCAGCTCCAGGCCAACGCCGCCAGCCAGCAGGCCTATGACGCGGCGATCGCCCGGCAGAAGGCCTATGAGGCGGCGCTGGAGGAGTGGAAGGCCAATGTGGCGCTGTGCAAGGCCGGGGATGTCAGCAAGTGCGCCAAGCCGTAGCCTCAGGCGCCTGACCGCCGGACACGGGTTCGAAGGCCTTCCGTATAAAGCCGCTGCTGCCCGGCATTGAGATCATTAATGTTCAGCATTGCCTATGAGTGGCAAGCGCTGTCCTGTTCATGGTCTGTGCAATCCGGTCGGGGCCATGGATGCAGCCGCATCGGGTTGTTGGAGAAACAACGCAGCCCGCGCGATTACAGAATTTTAATTTCCACCTGTGCGCGGTGCGGAACAGTATGATGGTGCCATCGGAACATGGCGGGGAGACTTGTCCATGACACTATCCAGGCATTTCCGCATTGCTGGCGCACTCCCTGCCGTATTCCTTGCAGGTTGCGCGACAGTCAGGACCGAGGTGGCCAGCGCCCCAGGCGGCGAGGGCGTGGAATACGCCTTGCCGACCAGCGAATTCGTTCTCGAAATCAAGGAGGCGGACGGAGAGGTGGTCGCAACGCTGTCCGGCCCGTACGTCGCCGCCGACAATGCGGCAAAATATCGCAGCACGCTCCTGGCCAGCGCGGTATCGACGAACGACTTCACGATTGTCGTGAATGAACATGGCTTGCTCAGCAGTTTTGCAGGTTCATCCGAAGGCAAGCTGACAGACATTGCTGTCGCCCTCGCAAAAACGATCGCCTACCAGGCGGGAGGGCAACAAGCAGCGGAACCATTCTTCAACAGGCATTTCAGGCTGGGTGAAATGGCGGCTGCGAAGTTGGCGGCCAATCAGGCGCTCAAGGCGCACATCGAATCGGTTTGCCGCCTGACTGCGGAGAAGGGCAAGCCTTCGCAACGGTGCAAGACCCTGCAAGATCTGGTCATTGCGGCCGCTTCGGGCGGTCTCATCGAAATCGAGGGTACGGACTATTACAGCAACGCCAATGCAGCATCACAAACCGCAGCATGCAACGGCGGGAAGTGCCCATCCGGGAAGGCCAATGTCCTGTATTACCGCCCGCTAAAGTCAGTTCGTATCGCGGTGAAGATGGGCAACGGCAACGAATCCTCGGGCATTTTCACAATTCCGGATGAGTCCCGGACCAACTGGGTGCGGGTTTCGGGCGGCGTCTTCGCCAAGCAGGAATATACCTACACCTTTGCCGATGGAGTACTTACCAACTACCACCGGATTGCCCGGAACGAAGTGGAGGGACTGGTCACCCTGCCGCTTGCCGTAGCCAAGGCGATAGTCGCCGCTCCCGTCGAGGCCCTGAATGACCGCAAGAACACTGTGCAGGCCCAGACCGAATACCTCAAGCAGGTCAAGGCGCTGGCCGATGCCAGCGCCGATGCGAAAAAGGCCTGCGAAGATGCGCCGGCGGCCTGTCAGAAGCTTCCGGTGCAATCGATCCAGCTCTCGACCATCCCGAAGACAATCAAACAGACCGATCAATCGCCCACCGGGTCAAACAATCCAGGGGGTGCAAACAATGACGGTGGCCAGCCGGATAGCGGCGGTGGCAATGGCAATACTTGATTGATGGCGCCAGCTGTAATGGCAAACCTTGCTGGCCTTATGCGGGGCACCGGCCTGCTTCGCGCGGCCGAGGCAAATTCCATTTGCAGAATCCAGTGCCTGTTCGGCGGCTCAGTTGGCGGCGTCTGGAAATTTGGCAGCGGCTTCCTCGTTCGCCGAAAGTTTGGGAAATGCTATGTCGCTACAGCGGGCCACGTCCTTTGCGATCCTGCGCACGGATTTCCGTCGCAGATCGAATTGATACTGGGTAGCAACAGCGGTGGTTCCAGAAGCTTCCCGTACACATTTGTCGATAATGTGGCCGATCGATGCTTCGTGCCGCAGAACTTCGCAAGTTCGGGCGCAGAGGACTTTGGACTGATTCGCATCGACGATGCGAATGGCGTTCTTGACGGGCTCTATTGCTTCGATCTCTCTTCTGTTCTGCCGGTACAAAATCTGGTAAGGCTAGAGCAATCCACCGTTAATCTGATCCATACCCGGCTGCTTTGAAGTAGTTTTGGCATTCGGCGGGTTTGAACAGGTCGCAGATGTTGCCGATGGCTTCGATCAGGGCGTCGAAGGTTCGGGTTGCGGCCTTTCGCAGGTGGGCTTTGAGTTTTGAGAACGCCATCTCGATCGGGTTCAGATCGGGCGAGTATTGCGGCAGGAACAGCATCCACGCGCCGCGTGCCCTGACGGCGGCTTCGGCCTTGGCACTCTTGTGGACCGAGAGGTTGTCGAGGATCACCACATCGCCGGGCTGGAGCGTCGGAGCGAGCTGGGTCTCGATGTAGATGTTGAAGGCCGCCCGATCCATCGCGCCAGGGATCACCCACGGCGCGGTCAGGGCGTCATGGCGCAGGCCAGCGATAAAGGTCTGGGTGCCCCATTTGCCGAACGGAGCACTCGCCTTCAGGCGCTTGCCTTTCTTCGCCCGCCCCCGCTGCCGGACCATCTTGGTGTTGACCGAAGTCTCGTCGATGAACACCAACCGGTGCGGTTCGGCGCGCATCGCGGGCTGGCGCTCATCGAGCCACACCCGGCGGCGTTCAGCCACATCGGCGCGTGCGCATTCCGATGCCATCAGCTGTTTTTTTATATGTGTAGCCCGCCTTGTGCAGCAGCCGCGACAGCGACCATTCGGCCCCCGTCACCCCCCGATCCGCCAACAGCCGTACCGCCAGCTCGGCCATGGTGATGTCGGGCTTCGCCTCGACCGCCGCCACCAGGTAGTCCAGATGATCCGCCAACGGCCCCTTGCCCGCCGGGCGCCCTTGTTTGCGCGGTGCCGGACTGCCTTCCTCGGCAGCGCGCGCCGCCCACCGGATCGCCGAACTCGCACTCACCGAATAGCGTTCCCCGGCAGCCCGCCGCGAGCTTCCACCGGCAACCGCTTCCACTACACGAACCCGCAAATCGTCTGATCGACATCCACCCATGATCCACCTCCAACGAGGGTGAATCACAAACAATCAGCCAGAGGAATCCCGCAATTCACAATTGCTGTGGATTGCTCTAGTGGGCTTTCCGAAGCATGGCGGCCTGCCGCAGTCGAAGACGCCTTACTCCACCCATTTCGAAGTCGTACCGGTAGGGACCGACGAATTCGACTACGCGCACCATGACAATGGGGCCCCGGGCAGCGCCAATCCTCCCCTGACATACGCTGGCATGAGCGGCGGACCGCTGATCGGCATCAGCACGACCAACAACCAAAGCCGCGTTTTCGGAATTCACACGCGGGGCAATACCAACGAAAGGGCAGTCCGCTTCAGCGAAAATGTGCGAGGGAAAATGCGCGCCTGGATCGATCAGCAGTAAGTCTGGCATCCCCGAAGGGAAGAAGTGCCACTTCTGCTAATCCGCCCCCAGCCGCACTCAGCCGGGCCATCAGCGGCATCAGCTTGGCCTGCGATTCAAGCGCGTTGTAGTGTTCGGCGATGTGGGCAATCCTGCCGCCCCGGATGCGGAAGGCGAAGACATAGGTGTTCGCATAGGCCTGGCCGTCGATCAGCGTAGCGGTGGAGCGCGCTTCGGCCAGCACCCGGTCGTCCTCGACGGTAATCGCGTCAATGGTGAATGTGATCGGCGTGGCGCACATCCGCGCGAGCAGGCGGACCGAGCCCTGGTATTGCGTCTTGCCTATCTTGCCGCCGGTTGTGATCCAGGCGGTCATGTCATCGGTCAGCAGATCGTCGGGCAGCTCGCCGGCACTGACAGCGGCGAAATAGGCGCGGGCGAGGCTGTGGTGCGGTTCGATCATGCCGCCAGCCTTTCAGCCAGGCAGCGCCAGCGCCATGCTGCCGGCCTCGCCCAGCCAGCGCGCGGCGACGCCCCAGACCCGCGCGATGACCGCTTCGCACAGCGCCTCGCCCGGCGGGCCGTCCGCCACCAGTGCGCCCTCGGCCAGCACCAGCACCCGGTCGGCGTGGTTCATCGCCTGGGCGAGATCGTGCAGCACCAGCACCACGCCCCGCCCTCTGCTCCGCCTGCTGCGCGCAGGCAGGCGACCAGCGCGGCGGCGTGGGCGAGATCGAGATTGGCCAGCGGCTCGTCGGCGAGCAGCCAGCGCGGGCTGCCTGGCCAGCACCCGCGCCATCAGCGCCCGCGCCCGCTCGCCGCCCGACAGGCGCGAGACCGGGCGGTGGCGGAGGGCGTCGAGGTCCATCGCGGCGATGGCGGCGTCGATGGCCGTCTGCGCCGCGGCAGCGCCCGGCCAGGGCAAGCGGCCGAGCGCGACCAGGGTCTCGACGCTGACGTCCCAGGCGATCTCGGGGCTCTGCGGCAGATAGCCGATGGCGCGGGCGCGGGCTTGCGGGGGCATGGCGGCGAGCGGCGCGCCGTCGAGCGTGACTGGCCCTGCGTCGGGCGCGAGCAAGCCGGCGAGGCAGGCGAGCAGCGTCGATTTGCCCGCGCCGTTCGGGCCGCAGATCGCGGTGACTTCGCCGGGGCGCAGGGCGGCGGTGATGCCGGCGAGGCGGCCGGCGAGGGACAGGTCGATGCGGCGAGGTCATTCGTCGCCCGGGCTAAGCGGGAGCTGGCGTCCGAGGCGATCGTGCGGCTGGCGACCAGCGGTCCCGGCTTCGCCGGGACGACGTGCAGCCCCGTCATGCCAGCCCCGCCTCATCCGCAGCAGCAGGTGCAGGAAGAACGGCGCGCCGATCAGGCTGAGCGCGATGCCCGAGCCGCAGTTCGCCGCCCGCCAGCGGCAGCATGCGGCACAGGCAATCGGCGACCAGCAGCAGCAGCGCGCCCGCCAGCGCGCTCGGCAGCAGCAGCGACGACGGGCGGCGGTCGGTGAACGGGCGCACCAGATGCGGCACCATCAGCCCGACGAAGCCGATGATCCCGGCCACCGCCACGCTCGCGCCGACGGTCAGCCCGATCCCCGCGATCAGCAGCCACTGCAGGCGGCGCGGGTCGACCCCGAGCGAGCGCGCGGCCGCCTCGCCCAGGGTCAGCGCGTCGAGGCTGCGCCCGGCGCGCGCCAGCAGCGGCCAGCCCGGCCAGCACCAGCGGCGCGGCGATCCACACCTCGCGCCAGCTGCGGTCGGCCAGCGCGCCCATCAGCCAGGTGACGATCTCGCTCATCGCAAAGGGCGTGGGCGACAAGGCTGATGGCGAGGCTCATCAGCGCGCCGGCGAGGCTGGCGATCATCATGCCCGGCCAGGGTGAACAGCGCGACGCCGCCGCTCCCGCCCGGCGATCAGGGCGAGCAGCGCCATCGCCCCGCCCGCGCCGATCAGCGCGAACAGCGGCAACGTCCAGACCGCGACCGCAGCCCCAGTCCACAGGCTCAGCACCGCGCCCAGCGCCGCGCCGGGCGCGATCCCGAACAGCCCGGGATCGGCGAGCGGATTGCGCAGATAGCCCTGCATCGCCGCCCCCGCCGCGCCCAGCCCCGCGCCGACGGCAGCGCGAGCAGCGCGCGGGGCAGGCGCAGTTGGATCAGGATCACGGCGGCGTTGCGGGTGTGCGGGATCGAACGGATCGATCCACACCCGCCCGGCGAGCAGGCGAAGCGGCAGCGCGAGGGCGAGGCCGAGCGAGCAGGAGGGGGATCGGGCGGGTCATGTGACTCCCCTGCCGTCCGCGGGACGATCCGGGACGGGGCTTGTCTGAGCGAGTCGCCTGGGAGGTCCGGGCCGATCGCCCCAGTCCCTGCCTGCACCGGGAGGCGCATGATCGTTGCGCACCGACTCCGCACCTCCGCCAGCCGCTCCGCCGCGCGGACGATGGTCGGCCCGCCGCACCACAGCAGCGCGGGTTCGAAGCCGTTCGCGCCGCGTGCCCGCTCAGCGCTGCCAGCGCGGGATGCGCCAGCAGGCGGTCCTCATTGCCGAGCGCGATTGCCCGCGGCGAGGATCACCTGCGGCGGATCGGCGAGCATCGCTTCGAGCGGCAGGACATCGGCCTGCCCCAGCCCGCGCGCGGCGCTGAGGTTGCGGAAGCCGGTGCGGCGCAGCAGGTCGGCGATCAGCGTGGCGTCGCCCGGCACGATCCCGCCCGATTGCCAGACCACCGCCGATACCGGCGAGCACCGGACGGCGGCGCGGCACTGGCCAGCGCGGCGTCGATCCGGGCGATTGAGCGCGCGGCCCCGCGTCGGCATGCCCCGCCAGCGCGCGCCAGCCGCTGCACCTGCGCCTTGCTGGCATCGACCGATGCAGCGATCGGCAACCGCGTCGACCCGGATGCCCAGCGCGGCAAGCGCCGCGGCAGTGGCCGGCGGAAGGAAATTGTCCGCCACCACCAGATCGGGGTTCAACGCCGGCATTTCCTCGACCGAGCCCGAGACCGACGCGGAATCGCCGCGCCTTGGCGAGGTCCATCGAACTTGAGGCGGGATCGTGGCTGTAGCTGGAAATGGCGAGCAGCTGCGCCGGATCGGCGACTTCGGCGAGCACCGCGTCGCTGCACGGGTTGAGGCTGACGATGGTGGGATGCTGCGGGGGCTCGGCGCGCGGTTGCGGTGCGCAGGCGGCGAGGATGAGCGTGAGCGCAATTGCGTTCCTCCCTGTTTTGCAAGGCGAAAATGGGGAGGGGACCGCCCGCAGCGGCTGGCGGAGGGGTATTGGCGCGACGCGCGAATACCCCTCCCCAGCCCTTCGGACGGTGCCCCCTCCCCATTCGCATCGCGGCAATGGAGAGGAAAGGCAGCGCGCCCTCAAAACCGCGCCCTCGCGCCGATGTAGGCCGAGCGGCCAGGGGTGCCGTAACCCGCGGCGGTTTGGTAGCTGCTCATCGGCCAGATTCTCGATCCGGCCGAACAGCTCGAATCCGCTCGCTCACCGGCAGGCGGGCGCGCAGCGTGACCAGCGCATAGCCATCGAGCGGGTGAAATTGCCGGCATCGTCGAAGCTGCTGCGACACCACGCCGCAGGTCGGCGCCGAGCGACAGTCCGGCGAGCGGCGTGCGCCAGTCCGCTGCCAGCGTCAGTGCGTGGCGCGGGCGGCGGGCGAGGTGCTTGCCGGTCGGTGCGGTTGTCGGCCTTGACATAGCTGTAGGCGGCCTGGAGCGCGCAGGCGCTCGGTCACGCGCCGCCCAGTTCGACTTCGAAGCCCTCGGCGCGGGCCTGCGCCGACATTGTCATAGGTGCCGAACGGGCGGCCCGCGCAGATGCCGATGCTGACCCCGAAGCAGGAAACGAAATCGATCAGGTCGCGGCTATTGCGGCGGAACGCGGTCAGCGCGACATGCAGCCGGCCATTGCGGTCGCCCTTCTCGATGCCGAAGTCGAAGCTGCGGCTGCGTCTCGGGCACGAGCGCGGCGATTGCCGAAATCGGAGAGCAGCTGGAACAGCGTCGGCGCCTTGAAGCCCTCGCCATAGCTGGCGCGGATGCGCCAGCCATCGGCCGATGCCGACAGCTGCCGTTGGCGCCGAAGGTCCAGCTGGCTGCCGAAGCCGGCTGTGATCGTCGATCCGCAGCCCGGCGGCGAGGTCGAGGCCATCTGCGCTGCTAGCCGAGCAGCGCATGGCCGCTGGAGAGCCGTGCCTTCTTCTCGGCGATCGAAGGCTGGTCGAAAAGCGCGTCCATTCGCTGTCCGCGCCGAAGATCGAGGTCGAAACCGGCCGGCAGAGCGGCGCGGCCCGTCGGTCCGGCGCGCTGGCTGCGGCCCTTGTTGCGAAATAGGGTGCAGTGCCGAACGGCGGATCGAAATAGGCGCGGCGCGTGTCGCTGATAGCGCAAGCCGCCGCCCAGGTCGCAGCCGCCGCCAGTCATAGTCCAGCCCGGCGCGGCCCGTGCCCTCGCCGGTGTGTCGAGTATTCTGGCGGTATCGGCGAAGGCGAATGTCGGCGGCGGGAAGCCGTCGATGTCGAGCCTGGCCGTCGGCATAGCGGCCGGTCAGCGTGGCAGTCAAGTCCATCGGCCAGTTCCAGACGGCCGCGCCCGCCGATGCGCCACTGGCGAAAGCCGTCGGGCTCGGTGCCCGGTGCGGCGGCGGAAAAGCCGTCGGTGCGCGGCATAGCCGGCGTTGAGCGTCAGGCGCATAGCGCTCGCCCGACAGCCCGGCGGTGGCGCTGGCATCGCAGAGCTGTCGTGCGCGCCGTATTCGGCCGAGGCCTCGGCCCCGTCCAGCTCGCGGCTGGTCACCGCCAGCACGCCGCCGATCGCCTGGCTGCCCCAGACCACGCTGTTCGAGCCGCGCAGCAGTTCGATCTTGCCGATCGCCGCCGGACAGCAGATTGCCGAGATCGTAGCCGCCGCCGGGCGCGGCGACATCGGCGATGCGCACGCCATCGATCAGGACCAGCAGCTTGCTCGGCATCGGCCCCGCGCACCCGCATGCCGGTGAAATTGCCGAGCCCGCCATTGCGGGTGAAGGTGACGCCGGGCAGGCGTTCGAGCACGCGGGTGAGGTCCGGGCCCTGGATCGATGCGATCTCGTCGCGCGCCGATCGACGCCGACCGACTGCCCGGTCTCGGCGATCGGCGTCCGCGATCCGTGGCAACCACGGTGATGAGTATCGTCGCGAACCTAGTCGGCGAGTGACGATGTCGCCGCTTCGCCGCGTCATCCTGCGCCAACGCGGGCCGGCTGAAGCCAGCGAACACCCCAGCAAAAACAGATATTTCATAGCAATACCTCCCGCACATGAACAAAACGCCGTTCATGGCGAGAGGCCCCGCACGAAATCGCGGGTCCACGCTGCATTCCGGTACACCCCGCCCGGCTGCGGAACGACCGTCACTGGCAGGTCTCCTGGCTCCCGGATCGCCGCCTGCCCTCGCCTTCCCGGCCCCAAGTCGAAGACTCCTGGGCCAGTGGCATGTGGAGAACGGCACTCCCCGGTCACAGTTGCGGGGGCAGCTTCGGATTTTCTCCGAATTCCCTCTTAGGCCCGACCGGGAAAATTCCCCGGCGCGGACAACCGGTGACGTGACAACGCCCCTACGCGCCACATTGCGGAGTGGCAAGCGAGCCGGATATTAACCGGTTTACCCTATCGGGCAGGGCTGTGCCGCAACGGCACGGGTCGAATTCGCCGGCTGCAACGGAAAAGGATCGGGGTTACGCGCGGAAGGCGCGTAGCAAGAAGGCCACCGAGTGACCCAGAAATTTACCCTGCCCTATGAGCCCCGGCCCCGGGATTTCAGCGCCCGGCTGGCGCGCAGCGGCATGCGCAGCGTTGGCGCGCAGCGGCGGCGCAAGCATCGCGGGCGGCGGGCGATGGTGCTGCTCGCGGCAGTCGCAGTCCCCGCCCTCGCCGCGCCCGATGCGCTGTCCGGCTTCGAGATCGGCAATGCCGGCCAGGCCGGGGTCACGGTCGAGCCGATGCCGTTCGAAAAGGCGGGCGACAGCTTTCCCGGTTCGGCCTTCTATTACCTCGCCGCCAGCGAGGAGGTCGCCGCCTGGCAGCCCGGCCTGGGCGAAGGCATCCATTCCGACGCCGAAGCGGCGCCGACCGCCTTCGATCCGCAGTCGCGGCCCGGTCGCCCGCGCCTTGCGGATCGACAACAGCGGGATCGACCGCACCCGCGCCGAGCAATGCCTGACGGCGGCGATCTATTACGAAGCGGCGAGCGAGCCCGATGGCGGCCAGCGCGCGGTGGCGCAGGTGGTGCTCAACCGGGTCGCCCACCCCAGCTATCCCAATACCGTCTGCGGCGTGGTCTATCAGGGATCCGAGCGCCGGACCGGCTGCCAGTTCAGCTTCACCTGCGACGGCTCGCTGGCCCGGGTGCCGAGCCGCTTCTTCTGGGAGCGCGCGGCGAATGTCGCCCGCTCGGCGCTGGCCGGATATGTCTATGCGCCGGTCGGGCTGGCGACGCATTATCACACCATCGCCATCTATCCCTATTGGGCGCCGAGCCTGTCGTTCCTCGGCACGATCGGCGCGCACCGCTTCTACAAATTCGGCGGCCGCGCCGGGCAGCCCGGCGCCTTCCGCTTCGCCTATGGCGGCGGCGAGCCGATCGCCGCGCCGCATGCGCGCAATGCCGCCGCCGATAATGCGCCCGAACTGACGCTGGACCCGCTGGCGATCCAGCGCGCCTATGACGAGGGCCTGAAGGCGGCCCAGCCTGGCGCGCTGCCCGGACTGGGCGGGGTCGCTGCGGTCACGCCGGTGGCGGCCGGCCTCGCTCCGGTCAAAGCCGCGCCGCCGCCATCCTACGCGCCCGAACTCGAGCAGCGCGGCGGCGAGGCGCTGTATCGCGGCGACAAGCTGCCGCAAGCCACCGGCATCCGGCCCGAATTCGAGAACAGCGGCCGCTGGATCGCCAAGCCCGGGGCCTAACTCCCAATCCTGCCCGCGACAAATCTCATGGCTAACGACTTGGCAACCATAGGCCAAAACTAAGGCTTAGCGCCCTCGCGCTATTGCCCCGGTCAACGACGTCGCAGCCGGAGCATTGAGCCCTAATGACAATCCACTTTGCCGCCGCCCAGACGGCCGACGTTTCCGCGCTGGCCAGAATGCTCACGGCGAAGGTCGCGCTCAATGCGGCGAACGACAATGGCTGCGGCATTGGCGGCGACCTGCTGCTGCGGGCGGCGCTCAAGCATTTCGCCGAACACGGCCTCTCCGCCGCCGAACGCGCGCGCGACAATGCCGAGCGGGCGTTCTTCGACGGCGACCGCGCGCAATACCAGCGCTGGATGGCGATCTGCGCTGCCCTGGATCGCCGGATGAGCAGCGCTGCGGCATTTCACCGGGGCGCTGCGACCCAGGGTTAGCGAGCCGTTAGCGCGGCGTTAGGGCCAAATTAATCCCCTTCCTTACCGCGCTGTTAACCATTCCGTGATAGCTCGAGCCTAGGGCGTTCTCTCCCGGGCTGGAGTCAATTATCAGGCGTTTGCGTTCATTGCTGCGGGTGTTTTTCGGCACCAATGCGCTCGACGACAGAGTCCGCCGGATTCTGGTCGATAGTCTGTACACGCAGCCCGCCAGCCTGGCGATCGGCGCGATGTGCGGCATCACCACCAGTGTCGTCGCCGCGCAGGAAGCCCAGATCGGCGTTATTTCCGCAGCAGCGGCGGCGCTATCGGTGGTTGCCGTGGTCCGCGTGATCATCGCCCATGCGCTGCCGCATTTCGTGCAGCGCGATACCCGGCTGCTGGAAGTGATCTTCGAGATTGGCGCCTTCGCCTATGCGCTGCTGGTCGGCGTGATCGCGGCGCTGTGCATTCATTACGATGCGCCGCCGATCGCCCAGATGCTCACCCTGTCCAACGCGATCGCCTATGGAGTGGCGATCGCCGCGCGCAACGCCGGCAGCCCGGCGATCGCCTTGGGCCAGCTGTTTCTTTCGCTCAGCCCCGCCGTGATTGCGCTGTTCAGGATAAACGACCTGTCGCACAACGTGCTGGCGATCTCCATCGCCTTGCTGTTCCCGGCGATGACCTCGATCACGCTCAACGTCTTCCGGGTGCTGCGCAATTCGATCTCGGCAGCCGAGACCAGCGCGAAGCTGGCGGAGCGGATGCAGGTGCTTGCCCGCAGCGACGTGGTCACCGGCCTGCTCAACCGCGCCGGACTCAACCACCACATGGTCGAGCGGCTTGCCGGTCTCGGGGAAGGACAGAAGCTGGCGCTGTTCTGGCTCGACCTCGACAAGTTCAAGGAAGTCAACGACACGCTCGGCCACCAGCTGGGCGACAAGCTGCTGGCGGAAATTGCCAGCCGCCTGCAAGCGATCGCGCCGGAGAGCGCCACGGTCGCCCGGTTCGGCGGCGACGAATTCATCATCGCCTGCGAAGCGGCGGACCGGCGCGCGGTCGAGGGGTTTGCCCAGCAGATGATGGACGAAATCTCGCGGCCGATGCGGATCGACGGCAACCGGCTGGAGATCGCCACCTCGATGGGCATCGCCGTGTTGCCCGACGACGGCGAGGATCTCGATACGCTGATGCAGGGCGCCGATCTGGCGCTATATCATTCCAAGGTGAACGGGCGAAAGCAGATCAGCTTCTTCGACCCGTCGATGACCCGCAACCTGATGCGCCGCCGCGAAATCGAGGCGGAACTGCGGCTGGCGCTGCAACGCAACGAGCTGTCGATCTTCTTCCAGCCGATCATCGATCTCGAGACCGGCCGCATCCGCGCCTTCGAGGCGCTGGTGCGCTGGTTCCACCCGGAAAAGGGCGAGCTGCGCCCCGACGAGTTCATTCCCGTCGCCGAGGAAACCGGCGCGATCATCACGCTGGGCAACTGGATCACGGTGCAGGCGGCCAAGGCTGCGGCGAGCTGGCCCGACGACGTCACCATCGCGGTCAATTTGTCGCCGCTGCAGATCCGCGCGCCGGGCGCGGCGCTGGGCATCCTCAACGCGCTGCGCGAGGCGCGGCTCGATCCCAGGCGGCTCGAGCTGGAAATCACCGAGACGGTGCTGCTGGAGCACAGCGAGAACACCGAGAACTTCATCGCCGAACTCGGCGAGGCAGGGGTGCGTTTCGCGCTCGACGATTTCGGCACCGGCTATTCCTCGCTCGGCTATCTCAACAAATATCCCTTCTCCAAGATCAAGGTCGACCGCAGTTTCGTCTCGGGCATCAACGCCGGCGAGAAGAGCGACGCGATCATCCGCGCGGTCTCGGGCATGGGCTCGACGCTGGGCATGGAGATCGTCGCCGAGGGGCTGGAGACGATCGAGCAAGTCAACGCCGTGCGCGCGGCGGGCTGCACGCTGGGCCAGGGCTATTATTTCAGCCGCGCGGTGCCCGATTACCTCGCCACCATGCTGCTCGCCAAGGAGCGCGAGAAAGACCTGCCGAAGCGCCGCAAGGCGGGATGATCGCCGGGGCGTTTGCCGCGCCGCAGCGATAGCGGGCTTTGGTTGAGCAAACACATGCGCGCGGGCGCATCGACAGCTCGACACAGGACACATTTTGCAATTGCGAACTATTAGCATCGATACCCGTCGATTTCGGCACTATTCGCGGTTGCAATACAATTGCCACAGGCCTAGGGCACGCAGCGTTCCGTGAGCGGCCTGCCTTCGCGCGGGGTTACGCAGGCCGTCTGTAGCGACTCGTCCCCGCCGCAACGAAGGACTCGACCAGACATGGCACGCAAGAAAATCGCCCTCATCGGCGCCGGCATGATCGGCGGCACGCTCGCCCACCTCGCGGCGCAGAAAGAGCTGGGCGATATCGTGCTGTTCGACATCATCGACGGCGTGCCGCAGGGCAAGGCGCTCGATCTGTCGCAGTGCGGCCCGGTCGAAGGCTTCGACGTCAATCTCAAGGGCACGTCAAATTACAAGGACATCAAGGGCGCGGACGTTGTCATCGTCACAGCCGGTGTCCCCCGCAAGCCCGGCATGAGCCGCGACGACCTGCTCGGCATCAACCTCAAGGTGATGAAGGCCGTGGGCGAAGGCATCAAAAAGCATGCCCCCAAGGCCTTCGTCATCTGCATCACCAACCCGCTCGACGCGATGGTCTGGGCGCTGCGCGAGTTTTCCGGCCTGCCGCACAATATGGTGGTCGGCATGGCGGGCGTGCTCGATTCGGGCCGCTTCCGCACTTTCCTGGCCGAGGAATTCAACGTCTCGGTGCGCGATGTCACCGCCTTCGTGCTCGGCGGCCACGGCGACACCATGGTGCCGGTGATCGAATATTCGACCGTCGCGGGCATCCCGGTGCCCGACCTCATCAAGATGGGCTGGTCGACCAAGGAGCGGATCGACGCGATCGTCGATCGCACCGCCAACGGCGGCGGCGAGATCGTCGCGCTGCTCAAGACCGGCTCGGCCTATTATGCCCCCGCCACCAGCGCCATCGAGATGGCCGAGAGCTTCCTCAAGGACCAGCGCCGCCTGCTGCCCTGCGCCACGCATCTCAAGGGCGAATACGGGGTCAAGAACCTCTACGTCGGCGTGCCCTGCATCATCGGCAAGGACGGGGTCGAGAAGGTGGTCGAGATCAAGCTCAATGCCAAGGCGCAGAAGGGTTTTGACGTGAGCGTCGCGGCGGTGAAGGAGCTGCTGGTGGCGTGCAAGAAGATCGATGCGTCGCTCAAATGAGCGCGGACTTCATGGTATTCGATCCGAATGGCGCGCCGCGAAGTCCGTCGGCGTTCAGGCAATGGTATTTTGCTGAAACCAAATGGGCGCAGGGGGACGACAATTTCGATCCGAAGTTTGCCACGAAATGCTTGCAGGACTGGTATCAAGGGATGATCGATCACCATCCCAATCTAGTCCTGGCAGAAGACGACGCAGAGGTTGGCGAGCATTGGGCCGACTACACCTTTGGTCAACATCTCATCTATGTTTCTATGACACCTCGCCACGCAAACGAAGCGCTTGAACGGTCCGATGCCTTGGCAAGTGAACTGAATCTGGGTCGTTACTATCCAATGGACGATGACGGGCGTTCGGACGCTTGTATTCGGTTTCCAGATGGTTTGCTGGAACCTGACCCACCTGCCCAGCCTCGACAGGGGTTTTTCGCAAGGCTTTTTGGGAGCAAGAAATGAGCATCCTCTTCGACAGGCACACCAAGGTCATCACCCAGGGCATGACCGGCTCTACCGGCAGCTTCCACACCGAAGCGGCGCGTTGACATGATTTCTTCGCAATCCTATTTTACACGTATCCTGTGTAACTGTGGGATTTGACCATGAACAAGAACGTGACCATTACCGTCAAGGAAGACTTGCTTGCCAGTTTCCGTATCGTCGCTGCCGAAGAGCGCACATCCGTGAATGCGCTCATTCGTGACTTCATGGAGGAAAAAACTGGCCTTGCCGAGCGTCGGCGGCAGGCGCGCGCCTGGATGGCTGCGAAGGGCGCGGAAAACATGGCCAACGATGATTTGCAAGGCAAGAGTGGCTGGAAATGGAGCCGCGAGGATTGCTACACCGGACCCCGCTTCGACCGGTTGAACAAAATCTAATGGCCGGCCTGTTCTTCGATACCAATGTGATTCTCTACGCTGCCCGGACAAAGCTGGAAGGCGTCGATGCACAAAAACGTCCGATTGCTCTCGACCTGATCGGCCACCATGATTTTTCGACGTCAGGTCAGGTGCTGGCTGAATTCTATCATAACGCTGTCAAGGATGGACCCTACAAGCTGCCCACCGACGAAGCAGATGAATGGCTCGAACGCCTGTCAATCCAGGCTTGCGTCCCGATTGATGGCAAGTTGGTGGCGGCGGGGGCGGACATCGCCCGCAGATACAAGATAAGCTATTGGGATGGCGCAATTTTGGCTGCAGCGCACGAAGCGGACGCCGACCTTCTCTATACTGAAGACCTCAATGACGGCCAGCACTATGGCAGTGTCACGGCGATCAACCCATTCAAGAACCTCCCGAACTAACAGGAACACCAAATGTCCATCCTCGTTAACGCACAAACCAAAGTCATCACCCAGGGCATGACCGGCTCGACCGGCAGCTTCCACACCCAGGCGGCGCTGGATTATGGCACGCAGATGGTCGCGGGGGTCACCCCGGGCAAGGGCGGACAGAGCCACCTCGGCCTGCCGCAGTTCGACACTGTCGCCGAAGCCAAAGCCGCGACCGGCGCCACCGCCAGCTGCATCTATGTGCCGCCGCCGGGTGCCGCCGACGCCATTCTCGAGGCGATCGACGCCGGGATCGAGCTGATCGTCGCGATCACCGAAGGCATTCCGGTGCTCGATATGGTGCGGGTGAAGCGCGCGCTTTCCGGCACCGGCAGCCGCCTGATCGGCCCCAACTGCCCCGGTGTGCTCACTCCTAACGAATGCAAGATCGGCATCATGCCCGGCTCGATTTTTCTCAAGGGCTCGGTCGGCGTGGTCAGCCGTTCGGGCACGCTGACCTATGAAGCGGTGCACCAGACCACCCAGGTCGGCCTCGGCCAGACCACGGCGGTCGGCATCGGCGGCGATCCGGTCAACGGCACCAATTTCATCGACGTGCTGGAACTGTTCCTGGCCGACGAGGCCACCCGCTCGATCATCATGATCGGCGAGATCGGCGGCAGCGCCGAGGAAGAAGCCGCGCAGTTCCTCGCCGACGAGGCGAAGCGCGGGCGCAGCAAGCCCACCGTCGGCTTCATCGCCGGGCGCACCGCGCCGCCGGGCCGCCGCATGGGCCATGCAGGCGCCATCGTCTCGGGCGGCCAGGGCGGCGCTGACGACAAGATCGCGGCGATGGAGGCGGCGGGCATCCGCGTCTCGCCATCGCCGTCCGAACTCGGCACCACGCTGGCCGGACTGCTTAAGGAAATTGCCTGAGGAAACCGCCAACCGGCGGGTAACCATAACAGGGCAAGGGTCTTCCTCCCCGGGAACCTGCGAAGCCCTGGAATACGAGACTGACTGGCGCCGGGGCTTTCCCGGCGCGGAAAGGTGATTCCCATGGGCAACGAAAGCTTCGAATTCCACCCCGAGGATCCGCAGCCCGGCCCCAGCTGGCAGCGCGCGAACTGGCCGCTGGCCGGCGGCGCGTTCGAGGACGACCTGACCCAGGCGCTCGACCCGCTGGCGCTGAAGGCGGCCATCGCCGCCGCGCCGGGCAAGCCCGCAGCCTTCGCCGACGATGCCGCGATCGAGGGGGCAGCCGCCGATTCGATCCGCGCAATGATGCTGATCCGCACCTACCGGGTGCGCGGGCATCTGGCGGCCGATCTCGATCCGCTGGGCCTCGCCAAACAGGATCTGCCCGCCGACCTGACCCCGGAGTATCACGGCTTCACCCCCGCCGATCTCGACCGCAAGGTCTATATCGGCGGCACCCTCGGCCTCGCATGGAGCACGGTGCGCGAAATCGTTGCGATCCTGCGGGCCAATTATTGCGGCAAGGTCGGCCTCGAATACATGCATATCGCCGATGTCGAGGAGCGGCGCTTCCTGCAGGCCCGCATGGAAGGCGCCGACAAGACCATCGAGTTCACCGCCGAGGGCAAGAAGGCGATCCTCGCCGCCGTGATCCGCGGCGAGCAATACGAGAAATTCCTCGGCAAGAAATATGTCGGCACCAAGCGCTTCGGGCTCGATGGCGGCGAGAGCATGATCCCGGCGCTGGAGGCGGTGATCAAGTACGGCGGCCAGCTGGGCGTCAAGGAAATGGTCTATGGCATGGCCCACCGCGGCCGGCTGAACGTGCTCGCCAATGTGCTGGCCAAGCCTTACAAGGTTATCTTCCACGAATTTTCCGGCGGCACCGCCAATCCGGAAGACGTCGGCGGATCGGGCGACGTCAAATACCACCTCGGCACCAGCACCGACCGCGAGTTCGACGGGATCGCGGTGCACATGAGCCTGGTGCCCAATCCCAGCCACCTCGAAACCGTCGATCCGGTGGTGCTGGGCAAGGTCCGCGCGACGCTGGCGATGCGCGACGATATCGGCCCGGGCAAGTTCCAGCAGGTGCTGCCGATCCTGATCCACGGCGACGCCGCATTCGCCGGGCAGGGCATTGTCTGGGAATGTCTCGGCTTTTCCGGGGTGCGCGGCTATCACACCGGCGGCTGCATCCATTTCATCATCAACAACCAGATCGGCTTCACCACCAGCCCCCAGTTCTCGCGCGGTTCGCCCTACCCCTCGGACGTCGCCAAGGGCGTTCAGGCGCCGATCATCCACGTCAATGGCGACGACCCGGAGGCGGTGACCTTTGTCTGCAAGCTGGCGATCGACTATCGCCAGAAGTTCGGCCGCGACATCGTCATCGACATGTGGTGCTATCGCCGCTTCGGCCACAATGAGGGCGACGAGCCCAGTTTCACCCAGCCGCTGATGTATGCCCGCATCGCCAAGCATCCGCCGGTCAGCGAGATTTATGCCCGGCGGCTGATCGCGCAGGGAACGATCGACCAGAGCTTTGTCGAGGTCGTGGTAAATGGCTTCAACGCCTATCTCGAAAAGGAATTCGAGGCGGCCGGCAGTTACAAACCCAACGAGGCCGACTGGTTCTCCGGCCGCTGGAGCGGGCTCAACAAGCCGGTCGATCCCGAAACCGCGCGGCGCAATGTGCCCACCGGGATCGAGGCCAAGCTGTTCGACAGCCTTGGCCGCACGCTGACGACAGTCCCCGCCGACCTCACCATACACCGCACCCTGGCGCGGGTGATCGACGCCAAGCGCGAGATGTTCGCCAGCGGCCAGGGCTTCGACTGGGCGACCGGCGAGGCGCTGGCCTTCGGCAGCCTGGCCTCCGAAGGCTTCGGCGTGCGGCTGTCGGGCCAGGATTCGGGCCGCGGCACCTTCAGCCAGCGCCATGCCGTCTGGGTCGATCAGACCGACGAGCACAAATATGTGCCGCTTTCCACCGTGCCGCACGGCAAGTTCGAAGTGCACGACAGCCCGCTCTCGGAATATGGCGTGCTCGGCTTCGAATACGGCTTTGCGCTGACCGATCCCAAGACGCTGGTGCTGTGGGAAGCGCAGTTCGGCGATTTCGCCAATGGCGCGCAGATCGTCATCGACCAGTATATCGCCGCCAGCGAGGCCAAATGGCTGCGCGCCAATGGCCTGGTGATGCTGTTGCCGCATGGTTACGAAGGCCAGGGGCCGGAGCATAGCTCGGCGCGGCTGGAGCGCTTCCTCCAGCTCTGCGCGCAGGACAATATCCAGGTGTGCAACATCACCACCCCGGCCAACTATTTCCACGTGTTGCGCCGCCAGATGCACCGGCCATTCCGCAAACCGCTGGCGATCATGACGCCAAAATCACTGTTGCGGCACCCGATGGCCAAGAGCGCGGCCAGCGATTTCATCGGCGATGGCCACTTCATGCGCATCCTCTCAGACCCCACTCCGCCGGCGGATGACAAGGTCCGGCGGCTGGTGCTGTGCTCGGGCAAGGTCGCCTACGATCTGATCGAGGCGCGCAATTCGGCGGGACTGGAGGATGTCGCGATCGTCCGGCTCGAACAGCTCTATCCCTTCCCCGGCGAGCCGCTGAAGCTGCGGCTGGAGCGGATGAGCGGGCTGGAAGCAGTCGTCTGGTGTCAGGAGGAGCCGAAGAACAACGGCGGCTGGTCCTTCGTCGAGTCCTTCATCGAGGACACGCTGAAAGCGGCCAGGTGCAAGGTTGCGCGTCCGCGATATGCGGGCCGCCATGCCAGCGCCTCGCCCGCCACCGGCCTCGCCAAGCGCCACGCCTCCGAACAGGGCGCGCTGGTCGCCGATGCGCTGGGGCTGTCCGTCCGTTCCGAAATCCGCCGCCAGAAGAAGGCCTGACCGCATGCCGACCCCAAACACGACCGAAGTCAAAGTCCCGACCCTTGGCGAGTCCGTTTCCGAAGCGACCATCGGCCAGTGGCTGAAGCAGCCCGGCGATGCAGTGAAGCTCGACGAACCGATCGCCAGCCTGGAGACCGACAAGGTCGCCGTCGAAGTGCCCGCCCCGGCGTCCGGCGTGATGGGCCAGCAGATCGTAGCCGAAGGCGAGACAGTCGCGGTCGGCGCCTTGATCGCCACGATCGAGGACGGCGTCGCCGCCGCCGGCGCCGAACCCATCGCGGAACGCAGCGCACCGGCGATCCCGCCCGCGTCCGGCAGCATGCCGCCCGCCGCAGCGGGCAGCGATGCCGCAGTGCTCTCGCCCTCGGTGCGCCGCGCGGTGCTGGAACACGGGATCGATCCGGCGACGGTCAAGGGCAGCGGCAAGGACGGGCGAATCACCAAGGAGGATGTCGTCGCCGCCGCGCAGGCCAAGCAGGCCGCGCCTGCGCCTGCCGCTTCGGCCCCAGCCCCGGCCCCGGTCCCTGCTCTGCCCGAGAGTGGCCAAGGCCCCGCTGGCGCCCGCCGCGAGGAGCGGGTCAAGATGACCCGTCTGCGCCAGACCATCGCCAGGCGGCTCAAGGAAGCGCAGGATACCGCCGCGCTGCTCACCACCTTCAACGATTGCGACATGAGCGCGGTGATCGCCGCGCGCGACAAATACAAGGAACTGTTCGAGAAGAAGCACGGCGTCCGCCTGGGTTTCATG
Organism: uncultured Alphaproteobacteria bacterium; assembly: GCA_963779195.1. Lineage (GTDB taxonomy): Bacteria > Pseudomonadota > Alphaproteobacteria > Sphingomonadales > Sphingomonadaceae > Novosphingobium. The sequence continues at coordinate 905,816 of CAVZWZ010000002.1, forward strand.
GGCTTTTTCGCCAAGGCCGCCTGCCTGGCGCTCAAGGACATCCCCGCCGTCAACGCCCGGATCGAGGGCCCAGAGGGCAATCAGGAAATCGTCTACCACGATTACATCGATATCTCGGTCGCGGTTTCGGCCCCCAATGGCCTGGTCACCCCGGTGGTGCGCGGCTGCGAAGCGCTGAGCTTTGCTGGCATCGAAAAGGCCATCGCCGACTACGGCAAGCGCGCCCGCGACGGCAAGCTGACGCTGGAGGACATGAAGGGCGGCACCTTCACCATTTCCAACGGCGGCGTGTTTGGTTCGTTGATGAGCACCCCGATCATCAACCCGCCGCAGAGCGCAGTGCTGGGCCTTCACCGCATCGAGGACCGCGCGGTGGTGCGGGATGGGCAGATTGTCGCGCGGCCGATGATGTATCTGGCGCTGAGCTATGACCACCGGCTGATCGACGGGCGCGAGGCGGTTACGGCTTTGAAGATCATCAAGGAAGCGATAGAAGATCCGACCCGATTGTTGATTGATTTGTGATATGGCATCGCTTGCAACCCATCTGGTGACTGCCGACGAATTCCTCGGAATGGAGTTCGACACCGATTGCCGGTTCGAACTCGATAATGGCGTTGTCAGGATGATGGGCGGCGGCACCGCGCGGCATTCAAGACATTCAGGGCAATGTTTTGGCCTCGCTCAAGCAGAAGCTCAGGGGGAGCGATTGCAAACCATTTGGCCCCGATATGGGCTTGCAAAACCATCGCTTGTCACTGCGTTATCCCGATGTCGCGGTCTATTGCGGTCGCGGAGGCCCGGAGAACGACAAGCTTAAAGCGTTCGACGACCCCACGCTCGTGGTTGAGGTAATGTCGCCAAGCACGCGAACCCGCGACATTGAGGTCAAGCTGCCCGAGTATCGCACGGTTCAGTCTCTGCAAGCGATCCTATATGTCGATCCCGAAGACGAGACGGTTCATTTGGAGGTGCGCAATGAAGCAGGAGAATGGGCAGTCGTACCCAATTCCCCTGATGGCCGGGTGGACCTGCCGATGCTCAATATAACACTTTCACGCGACGAGATTTTTGATCGTTCATGATTTTCAGGGAAGAGATCCAGGGACCGACGCGGTTGCTGATCGATTTGTAACATGAACGACGAACTCAATCCTCCTTGCATAGCATTTCCCGAGATCGCGGCGGGCGCAATCGGTTGGCGCATGGGGCAAGGAGAAGACTTCTGGGACATGTTCTATAAGTTTTTCAGTGCGCTGACCGAGAAACTGCTGAAGATTACGCTCGACGTTACCCAGAACCGGAATGGTGGCACGGCACCTATGCCCAAATCCGGGCCAATCCTTGGAAGTGACCCATGACTGACCACACCTACGACCTCCTCGTCATCGGCGCCGGCCCCGGCGGCTATGTCGCTGCGATCCGCGCGGCGCAGCTTGGCCTCAAGGTCGCCTGCGCCGAGCCGCGCGAGACGCTGGGGGGGACGTGCCTCAATGTCGGCTGCATTCCTTCCAAGGCGCTGCTGCATGGCTCGGAGCTGTTCGAGGAAGCCGCGCATGGCACCCTCGCCAAGTTCGGGGTGAAGACCGGCAAGGTCGAGCTCGATCTGGCGGCATTGCAGGGCGAGAAGGCTGCGGCGGTCAAGGAGCTGACCGGCGGGATCGAGTTCCTGTTCAAGAAGAACAAGGTTGAGTGGCTGAAGGGTGCGGCCAGCTTCAAGGATGCCCATACCGTTTCCGTCGCGGGAAAGGATGTGACCGCCAAAAACATCGTCATCGCCACCGGTTCCTCGGTCACCCCGCTGCCGGGTGTGGAGGTGGATAACGATAAGGGCATCATCGTCGATTCCACCGGTGCCCTTGCGCTTGCCAAAGTCCCCAATCACCTCGTCGTCATCGGCGGCGGGGTGATCGGGCTGGAGCTGGGTTCGGTCTGGCGGCGGCTGGGGGCGAAGGTGACGGTGGTCGAATTCCTCGATCAGCTGCTGCCCGGCATGGACGGCGATGTCCGCAAGGAAGCGGCGAAGATCTTCAAGAAGCAGGGCATGGATCTGCGGCTTTCGACCAAGGTGACCAAAGCCGCCGTGAAGGGCAAGAAGGCGACCCTGACGCTGGAGCCCTCAGCGGGCGGCGCATCGGAGACGCTAGAGGCCGATTGCGTCCTCGTCGCCATCGGACGGCGACCCAACACCGAGGGCCTGAACCTCGCCGCCATCGGACTGGAACTAAACAAACGCGGCCAGATCGAGACCGATCACGCCTTCCGCACCACGGTGGACGGCGTCTGGGCGGTGGGCGACGTCATCCCCGGTCCGATGCTGGCCCACAAGGCCGAGGACGAGGGCATTGCCGTCGCCGAAAACATCGCCGGGCAGACCGGCATCGTCAACCACGATGTCATCCCCGGCGTGGTCTATACCATGCCCGAAATTGCCGGGGTCGGCCTGACCGAAGAGCAGGCGAAGGAACGCGGCGAGGTGAAAATCGGCAAGTTCCCGATGATGGCCAACAGCCGCGCCAAGACCAACCGCGAGGGCGACGGCTTCGTCAAGGTCATCGCCGATGCCGCCACCGACCGGGTGCTGGGCGTGTGGTGCATCGCCAGCCTCGCCGGCACGATGATCGCCGAAGCGGCGCTGGCCATGGAATTCGGCGCGACAAGCGAGGACATCGCCTATACCTGCCATGCCCATCCGACCCATTCCGAGGCGCTCAAGGAAGCCGCGATGGGCGTGCGCGGCAAGCCGATCCATATGTGACGACCCGCCGCTGCCGGGCAAGGAAATGGGGGCGAAGCCTTGCGGCCCGCCCCCATCCCGAATGCAGAAGAGAGGAAGCAGATCAGTAGGGCGCGCGGCCATCGACCGAGACGCCGCTGATGCGGCCGCTGCGGTCGGCGGTGCAGGTGAAGGGCTTGCCGCCGCTCACCCGGCCTTCGATCCGCCAGCCTTCGCCTTCGCGGGCGACCGAATCGACGCTTTCGATGCGGGTGCTGCCGCGTTCGACCTCGCTGGCGCAATTATCCACCGCGCCATCGATGCCGCGCGAGGAGGACGACGAGCGATAGCCCTGGTCGCGGTAGCCGCTGTCGCTGCGGTTGCCGTAACGCGAGTCGTCGCCGCGATAGCCGCCACCCCGGTATCCGCCATCGCGATAGCCGTCGTCGCGGTAATCGCGGTCGGGATAGCGGCCGTCGCGGTCGCGGTCGCGCTTGTTCTTGTTCGAAGCCGAAGCGGCGATCGCGCCGATAGTGATCAGGCCGATCAGCCCGCCGACGATCCAGCCGGTATCGTCGTTATGGTGACGGCGATGGCCGCCACCCCAGCCGCCGCCCCAGCCTTGAGCCAGAACCGGCGTCGCGGTCATCGCGAGCGCGGCAGCGGATGCAAGCGCAACCGCCTTGCGGGAACGTAGGATATTCATCGATGCAGACCCCTGAATGCTGACACGCACGCCCCGCCACCAAAAAGACTCGGCAGAGATTCATGCCATCGTGCAGATGGGCTAGGCGGCCCAGGCTTTCACCAGCCTGAACCGCCCTCACCCCATGCGGATTGGATCACAGCCCGCGGATACCGTCGAAGTCGAGATAGGCCACCCGGCCCCGCTCGACCCGGCACTTGAACGAGCCGGTGTCGCGGTTGCGATTGCCATCACGCCAGCCGTTGCCGTAACCGCGATCGTTCCAGCCATGATCCCGGCTGTTGACCGCAAGCCGCCCGCGCACTTCGAAACCCCAGCGGGTATCGCGCACGTCGCGGATGTCGGTGACCCGGGCGCGGCCATAGGCATTGCGGCTCGCCTGGCGTTCGGCGACGCGGCTGCACATTTCGATGGCGCGTTGCGAATTGCCGCCGCCGTTCCAGCCGTGGCGGCCGCCGTGGCCGAAATCGCTGGCGAAGGCCGGAGCCGCCGCGGAGACCGCCATCGCGCCAGTGACAGCGGCGCCGACCAGAGCTTTGGTTTTGCTAATCATTGCATTCGTCCTCGATCGAGCCAGGGGAAATACCCCGGCATCGAGGAATGAATTAGCAAGGGCGAGCTTAGGCGGGACTGAACTGGGCTGACAGATTTCGTTCATCAATATGGCATTTTTAATGAACGTCATTCATCCGGGCGACGCAGCGCTCAGGGGCTGCCGGATCCTTCGACCTTCAGCCCCGACCATTCCGCGAGAAACGCCAGAACATCGGCGTTCTCCTCGATCGCCTTGTCGGTCGGTTTGCCCGAACCGTGGCCGGCGCGGGTCTCGATGCGGATCAGCTGCGGCTTCCTTCCCAGCCGGGCGGCCTGCAGCGCGGCGGCATATTTGAAGCTGTGGCCCGGCACGACGCGGTCGTCGGTGTCGGCGGTGGTGACCAGCAGCGCCGGATAGTCCGCGCCCGGCCTGATGTTGTGATAGGGCGAATAGCCGCGCAGCACCTTGAAGTCCGGCTCGCGGTCCGGATAGCCGTAATCGTCGACCCAATAACGCCCGGCGGTGAAGCGGTCGAAGCGCAGCATGTCCATCACCCCGACCTGGGCATTGCCGGCGGCGAACAGGTCGGGCCGCTGGTTGACCACCGCGCCGACCAGCAGGCCGCCGTTCGATCCCCCCTGGATGGCGAGGCCGCCCTTGGGGGTAATGCCCTGCTCGATCAGGAACTCGCCGGCGGCAATGAAATCGTCGAACACGTTCTGCTTGGCGTGCAGCCGCCCGGCTTCGTGCCATTCCCTGCCGTATTCGCCGCCACCGCGCAGATTGGCCAGGGCGAAGGCGCCGCCCGCATCAAGCCAGGCCATGCGCGGCGAGGAATAGCCCGGAGTCAGCGAGACATCGAAGCCGCCATAACCATAGAGCAGCGTCGGCACCGGCTTGCCGGCGGCGGCGATCGCCTTTTTGCGGACGATGAACATTGGCACGCGGGTGCCGTCCTTCGAGGTGAAGAAGCGTTGGTCGATGGCGAAAAGTTTGGGCTCGAAGGTCAGCGGCGGCCGCGCGAAGGCTTTGGTCTTGCCGCTGGCGAGATCGAGCCGGTAGATCGCGGCAGGCTGGTTGAAGCTGGTGAAGCTGTAGAAGGTCTCCGGATCGCCAGGGCGCCCGCGAAAGCCCGAGGCGGTGCCCAAACCGCTCAGCGCCAGCGACTTGGCGCCCCGGCCATTGAGATCGAGGATCAGCGCGCGCGAGGCGGCGTCCTTGAGGTAGGACAGCACCAGCTTGTCGCCGATGATCGCGGCTTGCAGCAGGGTTTCGTCGGTCTGGCGCACGAACTCGCGCCATTCCGGCTTGCGGCTGGCGAGGTTCATTGCGACCAGGCGGAAGCGCGGCGCCTGCCAGTTGGTGACGAACCACAGCGTCGATCCGGTGCTGTCGACCAGTTTCCAATCGTGCTCGAACCCGGAGATCAGCGGGCGCGGCTTCCAGCCGCTGCGCGCGCGCCGGGCGAGATCGATGACATGCACCTCATGCCGCCCGTCGGTGCCGATCGAACTGGTGATCACCGCATAGCGGCCATCCGATGTCACTTCCGCAGCGTGGCCGTATTCGGGGTGATCGGGCGTCGCGTAAACCAGCACGTCGGCATCCTGCGGCGTGCCGAGGCGGTGGTAATAGAGCGCCTGGTTGTAATTCAGCGCCTGAAAATCCCTGCCCTCCGCTGGCTTGGGAAAGCGCGAATAGAGGAAGCCTTCCTCGCCCACCCAGGCGAGTCCGGTGAATTTGGCCCAGCGGATCTCGTCGGACAAGGGCTTGCCGCTGGCGACATCGAGCACCCGCAGGATGCGCCAGTCGCTGCCGCCGTCCTGCACGCTGTAGAGCAGGAACCTGCCATTGTCCGACGGCTTCCAGTCGTCCAGCGCGGTGGCCGAATCCTTCGCCCAGGAATTCGGATCGATCAGCAGCCGGGGCCTGCCGCCCAGCCCCTTGCGCACGAACAGCTGCGCCTGGTTCTGCAGGCCGGTGTTGCGGGTGTAGAAATAACGCCCGCCCGCCTTCACCGGGATACCGTAGCGCTCATAACTCAGCAGCGCCCGCAGCCGCTGCTCGAACCAGGCGCGCTGCGGCAGGGCGTCGAGATAGGCGCGGCTGACCTTGTTCTGCCGCTCGACCCAATCGGCGACTTCCGGATCGCTGCGGACGTCGTTTTCCAGCCAGCGATAGGGATCGGCGATGCGCTCGCCGAACTGGGTCTCGGCGACATCGCCGCGGCGGGTTTCGGGGTAGGCGATGGGTTTCATGTCATTGGCTTGCGCAAGCGCCGCGCCCGCGAAGGCGGCAACCAGCGCCAGAGCGAGACGCAGCATCGATGCTTCCCCGAAAAACAAAAGGCGGCCCCGAACCTAGCATTCGGGGCCGCCTTTGCAATTCAATCGCTCGCGCAGAATTATTCCGCGTCGTCTTCGCTCATCACCGGGCCGCTGTCCTGGCCCTTGGCCGAGGTGTCGCGATCGACCAGTTCGATCACCGCGACCGGCGCGGCGTCGGAGGCGCGAATGCCGGCCTTGACGATGCGGGTGTAGCCGCCGGCGCGATCCGAATAGCGCGGGGCCAGCACGTCGAACAGCTTGGTCAGCTGGGCATCGTCGAGCAGCCGCGAATGGGCGAGACGGCGATTGGACAGGCCGCCGCGCTTGCCCAGCGTGATCAGCTTTTCCACGTAAGGCGCCAGCTCGCGGGCCTTGGGCGTGGTGGTGGTGATCTGCTCGTGCTTGATCAGCGCCGCCGCCATGTTGCGCAGCAGCGCAGCGCGGTGCGCGCTGGTGCGCTGCAGTTTACGATGTCCGACCTTATGACGCATTATACTTACTCCGTTCGTACGGGGCCCGTATCAGGTAGCCCGGTCCTGGTGCCGAGGGGCTGACACCTTCCCTAGATCCTCCCCGAGCTTGTCTCGGGGAGGTGGCAGCCCGTCAGGGCTGACGGAGGGGAATTCCCCTCCACCACCCGCTACGCGGGCGGTCCCCCTCCCCGAGCAAGCTCGGGGAGGATCAGCTTAACCCAGCAGCTCCTGCTCGAGCTTCTTGGCCATTTCCTCGATGTTCTCAGGCGGCCAGCCGGGGATGTCCATGCCGAGCCGCAGGCCCATGCTGGACAGCACTTCCTTGATCTCGTTGAGCGACTTGCGGCCGAAGTTCGGCGTGCGCAGCATCTCGGCCTCGGTCTTCTGGACCAGATCGCCGATGTAGATGATGTTGTCGTTCTTGAGGCAATTGGCGCTGCGCACCGAAAGTTCCAGCTCATCGACCTTCTTGAGCAGATAGCGGTTGAGCTGGTTGGTGTCGCCATCGTCGTTGGGCGCGGAAACCGCAATGCCGATCATCGGCGAGGCGCCAGCCGGGGCGGCGTCCTCGAAGTGGACGAACAGCGCCAGCTGATCCTGCAGGATGCGCGCGGCATAGGCGACCGCGTCTTCCGGCGAGACCGTGCCGTCGGTTTCCACCGTCAGGCTCAGCTTGTCGAAGTCCAGTTCCTGGCCGATGCGGGCGTTATCCACCTTGTAGGACACCTGGCGCACCGGCGAGTAGAGCGAATCGATCGGAATCAGGCCGATCGGCGCATCGACCGGGCGGTTGCCGACGGCAGGGACATAGCCCTTGCCGCTGTCGGCGGTCAGCTCCATGTTGAGCGTCGCGCCTTCGTCGAGGTGGCAGATCACCAGATCCTTGTTGGTGACCTCGATGTCGCCGGTGACCGCGATGTCCCCGGCGGTGACTTCGCCCGGACCAGTGGCCGAAAGCTGGAGCCGCTTGGGGCCCTCGCCCTGCATCTTGAGCGCAATCTGCTTCACATTGAGCACGATGTCGGTGACATCTTCGCGCACGCCGGCCAGCGACGAGAACTCGTGCAGCACATTCTCGATCTTGATCGAGGTGATCGCGGCGCCCTGCAGCGAGGACAGCAGCACCCGGCGCAGCGCATTGCCGAGCGTCAGGCCGAAGCCGCGTTCGAGCGGCTCGGCGACGAAGGTGGCGCGGCGCTTGGGGTCGGTGCCGGTCTTGACCTCGAGGTTGTTGGGCTTCTTGAGTTCCTGCCAGTTCTTGATGTTGATGGTCATGGAATTCCCCTAGGGTTTGTTCTGGCGGGACGTGACCGCAGGCATTGCTGCGCTGCGGCCAATCCGGAAATTGCAGCGTGGCGTCAGCCCCGCCGCTGTTGTTCGATCAGACGCGGCGGCGCTTCGACGGCCGCACGCCATTGTGCGGGATCGGAGTGACGTCGCGGATCGAGGTAATCGTGAAGCCGACGGCTTGCAGCGCGCGCAGCGCGCTTTCGCGGCCCGAGCCGGGGCCCTTGACCTCGACTTCGAGCGTGCGCACGCCGTGTTCGGCGGCCTTCTTGCCGGCATCGTCGGCGGCGACCTGGGCGGCATAGGGCGTCGACTTGCGGCTGCCCTTGAAGCCCATGGCGCCGGCCGAAGACCAGGAAATCGCATTGCCCTGGGCGTCGGTAATGGTGACCATCGTATTGTTGAAGCTGGCATTCACATGGGCGATGCCGCTCGAGATATTCTTGCGCTCCCGCTTTTTGATGCGCTGGGGTTCGCGTGCCATTGTCTGTATCCTGTCGAAATTCTGAAAGGGAAAGCGGTCTGCCCGGCGTTAGCCGGTTTGGCGCGAACGCTTACTTCTTCTTGCCGGCGATCGCCTTGGCCTTGCCCTTGCGGGTGCGCGCATTGGTGTGCGTGCGCTGGCCGCGAACCGGGAGCCCCTTGCGGTGACGCAGACCGCGATAGCAGGCGAGATCCATCAGCCGCTTGATGTTCATCGCGGTGTTGCGGCGAAGATCGCCTTCGACGGTAAGATCGGCGTCGATCGTCTCGCGGATGTGCAGCACTTCCTGATCGCTCAGATCCTGCACGCGGCGGCTGTGTTCGATGCCCAGCTTGTCGGCGATCTTCTTCGCCGTGGTGGGACCGATTCCGTGAATATAGGTCAGCGCGATAATCACACGCTTGTTGGTGGGGATATTCACCCCTGCAATACGAGCCACAAAATTCTCCTGCTCCACAGGGGAAAGCGATGCCGCCACCCCTATCTCAACGCGAAACACCCGCACGAACGGCAAAAAGCCCGGTTGGCGCGCGCGGACGCGGCTGCCTGCCGGACTAACCCGTTACGATCGAGTGAAGGGCGCGCTTAAAATGATTCGCGACGGCTGTCAACGCCGCGATCGCCTATGCGACGCGGGGCTCATCGAATGGCTTCGATGAGGAGCGGTATCGGTGCGATGAGGCATAGCCGACAATTCCGGCAAGGTCAAAAGCTGTCCGGCGGTTTGCGTCCGCGCGCCGCTCTAGCGGCGTTCCGAGGCCGCTTCGATCCGTGCCGCGAGATTGGCCAGCTGTTCTTTCAGCACCCCATCGACCGCCGGCGCGATCTGCGCGGTCTTGTAGCGCATGTAGCCGCCAACGACATATTCCCAGACGATGCCGGTGCCGCCATCGACCGGCTTCAGGCTGATGGTCAGCGTCCCGCGCACCGCCTCGGACTGCAAGGGGCCCAGCGCACCGGCCAACCGCAGCATGCGCCCCTGCTCGGCATAGACCACGCGCAGATGTTCGACACTTCCGCGCGGGGCCGAGCGCGGGTTGCCCTTGTCGGCGGGGAGCGTCTCGCAAAAACACCCGCCCGCCCGCATGTCGAGCGCCAGATTTGCGGCATCGCCCGAAAAGGTGTGCGCCGGCGACCACCACCGGGCCGGCTGGCCCAGGACCCGCCAGCTGGTTTGGGCATCCGCCTTGACGGTTGTTTCGAGCCGGATGACAAAGCCCTGTTCGGTGAGACCCGATACCTCGGCATATGCCGGGGGCGCCGCCAAGGCTGCGGCCAGCACGATCAGCGTGATGAAGCGCATGGCAAGTCTCTCCTTTGCCCCGGCGACCGCAACCCTCAGCGCGCCAGTATTTTCTCGATCGCTTCGGTCACATCGTCCATGTCGGCCATGCCATTGACCCGGGCGACAATCCCGCGCGCTTCGTAGATCGGCAGGATCGGCGCGGTCTTGGCGCGGTATTCGGCCATGCGCGTGCGCACGGTTTCCTCGTTGTCGTCGGGGCGGCGCTTGAATTCGGTGGAGCCGCATTTGTCGCAGGCGCCGGCAATGCGCGGCTGTTCGAAGGTGTCGTGATAGCCCTTGCCGCAATTGGCGCAGGTGAAGCGGCCGGTGATGCGCTCGACCAGCTGGTCCTCGTTCACATCGAGCTCGATGACACGATCGAGATCGCGGCCGCGCTGTGACAGGATGGCGTCGAGCGATGCAGCCTGGGCGGCGGTGCGCGGATAGCCGTCGAAGATCGCCCCCGCGTCCGCGCCCATCGCATCCAGCTCCTCGCCGATCAGCGCCGAGACAATCTCGTCGGACACCAGCTCGCCGCGCTCCATCACCGCCTTGGCCTGGAGCCCGGTCGGCGTGCCCGCCTTGACTGCGGCGCGCAGCATGTCGCCGGTGGATAGCTGGCGCATGCCGAATTTCTCGACCAGCCGCTGCGCCTGGGTGCCTTTGCCCGCCCCCGGCGGACCCAGCAGGATAATATTCACGGCAGAATCCCCTAAGCTCGGCTAACGCCCTTTCAGCGCAGGCGGCCCTTCAGTTTGGCCTTCTTGATCAGATCGCCATACTGGTGCGCCAGCAGATGCGACTGTATCTGGGTGATGGTATCGACCGTGACGTTGACCACGATCAGCAGGCTGGTTCCCCCCATGAACATCGCGTTCATGCCGGTCTGCGCGATCATATATTCCGGGACCACGCATACGAAGGTGATGTAGATCGCGCCGATCACGGTGATTCGGGTCAGCACATAATCGAGATAGTTCGCGGTGTTCTTGCCCGGGCGGATGCCGGGAATGAAACCGCCGGCGCGCTTGAGGTTCTCCGAAGTCTCCTCCGGATTGAACACCACGGCGGTGTAGAAGAAGGCGAAGAAGATAATCCCCGCCGCATAGAGCAGCATGTAGACCGGCTCGCCGTGGCGCAGATACTGGTTCAGCGTGACGACGAAGGCGCCCATGGTGCTGTCGGGCGACAGCGAACTGCCGGCGAACTGGCTGATGGTCAGCGGCAGCAGCAGCAGCGAACTGGCGAAAATCGGCGGGATCACGCCGGCGGTGTTGATCTTAAGCGGCAGGTGGCTGCGATCGGCTTGCATCATGCCGCGCTGGCTGGCGCGTTTGGGATATTGCACCAGCAGCCGCCGCTGGGCGCGCTCCATGAAGCAGATCAGCAGCACCAGCAGCACCAGCAGCGCAATCAGACCGACGATGACGAAGGCGCCGATCGATCCCGTCCGCCCGCCCTCGAACAGATTGGCGATGAAGGTCGGCATCTGCGCGACAATGCCCGCCATGATGATCAGCGAGACGCCATTGCCGATCCCGCGCGAGGTGATCTGCTCGCCCAGCCACAGCAGGAACATGGTGCCGCCGACCAGGCTGATCACCGCGCCGATACGGAACATCGGCCCCGGCGCGACCACGGCGGCAAGGCCGCTCGACGCGGCATAGGCCTCCAGGCCGGTGGCGACGAAATAACCCTGGATGGCGGTGAGCACCACCGCGCCATAGCGGGTGTACTGGTTAAGCTTCTTGCGCCCGCTCTCGCCTTCCTTCTTCAGCGCCGCCAGCGCCGGATGCAGCGACGCGGCGAGCTGCACGACGATCGAGGCGGTGATATAGGGCATCACCCCCAGCGCGATCAGGCTCATGCGCTCCAGGCTGCCGCCCGAGAACATGTTGAACGTATCGAGCAGGCCACCGCGCGTCTGGTCGTAAAGTTCGGCGAGGATCAGCGGATTGACCCCCGGCAGCGGCACGAAGCTGAGGAACCGGAAGACGATCAGCGCACCGATCGTGAACCAGATGCGGTTCTTGAGCTCCGTCGCCTTGGAGAAATTGGCGAGGCTGAGATTGCTCGCAACATTGTCGGCGCGTGATGCCATCGGATCTGTGAGCCTTGTATGGGGACCGGAATCTCAAGACCGGACAGGCCGGCTTGCGCGCTCCATATAGGGAGCCGCCCGCGATGTCGAACCCCCGGAAAGCCGAAATCCCCGCGCCCATTTGCTCTTGGCCGGGGCGGGGATCGGCGATCCGGCGTTACCTGGCGGCCTTGGCGGCCTTGTTGGCTTCGCGGCGGGCGGTCTTCTTCTCGTGCTCGCTCGGCTGGGGCGCGGGCAGTTCGACCGAACCGCCGGCCTTCTCCACCGCCTCGAGCGCGCCCTTCGACACACCGGCGACCGCGAAGCTGGCCTTGGCCTTGAACTCGCCCTTGCCGAGCAGGCGGACGCCGTCCTTGCCGCCGCGCGCGAGGCCAGCAGCCTTCAGCGCGGCGTGATCGATCGTCGCAGTGATGTCGAGCTTGCCGGCGTCGATCGCCTTCTGAACCAGACCCAGGTTGACCTCGGCATAGTCCTTGGCGAAGATGTTGTTGAAGCCGCGCTTCGGGATGCGCATGTGCAGCGGCATCTGGCCGCCTTCGAAGCCGTTGACCGAGACGCCCGAGCGCGCCTTGGCGCCCTTCTGGCCGCGCCCGGCGGTCTTGCCCTTGCCCGAGCCGATGCCGCGTCCGACGCGCATACGGCCCTTGCGGGCGCCTTGATTGTCACGGAGATCGTTGAGTTTCATGTCGGTGCACTCGCTTTCGCTTTAAGTCGCGCTTGATGGGAGGCGCGCCCTTAGCGCGGGTTTGGCGAATTGGAAACCCCAATCTCGGCCAGCCGGTGCGATTGGCCGGAGGGGGGGGTGATTGACGCAATCGGGCGGCAGGCTATGGCCCGCGCACACCAGCGGGGATCGCGAGCAAGATGAAGCGCAGCAAAGTCGCCCTGTTCCATCCGGGCACGCAGCACAGCTGGCAAACCGCGCTGGCGCTGCAACAGCTGGGCCGGCTGGCGTTCTTCGCCACCTCGATCTTTTATAAGCCGGGGCAATGGCCTTACCGTCTGGAACGGCTGCCCGGACCGCTGGGGCGCAGGCTCGGCAGCGAGTTCCGCCGCTTCGCCAAGCCCGAACTCGATCCCGGCCTGGTTCACACCAGCGGGGCGATCGAATGGCTGGAGCGGATCGCCGCGCGTTTGGGCCGCAAGGGCCTCGCCCACTGGCTCGACCGGATCGGCAACCGGCGTTTCGCCAGCAATCTCGGCGCGCTGCTGCAAGGCTCGGATCAGGCCGCCGTGTGGGGCTACAGCGGCAGTTCCGCCTCCAGCTTTGCCCTGGCGAAAACACGCGGCCTGCGCTGCATCCTCGACCGCACGGTCGGCGACTTCCGCACCTATAACCGCATCATGGACGAAGTGGCGCAGGATTACGCAGCCTGGATGCTCCCGACCATCCGCCGCTTCGACGACGCGACGATCGCCGGCGACGAGGAGGAGTATGCGCTGGCAGACGTCATTCTCGGCGGCAGCCAGTTCGTGATCGATACGATCGTCGCGGAATCCGCAGCAAGCAATGTCGCCGCCAAGCTGCGGGTGTTGCCCTATTGTTTCGACGAAGCCCTGTTCGCCGGCGCCCCGGCGCCGCGACCGGTGGAGCGCGGCGAGCCGGTGCGCTTCCTGTTCAACGGCGCGGCATCGGCGCGCAAGGGCATCCATCTGGCGCTTGAGGCAATCGCCCGCATCCCGCCCAGCGCCGCCAGCCTGACCATCGTCGGCGACCTGCAAGTGCCTGCGGAAGCCTTCGCCCCCTATCGCGACCGGGTGACCCATGTGCCCGCCGTGCCGCGCGCCGACATTCCCGCGATCATGGCCCGGCACGATGTGCTGCTGTTTCCGAGCTATTTCGAGGGCTCGGCGCTATCGTTGCTCGAGGGTCTGGCATCGGGCATGGCGCTGATCCAGAGCCGCAATTCGGGTAATGGCGTGACCCCGGCGACCGGCATCCTGCTCGACCGGATCGACACCGATGCGGTCCATGCGGCAATGATGACGCCGGTCGAGGACCGCGCGTTGCTCGACAGCTGGCGCGCGGCGGCGCAAGGGCAAGCGGCGAATTACAGCTTCGCGCGCTACCGCGATAATATCGCCGCCTTGCTGGAGGTCATGGAATTGCAGCACCCCCGGCGCGGCTAGGACGCCGGGCGAGTCGAGGTCAGTCGACCACCTTCACCATATGCGGCAGCTTGGCGATCGCGCCGCGCACTTCAGCGGTGTCCTGCAGCTCGACGACGCGGTGCATCTTGCCGAGGCCGAGGCCGATCAGCATTTGCTTCTGCTTGGACGGACGGCGGATCGGCGAGCCGATCTGCTTGAGCTTGACAGTCTTTTTCTCGGAATTGGGGGCCATATCCGTTACTCCACGATCGCCGCAGCGTCGGCTTCCGCCTCGGCTGCGCTGGCGCCGCCGCGACCGAGCAGGTCGGCGACCTTCTTGCCGCGCCGCTGCGCCACCGATTTGGGCGAAGTCTGATCGACCAGCGCATCGAAGGTGGCGCGGATCATGTTGTATGGGTTCGACGTGCCGTTGGACTTGGTCACCACGTCGGCAACGCCCAGGCTCTCGAACACCGCGCGCATCGGGCCACCAGCGATGATGCCGGTGCCCGGCGGCGCCGTGCGCACGGTCACTTTGCCGGCACCGAAACGGCCGAGGCCATCATGATGCAGCGTGCGGCCTTCCTTCAGCGGCACGCGGACCATCTTCTTCTTGGCGGCAGCGGTCGCCTTGGTGATCGCCTCGGGCACTTCGCGCGCCTTGCCATGACCGAAACCAACCCGGCCCTTGCCGTCGCCGACCACGACCAGCGCGGCAAAGCCGAAGCGCTTGCCGCCCTTGACCGTCTTGGAGACGCGGTTGATGTGAACGAGCTTCTCGATCAGCTCTTCGCCGCCCTCTTCGTCGCCGCCGCGCCCGCGTCCGCGATCGTCGCGGCGTCCGCCGCCACGCCCGCCGCGATCGCCGCCGCCCCGGTCGTTGCCGCCGCGTCCGCGTCCGCCGCGCGGCGCACGGGCCTCGCGCTGCTCGCCGCCTTCGGCAGCAGGTGCTTCCACCGCCGCGACTTCGGCCTCGACGCTCACGGCGTTGTTTTCGGTTTCGTCAGCCATCATCAGAACTCCAGCCCGCCTTCACGCGCGGCTTCGGCCAGCGCCTTGACGCGGCCATGAAACAGGAAACCGCCGCGATCGAACACGACGGCGGTCACGCCGGCCTGCTTGGCGGCTTCGGCAATGTCCTTGCCGACCTTCGCTGCGGCCTCGGTGGTGGCGCCGGGGCCCTTGCTGCCCTTGTTCAGCGTCGAAGCGGCCACCAGCGTGCGGCCGGCGGCATCGTCGATGATCTGGGCGTAGATGTGCCGTCCGGAACGGTGCACCGAAAGCCGCGGGCGGCCTCCGGCGCGCGCCTTGAGCGCGGTGCGGACCCGCCGGCGGCGGCGATCGAAGAGGGAGAGCTTGGCCATTACTTCTTCTTCCCTTCCTTGCGGAAGATGTACTCGCCGCGGTATTTGATGCCCTTGCCCTTGTAGGGCTCGGGCTTGCGCCAGCGGCGAATTTCGGCGGCGATCTGGCCGACCTTCTGCTTGTCGATACCGGAGATTTCGACGGTGGTGTTGTCCGGGGTCTTGACCTCGATGCCTTCCGGAATCTCGATATCGACGTCGTGGCTGTAGCCGAGCTGCAGCTTGAGCTTGCGCGGACCCTGCGCATTGGCGCGGTAGCCGACGCCGGTGATTTCCAGCACCTTGGTGTAACCATCGGTGACGCCAGTCACCAGATTGCTCACCAGCGTGCGCTGCATGCCCCAGAAGGCGCGGGCCTGCTTGGAATCATTGGCCGGCTTGACCAGGATTCGGCTGTCTTCGAGAACATAGCTGATCTCGTCGCGCATGGTCAGCGTGAGCGTGCCCTTGGGACCCTTCACGCTGAGAATGCCGTTGGCGATCTCGGCGCTGACGCCGCCGGGAATGGCGACAGGAACTTTACCGATGCGGCTCATCAGAACACCTCCGCCAGCACTTCGCCGCCGACGTTGGCGGCACGCGCTTCGGCATCCGAAAGCACGCCGCGCGGCGTCGAGACGATGGTGATGCCAAGCCCGTTGCGGATCACCGGCAGCTCCTTGCTGCCCGAATAGACCCGGCGGCCCGGCTTGGAGACGCGGGCGACATGCTTGATCGCGGGTTCGCCCTCGAAATATTTGAGCTCGATGCGCAGCTGCGGGTGGAGGCCGGAAGCGTCCTCGGCGTAGCCGCGGATATAGCCTTCGCGCTGCAGCACTTCGAGCACGCGGGCGCGCAGCTTCGAAGCCGGCGAGAGGACAGTGTCCTTCTTCGCGCGCTGGCCGTTGCGGATGCGGGTGAGCATATCACCCAGGGGATCGGTCAATGCCATCGCTGTATCCTTACCAGCTCGACTTGGTCACACCGGGGATCAGGCCCTTGTTGGCCTTGTCCCGCAGTTCGATGCGGCACAGGCCGAACTTGCGATAATAGCCGCGCGGGCGGCCGGTGGTGGCGCAGCGGTTGCGCACCCGGGTGGGGTTGCCGTTGCGCGGCAGCTCGGCCATTTTCAGGCGCGCCATCAGCCGCTCGGTATCGTCGAGCGACTTGTCGGCAGCCGCAGCCTTGAGCGCGGCATATTTCGCCGCATATTTTACAACGAGCTTCTTGCGCCGCTCGTTCTTGTTTACGGAACTCAGTTTCGCCATGGACTTAAGCTCTCTTCTTCAAATATCGATTACGCGGCCTGCTGCTCTTCAACAGCCTCCGGCGGGAACGGGAAACCGAACAGGCGGAGCAGCTCGCGCGCTTCGTCGTCGGTGTTTGCGGTGGTGGTGACAATGATGTCCATGCCGCGCACCTTGTCGATCTGGTCGTAGCTGATCTCCGGAAAGATGATCTGCTCCTTCAGACCCATCGCGTAATTGCCGCGCCCGTCGAAGCTCTTCGGGTTCAGCCCGCGAAAGTCGCGGATGCGGGGCATGGCGACGGTGATCAGCCGGTCGAGGAATTCGTACATCCGCTCGCGGCGCAGCGTGACCTTGCAGCCGATCGCCATGCCTTCGCGCAGCTTGAACTGGGCGACCGATTTCTTGGCCTTGATGATCACCGGCTTCTGCCCGGCGATCAGCGCCATTTCCTCGGCGGCGGTGGTGACCTTCTTGCGGTCCTGCGTGCCTTCGCCGACGCCCATATTGATCGTGATCTTCTCGATCTTGGGCACTTCCATGTGGTTCTTGTAACCGAAGCGCTCGGTCATCGCCTTGACGATCTCGCTGTCAAAGCGCTGGCGCATGCGGGGAATGTATTTCTCAGCCATCGACTTTCTCCCCGGACTTTACCGCAATCCGGACTTTCTTGCCGTCCTTGCCCATTTCGAAGCGCACGCGTGTGGGCTTGCCATCCTTGGGATCGGCCAGGCCAACCTTCGAGATGTGCATCGGCGCCTCGCGGCGATCGATCCCGCCCTGCGGGTCCATCTGGGTCGGCTTCTTGTGGCGGGTGGCGACATTGACGCCCTGGACCAGCACCTTCGCCGTCCTTGGGCATGACCTGCAGCACCGTGCCGGTGCGGCCCTTGTCCTTGCCCGAGCGGACGACGACGCTGTCGCCCTTCTTGATCTTGGCGGCACCCATCACAGCACCTCCGGCGCGAGCGAAATGATCTTCATGAATCCCTTGCCGCGCAGTTCGCGCACCACCGGGTCCGAAGATGCGAGTGCCGATCGGCTCCTCGTTCTTGTTGATCAGCACGGCGGCATTGCTGTCGAAGCGGATCACGCTGCCATCGGTGCGGCGCACTTCCTTGCGGGTGCGCACGATCACCGCGCGGTGCACGTCGCCCTTTTTCACCCGGGCGCGCGGCTGCGCTTCCTTGACCGACACCACGATAACATCGCCGACGCCGGCGACACGGCGCTTCGAGCCGCCCAGCACCTTGATGCACTGGACGCGCTTGGCGCCGCTGTTATCCGCGACGTCGAGATTGGACTGCATCTGGATCATCGATCCGTTTCCTTCTCAACCGGCTTGCCGGAACACGTCCGGTAGTTCCAAAATTCCTGTTCCCGCGCAGGCGGGAACACACTCAAGTCAAACGTCGGCCTCGACGGCCACGCCCTTGCTCGCCGTCACCCGGTCGAGCACCTTCCACGTCTTCAGCTTGGAAATCGGGCGGGTCTCTTCGATCCGCACGGTCTCGCCGGCCTTGAACGCATTGTCCTCGTCGTGGGCGTGATACTTCTTCGAGCGGCGGATGATCTTGCCGTAAAGCGGATGCTTCACCTTGCGCTCGACCTTCACCACCACGGTCTTGTCGGTCTTGTCGGAGACCACCGTTCCTACCAGGATACGCTTGGGCATGGGTGTCTCCTTACGCCCCAATGGACGATTTAGGCGCAGCCGAGGTGCGCTCGGTCTGCCCCGGGGCGGCCTTGGCCGCCCGTTCGGTCTTCAACGTCTTGATACGGGCGATGTCGCGGCGCACTTCCTTGATGCGCGCCGGACGCTCGAGCTGGTTGGTCGCGGCCTGGAAGCGCAGGTTGAACGCCTCGCGCTTCAGTTCCGCGAGATCGCCGGACAGCTGATCGTCGCTCTTGACGCGCATGTCCTCGATCTTGTTCGACTTCTTGACGGGCTGCTTGGCCATCATACGGCTCCCAGATGCGAGGTGTCACCCAGGCGGGCGACGACCTTGGTCTTGATCGGCAGCTTCATCGCCGCGCGGCTGAAGGCCACTGCGGCGATCGGACCGGAACCCCGTCGAGCTCGAACAGGATGCGGCCCGGCTTGACCCGCGCGGCCCAATATTCGACCGCGCCCTTGCCCTTGCCCTGGCGGACTTCGGCGGGCTTCTTCGACACCGGCACGTCGGGGAACACGCGGATCCACAAACGCCCCTGGCGCTTGATGTGGCGGGTGATCGCGCGGCGGGCCGCTTCGATCTGGCGGGCGGTGATCCGTTCGGGCTCAAGCGCCTTGAGGCCATAGGAACCGAAATTGAGATCGGTGCCGCCCTTGGCGTCGCCCTTGATCCGGCCCTTGAAGGCCTTGCGGAATTTGTGCTTTTTGGGTTGCAACATGATTTCTACTCGCCCTTAGCGCCGCTCGGAAGCCGGACGGACGCCGGAGGTCTGGGCCTCCATCATCAGCCGGTCCTGCGCCATCGGATCGTGGCCGAGGATCTCGCCCTTGAAGATCCAGCACTTGATGCCGATGATGCCATAGGCGGTCAGCGCCTCGGCTTCGGCATAGTCGACGTTGGCGCGCAGCGTGTGCAGCGGCACCCGGCCCTCGCGATACTGCTCGACCCGGGCGATTTCGGCGCCGCCGAGGCGGCCGCCGCACATGATCTTGATGCCTTCGGCGCCGAGCCGCATGGCCGACTGCATCGCCCGCTTCATCGCGCGGCGAAAGGCGACGCGGCGGACCAGCTGATCGGCGATGCCCTGGGCGACCAGCTTGGCGTCGATCTCGGGTTTGCGGATTTCGACGATGTTGAGCTTGACGTCGCTGCTGGTCAGCGCGGCGAGCTGCGAGCGCAGCTTTTCGATGTCCGCGCCCTTCTTGCCGATGATCACGCCGGGGCGGGCGGCATAGATCGAGACGCGGCACAGCTTGGCCGGGCGCTCGATCACCACCTTGGAAATCGCCGCCTGAGGCAGGGTTTCCATGACGAATTTGCGCATCTTGAGGTCTTCCTCAAGCATGGTCGCGTAATTCTTGCCTTCGGCGTACCAGCGGCTGTCCCAGGTGCGGTTGATCTGCAGGCGCAGGCCGATCGGATTGCTTTTGTGACCCATGGCTCAGGCCTCCCCTGCTTCGTCGGACGTCTCGCGCACCACGATCCGCAAGCGGCTGAACGGCTTGAGGATGCGGGTCGACTTGCCACGGCCGCGTGTGTGGAAACGCTTCATCGTGATCGACTTGCCGACCGAGGCTTCCGCCACGACCAGCGCATCGACATCGAGATTGTGGTTGTTCTCGGCATTGGCGATGGCCGATTCGAGCACCTTGCGCGCATCGACCGCCATGCCCTTCTTCGAGAAGGCGAGGATGTTCATCGCGTCCTCGGCCTTGCGGCCCCGGATCAGCGCGGCGACCAGATTGAGCTTCTGCGCCGAGCCGCGGATCTGCGTGCCCACGGCCAGCGCCTCGTTTTCGCCCACGCGGCGCGGAGATTTTGCCTTGCCCATCAGCGCTTGCCCTTCTTGTCGGCGGCGTGGCCGGGGAAGGTGCGCGTCGGCGCGAACTCGCCCAGCTTGTGCCCGACCATATCTTCGTTGACCGAGACCGGGATGAACTTGCGGCCATTGTAGACGTTGAACGTCAGCCCGACGAACTGCGGCAGAATGGTCGAACGGCGCGACCAGGTCTTGATCGGACCGGCGCGGTTGCCCTGATCCTGCGCACCTTCTGCCTTCTTCAGCAGATGCAGGTCGACAAAGGGGCCTTTCCAGACGGAACGTGCCATGGCGGCTTACCTCTTCTTCTTGGCGTGACGCGAACGGATGATCAGCTTGTCCGTCTGCTTGTTGTTGCGGGTGCGGGCGCCCTTGGTCGGCTTGCCCCACGGCGTGACCGGGTGACGGCCGCCGCTGGTGCGGCCTTCGCCGCCGCCGTGCGGGTGATCGACCGGGTTCTTGGCGACGCCGCGGGTCAGCGGACGGCGGCCCTGCCAGCGGCTGCGACCGGCCTTGCCGAAGTTCTGGTTCTGGTTGTCGGGGTTCGACACCGCGCCCACCGTGCCCATGCAATCGCCGCGCAGATAGCGCTGCTCGCCCGAGTTCAGCCGGACGATGACCATGCCGCGGTCGCGGCCGACCAGCTGCACGTAAGTGCCGGCCGAACGGGCGATCTGGCCGCCCTTGCCCGGCTTCATCTCGACATTGTGGATGATCGTGCCGACCGGCATCTGGCTGAGCAGCATGGCGTTGCCCGGCTTGACGTCGGTCTTCTCGCCCGCGACCACCGTATCGCCCACGGCAAGCCGCTGCGGGGCGATGATGTAGGTCTGTTCGCCATCGGCATAGGTGATCAGCGCGATGAAGGCGGTGCGGTTGGGATCGTATTCCATGCGTTCGACGGTCGCGGGGCTATCCCACTTGCGGCGCTTGAAATCGATGATCCGGTATTTCTGCTTGTGACCGCCGGCGATGCCGCGCGAGGTGACATGGCCCTTGTTGTTGCGGCCGCCGGTCTTGGTCTTGCCTTCGGTCAGCGCCTTGAGCGGCTTGCCCTTCCACAGCGACGATTTGTCGACGAGGATCAGCGCGCGGCGGCCGGGGCTGGTCGGGTTGTAATTCTTGAGTGCCATCGTTCTTGCCCTCAGATACCGCTGGTGACGTCGATCGACTGGCCTTCGGCCAGGGTCACGACAGCCTTCTTGACGTCGGAGCGGGTGTAGGGACGCCCCTTCCACCGCTTGGTCTTGCCCTTCTGGGTCAGCGTGTTCACGCCGGTCACCTTGACGTCGAACAGCGCCTCGACCGCAGCTTTGATCTGCGGCTTGGTGGCATCGGGCGAAACGCGGAAGACGACGGCGTTGTGCTCGCTGAGCAGCGTCGACTTTTCGGTGATGTGGGGCGCGACGATCACGTCATAGTGACGCGTGTCGATTGCATCCTTGGCCATCAGTTAGTCCCTCCCGGGAGGGCGAAACGCGCCTCCAGCCTTTCGACCGCAGCGCGCGTCAGCACCAGCGTATCATGCTTGAGGATGTCGTAGACATTGGCGCCCATCGCCGGGAGCACATTGACTCCGACGATGTTGCCGGCGGCGCGGGCGAAGCCCTCGTTCACCGCTTCGCCGTCGATCACCAGCACCTTGCGGCCCCAGTTCGCCTTGGCGAGGCTGGCGGCCAGCGCCTTGGTCTTGGCGTCCTTGAGATCGAGACTGTCGACGACCACCAGGCCTTCCCTGGCCTTGGACGACAGCGCCATCTTCAGTCCGAGCGCGCGCACCTTCTTGTTCAGCGAAACGTCGAACTCGCGGCGGCGGGCGCCGTGGGCCTTGCCGCCGCCGATGAAGATCGGCGCCGCGCGGTCGCCGTGACGGGCGGTGCCGCCACCCTTCTGGTGGCCGAATTTCTTGCCGGTGCGGGCGACATCCGAGTGAACGCGGCGCCCGCGCGCTGGAGGCCTACCCGATCCTCACGCAACCCGGTCAGGAGATCACCTGGGGCGAGGTGCGCGTCGGCAGTCGCAGCATCTTCGCCGCCGCCGGGTTCACCGAGGTGAGCCACCCGACCCTCCGCCGGGTCGTGATGCGCATCGACTTCCAGGTGTAGTTCTCGGGGTTTGTGAGACGCCAGAGCGCTGATCGTCCTGTGAGGTCGGGCGGCCGAAAGGGACTGGAGATTCGATCGCCAGACGGACCTTAGCGGCAGGCGACCTCACGGGAGCCCAGGAACGCAGCGATCTCCGGATCCTCGGCGAGGTCATCCCACCCAGTCCCGCCGCTCCAGGCCGACGTCGGCAATGAACCAGCCATGGCGTAGGCATACTGGACGTCCAGGTACGGCGGCTGCCACTGCTCGAACAGGATCACTGCGCCTCCACCGGCGCGGCACGGACCTCCGATGTATCGCAGGTGCGCGGGCAGCAGGCCCTCGATGTTCTGGCGGACGCTGGCGCGGGCAGCGCCGACGTAGGCGCCAGGACGGTCGGCGCCGGGGCGTCCCGCAAGACCAGCGGCGGCAGGAAGATGACGCCGACGATCATCGCGAGCAGGACGACGATCAGGATGGCGGAGAGCCGGAATAAGCGGGCGACATCCACGGCCCCCTGACGCCTGACGTCCGTTGGCTGTGATGGCGGTGTTGTTGGGTGGACCAGCCTAGTTGAGGGTGAGGACCAGGAGGTTCGCAGGAAGTGTCCGGCCGTCGAACGCCTCGAGTCGGGCCTCGATCGTCCAGGTCAGGCGAACGTTCCGGCATCGACTCCGTGGGTTCGACCTCCGGGTCCGAGTCGTCGCCGGTGGGCGCATTCATCGAGGGGTCGTAGGTCACCTCGATGTCGAGTGGGACCGTGCAGTCCGTTCCGGCGACGCAACGAGCGAGCCAATCGATGTCGACCGGGTTCCCGTCGCCGTCGAGATAGGCCGGGTATGCCGCGTCGCGCGTCGCGATGGTGGCCTGGGCGGCATACGGGTTGCCGCTCGCAGACTCGGCGATCACCCGGACCGAGAGGTGACCGACCAGCGGGAACGCCAGCGGTCCCTTCAAGGCGGCGCCGTCCACGGCCAGCTCGATCGTTCGGCGCTCTTCTGGGTCTAGCGTGCCTACCTCGATCGATCCGGTGGCCACCGTCAGGAGGCCCGGCGGGGAACCATCGATCCGCGCGTCCACGTCCTCGGCCATCGAGATCACGGTGTCCATCGATTGATCGTCGCCTTCGCGATAGGAATCCGAGGCGAAGGTGGTGGCTTCGAGGTTGACGTCGACCGCGTCGGGCGCGTCGGGCGCCAGTCGAACGACAAGGGTCATGCCGTGCCCGCATCCCTCCCTGCACAACGCCGTGAGGTCGAAGGTCGGCGACAGGAGGGCCTCGTCGACGGGGATCTCGACACCCGTCGCGTCCGGGATGATCGAAAGACGGGCATTCGACGAGGCGATGAACTCGTTCGAACCGGCTTTGATCCGCTCCCAGATGCCTGCCGTGAACGTCACGGATTCGACGTGGTCCTGGCCCGGCGTGACCTTGAAGTCCAGATGTCGAACGGCGACGGGTGCGTCCTTGGTCAGATGCAGATCGGTCTCGAACTCCGCGCTGACGGTCGGAGTCCCTTGGATGTGGCCATCGTGGCAAGCCCGGCGACAACGAGCATGACCAGCGCGGCGGCCGCTGGTCGTGTGCGGACTCGGGTCTGAGCTGGTGCGCGACGGCGGGGCAGCGCGATCCACGCGGCCACGAGGACGGCCGGGATCGCGAGCAGGTCGGTCGGGTCGGCGATCACCGCCGCCGGCGCAAGCTCGGCACCGGAGTGACCCGAGCGTAAGTACCACTGGCCGAGGCCCAGGCTCCATCCGAAGAGGCTCGCACTGACGTCGGTCGTCTTGACCGCGGTGAATGCGACCACTGTGATGGCGATCGACGCCAGGACCAGGGCCTGTCGATCCGAGCGCGGACGGACGACTTCGATGATCGTCGCGAGCAGCAGTGGGAAGACAGCGAGGCCGGCGACATCGGACAGCTTGCCGGTGACGGCGCCCGGGATGGCCGTCTTGAGGATGTGGTCGTTGACGATCAGGATCACGAGAGCGCCGATCGCTAGGGGATGCAGCAGCATCCCCCGGGAGCGGCGGGTTGGGAGCCTTGGGCTCGCCGTGCTGGATGGATCGTCACTTTATCCCCCCGGATCGCGCTCTCAACGAGGCGTCGTCGGAACGATACCTAGTCTCCGGCCATGCCCGCAGGATGGGGACCGCATCGTCGGTTCGTGTGCGGGAATGTCACGTGGTCGGACCCAGCGCCCGCGTGCACCCGCGCTAGGCATTCGCCTGCAGTTCGCTGACGACATCTGGGAGATCCTCGTCGAACGACGGCTCGGCTTCGGCACCCGCGGCGCCCGCTCCACCGTAGGGTCGCCGGGGAACCCGAGAGTCGGCAGGATCGTCGCCCTCATCCCACGGGTTCGGATCGTCCGATCGGCTCCCGCCTCCTGAGCCGGACTGTCGCCCTCCTTCGGACTCAGATCGCCCAAGATATCGAATCCCCACCACCAATAAATTTGGTCCGGATCATCGACGGTGCCGCGTATCAGTTTCAGGCGTTGATGGCATTCCGGAACTCCACGACGGTTCGATAGAACGGTAGGTCACGCTGAACGTCGTAGGGCAACGGCCGAACGACACCGCGCGGCTCTTGGTTCGGCAGCCGAGAGTCCGTCGGGTCGGGCACGACGACAGGTTACCCCTGCGATGGTGCCCTTTACGATCCAGCGATGCGCGCGCCTGGGCGACGGATCCATCGTCGTTCCGT
>CAVZWZ010000003.1:0-63468 GCA_963779195.1 uncultured Alphaproteobacteria bacterium
CCAATTCGTCACTCAGGTTGCGATAGCGACTCCCGATGCTTGTCCCGCAGTGGCATCCCTTTGAGCCCTCGCCTCGACCCAAGCCACAAAGCGACCGTTGCCCAACCAAAGCAGGGTTACGCCTATGATTGCGACGATGCCGTCCGCCGCATAATGCCAGCCCAAGTGCACTGAACCGACGAAGATAACCAATGCATAGGCGCCTGCAAGTACCCTGGGCCACAACCATTTAGTACCTTTTATCACAACCAAAAGCCAAAGAAATGCAATTGCGACATGCAAAGATGGCATTGCTGAGATACCAGCCCCAAACCCGTCCCTTCCCTGCATGTCAAGCAAGTATTCCATTGCTCCGAATGCGAGCAATCTATTATCTTCGTTTACTTCACCAAGCAAATGCATAAGCGGCTCAAAGCGGTTATCATTATAGAAATGTTGATAAAAACAGGGTCCGGAAGAAGACAGGACTGTCGCAACAACATTGCCGAGAAATGCCCATGACAGGGCGTAAGTGAGCAGACCTTGAAGTTGCAGCTTCTGGTTTCGGGTGAAGGACAGCCAACCAACGAGCAACGTCAGCAGCACGAACCAAAGCGCATAGAGACGGTCAATCACCAGCGTGCCGTATGGCCCGATAAAATAATGGGTTATGCGCAGGGATCGACACCGAACAGCGCTTCATCGAAAAACGCAAAATACGGGTATGCAAAAAACGGCACAATGTCTGGGATCGCAGACTTGTATGAGCTGAACGCACGGCTCAATGGGAAAATCAAAGAAACAAACAGCATGCCTCGCAGCAGCCAGAAGCGATGCCGGTAAACTAGACGCCTGATCGCGGCAAAGGGGCGATCGACCTTTCGTCGAGTAATCTCAACTGCAAGGTAGCCGAACCGTAGCAAAGCCAACGACCCCAGCCGGGCAACAGACGTTTGACCGTTCCTCAATTCAAACTCAAAATATCGGACATGGGGGTCCGGCCAAACTCGCACCGACGAGAAATTCCGCCCCGACTATACCAAGAAGAAGCAGATACCCCCGTGGCAAATCCGACTCACTTGCCCCCTAAATTCCTTTGGCCAAGTTGCCCGTTCGCTTACATCCATCGGCTGGCTCTCGATTCGGTGGACTTCCTTCTACCTGGATCGACTGCTCGCCTGCGGTGGCGGTAGGTGACATTGACCCTTTCCGACAACATCAGGTAGGGCAGCCAGACAAAGATGCTAATCAGCACCTTCTGGATATTGCCATAAAGCAGGCTGCCAAGCGAGGCCGCGACTGGCATAGGCAAATCGCCCATTGCGCCGAGCTGCCGGGCAATTATCAGCTGGGCCAGGATATCCAGTGACCAGGTGAAGATCAGCATGCGCGGAAACAGCGGCACATTGCGCAGCGCCATGACGAAGCAGACCATATAGAAGAAGCTCATCACCGCGACATCCGCCGCCATCAGCTGGAACAGCGCCTGCCCCCAGCCCGGCGCCTGGCTGCCCAGAGCAGGCACCGCGATCAGAAATTCGAAGCTGCGCAGCACGACATTGAGCAGCAGGCCGATCAGCATCGAGGCCATCAGGCCCGCAGGGCCATAAGCAGGTTCGCCTGCTGGCCTCGAGCAGGCTGAGGCGCCGCCACTTGCCGTAGAACGACAGGCGGAAGGCGAGTTGCGGAGACGGCGCGCCGCCGGCAAAGCAGGCCGGTGGCGAGCCGGTAGCCGGCGACCGGCGCGTAGGCGATCAGCAGATAGGGCAAGACGATCGCCAGCATATCGGCCAGGCCGCTGACCGGAGCAGCCGGGAACAGGATTTTGGGCAGGCTGGCGAACAGGAAGGCCGCCATCCACAGCGTGGCGATGGTGCCGGCATGGCGATGCAGCGCGGGCGGGATGGCTTCGCTGCGCCGGTTGAGGGCGGCGGCGTAGCGGGCTAATCGCGTTGCGGACGAGCCGGGCCATGCCGATTCCTTGAGATCGCGAAAAATCGCGCCCGAGCGATTGACATCCTCAATCCGCTCGATGTCAAGGCGTTAAGCGCGGTTTGCGAACAGATTTCCGGCTCGCGGCGCGCCATCTTTCCACAACTTCGCGAATCGCAGCGGGCCGTCCGTGTGGCAAATTGGCCGCAGTTAACCTCTTCTGTTCACACAATTCCGTTGTAACCATACTGTAAACCGTGATTAATTTCTCATTAAGGGAATTCCGTTGACCCTAACCGGGCATTGAGGGAAAGTATATGCAGTCCAGAGGGAACAGGCGTTGGTGGTTCGGCGCAAATGCCGGAAATCACAAATGACTTTAGATATATAGATGTATATCTTACGATATATAACAAGGTCGCGCCGGTTCCAGCAATTCCCCCCTCGGACGGGCAACCGGAAATAGATGCCGGACCCATGTTTATCGATGCTGCGGCTGGTGGACCAGCGCAGTTAATTTAAGGGGTGAATACCATGAAGACCTTTCTCAAAACCTTCCTGACCGACGAAACCGGCGCTTCGGCTGCCGAATATGCGCTGATCCTCGCCATTGTCGGCGTCGGCATCGGTGCCGCTGCGCTCTCGCTGGGCGCCAACGTGCGCAGCGCGATCGGCGATGCATCGACCGACGTCTACGACTGCAACGGTGCCAGCGGCACCGTCTGGCGCTTACACGTCCGGCATGACCTGCTGATTTCGCAACTCGGTGCTAGCCCCGCCGTCGCCGTGCGGCGGGGCTAGTCCTCAAACGGCGGTATTCCCTGATGTGCAGGTGTGGCCAGCCGAGCTTGCGTCGGGGGGCGATCATGCAAGGACGAAACTGGATAATCCTGGGCGTCGCGGTGGCCGTCGGCCTGCTTCGCGGTCATCCTGGCTAACGCTTATTTCTCCGGCGTCGAGGAAAAGCAGGCGCGGATCGCCAAGCAGCAGGAACTGGTGCAGATCGTCGTCGCGGCGCAGCCGCTCGAATTCGGCACCAAGCTCACCCAGCAGAACATCCGCCTGCAGAACTGGCCGGCAACCTCGGTGCCCGAAGGCGCGTTCCGCAGCCTTCCCGCTCGCGCTGAAGGACAATCGCGTCGCGCTGCGGCCGATCGTGCCCAACGAGCCGGTGCTCGCCAGCAAGGTCAGCGGCACCGATGGCCGCGCCACCCTCGCCGCGCTGCTGCCCGACGGCATGCGCGCCTATTCCATTCCGATCGACACGGTGAAGGGCGTGGCCGGCTTCGTGCTGCCCGGGACCATGGTCGACATCATGCTGACCCGCAAGATCCAGGGCCCCGGCGCGACCAGCGAGGATCTGCGCGCCGATGTCATCCTGTCGAACGTCCAGGTGCTGGCGGTCGACCAGCTCGCCAGCGAAAAGGCCGACAAGCCCAAGCCGAGCAAGGTCGCGACGCTCGCCGTCTCGCTGTTCGACGCCCAGCGGCTGACCATCGCCCAGAAGGTCGGCACGCTCAGCATGGCGCTGCGCAAGGTCGAGGGCGAAGCGGGCACCAATCCCGACGGCACCGCCGTGCCGCAGCTCGCCGCGCAGACCGTCACCGGGCGTCAGCTCGGCGGCCCGCGGCTCTATATTCCCGCCAAGGTGCAGGCCGCGCCGCGGCTCGCGATCACCGTGCGGCAACCGGCTCCGCAGGGCCGGCCCGGCGATGCCGCGCACCGGCTATGCGGGGCGCCTGGCGCGGTGCGAGCATGACGGTCATCCGCGGGACCGAGCCGACCAGCTATCCGGTCGGCTATATGGGGGGTATGTAACATGAGTATGCGCACGCGCATTCTGGCCGCGCTGCTGGCGGCCGGCGCGCTGACGACGGCCCTGCCCGCCGCGGCGCAGATGGCCGAAGGCGGCCTGCATGCCGGCAGCCTCGAAGTGCCGGTCAACAAGAGCCAGGTGGTCACCGCCGACCGCATCGATCGCCAAGGCGCTGGTCGGCAATCCCGGCATCGCCGACGTGCTGCCGATCTCGGAGCGCTCGGTCTATGTGCTGGGCAAGGCCTTCGGCACCACCAGCCTGACCCTGTATGACCGCACCAACCGCGTCATCGCGGTGATGGACGTGCAGGTCGGCCCCGATGTCGAAGGCATCCGCAGCCAGCTCTCGCAGCTGATCCCCGGCCAGCAGATCGAGGCGCGGCTGTCGAACGGATCGGTGGTGCTCACCGGCCTCGCCAGCAATGTCGGCGCGGCCGACCGCGCCTTCCAGATCGCCAAGGCCTATGCCGGCGACAAGGTGATCAACATGGTCAGCATGGGCGCCAGCCAGCAGGTGATGCTGGAAGTGCGCTTTGCCGAGGTGCGCCGCGAGATCGGCGAAAAGCTGGCGATGCGCCATTTCGGCGCCTCGCGCGACGGCACGTTCGGCCGCGCCATCGGTGAAGGCGCATCCTTCGATTCGACCAATGGCCTGAGGGTTTCGGGCGTCACCGACGCCTTCGGCATCGCCACCAAGGCGTTCAGCCTCGGCGGGCTCGACATCAGCTCGACGCTCGACATGCTCGAGCGGCGCGGCCTGTCCAAGACCCTGGCCGAGCCGACGCTGGTGGCGATTTCGGGCGAGAAGGCCTCGTTCCTGGCCGGCGGCGAATTCCCGATTCCGGTGGCGCAGAGCGGCAGCGGCGGCACCGGCGGCAACGCCATCACCGTCGAATTCAAGCCCTTCGGCGTCAGCCTGGGCTTCACGCCGACGGTGCTGGGCGACAAGGTGATCAGCCTGATCGTCGAGCCCGAAGTCAGCTCGATCGATCCCACCGCCTCGATCTCGATCGGCGGCCTCACCATCCCCGGCCTGCAGACCCGCCGCGCGAGCACCACGGTGGAACTGCGCGACGGCGAGAGCTTCGCCATCGCCGGGCTGATGCGCAGCGATTATCCAGACCACCGTGCGCCAGCTGCCGCTGCTCGGCTCGATCCCGATCCTGGGCGCGCTGTTCCGTTCGTCGAACTTCCAGAAGGGCGAGACCGAGCTGCTGATCGTGGTGACGCCGCGGCTGGTCGCGCCGCTCAAGGCCAGACCAGGTGCGCCTGCCGACCGACCGGATCGACGATCCCAACGCCTTCGACGTGCTGCTGCAGGGCGAAGGCTATCGCCCCAAGGCGCTGCCCAAGCAGCCTGCGGCGGCGCCGCTCCGGCTCCGGCTCCGGCCCCTGCGGTTTCGGCAGCGGAACTGCCGCCGGTCGCTGGCACTCGCAGCCGCTCCGGCAGAGACCCTGGCGGCGGCCTCCGCCGCGCCATCCGCGAAATCGGCAAAGGACAGCGGCTATGAATATTGATCGCTTGCGCTGGACCGCTCTGGCCGCCCTGCCCCTGCTGGGTGCTTGCGCCACCGATCTCGCCAGCTCCGGCCCGCCCGCCTCCACCTTCGGCGAGGCCAACCGGCAGACCATGCTGGCGCAGGTGGTCGATCCCGATCCGCAGTATGAGTTCCTCGATCCGGAAACCAGCGCCGAACATGCCGCCAAGGCGATCGAGCGCTATCGCAAGGACGCGGTGAAGAAGCCCGAGCGGGTCAAGAGCACCTCCGGCGTCGGCGGTGGCGGCGGCGGCGGCAGTTAAGTTCAGGAGATGAAGGCAAGTCATGTTACGCGGAATCCGGTCCTTTTTATGCGCTGAGCAAAGTGGCGCGATCGGCCCGGCCTATGCCGTCGGCATATTGGCGCTGGTGGCGATCGCCGGGGTGGGTTTCGACTACGGACGGCTGGCGGGCCTCGACACCGAACTGCAGAACGCAGCGGACCAGGCCGCGCTGGCCGGGGCGACGCAGCTGGATGGGGAGGCCGGGGCTTGCGTGCGCGCGCTTTCGATGCCGCGAAGAATTTCATCACCAACAACTCGCCGGATCGAAACCGATGCGGGCGGCCCGGCGATCACCTTCGTCGCTGCGGCAGCGACAACGACGGATTGTGCCGGATGTTATCACGCCGCGAACGGCAGCTTCATCAAGTTCTATGCGGACAAGGACAAGACTCCCGCCACCGGCGACGATGATGCCAACTTCATCGAGGTCAAGGTCGATGCCCGCACAGTGCGCTATGCGCTGACGCCGCTGGTCGGCGCGATCAGTTCGGGCTTGCAGATTGCCGGGGCAATGGCCGGGCTGGGAACTTCGATCTGCAAGGTGCCGCCGGTGTTCATTTGCAATCCCGATCCGAGGCCGATGCCCATTCGATGCGGTCGGCAAGAAGTGGCTGGGGTTTCATCCGATGGCCGTCAGGCCACGGCGTGAGCTGCAATCAGTTCCTGGGCGGCCAGGCGATTTCGGTTTTCTCGAAGCTTCGGCAACACCCAGCAAGGAAGATCTCGAACGGGCGCTGGCCTTCAAGGACATTGCCGTTCGACTGCTCGCCCACAATGGAACCAAACCCTGAGACCGGCAATGCGCAGGGTCTTATTCGGGGCCATCAACACGCGCTTCGATATCTACGACGAACTGGCGCCAACACGCTGCAACCGTGCCAGCCGGCGGCAATTGCGCGGCGGCCAGCAATGTCGTCAAGGACATGGTAAAGGAAAGCCCTCCACCACTCCTGACGTACTAGCAACAATGCCTGCAAGACCCACAATAACGGCTGGAAATTGCCGCCCGACAGCCAACCGATTCTGGCCGAGGACAGGCAATCGATCAACCGATACAAATGCGTCGGTCTACGACGATGGCGTAGGCGTCGTCGATGCCATGGGACTGCCACGCGACCTTTGCCATTATAATTCCTATGTCGAAAATTCGGGTGTTCCCGTTGCGGCAAACCGGTGCAACGCGCTAAACGGCCTGAGCCACCAGCGATCCGGACAACCGTTCGGCCATGGCCGTTGGGCCCGGCGCGACTATTTCGACAAGTATCATTCTGGCGGCACATGGCCGCCGCAGTCATCCGGAATATCTGATCGATCGCCACGCGACGACGCTGTCTATCACCCGTTACGGCCTCTAAATGTGGGAGCATGCCAGGCGAATACGCCCCATGGCGTGGCGGCTGGCAGCAGCGCGTATCAGTACGGACGGCCGACTGCTCGACCGGCTCGGCCGGTGCCATCGACCGCCGGCGTGCTGACCATGGCTGTGGTCAAGAATTGCGCGGGATCTGGCCGGCGAGATTCGCAGGCAATGCCGTCGAGGTCGATGAATGGATCGATGTCATTCTTGGTCGAGCCGACTGTCGATCGCGCGGAAACGGTGTGGCGCACAGGACGTCGATTTATCTGGAAGTCATTCGCCCGGCCTCTGTTGGCAATGGCGGCGGCTCAGCCGCTCCCGCAGACGATACGGCGCGACGTGCCGTATCTGATCGAATGATGCGGCGCCTCCGCCATCTTTCCTCCGATAACCGGGCCTCCGTTGCAGTCGAGATGGCGCTGGTCGTGCCGCTGCTGCTCACGCTGATGTTCGGCGGGCTGGAAGGCGCCTATTATCTGTGGAACGAGCATATCGCGATCAAGGCGGTGCGCGATGGCGCGCGCTTCGCCAGCCGCCAGCCATTCACGAAATACGATTGCGGCACGGATATCCCAGACCCGAACATGGTCATCGAAATCGACAGCATCACGCGCACCGGAATCCTCGGCGCAACCAGCACCACGCCAGTCAAGGTGCCGGGCTGGACCAGCGCCATGACGACGGTCACCATGACCTGCGATCCGGCGACCAACACCGGCCTCTATCAGGAACATGCCTGACGGTGCGCCAATCGTCACGGTTTCCGCGAATGTCCCCTATCAATCGCTGTTCGCGTGTACTGGGCTTCGCCACCGGCGGCTTGGGCGTGCGGGCGACCGCGCAAGCTGCGGTGATGGGCATATGATGCGGCGGCTTCCCCTGTTCCGCGACCAGCGCGGCGCGACGGCGGCGGAATTCGCGCTGGTGCTGCCGATCTTCCTGCTGTTCCTGCTGGGGCTGATCGATGTCGGGCGCTATTCCTGGTCGGTCAACCAGTCGGAAAAGGCGACCCAGATCGGCACGCGCTGGGCGGTGGCGACCGACCTCGTGCCGATTGGCCTCCGGAAGAGAATTACAGCTTTGCGGTCGAAGGCGGCATCCCGCAGGGCACGGTTGTCGGCACCGACGATTTCGGCAGCATCACTGCACCAGCACCAGCGGCACGGTTTCCTGCACGGCGACCTGCGGAGTTTCCTGCGACTGGCCTGCCGATATCGATCAGGTCGCGTTCACCCGCATCGTCAGGCGCATGCAATTGATCTATCCGGCGATCGGCGCGGACAATGTCGCGAGTCACCTACACCAATGCGGGTCTTGGCTTTTCCGGCGATCCCAATGGCCCCGATGTCTCGCCGCTGGTAACGGTGCGGCTGACCAATATGAGCTTTCCAATGCTGTTCATGCTCGGCAGGCGCGTGCCGATGCCCAGCTTCAGCTACGCGCAGACCCTTGAAGACGCAGACGGCACAATTTCGAATTAGGCATATCCATGGGAAATTATGAAACACCACTTGAGCTAGATACCGGCATGATCTTCAATCTTCCCGGCGGGCTGTTCATCGTCGCCAATCCCGGCGACGTCGCAAGCCTGCGCGCTTCCCCGCATGCGGAGAGCTTTGCCGGGGCGACCTTCATGCCGCAGGCGGCGGACGAGGAGCTGTCGGGCGATGTCGCCCGGCTGGCGAAAGTGCTGGTGCTGGAAGTCGATCCGACCAGCGCGGAATCGCTGCGGCGGATGGCCAAGCTGCGCGCCGAACGCGAGGATCTGCCGATCATCGCCGCGCTGAGCAAGGCCGATGTCTCGCTGGTGCGCACGCTGATCCGCCAGGGCATCGCCGATGTCGCCGAACTGCCCTTCGCCCCCGAAGAACTCGCCTCGCAGATCCTCGACGCCTCGACCCGGCTGGCCGAACCCAGCAACCCGGGCGACCTCGCGCCGATGGTCACGGTGGCGCGCAGCACCGGCGGCAGCGGGGCCTCGACGCTGATCACCCACCTCGCTGCGGCAATGGCGAGCCAGGACACGACAGGAAAAGGCGTCTGCGTGATCGATCTCGATCTGCAGAGCGGCGATGTCGCCTCCTATACCGGGGTGGAGCCCAAGGTGACGATCTCGGCGCTGCTCGATGCCGGCGAACGGCTGGACAGCCAGCTGCTGCGCAGCGCGATCACCCAGACGCGCTATGGCTATTCGATCATCGCCGCGCCCGAGGCGATCACCCCGCTCGATACCGTCGATGTCGATCAGCTGCTGCGGGTGCTGACCCTCGCCCGCCGCCATTTCGGCCATGTGCTGGTCGATCTTCCCGCCGTCTGGACCAACTGGTCGCTGTCGACCGTGGTCGCTTCGAACGAAGTGCTGCTGGTCACCGATCTGTCGATCGCCAGCCTGCGCCAGGCGCGCCGCCGGCTCGATCTGCTGCGTTCGGTCGGGCTTGGCCGGCAACAGCTCAAGGTCGTCGCCAACCGCATGGAGCGCCGCCTGTTCAAGACCATCGGCGTCGATGAAGTCGGCAACGCGCTGGATTGCGAGGTGATCGCCACCCTGTCGAGCGAAGGCGCGACCCTGCGCTCGGCCCAGGACCAGGGCGTGCTGATCAGCGACATCGCCGGCAAGAGCCGTTTTGCGAACGAGATTCGCGACCTGGCCGGGTTGCTCACGGCGGACGGAGGCTAACGCATCATGGCCCTGTGGAACGTCAAGCGCACTGTCGAAACGCCGAGCGCAGCGCCGCCGCCCGAGCCCGGAAGCCCGGCGCTGAACGGCGCGGCGATGAACGGAGCTGCGAGTGCCGATCCCGCAAGATCGGCCGCGGCAGAGGCCAAGGAGCAGCGGATCAAGGACCGCAACCTCGACCTCAAGGTATCGATCCACCGTTCGCTGCTCGACAAGATCAATCTGGCGGCGCTGGAGCAGCATTCGCGCGAGCAGATCGAGGCGGAGATCAAGCTGATCGTCGGCGAACTGCTCGAAGAAAAGAAGGAGATGCTCAACGCCAACGAGCGCAGCAAGCTGGTCGTCGAAGTGCTCGACGAGCTGCTGGGGCTCGGGCCGCTCGAGCCGCTGCTGAAGGACGATTCGATCACCGACATCCTGGTCAACGGCTGCAACCAGGTGTTCGTCGAGCGCAAGGGCCTGCTCGAGCAGGTGCTCGACCCGGTTCCAGGACGACAAGCATCTGCTGCGGATCATCCAGAAGATGGTCAGCGCGGTCGGCCGCCGGATCGACGAGAGTTCGCCCTATGTCGATGCGCGCCTCGCCGACGGCAGCCGGGTCAACGCGATCATCCCGCCGCTGGCGGTGGACGGCTGCATGCTCTCGATCCGCAAATTCGCCCGCGAGCGGATCGGCATGGACCGGCTGATTGCATTCGGCAGCGTCCCGCCTTCGATGGCCGAAGTGATGAAGGCGATCGTCGGCTCGCGGCGCAATGTGCTGATTTCGGGCGGCACCGGATCGGGCAAGACGACGCTGCTCAATGCGCTTTCCTCGTTCATCGATAACCGCGAGCGGGTGGTGACGATCGAGGATTCGGCCGAATTGCAGTTGCAGCAGGAACATGTCGTCCGGCTCGAAACCCGCCCGCCCAATCTCGAAGGCCGCGGCGAGGTGTCGCAGCGCGACCTGGTCAAGAACGCGCTGCGCATGCGGCCCGACCGGATCATCGTCGGCGAAGTGCGCGCCGGCGAGGCTTTCGACATGCTCCAGGCGATGAACACCGGCCATGACGGCTCGATGACCACGGTCCACGCCAATACCCCGCGCGACGCGCTGACCCGCGTCGAGCAGATGATCGGCATGAGCGGGATCGACATTACCCCGCGCTCGGCCCGCGCGCAGATCGCCTCGGCGATCAATGTCGTGGTGCAGGTCGCGCGCATGGTCGATGGCCACCGCCGCGTCGTCAGCCTGTCGGAAGTGACCGGCATGGAAAGCGACACCATCACCATGCAGGAGATCTATCGCTACAAGATCACCGGGCGCAACGAAGACGGCACGATCATCGGCCGGTTCGAAGCCACCGGCATCCGCCCGAAACTGCTGTCGGACGCGGTCGCCTATGGCATCACCCTGCCGGCGGAGCTGTTCCGCCCCGAAGCGCAGCTGACCTGACATGCTCGATCTGCTCTTCCGCCTTGGCATCCTGCTGGCGATCTTCGCCTCGATCTTCCTGCTGTCGCAATTCGTACTGGGTTCGGCCTGGCAGAACCGGCAGCGCTTCGCCGCGACCAACCGCCGCCTCAGGATGATCCGCGAGGGGCTCGACCGCAGCGAGATCGTCGCCCGGCTGCGCAAGAACACGCCGCGCGAATTCGAGAATTTCCCGCCGGCCATCGCCATCATGCTGCAAAGCTTTCAGCGCGTGCTGTTCGCATCCGGCGTTCCGTTTACTTTACCCAGGCCCTCCTGGGGATGGTCTTGCTGTTCGTCGTGCTGGTCGCGGTGCTGCTGGTGGTGATCGTCTACTTCGGATTGCTGCTGGGCCCCGGGGTGATCCTGATGGTCGTGGTGCTGGCCTTCGCGATTGCCATCGGCCTGCCGATCATGACGGTGAGCCGCATGGCGATGAACCGCCGCAAGCGGGTGGAACAGCAGTTTCCGGTCTCGCTCGACGTCTTCGTCCGCGCGCTGCGCTCGGGCCATCCGGTGGCCGCGGCGATCGAGCTGCTGACCCAGGAAATGGACGATCCGATCGGCAGCGAATTCGGGCTGGTCGCCGACGAGGTCTCCTATGGCGCCGATCTGACCGATGCGATCGAAGGCATGGCCGAGCGCTGGGATCTCGACGACATGCGCATGTTCGTGGTGTCGCTGTCGGTGCAGATGGAGACCGGGGGCAATCTCGCGGAAATCCTGGAGAACCTCTCCGAAGTGATCCGCGCCCGCGCCAGCCTCTACCTCAAAGTGCGCTCGCTGAGTTCGGAAGGCCGGATGACCGGCTGGATGCTGACCGTGCTGCCGATCGTCACCTTCGTCGGCATGTTCTCGGTCAATCCGAAATTCTACCTCGATGTCGCCAAGGATCCGATCTTCCTGTTCGGCTTCCCCGGCCTGATGATCCTCTACTTCACCGGGGTGATCTGGATCCGCAATCTCGTGAACATAAAGGTCTGACCCATGATCGAGCTCGCCGCCCAGACATTCGCCGTTCGCCTGTCGCTGCTGCTGGCGATCTTCGGGCTGGTGGTGCTGGCGGTCTTCGGCCTCGCGACGGCGTTCAACCGCCGCTATTCCGTCCGCGCGCAGCTGCAGAGCCTGCGCCCGAACCTCGATCTGCGCACCAGCACCCAGTCGCTGCGGTCGCGCGAGACCGGGGGGGCATGGGAACAAATGGCCGCGGCGATCGAAAAGGCCGGGCTCAACCTCACCGACACCAAGAGCGACCGCCTGCGCGAGAAACTGCGCGCGGCGGGCTACAATTCGCCTGCCGCGCCCCGGGTTTTCACCCTGGTTCGCCTGGTGATGATCTTCGTCATTCCGCTGACCTATGTTCTGATCTCCTTCATGAGCGCCGAACCGCCGACCTTCCTCAAGATGTATCTGATCGGCTCGGGCCTGGCCGCGCTGGGGCTGTTCCTGCCGAGCCTGTTCGTCCAGGCCAAGGCGGATCGCCGCAAGGAAGCGATCGTCAACGGCTTCCCCGATTGCCTCGATCTGCTGCTGGTCTGCGTCGAATCCGGCCTCGGCCTCGAAGCGGCGATGGACCGGGTCGGCCGGGAGATGGCGATTTCGCACCCGCTGGTCGCGCAATTGCTGTCGCTGACGACCCTGCAGCTGCGCGCCGGCGCCTCGCGCGAGGAGGCCTTCCGCAAGCTTGCCAGCACTGCCTCAGTCGACGAGATCCGCTCGTTCACCACGCTGCTGATCCAGTCGGACAAGCTGGGCACCAGCATCGCTTCGACCCTCAGGGTCTATGCCGCCGAAATGCGCGAGAAGCGCCGGATGCGCGCCGAGGAAAAGGCGCACCGGCTGCCGGTTTTGATTTCCATCCCGCTGGTCGCCTGCATGCTGCCGACGATGATCGGCACGCTGATGCTGCCGGCGGTGGTGATGGTGGTTCGTGAACTATTCCCAATGATGCGTGGAGGTTAACATGCGCAAGGCACCTGCAACGATCGTGATACTGGCCCTTCTGACTCCGGTGCTGGGTGGCTGCCAGTCGTTCATCGGCCGGGCCCTGGGCCTGAGCAAGGACAAGTCCGAGGAACAGCAGGCCGCCAAGGAGACGGACTATGCCGAGGCGCAGATGGCGCTGGGCCGCGCAGGGCTCGATTCCGGGGAATTCGGCCAGGCGATCGTCGCCTTCCGCAACGCGCGGACCTATCCGGAACATTCCGCCGGAGCGACCAACGGCCTCGCAGTGGCCTATCTCCAGCTCGGTCGCCCCGACCTGGCCGAGCGCTTCTTCAAGGAGGCCATCGCGCTCGATCCGGGCAACCGCAAATACCAGGCCAATCTGAACCGCTTCTACGAGGCCGTGCCGCAAGTCGCGGTGAAGGCGACCCGGGAGGAAGCCCCTGCCCTGGCCGGCCTGACCATGCAGCCGCAAATCGCCGCGCCGCAAGCCGCGCCGCAGGCGATGGCGAATGTCAGCCAGATCTCCTCGGTCAGCTTCGAGCAAACCACCGGCAGGATGCAGCGGGTGTCCGCCAGCGAAGTGGTGATCGGCGCCACGCCGGCGGCAATTGCCGCCGCGCCCGGCGAACGGCGCCGCGCCGCGACCGCCGCCGCCGCGCCTGCCGCCGTGGTGCAGGACCGCAGGCGGCGCAACCCGGCCTATCCGGTCCGCGTCGGCATCGCCGCGGCGCCGGTCGCCAAAGCTGCCGCCTATCCGGTGCGGCTCGGGCTGGCGGCGAAGCCCGCCACGATCACGGTGACGCGCTCCGACGGCACGCTGGTGAGCAGCGGCCCGGTCAAGCGGCGCTGAGGGCAGCTGGGGAAAACTAGAATTTCATGACCACATTGCAGATTGCCAGCTGCGCAGTGCTGGCGGTGATCGGGCTGTATGGGGCCTGGCTCGACATCCGCTTCCGGCGCTTGCCGAACTGGCTGTGCCTGGCGGCGCTGGCGGCGGGGCTGGGATTTTCGCTGGTGGCCGGCGGCTGGGCGGCGGGCGGCTGGGCGCTGCTGCACGCCGTCGTCGCGCTGGCGATCGGCGCAGGCATGTTCGCGCTGGGCGGGATCGGCGGCGGCGACGCGAAATTCTATGCCGGCATGGCCGCCTGGTTTCCCCTCCAGGCCGGGCTGGGCCTGCTGGTCAGCGTCTCGCTGACCGGGCTGATCCTGCTGGTCGTGTGGATGGCGATCCGTGGCCGCCTGCTGCGCGCGCGGCCCAACCTGCCCAAGGACAGCGAGTTCCGCAAGCTGCCCTATGGCGTGGCGATCGCGGGGGGGGCGCTGATCAACTTCGTTCTGTTGCATTTCGCAACATAGAAACCTCAGACAAATTTGGCGGCTTGAAAGCACGCGGATAAGTCCGAAGTAACGGCCAGCGGGTATGATTCAAATCTCGCCAATTGCTTCGGGAATCCAGCCTATGCAGCTGAAATGCTATATCTACAGGGGCTGGGAGCCACGAATTCGCGTGGCCTCGCCCAAGCGGACCTGGATGGATGAGGCCCCCAAATCCTATCCCTACCGCTGCCTGCCGCTAAGTATCGCCAACAGCCACGGCTGGGAAATCCTCAATCCCTTTGGTTTCGAGGCAGTCTGGAACGGCGGCATAGCTCCCGAAGATGTGACCGTCAAAGGCGATGAAGGCTGCAATCCTGGATCAGTTCCGGACGCAATCTTTGGCCAAGGCGTGTTCACCATCCATCTCAATGCACTGTTCCGCACCCCGCCCGGTTGGGACCTCTATGTCTCCGGGCCACCCAACAGCTTCAAAGACGGTGTTTCACCCCTTGCCGGAATTATCGAAACCGATTGGTCGCCCTACAGTTTTACCATGAACTGGCGCCTGACGCGCCCCGACAACCCAGTCCGCTTCGAGGAAAACGAACCGATCGCCTGCATCTTTCCGGTTCAGCGCGGGATGGTGGAGCAGTTCGAACCGAAATTTGCGCTGCTCGACGACGAACCGGAGCTTAAGGAAACATTTCATCAGTGGTCGCAATCGCGCGCCGCCTTCAACAAGATGCTGCGGGAGGATCCCCCGGAAAAGCGGGCGGACAGATGGCAAAAATCCTATTTCCGCGGGCAGACCCCCGATGGCAAATGCCCGGTCGGAGATCATCGGACGAAATTGCGGGTCAGGGAGTTCGCCAATCCGGAACTGGCCGGAAATGCCGTGGCCGACATGGCCAAGCCGGTCGTGGCCAAGCCGACGTCCAAGCCGACAATCGAGGCGCCTTCCGGCAATCCTGGCAGCAACGAGGCCAAATACGCCTGGATTCTCGAA
Organism: uncultured Alphaproteobacteria bacterium; assembly: GCA_963779195.1. GTDB lineage: Bacteria > Pseudomonadota > Alphaproteobacteria > Sphingomonadales > Sphingomonadaceae > Novosphingobium. Next base: position 15,310 of record CAVZWZ010000003.1, read on the forward strand.
ACGCAGGAGCAACAGCGCTCGCTGTCGGTCCCGGCGAGTGGAGTGCTGCGCTGCAAGGACCTGACCAGCGAGCAATTTCTCGACGCGTTCTACGCGCCGGGTCGGCCCGTGATCCTGGACGGAGAGATCGAGAGCTGGCCCGTGCGCAAGCTGTGGACGCCCGAATATCTGAAAGAGAAGATCGGCAGCAGCCTGATCGAATATCAGGGCGAGCGCACGAGCAATGTCGATTACGAACGCTGCAAGAACGTCCACCGGCGAGAGATGCCATTCGACCAATTTATCGACATGATCGGCCGGCAAGACGGTAACGATGCATACATTACCGCCGTCAACGCCGAGGCCAATGTCGAGGCATTCATGCCGCTGCAAAGCGACATCGGGACGCTCGACAAGTACCTTGACCAGTCGCCCGAGAATTCGGGAGAGATGCTGTGGATCGGCCCAAAGGGTACCTTCACCCCGCTTCACCACGATCTGACGAACAATCTGCTGGTGCAAGTCAGTGGCAGCAAGCGGGTCGTCCTGGCGTCTCCGAATGAATTGCGCAGGATATACAGCGACGAACATTTCTTCAGCGAAATTGCCGATGTCACCGACCCTGCTCTCGACCTTGAGAAATACCCGCTGATGGAGTCGATCAGGTTCCACGAGACCATCTTGAAAGAGGGCCAAATTCTATACATTCCAATAGGCTGGTGGCATCAGGTGGAGGCGCTGGAATTCAGCGTTTCGGTCAGCTTCACCAACTTCAAGTGGAAGAACGATTTCCACCAGACCTATCCGGTGGATAGTTAGAGCAAACCACGCAAAATCTGAAACAAACCCGTCTTCCCTGAGCTTGTCGAAGGGCTGTTCTTTGCTTCGTGCCTTACGCACAACTGCTTGAAGAAAAAGCAATCCTTCGACAAGCTCAGGATAGACGGAGTTGGGGTGAAGTGATTCACATTTTCCAATCGCCGCTTTAGGCGCAACTGTCCCATGCAGCGAACCCCCTCATGCCGGCCTGCGGCACAAGAGGGATCGAGCCAGTGTGTCTATGGATTCTCGCAATACCATCCTAATGGGTCCGGACCCGGTGGATTCCACCATGTCCAAACCTTCTGTCCATTACAATTAGTTGAAGGCGACGGCGGCGCCCCCGGCGGAGGTGGCGGCGGAGGTGGCGGCGGCGGAGGCGGCGGAGGCGGAGGCGGCGGAGGTGGCGGCGGCGGCGGAGGTGGCGGCGGAGGCGGAGGTGGAGGCGGAGGTGGCGGCGGAGGTGGAGGCGGCGATTTACAATTCGGATTGTTCGGCGGGCAAGGCGGCGGCGGAGGAGGAGGCCCCGGCGGCGGCGGAGGCGGCGGTCCTGGCGGCGTAGGTGTGGGCGTCCCGCCACCACCCGCGCTACTGGTGGAAATACCAACATCGGTTATTTCCATATTGGTCTTGCCAGTGTCGATCGCGCCACGGATGTTTCCACCAAGCGCTAACATGGCCCCGCCCATCCCGACCGACACCAGCGACAGGATCAGCGCATATTCCGTGGTCGATGCACCCAACTCGCTACGGATAAGCTTCAGTTTACGCACTCAAACCTCCATCTGCCCCGATCGGCAGGTTCAGTGCTGGGCTTCCCTGTTTTTCTCAGCAGCAATTCGTAACATCGCAATTTACGCCCGAAAAGGGCAGGTAACAAGCGCGTTAGCCATACCAATGCGGGACGGTTCTGCGGGCGGTCGCAATAGCCCCTCCCGGCGGCGGCGCCGAGGGAGGGGCTCTCTTCGATCATCCCGCCACCTCGCGCTTGCCGACATTGCTCCAGTCGACATTGCGCGTCGCATACATCACCCCTGCCAGCGCCGCGAAGAGCAGCACCGAGCCGATCAGCAGCGACCATGCCTCGAGATTGAGCAGCACAAACAGCAGCGCATAGAGCCCGACCAGCATCGCGCCGAGGAAGCGCCCGCGCTTCCAGCTCTTCAGCACCGCCGCGCTGTAGGACGAGATCAGCCCGATGATCGCCGCCGAGGCGACCATATAGGCCCGCAGGAAGCCGATCACCTCGGCAAAGGCGAGCAGCAGCACGAAGAACAGCACCAGCCCCGCGCCGGTCAGCAGATATTCCGCCGCCGCCACCCGCGCGCCGCCGACGATGTCGAACAGCAGGAAGGCGAGGAAGGTGAAGCCGATGAACAGGAAGCCGTATTTCACCGAGCGATCGACCTTGGAATAGAGGTTGACCGGCTCGACCAGCCCGACGGTGACCGCGCGCGCCTGGCCGCTGATGACTTCGGTGGCGCTGCCGGATGCGGGGTTGTTGGCCGAAGCCGCGACCATCGGGGCTTCGCGGTAGAGCTTGCCCGCATAGCCGCCTTCCGCCTCGATCGACGGCGGACCGAGATCCTCCATGCCGACCGGCGCCTGGCCCAGCGCCAGCTTGTCGACGGTATAGTTCGCCTTGAAGCCCTTGCCGGTAATCGTCGGCTTTTCGGGCAGGAAGGCCCCGCTGAAACTGGGGCTGGCCCAGCTCGAATCGATCGCCCAGCGGGTTTGCCCGCCGCGCGGGACCAGGCTGATCGACCGGCTGCCGCGCAGACCGAAGCTGTAGTCGACCACCAGCGCACCGGCGCCATTCCATGGCAGGAAGGCGAAAAAGCCCTGTCCGCTGGTAGCGCCCGGGCCCTTGCCCGGCTGCACCGCCAGCGCCGCGCCATTGGCCTTGAGCGTGCCGCCCTTGGTCAGCCCGCGCGAATCGAGCGCGCCCACCCGCAGCTCGGCGCGGTCCCACAGCAGACGCTCGCGCGTCACGCCGAAGCGCGGCAGATCGGCGGGCAGTTCGAACTTCGCCGCGCCCGAAACCTGCGCTTCATAAAGCACGCTGCGATAGATCGATTTCTTGCGCTCCTGCGGATCGACCTTGGTCTTGACCGCATTCTCGACCGGCGAGATATAGAGATATTTCTCCACCTCGACGACACGGGTGGTGGTCTTGCCATTCACCTCCTCGTTCTGCGTCTGGGTGGTGCGGAACGGCACGACAATCACCGGCCCGGCGATCACCTGGTCCCCGCCCCAGCCGGAATTGATCGCATCCTGCGCGGTCTGCGACTGGCTCTGCCGGTCCCACACCAGCGCATAGACCAGCATCAGCGGCACCATCAGCACGAAGCCGATCAGCGCGGCCAGCAGCAGCTTCATCCCGGGTGAGCGCTCGGGGCGCAGTTGTTCGCTCATGCTTAGGTTCCTTCCTGAGTCAGTACCGCAATCGGTTCGTCGCTATTCATGCACGTTTCACCGCCATCGCCGATCGAAGCTTGCTGCCGGCTGAACGAAGACGGGGCCGCCAATTCGTCTGGATATGACGGCGACCGGGGTGGCGCAATGGCCGCAACCGGTTATGCTCCGCGAATGGGATGAGGAAGGGATGCAGCAGTGGAAGACCACAAGCAACTGATCGAAGTCGCCGAACGCGAGACCGGACTGAGCCACTTCGGAGGCGACAGCTTCCGCGAAGGCCTCGAGGTGCTGGTTGGCGCGCTCAACCGCGAGGGCAAGCTCAATGCCGCCGGCGACCGCGCCATCCGCGACCGGATCGTCATGCACCTCTCGCAGCGGCTGCAGATCGAGGAGTGGTACCGCCGCCATCCCGAGATCGACGAGGTGGACATCCGCGAGCCGCTGTTCGGCGTCAGCCTGCCGCGCACCGGCTCATCGGCGCTGTCGTTCCTGCTCTCCAGCGATCCCGATATCCGCTATTTGCGCGTCTGGGAATCGGGCCAGCCCTGCCCGCCGCCCTCGACCGTCGAAGGCCCCGACCCGCGCCGCGGCCAGGCCGCCAACGAGGCCGACCGCCAGGCGGCGCGCAAGTCGCATACCCCCAGCGGGATCGACGGCGCGATGGAGTGCCAGGATCTGATGGCGCTCGATTTCAAGTCGCAGACCTTCCAGGCCTTCGCGCAGGTGCCCAGCTTCTCGCAATGGCTGATGGATGCCGATCTGACCTCGACCTATCTTTACGAGAGGCGCGCGATCAAGCTGCTGCAATGGGGCGAGCCATTCCGGCACTGGCGGCTGAAAGCGCCGACCCACATGCTCTATCTGCCCTATCTCGACAACGCCTTCCCCGACGCCCGCTTCGTCATGACCCACCGCGACCCGACCGACGTCATGCTGTCGGTGTGCATCGTCTATGCCGACATCATCTCGAATTTCACCGACACGGTCGATCACCGCTATATCGGAGAACTCAATGTCGCCACCTGGAGCGAGGCGATCGACCGCGCCATCGCCTTCCGCGACGCCGGCAACGATCACCGCTTCTACGACATCCACTTCCGCGCGATGCACAAGGACCCGGTCGGCGAAGTGCGCGGGCTGTATGACTGGCTGGGCGTGCCGGTGACGGATGTGTTCGCTGACAACATGGCGCGCTGGTGGGCGGAAAACGACTTGCGCAGCCGCGAGGAGAAGCCCGATCCCTCGCTTTTCGGGCTGGATTACGGCGAAGTGCGCAGCAAGTTCGCGAAGTATCTGGCGCGCATGGAAGGGTGGACCGGCCAGGCGGCGGCCTGATCGAGCGAGCGGTCAGACATCGATCGAATCGTAAACCACCACCCGCTGCCACAAATGGCCGCATTCGGCGACGAAGCGCAGGTGCAGCGGGTGATCCTGATAGGTTTGCTGGCCGGCTGCATCGTCGAAGACCATCGAATTCCGCAACATCGAAGCTGGCATCGACCACCTCGCGCGCCTCGGTCGGCGCGGGAACGCCGATGTGGAACGCGCGGATCGTCTCGATCCCGCCAAGGCTGCGCAGCCCGGCGATGAGCTGCTCCCGGTCGGGTTCGGAGCCCGGCCGTTTGAGCCAGAAGAAGACCTGGTGCCTCAGCATACTATTGCGCCGCCGGATTCATCCCGCGCAAATGCCCGGTATTGGCGATCCCCGCGACCATGGCCGGCTGCTCGGTCGGGGTTTCGATCCGCAGATAGGACAGCTTCATCGTCTTGATCGCCCAGCGCCCGTCGCGCTTCACATAGGTTTCGAGATAGTGGCCCCAGCCGTGGTTCTGGCTGCCGTCCTCCCAGATGTTGTAATCCTCCAGCGCCCAGACGCCTGTGGCGGTGGCGGGGCCGGTCAGTTCGATTTCCGGCATGTGCCCGTGGTGGACGCTCTGCACCAGCGTGAGGCTGCTGGCATAGGCGACAAAGGCCGGACGCCCCTCGTAGAGTTCGCCACCGGCCGTGCGCAGATCGACCACGCAATCCTCGGCGAAGACCGAGGCGTAGACCTCCCAGTCCTTGGCATCGAGGCTGCGGAAATAGCGGGCCTTCAGCTTCTTGATTTCTTCGACGTCGTTCATGGTTGCTTTCCTGTCTTGCCTGGGGACACGTTATGGCATGTCCCCCTCGAGATAAACCCGGCCTGTACTTGCGTGTCCCCGCCGAGCCAGCCTAGAACCCGCGTCAGCATGGCAACAGCAGCACAAACCCAGGCGCCGCCCGCCACCGGCGCCACAAGCTGGCTCGAACGCGCCCGCGCGCTCGGGCCGATGATCGACGCGGCCGCCGCCGCCGACGAGGACGCGACGCAGCTCGCGCCCGAAGTCTGGCAGGCGATCGACGATGCCGGCCTGTTCTCGATCATGGCCCCGCGCGAGGCGGGCGGCGGCGAGGCGCATCCGGTCGAGCAGATCGAGACCATCGCCGAACTGTCCTATTGGGACGGCTCGACCGGCTGGTATGCCCATGCGGTGATGACCGGCGGCGGCATCGCAGGCGCGTTCCTCGCAGACGGAGCGATAGCGCAAGTGTTTCCCCGCGGAGTATACACGCATTGTTCCGGCCAGGTCGCCCCCACCGGCAAGGCCGAACGCGAGGGTGACCATTACCGAGTTTCCGGGCGCTACAGCTTCGCCACCGGCAGCCCGCGCGCGCAGTGGCTGGTCGGCGGTTATCTGCTGCACGAGGCGGGCGAGCCGGTGCTGGGCGCGGGCGGCCAGCCCACGCTGCTCTGGGCGATCGTGCCGCGCTCGGGGGTGAAGTTCCTCGGCAATTGGGACGTGCTCGGCCTGCGCGGCACCGGCAGCGTCGATTTCGCAGTGCCCGAACAGCTGATCCACCGCGACTTCACCTTCGATATCGGCGCGCCCAGGCAGCACCGCGGCGGGCCGCTCTACCGCATGGGCTTCATGACCTTCTCGTGCATTTCGCACGGCGCCTTCGCCCTGGGGGCGGCGCGGCGGATGCTGGAGGAATGGGGCAAGTTCGCGCGCGAGAAGGAGCGCGGGCCGGGCATGAAGCTGCGCGACATGCAGACCTTCCAGCGCGACTATGCCCAAGCCTACACCGATCTCGCTTCGGCCGAGGCGTGGATGAAGCAAAGCTATGCGCGGCTCTACGACGCGGCGGTGGCGGGCGCAGTGACCCCGCAGCTGCAGCTCGACGCCAAGATCTCCGCCAGCCACGCCTATGGCGCGGCAATGCGCATCGCCAACCAGGCCTACGCCGCCTCCACCACCACCGGCCTGCGCAAGGGCTGCGCCATCCAGCGCTTCTTCCGCGACATCACCGGGGGGAATGCGCATGTGCTGACCGGGGAGATGTCGTGGATCGAAGTGGGGCGGGTGCTGGGGGGAGTCGAGGGGGCGTCGGTGTATTTCTGACGGGCTCGCAGCTATCCCCGAATTGACGCCGTTACCAAAATCTGGTAACATTCCAGCCATGGCAGCGAAAAACACATCTATCGCACTGGGCGCTCCTTTCACCGATTTCGCCCGCCGCAAGGTCGAATCGGGAGAGTTCGGATCGACCAGCGAAGTCGTCCGCGAGGCGATGCGGCAATATATGCACGAGGATGCGCGGATCGTGGCGCTGCGGCGCGAAATCCAGAAGGGGCTGGACAGCGGCATTGCCGAGGACTTCGACATAGATGCATGGTTCGAGGAGGAATTCGGTGCGGAATGAAGCGCCGGTTGATCTACAGCCGTGAGGCGGTGGCCGAGCTTGCTGAAGCCAAAGCCTACACCCAGCGGACGTGGGGTGGAGCGCAGGCAAAGCGGTATGTTGCGGCACTGGTGGCCGACATCAAAGCGCTTCGCCTGAGTGCGCTTCGTTACCCGATCTATAATCAGGTTTACGCCGGTCTGCGGCGCAAGCGCAGCGGCATGCATCACATCTACTATCTCGCAATCGTAGATCGCGTCGAGATCGTCAGGATCATGCATGTATCCCGCGATCCGGGGCTGCAATTAAAGGTGGAGACTTGGCGGGATGATGAGTGAGCTTGGGAGCAATGCCAATCGTCTAACGCCCTGCCCCCTCCATTCGTCATGGCGAGGCCGGAGGCCGAAGCAATCAAGAGCAGTTTAGACTGCCCTGGATTGCCGCGTCTGCTTCACCTCCTCGCAATGACAAGTCAGGGGTTGGGGCGATTGGTATAATTGCACGTGTCGCCGCAATGCACACCTTCCTTGGCGCCTTTGCGCCTTGGCGTGAGAAATTCTTATGGCGGGTTTGCGGGGAGCGGCAACGGGTTTGATTCACGCCATGGCGCAAAGGCGCTAAGGGTTTTTTGAGGGCTAAGTAAACTGGCACCGGAACCCGTGGGAAAGATTTTGGCTATGAGCATCAGTCGGAAATATGGAAGGGGCTTGGCATTCGTCGAGGCCGGCTTCACTGCATGTTGGCTCAATGCTGATGATCTCATTCGCTCAGCAGATATTCTCCTGAACGGCGGTTTCCACGCGCCAGCCCTATCGTTATCCGTTTTGGCGCTCGAGGAGATGGGCAAGCTTTCCCTGATTGATGGCCTACTGTATGCGAGAAGCGACGATCATAAGAGCGAATACTTCCAAAAAGGGCTTCGCAGCCACAATATCAAACTTGCGGCTGTGACCATGATCTCCTCACTTGGTGTCCAAGTCGCAAGCACTGATCCACGATTTAAGAATGAGATCTTCAAAACTGCGCTCAGAATCGGGCACGAAAATTGGAAGTCCGCTCGGCAGAGAATCCTAGATATTTCGGGCGAGTCCGACATTCAATTTTTGGACGGCTGGAAGCAAAATGGGTTCTATGTAAGTCTTGTCAACGGCAACTTGCTCCAACCACCCAGGAGCGTTATCGATCGGTCGGTGGTTGATGTAGTTTACCAATTCGCCGAGATGTCCAAGAAAAATTTAGATTTTGCCCTAGGCAATGGAAACCTACAACGGCACATAGAACGTGCGCGTTCGATCAGGTCAAAGCTAACGGAGCACGCGCACGTTATGCTAGAAGAAACGGCCGAGGCCTTGTGCATTGAACTCTTCGCCGATCAAAATTTTGGCACCAACAGCAATTAGACAATTTGCTTGCCAATTACCTCAATAAACCCGCTTCTTCGGCTTGATATACTCCACATCGTCGGTCAGCGTGAACTCATGCACCGGGCGGTAGTCGATCTTGACCGCGCCGCCTTTGCCGCCCCAGCCTTCAAACCAGGCGGCGGTGTGTTTCATCCAGTTCTTGTCGTCGCGCTCGGGGAAATCCTCGTGCGCGTGGGCGCCGCGCGATTCCTTGCGGTTGTGCGCGCCGTGGATGGTCACGGTCGCCTGCGAGATCAAATTGTCGAGTTCCATCGTCTCGACCAGATCGCTGTTCCAGATCAGGCCGCGATCCGTCACGTGGATGTCCTGCATCCGCTCGTAGGTTTTCGCCAGCGCCGCCTTGCCTTCGCTCATCAGCGCCTCGTCGCGGAACACGGCGCAGCCCTTGGTCATGGTGCGCTGCATTTCGAGGCGGACTTCGGCGGTGGGCGAGCCGCCCTTGGCGTTGCGGAAGTGGTCGAGCCGGGTCAGCGACAGGTCGGCGCTGTCCTTGGGCAGCTCCTCGAAAGCCTCGCCGGGCTTGATCGTATCGCGCAATCTATGCCCGGTGGCGCGGCCGAAAACGACCAGATCGATCAGCGAGTTGGAGCCGAGGCGGTTGGCGCCGTGGACCGAAACGCAGGCCGCCTCGCCCACCGCGAACAGGCCGGGGACGACCGTTTCCGGATCGCCGTCCTTGCCGATGGTCATCACTTCGCCGTGATAGTTGGTCGGGATGCCGCCCATGTTGTAATGCACCGTCGGGCAGACCGGCAGCGGCTGGCGGGTCAGGTCGACCCCGGCGAAGATCTTGCCGCTCTCGGTGATGCCGGGCAGGCGCTCGGCCAGCACCTTGGGGTCGATGTGATCGAGGTGGAGGTAGATGTGGTCCTTGTTGGGGCCGACGCCGCGCCCCTCGCGCATTTCCAGCGCCATCGAGCGGGAGACGACGTCGCGGCTGGCAAGGTCCTTGGCGGAAGGCGCATAGCGTTCCATGAAACGCTCGCCTTCGGAGTTGGTCAGATAGCCGCCCTCGCCGCGCGCGCCTTCGGTGATCAGCACGCCCGCGCCATAGATGCCGGTCGGGTGGAACTGGATGAATTCCATGTCCTGCAAGGGCAGCCCGGCGCGCAGCACCATGCCGCCGCCGTCGCCGGTGCAGGTGTGGGCGCTGGTGGCGGTGAAATAGGCGCGGCCATAGCCGCCGGTCGCCAGCACCACGCCCTTGGCGCGGAAGCGGTGGATGGTGCCGTCATCCATGCACAGCGCGATGACGCCGACGCACTTTCCGCCGTCCATGATCAGATCGATGGCGAAGTATTCGATGAAGAAGTCGGCGGCATACTTCAGGCTCTGCTGGTAGAGCGCGTGGAGCATGGCGTGGCCGGTGCGGTCGGCGGCGGCGCAGGTGCGCTGCACCGGGGGGCCTTCGCCCATGTTCTGCATGTGGCCGCCGAACGGGCGCTGGTAGATCGTGCCGTCGGCGTTGCGCGAAAACGGCACGCCGGCGTGCTCCAGCTCGTAAACCGCCGCCGGGGCTTCGCGCACCATATATTCGATGGCGTCCTGATCGCCCAGCCAGTCCGAGCCCTTGACGGTGTCGAACATGTGCCAGGTCCAGTGGTCCGGGCTGTTGTTCTGCAAGCATGCCGCGATGCCGCCTTGCGCCGCAACGGTGTGGCTGCGGGTGGGGAACACCTTGGTGATGCAGGCGGTCTTGAGGCCCGCCTCGGCGCTGCCCATGGTCGCGCGCAGGCCCGAGCCGCCGGCGCCGACGACGACGGTGTCATAGGTGTGGTCGATGATCTTGTAGGCTGGAGCGGACATCTTAGGCGCCTCCCAGCGCGAGGCGGATTACACAGAACAGGCCGAAGGCGGCCCCGCCGAAAGCGGCGAAATTGAGCAGCGCGAAGACGGCGAACTTGTTGGCGGGGGTGTGGACATAATCCTCCAGCGCCACCTGCATGCCGAGCCGCGCGTGCCAGAAGGTGGTGACGATCAGCAGCGCCATGGCAGTCGCCGGGACCGGCCGCGCGATCCACTCGATGACCGTGGGATAGCTCAGGTTCGGCAGCATCAGCAGCGATGCGACCAGCCAGAGCAGCAACAGCAGATTGCCCACCGCAGTAAAGCGCTGGAGCAGCCAGTGATGCGAGCCGCTATGCGCCGAGCCCAGCCCGCGCACCTTGCCGATGGAAGTACCTTCACCCATTGTCGCGAGCCCTTCAACGAAGCAGCAGCGCCGCCCAGAAGGCAGCGGTGAAAAGAATGCCGATGACCGGCGTCAGGATCGACCACAGATTGTTGCCCGCCAGCTCGAACCCCGCGCCGATATCGAGCACGAAGTGGCGCAGGCCCGAGGCGAGATGGTTGAAAAAGGCCCAGCTGATGCCGACCAGCACCACCATGCCATACCACGAAGAGGCATGGGTGCTGAACCTTGCATAGCTTTCCGCACCGCCCGCCAGCGCGCCCAGCCACCACAGCAGCACGCCCAGCCCGGCGACCGCGAGGCCATTGCCGGTCAGCCGGTGGAGGATCGAGACGAACATCGCCCACCCCCAGCGCCAGTGCAGGCGGAAGCCGTCGGTCAGATGCGGCGAGATCGGGCGATTTTCTGGCTTCGGCCATATGCGATGGTTCCCTGTCGGCAATTGGCATCCCCTTAGCCAAATCGGGCGGTGGTGCAAGCGGAGGAGGGGATCGACTTGGCGATAGGTGACAGGCTGACTATGAGGCAGCCATGCCGCAAAGCTGGAAGATCACCGCCCAAGCCCCGCGCCCGGTTGTCCAGGCGGCGCTGCTTGCCCATGAAGAAGCGTGGGATTGGGATCCCGAGATCGTCGTTGCCGGCTTCGAGATTGCCGACGCCACCACCCAAGATGGGCGCCCCGAGGATTGGCTGCTGGAGGCCTGGCTGCCGCGCAAACCATCAAGGGCGGACCGGGCGGCGATTGCCGGGCTGTTCGTCGATGGCCCGCCGGAATTGGCAATCGAGCAACTGCCCGACAAGCGACTGGGTAACCCTCAGCCAGCAGGGCATCGAACCGATCCGCGCCGGGCGCTTCCACGTCCGCACGCCCGAACACCCGCCGCTGGACGAGCCTGGCGTGCGCGATTTCACAATCCCCGCCAGCCGCGCTTTCGGCACCGGCCAGCACGCGACCACTGCGGGTTGCCTGGCGATGCTCAGCGAGATGAAGGCGCGGGGCACGCCGGTGCGCAATTTCGCCGATATCGGCACCGGCACCGGCTTGCTCGCCTTCGCCGCATTGCAGCTGTGGCCGCGCGCGCTGGCGACGGCGAGCGATATCGACGCGGTCTGCGCCGGCGTGGTCGAGGAGAATGCGGCGCTCAATCGGGTAGCGCTCGGCGCGAGGCAGGGCGAGCTGACCATGACGGTCGCGGACGGCATGGCCGGCCCGCTGCTCGCGGCGCGCGGGCCTTACGATCTGATCGTCGCCAATATCCTCGCCGGGCCGCTGATCGCGCTCGCGCCAGCCTTCGCCCGCGCGCTGGTGCCGGGCGGAAGCCTGCTGCTGGCCGGACTGCTGGAAACGCAGGAGCAAGCCGTCCGGGCTGCGTGCCGCCGCGCCGGGCTGCGGCTGGCGCGGCGGCTGGTCAGCGGCGACTGGTCGATCCTGTGGCTGCGCAAGCGGGCGGAATACGCGCGGACAAGCAAAGCTTAACCCGTCGCTGCTAGGCTTCGCGCCATGCTGCGCAGCGCCGCCTCGCTTCGCCCCCAGGGCAACCGCCATGGCAATCGCCTGCGGCTGGGCGTGCCCGCCGGGCTGGTGCTGACTCACAAGACCCGGCGCTGCCTGATCGACAATATCTCGGCGAGTGGCGCGCGCATCCGCATCGAGGAACCGCTGGCGCGGGGCCGCACCGCCATGCTCTGCTTCCACGAATTGCGCCTCTACGGCACGGTGATGTGGAGCCGGAGCGGCGAATGCGGGGTGCGGTTCGAGCAAGCAGCTGCCGCAGGAGGACATGGAAGGCTTCCTGTGGATCGTGCAGCACCCCAAGGCCTATCGCCGCCTCTGCCAGGAAAGCGGGGCGCATGACTGGGCGGCAGGTATGGGCGGTTAGACTAAAAAGAGTTACCCCAACCCCAAATCGTCTCTGGCTTGTCGAAGGACTGCTTTTTCTTCAGGCGGTTGCGCGCGAGGCACGAAGAAAAGGCAGTGCTCGACAAGCTCGCATAGACGGGTTTTCAGAAAATCAGGTCGGCGTTCGGCCCGGAACTTCCACGCTAGCACCTCGATCGCGTCCTCAACCCCGCCGAACTCCAGACATCGCCCGGCTCCGCCCCCATCAGCGCCCGGCTCAACGGCGCGGCGAAGCTGACCAGACCCTGCGCCGGATCGGCCTCGTCATCGCCGACAATCGCAAGACTGCGCTCTTTGCCCTTGAGCAAAAAGCAAACCCGCGTGCCGATTTCCACCGTGTCGCCCGCCGGGACCGGAACCTGCTCGGCGGTTATTTCGCGGGTCTGCCAATAGCGCAGATCGCGCTTGGCGGCGAGGATGGCGGGCTCATCGGTGAGCGAGGCCAGCAGCGCCTCGAACTCCGCGACGCGCGCGCGGATCAGCGCCCGACCGCGCGCGGTGACCAGATTGGGGCCGGGCGGGATCGGAATCTCGAACTTGGGCTCGAGATGCTCCTCGTCGCCGTCGCGGCGGAAGGCGACGCTCATGGCTGGTGCTTCCCGGCCAAAGTCTCTTGCAACAGCAGCAGCGCGGCGCGGGTGAAGGCCGCCATGTTGTCGAGGCGGATGTCGCTGCCGGTTGCGGTGAACCGCGCCGCTTCCACTCCCGGCCCCGCCACCGCCGCGCAGCTGCGGCCGCTGTCGACGCCCAGCGGATGGGCGCTGCCGCCCGACGCGCCGGTCTCGGCCAGGCCCCATTCGGCGCGGAAATTGTCGCGGATGGCGCGGGCCTGGAGCAGCGCATAGGGCTCGGTCGCCGAGGTCATGCCTTGATAGGCCTCGCGCGGGAGGGCGAACAGCACATTGCGCGCGCGGAAGGTATAGACCACGCCGCCGCCGCGATAGAACTTGCTCGCGCCCGGGATGGCCAGCAGCGCGGCGGAAATCAGCCCGCCGGTGGCGCCGTCGGCCACGGCGACGGACTCGCCCCGGGCGATCAGCGCCTCGGCAATGGCCCGCGCGGCGGGAAGGAAGTCTTCGAGCATCGCCTGTTTATCCCGCTGCCTTGACGATGTCTGCCCAGGCCGCCTCGTCGATCACTTCGATGCCGAGCTTTTCCGCCTGCTTGAGCTTGGAACCCGCCCCCGGCCCGGCGACCACCAGATCGGTCTTGGCGCTGACCGACCCCGCCGACCGCGCCCCGAGCGCTTCGGCCTGGGCCTTGGCCTCGTCGCGGCTCATGGTTTCGAGCTTGCCGGTGAAGACCACGGTCTTGCCCGCGACCGGGCTGTCGCGGGTCTCGACAATGTAGGGCGGCGGGGCGACCTCGGCGAGCAGGTCTTCCCAGACCGCGACATTGTGCGGTTCGTGGAAGAAATCGCCCAGCGCTTCGACCACGGCGGGGCCGATGCCGTCGATGGCGAGGAGATCGGCCTTTGCCTCGATCTGCCCCTCTCCTTCAGGGGAGGGGGTCGGGGGGTGGGGGCTGTCCGGTAGGTGCTGCTCTTGATCGACAGCCCCCACACCAATCCCCTCCCCTGAAGGGGAGGGGCCTAATTCCTGCCGCAAGCTCAGCCACTTCCCGCAATTTCTCCAAGCGTCACAAGCCGCTTCAGCAAATCCCGCGCCGTCACCGCACCGACATGGCGGATTCCCAGGCCGAACAGCAGCCGCGCGGCATCGGGCGAGCGCTTGTTTTCCACCGCCGTCAACAGATTATCCACCGACTTGTCCTTCCACCCCTCGCGCTGGAGGATTTCGGCGCGGCCGCTGGTTCAGGCGGAAGATATCCGCCGGGCTTTCCAGCCAGCCGAGCGCGAAAAATTCGTCGATGGTCTTCTCGCCCAGCCCCTCGATATCGAGCGCGGCCCGGCTGACGAAGTGCTTGAGCCGCTCGGTGCGTTGCGCCGGGCAGATCAGCCCGCCGGTGCAGCGGACATCGACTTCGCCCTCCTCGGCAACGGCCTCGCTGCCGCATTCGGGGCAATGGTCGGGGAAATGGAAAGGCCTCGCGCGGCTCGTCGCGGGTGAGGTTTTCGCACCACCTGCGGGATGACATCGCCCGCGCGTTGCAGCACCACCCGGTCGCCCACCCGCAGGCCCAGCCGGCCGATCTCGTCGCGGTTATGCAGCGTGACATTGGTCACCGTCACCCCGCCGACCAGCACCGGCTTGAGCCGCCCGACCGGGGTCAGCTTGCCGGTGCGACCGACCTGGATGTCGATCGCCTCGATGGTCGTCTCGGCCTTCTCGGCGGGGAATTTATGCGCCAGCCCCCAGCGCGGCGCCTTGGCGACGAAGCCGAGGCGCTCCTGCCAGTCGAGCCGGTCGACCTTGTAGACCACGCCGTCGATATCGTAAGGAAGATCAGAACGTTGTGCACCGATGTTGCGGTAATGCGCGACCATGTCCGCGACCGTGGCACAGCGGTCCAGCAGCGGCGAAACCGGAACCCCCCAGCTGGCGATCGCCTGCATCATCTCGAACTGGCTGCGTGCGGGCACCTCGCTCGCCGCGCCCCAGCCGTGGGCGAGGAAGCGCAAGGGGCGGCTGGCGGTGACGCTCGCGTCTTTCTGCCGCAGCGAGCCGGCGGCGGCATTGCGCGGATTGGCGAAGATCTTGCCGTCAACCTCATGCTGCGCAGCATTGAGTGCGGCAAAGTCCTGTTTCGACATGTAAACTTCACCGCGAATTTCGAAGACGGCGGGACCGTTCCAGTCCCCCTCCCGCTTGCGGGAGGGGCTAGGGGTGGGCGAGACGAAATCTCGAGTGGCGACAGGATTGACTGACCCACCCCCAACCCCTCCCGCAAGCGGGAGGGGAGCAAGAACCTGCGGAATATCGGCAATATGCGCGACATTCGCCGTGACATCCTCGCCCACCTGCCCATCGCCCCGCGTCGCCGCGCGCACCAGGCGGCCGTGCTCGTAGCGCAGCGAGCAGGACAGCCCGTCGATCTTGTCCTCCGCCGTCATGACGACCTCGGCGTCCTCGGGCAGGTTCAGAAACCGCCGCACCCGCGCGACGAATTCCGCCACTTCCTCGTCCGAGAAAGCATTGTCGAGGCTCGCCATGCGGACTTCGTGCTGCACCTTGGACAGCGGCGAGGACGCCACCGCATGCCCGACCTTGCGGCTCGGGCTGTCGTCGCGCACCAGCTGCGGAAACGCCGCCTCCAGCTCGGCATTGCGGCGCACCAGCGCGTCATATTCCGCGTCGGAAATCTCGGGGCTGTCCTCGGCGTGATAGAGCTTGTCGTGATGCGCGATCTGGCGCGCGAGGCGCATCAGCTCGTTCGCGGCATCGGCTTCGGCAAAGTCAGTCATCGAGGTTGGCCAGTTCAGCAGCCGCTTCCAGATAGGCTTCTTCGCCCGTGCGCAAGCCTATCGACAAGACCAAAAGCACCAGAACATTGTCCCGCACCTGATATACGAGCCGAATGCCGCGCGCCCGAAGCTTGATCTTGTAACAATTCGGGAATTTGCGGAGGGCGTCGCCGGGCACTCGCGGATTGCCTCGACGCTCCTCCAGCTTGTTGGCGATCTGCCGCTGTATCGTGGCATCGAGGCGGTCAAATCGCTTCTTCGCCCGAGGACGGAAGATAACCTTATAGGTAGTCGTCAAGATTGACCTCGACGCCGCCGGGCTCGTCGCTTGCGAGTTCTTCCTCGACTTCCCGGAGCACGCGCTGCTCCGTCACCAGGTCGCACAGATACTCCCATACCTGCGGTGCAATCACGTAGGCGACCGGCCGATTGCGGCTGAGGATCGCGACCTGCCGCGACTGCGCTTCCGCGATCACGGCGGCAGGATTGGCTTTGAGCTTGGAAATGCTGACACAGGCCTCGGCCAGCACTTCTTCGATTATTGGCGGTTTGAAGGGCTGATTCATGACCCTAATATAGGCCTTCTAACAGGTCTCGTCAATCGAGCGGCACCGTCTCGGTGCGATGCTCGATCCCGGCCAGCAGTGGTGCCAGCTTCGCGCCCCAGTCGCCGGTCTGCGGCAGGGTCAGGCAAGCGTCATAGGCCGCCTTGCTCTCCCACACCTCGTTGATCCAGAAGGCATCGGGATCGTCGATCTCGAGCTGGAACAGATAGAGCAGCTTGCCCGGCACATCGCGCGAGCTTTCCCTGAGCGCGGCGATGAGCTCGTCGCGCTTGCCGGGCTTTGCCGTCATCCGGCCGAGCAGGCCCCAGGTTCCTTGTTGCGTCATGTCACACTCCTTCCAGCAAGCGATCCGCCTGCGCCCGCGCCTCCGCCGTAATCTCCGCGCCCGACAACATCCGCGCAATCTCCTCCTGCCGCCCCGCCGAGTCCAGCAAGGCGACCGAGGTCCGCGTCACAATCCCCTCGCTCGATTTGGCGATGACATAATGCCCGTTGCCGCGCGCCGCGACTTGCGGCGAATGCGTCACCGCCAGAAGTTGACCTCCCGACGCCAGCCTGGCCAGCCGGTCCCCGATGGCCGAGGCCACCGCGCCGCCAACTCCCCGGTCGATCTCGTCGAAGATGATCGTCATGGGGCGGCCGCCCTCTTCCGCCAGCGCGACTTTCAACGCGAGGATGAAGCGCGAGAGTTCGCCGCCCGAAGCGATCTTGTTCAACGGCGCGAAGTCCGCGCCCGGGTTGGTGCTGATGAGGAATTCGACCGCGTCCACCCCCTGCGGGGCCCAGCGCTCCTCGGGCAGCCGGGTGACGGCAGTGCGGAAGCGGGCGGCGTCCAGCTTGAGCGGGGCGAGTTCGCCCGCCACGGCCTGGTCCAGCCGCCGGGCCGCCTCCACCCGCGCCGCCGACAGCGCCTCGGCCCGCGCGCGGAAATCCAGCCCCGCCGCATGCGCCGCCTGCTCCAGCCCGGCGATCTCTGCCTCGCCGCCCTCGATCGCGTCGAGCTGGGCGCGCATGACCAGCATTTTCGCCGGCAGATCGTCGACCGCGCAGCTGTGCTTGCGCGCCGCTGCCCTGAGGTCGAACAGCCGCGTTTCATAGCTGTCGAGCGCTTGCGGATCGTGGACCAGCGCCTCGGCGGCGCGGGCGAGCTTGTCCTCGGCCTCGGAGGCCTCGATCACCGCGCGGTCGAGCGCGTCGAGCGCATCCTTGAGCAGCGGGTGCTCATTGGCAATGCGGTCGAGGCGTCTTGCCGCGCTGCGCAGCCCCGCCAGCGCCAAATCGGAGCCGGCCCACAGATGCTGCAATTCGGCGAGATCGCCCGACAGCCGCTCGCCCTTCTGCATGGTCGCGCGGGCCTGCGCGAGTTGCGCTTCCTCGCCCGCCTCGGGCGCGAGTTCGGTGAGTTCGGCGAGATAGGCCAGCAACAGGTCGCGGTCGGTCGAGGCCTGCGCCAGCTGCGCCCGCGCCGCTGCCAAGGCATCCTCCGCTCCGCGCCAGGCCCGCCAGGCTGTTTCAACTCCCGCCACGTCTGCCCGCGCAAACCGGTCGAGCAGCAAGCCGGTGCCCGCGCGGATTGACCAGCCCGCGGTCGTCGTGCTGGCCGTGCAGCTCCACCAGTTGCCCGCTGAGTTCGCGCAGCAGGGCGACGCCGACCGGCTGGTCGTTGATGAACGCCTTGCTGCCGCCGTCCGCCTTGACCTGGCGCTTGAGGATCAGCGGCTCGCCGGGTTCGAGTGCGACTTCGGCGTCACCGAGCAGGGCCGCGATCGGCGCGGGCAGTGCGGCGAATTCGAAGCAGGCGGTGACGCTGGCCTTGTCCTCCCCGGATCGCACCAGCCCGCTGTCCGCGCGGTCGCCCAGCACCAGCCCCAGCGCGTCGAGCAGGATCGATTTGCCTGCCCCGGTCTCGCCGGTGAGCACGCCGAGCCCGCCGGCAAATTCCAGCTCGAGCGCCTCGATCAGCACGATATTGCGGATGGAAAGCCGGGTCAGCATGTCAACCGAATGAATGGAGAACAAAGCGTGTTCTAGCCGAGCCCGGCGGCCAAGTCACCCGGCTTCCTGCGAAGCCTCCACATCCGCGAACGGCGGCTCCAGCTTGATCGGGTCGGCCAGAGTCATGCGGTCGAGCATGGCCGCCATTTCGTCGCGCAGCAGCAGCATCAGCCCGCGCAGCCGGCAGTCGGCCTCGGGCAGGCAATTGTTGCAGGGCTCGTGGGCGTTGCGCGCGGCGCAGGGCACCAGCGCGAGGCTGCCGCGGGTCAGCCGGATGATGTCGCCATAGCGGATATCGACCGGCGGCAGGCCCAGTTCATAGCCGCCATCGCGGCCGCGATGCGAGATCACCAGCCCCTCGCGGACCATCTCGCTGAGGATCACGGTGAGGAACTTGCGCGGGATGTTCTGCGCGGCGGCGATCGCATCGAGCCGCACCGGCCCCTGCCGCCAGCTGTCGGCGAGGTGCTGGAGCGCGCGGATGGTGTAGCGAGTCTTTTGCGAAAGCATGGGCCAACAGTGAGCGCCGCTTGGCGCGGAATGTCAACCTGCGGGGTAGAGAGAAGAGTCAGAATGGCAAACATTCCATGGGAACCAAAACCCGCCTACCCTGAGCTTGTCGAAGGGCTGCCCTTTCTTCGTGCCCCGTGCACAACCGCTTGAAGAAAAAGCGATCCTTCGACAAGCTCAGGATGGTCGGGTTTTGGGGCAAAAGCGATTCCCGCTTCGAACCCGAAACTCAGCCCGCCGTCGCCGCCGGGGCATGCTTCTGCATCAATGCAAAAGCGCGGCCATACCACTCATTGCCCGGATAGTTGGCGTTAAGCACCGCCGCCGCTTTCTGCGCCTCTTGCGGGATGCCCAGCGAAAGATAGCTCTCGACCAGCCGGTAGAGCGCCTCGGGCGTGTGGCTGGTGGTCTGGTAGCTGTCGATCACCGTGCGGAAACGCACGGTCGCCGCCAGCCATTTGCCCGAGCGCTGGTAGGAGCGGCCGATGGTCATTTCCTTGCCGGCGAGGTGATCGTTGACCAGATCGAGCTTCAGCCGCGCATCGCCGGCGAAGCGGGTGTTGGGATAGCGCCGGATCAGCTCGGTCAGCGCGGTGCGCGCCTGATCGGTGATCTTCTGGTCGCGGGTGACGTCGCTGATCTGTTCGTAATAGGAAATCGCGACGAGATAATAGGCATAGGGCGCATCGCGGTTGCCCGGATGGATCGACAGGAAGCGCTGCGCCGACTGCACCGATTTGGCGTAATCGCGCGACACGTAATAGCTGAACGCGCTCATCAGCTGGGCGCGGCGGGCCCAGGGCGAATAGGGGTGCTGGCGCTCCACCTCGTCGAACAGCGCGGCGGCCTGCTTGGCGTCGCCGCGATCGAGCCGGTCCTTGGCGGCCTGGTAGAGCGTATCGACATCGCGCGCGACATAGGCGGTGTCGCGGTTCTTGCCGCCCTTGCCGCCGCAGCCCGATGTCAGGACGAGCGCCCCGGTGGCGAGGGCGAGAATGGCGAGCTTGAGCGGGGATCGGGTCTGCATGCGCGGCTCTATAGCCAGCCCGAGCATGAACGCCAAGTGAAGTTGGGGATAGTTCCACCGGATAGGCGGCGCGGATGGCCGTGCAGGAAATCGGCCATCAGCGGGAAGAACCAGCAAACGGGGGGATCGGCGGGGCGGAGGCGGGGTGAGGTTGGATTGGTCATCTTGGGATTATGACGGATTTGGTTGTTTGCAGGAAAGGGGGGTTTTGGGGTTGGGGTTTGGTGGCGCGCGTTCCAAGAGTAAGTGCAACAGGGCATGATCCCGTAGCCTGTCATTCAGAATTCACGCAAGGCCAATTGCAGTAATGAGGGCTGCAAAGTTGGCATCTGCCAACGCGACCCGCCGAGTCCCCGCCAAATCAATTCGCTCGGCAAGACGAACCGCAGCCACTGCTTTGCGGTATTCTGGCCATCTCTGCAAAAGTTGCTGCATCGCAATATGCGTAGTCTGCGGGCGAAGATCCGCGCAACCGTCCAAATGCCTCAGTAACAAGGCTTCATGGCATGGCTCCTGCCAGACCAAGGTCAAGTTGGCATTCAGCGCAGCTTGCCGCCCTTGGGCGTCTCGTTGCAGCGATTGACCTAGCTTATCGGAATCCAGAAGTGCGAACAGGCCTTCGTAGTCGCCGTGTCGTTCGGCTCGACGACCGCTTAGCTCGATTGCCAGCTTGATGATATCGCATGGATCGCCACCACCCGGTTGGAGCAGAACCCCATCGAGATGGACCTGCAAACCTTGTTGATCTGCCAGCCGTTGCAGTAGCGTTACATAACCCCGCTCGCTCTCACCCTCGCAGCCCAGGAATAGCCGTCGGCGCTGCGGGCGCTGCCGACGCATTCGGGTCGGCCTCCGGCTCATCCGATAATCGGGATGGCGCCATAGGCACCGCCAAGATATTTACGATAATAGTTGTCATCGCGGCGAACCGCCTGAATGTCCTGCAGGCCGTAAACTTCGGACCGACCATCGCTGCTCTTCTGCGTAAAGAGGATTTCTTCCTTCAACAGCTCTTCAAGTAGCGTAGCATTATGGCAAGTCATCCAGAGCTGCGCGTTGTTCGGATTACGATGAGGATCATGAAACCAGCGCAGAATCTCGGGGAGCACCAAGGGATGGATCGCGGTGTCCAACTCATCAACCACTGCGATTCCTCCAGTCTCCAAGGCCAGTTGAAGGACCGGATAAAGCCGCAAGAACATTCGCGTGCCATGGCTCTCCAGCAGCAACGGCATCGGCCCATCATGGCCTTCATGTGTGAAAAGCGCGATCGGACCGTTTGCCCCCTGCTCGATACGCATTGACCGGATGCCGAGGTCGATCCGCTCGATTTGGCCATTGAGCGCTTCGACAAGCAGGGGATTGTTCGCATAATGGCGCACGACTTGGTCCTCAAGCGCATCCGCCCGTTCAATCAAGATATTGGAATAAACCGTCTGCGCGGCTTCCCAGATCGACGTCGCAAACGGATGCTTGAGCTGCGCCAGCGTCGAAATCACGCTCGCGTTAGAACGGAGCACCTTCTCAAGCGCCTGTCGATATCCGCCGAGCGAAAACGCACTACCGGCAATGACTTCACCGTCGCGGCCCCGCTCAAACAACCGGACCTTTCGACCATTGGGAGGCGGCCAGTAATAGAGGGCTTCGCGATCAACCTGCACTGCGACGTCTGCCGGACCGCCAAGCTCCAATTCATAGCTGTAGCGGCATTGCGGCGCATCGTCTCGTTCATCACCGGGATGGACCAGACCTGCGAGCGATATGGCCAACCTTGTGGACCTGCTTTGAGCCGCACGATTGTTGAAGCGCTCGTAGGGTAGCGCAGCAGCGGGGGCTAAATTGAAGCTATCGCGCACAAACCAGGCGACAAAC
This sequence comes from uncultured Alphaproteobacteria bacterium, assembly GCA_963779195.1. Lineage (GTDB taxonomy): Bacteria > Pseudomonadota > Alphaproteobacteria > Sphingomonadales > Sphingomonadaceae > Novosphingobium. Next base: position 37,083 of record CAVZWZ010000003.1, read on the forward strand.
GACAAGGCACGCAAAACGGTTGATTTACCCGAAGCGTTTGGACCAAAAATGGCAACTACCTTTGGCGCTCGCTCCTTGGCTCCCGGCCAGAGCGGCGCGAAACGATTTCTATCCGCCGGCACGTTCGCAGCTACCCGCAAATCGATTATTTGGGGGTTTAAGATGGAGTAAAAATTCTCGATTTCTAGCGCGTGTAGCATTGTCACCTCCCCACCGAGATAGGCTTTTTAGGAGAAAGTTCAACGATTTTTCGTTAACAAATCATCGAAACTCGTCAAATATCCAATGCGACCGCCCTTTCGACGTCATATCTCGGCGAGTCTGCTGCGCATATTTGGCTTGACCTTTTTAAACGACTTGAAGCCTTGCCTACTCAAATCCGGGCAAAAACCTGCCAGTCCTCTCCCGGCCCAAAGTTCGCCCCCAACTTTTGCGGGTCGCAATGCGCCCACCTCAATCCATGTGCTTCAGACCAACCCGCAGATAGTCCCAGCCGGTGACAACGGTCAGCGCCGCCGCACCCCACAGGGTGATGAGGCCGACCGTGTGCGGCACGTTCGCCTCGATCCACGGCAGCACCACCGTCCAGCCGGGCAACGCCTGCCCCAGGATCAGCGCGCCGAGCGAGATCATCTGGAAGGTGGTCTTCCATTTCGCCAGCTGGCTCACCGGCACCGATACCCGCAGGCTGCCGAGAAATTCGCGCAGGCCGGAAACCGCGATCTCGCGTATGAGAATGACCAGCCCGGCGATGACATGCATGTCGCCCACGTAAGGCCCGCGCAGCACGCCCTGCGCCGCCAGCACCAGGATTACCGCCGCGACCATGATCTTGTCGGCGATGGGATCGAGAAATATCCCCAGTTTCGAAACCGTGCCCTGCGCTCTTGCAACATAGCCGTCAAAATAATCGGTGATACCCATCAGGCAGTAAACCGCGAAGGCGACGCCGTAGCCGAACTCCCAGTCCGGCCACCACAGCAGCGCGACAAGGACCGGCACCGTGAAAATGCGCGACAGGGTAAGCAAGTTGGCAAGCGAGAGCATGGCATGTCCCATAGCGGGGAAGAACCGATTGAAAAAGTGTGGAGCGGGGGCTTGTGAGACCTCAAGTTGCCGCTAGGGTCCGCCCCGGGTTGAGCTTGCCTGAAACGGGACCATGACAACAACGACGCATCTGGTGCGGACGCGCCGTTTCCTGCCGCTGTTCGCCACCCAGCTGCTGGGCGCGTTCAACGACAATCTGTTCAAGAACGCGATGGTGCTGTATGTCGTTTACAGCGTCTATAATTCCGAGGCGGCGGAGGCGAAGTTCAGCGCGCTCGCCTCGGCGCTGTTCATCATCCCGTTTTTCGCGCTCTCGGCGATCTCCGGCCAGCTCGCCGACATGCGCGACAAGGCGCGGATCATCCGCATCGTCAAATTCTGCGAGATCCTGATCATGCTGGTGGGCGCGTCCGGGCTGCTGCTGGCCTGGCAGGGCATCGCCATCACGGCTCTGGCGATCCCGTTGATGCTGCTGGCGCTGTTCGCCATGGGCGTGCATTCCAGCTTCTTCGGCCCGATCAAATATGCGATCCTGCCGCAGCATCTGAAACCGCAAGAAGTGCTGGCGGGCACCGGGCTGGTCGAGGCCGGAACCTATATCGCCATCCTCGCGGGAACCATCCTGGCCGGCTGGATCGATGTCGAATGGGCGGCCTTGGTCGTCGTTGTCACGGCGGTGCTGGGCTATCTCACCGGCCGGCAGGTGCCCCCTGCCCCGCCGCTCGACCAGGGCCAGCCGCTCGACTTCCACCTGATCCGCTCGTCGATCGCGCTGGTGCGCAACACCATGCACGATCAGCGGGTGTTCCTGGCGATCATGGCGATCAGCTTTTTCTGGACGATCGGCGCGGTGCTGTTCATCCAGTTCCCGCCGCTGGCCAAGAATGTGCTGCACGCCAGCAAGGAAGTCGCCAGCGTATTCCTGGTGATCTTCTCGGTCGGCATCGCGATCGGCTCGGTGTCGATCAACGCGCTGCTCAAGGGCAAGGTTTCGGCGCGCTATTCGCCGGTTTCGGTGATCGCCATGGGCATCTTCGTGGTGCTGTTCTTCGTGGTCTGCGAGGCCTGGTCCCCGCACCGCGCCAACGGGCTGCTCGATGTGGCGACCTTTGTCGGCGAACCGCTGGCGATACCGCTGCTGCTGACGCTGCTCGGGATCGCGATCGCCGGCGGCATGTTCGTGGTGCCGCTCTATGCCTTCCTCACCACTTTCGTCGACAAGTCGCAGACCGCGCGCACCATCGCCGCCAACAATATCGTCAATTCCGGCGCGATGGTGGTGGGATCGGTGATCGCCATCGGCCTCAGCGCGATCGGCGTGGCGATCCAGCACCAGCTGCTGCTCAGCGCGGCGATGTGCACGGTCTCGGCCTGGCTGGGCTACCGGCTCTATCTGGCGGAAAAAGCGGCCTGAGCTAATCAGGCGATGAAGGCCGTGACGGCGGCGAATCCGGCGAGATAGGTGTTGAGGAACAGCCGCCAGTCGCCCCGGCCCATCCGCCAGCCGCGCGGATCGGGCTCGAACAGCGGGTCGCGGACATGCGGCGGCAGGCTGGCGCGAAACGGATGCGACGCCGCTTCGTCGGTGAGCACCAGCGCCCGGCGCGGGGCCGCTCTGCGGATGGGAGCCTTTGCGAACATCGCACCGGATTAAGATTCGATTCACCATCGGGGAAGCCCGCTGACCGCACTTAATCGGGGACATCCCATAGCGGGACGGATCGCCGGCGAGGGGTAACCGGCGGCTCAGCCCTTCCGCTTCGACAGCGCGACGATGTAGTCCCATTCCTCCGGAGCGATCGCCGCCACCGAAAGCCGCGACAGCTTGATCAGTTCGATCTCGGCCAGCGCCGGGTCCGCCTTGATCTCCTTGAGCGTCACCGCCCGCTTGAGCTTCCTGACCGGTTTCAGCTTCACCGCCGCCCATTTGCCTTCGGGATCGCTCGGATCGGTGAGCCCGGCCTGGCTGATCTTCGCAATGCCGACAATTTCGAGACCGACATTCGAGTGATAGAAGAACGCCTCGTCGCCCACATTCATCGCCGCAAGATTGTTGCGCGCTCGGTAGTTGCGCACCCCGTCCCAGGTGCCCTCGCCTTCGGCTACGAGATCGTCCCAGCTATAGGCGTCGGGTTCCGACTTCATCAGCCAATAGCGCTTGGGCGGCTTCGATTTGCTCATGCATAAGCTCCGGTTAGGCGTTAGGAGGCTTCCGTTAGCCGCAAGCAGAGCACTTCGCCATATGGACCAGGCCGCCCTCCCCGTTATCTCGCTGGCCGGCGAGCCCGCGCGCATTGCGGAGGCGCTGGGCGCCAGTTTCCGCCGCTTCGGCTTCGCGCTGGTCGGCGATCACGGCATCGATCCCGGCCCGATCGCTCGCGGCTGGGAGCTGACCCGGGAGTTTTTCGCCCTGCCCGAGGCGGAGAAGCGCGGCTATTTTGCCGAGGGCATGGGCGGAGCGCGCGGCTACACGCCGTTCGGCACCGAGATCGCCAAGGGCGCGGCGCACCGCGACCTCAAGGAATTCTGGCATGTCGGCCGCGACTTGCCGGCGGGGCACCCGCTGGCGACCGCATCGATGCCGCCCAATATCTGGCCTGCGCGCCCTGCCGGATTCCGCGAAACCTTCACGCAGCTTTACGCCGAATTCGACCGCGCGGGCGCAACCATCCTCTCGCGCATCGCGCTGCATCTTGGCCTGGCCGAGGACTGGTTCGCCCCATCGATCGCCGAGGGCAATTCGGTGCTGCGGCTGCTGCACTATCCGCCGGTCGCAGCCGGTGCGGGCGGGGCGATCCGCGCAGGCGCGCATGAGGACATCAATCTCATCACCCTGCTGCTCGGCGCGGAAGAGGCCGGGCTGGAGCTGCTGACCCGCGATGGCGAGTGGCTGTCGATCGATCCGCCGCCCGGCGCGCTGGTGGTCAATATCGGCGACATGCTGCAGCGGCTGACCAACCATGTGCTGCCCTCGACCACCCACCGGGTGCGCAATCCCGCCGGTCCGCGCGCCGGTTTCAGCCGCTATTCGATGCCGTTCTTCCTGCATCTCGCCAGCGATTTCCGCTTTGTCACCCTGCCGCAATGCATCGCCCCGGATCGCCCCGACCTTTATCCGGAGCCGATTACCGCCGACGACTATCTGCAAGAGCGGCTGCGCGAGATCGGCCTGAAGACTTAGCCCGTTGCGGCAAAAGCCGAAAGCCCCTGCAAGTTAACCGAAAATTTGCGACGCGCGGGGCATAACCGCCGGCGAACCAAACAGGGGCTCGGAGTTTGGCCGAAGTCGATCAGCAACGACTGGCGCAGTTGCGCAGCGCGGCAGCTTGCCCGCCGCAAGGCGGCCGCGATGCGGTCGCCCTGGCGATCGCGGCTGCCGCGATCCTGATGTTCGTCGGCATCGGCAGCCTCGCCGTGCCGCAAGCCCTGCAGTCGCTGAACGGCAGCGGCGACCAGCCCAGCAACATGCTGGTCAGCGCCCTGCTGCTCAACATCGCCCTGATCCTGTTCGGCTGGCGGCATCACCGGCAATTGTCGATCGCGGTCAGGAGCAGCCGCACATCGGAAGCCCTGGCCCGGCATCTCGCCGAAACCGACCCGCTCACCGGCTTCCTCAATCGCCGCAGCCTGACCGCATCCGCCGACCTGCTGATTGCCGAGTGCCAGGCGCGCGGCGAAGCCGTCGCCGTGCTGGTCGCCGACCTCGACAGCTTCAAGCAATTCAACGATTCGCTGGGCCACAGCGCCGGCGACGCGATCATCCAGGAATGCGCCCGCAGGATTTCCGGACTGCTGCCGGAGCGGGCGCTCGCCGCCAGGCTGGGCGGCGACGAGTTCGCCTGCCTGGTGCCCTACGATGCCAGCCACCCGCAGCGCATCGACAAGCTGGCGGCGGAAATGATCGAAGCCATCGCCGCCAAATTCCAGGCTGCAGGCCACACGGTCGAGACAACCGCCTCGATCGGCATGGCGGCCAGCGAAGCAGCATCGATCCTCGGCGAAACCGCTTCGCCGTCGCAATGGCTGCTGCACGCCGCCGACATCGCCATGTATCACGCCAAGCGGCGCGGGCGGAATTGCTGCTTCTGGTACGAGCCGTCGATGGAAAGCGAGCTGCGCTATCGGCGCGAGCTGGAAGCGGCAGATTCGCAAGGGCATCGAAGCCGGCGAATTCATCCCCTATTACGAGCAGCAGATCGACCTGGCTTCGGGCAAGCTGACCGGCTTCGAGATGCTGGCGCGGTGGAACTCCCCGGCGTTCGGCATCGTCAACCCGCAGGTGTTCATCCCGATCGCCGAGGAGATCGGGGTCATCGACCGCTTGTCGGAAAGCCTGATCGCCCAGGCGCTGTTCGACGCCAAGGCCTGGGATCCGCAGCTGACGCTGTCGGTCAATATCTCGCCGATCCAGCTGCGCGATCCCTGGTTCTCGCAGAAGCTGCTCAAGATGCTGGTCGAGGCCAATTTTCCGCCGCAGCGGCTTGAGATCGAAATCACCGAAAGCTGCCTGCACGAGAACATCGGCGCGGTGCGCACGCTGCTCGCCAGCCTGCGCAACCAGGGGATCAAGATCAGCCTCGACGATTTCGGCACCGGCTACAGCTCGCTCAGCCAGCTGCGCGAACTGCCGTTCGACTGCATCAAGATCGACCGCAGCTTCGTTTCCAACCTCGCCGGCAACAAGGACAGCGCCACCATCGTGCGGGCGATCACCTCGCTGGGCGAAGGGCTGGGCCTGCCGATCGTCGCCGAGGGCATCGAAACGGCGGAAGTGCTCGAAGAGCTGAAAGCCTATGGCGATTTCAAGGGCCAGGGCTATCTCTATGGTCGGCCCGAATCCGCATCGGTGACGCGGGAGCGGCTGGCGGGGATGAACCTGCTGCAGGCCAAGGAGCCCGAGTCCGCCAGCGCTGTGAAGGCCAAGCCCGGTCGCAAGGCCGCCCGCGGCTGATCGCCGCGACACTGGACGAAGCGGGAACCAGCGCATAGATGCGCGGCATCATGCGCGTAGCCTTCATCAAGATGCACGGCCTGGGCAACGACTTCGTCGTGCTGGATGGGCGCGCTTCGGCAATCCCGGCGATGGACAGCCGGCTTGCGGCGGCGCTGGCGGACCGCAAGACCGGGATCGGCTGCGACCAGCTGATCGTGCTGGAGCCTTCGGCCACCGCCGATTTCCGCATGCGCATCTTCAATGCCGATGGCGGCGAGGTGGAATCCTGCGGCAATGCCGCCCGCGCGGTCGGGCTGCTGCACGGCGCTCCGGCACGGATCGAAACGCTGGGCGGGATCATCGCCAGCACCCCGGTGGAGAGCGGCATCTCGGTCGATATGGGGGTGCCGCGCTTCGGCTGGGACGAGATACCGCTGGCCTATGCCATGGATACGTTGGCGATGCCGGTTGGCTGGCCCGATGACGCTTGCTCGCTGGAAGGCCCGGCAGCGGTCAATGTCGGCAATCCGCATGCGGTGTTCTTTGTGCCCGACAACGCCCAGGTGGACCTCGCCCGGCTCGGGCCCGAAATCGAGCACGATCCGCTGTTCCCCGATCGGGTTAACGTCAATGTCGCCACCGTCGATTCGCGCGAAGCCATCCGCCTGCGGGTCTGGGAGCGCGGCGTCGGCGAAACCCGGGCCTGCGGCACCGGTGCCTGCGCCACGGCGATTGCCGCGATGCGGAGGGGTCTGTGCGGCCGGCGGGTGACCGTCACGCTCACCGGCGGGCCGCTGGTCATCGAATGGCGCGAGGAAGGCGGCATCGTCATGACCGGCGCCGCCGCAGAGAGCTTTCGCGGCACCTTCGACCCGGTCGACTACGGAGTGGCGGCGTGAGCCTGGAAGTCGTCTCGCTCGGCTGCCGGCTGAACCTGTCCGAAGGCGAACGGCTGCGGTCTCTGCTCGGCGGGATGGACGATCTCACCGTGATCAACAGCTGCGCCGTCACCAACGAGGCGGTGCGCCAGACCCGCCAGGCGATCCGCCGCGCCCGCAAGGCCAGGCCCGGGGCGCGGCTGCTGGTGACCGGCTGCGCGGCGGAAGTCGAGCGCGAGGCGCTGGCCGCGATGCCGGAAGTGGACGGGCTGGTCGGAAATGCTGTGAAGCTGGATGCAAGTGGCTATAGCTTGCCACTACACTCCTCTCCCCTTGCGGGAGAGGATACGAAGGCTTGTGAGCGGAGCGAGCTAGCCGTAGTTGGAGAGGGGGGCGACGTTGCGCTACACCGCCCCCCTCTCCAAGCTTCACTAGCTCCTGCGGAGCAAGTTTCGCTGTCCTCTCCCGCAAGGGGAGAGGAGCAGGACACGGGTGCTTTGCCGCCATCCCACCATACCCGCGCCTTCGTCGAAGTGCAGAACGGCTGCGACCACGATTGCACCTTCTGCATCATCCCCCAGGGACGCGGGGCGAGCCGGTCGCATCAGATCGCCGAGGTGCTGCGCGAAGTCGCCCGGCAGGTGGACTGCGGGGTCAACGAAGTAGTGCTGACCGGCGTCGATCTCACCTCCTGGGGCGGCGACCTGCCCGGCGCGCCGCACCTTGGCGCGCTGGTGGCCGCTATCCTCGCCGCCTGCCCCGCCCTGCCCCGCCTGCGGCTGTCCTCGCTCGACGGAATCGAGATCGACGATCAGCTGTTCGAACTCATCGCCAGCGAAGCGCGGGTGATGCCGCACGTCCATCTCTCGCTGCAATCGGGCGACGATCTGATCCTCAAGCGGATGAAGCGCCGCCACACGCGGCGCGAAGGTGTCGCATTGGCTGCCAGCCTGCGCGCGCGCCGTGCGGACATTTCCATCGGTGCGGACCTCATCGCCGGCTTCCCGACCGAGGACGAATTTGCCCATGAAAACAACCTCTCGATCATCCGCGAGCTGGGCATAGTGCACGGCCACATCTTCCCCTACTCGGCCCGCCCCGGCACCCCCGCCGCGCGCATGCCGCAAGTCGAACCGGGGACCACAAAACGCCGCGCCGCCGAACTGCGCGCCGCTGTGGCCGAGCAGCGCAGCGCCTGGCTGACCGGGCTGGTGGGAACGCGCCTCGAAGTCCTCGCCGAGCGCGACGGCACCGGCCACGCGCCCAACTTCGCCCGGGTGCAGCTTCCTGCGGGCACCCCCGCCGGATCGCTGCTCACGATCACCCCCACCCGCATCTTCGAGGGCCTGCTGGCATGAGCGAGGACCAGGACAAGCGCCCGAGCTGGAGCCAGCGGCTGTTCGGCGGCTTCCGCAAAACCTCCGAGCGGCTGAGCGAAAATCTCGCGGGAATCACCGAAAATCTCGCCGCCATTCCAGAGAATATCACCGCGATCGTCGCCAAGACGAAGCTCGACCCCGATCAGCTCGACGATATCGAGGATGCGCTGATCCAGTCCGACCTCGGCCCGCGCACCGCCGCGAGGGTGCGCGAGCGGCTGGAGGGCGAGCGCTTCGAGCGCGGGGCCGACGACGCTGCAATCCGCAAGGTGGTCGCCGAGGAGATCGCCGAGATTCTGCGCCCGGTCGCCAAGCCGCTGGAAATCACCGCCTTCCCGCGCCCGCAGGTGGTGCTGGTGATCGGGGTCAACGGCTCGGGCAAGACCACCACCATCGCCAAGCTGGCGCATCTGTTCCAGGAGCAGGACTACGGCGTGATGCTGGCGGCCGGCGACACCTTCCGCGCCGCTGCCATCGGTCAGCTTGGCGGTCTGGGCAGATCGGGTCGGGGTGCCGCTGGTCAAGGGACCCGAGGGCGGCGATCCGGCAAGCATCGTGTTCGACGCGGTCAAGCTCGCCACCGATACCGGTATCGACGCGCTCATCGTCGATACAGCCGGAAGGCTCCAGAACAAGCGCGAGCTGATGGATGAACTTGCCAAAATTCGCCGGGTGCTCGGCCGGCTCAATCCCGAAGCGCCGCACGATGTCGTGCTGGTGCTCGATGCAACCAATGGACAGAATGCCTTGCAGCAGATCGAAATCTTCAAGGAAGTCGCCGGAGTGACCGGGCTGATCATGACCAAGCTGGACGGCACCGCGCGCGGCGGCGTGCTGGTGGCGGCGGCGGAGCAGTATGGCTTGCCAATTCATGCTATCGGTGTCGGCGAGAAGCTCGACGACCTCAGGCCCTTCGATCCGGACCTGGTCGCGCGCGTGATTGCGGGAGTGGCGTGATGGCTGCGGCGGCGGAAAAGCCCGAGGTTGAAAAGCCCAAGGCGGGCTGGCTCAATCTGCTGGTCGATTATGGGCCGATCTGGTCTTCTTCCTTGTCTACCGGTATCATTCACCGGATGACAATGAACACGGGTTTGGCGAAGTGCTGGCGGTGATCAAGGGTACCGGCTGCTTCATCGCGGCGGCCGTGATCGCGCTGATCGTATCGAAATGGAAGCTCGGGCGGGATATCGCCGATGCTGTGGCTATCGACGGCGCTGATCGTGTTCTTCGGCGCGATAACCATCCTGCTGCAGGACAAGCTCTACATCCAGATCAAGCCGACGGTGATCTACGGCCTGTTCGGCGTCGCCCTGCTGTGGGGCGTGTGGCGCGGCAAGGCGCTGCTCAAGACCCTGCTTGAGGCGGCTTTCGAAGGGCTCGACGATGCCGGCTGGATGATCCTGTCGCGCAATTGGGGGATATTCTTCCTGTTCCTCGCCTGCCTCAACGAGGGCTTCCGCCATTACCTCAGCTTCGGCGGCTGGTTGCAGAGCAAGCTTTATGTCTTCCTGCCGCTGTCGTTCCTGTTCACCTTCGCCCACATGCCGATGCTGCTGCGCCACGGCATGGGCGAGGACGGCAAGCAGGAAGCGATCGCCCACCCGCCGCATGAGTAGGGGTGGCTAACCCCAGGGCCTTTCCCGGTACCACCTGGTGATCACATATTTCACTCCCTTGCGCACCGGCAGCCCGCGGTGGAGCGTGGCCGGGTTGGGCATGCCGCCGGGAAGCCGGTTGTTCCAGGCGAGCAACGCGCCGCGCTCGGGCTGGAAGGTGCGGCCAAGCTCGGCGAACTGGGTGCCGCCGCCCGCCGCGACCTCGCCGAGATAGATCATGAAGGTCCAGCTGCGCTGCCCGGCGACCGAGCAATAGCGCTCGAAATCCGCGCCATCCGGCTCGAAATAGTCGGTATGCGCCTTGAATTCCTGGCCCACGAGATAGCGCTGCCCTTGCAGCGGCTCACCGAACTGCGGGTCGATTCCCGAAATCCACGCCAGCTTGGCGTTGAGCGACGCCGACCAGCGGATCGGCGTGGTCGAGATCGCAGGTTTCGCTGGTGCGGAAATAGTCGTCGCCATTGGCGTCGGCGATGGTCGAAGGGCGGCAGCCGCTGTCGATGCGCTGGACCAGCCCGGCGCATTCCAGCGGGGTGAGGAAATGACGCAGGGTGAACAGCTCGATCCGGTCTGACGGGAGCTGCCGCATGCCGGCGAACGACAGGAGATGCGCTGCGGATGATTCGCCGGGGACATGCATGCGAGCCGGTTAGCGCGCCGCGCCGGATTTGAAAATCGCTCGCTCGCACTGCCCGCGCGCAGTTTTCTCTTCCCAATCCGGCCCACCTGTGCAAATGCGCGCTCCCGCGTCCGGCGCGGCTTCGCGCTCAGGATTTCACGCGATTATGGCGACCGTAGCTCAGTTGGTTAGAGCGCCGGTTTGTGGTACCGGAGGTCGGGGGTTCGAGACCCCTCGGTCGCCCCAGTCGCCTCCTGAACTTCGGGCTAGATGGGGCAAGGTGTGACCGCATTCTGGACCGAGCCCGATTTCGACGAGCACGAACATGTCGAACTGGTGCATCACCGCGCCAGCGGGCTGACCGCGATCCTCGCGCTGCACTCCACCCACCTCGGCCCCGGCGCTGGCGGCAGCCGCTTCTGGCACTATCCCGACCCCGCCGACGCGATGCGCGATGCGCTGCGGCTGTCGCGCGGGATGAGCTACAAGAACGCCATGGCCGGTCTGCCGGTCGGCGGCGGCAAGGGCGTGATTCTGGCCGATGCCTCGCGGACCAAGACCCCGGCGATGCTCGCGGCCTATGGCGACGCGATCGAAGCGCTGAGCGGGCGCTATATCTGCGCCGAGGATGTCGGGATGACCGAGGCCGACATGGTGTCGATCTCAAAGCGCACAGAGCATGTCACGGGCCTGCCCGCGAGCGACGGCGGCGCGGCGGGCGGCGATCCCGGGCCGTTCACCGCGCTGGGCATCTATTTCGGCATCAAGGCGGCAGTGGCGCACAAGCTGGGCAGGGACAGCCTCAAGGGCGTGCATGTCGCCATTCAGGGGACCGGCAGCGTCGGCGGCGGATTGGCCAAACTGCTGGCGGAAGACGGCGCACGGCTGACACTCGCCGACATCGATGACGACCGCGCCGCCAGCCTCGCCCGGGTGCTGGCCGCAGAGCACGTTGCCGCCGATGCCGTCATGAGCACTTCTTGCGACGTATTCAGTCCCAATGCGCTCGGCGCGATTCTCGATGGCGAAGGCATCGCCCGGCTCGACGCGCCCATCGTCGCGGGCGGCGCGAACAACCAGCTTGCCCGGCCCGAACATGGCCCGGCGCTGGCTGCGCGCGGCATTCTCTATGCGCCGGATTATGTGATCAACGCCGGCGGGATCGTCAGCGTGACACTGGAATATCTCGCCAGGCAATCCGGCGACCGCTGCGACATCAACGAGGTGCGGCGTCGGCTGCGCGAGATCCCTGGGCGGCTCGAAGATATCTGGCGCGAGGCCGAGGCCGGCAAACAATCGCCCGACCGGGTGGCGGACGCCATGGCGCAGCGGCTGATCGGGCGCTAAGTAGCGGTATGGTTCGCGAAGCCCTCGATCACTGGCATTTCGTTTACGCCGCCTATGCCCTGGGCATCGGGGGGACGCTGGCGACAGTCGCCTGGAGCTGGCTCGCCATGCGCCGCGCCGAAAAGCGCCGCGACAGGAGCCGCGAGCCATGAGCGCCCCGGCAAGCCAGGGGATGAAGGCCAAGCACCAGCGACTGGTGCTGATCGGGCTGGCGGTGCTGGCGCTGATCGGCGCCGGGCTGCTCGCCGCCTGGGCGCTGCGCAACCAGGCCTCCTATTTCTATGTTCCCGCCGAAATCACCGCCAAGCCCCCCGCCCCGGATCGCGGCGTGCGGCTGGGGGGCATGGTCGAGCGCGGCTCGATCAAGACCCAGCCGGACGGCGTCTCGATCGTCTTCACTGTCGCCGACGGCAAGGCCGCCGTGCCAGTGCGCTTTCGCGGCATCGTGCCCGACCTGTTCCAGGAAGGCTCGGGCGTGGTCGCCGAGGGCACCTTCGGCAAGGACGGCACGTTCGCGGCGGAGCGTCTTGCTGGCCAAGCACGACGAGAACTATGTCCCGCGCGAGATGAAAGACATGACCGAAATGCAGGCGCGGCAGGTGGTGGCCGAGACCGAATGAACCCTGGGCTCGGCCTCGCCGGGAAAAGGCGTTCCCTGCGATTCTGGGTTTCGGCGGCATTGGCCGGCCTGATTGCCGCCAGTGCGATCCAGCTTGAAGCGCCCGGCCCGGAGTTGGTGCCGACAGCGCTTGCGGTGCTCGCCGCGCTTTGGCTGGCGCTGCGCCACCCGCGCCCGGCAGCCGACCGGGCCAACCGCACCAACCGGTTCCATGCCGCCGCCCGGCTGATCCTGCTGGCCGGATTGGCGATTGCCGCCGCAGCATTTGCCATCTCGCACCTCGGCGGGCAGCGCGCCCGCATCGCCGCTCTCTGCGAGGGCCAGAGCGCAAAGATGGGGGGCTGGAATTTTGCATTGGCGGCTATCACGCCGGTCGCCGGAGATGGCTTCACCGCGCTGGAGGCCAGCCTTGCCGCACAGCGCGGCGCTGCTTCGCCGCCGCTGCTCAAGCCGCAATTGCGCAGCTGGTTCTTGCCCGCCCGGGAGCGCGGCACAGCAAGCCGGGCGCGGCTTTGGAACGGCGATCTCGCCCTCCGCTTTGCCGATTATGATGCGCCCAGGGCCTGCATGGCGCTCGACGCATCGTGGCGGCCCTTGGCTGGCCTGGCGCAGCTCGGCGGCTGGCTGGCCGCGATGGGGGCGGCGCTGATGGCGCTGGCGGCGCTGGGCAGCCTGCGCTGGCGGAGCAAGGCCCGCGCGCGCATCGCCATGCGGCGCGAGGACCGCCCGCTGCCGGGCGCACTGCCGGCCGGCGCCAGTGATGCGCAGTGGGTGCCGCTCGGAAAAGTGCTGATCGTGGCCCTGATGATCGGCTCGATCGGCTTTTTCGCGCTGGGCGGGGCAGACCGGATGACGCGCAGCGCCGCTCCACCTTTGCCAAGCTTCACCGGCGGCCCGGCGCTGCTGGCGGCGCGGCAATCGCTGCGCGAAACCAAGACCATTCCCAGCAGCTGGATCGTCATCGCCGACGCCATGGCCCGCCACGGCCAGTTCGGCAACGCCGCCCATGTGCTGCTAGGCGCGGTCGAAAAGCAGCCGCACGATCCCGAAGCCTGGCTGGCGCTGGGCGATGCGCTCTATGCCCATGCCGGAGGACGGCTCTCCCCGGCGGCAGTCTTGGCCTATGACCGCGCGGACGAGGCATCCATGCGCAGGAACCAGCCGCCGGTTCTGGCCGCTACTGCCTTCGAACGATCGGGCCGTGCGCGATTGGCTGCCGACTGGTTGCAGCGCCGTATCGATACTGTTCCGGCCCTCTGGCGCAGCGAGGTCGAACAACGGCTCGCAGCTGCCAAAGCGTCCCAGTCCGGCCCATCCACCGCCGCTCCCACCCCGTGACATTGCACCCGCCCTGCCATGCTGCTAAGCGCCGCCGCCTTGCCGCAGCATTCCGGGCGCGCGGCCTACGAAATCCCACCGGAAACGGGGCGCAAGCATGAGTGACACGGTGCAGGACGGCGCTGAGGGCCTCCCCGATACCGCCGCCGCCAGCGAAGGGCATGGCGCCGCGCATTCCGGTCACGGCCACAGCCAGGGCGGCATTGTCAAACTCGCGCTGGGCGCCATCGGCGTCGTCTTCGGCGACATCGGCACCAGCCCGCTCTATGCCTTCCGCGAGACCTTCGCCTCGCATCACGGCGTCCCCGGCATCCAGGTCGATCCGGTGCATATCCACGGCGTGCTCAGCCTGGTGTTCTGGTCGATGATGATCGTGGTGACGTTCAAATACGTGCTCACCATCATGAAGGCCGACAACAAGGGCGAAGGCGGCAGCCTGGCGTTGCTGGCGCTGATCAACCGCAAGTCCGAGGGAGCAAAGTGGACCGGGCCGTTCATTCTGCTCGGGGTCTTCGCCACCGCGCTGTTCTATGGCGACTCAATGATTACCCCGGCAATCTCGGTGCTGTCCGCGACCGAGGGGCTGCAATACGTCCATCCCGGCTTCAAGTCCTTCATCGTGCCGCTCGCGGTGGCTATCCTGTTCGCCCTGTTCGCCATCCAGGCGCGAGGCACCGAGAAAGTCGGAACCCTGTTCGGGCCGATCATGCTGCTCTATTTTGCGACGCTGGCGATCCTCGGCATTTACCATCTCGGCAGCATGCCGGGGATCATCCTGCATACGATAAACCCGCTCAACGCGGTCAATTTCTTCGTCACCGACGGTTTTCGCGCCTTTGTCGCCATGGGCTCGGTGGTGCTGGCGGTGACCGGCGCCGAGGCGCTTTACGCCGATATGGGCCACTTCGGCCGCAAGCCGATCGCGGTGAGCTGGCTGGCCTATGTGCTGCCCGCGCTGATGCTGAACTATATGGGCCAGGGGGCGATGGTGCTCTCGCTCGATACTGCCGGTGCGGCAGCCGCGATCAAGGATCCCTTCTTCCTGATGATCCCCGATCTGGTGCGCATCCCGGTCGTGTTCCTGGCGCTGGCTGCAACCATCATCGCCAGCCAGGCAGTGATATCGGGCGCATTCTCGCTGACTCAGCAAGCCATCCAGCTAGGCTTCATGCCGCGCATGCAGATCAAGCACACCAGCGCATCCGCAGCCGGGCAGATTTACATTCCGGTGCTCAACTGGGGCCTGATGATTATGGTGATCGTGCTGGTGCTGTTCTTCCAGTCGTCGAGCAATCTGGCCGCTGCCTATGGCATTGCGGTGACCGGCGCGATGTTTATCGACACCATCCTGATGGCCGTCGTGCTGCTCAGCCTGTGGAAATGGCCGTTGTGGAAGGCCCTTCCGCTGGTCGTGGTGTTCATCGTTGTCGACATGGCCTACCTCGGCGCCAATCTGATCAAGGTGCCGGACGGCGGCTGGGTGCCGCTGGCGATGGGTCTGGCGATTTACACTCTGCTGACCACCTGGTCGCGCGGGCGCAACCTGATGCGGCAGAATATGGCGGAAGGCACCATCCCGGTCGAAGTCTTCGCCAAGAGCGCCAATTCCAGCGCCACCCGCGTGCCGGGCACTGCCATATTCATGGCCTCGACCAACAAGGGCGTGCCCTCGGCGCTGCTCCACAACATCAAGCACAACAAGGTGCTGCACGAGCGGGTGGTGATCCTGACCGTGGCGATCCAGGATGTGCCCTATGTCGAAGGGGCCGAGCGCTACGCATGCAAGGACATGAGCAATGGGTTCTACCGGCTGACGCTCAAATACGGCTTCCTCGAGGAAACCGACGTGCCCGCCGCGCTGAAGAGCTACACCATGTGCGGCGAGCCGTTCGAGATGATGAAGACCAGCTTCTTCCTCTCGCGCCAGACGCTGATTGCCTCGGCCAAGCCGGGCATGGCGCTGTGGCGCGAAAGGCTGTTTTCCTGGATGCTGCGCAACGCCGCCAGCGCGATGGAATTCTTCCGCCTGCCGACCAACCGGGTGGTGGAGCTGGGCAGCCAGGTGGAGATCTGACCTGCTTCCCCTCCCCCTGAAGAGGAGGGGGTTATCTCAATCCGCAAACGCGGCGATCACATTCAGCGGATTGAGATATTCGATGTGCTCGATCACCACGCCGTCACGGATGCGCACGAAGATGACGTAGCTGTTGCGATAGAGCTTGCCATTGCCCATCGTCGCCCCGCCGGAGGCGGTGGCGACGAATAGCTCGGGGTCTTCGGTGCGCAGCAGCACGACATTGTCGAAGCTCAGCCTGCTGCGCCCCTTGGCGCTTTCGCTCAGCGCCTTTTGCGCCACCGAACGCCCGGCAAATTCGCTCGGCACGCCGGGCGGCGCATAGGGCAGCCGCAGCACGAAATCTTCGGCGATCTGGCCGGGTAGCTGGTCGAATTCGCCTTCAGGGAGGACTTCGAGCCAGCGGTGGACCAGCTCCACGACATCGGTAATCATGGCTGATCCTCATAAAGAAGGGGAGCGAAGCAGTCCTGCCTCGCTCCCCTGTTTTCGTCCAAGCGCAGCAGCGCGCCTCAGCCCAGGTTGGCGCTGACCATGCAATAGAGCATCGGCAGCGACAGCAGCAGATTGGTGCGGCTGGCGGCCAGCGCGCGCGGCGCCGCCTTGGCCTTTTCCTCGTCGCTGGCTTCGACCAGGCCGAGAATCTTCTTTTGCGCCGGCCAGATGATCAGCCAGACGTTGAGGAACATGACGATCGCCAGCCACATGCCGAGGCCGATCATCTTTTGCTGGGGACCGCCCGACATGGCCAGGGCCTGGTGCACATAGCCGCCGACATAGGCGACGACCAGGCCGGTCACCACGGTCAGCAGCGCCGCCCAGCGGAAGAAGAAGAACACCTTGGGCGCGATATAGCCGGTGACGCCCTTCTTCAGTTCGGCGGGCACGGACGGCATCGTCGGCACTTGCACGAAGTTGAGATAATAGAGCAGACCGATCCACAGGATGCCGAAGAACACGTGCAGCCAGCGGAACACCGAATTGGTATCGACCGGCACGCTTTCGCCATAGCCCATCATCACCACGATCGCCAGCACCAGCCCGACGGCCAGCACCAGATGCAGATTTCCGAAAAACTTCGCCATTGTCTTCCCCCTATAAAGGAATTCGTGTTTCATGACCCGAACCGCGGCCCAAGGCACGCGATTGCCGGTTTATTGCCCCATTGCGCGCGAATGTCACATGAAATTGCGGGTTTTCCCCGGCAGGGTCCGCCAGCATCGCATTTGCGCATACCGTAAATTAACCGTGCACTGCCACTGTCCCAAGGATAAGTCCGGAAGGCAAAGTTGAAAGTTGGGGATCGAAGAGCAGCAATGGCTATCGGCAAACTCAATGCGAATAGCGACAGCCGGGCAAGCGCGCATGAGCGCCGCAAGGTTCCGCGGGTCGCGGTGCGCGCCCGGGCCATCGTAACGTCCTCGCAGGGCAAGTCCTCGAAAGCAGCAATCGGCGATCTATCGCTGCATGGTTGCAGTCTGATCGGGGTGGCGGGGTGGCTGACGACCGGCAATTTCGTGAGCGTCGCGCTCGAATCGGGGGATGCCGTTCAAGCCGTCGTCCGCTGGCGGCGCGACGAGAACGCCGGAGTCGAGTTCCTGAGGCCATTGCCGGCCGCATCCGCAGAGTGGCACGATCTGCTCGAGGCAAGCTGGGGCTGATTCAAGCCGGCAAGGCCTTTGCGCCAGACCACGAAAAAGGGCGGCGCCATGGCCGCCCTTTTCGGTTCCGGAGATGGAAGCCGCTCAGTTCTTCTTGAGCGTCAGCCCGCCGAAGCGCTTGTTGAACTGGGCGACGCGGCCGCCCGAATCGAGCAGGCGCTGGTTGCCGCCAGTCCACGCCGGATGCGAGGTGGGATCGATTTCCAGCACCAGCGTATCGCCTTCCTTGCCCCAGGTGGAGCGGGTTTCGAAGGTGGTGCCGTTGGTCATCTGCACCTTGATCGTGTGGTAATCGGGATGGCCTTCGGTCTTCATCGGTCTGACTTTCTCTGTGGCCGGTTCCGACCGGCCCGAATGGGAAGGCGCGCGCATAGCGGGGTGCGGCCAGGATTGCAACCGTTGGACTGGCCCACCCCCAACCCCTCCCGCAGGCGGGAGGGGAGCGAGACTTGGCGAACGCAGAGAGCCTAGAGCCAGATGACGTTAGGTTGTACCGCCATGACGGAGCCGATTTTGGCCCAGTGCAAGGAGTGAGGAGGGAGCCATGCCAAAGCATAGTGACCGACGAAGGACGCAGCAATGGGCCAAAAGCGGCCCGCCCTTGGGGGTTGCCACTGGAAGCCCCTCGGACTGCGTCGCGTCACTTGCACGGGTTCCCGACCCGCACTGCGCGACGCTCCTTGCCGAGAAGCTTCCAGTGGCAATCACGGCGGTACAACCTAACGTCATCTGGCTTAGTCGCAGCGGGGTGGGCGCGCGGCCCCGCTACGCAGGCGGATCGGCCACCATCGCGGTGAAATTCACTTCGCAGGTCAGCTTGCCCTCGACCGAGGCCTTGCCCCAGAATTTGCACACCCGCGCGCGCTTCTGGACGAAGCCGACGTTGAGGTTCAGCAGCACACCCGGCTCCACCGGCGCGCGGAACTTGGCCTCGTCGATCGCCATGAAATAGACCAGCTTGCCGGACCCTGCGAGTTCCAGCGTCTCGATCGCCAGGATCGCCGCCGCCTGCGCCAGCGCCTCGATCTGGAGGACGCCGGGCATGATCGGCCTGCCGGGGAAATGGCCCTGGAAGAACTGCTCGTTGAAGCTGACCGCTTTGACCGCGTGAATCTCCTCGCCGATGGCGAGCGAGATCACCCGGTCGACCAGCAGCAGCGGATAGCGGTGGGGCAGCGCCGCGAGGATTTTCGCGGTGTCATAGGCGCTCGCTGCCGCAGCCGCGCCGCCGGATCCTTCGCTGCCCAT
Source organism: uncultured Alphaproteobacteria bacterium (assembly GCA_963779195.1). Lineage (GTDB taxonomy): Bacteria > Pseudomonadota > Alphaproteobacteria > Sphingomonadales > Sphingomonadaceae > Novosphingobium. Next base: position 55,842 of record CAVZWZ010000003.1, read on the forward strand.
GCCGTGCCCCTCCGCTGGCGGGTTAGCGGCCGTCGGTCGACGGGCGGGCGGGGGTTGCCGGGGCCGCTGCCGCCGGACGCTGACCACCTGCCTGTGCCGCCTGCGCGGCCTTGGCGTCGCGCACCTCGCGCGGCTCCCAGCCTGCCGGCGGGACCAGCTGGGCGCTGGGGATCGCCACGTTGAGCTCGTCGAGGATCGCCTGATTGAGGTTATAGCTGTTGGCGGCGGCGAGCACGCTTTGCGGGGTGATCACCAGGGTGACGCCCTTCTTGGCCATCGCCGCCTGGATCGCGGCGTTGAGCTTGTCGCCGATCTGCTCCTGGACATAGGCTTCGGACAGGGCCACCGGCTCCAGCATCCGCTGCAGTTCCGCCTGGCCGTTCTGCTGGATGTTCTGGATCGACTGCGCCTGCTGCTGCAGCGAGGCCTGGCCGGCAGGGGTATTGCCCGCCGGGGCAGCGCGGTCGCGGTTGAACTTGTCGACCAGCGGTTGCAGCTGGGTGGAAATCTGCGCGCGGCGCGCCTCGGCGGCGTCGATGGTGGCCTTGTAGGTCACCGGACGCTGCTGCTGCGCCACTTTGAAGGCATTGGAATTGCCAACCACGGCATCGACATTGGCGACGGCGATGCCCGGCGCGACCTGGCCGGAAGCGGAGGCTGCCGGCTTTTTCTGCGCATAGGCCATCGGCGCGCCGCCCAGCAGCAGGCCAGCGAGCACGGCGGATTTGAGAAGAGTGTTCATCAGAATTGCGTTCCTACGTTGAAAGTAAAGCTTTTGGTGTCGTCGCCTTCGCGCTTGAGCAGCGTCTTGGCGAAATCGATGCGGAAGGGGCCGAACGGCGAGTTCCAGTTGAAGCCGATGCCGACCGCGAGGCGGGGTTTCCAGGTGTTGCCCTGGAAGAATTCCCTGAATGCGAGGGTCTGGCCGATGGCGCTGTTGACGCCCGCTGTGACGCCGGCCGGCAGGCAAGTGAGCGTATTGGTATTGGTTGGACTGGTAACTGTCGAAACCGCGAGGGCTTCGCACGCACCGCTATTGGCGTTGATGCCTGCGGAATCGACCTGGTTAAATTGAGGTAATCCGGTAGCCGGATCGCGCCTTGCGATGAATGTCCCGCCTGGCCCGGTATTTTGCTCAACGGGCTTACGCACTCCCCATACCGCGCCCGCATCGGCGAAAATCGAAGGCCTGATGCCCAGTTCCTTGGCGCCGGATCCCAGAGGAATTTCCAGCTCGGCGCGCATTTGGTAATAATATTTGCCGCCAATCGCATCGTCGGACCAGCTATCGCGCTCCGTCGGGAATTCGTCCGGACCAATTACGCCGTCCGCATTCACGTCCGCATAGAACTTGCGGATGACGCGCGGACCGATGCCGCGAATGTCGAAGCCGCGCATCTGCGGCTCGCCGAGATAGAAGCGATCGGTCAGCCGGACGTCATCGGTACCCTCGCCGGTCACCGGATCGACAGTGCCGCTGCCATCGAACGATTTGATCAACCCGCCTTCGCCCGAAAGCGAAAAGATAAAGCCGCCCAGGACAGGCCAGTATTGCGCCGCGTTGAGCCGCAGTCGGCCATATTTCACCGAACCGCCCAGCCCGGCAAAGTCGCCGCCGACCGAGATCAGCCGCCCCCGCGTCGGGCGGGAGCGGTTGTCCAGCGTGTCATAGATCAGCGAAACCCCGGCGATCGAACTGAGCCGCTTGCCAACCGCCTCGCACAGATAGCGGCCCGCCAGCGCGGGTTCGCAGCGGTCGATGCCGGTTATCGGATCGGGGGCAAAGAACTGGTTGCGGTCGAGCGAAATATTGTCGTAATTCAGCGTATAGCTGCCGACAGCCGTCAGATATTCGGTCAGCGGAACGCCGAGGCGCACCTGCAAGCCGGTGGTCGCCTGCTGATAGGTCTCGTTGCGGTCGTTATCGGAGAAATTGAAGCTGTTGAGATCGCGCCGGTAAAGCTGCACGCCGAGCGATACGTTGCGGTCGAACAGATAGGGTTCGGTAAAGCTCGCTTCGACCGACTTCGAATAGCGCGAATATTGCCCCGAAAGCCCGACCGTCTGGCCGCGTCCACGGAAATTGCGTTGTTCGACAGAGGCCTGGAAGATAAAGTTCTCAATGCTTGAGAAGCCCGCCGACAATTGCAGCTGGCCGGTCGGCTTTTCCTCGACATTGGCCTCCAGCGCGATCCGGTCGGGCGCGCTGCCGGGCTTCTGTTCGACTTCGAACTTCTCCTGGAAATAACCCAGCGACTTGATCCGGTTGGTCGAACGCTTGACCTGCAGCGAGTTGAACGCGTCGCCTTCGGCGATGCGGAATTCGCGGCGGATCACCTTGTCCTGCGTCAGCGTATTGCCGTTGACGTCGATCCGCTCGACATAGACCCGCGGCGCCTCCTGGATGATGAAGGTCAGACCCATCGACAGGTCTTCCTTGCTGCGGTTGTAATCCGGGCGCACGTCGGCAAAGGCATAGCCGAAGGTGCCGGCGGTCTCGTTGAGCCGCTCGATCGTATCCTCGACCATCTTGGCGTTGTACCAATTGCCTTTTTTCATCGGCAGCTGCTTGGCGAGGATTTCGCCGTCGAAATCGCGCAGCTGGCTTTCGACCTTCACGTCGCCGAATTTGTAGCGCTGGCCTTCCTCGATCACATAGGTGATGATGAAGTCCTTCTTGTCCGGCGTCAGCTCGGCGACGGCGGAAACCACGCGGAAATCGGCGTAGCCTTCGGTCAGGTAGAACTGGCGCAGCTTCTGCTGGTCGAAGGCCATGCGGTCGGGATCGTAGCTGGTGCCCGAGCTGAACAGCCGGGTGAGCCGCGCCTGCTTGGTCACCATCTGGCCGCGCAGCTTGCCGTCGCCGAATTCCTCGTTGCCGATGATGTTGATCTGGCGGACCTTCGATTTCGGCCCCTCGCTCACTTCGAAGACGATATCGACACGATTCTGCTCGAGCATCACCATCTTCGGCTCGACCGTCGCCGCAAAACGCCCCTGGCGCTTGTAGAGCTCGATGATCCGCGAAACGTCGGCGCGCACTTTCGAGCGGGTGAAAATCTGCCGCGCCGCCAGCTTGATCTCGGGCAGGATCTTCTCGTCCTTGATCCGCTTGTTGCCCTCCAGCACGATGCGGTTGATGACCGGGTTTTCCTTGACCTGGATCACCACATTGCCGCCTTCGTTGCGGATCTGCACGTCGGAGAACAGCTCGGTGGCGTAGAGGTCCTTCAGCGCCTGATCGGCATCGACCTGGCTGTAGGCCCGGCCATAGCGCAGGCGGATGTAGGAGCGGATGGTGTCGGGCTCGAGCCGCTGCATGCCCACGACGGTGATCGTCTGGATGATGTCGGGCATCGCCGCGACGGGGGCCGGAGCCAGCGTTGGCGCGGGTCCTGGCGCGGGCTGCGCCCCGGCGGCGGCAGGCGCCGGCTGGGCGAAGGCCACAGCCGGCATCCCGGCCAGGATCGAAGTTCCCAGCAAGGCCACGGCCACACTCGAAATCTGGCGGGCCTGATCGCCGTGAACCATTCTCAATCCCATCATCGAAACGAAAGTCCTGTAAAATCCGGTTAGCCAACTACCCAGCGGTTTTTCGCCAGCCACCGCCCGTGCACACCTGGCCCACCCCGGCATAACCAGTCCTTCGCCCCAGTTTGGGGCGCCGTGTGCCCCAAGGCGTGCGGTCAATCAAGCTGTCAGGCAGGCGGAATGCGCGTTCTATCCCAGTTCTCCACCGAGTAGGCCAGAAACCTGCCCGGGTTTCCGGCCTCAGCCCCCGAAAAAGGGCAGCGAGACCAGATCGTTGATCGTGACGAACAGCATCAGGGCCAGCAATAACGCCATGCCTGTGCGGAACGCCCATTCCTGACTGCGGATATCGAGCGGCTTCCGGCGCACCGCTTCCGCTGCGTAGAAAGCCAGGTGCCCGCCGTCGAGGGCAGGAATTGGCAGGAGGTTGATGAATGCCAAATTAATCGAGATCATTGCGGCGAATGCGACGAATTCTTCCCAGCCCAGACTGAGCTGTTCGCCCGAGAATTTGGCGATTTTTATCGGCCCGCCCAATTCCTTGACCGAGCGCTCGCCGGTGATGATCTGGCCCAGCCCGGTGACCATCATGCGGATGATGCCCATGGTCTGGCGCCATGCCAGGCCCACTGCCTCGCCCGGCCCCAGCGGCACGCGCTTGGCGAGGCCGGCGCCGATGCCGATGCGGCCGATGTTCGCCTCATTGCCGAACTTGTCGCGCTGCACTTCGGCGCGCACCGGCACCCGCAGCTGGATCGCGCGGCCATTGCGCTCGGCGTCGATGGTGACCGTCCGGCCGGGATAGGGGAGGACATGCTGGGGAATGTCGAGAAAGCTCTCGATCGCATTTCCCTCGATGCGGACAATCCGGTCGCCGACCTTGAGCCCGGCCTGCTGCGCGGTGGAATTCTCGCTGAACATCGCGATTTCGGGCGTGGCGACCACCTCGCCATAGGCATAATTGAACGTCGCGAAGATCGCCACGGCGAAGACCAGATTGGTGACCGGCCCAGCCAGCACGATCAGGCTGCGCTGCCACAGCGGCTTGGCGTGGAAGGTTTGCGCGAGATCGTGCGGCGACAGCTCGGACATCGCCTCGTCGGGCATGCTGACCGCGTTCATGTCGCCGGCGAACTGGACATAGCCGCCCAGCGGCCAGGCCGAGAGCTTCCAGCGGGTGCCGCGCCGGTCGGTCCACCCCGCCAGCTCCCTGCCGAAGCCGACCGAGAAGGCCTCGGCCTTCACCCCGAACAGCCGCCCGACCAGATAATGGCCCAGCTCATGGACCACCACCAACGGCCCCAGCAGCAGCAGAAAGGCAAGAATTGTCAGGAGGAAAGAAGGAGAATCGAGCATATTACGCGAGTTCCATCAGCGAGCGCGCCCGGATACGGGTTTCGGCATCGACGGCGATGACATCGTCCAGAGACGCGGGCGCCGGGGGGGCATAGCGGGACAGCACATCCTCGACATGTGCGGCGATGCGGGTGAACCCGATATGACCGGCGAGAAAGGCGGCGACGGCGATCTCGTTGGCGGCATTGAGCACCGCCGGCGCCGCCCCGCCCGCCTCCGCCGCCTCGACGCGCGAGCCGCGTCGCGGGAAAGCGGGTCCTCGTCGGGCGCGCGGAAGGTCAGCTTCGCCGATGGCGGCGAGGTCGAGCGGCTCGCAGGGCGTATCCATCCGCGCCGGCCAGGCCAGGGTCGAGGCGATGGGAACGCGCATGTCGGACGGGCCGAGCTGCGCCAGGGTCGAGCCGTCGCGGTATTCGACCATTGAATGGACGATGCTCTGCGGGTGGACGATGATCCGCAGGCGTTCGAGGCCGACCGGGAACAGGTGCCAGGCCTCGATCAGTTCCAGCCCCTTGTTGAACATGGTGGCGCTGTCGACGCTGATCTTGGCGCCCATATCCCAGTTGGGATGCTTGACCGCCTGCGCCGGGGTGGCGTGGGCGAGTTCCTCAAGGCTCCAGTCGCGGAACGGCCCGCCGCTGGCGGTGAGCGTGATCCATCGGACGTGATCGAGATTGTTCCCGGCCAGGCACTGGAAGATCGCGTTATGCTCTGAATCGACAGGCAAAAGCGTCGCGCCGTGCTGTGCCACCGAGGCCATCAGCACGTCGCCCGCCGAGACCAGCGATTCCTTGTTGGCGAGGCCGATGGTGCCGCCGTTCCCGATGGCGGCCATGGTCGGGGCGAGACCGGCGCAGCCGACGATGGCGGCAATGACGACGTCGACGGGGCGCGCAGCGGCTTCATTCAAGGCAGCCAATCCGCCACCTGCGGCGACCTGAGAACTGCCAAGCGCGTCGCGCAATGCGGGAAGACAGCTTTCATCGGAGACAACAGCCAGCTCGGCGGAGAATTCCCGGGCCAGTTTGGCGAGCTCGGCGGCGTTGGCATGGGCGGTGAGCGCGACCACCCGCCACTTGTCCTTCTCGCGCCGGATCAGGTCGAGCGTGGAGGCGCCGATCGAGCCGGTCGCGCCGAGGATGGATATGGTGCGGATGGTCACGGCGTCGCTATAGTCCCGGCGAGGGTCAGAATGCCAATTACAAACAGCACAGCCAACAAGCCATCCACCCGGTCGAACAATCCACCGTGCCCGGGGATCAGCCTCCCCGAATCCTTCACCCCGGCGCGGCGCTTCATCCAGCTTTCGAAGAAATCCCCGGCCTGGGCGATTATGGCGATGAGGGCGCCCGCCAGGATAATGCCGCCGATTCCCCCGAACGCGTGGACAACGACAAAATAGGTGTCGTGAACTCCGGCCTGGTTGCCGCGCAAAAGATCCATGCCGCGCGGATTTGCGAACAATGCGGGCATCCCGCCCAGTGCCAGCGACGCGCCGGCAATGCCGCCGCCAAGCCCGGCCCAGGTCTTCGAAGGGCTGATCGCAGGCGCGATCTTTGGCCCGCCAATCGCGCGCCCGGCAAAATAGGCGCCGATGTCCGTGGCGATCACCGCCGCCAAGATGGCCAGGACCGGAAGCATGCCGGCAATTCCGTCGCGCAGGACGATCAACTTGGTCACCGCCAGGCCGCAGTAAACCGCTCCCGCTGCCGTCCACAGCCAACGCTTGGGGCCCGGTGCGGTAAATCCGCAGATCAGCGCAGACCATTCGCGCATGACACCGAGGCCGATCAGCAGGACAAACACCGTCCACCACCAGCCGCCCAGCCACAGCGCGGTTCCGGCCACGGCCAGCATCGCCACCGCCGAGGCTGTCCGCACACCGAGGTCGGATTTTTTGGGTGGGGACGCGGTCATGCAAAAATCCTCCCCGGCACGGGGAGGTGGCGGGCCCGCAGGGACTGACGGAGGTGGCCCGCCTCTCCTCCAGCGCGGGATTCGCGGAGAGCTGGGACCCCTCCGCCGCTTCGCGCCACCTCCCCGTGCCGGGGAGGAATTACGAAGGCTTCACCGCCCGCCATAGCGCCGCTCCCTCGCCCCGAAGGCATCCAGCGCCTCACGCAAATGCTCCGGGCCGAAATCGGGCCACAGCACCTCGGTGAACCACAGCTCGGCATAGGCCGCCTGCCATAGCAGAAAATTCGACAGCCGCACTTCGCCCGAAGTGCGGATCAGCAGGTCGAGCGGCGGCATGCCTGCGGTATCGAGTTCCGCCTGGATCCCCGCAACAGTCACCGCACCCTTCGCCGCCGCCTTGGCCGCCGCGCGGGCGATCTCGTCCTGCGCGCCATAGTTCAGCGCCACTGCGAGAATTACTCCGGTATTCGCCGCGGTCTCGGCGAGGGCATGATCGACTATTTCGGCAACATCGGCAGGCAAAGCCTTGTAATCGCCGATGATCCGCAGCCGCACATTGTTCGCCTTGAACTCGGCGAGGTCGCTGAGGATGAAGCGCTTGAGCAGCCCCATCAGCGCGGAAATTTCGTCTTCGGGCCGGGTCCAGTTTTCAGTGGAGAAGGCGTAGAGCGTCAGCGCTTCAAGCCCCATCTCCCGCGCCGCCCGGGCGATGCGACGCACTGCCTCGACCCCGCGCTGGTGGCCCAGCGCGCGCGGCAAGTGGCGCTGCTTCGCCCAGCGTCCGTTGCCATCCATGATAATCGCGACGTGGCGGGGGGCGGTC
>CAVZWZ010000004.1:0-209950 GCA_963779195.1 uncultured Alphaproteobacteria bacterium
AGTGGAGACTGTCTCCCTGAAGTTTTTGTGTCAACTATAATCAGACGTATGCCTGATTATCGCGCGGGATTGGGAAGACGTCTGACGGGGTTGATATTGAGCACGAATATGGACTAGTGACGAGGTGGATGACGGGACCAACCTGCGGGCGACAGCGGCACGCCGATTATTGGAGCATGAGCATGGCGACAGTGTTGCAAGACGGTCGATTGGCCAAGTCCGAGTTCAGCGAGGCTGAATGGCACGTGCGGGTGGAACTTGCCGCCTTCTATCGGCTCGCCGCCCTGCATGGCTGGGATGATCTCATTTTCACCCATATCACGGCGCGGGTGCCCGGTCCCGAGCATCACTTCCTGATCAATCCCTTTGGCCTGATGTTCGAAGAAATCACCGCTTCCAGCCTGGTCAAAATCGACCTTGAGGGCAATGTCATTGATGACAGCGCATATGGGATCAATTATGCCGGCTATGTCATTCATAGCGCGATGCACGCCGCGTTCCCGAACGCCTTGTTCGTCGCCCATTTTCACACTTATGATGGCATAGCGGTGTCGGCCCACAAGGACGGGCTCCTGCCGCTCAACCAGCGTGCGCTGGCGCTGATCCCCAATCTTTCCTACCACGACTATGAAGGCATTGCGCTCAACCTGGATGAACGCGAACGTCTGGTTGCCGATATGGGCACGAACAAGATCATGATCCTGCGCAATCACGGCACAGTGGCGCTGGGGGCAACGGTTGGTGAGGCGTGGAGCGGCATGTTCCGCATAGAATCGGCGTGCACGACGCAGGTGCGAACGCTCAGCATCGGTCGCGAACATGTTCTGCTGGCTCCGCAGGCCGCGCAGGACGAAGTGCATCACCAGTTCGCCAACCGAAAAATCCCGGTCGAAGGTAAGCGCAGCTCTACCGAGCTGATCTGGGAGGCATCACTGCGCTATGCCCATCGCCATTCACCAGGATTTGATTGCTAACGCGCTATTGCGATAGTGATTGCAGCAGCGCCGTTCGTGCAGCCGCAAGCTTGCGCTGGCCGACTTCTGTGATGCGATCCTCATTCCAGACGTCATCGACTACGATCTTCATCTCGACAGCACGGCCACCCGCGACGGAACCAACGGCCTGGCGGATATCGAGCATGATCTGCCCGGCGAAGGAACATGAGGGATCGTCGAAGAACAGCTCGATCTCCAGCCTGTCTTCGAACACCTCGATGTTCCGGTACATGCCGAGTTCGCCGATCGTGACGTGACTGCGGTTGAACAGCCCGCACGGATCGACCACCGTGTGCAGCGCCGCCACGACATCTTCCTTGATTCGCGATGCCGGGTCACCCATGGTCATTTCGCCTTCCCCTGAGCGCTGCTCAATGCGCGGTAGTGGGACCAAGGTTCATGGTCGGTGCCTTCGGCCTTCTGCCGCTGGTCCCAATAGTCCCCTGCGACGGTCTTCTGGAACGCAGGGATATCCTTGCCGTGCAGCTTCATGAAGTTGCCTCCCAGCATCTTCTGCTTCATTTCCGGTGTGACCTCAGGGTAACCGTAGTTCTGGCGGAGGTCCTCAGGCATTTCGAAGTTGATGATCGCATCGAACACCGGGCGCGAATGGACCAGGGCCATGCCGCTGGCGATCATGATGCGATCAGCCGCGTTATGGCCGGTCATCAGGAATTTGCCCAGGAAGTGGGCAAACCGGCGCGGTTGCGAGAGCAGCAGGCTGTTCGCCCCCTCAAGGTTGACATAGGTGTTGTCGGGGAAGGACTGGAGCACCAGCACGGTCTCTTCAACAAAGGCCATGCCCGCATGCATGATGACAAACCGCATTTCGGGATAGCGCCCGGCCGCGCTCGGCACGTCGGCAAGATCAAAAGCGCGCACATCGACGCCCCCGAATGGGATGGCCTTGTGGGTGGCAATGATGTCGTAGCCCAGTTCGAGCGAGCGTTCGATGAACGGAAAGCCAAAGGTGGGATCGTCGAGTGAGATCCGGCGCGTCACGCCGTTACCGTCATAATAGGCCGGGTAAATCTTGACTGCGTCCGCGCCGTTGTCCCGGTTGCGCGCCAGATCGTCCAGCGCCTTCTGGCCGTCGAGCGGGTTGACCCCGCCATAATAGACCACGCGGTTCGGTTCGCGCCTTTTCCACTCGACGCCCTTGTGGTCGGCAGAATGGCCGTCGTGCCACAGGTCGTTAATCGCCGTGCCGTGGTAGCAGATGATGTCGCAGCCCGATTCCAGAAACGCTGCTTCTTCGAGTTCGGCAATCTGCCAATCGTGGCGGAATTCTTCCTGGTTGAGCCAGCATTGCGGATTGGGTTGTAATCCGTGGTGGGCACCGAACCCGCCTTCGGCGGCGTATCGAGCCTCCGGGATACGCCAGTTCGGCTCGGACCAATTATAGCCGTGCACCACGCCGTCTGCGATGAAATAGTCGCCTAGCAAATTGAGCCCTCCTTGATTTGGGTCATTTGATCGAGGTGCAGCTTACCACGCGTGGTTCACCTGCCACGGTGGAATGTGCTTCCGCCGAATAGCGATATAGACAGACGTCTGAATAGATGGCAATGCACAAAGCAGGGGCCTGAGCAAAGGGACGAGATGGATGCCGGACAGGTTGACAGGTGCTGGATGCAAATCCTTGTTGCAGCGGTTCCGGTCATGAAGCCCATCGTTGTCGCCTCATTTGCCAGCAAGGTCCACGCACGTGCAATTGCGATGCTGGAAACTGCTGGCTGCACTGTTCGCGAGATCCCGGCGGGAACGCCTGCCTGGACAGCTGAACTGATCGAAGAATATGCGCCTTCGGCAGACGCCTGGGTCGGTACCTTTCCGGGACTGGGCCTTCCAAGGTCGGTGCTCGAGCGATCCAAACGCACACGCCTTGTGGTGTCACAGATCATCGGTACCGAATTCATCGACGTTGATGCGGCAAGCGAATTGGGAATTCTCGTCGCGCATGGCGCAATGGCTGAGAATTTTGACGGCATGGCCGAGGCCGGTGTCATGCTCATCGCCGCCTTGCGCAAGCAACTGATGATGAAGGCGGCGACCATCAAAGAAGGCGGCTGGAAGCCCCCGCAGCCGGGCTCGATGGTGTCGGGCGCCACTATTGGTCTGGTCGGATTTGGCCGGATCGGTCGCGGTGTAGCGCGGCGGCTGAGCGGTTGGGATGCGAATATCCTCGCTTATGATCCTCATGTAGCGAATGACGCGGCAGTGCAGCTTGGCGTGGAACTCGTTTCACTCAACGATCTTCTGGAGCGATCCGATGTCGTCGTCGTGATGGTTCCGCTGACTGATGAAACCCGCAACATCATCGATACGTCGGCAATAGCGCGCATGAAGCCCTGTGCCCAACTTGCCAGCATAGGGCGGGGTGGTTGTGTCGATGAAGCAGCACTGCTGGATGCGCTCAACAATGGCCACCTGTCGGGAGCGGCACTGGATGTATGGCTGACAGAGCCTCCGCCGGTGGACCATCCGCTGCGGAACCATCCCAAGGTTATCGCAACGGGGCATGTCATCGGCCATTCTGAGGAGCTTTACGCCCGGATACCTCAAGTGGCGGCAGAGAACGTCCTGCTGGGACTGCGTGGTGAAGTGCCATTGCATGTCCGCAATCCGGAGGTGCTGCCGGCATGGCAGCGCCGGATAGCCGCACTTGCGGAGCAGGCAGGAGAAACAGCGTGAAACCCATGGCACCATTTCAGGCGCTGACCCGTGCGGCACTGTCCGGGCTGGTCGATGATCGTGCAAGCGAGGGCGTGTTTCGGATCGACCGCCGGATATTCACTGACCAACGGATCTTCGACCTCGAAATGAAACACCTGTTTGAATCGGGGTGGGTGTTCCTGGGTCTGGCATCACAGCTGCCCAATCGGCATGACTATTTCGCAGCGCGCATCGGCAGGGTTCCGGTGCTGGTCACGCGCGGCGCAGATGATGAACTGCACGCCGTCGTCAATTCCTGCCCGCACAAGGGGGCCCGCGTCTGCCAGCTGCAGAAGGGCAACGCGCGGGTGCATGTGTGCCCCTATCATAGCTGGTCGTTTGACAGTTCGGGTCGGAACATGGCGATCAAGGACAGATCGGGCGGCCATTACGCGGCCACTTTCGATAAGGACAGCCATGATCTGCCGCCCATCGCCCGGCTGGGCAATTATCGCGGCTTCCTGTTTGGCAGCCTGACGCCTGATGTGCCCGACATTGCAGACTATCTTGGCGAAGCAGCGCGGTTGCTCGACCTTATCGTTGATCAGAGCCCGCAGGGGATCGAACTCGTTCCCGGCACGGTCACTTTCACTTATGAGGCAAACTGGAAGCTCCAGCTGGAGAACTGTTCGGACCAGTATCACTTCACCTCGGTGCATCCGTCCTATCTCACGCTGCTCGATCGCCGTGCGGAAGAGCAATGGTCCGAGGCAACGCGCAACGTCTTCGATCCGAACAGCGACCGCGATGCGGGTGAGGCGCTTGGTGGATCCTATACTTTCCGCAATGGCCATGTTCTCAACTGGCGACGCGCAGGCGCACCCGATGCGCTGCCGCTGTTCGAGAAGAATGACGAGCTTACCGAACGGGTCGGCAGCCGCAAAGCGTGACTGGATGTTGCGGTCCCGCAATCTGACGATTTTTCCCAATGTGCAATTTGCCGACAATGCCTCCAGCCAGCTGCGGATCATCCAGCCGATTTCGGTCAACCGCACCGAGATGCGGACGTTCTGCATTGCGCCGATTGGCGAAAGCGCCGAGGCCCGGCGTGTTCGCATCCGGCAGTATGAGGACTTTTTCAACCCAAGCGGCCTGGCGACGCCCGACGATGCCGTAGTCTATGAAGCCTGTCAGGAGGGTTTCGGCGCGGAGCAGATGCCGTGGCTCCAGGGCTATTCGCGCGGCCTGGCCAGTGAGTATGGCAATACCAATATCTATGCCGAGGGGATCGGCATGACGCCGACCCATTCTGTGCTGGGTGATCCGACGCTGGGTGATGAAACGATATTCCATGCCTATTATCGCACCTGGCTCGAACGACTGTCCAATGCTCTTCCAGAGGCCACATCCTCATGAGCGCCTTCAGCCAGTCAGTTGCCGAAAGGATTATCCATTCGGAGGGCATGTTTCTCGATCAGCGCCGCTGGGAGGACTGGCTGTCGCTTTACGCCGAAGATGCTGTCTACTGGGTGCCGGCGTGGAAGGACGAGAACGAACCGACGTCCGACCCTGACAGCGAATTGTCCCTGATTTACTATGCGAGCAGGGCAGGCCTTGCCGACCGGGTGTGGCGGCTGAACAGCGGCCTGTCGGTTGCGAGCACGCCGCTGCGCCGCACCGCCCATATGACAAGCGGCATATTGGTCGAGGCAAGTGATGGCGAGGCCAGGGCATCTGCGGCCTTTACCGTTCATTGCTTCGACCCGAAACGGCGGACCGCGCATACCTTCTTCGGTCGTTATGAATATCAATTTGGCTTGCGCGACGGCGACTGGAAAATAGTCCGCAAGGTGACAATCCTGGCCAATGACCAGATCCCCAGTGTTGCAGATTTCTACCTCCTGTGAGGCCCACGATCATGGCAGAAATTGATTTCACAACCGCGTCAGAGCAGGCCGACCAACTCGAAGAGCGGATGGCGCGCGAACTCGATGACATGGTCGTCAAGTCTGTCCTCTATGTGTCGGGCGACATCGATCCCGCCGCGCCGCGTGGTCGCCCGACCGAGGCCGAGCGTGCCGGGCGACATTTCCTGATGCGGGAGGATCCGCGGCTGCAAAGGATGCCTGAAAAGCCGACCTTGATAGATTTTTTCCGCTATCGGTTCGGCCCTTCAGCGCATCTGCTGCAAAGCGCGCGGCTTGCCGTGAAGGATGGACTGCCCGAAAAAACAGTGCTGGCGTGCTTGCTCCACGACATTGCAGTCTTCGGTTTTATCCGCGCCGATCACGGCTATTGGGGCGCGCAGTTGATAGAACCTTATGTCGACGAGGAAGTGAGCTGGGCGGTGCGGGCCCACCAGGCGCTGCGCTTTTATCCCGACGAGGCGGTAGGGTACGACTATCCCGAGGCTTATGTGCGGATGTTCGGCGCCAATTACCGACCGGACCCCTACATTGACCGCGACTATCAGGCAGCACGCAACCACCGCTGGTACATGACGGCGCGGCTGGTGACGCTCTATGACTATTACGCGTTCGACCCCGAAGTAATCGCCGATATCGAAGAGTTCACCGACATCATTGGCCGGAATTTCCACCAACCCGAAGAAGGGCTGGGCATGGACAATTCACCGAGCAGCCACATGTGGCGGACCATCATCGCCCCCACCAAATTTCTTTGACTGCGGGGAAACAGGCCGGCGCTGTTGAGCTGGCGGTCCTGGCTCGACATGATGGTGATCGCGCGGTCCACGGTCATGCCTTGCGTGCGGTGCATGTTGAGCGCGAGATGGGGCGGGGGCGAGGGTTGATCTCAGATGCTGGCTTCAAGCAGCACGATTTCATCGGGTGTGAGGTCGAACAGCGCATAGACGCGGTCGTTGATCTCGGCTTCCAGCCGGGCGATCTCGGCTGTCAGCGCGTGGATTCTGGCGGACCTTCACATAGGTCGCGTCGATCCACAGATAGGGCCAGTCGCCCTCGATCGGCCGGTCGAGGAAGGCATGAACGCGCTCGTCGATATCTTCGCAAAGCCTGCTGACCTGGCTTTTGGAGATGCCGTCCATGCCAAGCGCCTTGACCAGGTCATCGACCGAGCGGGTCGAGATGCCCTGGATATATGCTTCCTGAATGACCGCAGTGAGGGCCTTCCCGGCCATCCGGCGCGGCTCCAGGAAGCCGGGGAAGTAGCTGCCTTTGCGCAGCTTGGGGATGCGCAGCTCGACGGTCCCGGCACGGGTCTGCCTCCTGAGCTTGTCGAAGGGCACGTTCGCGGTGGCCATTGCGCTGCACGAGCCGGGCAGGCGACTTCTCGCCATAGCCAGCGCCGGTCAGCCCGCCGACCTCCATCTCCATCAACCGCTCGGCGGCGAACGAGATCATGTCGCGCAAAATATCGGCGTCGGGGGTCTTCTCGACCAGCGAGCGCAGGTGCATCATCGGATCGGTCATCGTGGTTCCTTCCGTCAGGTTCGAGTCTTCCAACCCAAACCTATCCGGAAATCACGGTGACCACCTCAACTCCCAGCTACACCACCCCGTGGGACATCATCTGCGCGTGAACCCGCTCAAGCCCCAGTCGATAGTCAGAGCCACCAATACGAGCAGAGCAAGATAGCCAAAGGCCGGGGCAATGTATTCCCGAATCCGATGGATAAAGCGGAAGACGAAATCCGCCATCCCGAATGCGTCGCTTGCCGCCTGCCGCGCGGTTACTCCGCCCGTGGCCTCGGCTTCCGCCAAAGCAGCCTCATAGAGTGTGATCCTGCGACCCATTGCATGGCGAACATGCAATCATTTGACCAGGATTTCGAGCCTGAAATCACTCGACTGGATTTCAACGGTTTCGTGTGAATGCGGCCAAAGTCCCGCACAGCGCGAACGGCGGCTCATGCGATTCTGTGGAAATCTCGACTGGTGGAGCCTATAGGGAGCCTATAGCGCAAACCGGTATGAAAATTAGGCTCCACTCACTTTGCGTAATGGCATTTAATATGTTGATTTTATGTGAGGATTTTGGTGGACGCACTAGGGCTCGAACCTAGGACCCGCTGATTAAGAGTCAGCTGCTCTACCAACTGAGCTATGCGTCCACACCGGCCATGCGGCCTGCGACCGAATCGGCGGGAGCGCTTCCTATAGCGATTGCGCGGCGCGGGGGAAGGGGGATTTCCGCAGCGGGTGTCACGACATGCCGCCGCTCTTGCGCCAGCGATCGACCGCCAGGATCGTGCCGATGCAGATCATGTTTGTCATCATCGACGAGCCGCCGTGACTGACGAAGGGCAGGGGAATGCCGACCACCGGCGCCAGCCCCATCACCATCATCAGATTGATCGCGACATAGAAGAAGACCGTCGTCGTCATGCCGGCGGCGAGCAGGCGGGAAAAGCGGTCCTGGCTGCTGCGCGCGACCGCCAGACCCCAGCGGAAGATCAGCGCGAAGACCAGCAATACGAACAGGCCGCCAACGATGCCCCATTCCTCGGCCATGGTGGCGAAGACGAAGTCAGTGTGGGATTCGGGCAGATATTCGAGGTGGCTCTGGGTGCCGTTGCCGAAACCCTTGCCGAAGACCCCGCCCGAGCCGATCGCGATCTTCGACTGGGTGATGTGATAGCCCGATCCCAGCGGGTCGCTCTCCGGGTCGAGGAAGATTGTCACCCGCCTGCGCTGGTAATCGTGCAGCAAGGTGAAAAAGGCGATCGGCGCGGCCACGATGGCGGCGGCGCCGGCGCCGGCGAACCAGCTCAGCGGCAAGCCGGCGAGGAAGATCACAACCGCGCCGCCGAAGGCGATCGCAAGGCCCGTGCCGAGGTCGGGCTGCAGCATGACAAAGCCGACCGGTACGGCGATCAGGCCCGCCGCCGGCACCAGCGCGCGCCAGCTCGCAGTGAGTGCGGGGGGCAGCGAATCGTAGAAATGCGCCAGCACCAGTACGATCGCCGGCTTCATCAGCTCGGAAGGTTGCAGCGCCATGAAGCCGAGATTGAGCCAGCGCTGGCTGCCACCGCCGATCGCGCCCATCAGCTCCACCAGGACCAGCAGGATCAGGATCGCGCCATAGGCCGGATAGGCGAGCAGTTTTAACAGCTCGCGCGGGATGCGTGCAATCACCAGGGCCATCGCCAGAAACACGGCGAACCGCACAACGTGGGTTGCCGCCCATGGCCGCAGGCTGCCGCCGGCCGCCGAATAGAGCACCGCCGCGCCGAACAGCACCAGCGCGGTGAGCGGCAGGATCACCCGCCAGGGCTGTCGCGCCACGGTTTCGGGAACGATCGAGCCGATCACAGGCCGGGGCTCGCGGCAGGAGCAGGAAACGGTGAGGGCACCGTGGGGAAGGCGGGGGACGGCGAGCTGGCCGGGCCGGGCTGCGGCGTTTCCGCTGGCGCCGGTGACGCAGCGCCCGCCGCTGCCGAGGGTTCCGCTGGCGGTTCCGCCGCCGGCGACTGCGCTTCCCTGACCATCGGCTGCGGCGGAGCTTCGCTCGCCTGGGCTGCGGCGGCCGCTTCCGCTTCTGTCTCCGTCACTGCCGGCGCGCCGACGCCATATTGGGCGGCATAGGCGCGATATTTGGTCTCCATGCGCTGCTGCGGCGTGCCGCCCCAGCCGGTCTCCATCCCGGTCAGCACTTCCATCGCCTTGGCGGGATCGAACAGGAAAGTCATGACGTCGCGCGCGACCGGATAGGCGGCGCTGGATCCGCCGCCGTGCTCGATCACCACCGCGCAGGCATAGCGCGGATTGTCGAACGGGGCGAAGCAGATGAAATGGCCGTGATCGCGGTGCTTCCACAGCCCGCCCTTGCCCTTGCTGATGTTGAGCCCGACGACCTGGGCAGTACCGGTCTTGCCGGCCAGCAGCACATCCTTGACCGGCAGCCGCGCGCGCCCCGCTGTTCCTGGTCCGTGGACCACGTCTTTCATCGCGGCATGGACGAAATCGAGGTGTTCCTTGCTGAAGCCCATCGTGGGAAAATCGGGCGCCTTGGTGTCGTGCAGCAGGCGCGGCATCAGCATCTTGCCGCTGGCGATGCGTGCTGCCATCACCGCCTGTTGCAGCGGGTTGACCAGCATATAACCCTGGCCAATGGTTGCGTTGACCGTGTCGAACACGGCCCATTCCTTGCCGTATTTCCTTTGTTTCCAGGCGGGATCGGGGACGGTGCCGTAGGACTGGCCGGCGACCGGCAGCGGGAACGATTGGCCCATGCCGAGCCGTTTGGCCATGATCGCGATTTTCTCCATGCCGATGCGCTGGGCGAAGTGGTAGAAATAGACGTCGCAGCTTTGATAAATGCCCTTCGCCATGCCGACCGAACCATGGCCGCGGCGGTTCCAGCAGTGGAACACGCGGTTGCCGACGCGCAGTCCGCCGCCGCAGCCGACGCTTTCTTCCGGGTCGAGCCCCGCTTCGAGAAAGGCAAGCGCGACCATGGGCTTGACCGTCGATCCTGGCGGATAGAGGCCGCGGAGCACCTTGTTGCGCAGCGGGACATGATCGTCGTCCGACAGCATCTTCCATTCGATCCGCCCGATACCGTCGGCAAAGCGGTTGGGATCGAAACTGGGCATGGAGGCGGCGCAGAGGATGTCGCCGGTGAGGCAGTCCATCACCACCACTGCGCCCGATTCGAGGCCAAGGCGGCGGGAGGCGTAGTCCTGCAGCGGCCCGTTGATCGTCAGCTTGACCGGCTCGCCGGGAACGTCCTCGCGGGTTTCCAGATCGCGCACGATTTTTCCGCTTGCGGTGACTTCGACGCGGCGCGCACCCGGCTCGCCGCGCAGTCTGGTCTCGTATTGCTTTTCGAGGCCGTCCTTGCCGATCTTGAAGCCTGGGGTCACCAGCAGCGGATTGTGTTCCTTCTGATATTCCTCGGCGGATGCCGGGCCGACATAGCCGATGAGATGCCCGACCGACGGCCCGGTTGGATAATAGCGCGAGAAGCCGCGCTGGGCGACGACGCCGGGCAGGTCAGGCAGCCGCACGCTGACTGCGGCGAAGCTGTCCCAGTCTAGCCCGGACCGTGCCTCGACCGGCTGGAAACCATGCGCCTTGCCGATCTTGTCCTTCAGGTCCTGGACTTCGATCGCGGTCATGCGCAGCAATCTGCCGAGTTCGCCGACGGTTGCATCCTTGTCGACCAGCCGGTCCGGGATGATATCGACGCGGAAATCGGTCCGGTTCGAGGCCAGCGGCGCGCCGTTGCGGTCGAGGATCCAGCCGCGGCGCGGGGGCGTCAGTGTCAGATTGACCCGGTTGCTTTCGGCATCGAGCTGATACTTCTCGTTCTGGAAGATCGCGATCCAGCCCATCCGCACGGCAAGCAGCGTGCCGATGCCGCCCTGGAGCGCCCCGATGACAATGCTGCGGCGGTCGAAACTGTTGGTCAGCGTCGCCGAACTGACATGCCGGCTCTTGGCGGGCATCAGTTCATGTCCACCAGCGGCAGCAGCCGCAGCCGGTCGAGCTGGGCGACGCAGCGTCCGGTCAGGGGAAAGAGGAGAATGGCGATCACTTCCTGCGGCACTAGCACAATTATCGCCGACGATCCTCCCGCTGCGTTGGCGAAAACCAGGGAAAACAGCAGATAGGTGCAAATCAGGCCCGAGGAAACCAGCCAGTCGAGCGACAGGCTGCGCCACGGGAAGCGGGCCTCGATGAGATCGAGCACGATCATCGCCACCGACCACAGCAAGATGGCAGAGCCGAATGGCTGGCCACTGAACAGGTCGTCGAAAGCGCCGAGCGGCAGTCCGGCCCAGACCGGCATCAGCCCGGGGCGCATTTGCCGCCACGCCAGCAGCAGCATGAAGCCGAACGGCGGCAGCACCGGTGCAGAAGCGATCACCGGCAATGCCGGCCAGAGCGAACCGAGCATGATCGTTACCCAGGGCAGGCCGTGGGCCAGCGCCGGCGAGGGCACCCGGTTGATCCGCTTGCGGAAGCGATCGGTCAAGGGGCGGGTGAGGCGGTTGGGCACGGCGATTACTGCGGGCCTGACGATGGCGGTGGCGCGGGTGAGGCCAGCGGCGATGACGCAGCGGCGGGCTGCACAGCTTCCGGCGCCCAGATCGGCTGCACCGCGACATATTCGGTCGCCGCCGGATTGCTGATCAGTTGGGCAATGGCGCCGTCGCGGGTCAGAGCCGTGACCACGGCGATCGGCGTTCCAGGCCAGTAGAGCCCGCCAGATCCCGAGGCGACAAAGGTGTCGCCGCGCTTGAGCGGATTGATGCCGAGGCTGATCAGCCTGATTTGCAGCGTTCCGTCCGACCGGCCTTGCGCGAAGGCCGCGACGCTGTCGCGCGACCGCCGCACGGGCACCACGCTCTCGGTATCGGTGATCAGCAAAACTCGCGCGGTCGCATTGCCCACTTCCAGCACCCGGCCGACCAGTCCCAGCGGCGAGCGCACCGGCATGCCCATGGCGACACCGTTGCTCGCGCCCGCCGACAAGGTGGCGAAGCGGCGGGTGCTGGACGATGTCGATCCGACCAGCCGGGCATAGGCGACAGGCTTGGGCTCGCCTTCAGGAAGGTTCAGCAAGGCTTTGAGACGCTTGTTTTCTTCCGCCAGCGCCTCCGCCTCGATCAGGCGGACTTTCGCGGCCTCGAGTTCCCGGTTCAGCCGCGCATTCTGGCTCGCCGCCTTGAAATAGGCGCCGATATTCCCGAGCAGGCCATAGCTGCCTGAACGGCCCCTGGCGCCCAGTCCGGAAACCGGCGCGGCAACGTCGCTGCCCAGGCTGCGCAGCCCGGCGAATGACGTAGGGCTGACTATCGAAACGATCAGCAGCGCACCGCCCAGCAGCGCGCCCAGAATGCCAGCGAGATAGCCGAAAAATGTGGTGTACTGCGCCCTGCGGGAATAGCCGGGGCGCCGGTTCGGCGGCGCCATGCGGTGCCTTCTCCCTCTTGCGGCGGTTCTCCCCGAGAGGAGGACAGGCCGCCGGTTGCGTCCGGACTAGGCGGTCATCAACACGCCGCGGTAGATCGGATCCTCCATCGCCCGCCCCGTGCCCAGCGCGACGCAGGACAGCGGATCTTCGGCGACGCTGACCGGCAGGCCGGTCTCCTCGCGCAGATATTCGTCCAGACCCTTGATCAGCGCGCCGCCCCCGGTGAGCACGATGCCCTGGTCGACGATGTCGGCGGCCAGTTCTGGTGCGGTGTTTTCCAGCGCGATGCGCACGCCCTCGATGATCGCGCCGATCGGCTCGGACAGCGCCTCGGCGATATTCGCCTGGGTGATGGTGATTTCCTTGGGCACGCCGTTGACCAGGTCGCGGCCCTTGATGTGGATGGTCTCGCCGATGCCGTCGGCCGGCACAGTGGCGATGCCGTAATCCTTCTTGATTCGCTCGGCGGTGGCTTCGCCGATCAGCAGATTGTGATGACGGCGCACATAGCTGACGATGGCCTCGTCCATCTTGTCGCCGCCGACCCGCACCGAGGTGGTGTAGGCGAGGCCGCGCAGCGAGAGCACTGCGACCTCGGTGGTGCCGCCGCCGATATCGACCACCATCGATCCGACCGGCTCGGTCACCGGCATGTCGGCGCCGATCGCGGCGGCCATCGGCTCGAGGATCAGGTGGACTTCGGATGCGCCGGCGTTGGAAGCGGCATCGCGGATCGCGCGGCGTTCGACCGAAGTCGAGCCCGAGGGCACGCAGATAACGATTTCGGGATAGCGGAACATGCTCTTCTTGCCGCCGTGAACCTTGCGGATGAAGTATTTGATCATTTCCTCGGCGACTTCGATGTCGGCGATGACGCCGTCGCGCAGCGGGCGGATCGCTTCGATGCTGTCGGGCGTCTTGCCCATCATCATCTTGGCGTCGTCGCCGACCGCCTTGACCCGCTTGACGCCATTGATCGTTTCGATCGCCACCACCGAGGGTTCATTGAGCACGATGCCGCGGTCCTGGACATAGACGAGGGTGTTCGCCGTGCCGAGGTCGATCGCCATATTCTGCGAACCGAATTTGAAGAATCGCGACAAGAAATTTGCCATTGAAAAATCCGTAATCTTTCCGGTCACTTGCCGCGTGGATTGCAGCAGTGTCTGGCCGGATGGTGGGCGTGAAGGCGGCTCCTTAACCCAAGCTACGACGAAAGGCTAAAAATTTGTGTCCAAATGGTGGGTTGTCACCGCCTCTTGTCTCGAATTCGCGGCAATTCGCCGCTAGGCTGTGGACATGCCCCAAATCCGCCGTCTGCCCGAAATTCTGGTAAACCGCATCGCGGCCGGCGAAGTGGTCGAACGGCCCGCCTCGGCGCTCAAGGAACTGGTCGAGAACGCCATCGACGCAGGGGCCGCGAATATCGCGGTCAGACTGGCGGGCGGCGGACTCGATCTGGTCGAAGTGACCGACGACGGCTGCGGCATGGCGGCGGAGGAAATCGCGCTGGCGCTGGAGCGGCATGCCACCTCGAAACTGCCGGATGATTCCATCGAACTGGTCGCGACACTCGGCTTCCGGGGCGAGGCGCTGCCGTCGATCGCCAGCGTATCGCGGCTGAGCATCGAGAGCCGGGTGCGGGGGCAGGGGGCCAACGACAGAGAGGGCTGGAAGCGGGTGGTCGATCACGGCCAACTCGCCAGCGAAGGCCCTGCCGCGCTGCCGCCGGGCACCCGCATCCGCATGGAGCAGCTGTTCGAGCGGGTGCCGGCGCGCCGCAAGTTCCTGCGCTCCGCCCGCTCGGAATACGCCGCCTGCCTCGACGTCGTGCGCCGCCTCGCCATGGCGCGGCCCGGGGTCGGCTTCACCCTCGAGCATGACGGCCGCCGGGTGCTGGCGGTGCAGAGCGGCGAGGTTCTGGCCCAGCGCGTCGGCCGCATCGTCGCGCGCGAACTGGCCGAGGACGGGGTGCTCATCGACGTCGAGCGCCACATCGCAACTGGGGCGGCACGGCTGACCGGCGTGGCCGGCTTGCCGACCTTCAACCGCGGCGTCGCCGATCACCAGTATCTCTTCGTCAACGGCCGCCCGGTGAAGGACCGGCTGCTGATCGGCGCGGTGCGCGGGGCCTATGCCGACATGCTGGCGCGCGACCGGCATGCGGTGCTGGCGCTGTTCCTCGAGCTGCCGCCGGAGGAGGTCGATGTCAACGTCCACCCGGCCAAGACCGAAGTCCGCTTCCGCGATCCGGCCTTCGTGCGCGGCTTCATCGTCGGCGGACTGCGGCATGCGCTGGAGGGGGCGGGGCAGCGCAGCGCGCAGCCGCCTGCGGCCCCGGCGATGGGAAACTGGCGCAGCGAGCCGGTCGAACCGCGCCCGGCGCCGGCGCTGACCTCGCTGTTCGCCCGCGAGTATGCCGCCCCCCGGTTAGGCGAAGCGGGGCGGGTCTGGCGCGGTTACGAGGAGCAGATTCTCGCGCCGCCGGCGGCAAAGGCGGAGTCAGCCAATGCGACACCTGAAGAGCACCTGGCGCACCCAATGGGCGTCGCGCGCGGCCAAATCGCCCAAACCTACATCGTCGCCGAGGCACAAGACGGCCTGATCCTGGTCGATCAGCACGCCGCGCATGAGCGGCTGGTGCTCGAACGGCTGCGGGCGGCCGGGGCAGGCGAGGGCAGTGCGTCCTCGCAGGCGCTGCTGTTGCCCGAAGTGGTCGAGCTCGACGAACCCGCCTGCGACCGGCTGGAGGAGCGCAGCGCCCAGCTGGCGGACTACGGCCTCGCGCTCGAACGCTTCGGCCCTGCGGCGATGCTGGTGCGCGCCGTGCCCGCCGCGCTGGCCTCGGGCGATGTCCAGGCGCTGGTCCGCGATGTCGCCGACGATCTGGCGCAGAACGGCGACGCTTTGCTGCTGGGCGAACGGCTCGACCATGTTCTGGCGACGATGGCCTGTCACGGCTCGGTGCGGGCGGGGCGGGTGCTGTCGGTGGCGGAGATGAACGCGCTGCTGCGCGAGATGGAGCGCACGCCAAGGTCCGGCCAGTGCAACCATGGCAGGCCGACCTGGGTCAAGCTGGCGCATGGGGATATCGAGAAGCTGTTTGGGCGGCGGTGAGGGGGTGCTCTAATGTTGGCGGAACTTAGAGCACCCATGAAATTTACATCTGTTGCTTGCGCCATTCGTCTGAAAGCTGCCAGGAACCAGAATCATTCTGCAGGTGCCAATCCAGCCACCCGTTTCGGCTGGTTTGGGTGACCGCGTGTGATGCCGCCGAGAAGGACTTGAAGCGCCCTTCGAACCCGTCGATCACCAACATGTCATTGCTGATTTTTCCGGTATATTCGTTACCTGCGTATGTGAAGCGACACGTAGTTCCTTCAGGAGGAAGACCAGTTCGCTTGCCATCTGATGGTTCCAGCCCTTCCGTGAAGTGCCTATTTGGCAGATGCATTTTCCAGCGGATCATATCGGCAAGGATCGGATAGATATCGTTGTGCTTCGCCCCGAACCGCATCATACCCCCCTGGTACGCACCAAGGTCACGGTTTGAGTCTGACGTGACAACCCCGGCTTCAGGTAGGTATCCTGCAATCCCAGCAATTTCCGGATCAGCGCGTTCTTCGTCGCTCAACTGATAATACCGCCACATCATGTTCCCATGCGAGAAATCAACTTCGTGCAAATGTTCAGTCAGATGATCGAATAGATCACGACCATTTTCTGGGCGACGGTTGGAATACAGGAGGTCGAAGGTAAGCTTAGCCAGCGCCTTCAAAACGACTGGCTGAGCCGCAACTGTCTTAGCTTTTGCCTTATCTTCGCCAAATCCAGGAAGCACGCTGATCGCCTCCCACATTCGGGCGACATCTTCTTTACGTTCTGCGATGATGATCGGTGTCGCGGTCCTTGCGTTGGTCTTATTGAGAAAGGCGATCGCATTAATGCCTGCAAGGTCTTTCCTCAAAAGCTTACCGTCGTCCTTCGCCCAATCTTTTACGTCGCGTTCCGTCGTCTCAATTCCAATTCCCTCTTCGAGAACATAGCGAACAAAGCCATTGATCGGATTGCCCTGATCGAATTCCGTTGCCTGCGACACGTTGATCTTCTTGCCAAGGTTATTGAGGTCATGAAAAAGTTGGCGCTCCTGGTTGGTTGTCAGTCCAAGGTGAAATTCAATTTTGACAGTAGCAAATGTGCGCGCACATTCTAGAGCCTCAACCCATACAAGCATCTCGTCGTCGCTAGCGTCACCCTTGAAGTCGATAATGCTGCCCCGTGCAGGATAACGCCCAGTGCGCGTGACTTCCTTGAGCCAGTCAATCAACATTTCGCCCCCGAACCGGCGATGCTGGCCATCTACCACCCACCAACGGTAGGTCCTTGGCATGAAGACCTTGAAACCAACGGTTTCTCCGGACTTAGTCACGCCGCGATCTGCGCGGATCGAAGGGCTGTTCGCATCAATGTCCCGAATATTCGCCACCACAGGCTGAAGGGCGCAATAGGGCTTTGTTCCGAGCCGCGCCTGCACGTCATCATAGATTTCTGGTACGGACTTGTTCAGTAATTTCCTGCGCACAATTGCTGCATTGATCAGCCCCTTGAGCATGAAGCTTGCCAGGCTTTTTGCATGATTGGGGTCCAGCCGACGCTGAGCTATGTCTCCCTTGTCAGGATCGTTGGCGATTTCCGACCACTCCACAAAAGTAGCCAGTTTCACGTCAGCACACCACGTGGGGTTCCCGAGATTGTAGCCCATCAAAACGTTGACCGGTTCCTCGTCGGTGCCGAAATCCAGCATGGAACTGAGGGACGTTAGCTTCCCTTCCGCCTCTTCAGACAACATATGTTTCGGTAGCCCATCGGTGTTTCCAAACATGGTCAATCTCCTGATTTGCATTTCGCAACACCAGAAGTGCTACTGTTGCCGTAAATTGTCAACATAAAATATCCCAGGGATAATTTATATAAATTCCATGGCGTCTTTGTAAAATTCTCAATTGCCAAATCATCAAGCCGGTGAAAGGGCATCTTACCAATCTTTCCGACCTAAATGCTGTCCGTCAGTTCCCGGCCAGGTGAAGTCTCTTCGCCCCCCTCAATCCCCCCGCACCCTGATCAAATCAATCGCGACAAAGCTCACCACCACCACCCCGTCCTGATTGAGCAGCTTCAGCCGCGAGCGATAAGACCCCATTTCCGGCTTCGACCGGCTGCGCGTTTTTTCCAGAACTTCGCTCTCGATGCGGAGCACATCCCCCGGATAGACGGGCTTCAGAAATCGCAATTCGTCGATCCCCGGCGAGCCGAGGCCAGCGTGCTGCACTTCCTCGAAATGCGCGACCAGCATCGCCATCGCCATGGCGCAGCTGTGCCAGCCGCTGGCGGCGAGTTTGCCGAAGTGGGTTTTGGCGGCCGCTTCGTCCGAGAGGTGGAAGGGCTGGGGGTCGTATTTGCTGGCGAATTCGAGCACTTCCTCGCGGGTCACCGCATAGGAGCCGAAGCTTTGTTTTTCGCCGACCTGGATGTCTTCGAAGTAGCGCATGGTGGTCTTCCTAAGATCCTCCCCGGAACGGGGAGGGGGACCGCCCGAAGGGGGGTGGAGGGGCACCCTCGGCATGGCTTGGCGGTGAGAGGCCGGGTGACACTGGACTTGCCCCTCCACCATCCTGCGGATGGTTCCCCTCCCCGTTCCGGGGAGGATCAGACATTGAACTTGAAGTGCAGCACATCGCCGTCCTGCACGACATATTCCTTGCCTTCCTGCCGCAGCTTGCCTGCCTCCTTGGCCGGATTTCGCCGCCCAGCGCGACGTAGTCATCATAGGCGATCGTCTCCGCCGCGGATGAAGCCGCGCTGCATGTCGGAGTGGATTTCGCCCGCCGCCTCGGGTGCCTTGGCCCCCTGGTGCACCGTCCAGGCGCGGGCTTCCTTGGGGCCGACGGTGAAGAAGGTGATCAGGTGCAGCAGATCGTAGCCCGAGCGGATCACCCGGGCGAGGCCGGTTTCGTGCAGGCCCATTTCCTCGAGGAACACCATGCGCTCCTCGTCGTCCATGCCGGTCAGCTCGCTCTCGATCGCGGCGGAGACGATGACGGCGTTGGCCCCTTCGGCCTTGGCCTTGGCGAACACTTGCGCGGAGAAGGCATTGCCTTCGGCCGCCGCTTCTTCCTCGACATTGCAGACATAGAGCACCGGCTTGGCGGTGAGCAGCTGCGCCTGATCGAACACCTTGCGCTCTTCCTCGTCGCTTGGCCGGGCGAGCCGGGCGGGCTTGCCCTCGCGCAGCAGCTCGAGCGCGGGCAGCAACACGGCGGCGATCAGCTTGTTCTCCTTGTCGCCCTGCGCCGCCTTCTTCTGCGCGGCGGGTACCCGCTTCTCCAGGCTTTCCAGATCCGACAGCATCAGCTCGGTCTCGACCGTTTCCGCGTCGGACACCGGATCGACCTTGTTGTCGACATGCTGGATGTCGTCGTTCTCGAAGCAGCGCAGCACATGGATCACCGCATCGACCTCGCGGATGTTGCCGAGGAACTGGTTGCCCAGCCCTTCGCCCTTGCTGGCCCCGCGCACCAGTCCGGCGATATCGACAAAGCCGAGCTGGGTCGGGATGATCTTCTGGCTGCCCGCGATCGCGCGCCAGCTCGTCCAGCCGCGCATCGGGAACGCCGACATTGCCGACGTTCGGCTCGATCGTGCAGAACGGATAGTTCGCCGCCTGCGCCGCCTGGGTCTCGGTCAGCGCATTGAACAGGGTGGACTTGCCGACATTGGGCAGGCCGACGATACCGCATTTGAAACCCATTGCGCACTCCGAGGCTTGGAGCGCGGGCCCTTAGCGGCACTGGCGGGCAATTGCCAGCGCCGCTCTAATCCAGCACCGCCTTGGCCCACTCGGCGTAGGGCGGCCGCGACAGCAGCGCCTTCTGCGTTTCCGCCGACACCCGGTTGATCTCCAGCTGGGGCTTGTTGCCGGGATGCACCGCGCGGCGGAGCGGGCGCGATCCGGCGGGCATCGCGGCGATCTCGGCGATGGCGCGCGGCACGTCGAGCGGATCGGGCGCGACGCCGCCATAGGCCCGCGCCAGCGCCTGCTGCATCGCCGGCCCGGTCGGCAGCGAGCGCAAGCCATTGCGCATTTGCTCCACGGCTTCGGGATAGCCCGCAGCGTGGCGCGGTTCCACGCGCTCCGCCAGCGCGGCGGTGAGCCTGGCGCGGTTGACGCCGATGCCGGTGGGAAAGCCGCCGGGCTCGATGATCGTCACTTCGATGCCGTGCGGGGCCAGCTCATAGGCGATCTGCTCGCTCAGCGATTCGACCGCGAACTTGGTCGCCGAATAGACCCCCATGCCGGGCATGATGATCCTGCCCTGCTGCGACGATACGTTGAAAATCAGCCCGCTCTTGCGCGCCCGCATGCCCGGCAGCACCGCGCGCATGGTGCGCTGCAGGCCGAACACATTGGTATCGAACGACAGTTGCACCGACGCCAGGTCCTGCACTTCCACCGGTCCGGAAATGTTGATTCCGGCATTGTTGACCAGCACGTCGAGCGCGCCGCCGTTCAGCCGCTCGGCTTCCGCAATCGCCCTCTCGACCGACTTGTCCGCCAGCACATCGAGTTCGAGCACGGTGAGATCGAGCCTCTCGGCCCTGGCCACCGCGCGCAGCTCCGCCGCCTGGGGCCGGGGCAGGTTGCGCATGGTGGCGAAGACCTTCGCCCCGAGTCGCGCATAATGCAGCGCCCCGAGGTTGCCGAAGCCCGAGGACGAGCCGGTGACCAGGAAGGTCATGCCCTTGAGGCTGACCGGAGCGGGAGCCTGCGCGGCGGCCGGGACGGCGGCGGCAGCGGCCAGCGCGCCGGTGCCTGCAAGCATGCGGCGGCGGTCGAGTGAAGGCACGGTGTCTCTCCCAGTTGGATTGCCCGGCGATGATATGCCCGCGACCGCCCAAGTCGAGTGTCGAATTGTCGCGGGCCGGGACCATGGGGACTTTGCGATTGCGCCGCCGCGCCGCTGCGTTAAGTTTCCGCTTCCGGGCCGAAGATCGAACCGATTGGGGGACTTGCATCGTGACAGCAACCGCGCTCGCCGCCGAAACGCCGCCGCCTGCTCCGGCCCCCGCCGCCGACCCCAAGCGAGAGCGTTACATCGGCGACATCATGGCGCCGCCGGTCGGCGTGTTTGCTCCCGAAACCACGGTGGCCGAGGCGACCGGGCAGCTGCGCGAACATGTCAAGACCGCCTTCATCACCTATCTCTACATCGTCGATCCCGAAGGCCGTCTGCTCGGGCTGGTGGTGATGCGCGAGATGCTGCTCGCCCAGCCGGGCGATACGCTCGAATCGATCATGCTGCGCGAGCCCTTCGCGCTGCAGCGATCGATGCCGCTCGAAGAAGCGCTGCGCCAGGCGTTGAAGAAGCACTTCCCGGTCTATCCGGTGGTCGATGCCAGACAGCGGCTGGTCGGGCTGATCCGCGGCGACGAACTGTTTGCCAACCGGGCGATCGAGATCAGCGGCCAGTCGGGCGCGATGGTCGGTGTCGACCGCGAGGAGCGGCTGGCGACGCCGTTCGGCCGCAGCCTCAAGCTGCGCCACCCCTGGCTGCAGATCAACCTGCTCACCGCCTTCGTCGCTGCGGCTGTCGTCGGCATTTTCGAAGATACGCTGAGCCGGCTGGTGATCCTGGCGGTGTTCCTGCCGGTGATGGCCGGGCAGACCGGCAACACCGGCTGCCAGGCGCTGGCGGTGACGCTGCGCGGCATGACGCTGGGCGACCTCAAGGCCGGCGCGGCGCGCGGGCTGGTGCGCAAGGAAGGCTTGCTCGGCTTCTTCAACGGGCTGCTGGTCGGGATCACGGCGGGCCTTGGCATGTATGTCTATGCCAACATGCAGGGCGAGGCGCAGCCAGTGACGATGGCGCTGGTGGTGCTGTTCGCGATGACCGTGGCCTGCACGATCAGCGGGATTGCCGGGGCGCTGATTCCGTTGACATTGAAGCGCCTGGGCGCCGACCCGGCGACAGCGTCGAGCATTTTCCTGACCACGGCGAGCGATGTCGCCAGCATGGGGATATTCCTGGGACTGGCGACTTTGGCGTTGTGATAGGAATTGGGGCGGCGTCTCCAAACGATTTTCCGAACTAGCGCTTGAATCTGTCAGTTCAACCGCATAGCTCGATGGGATTGAGGAGGATCGCGGTGGACGACGGGCCTTTAGTTGATCTTGCAGGCAAAAAAATTGATTTGCCTGCCGATTATGAAATTCCGGAAAGTTTGATTTCACGTTGGGAAGCATTGCCAGCCGACCAGCGATTTGTGCCGACCCTGCCAAGGTTGGCGTGGGATCGGCTATATCAGTCGATTGAGCAAGCTAATCATGCATCTATGGGGGCTGTGAACCTGGCCTTTAGGCTTCTCAATAGCGTTGGAAAAGATAACAAGGATGAGGCTAACGAGGCATTGACAAAGTTCGCAGCTCAGCAAGTCCTCACTCGCAATGCGTTGCGCCAATTTCAAGAAATGGTCATGATTGCGGCTGTAGGAGAGGGTGCGAAAGATGGGAGATGAGCTGCCCGATCCAAATTATCGGGCCAACATTCTGCAGTTTCCGCTGGAGCAAATCGTGTCCGGCGGCGATGGTGGTGGAGACAACATGGAACCGCGCATTGCAAAGTTGGAGGCCGATGTGAGCTACATCAAGAGCCGCCTCGATGAAGCGACCTCCAATATCAGATCGACGGGCGACAAGGTTGCGGCGCTAAATACCGATTTTGCTGTTCTGACCGAGAGGGCGAAGCACTTTGCGACAAAATCCTACTCAGTGGTAACTGCGGTTGCGATTGTGGCTGCGCTCTCAGGATTGATCCTTTTTGCCGATCGTCTGCAAGTGCTGCTTGGTATCGGTTAGATAGTATCTGAAAGCCGCAGCGCCACATCGTTCATAAACCGCGCATCGTCCCCCTGCGCCAGCCACGCCGCTTCCGCCGCCACCGCGCCGAGCATGTCCGCCAGCGGGTCCATCTCCGCCTTGGCGTAATTGCCCAGCACATAGCCGGTCACCCGGTCCTTGTGCCCGGGATGGCCGATGCCGAGCCGCACCCGGCGGAAATCCGGTCCCAGATGCTGGTCGATCGAGCGCAGACCGTTATGCCCGGCGGTGCCGCCGCCCTGCTTCACCTTGACCTTGAACGGGGCGAGGTCGAGCTCGTCGTGCCACACGGTCAGCGCGTCGGTGCCGAGCTTGTAGAAGCGCAGCGCCTCGCCGACGCTGCGGCCGCTTTCGTTCATGAAGGTGGCGGGCTTGAGCAGGATGATCCGCTGCCCGCCGATCCGGCCGTCCTGCATCCAGCCGAGGAATTTCTTCTGCACCGCGCCGAAGCCGTGCACTTCGGCAATCGTGTCCACCGCCATGAAGCCGACATTGTGCCGGTGCATGGTGTATTGCGGACCGGGATTGCCGAGGCCGACCCAGAGCTGCATGGGTCAGAGCTTCCGTTCCGGCCAGACAGCAGGAAAAAGGGTCTCACACGAAGCCACGAAGACACGAAGATGTCGCGCTATTGGCGAAGCCATTTCCATTCTCCAGCGTGCCGCAATCCACATGGCTGGAAATTCGAAATTGGCCTGCGGCGCGGCGCAACCTCTTTGTGTCTTCGTGTCTTCGTGCGAAAAATCCCTCTTCAACCAGCCCCGCCCGAATAGAGCGAGGCTGGCATGAAGGAATATCAGCTCTCAGCCGCAGCCTCATCGGCCTTTTCGGTATCGCCCACTTCGCTCTTCATCGCCGAAGGAGCAACGATCGTCGCGATGGTGAAGTCGCGGTCGGCGATCGCGCTGACCGAACCGGCCGGCAGCGCGACATGGCTGATGTGGATCGAATCGCCCACGTCCAGCCCGGTGACGTCGATCTGGATCTCTTCGGGGATCGCATCCGCGTCGCAGACCAATTCGAGCTCATGCCGCACGACATTGAGCACGCCGCCGCGCTTCAGGCCCGGCGAAGCTGCCTCGTTGGCAAAGTGCACCGGCACGTTGACGTGGACCTTGGCGTCCTTGGCCAGCCGCAGGAAATCGACATGCAGCGGGCGGTCGCTGACCGGGTGGAAGGCGACATCCTTGGGCAGGGTGCGCAGCTTCTGGCCGCCGACTTCGACCTCGACGACCGAGGAGAAAAAGTGACCGGTGCCCAGCATGCGCACCAGTTCCTTCTGCTCGACGTGGATCGACAAAACTTCATCCTTGCCGCCGTAAACCACAGCGGGGACCCGGCCTTCGCGACGCAGCGCACGGGAGGCTCCCTTGCCTGCCCGCCGCGTCTCGGCCGGAAGAGTAAGCGCTTCGCTCATGACTCAACCTTCCTAAACAGATTACACAGTTCGCCCGCCACGCCTCCAGGGATGATCATGCGCGGGGAAGCGCGGGCCGTTAGCGGGGATGCGGCGGAAATGCAAGGCTTGGCGCCTACTGCACCCGCTCCACCCTGAACCCCCGCGCCGCCAGCATCGCCGGCAGCCCCTCCGCGCCGGCCATATGCGCTGCCCCGACCGCTACGAAGACCCGCTCGCCCCGCGCCAGCCGCGCGGCGATCTTGCCGGTCCACGCCCGGTTGCGCGCGGTGAACAGCGCCTCGCGCAGTTCCGGATCGGCCAGCATGCCGCGATGCGTCTCCGCCTCGATCACGGCGAAATCGCCCTTGCGCCAGGCTTCGGCGAGGCTGCCGCTTTCGCTGGTGTCCTTGCCGCCGTCGCGCAGAACTTCGTTCAGCAGATCGCGCTGCTCCTTCTCGGGCAGGGCGTCGAAAATGCCGAGCTGAGGCCCCGCGCCTTCCAGCTCGACGACAGCCTTGCCGCTGGCCAGCTTCAGCACTGCGCGGTCGATGCCATTGGCCGCATCGAGGCTGCCCGCCCCGGTGCGCGCCAGGATCAGCGCCGCCGCCCAGGTCTCGCTGCGGGCGAAATCCGCCTCGTTCTTGTCGGCGCGATTCAACACTTTCGCGAGGGCCCCGCGCAGCGCCGGATCGACCCGCGCGGAGAGCGGCGGCAGGCCGTCGCTCTGCGCCAGCCGGGCATGTTCGCGGGCAATCGCCGCATTGTCATCGAGATTGGCGACCTCGACCGCCACCGCATCGGCTTCGCCCAGCGCCGCATCGATCGCAGGCGAGCGCCAGGCGGCGGGACGCGCCAGCGCATGGATCGTGCCGAGCAGCCAGCCTTGCTCGCCATTGCTGCCGGTAACCTGCCAGAACGCCGGACGCGCCGGCTCGGGCTGCGGCGAGCAGGCGGCCAGCGCCGCTGTCAGCAGCCCGGCCAGCCAGCGCCGCATGCTCATTGTATCCGGGTGGTGACGACGCCCTTGCCCGCGAGCTGATCCTGCACGCTGCCCGCGCCCGCCAGATGCCCGGCGCCCACCGCCATGAACACCGTGCCCGGCCGGTCCAGCCGCTGCTGGATCCAGTCGGCCCAGGCCTTGTTGCGATTGGTGATCAGCCGCTCCATCAGCAGCGGCTCGTCCTGGTCTTCGTTCATCAGCCGGGCGAGCGCCGCCGCGTCGCCGGTCTGCCAGGCGGCGATCATTTCCCTGAGTTCGTTCTTGGCCTGCGGCAATGTCGCGACCACTTCGTTGAGGAAACGCAGCTGGGTCGCCTCGGGCAGCCCATCGAACAGGCCCAGCTGGTATTCGGCGGTTTCCAGCGCGCTATGCGGCCGCCGCAGCGCTCTGGCGCGGGCGTCGAGCACTTTTTCGACGCCGTGTTCCGGATCGAAGCCGTCCTTCAGCACCGGCAAGGCGGACAGGAACACCGCGACATACCAGGGCTTCAGCCGGTCGAACGCGGCCTCGGGCAGGCCATTGGCCTTCATCGCCGCTTCGTAGGCCGTCCGCTGCGGCGGGGTCAGCATGCCGCGCAGGCTCTTGCCCTCGGGCAAGGTGCCCGTGGCCATGACTGCGGCCTGCATCTGCCCGGGATCGGTCTCGACGATCTCGGTGACCAGCTCCTGCGAGGTCTCGAAGGCATTGGCGACCGCGCCGTCGAACCAGCCGATCCCCTTGGGCAGCGCGTGCACCGTGCCGAACAGATAGATCGTCGTATCGGCGTCGGCGACCTTCCACATCGCCGGGCGGGCGGTGGCGGGCGCAGCGGCGGGGGCCTGCTGCGCTGCGACCGGGCGCGGCTTGTGCTGTGCGCCGCGCCTTGCCGGCCTGGCGTCGGCAATCGCGGCGGCGGTGGTGGCGGCCAGCGCTGCGGCCAGGGCGAGTGTCTGCAGGAATTTCCTCATGCCCGCCGCTATAGCCCGGATTCCTCGCCAGTCGATGAACGAAAGTTGACCCTGCACGGTCGATCCGCCAAAGGGCCGGGCCATGACGGAAACCGCCGCCCCGCTCTCTTTCCAGGAGATGATCCTGCGCCTCCACAGCTTCTGGAGCGCGCAGGGCTGCCTGATCCTGCAGCCCTACGACATGCGCATGGGCGCGGGCACGTTTCATCCGGCAACCACGCTGCGCGCGCTGGGGCCCGAGCCGTGGCAGGCCGCCTATGTCCAGCCGAGCCGGAGGCCGACCGATGGCCGCTATGGCGAGAACCCCAACCGGCTCCAGCATTATTACCAGTATCAGGTGATCCTGAAGCCCAATCCGGAGAATCTGCAGGAGCTCTATCTCGAGAGCCTCGCGGCGATCGGCGTCGATCCGCTGGCGCACGACATCCGCTTCGTCGAGGACGACTGGGAGAGCCCGACGCTGGGCGCCTGGGGGCTGGGCTGGGAAGTGTGGTGCGACGGCATGGAAGTCACCCAGTTCACCTATTTCCAGCAGGTCGGCGGCTTCGACTGCAAGCCGGTGGCGGGTGAGCTGACCTACGGGCTGGAACGCCTCGCCATGTATATCCAGGGCGTCGATAACGTCTACGACCTCAAGTTCAACGATAGTGTCAGCTATGGCCAGGTGTTCCTTGAAAATGAGAAGGAACTCTCGAAATACAACTTCGAGATCGCCGATACCGAGCAGCTGTTCAAGGGCTTCCAGCACGCCGAAGCCGAGTGCCGGCGCTGCATCGACGGCGCAAGTCCCGCTCGCCGCCTACGATCAGGCGATCGAGGCGAGCCATCTGTTCAACCTGCTGCAAGCGCGCGGGGTGATTTCGGTGCAGGAACGCGCGAGCTACATCGGCCGGGTGCGCGATCTCGCCAAGGGCAGCTGCCAGGCGTGGATCGACCGCAACAGCGCGGAATGGGCGGAGAAGTTTCCGGGGTGGACGGTATGATGGCGCGCTTCCGGTCCTCTCCATTCGCCGCAGCGCAAATGGGAGGGGGCGCCCGCAGCGTGATGGAGGGGTTCGCCCGCGCATTACCCCTCCGTCAGCCGCTTCGCGTCTGCCACCTCCCCATTAGGCTTCGCAAAATGGAGAGGAACTGCCATGCCTGACTTCCTCCTCGAACTGCGTTGCGAAGAAGTCCCCGCACGCATGCAGGCCGGCGCGCGCCGCGATCTGGAGAAGCTGTTCCGCGAACAGATGGCTGCCGCCGGAGTGGCGCTGGGCGAGGTCACCGTCTGGTCCACCCCGCGCCGCCTCGCGCTGATCGCCCGCGATCTGCCCGATCGCCACCGCGGCCGTCAGCGAGGAAATCAAGGGCCCGAAGACCAGCGCCCCGCCGCAGGCGCTCGAAGGCTTCCTGCGCAAGACCGGGCTGACCCAGGACCAGCTGACGACGCGCGACGGGGTATTGTTCGCCGTCAGCGAAAAGCCCGGCCGCGCCACCAGCGCAGTGCTCGCCGAAGCCATCCCCGCCATCGTCCGCGCCTTCCCCTGGCCCAAGTCGCAGCGCTGGGGCGCGGCCTCGATCTCCACCGAAAGCCTGCGCTGGGTGCGCCCGCTGTCCGGCATCGTCGCGATTTTCGGCGAGGCGCTGGTCGACTGCGAAGTCGGCGGCGTGCGCTCGGGCTACGCCACCAAGGGGCATCGTTTCCACCACCCCGGCGAGATCACCATCGGCGGCGCGGCGGACTACCAGGGCAAGCTGCGCGCCTGCCATGTGCTGGTCGATCACGGCGAGCGCGAGGCGCTGATCCGCGGCAAGGCCAAGGCCGCCGCCGAGGCCGCCGGGCTGTCGCTGGTCGCGGACGAGGGGCTGGTGGCCGAGAACGCCGGGCTGACCGAATGGCCGGTGCCCTTGCTGGGGCGCTTCGACGAGGCGTTCCTCGAGGTGCCGCCCGAGGTTATCCAGCTGACCGCGCGGACCAACCAGAAGTATTTCGTCTGCGAGAAGGACGGCAAGCTCGCCAACGCCTTCGTCTGCACCGCCAATATCGAGGCCAGCGACGGCGGCGCGGGCATCGTCGCCGGCAACCGCAAGGTGCTGGCCGCGCGGCTGAGCGACGCGCGGTTCTTCTGGGAGCAGGACCGCAAGAAGACGCTGGCCCAGCACGCCGAGGGCCTCGCGCGGATCACCTTCCACGAGAAGCTGGGCACGGTGGCCGACAAGGTCGAGCGGGTGGCCAAGCTGGCGCGCTGGCTGTGCGAAGAGGGCATCGTCACAAATTCCTCCCTGTCGCGCAGCGATGGGGAGGGGGACCGCCCGAAGGGTGGTGGAGGGGTCACCCCTCCGTCAGCGCTGCGCGCTGCCACCTCCCCATCGCTGCGCGACAGGGAGGAACTTGCAGACCTCGCCGCCCAGGCCGCCCGCCTGTGCAAGGCCGATCTCGTCACCGAAATGGTCGGCGAATTCCCCGAACTGCAAGGCCTGATGGGCGGCTACTACGCCCGCGCCGAGGGGCTGCCCGATGCGGTCGCCGACGCGATCCGCGATCACTACAAGCCGGTCGGGCAGGGCGATGAGGTGCCGACTGCGCCGGTGACGGTGGCGGTGAGTTTGGCGGATAAGCTGGATACTTTGGTTGGGTTCTTCTCGATCGATGAAAGGCCAACCGGATCCAAGGACCCATTTGCTCTGCGACGCGCAGCTCTTGCTGTCACTCAGCTGATCGCAGGAAATGCGATTAGGCTCCCTCTGAAGCAGATGTTCTTTAGCCTTATCCGAGATGCATACCATTATTCTATACTGCGGCACCGTCCAGATTTGATGAAGCGGATCGACGCTATCGACCCAACCCTTTCCGATCAAAAGCGCTGGGAAATATTCTGGTCGGTTGAAACAGATCGCAAGGTTCAGTCTCTTCGACCCGCGCTCGTCGAAATAGCCTATTGAGCTTCTTCGCCGACCGCCTCAAAGTCCAGCAACGCGAAGCCGGGGTCCGCCACGATCTGATCGACGCGGTCTTCGCGCTCGGCGGCGAGGACGATCTCGTCCGCCTGCTCGCCCGGGTCCATGCCCTCCAGGCCTTCGTCACCACCGAGGACGGCGCCAACCTCCTCGCCGGCTACAAGCGCGCGGCCAATATTCTCAAGAAGGAGGGGTTCAACCCTCTGCCCCCCTCCCGCTTGCGGGAGGGGCCGGGGGTGGGCCAGTGCCGTCAGGCGCTGGGTCCAGCCCGCAAGCCCCCACCCCTGACCCCTCCCGCAAGCGGGAGGGGGATTTCGCCTGAACCCGCAGAAGCAGCCCTGATCCAGGCCCTCGCCGCCGCCGGACCCAAGGCCGCCGAGGCCGTCGCCGCCGAGGATTTCGCCGGGGCGATGGCCGCGCTGGCAGTCCTGCGCGCGCCGATCGATGCGTTTTTCGATAGCGTCACGGTCAACGATGCCGACCCGGCCAAGCGCGCCGCGCGGCTGTCGCTGCTGGCGCAATTCCGCGATGCAGTGCATGGTGTCGCGGATTTTGCGAAGATCGAAGGGTAATGAGTGACCTCCTCCCCCTTGATGGGGGAGGGATACGCAGGCTTGGCAGCTTGCTGCCTAGCCGAAGTTGGGTGGGGGTGTGCTCTCGTGCGGACGCTGCGTTTCCGGCACGCTCACCCCCATCCAACTGCGCCTAACCCGCTATCGCGGGTAAGGCTTCGTATCCTTCCCCCATCAAGGGGGAAGGGAGAATTAAAACGAAAGCCGACAAAATATGACCAAACAAGTCTATCCCTTCGGCGGCGGCGTTTCCGGTAACGACCCGCGCACCCGCGACAAGACCATTGTTGGCGGCAAGGGCGCGAACCTTGCCGAGATGGCCGGGATCGGCCTGCCGGTTCCGCCAGGTTTCACCATTACAACAGAAGTTTGCGTAGAATATCTGGCAAAGGGTGCGCAGTTCGGTGACGCCCTGCGCGCCGATGCCGCCGCCGCGCTCGCCCATATCGAACAGACCGTCGGCAAGAAATTCGGCGATCCGGGCGATCCTCTGCTGGTTTCGGTGCGCTCGGGCGCGCGGGTGTCGATGCCCGGGATGATGGACACCGTGCTCAACCTCGGGCTCAACGACGCCACCGTCGCCGGCCTCGCCGCCACCTCGGGCGACGCGCGCTTCGCCTGGGACAGCTATCGCCGCTTCGTCCAGATGTATGCCGATGTGGTGCTCGGGCTCGATCATCACCTGTTCGAAGATGCGCTGGAAATAGCCAAGGAAGACAAGGGCTACTTCACCGATGTCGAGATGCAGGCCGAAGACTGGCAGGCGCTGGTCAAGGTCTACGCGGGGCTGGTCGAGCGGCAGCTTGGCAAGCCGTTCCCGCAGGACCCGCACGAGCAGCTGTGGGGCGCGATCATGGCGGTGTTCGACAGCTGGGACAGCGACCGCGCCAAGGTCTATCGCCGGCTCAACGACATCCCGGGCGACTGGGGCACGGCGGTCAACGTCCAGGCGATGGTGTTCGGCAACATGGGCGACACCTCGGCCACCGGCGTGGCCTTCACCCGCGATCCCGCCACCGGCGAGCGGGCTTACTATGGCGAATGGCTGGTCAATGCCCAGGGCGAGGATGTCGTCGCCGGCATCCGCACCCCGCAATATCTGACCAGGGCCGCGCGCGAGCGGGCCAATGCCAAGCCGCTCAGCATGGAAGAGGCGATGCCCGAGGCTTACGGCGAACTCGCCCGGGTGTTCGACCTGCTCGAGGCGCATTACCGCGACATGCAGGACATCGAGTTCACCGTCGAGCGCGGCCAGCTGTGGATGCTCCAGACCCGCAGCGGCAAGCGCACCGCCAGGGCGGCGCTGAAGATGGCGGTCGATATGACGGGCGAGGGGCTGATCGACCAGGCGACGGCCATCAAGCGCGTCGATCCGATGGCGCTCGACCAGCTGCTGCACCCGACGCTCGACCCGGCTGCCCCGCGCGATGTGCTGGGCACCGGCCTGCCTGCCTCGCCCGGCGCGGCCTCGGGCGCGATCGTGCTCGACGCCGATATGGCCGAACGGCGCGCGGCGATCGGCGAGGCGGTGATCCTGGTCCGGGTTG
Organism: uncultured Alphaproteobacteria bacterium; assembly: GCA_963779195.1. Lineage (GTDB taxonomy): Bacteria > Pseudomonadota > Alphaproteobacteria > Sphingomonadales > Sphingomonadaceae > Novosphingobium. The sequence continues at coordinate 30,894 of CAVZWZ010000004.1, forward strand.
AGACATCGCCTGAAGACATTCACGGAATGCACGCCGCCAAAGGAATTTTGACCGCGCGCGGCGGCATGACGTCACACGCCGCCGTGGTCGCGCGCGGCATGGGCCGGCCCTGCGTGTCGGGGGCCTCGGCGGTGGCGATCGACCTTGCCGCCCGCACCCTGCGGATCGGCCGGCGTGAGCTCAGGGAAGGCGACGTCATCACCCTCGACGGGGCATCGGGCGAGATCATGGCCGGCGAAGTGCGCACCATCGAGCCCGAGGTCGTCGGCGATTTCGCGGTGCTGATGGGCTGGGCCGACGGCCACCGCCGGATGAAGGTGCGCGCCAATGCCGAGACCCCGGCGGACTGCAAGATGGCCCGCCAGTTCGGCGCGGAAGGCATCGGCCTGTGCCGCACCGAGCACATGTTCTTCGACGCCCGCCGCATCTCGGCGGTGCGCCAGATGATTCTGGCCGAGGACGAGGCCGGGCGGCGGCTGGCGCTGGCCAAGCTGCTGCCCGAACAGCGTGCCGACTTTCAGGCGATCTTCGAGATCATGGCCGGGTTGCCGGTGACCATCCGCCTGCTCGATCCGCCGCTGCACGAATTCATGCCGCACACCGAGGCTGAGTTCGCCGAACTCTCCGAGGTGATCGGCATCGGCGCCGATTCGCTGCGGCGCCGCGCCGAGGAGCTGCACGAGTTCAACCCGATGCTCGGCCATCGCGGCTGCCGGCTGGGGATCACCTTCCCCGAAATCTACGAGATGCAGGCCCGCGCGATCTTCGAGGCGGCCTGCGACGTCGCGGCGGCGAGCGGAGACGCGCCGGTGCCCGAGGTCATGGTGCCGCTGGTCGCCACCCGCCGCGAGCTGGAAATCCTGAAAGGCCTGATCGACCGCACCGCCGCCAAGGTCTTCGCCGAAAAGGGGCGCGCGCTGTCGTATCAGGTCGGCACCATGATCGAGCTGCCGCGCGCTGCGCTGATGGCCGGCGAGATCGCGCAGGAGGCGGAGTTCTTTTCGTTTGGAACCAATGACCTCACGCAAACAACTCTGGGGCTTTCGCGTGACGATGCCGGGCGTTTCCTGGGGGCCTATGTCGATCAGGGCGTCTTCGCTCGAGACCCCTTTGTCAGCCTCGACATCGACGGCGTCGGCCAGCTGGTGAGCCTCGCGGCGGAGCGCGGGCGGGCGGCGCGGGCCGGGATCAAGCTGGGCATCTGCGGCGAACACGGCGGCGATCCGGCGTCGATCGCCTTTTGCGAGAGGATCGGCCTCGACTACGTCAGCGCCTCGCCCTACCGCGTGCCGATCGCCCGGCTGGCGGCGGCGCAGGCGGCGTTGGGTTAGGAATAGCCGGATTCACACGAAGACACGAAGATGTCGTGCTTGCGGCGCCTGCCGCGCTCAATCTCGTCGTGTTGGTGGCGATTGGAGAAATTCGGGTGCCTTCGGCACCACGTCTTCGTGTCTTCGTGTGAAACTATCTGTGCCAACCGCTTAAGGTAAGTATCTCGAATCGCTCGACCACATTCTGGCCGAAGGTCTCCCTCGCCAAGGCCAGCTGCGGCTTTCCCAACGCCGGGCCGGGTCGGGCCAGCACATTGCCAAACCCCTGCGCCCGGAGGTCCGCGACCAGCCCGTCGAGCGAGCCAAACCGCACGTCCAAACCCCGGCTGTCCGCCACCGGATCGGCGAAGCCGGCGCGCTGGAGCAGTTGGCCGCCCGCCCGCACATCGACCGCCGGATGGATGCGCGGGGCGGGCCGGTCGCCGTCCGCCGCCAGCATCGCCGCGCGCAGCACCGGCAGGCTGCCTGCGGCGATGAAGCTGGCCAGCATCAGGCCGCCCGGTGCGAGCGCGCTGCGCAGATGGATCAGCGCGCCAGGCAGGTCGTTGACTGTGTCGAGCGTGCCGAGGCTGGCGATGAAGTCGAATCCGCCGGAGGGGAACGGGCGCTCCTCGGCGAATCCCTGCGCCGGTTCGGCCTCGATCGCTGCCGCGCCCATCGCTCGCAGCCTTGCGGCAAGCACTCCCGTCCATTCGCCGATCACCAGCGCGCGGGAGGGCGAATGGCGCAGGAACGCCAGCCGCTCGATCGTGTCCGCAACCATATCGTCCATGATATAGCGCGGCGCGTCGGGCTGCTGCTGCACGGCAAGCATCCGCCGCCGCGCGGCGAGGCGGCGGGCGGGGGCGAAGATCGTCGGGGGGGCTGGCTGGCCATGCCGTCCCTTGCCGCCTGACGCCGCGCGGAGCAAGCGCTTGCGGGCGCGCCAAGTCAGGCTACCATGCCGCCCGTGCCGCTGTCTCAAGCCTTGGCCCAAACCCTCGCCCCGGTCGTCGACCTGGTGTTCCCGCCGCGCTGCCCGCTGTGCGGCGAGGGCTTGCAGGCGCAGACCGGCCTCTGCGCCGCCTGCTGGAGCGAGCTGGCGATGCCCGGCGAGCCAAGCTGCGCGCTGTGCCAGCGGCCCTTCTCCGGCGGCATCGCGGAGGGATCGATCTGCGCGCCCTGCCTCGCCCAGCCGCCCCGGCACGACGGAGTGGCGGCGGGGACGCTGTATAACGACACCTCGCGGCGGCTGGTGCTGGCGTTCAAGCACGGCCGCCGGATCGCCCTCGCGCCGATGATGGCGCGGCTGATCGCGGCGCGGATGGCGGCGGTCGACGAGAACTGGCTGCTGGTCCCCGTCCCGCTCCACCGCTGGCGGCTGTGGCGGCGCGGGTTCAACCAGGCGGCGCTGCTGGCGCGCGAGATCGGCAAGCTCAAGGGCGCGCGGCTGGAGGTCGATGCGCTGTTGCGGCGCAAGCAGACGCCGATCCTCGGCGGGCTCACCCGCACTGCCCGGGCGCGGGCGCTGTCGGGCGCGATCGCGGTCAACCCGCGCCGCGCCGCGAGCCTCAAGGGCGCAAGGGTGGTGCTGGTCGACGATGTCCTGACCAGCGGCGCCACCAGCGGCGCCTGCGTGCGCGTGCTCAAGCGGGCGGGCGCGGAAAAGGTGGTGGTGGCCTGCTTCGCCCGCGTGCTGGATGAGGTAGAGAGCCTGGCGAAAGCGAAACCGGAAAGCCCCTGAACCATGCGCTATTTCGAAGATATCGTCACCGGCGCGAAGCAGAGCTTCGGCAGCTACCAGGTCACCCGCGAGGAAGTGCTGGACTTTGCCCGCAAATACGACCCCCAGCCGTTCCACCTCTCCGACGAGGCCGCCGCGCAGACCCATTTCGGCCGCCTCTCCGCCAGCGGCTGGCACAGCTGCGCGATGGCGATGGCGATGCTGGTCGAGCATTTCCGCGAGGTGCAGCACGCCGGTCTGGGCTCGCCGGGGATCGATGAACTGCGCTTCTTGAAGCCGGTCTATCCGGGAGATACTCTGCGGGTGGAAAGCGAAGTGCTGGAGAAGACCCGCAGCCGATCGAAGCCGGAAATGGGGAGCTATCGCTCGCGGGTGGAACTGCTCAACCAGGACGGGGTGGTGGTGGTGCGGTTTGTGGCGATCGATCTGATCCGGGTGCGGGGTGATTGAGTGCCTCGCCGGCTGGTTATGGCGGAAATCGAGTGAGGCAAAGATCCCCATGCGTCTGCCAATATTGCGCCATGGGCGAAGCCCCGCCGCCCCGTTCCGGGGACGATTTCTTGCGCTGACTCTCGCACTTTCCGCTGCCCCCGCGCTGGCGCAGGAGCACGACCATGTTCGACAGGATGACACCCTATGAGGCAATTCGACCCGATCCTCAACGAACCTCCTGAGATACGAAAGCCCGTCATGAGTGAAGGCTCCGGCACCGCCCGCCTGCCCGCCGAGGGTGGCGCGATGCATGGCATCCACCTGACCGCCGGCGACTGGATGCTGATGGCCCACGGCTCGGTCTCGCTGCAATACACCGACCACTCCGGCCCGCGCGGCGGCGACAAGGCCTACGCCACCTCGATGGCCATGCTCGCCGCGAGCCGCGAGACATCCTTCGGCCGCGTCCAGTTCAAATCGATGCTCAGCCTGGAGCCGGCGATGGAGCCGCGCGGTTATCCCAACCTGTTCGCCACCGGCGAAACCGCAAACGGTGCGCCCCTGGTCGATCGCCAGCATCCGCACGATTTGTTCATGGAACTGGCGGCGCGGGTCGATTTCAACATCGGCGACACCGCCAGCCTGTTCCTTTACGGCGGCCCGGTCGGCGAGCCGGCGCTGGGGCCATCGGCCTTCATGCATCGCGGCTCGGCCAGCCATAACCCCGAGCCGCCGATCACCCACCACTGGTTCGATTCGACCCATATCACCTACGGCGTCGTCACGGCGGGGCTGGCTGGGCGCACATGGCAGATCGAGGGCAGCGCCTTCCGCGGCGCCGAGCCCGACGAGCGGCGCTGGAACATCGAGACGCCCAAGCTCAATTCGTGGTCCGTCCGCGCCACGCTCAACCCGTCCCCGCGCTGGGCGCTCCAGGCGAGCTACGGCGAGATGAAGCAGCCCGAAGCGCTGCATCCCGGCGAGGACGAGCACCGCTTCACCGCCTCCGCCCATTACGCCAACGGGCGCGGCCTGTCCGCGATGCTGGCCTTCAGCGCCAAGGATCGCGTCCCCGGCGAGACCCTGACCGCCTGGCTCGGCGAGGCGAACTGGGACCTGGATGAGCACAACACCCTGTTCGGCCGGGTGGAAAACGTCGCCAACGACGAATTCTTCCCCGATCACGGCCACCCGCTGCACGACCAGACGTTCCGCGTGAGCAAATTCCAGCTCGGCTATGCGCGGCGCATCCCGCTCGGTGCGTTCGAGCTGGCGCTGGGCGGCAGCGCTTCGGCCTATGCCAAGCCGGCGGCGCTCGATGCCTTCTATGGCAAGCGCCCGCTGGGCTACACGCTGTTCGCCAGGCTGAGCCTGGGGCATTGAAGTATCCGCGATGGCCAGGTTCGTTCGAGCCTTGCGCCAGAACCAAAAAGGGCGGCCCCACCGGACCGCCCCTTGGCATTCCCAATTCCGCCAAACTCAGCGCGAATAGAATTCGACCACCAGATTGGGTTCCATCTTCACCGGATAGGGCACTTCGTCCAGCGTCGGGACGCGCACGAAGGTGATCTTGTCGGTGCCGTCGGGCGCGACATAATCGGGCACATCGCGCTCGGCGAGGCTCTGGGCTTCGGCGATCAGCGCCATTTCCTTGGCCTTGGCGCCCAGGCTGATGACGTCGCCGGCGGCGATGCGGCGGCTGGCGATGTTGCACTTGACGCCATTCACCCGGATGTGGCCGTGCGAAACGATCTGACGGGCCGAGAAGATCGTCGGCGCGAATTTGGCGCGGTAGACCACCATGTCCAGCCGGCGCTCCAGCAGGCCGATCAGGTTCTGGCCGGTATCGCCCTTCATCTGGGCGGCTTCCTGATAGGTGCGCTTGAACTGCTTTTCGGTGACTTCGCCGTAATAGCCCTTGAGCTTCTGCTTGGCGCGCAGCTGGATGCCGTAGTCGGAAACCTTGCTCTTGCGGCGCTGGCCGTGCTGGCCGGGGCCGTAGCTGCGGCGGTTGACCGAGCTTTTCGGGCGGCCCCAGATGTTCTCGCCCATACGGCGATCGAGCTTGTACTTCGATGCATTGCGCTTCGACATGGCGCGTCAATCCTTCAATTTTGCGTGCCGGGCGTTTTGCCCTGGCTTCAAGTCCGGAACCGCACCGCCTGGCCATTTGCCAGACGCGACCGCCGCTTCACCGGAGTGCAGGGTCAATTGCGAAGGCGCGCGCTTAGCTGCGAGGGGGGCGAAGGTCAAGCATCATCGGGCCTGCGCCGCAAGGCGGATAGCACCCCGCGAAAGGTCCGCACCTCCAGGTGGTTCCAGCCCGGCTTGGTCAGCAGGCTGCGCAGGGTCAGCCGGGTGGCGCTGGCGCGGGCATTGGGGAAATAATAGCCGCGCGGCTCCAGCATGGCATTGAGCTGGTCGATCATGCCTTCCAGCTCCTCCTGCGGGGCGGGGGGGAGCAGCTCTTCCGCCGTGGGCTGGGCAAGCCCGACATGTTTCGACCACTCATAGGCGCACAGGATCACCGCCTGCGCCAGATTGAGCGAGGCGAATTCCGGATTGATCGGCACGGTGATGATCGCGCGGGCGAGGGCGACGTCATCGGCGTCCAGACCGGAGCGTTCGGGTCCGAAGACCAGCGCGGACCGGCCCGCGCCCTTGTGGATTTCCAATGCCGCCTGCTCGGGCGTGACGACCGGCTTGGTCACCCCGCGCTTGCGCACGGTCGTGGCATAGACGTTGGCGCAATCGGCGACGGCTTCGGCGAGGGTATCAAACACCTGCGCATGCTCCAGCACCATATTGGCCCCCGCCGCCGCCGGCCCCGCGCTGGGGTTTGGCCAGCCATCGCGCGGATCGACGAGGCGGATCTCGGTCAGTCCGAAATTGAGCATCGCGCGCGCCGCCTTGCCGATATTCTCGCCGAGCTGGGGGCGGACGAGGACAATCACCGGCTGGCTCTCGCGGGGCACTGGCGAAGCATCCACCTTGCCGACGACCCGCGAAATGGGCGCACGGTTGGCCAGTTGCAGCGCCAGCCCTTCGTCCCCGGCAATCAGCGCCTCCCGCTTGGCGCGCGACCAGCCTTTCAGCCGGCGTTCGGCGGCGAAAGCGGCATCGCGGTCGGCGAAGGGTGCGGACCAGGCGACTTCCACCGGCAGGCGCCGGGCGGTATATTCGTCGCGCGATCCGTCACGGTGCTGGGTTAGCGCGAGTTCGAGATCGTCGGTGTGACCGACATAGTATGAATTGTCAGCGCAGCGGAGCATGTAGGTGAGGAATTGCGGTGGGCTGGGTGGGCAGTCTGGGTTTGAATCAGCTCCCCCTCTCTCTCATCCGTTCGTCCCGAGCGAAGTCGAGGGATTCTGCCGAGCTCTAGATCTTCTTGCAGCCGAGGCTCTTTCCTTCGGCGGAATCGCGAAATACGAGAGTCGCTCCCAATCCGACGCGATCAAGGCTTCCTTCTTCGCCCGCGACCAGTTTTTAATTTTGCGTTCGTTCTCAAGCGCCTCAATCCGTGTCTTGTACTCATCCAGCCATACCAGCTCCACAGGCCGACGATCATGCGTGAATCCAGGATAAGTCCCATCATGATGCTGTGCAATCCGACGATCAATATCGTCGGTGTGTCCGGTGTAATAGGTGCCGTCTGCACAGCGAAGTATATAAGTCCAAAATGCCATTCTTGTGCCTTAGCCCGCCTCGGCTTCGCTCGGCAAATGGTCCCTCGACTTCGCTCGGGACGAACGGGGTTTTTTGGGTGTTGCGAACTTTACCCCTTACCCGACATCCCGCACCGTGCTGGCAAATTCCTCGAAATCCTTCGCCTCGCCGAAATCCCGGTAAACGCGACGCGAAGCGGATATAGGCGACCGAATCGAGTTGCCGCAGCCCCTCCATCACCATCTCGCCGATCGCCTTGGACGGCACTTCCGCTTCGCCCAAAGTCTCGATCTGCCGCTGGATGCCCGAGACCAGCTGGTCGAGCCGTTCCTGCGGGATGCCGCGTTTGCGGCAGGCGAGCGCCACCGACTGGTCGATCTTCGAACGGTCGAAAGTCTCGCGGCTGTCGTCGCTCTTGACCACGGCGATCTCGCGCAATTGCACCCGTTCGAAAGTGGTGAAGCGCGCGCCGCAGCTTTCGCACTGGCGGCGGCGGCGGATCGATGTGTTGTCCTCGGTGGGGCGCGAATCCTTCACCTGGCTGTCGTCATGCGCGCAGAACGGGCATCGCATGGATTATGGTCTGACCCGCTTGTAGAGCATGTAGCCAGCGCCCGCGACCAGGCCGAGCGGCCAGGATACAACCGGCAGCACCAGCCCGGCCACCGCCCCGATAGCCGCGCCTTTCAGCACCGGCTTGGTCCCGGGATGGGCCATGCCTTCCTTGGCAATGCCGACGATTTCGTCGCGCACATCGTCGATCAAATCGTCTTTGGGTTCGGTGTTGGCCATGGTGCTACATCCCTTCGTAGATCGGGAAGCGGGCGCAGAGCTGCTCGACGCGGGTGCGGACAGACGCCTCGATCTGCGCGTCGCCTTCTTCGCCGTTCTTCCGCAGGCCTTCTACCACTTCGGCGATCAAGTCCGCCAATCTGGCGGAATTCCGCGACGCCGAAGCCGCGGGTGGTGCCAGCCGGGTGTGCCGAGCCTGATCCCGGAGGTGACGAAGGGCGAGCGGGTGTCGTTCGGGATGCCGTTCTTGTTGCAGGTGATCGACGCCCGATCGAGGCCCTTTTCGGTCGCCTTGCCGGTGATCTCCTTGGCGGTCAGATCGACCAGCATCAGATGGTTGTCGGTGCCGCCCGAAACGATGGTCAGGCCCTGCTCCTGAAGCGACGCGGCGAGCGCCTTGGCGTTCTCCGCCACCGCGCGGGCATAGGCCTTGAATTCGGGCCGCAGCGCCTCGGCGAAGGCGACCGCCTTGGCGGCGATGATGTGCATCAGCGGGCCGCCCTGCAGCCCGGGGAAGATCGCGCAGTTGATCTTCTTGGCGATGGCCTCGTCGTTGGACAGGATGATGCCCGAGCGCGGCCCGCGCAGCGACTTGTGCGTCGTCGTGGTGGTGACATGGGCGTGGGGGACAGGGGAGGGGTGGACCCCGCCCGCGACGAGGCCGGAGAAGTGGCTCATGTCGGCGAGCAGATAGGCGCCCACCTCGTCGGCGATCTCGCGGAAACGCTTGAAATCCCAGCTACGCGAATAGGCCGTTGCGCCGCAGATGATCAGCTTGGGCTTGTTTTCCCGCGCGATGCGGGCAACCTCGTCCATGTCGATCAGGTGGTCGTCCGGCCGCACGGTATAGGCGACCGGGTTGAACCACTTGCCGCTCATGTTGACCGGCGAGCCGTGGGTCAGATGCCCGCCCGCGTTGAGGTCGAGCCCCATGAAAGTGTCGCCCGGCGTCAGCAGCGCGAGGAACACCGCCTGGTTCATCTGGCTGCCGCTGAATTGGGCTGGACGTTGGCGAATTGCGCGCCGAACAGCTGCTTCGCCCGCTCGATCGCCAGCGTCTCGATCTCGTCGACATATTCGCAGCCGCCGTAATAGCGCTTGCCGGGATAGCCCTCGGCATATTTGTTGGTGAGGATCGAGCCGGCGGCTTCGAGCACGGCCTTGCTGCAGATGTTCTCGCTGGCGATCAGTTCGATCTTGTCGCGCTGGCGGGTCAGTTCCTTGCCGATCCAGCCGGCAATGGCGGGGTCGGTCTCGGCGAGGGTGCCGGTGAAGAAGCCCTGGGGGGTGACGCGTGTCATTTCGGCTGCGGTGCTCATGCGGTTTCTCTGGCGAGGGGAGGGTGGGAGAGTTTGTCGACCCGGCGGACGTGGCGGTCCCCGGCGAAAGGCGTGGTCAGGAAAGCCTCGAGGCAGGCCTTGGCCATGTCGGACCCGATCAGCCGCGCGCCCATGGCGATGACATTGGCGTCGTTGTGCTCGCGCGCGAGCCGCGCCGACTGCGGCTCGTCGACCCGCGCGCAGCGGCAGGCCGGATTGCGGTTGACCGCGATGGAAATGCCGATGCCGCTGCCGCACAGGGCAACGCCGCGTTCGGCCTCGCCCGCAGGCGACATGGGCGGCGAGCTTGTAGCCGTAATCGGGGTAATCGACCGATGCCTCGCTGTCGGGGCCAAGGTCGGCGACCTCGTGGCCTTGCTCGGCCAGCCAGGCGGCAAGCTCGGCCTTGAGGGCGAGGGCGGCGTGGTCGGAGGCGATGGCGATGCGCATGGCGGCTCAGCTAACCTTGGTGGTGAGTCGGAATTGCGCCCCCATAGGCGGTGGCGTCTGGCGAGGCCACCGCAAATCATAGCGACCCACAATACTAATCACGCAAAGGGTAAAACTCGTGCCTCTAGTTTGATCTGGCGGATACGTTCGCGGGTCACCGTCCGAGGATATTGTCCTAAGCCGCTCGCAGGGCAGTCATGTCATCCGCAGCGAGCGAGCCAAGCCGACGAATGACGAGCACAGTTTCGAGCGTTGCGATCACCGGCTTGATGGCGGAGGGCTTGAGCAGATTCGCCGATTGCCACTGTGACACAGCGATGTCTCCGGGCCGTTCGTCGCCGCGTATCTGGCTCGTCACGGGCATGAGGATCGTGTCGGTCTGCCGCCCGTTGTAGTCCAATCCGCTGATAACAACGGCAGGACGCCGTTTGGTTGCCGACTGATCGGTGAATGGAAATGGGACAATAACGATGTCGCCGAACTTCAGCGGTTCGTCGTCAAAGGGCATTGTAGACGTCGTCTTCGAGATTGCTCCAGACCTTGGTCAAAGCCGGAGCGCTAACATCGCGTGTTGCGCGCCTCAGCGCGATTTCGTTCTCGCGCTGGCCGATGAAATCGACGAAATCCTCGACTTCTGCAACGCGCGCGCGCGGAAGCGAGCCGATCTTGCGGATCAATGCTTCGGGGACGCGCTCAGGATCGAATGTTGTTGCCATAATGCAATCCTACATTGCTCCTTTTGGCAATACCAGTCTGCTACTGATCCAGAAAACTCCGCATCTTCCGCGACCGGCTCGGGTGCTTCAGCTTCCGCAGCGCCTTGGCCTCGATCTGGCGGATACGCTCGCGCGTCACCGAGAACTGCTGGCCGACTTCCTCCAGCGTATGATCGGTATTCATCCCGATCCCGAAGCGCATGCGCAGCACGCGTTCCTCGCGCGGGGTGAGTGACGCCAGCACCCGCGTCACGGTTTCCTTCAAGTTCGCCTGAATGGCCGCGTCGACCGGGATCACCGCGTTCTTGTCCTCGATGAAATCGCCGAGGTGCGAATCTTCCTCGTCGCCGATCGGCGTCTCGAGGCTGATCGGCTCCTTGGCGATTTTCATCACCTTGCGGACCTTCTCCAAAGGCATGGAGAGGCGCTCAGCCATTTCCTCGGGCGTGGGCTCGCGGCCCTGCTCGTGGAGGAACTGGCGGCTGGTGCGCACCAGCTTGTTGATCGTCTCGATCATGTGCACCGGGATGCGGATGGTGCGGGCCTGATCGGCGATGCTGCGGGTGATCGCCTGGCGGATCCACCAGGTGGCATAGGTGCTGAACTTGTAGCCGCGGCGGTATTCGAACTTGTCGACCGCCTTCATCAAGCCCGATGTTGCCTTCCTGGATCAGGTCGAGGAATTGCAGGCCCCGGTTGGTGTATTTCTTGGCGATCGAGATGACCAGGCGCAGGTTGGCCTCGACCATTTCCTTCTTGGCGATGCGCGCCTCGCGCTCGCCCTTCTGCACCATGTTGACGATGCGGCGGAATTCGGGGAGCGCCATGCCGGTGGCCGCCGCGATGTCGGAGACTTCGGCGCGGATGCGCTCGACCGGATCGGCCTCGGCCTCGGCGAAGGCGGCCCATTTCTTGTCCTTGCCGGCCATGTCCTGCAGCCAGCTGTCGTCGAGCTCGCGCCCGACATAGCTGTCGAGGAAGTCCTTGCGGTTGACCTTGTGGCGCTCGGCGAGGCGCAGCATCTGCCCGCCCAGCGCGGTCAGGCGGCGGTTGAAGGCATAGAGGTTGTCGACCAGGAATTCGATCTTGGTGGCGTGGAACTGCACGCTTTCGACCTGCGCGGTGAGTTCCTCGCGCAGCGCCTGATACTGCTTTTCCCTGGCCGCCGGAAATTCGTGGCCGGCGCTCATCGCTTCGAGCCGGGTGGCCTGGATCTTCTCGAATTTCTTGAACATCTGCGTGATCAGCGCAAATTTCTCCAGCGCCTCGGGCTTCAGCTGGGCTTCCATCTGGGCGAGGCTGAGGGTGTTGTCTTCCTCCTCCTCTTCCACCGGGCGGCGGGCGCGGCGCTCGACGCCATCCTCGTCTTCCTCGTCGGGATCGACTTCGGGCTCGGCGTCCTCGACTTCCTCTTCTTCCTTGTAGGAAGGGCCGGCGACCTTTTCGCTGATCTCGCCGTCGACTTCTTCCTCGGCGTCCTCGGCCATGGCTTCGGGCGCGGGTTCCTTCGACAGCATCGCGTCGAGATCGAGGATCTCGCGCAGCTGCATCTCGCCGTCGTTGAGCGCATTCGACCACTGGATGATCGCGTGGAAGGTGATCGGGCTTTCGCACAGCCCCAGGATCATCGTGTCGCGCCCGGCCTCGATCCGCTTGGCGATGGCGATTTCGCCCTCGCGGCTGAGCAGCTCGACCGCGCCCATCTCGCGCAGATACATCCGCACCGGATCGTCGGTGCGCTCGACGGTTTCCTTCTTTTTGACCAGGTCCGGGCGTTCGGCCATGCCGTCCGCCTGTTCGTCGATCTCGTCGACTTCCTTTTCGTCGGGATCGATCGCGTCCTCGTCGCTTTCGACGATGTTGACGCCCATTTCCGAGATCGCCGACATGATGTCCTCGATCTGGTCGGCCGACATCTGATCCTGCGGCAGCGCCTCGTTGAGCTCATCGACGGTGATGACGCCGCGGCGCTTGGCGCGGGCGATCAGCTTCTTGATCGAGGCGTCGTTGAGGTCGATCAGCGGCGCCTCCGAGCCATCTGCGCGGTCTTCGGTCATGTCTTCGTTCGGTTCGATGTCCATCATTCCGCCATTTTTTCGAGGGGCCGGGAAAGCCGGATCAGGCCGGCCCATGTCTATAATTATACCGATTGCCGCGCCCTGTGCCCGAGTGGCGCGGGAATTTCCAGCTTTGTCTCGTCATATGGTGTTGGGAACTGGCCAATCAAGCGAAGTTAGCACAAATCCAGCCTTCCCCCTTGATGGGGGAAGGATACGGAGACTTGGCAACTTGTTGCCTAGTCGCAGTTGGATGGGGGTGATTTTTCGGCTACAATCCGAACTCATGAAGAAGCACCCGCCCCCGATTTCAATCGTTCGAGCCCGCGCGCTCCGCCGAAACGCGACAGAGGCAGAAAAGAGGATGGAGCGCTTGCTCAAAGAGAACTTCCCCAAAGCACGTTTCCGCTTCCAGGTGCCGCTTCGTCACCACATTACCGATTTTGCCAGTCATCGCCTGAAAGTAGTTATCGAGATAGATGGCGGACAGCACAATGCCGAAGCCGATGCGCAAAGGACTGCCGATATCGAGGGTGAGGGATACATGGTCATCCGCTTCTGGAACAACGATGTGTTGCGAAACGGGGAAGGTTGCATGGTTCGACTTGGGCAGCTCTTTGCGGCGAAATCACCCCCATCCAGCTGCGACTAGGCAACAAGTTGCCAAGTCTTCGCATCCTTCCCCCATCAAGGGGGAAGGGGGTTAGGCTGCCATAGCCTGGTCAACTCTCTTTCGGTCAACCATAAAATTCTGATAACAAGCGCCGAAGCCGTTGCTGCTCCCGAAAGTCATCATCAGAGAGCGACTGAGCAAACCGCTAGTGACTGTCCAACGCAATTTTTATTTGTGGAAGTCCGGAATATAGGCGAATTGCTTCTTCTAGGCCTTTTGCTGCTCGTAAGTCGCTAGACGGAGGCCACGCAAACGGGAAACGCAGTTTGTCCCATTCATCTGGAGGGTGGCGTCATCCCTTTGGAAGCCAGTATATCGATTAGATGCTGAGAACTAACAATATCTAACTCAAAAACAGCGTCTATTATAGCTATCCAGCCTGGGGTCAATATCTAAAACACTGGTCAGGGTTTCCGCATAGATCAGCGAAAATGATGGAAATCGTAAAAGCCTGCGGTTATTGCCGCACCGAGCCTCCGATGGAGATGGCGATCGCCTATCTGACGTGTTGGAATTGCGTTTGATAAGGTCTGGGCTGGCACGGTAGAATGCAGCTGGAGAAAAATGTCTGGCCAAGTCCGATCTGCGTTGCGTAGCTGCAAGCCTTCGGTTCTGTGATATCTACGACATTACCATGAGCTGACCAGTCGCGCTTGGGAAAAGCAAAGTCGGAGAACCGCTTCAACAAATCGCGCCGATACAGCGCCTGGATGTCGCGATCGCCAATGGTCTCGACATGCGCCATCAGCCGCGCCTTCAGCCCCGCCTTGTCCTCGGGGGTATCAGCGGTGCGGCGTCGCGTTCATGCTCCCACAGCGTATCGAGCAGGCTCTTTCGCCTCGCCAAGCAGTCGCTCCATTCCCGCCGTGCCGTCGCGCTTGACCAGATCGTCGGGGTCCATGCCTGCGGGCAGCTGCACTATGCGCAGCGAATGCGCCGGTCGCAGCATGGGCAAAGCCCGCACCACTGCGCGCATCGCCGCGCGCTGGCCGGCGGCATCGCCGTCGAAGCACAGCACCGGGGTCTCGACCAGCCGCCACAGCAGCTCGATCTGCCGCTCGGTCAGCGCGGTGCCAAGCGGGGCGACGGCGTCGCCAATCCCGGCGGCGGCCAGCGCGATCACGTCCATATAGCCTTCGACGACGATCAGCCGCCCCGATTGGCGCGAGGCGGGTCCGGCGCGGTGGAGATTGTAGAGCGTGCGGCCCTTGTCGAACAGCGGAGTGTCGGGGGAGTTCAGGTATTTGGGCGCGTCTGTTTTGGCCGCGTCGAGAATGCGTCCGCCAAAGGCGATCACCCGCCCGCGCGCGTCCTCGATGGGCAGCATCAGGCGCGAGCGGAAGCGGTCGTAGGGATCCTTGTCATCGACCGCGATGCGCAGGCCCGCCTCGATCAGCTTCTCCTCGGGGAACTGCTTCAACGCCGCTTTCAGCGCTTGCCGCCCCTCCGGCGCATAGCCGAAGCCGAAGCGCGACACGGTATGCGCATCGAAGCCCCTCGTCGCCAGATAGGCCCGCGCCTTTTCGCCCTCGCTCGAGGCCAGCCGCTCGACAAACCACGCCTGCGCCGCCGCCATCACGTCGTGCAGCGAGTCGCGTTCTTCCGCCACCTGCGCCGCGCGCGGATCGGGGGCGGGGACTTCCATGCCCGCTTCGCTGGCCAGCTCCTTGACTGCATCCATGAACGACAGCCCGCGCTGGTCGGTCATCCAGCGGATCGCATCGCCGTGGGCTCCACACCCAAAACAATGATAGAAGCCCTTGGAATCATTGACAGTGAAGCTAGGGCTTTTCTCGTTGTGGAACGGGCAGCAGGCCTTGAACTCATGCCCCGCCTTGGTCAGCCGGGTGGTGCGCGAGATCACGCCCGAGAGCGAGACCCGGGAACGCAATTCGTCCAGCCATTGAGGTGTAAGGCTCATGCCCTCTCTATCGCGCCGACTGGGCGAGTTGTCGATACAGACCAGCGTCTTTCTGCGACCGCAAGCGGGAGGGGAGCTAGGCCAAAGCCGCCTTCACCAGCCCGCTGGCCTTGCTCATATCCAGCTCGCTGCCATGCCGCGCTTTCAGCTCGGCCATGACCTTGCCCATGTCCTTGACCGAAGACGCGCCCAGTTCGGCCTTGATCGCCTCGATCGCCGCGACGGTTTCCGCCTCGCCCAGCTGGCTTGGCAGGAACTCCTCGATCGTCGCCAGCTCGGCCTTTTCCGCGTCGGCCAGCTCCTGCCGCCCGCCCGCCTCATACATGCCAATCGATTCGCGGCGCTGCTTGGCCATCTTCTGCAGCACTTCGACCACCAGCACATCGTCATCGGGCACCTGCGAAGATGTGCGCAGTTCGATGTCGCGGTCCTTCAGCTTGGCGAGCATCAGCCGCACCGCTCCCAGCCGGGCCTTGTCGCCGGATTTCATTGCCGCCACCTGCGCGGCCTTGATCGAGTCGCGGATCATGGTTTCCTGATTCCTGTGGCCAAAAATTGGGGACAGCTGTATGGAACAGCGCAATGCGGCCTTCCTAGCGGGGTTTTTGCCGCTTTCCTAGGTTGACCATTGGCGGGGCGGGGTATAGCGGCCACCCCTTAGCACTATCGCCAGAACCCAGCACACGGAGCGCCACCATGGCCGACCCCGCCTCTTCGCACGCGTCCCCCCCAAAGGGCGCGACGGGCGTTCTGGTGCTCGCCGATGGCACCGCGCTGTGGGGCCGGGGTTTCGGGGCCAGCGGCAGCGCGGTGGGCGAGGTCTGCTTCAACACCGCGATGACCGGCTATCAGGAGGTGATGACCGATCCCAGCTACGCCGCGCAGATCGTCACCTTCACCTTCCCGCATATCGGCAACGTCGGGGTCAACGACGAGGACGTCGAGAGCGCGGTCGATGGCGCGGTCGGCTGCGTGGTGCGCGAGGATGTCACCGAGCCGTCCAACTTCCGCGCGCGCGGCAGCTTCGGCGACTGGCTCAAGGCCAAGGGCAAGATCGGCCTCGCGGGGATAGACACCCGCGCGCTGACCCGCCGCATCCGCATGAGCGGCGCGCCCAATGCGGTGATCGCGCATGATCCGGACGGCAAATTCGACTTGGCGGCGCTGGTCAAGCGCGCGCGGGACTGGCCGGGGCTGGAGGGCATGGACCTCGCCCGGGTGGTGTCGCGGAGCAGCCAGGAGGGCTGGGAAGGCGGCGTCTGGGCGCTGGGCAAGGGCTATGCGCGCTCGCCGCGCGACAAGCGGCCGCATGTCGTGGCGCTGGATTTCGGCGCCAAGGACAACATCTTCCGCAATCTGGTCAAGGCCGGCGCGCGGGTGACGGTGGCGCCGGCGCAGACCAGCCTCGAGGCGGTGCTGAAGCTCAAGCCCGACGGCGTGTTCCTGTCCAACGGTCCGGGCGATCCGGCGGCCACCGGGGCCTATGCCGTGCCGGTGATCCAGGGGCTGCTGGCGCGCGATGTGCCGGTGTTCGGGATTTGCCTCGGCCACCAGATGCTGGCGCTGGCGGCGGGGGCCTCGACCACCAAGATGCACCAGGGGCATCGCGGCGCCAATCACCCGGTCAAGCGGCTGGAGGACGGCGTGGTCGAGATCACCTCGATGAACCACGGCTTTGCGGTGGACGGGGCGACTTTGCCCGAGGGCGTGGAGGAGACGCATGTGTCGCTGTTCGATGGCTCGAACTGCGGGATCGCGGTGAAGGGCAAGCGGGCGTTCGGGGTGCAGTATCACCCGGAGGCGAGCCCGGGGCCGCAGGATTCGTTTTATTTGTTCGAGCGGTTTGTGGGGATGTTGGGGAGGCGATCATAGTGATCTGCCAGCGCGAAGCCGATTTGGCTGTTCTCATGTCTGTCTACTCGCGCTCAGCTAGCGAAAAGCCCGCTTCGAGAAAAATGAACCGTGTCCGAAATAGCCTGACCGCTGGAGGCTATATGTCTGCCATGCAGTTCGATCACTCAATCGAAACTCTGCTGCGTTTGCAAATGATTGATATGGCCGAAATAAATGGTGAGCCGGGAGTGGTGGTTAGCGACCATGGTGTGTCATGGCTTTTTGCCAACTTTCATTGGCAAGACGGCGAAAGAGCCCTTCTGCAGCCGAATGATGACAATTGGACAATGACGCTGCCCGATAAGCGCGGAACAATTTCTGACTCCGTGTTTAGGGTTAAAGAAGGCTAACATGCCCAACCCCGCCATCCCCCCAATCCACACCCTCTCTTCCCCCCTCCCCGTCCTTCGACAAGCTCAGGATGAGCGGAGCGAGGGGCCGGGGGTGGGGGAGCGCGCGGGACGCGCGCATCAGCCTCTCGGGCTTACGCTTCCCAGGGGTTTATCACTGTCAATCCGGTGGGTTCAAAATGCTTCACATTGCGCGTGGCAATTGACAGACCGTTGGCAAGTGCTTGTGCAGATATCCACCCGTCGATCAGGGGTAGCGGTGTGCCGGCCCGCCGCATGCGTGCCATCAATTCGCCATAGGCTGCCGCTTCAGCCTCGCCAAACCCGGCAAACCGGTCCGATGTCGCTGCAACAATTGCGGCAAGCAGTTCGTCCATCGCTTCCTTGCGTTTACCTTCGTCCTGCTTTGCGACGAATAATCGCAGCTCCCCCAGCACGATTGACGACAGGCACAATTGCTCGCCGTGCGCATCGGTCCATTCGAGAATCCGTTCGTCCCGGACTGTCTTCAGTTGCTCGCTCCAGACATTGGTATCGACCAATATCAAAGCTCGAAGCCTTCATGCGGTGTGCGGTCCCGTTCGATTTCAAATTCGAAACCCGGACGGCTGATGCGGTGAAGCCAAGTTCCCATGCCCTCTCCGGGCAGGGGTTCCATACCCGGTGGATACTTGGGACGCCGGGGTGGATTGGTTGCAAGGCTGCTCTTCACAATCTCGTGGATTTCCTCTTCCACCGTCCGACCATGCGCTTCGGCGGCTTCGCGCAGCGTCTCCTTGACCGCTTCGTCGGGAATGTTCACGTGGTAGTGATCCAAGGCTTCGGTCCTTTCATCCCACAAGACCATATCGATGCCAGGCCGCGTCATCGCGATCAGTTCATCGACCCAATCGTCAGGGCGGGGCGGCTTTTTCGATTTTCTAGTCGGAACACGTCTCCATTTCGCCTCGATCATAGCACAAAAATGCAGTCCAACCAACATTCCGCCCCAATCCGGAGCCAGCTGACATGAACTTCACCCCTCCCAGGGGTTCACCAGCCTCGCCCCGGTCCAGGCAAAGTCAGCGAAGTTCCGCGTCGCAATTGCGCAGTCGCGCGCCAGCGCTTGCGCGGCAAGCTGAATGTCGATCACCTGCGGCTTGCGGGCCTTCACTTCGGGAAGCGCGGCGAGGCGGCCATAGTGATACGCATCGTCCACACCAAACAGCCATGTTTGGCTGTAGTAGCGCGATTCAAGCCCTTCCAGCCAGGCCTCCAGAAATTCGCGTTTGTGCGCCGCTTCCAGCAGTTCGATCCCGAAACGGATTTCCGCGATCACCAGAGTCGACAAGGCAAGCTCGTCATCATTGGCTTCCAGCCAGGCCAGCACGGCAGGATTGCCGCGTGGCTTGGTCAGTTCGCTCCACACATTGGTATCGACCAGGATCAAAACTGCGGCGCTTCCAGTTCGGTGCTGAGGCGCGGCGGAGCATCGAAGCCGACGCCATTCGCCAGCCGGCGAAGTTCGGCGATAGCGTCTTTGGCAGTCATGAAGCGAATTTCGGCATATTTGCCCTTGTCGAACACGCCTTCGCCAGCACCATCGGCGATTTTGATCAATTCACGCACGATCTCTTCCCCCGATTTTGGATGCCCGAATTCATGCCGCGCTTCGGCGACATGGTTGGCATGCGGCGCGCCGGCGGCGTCAGCATCGATAACCAGTTGGCGCAGATGTTCTTCCATCGAGCGCCCATGCGCCGCCGCGATCTGGCGAAAGCGCAGCTTGGCGTCCTCGGGAATGTTTCTGACGGTCAGACTGGCCACGACGAATTCCAATTCGATTGCAATGCAATCAATGTATGCAAGGAAGGCAAAGCTGTCAATGAATGATCTCACCCCCCTCCAGGCCCATGTCCTCGCCTATTGGCTGGCCAACGGCGCATCCGATTTCGCCATGGTCGGGCGCTGGTGGCCGCGCGGGGAACTGACGATGATGGTCAGCGACAAGATCCGCCAGGCGGTGCGCCCGTTCGGCGCAGGCGGCGCAGGGCGAGGCGGCGGCGGTGGGCGAGGCTTACCTTGCGCACATGATCGACAACGGCGGCTTCGCCAACAAGGATCAGAAATTCGGCGGGACGATGCACCAGTATCAGCCCGATGGTTACAAGGCGGCGCTTGCCGCGCTGATGGCGGGCGACGCGGTGCTGGCGCAGGCCGGGGACGGCGGCGCGGATTTCTGGCAAGCGGCCTTTGCCGCGCTGAGCAACTAGGACTATCGGCCAAACCCATGCCCAAACGCACAGACATTTCCTCGATCCTCGTCATCGGCGCCGGCCCGATCGTCATCGGCCAGGCCTGCGAGTTCGACTATTCGGGAACGCAAGCGATCAAGGCGCTGCGCGAGGAGGGCTACCGCGTCGTGCTGGTCAACTCCAACCCGGCGACGATCATGACCGATCCGGACATGGCGGACGCCACCTATATCGAGCCGATCACCCCCGAGATCGTGGCGAAGATCATCGAGAAGGAGCGCCCCGACGCGGTGCTGCCGACGATGGGCGGGCAGACCGCGCTCAACACCGCGCTGGCGCTGTTCAACGACGGCACGCTCGACCGGCTCGGCGTCAAGATGATCGGCGCCGATGCCGAAGCGATCGACAAGGCCGAAGACCGGATGAAGTTCCGCGACGCGATGGACAAGATCGGGCTGGAATCCGCCCGTTCCGGCATTGCCCATTCGGTCGACGAGGCTTTCGCCGTGCTGGAGCGCACCGGGCTGCCCTCGATCATCCGGCCCAGCTTCACCCTGGGCGGCACCGGCGGCGGGGTCGCCTATAACAAGGCCGAGTTCGAGGCTATCGTCCGCTCCGGCCTCGATGCCTCGCCGACCACCGAAGTGCTGATCGAGGAATCGCTGCTGGGGTGGAAAGAGTTCGAGATGGAAGTCGTGCGCGACCGCCACGACAATTGCATCATCATCTGCTCGATCGAGAATGTCGATCCGATGGGGGTGCACACCGGCGATTCGATCACCGTCGCCCCGGCGCTGACGCTGACCGACAAGGAATACCAGATCATGCGCAACGCCAGCATTGCGGTGCTGCGCGAGATCGGGGTCGAGACCGGCGGCTCCAATGTCCAGTTCGCGGTCAATCCCAAGGACGGGCGGCTGATCGTCATCGAGATGAACCCGCGGGTCTCGCGCAGCTCCGCGCTGGCTTCCAAGGCGACCGGCTTCCCGATCGCCCGGGTCGCGGCCAAGCTGGCGGTGGGCTATACGCTCGACGAGCTGACCAATGAGATCACCGGGGCGACCCCGGCCAGTTTCGAGCCCAGCATCGACTACGTCGTCACCAAGATCCCCCGCTTCGCCTTCGAGAAGTTCAAGGGCGCCGAGCCGCTGCTCTCCACCGCGATGAAGTCGGTCGGCGAGGTCATGGCGATCGGGCGCAATTTCAAGGAAAGCCTGCAAAAGGCGCTGCGCGGTCTGGAGACCGGACTCGACGGGTTCAACCGGGTGGTCGAGCTGGAAGGCGCGGCGCGCGATCTGATCACCGCCGCGCTCTCGCGCCAGACGCCCGACCGGCTGCTGATCGTCGCCCAGGCCTTCCGCGAGGGCTTTTCGGTCGAGGATGTCCAGGCGATCACCCATTACGATCCCTGGTTCCTGCGGCACATTCACGAGATTATCGCCGAGGAAGCCCGGATCAACGCCGATGGCCTGCCGGGCGATGCGGCAGGGCTGCGGCGGCTGAAGGCGATGGGCTTTTCCGACAAGCGGCTGGCGACGCTGGCGGTGCGCTCGGTGCATGTCGCGGGCGGGCTGGGCGAGACCCAGGCGCGCCGCTCGGGCCTGCTGCACGATGCCCTGCGGGCGATGGCCGGGGCGACCAGCGAGCAGGAAGTGCGCGCCCTGCGCCACAAGCTGGATGTGCATCCGGTGTTCAAGCGGATCGACAGCTGCGCCGCCGAGTTCGAGGCGATCACGCCCTATCTGTACTCGACCTATGAGGCCCCGGCCTTTGGCGCACCCGAATGCGAAGCCGCGCCGTCGGACCGGAAGAAGGTGGTCATTCTTGGCGGCGGGCCCAACCGCATCGGCCAGGGCATCGAGTTCGACTATTGCTGCGTCCATGCCTGTTTCGCGCTGTCGGAAGCGGGCTACGAGACGATCATGATCAACTGCAACCCGGAGACGGTCAGCACCGATTACGACACTTCCGACCGGCTCTATTTCGAGCCGCTGACCGCCGAGGATGTGCTGGAGATACTGCGGGTCGAGATGTCCGAACGGCACGCTGCACGGGGTCATCGTCCAGTTCGGCGGGCAGACGCCGCTCAAGCTGGCGCAGGCGCTGGAGGATGCCGGGATTCCGATCCTGGGCACTTCGCCCGATGCCATCGATCTGGCCGAAGACCGCGAGCGGTTTTCCGCGCTGGTGGACAAGCTGAAGCTCAAGCAGCCCGAGAACGGTATCGCCCGCAGCCGCGACGAGGCGGTCGCGGTGGCCGAGAAGATCGGCTTCCCGGTGCTGATCCGCCCCTCCTATGTGCTGGGCGGGCGGGCGATGGAGATCGTCGATTCGGTCGCCCAGCTCGACGATTATATCGCCACCGCCGTGCAGGTCTCGGGCGATTCGCCGGTGCTGATCGACCAGTATCTGCGCGATGCGATCGAATGCGATGTCGATGCGCTGTGCGACGGCGATCAGGTGGTGGTCGCGGGCGTGATGCAGCATATCGAGGAGGCCGGCATTCACTCGGGCGACAGCGCCTGCACCCTGCCGCCCTACAGCCTCTCCGCCGAAATCGTCGCCGAGATGGAGCGTCAGGCGGAGTTGCTGGCGAAGGCGCTGAAAGTGCGCGGGCTGATGAATATCCAGTTCGCAGTGCAGGCGGGGCCAGCCGGACAGGAGGTGTTCCTGATCGAGGTCAACCCGCGCGCCAGCCGCACCGTGCCCTTCGTCGCCAAGGCGATCGGCCAGCCGGTGGCCAAGATCGCCGCGCGGGTGATGGCGGGCGAGAAGCTCTCCAGTTTCCCGCCGTTCAAGCGCGAGCTGCCCTATATGGCGGTGAAGGAGGCGGTGTTCCCCTTCGCCCGCTTCCCGGGAGTCGATCCGGTGCTTAGCCCCGAGATGAAATCGACCGGCGAAGTGATGGGGATCGACCGCGACTTCGCCACCGCCTTTGCCAAATCGCAGCTTGGCGCGGGCACATTGTTGCCAGATGGCGGAGTGGCCTTCGTCTCGGTCAAGGACGGCGACAAGGCGACGATCTTGCAGGCGGTGGGCAGGCTGGTCGAGCTCGGCTTCAGCATCATCGCCACCGGCGGCACGCAGAAATACCTCGCCGATGCCGGCATGCCGGTCGAGCGGGTCAACAAGGTGGCGGAAGGCCGTCCGCATATCGTCGACCGGATCATCGATGGCGGCGTGGCGCTGATCTTCAACACCACCGAGGGCTGGCAGAGCCTGAAAGACTCGCAATCGATCCGCCAGGCGGCGCTGCATGGCAAGGTGCCCTATTTCACCACTGCGGCGGCTTCGCTGGCCACTGCACAGGCAATCGAGGCGCTGCGCGGCGCCAAACTTGAAGTGCGCTCGTTACAGGACTATTATAGCCAGTAACGAACGCGTTCCCCCGACAGGCCTGCTGGGCGAACCCGTTTCCCATGGGGGAAGCGGGCGGGGTATTAGTCGCTGCAATGCCGGCGCATGGAGGACGAACTAGAATGGCAAGTGTCGAGAAGCTGCCGATGCTGGCGGAAGGCTATGAAAGGCTCACCGCCGAGCTGAAAGCGCTGCGCGAGGAGCGGCCGCGGATCGTCGAGGCGATCGAGGAAGCCCGCGCGCATGGCGACTTGTCGGAAAACGCCGAATATCACGCCGCCAAGGAACGCCAGGGCCAGGTCGAGGCGTCGATCGGCGATCTGGAGGACCGCGTCAGCCGCTCGCAGATCATCGATCCGGCGACCCTGTCGGGCGACAAGATCATCTTCGGCGCGACCGTCACTTTGCTCGACGACGACGACAAGCCGGTGCGCTACCAGATCGTCGGCCCCTATGAGGCGGACGCCAAGGTCGGCCGGATCAGCTACGCCTCGCCGCTGGGCAAGGCGCTGATCGGCCGCAGGGTCGAGGAAGAGATCGAGGTTACCGTGCCATCGGGCGATCGCTGCTATCTGGTGAAGAACATCGAGTTCATTTGAGCATTCACCCCTCCCCGGCGGGGAGGGGTGAAGCGGGGTCTGATCAGTGTGACGCGCTGGCATCGCCCGCAGGCAAATCCGGCTCCAGCAGCCGGTGCAGATGGACGATGACATATTTCATCTCGGCATCGTCGAGCGTGCGCCGGGCGCTCGAACTCCAGGCTGCTTCGGCGCTGGCATAGTCGCCATAGACGCCGACCATGTCCATCTTGTCGAGATCGACGAATTCGAGGGTCTGCGGGTCGCGGACGCGCCCGCCCATGACGAGGTGAAGTTTCTGCATGTTTTAGGCCTGCTTCCGGGGGAGGGAGAGAGGCCTTTTGTGATAGCGTTTTGCGACAGGATCGCAAGCTGCCCTACCGCCGCAGCGACCCCACCAGCCGGATCGCGGCGCGCGCCAGGTCTATCCCGGCGCCGGTCGCGCTGCCGGCGGCCGCAGCAGCGCGGCGGTGCAGGCGGCGGCTGTGCTCGCCGGCGCTGTCGCCGAGCTCGCCGAGCTGCTCCACCGCCTCGCCGGATACCGCCTGCGCCTTGTCGCGCGCGTGTTTGGCCCAGGCGAGACCGGCCTCGCCGCCGACCGCCGCCGCCGCCAAAGCGCCCTTGGCCAGCTTGCGCGCCGAGCCCGGGCGCAGCAGCGCGCCCGCCAGCACGCCGAGCGCGAGGCCGCCGGCGATGATCTTGCCGGGGTTGGCGCGGGCGAACTGGACCAGCCTTTCGGGGGTGGTTTCCTCCGCTGCTTCGGTTTCGACCCGTTCGAGGGCTTCGGGCTCGCGGGTCACGATGTCATTCATCTCGGTCATCCTTGTCGTTTTCCGGCGCATCGTCGCCGAATTGCTGTTCGATCCAGTCGATAATCGGATTGCGCAGGAACCACAGCGCCAATGCGGCGAGAGTGCCTGCAATCACCGTCTTGCTTTCGCCCGCTACCTCGAGCGCCCGATCCAGCCCGTCGCGGGCATCGTCGCCCAGCTTGTGGGCAACGCGTCCGCCGATCCCGCGCGCCTCGAGATCGCCGCGCACCTGGGCGAGCCGCGCGTCGAAAGCGGCGCGGGCGGCGTCGCGGGCGGTGCGCGCCTCGCCGAGCTGGCGGACCGGATGGCTCATTCGGCGGTGCCCCGGTCGATCAGCCGCCGCGCCATGCGCCGCCAGCTGGCGCCCGCCGCAAAGGCGCAAGCCAGCCCGGCGAGCAGCAGTCCGCCCGCCACCGCGCCGGTCGCGCCCCAGGCGGTGAGCAGCGGCGTCAGCGACCAGACCAGGCCGACGGTCAGCGCCAGCAGGGCGCAGAACATCAGCGCCGCCGCCAGGCCGGCGAGGATGGCGATGGTCCTGGCGTGGCTGCCCGCCAGCGCCGCGCGCGACTTCTGATAGGCAAGCTCGGCCTCGGCCAGCGCCCGCCCGTCATCGACCAGCTGGCGCAGATCCTGCGCCAGCGAGCGCTCTGCGGCGGCGTCGCCGGTCTCGACTTCGGGCTTCGGCAGGGACGAGACGTCGTCCTTCATGAGCGGCGCAGGCGGCAGATCAGTTGCCCGACCGCCTGAACAGCCGCGCCAGCACGAAACCGGCGGCGGCGGCGATGCCCACGGCGATGCCCGGGCTCTTGCGGACGAATTCCTTGGCGTCCTCGCCCAGCTCGCCCAGATCCTTCTGGTCGATCTTGGTGGCGGCGTCCTGCATGCCGCGCGCGGCGGTGCGGGCGTAATCGCCGTATTTCGCGCCGACCTTCTCGTCGATGACGGCGGCGTTGTCCTCGACCAGCTTGCCGAGGCCGGAGATCGCCTCGCTGGTCCTGGCCTTGCCCTCGTTGGCGAGGATGAAGGCCTTTTCCCTGGCCTGCTCGCTCATCACCTTGGCTTCGTCGATCCACTCGCTGCTCGCGCCTGCGGCTTTCTCGCGATAGGTTCCGGCGCGCTCCTGCGCTTCCTGGGTCAGCGCCTGGACGCCGGCCTTGGCTTCCTCGATCGCCTTGGCGAATCGCTCCTTGGCGACGGGAGCGGGGGCGGCGCTGGCCTTGGCGGCGGCGGGCTTGCGGGGCTTTGCAGGTGTGGGATCGGCCATGTCTCTGTCCTCCGCCCCGGGACGGGGCATTGCGGGTGAAGATGGGAAGCGCACTCTGCGACACAAGATGCGGCAATGCAACTTGCCGAAAAAGGTTCTTCTGCCTAGGAGCGCGCCAAACAAACGCCCTCTCCCTTTGCCTTCAGGAGGTTAACCCGCAATGACCGCAATCATCGACATCCACGGCCGCGAAATTCTCGACAGCCGGGGCAATCCCACGGTCGAAGTCGATGTGCTGCTCGACGATGGCAGCTTCGGGCGGGCGGCGGTGCCCTCGGGCGCATCGACCGGCGCGCATGAGGCGGTGGAGCTGCGCGACGGCGACAAGCAGCGTTATCTCGGCAAGGGCGTTTTGCAGGCCGTCGCGGCGGTGAACGGCGAGATTTCCGACCGGCTGCTCGGCCTCGACGCCGAGGACCAGCGCGATATCGACCTGGCGATGATCGAGCTGGACGGCACCGAGAACAAGAAGCGCCTCGGGGCCAATGCCATCCTCGGTGTCAGCCTGGCGGCGGCCAAGGCGGCGGCGAACGCGCGCGGACTGCCGCTCTACAGCTACATCGGCGGGGTCTCGGCGCATGTCCTGCCGGTGCCGATGATGAACATCATCAATGGCGGCGAGCATGCCGACAATCCGATCGACTTCCAGGAATTCATGGTCATGCCGGTCGGCGCGCCGAGCCTGGCCGAAGCGGTGCGCTGGGGCGCGGAGATTTTCCACACGCTGAAAAAGGGCCTGCACGACAAGGGTCTGGCGACCGCGGTGGGCGACGAGGGCGGTTTCGCGCCGAACCTCGCCAGCACGCGGGCGGCGCTCGATTTCATCATGGAGTCGGTCCAGAAGGCCGGCTTCGTGCCGGGCAAGGAGGTGGCGCTGGCGCTCGACTGCGCCGCGACCGAGTTCTTCAAGGCCGGCAAATACGAGATCAGCGGCGAGGGGCTGTCGCTGTCGCCGGTGGAAATGGCCGATTACCTCGCCAGTCTGTGCGACGATTATCCGATCCGCTCGATCGAGGACGGCATGAGCGAGGACGATTTCGAGGGCTGGAAGGCGCTGACCGACAAGGTGGGCAAGCAAGGTGCAGCTGGTCGGCGACGATCTGTTCGTCACCAACCCCAGGCGGCTGACCATGGGCATCGGCAAGGGCCTCGCCAATTCGCTGCTGGTCAAGGTCAACCAGATCGGCACGCTGACCGAGACTCTGGAGGCGGTGTCGATCGCCCAGCGCAATGGCTATACCGCAGTGATGAGTCACCGTTCCGGTGAAACCGAGGATGCAACAATCGCCGATCTGGCGGTGGCGACCAATTGCGGGCAGATCAAGACCGGTTCGCTCGCCCGGTCGGACCGGCTGGCGAAATACAACCAGCTGATCCGCATCGAGGAAGAACTGGGCGACGCGGCGGTCTATGCGGGCGAGGGGGCGTTCGGCAGGCTGGCCTAAGGTCGAGCCGGATCGAGGAACGGCCGGTCCCCGGCCACCGTCACCCGCTCCATCGCCCGCATCGCCGGGTAATAGTCCGCCACCGCATAGTGCTGGCACGCCCGGTTGTCCCAGAAGGCGATCGAATCCTGCTTCCAGCGGAACCGGCATTGATATTCCGGGCGCGAGGCTTGCGCATATAAATGATCGAGCAGCCAGGCGCTTTCCTTGTCGCTCAGCCCGTCGATGTGGGTGGTGAAGGCGCAGTTGACATAGAGCGCGCGCTCGCCGGTTTCGGGGTGGGTGCGCACCACCGGGTGGCGCTGCGGCGGGAATTCTTCCCAGAAGCTCTCCTTCGGCTTGCCTTGCAACGTGGCGAAGACGCTGCCGTCATGCACTGCCGTCAGCCCGCAGATCCACTCCTTCAGCGCCGGCGACAGGCCCTCATAGGCGGCGGCCATATCGGCGAACATGGTGTCGCCGCCGACGTCGGGCATGATCCGCGCGCGCAGCACCGAGCCGAGCGAGTGCTCGGCGCGCCAGGTGACGTCGCTGTGCCACAGATCGGCCTCGATCTTGCTGCCGGGGGGCAGGTCCGGCGGGTCTTGAGGTGAAAGATTTCGGGGTGGGGCTGATCCTTGGGCGTGATCGGATGCACTTCCAGATCGCCGAAGCGACGGGCGAAGGCGATGTGCTGGTCCTCGCTGATGTCCTGAGCGCGGAAGAAGATCACCTTGTAGATCAGCAGAGCGGTGCGGAGGTCGGCGATGGTATCGTCGTCCAGTTCTTCGCGCAGATCGATGCCGCAAATCTCCGCGCCGATGCGCGGCGTCAGCGGCGCGGTGGTGAAGCGCGGAAGGGTGCGCGCTTCGGCAATCGTGGCCATGGCAATCCTCGCTTGACGTTGCGCCCGCGAATATGCGCAAATCGCGTCGCTTTAACAAGCCGCTCACAACCAACGGAGGATGCCCTCATGCCCAAATGCAAGATCGTCGCGCTGACCACCCCGACCCCGGGCAAGGAAGCCGAATTCCATGACTGGTATCAGAACACCCATCTGCCCGAGATGACCTCCTTCGCCGGATCGCAGGGCGCGCAAAGGTTCCAGCTGGTCGCCAAGATGATGGGCGCGGATACCAACCAGTTCCTGGCGATCTACGATATCGAATGCGACGATCCGGGCGCCTATCTGGCCGCTGTCGGCGCTGCGGCGCAGGCGGGCAAGCTGACGCCAGGCACCGCTACGGATGACGCGACGACCTATACCGCGCTGTTTGTCGAATGCGGGGACTATGTGAAGGGGGTTGGGTGAGGCAGCGAGGCCTTACCCCTCCACCACCGCTTGCGGCGGCGGTCCCCCTCCCCATTCCGCTTTGCGGAACGGGGAGGAACTAGGGGTGTCCAATTCCTCCCCGTTCCGCATGAATGGGGAGGGGGCCGCCCGGACTTGATCCGGGGTGGTGGAGGGGTCCAGCCGGTCAGCCCCCGAACACCGGCTTGCGCTTCTCGCGCAGCGCCATCACCCCTTCGAGGTGATCGGGATGCCGCACGCTGAGGCTTTCCAGCGCGATGCCGGTTTCCATCACCGCATGCGCGATCCGCTTGAGTTCGAGGTTGGTCAGCAGCTTGGTCATGCGGATCGCGTTCATCGATCCGGCCAGCAGCTTGGCGCAGAAGGCGTCCACCGCCGCGTCCAGCTCGTCCAGCGGCACGCAGTGGTTGACCAGCCCGATCTCGGCGGCCTTCGCGGCGGTGAGCAGCTCGCCGGTGAACAGATATTCCTTGGCCCGGGCGAGGCCGATCCGCTGCGCCCAGATCACCGCGCCGCCATCGCCCGCCACCAGCCCCAGTCCGACGTGCGGATCGCCGATCTTCGCGCCTTCGGCGGCGTAGATAATGTCGCACAGCAGCGCGATCGTCGCGCCGAGGCCGACGGCGTGGCCGTTGAGCCGGCAAATCACCGGCTTGTCGATATCGAGCATGGTATAGACGATGCGCTTGGCCATGCGCGCTTCGTGGTCGAACAGGCGCGGGGTCTCGGCGTTGCGCTTGAGGTGATCGAGATCGCCCCCGGCGGAAAACGCCCGGCCCGCGCCGGTGATGACGATCAGGTCCGAATCGGGATCGCCCTGGCAGAACCACAGGGCCTCGGCGAGCTCGTCGTGCAGCGCGAGGTTGATCGCATTCATCGCATCGGGGCGATTGAAGGTGAGGCGCAGCAAACGGCCTTGGCGTTCGAGCAGCAGTTCGTTGAATTGGGGCAGGGGGGGTGATGTTGTGGACATGGACTGGGCCTCTCCGGTTTGTCGCCGTCATAAGAGGGCGCGAAGGAGATGCAAGGATGAGGACCTCAGCGCTCGAAAGCTGTTGCGGGCATTGTCCCGCAGTCAACCCCCATCGCTCTCGGTCAGCCAGTCCTCGCGGCCATGGCGAATGCGCAGGACAATAACGGCATCATCGCTGGCAAGGTCATAGACGATCATGTGCGAACGATAGCGGTAAGCACGAACCGGGGGATCGATTTCCTCGCGCAATCTGGCGGCGCGGGGAAAGTCGGCAAGGAACTGGAATGCATGGGCCAATCCAGCATGATATCTGTCGGCCTGGTCAAGGCCGAACAGGGCCAGCCCTTCGATGAAAATTGTGACGAGATCGTCGGATGCCGCCTGCGTCAGCCGGTAGCTGCCCACGGCTAGGTTTGCAGTTCCGCCTGCCGCAGCGCGCGGGCGCGGATGTCGTCCATTGTCTCGGTGCCGAGGCCACTGGCCCGGCCTTCATCGACGAGCCTTTGCAGCCGGGCAATCTTGTCCATCGTCTCTTGATCGCGGCGGATCAGATCGCGGACATAGTCGCTGACATTGCTATAGCGCCCAGTCTGAGTTCTGCGTCTCGACCCAGCGTTTCATTGGGTCAGGCAGGGAAATGTTCATGGTAGCCATAAGGAATCTCCGGCGGAGATGGATGGCATAGTTTGCCAAAAATTGTCAAGTTCACCCACCCCAACCCCCGCACCTTGCCAATCCCCGCATCTTCCGTATCAGTCCCTCAATAACCCGATGCGCCCCGAACTGCGCGTCGCGAGAACGGGCAAGCGAGGACAGACATGGCAATATTCGACGAGACATTCGACTGGGTAGTCGTCGGCAGCGGCGCGGGCTCGATGAGCTCGGGCATGCTGATGCGGCAGGCGGGCAAGAGCGTCGTGGTGCTGGAGAAGACCGGGTTTTTCGGCGGCACCACCTGCAAGTCGGGCGGCGTCATGTGGATTCCCAACAACCGCTTCATGGACCCGGGCGAGGACAGTCCGGAGAAGGCGATCACCTATCTCGATGCCGTTGTCGGCGACGATTCGGATGCGCCGGGCACCTCCCACGAAAAGCGCCTCGCCTATGTCAACGAAGCGCCTAAAATGGTCGATTTCCTGCTGAACCAGGGCGTCGCGCTGGAGCGGGGGTCGAAGTTCTGGCCGGACTATTACGACAACCTCCCCGGCGGCTGCACCACCAGCCGCACGGTGGTCGCCGCTCCGTTCAACAAGAAGGAGCTGGGTGCCTGGGCGCCCAAGCTGCGGCAGGGCTTTATCGAGATGCCGGTCAAGCTCGACGACGGCATGCAATTCGCCTCGATGAAGCACAGCTGGGCGATCAAATGGCTGTTCGCCAAGACCGCCTTCGCGGTGGTGATGGGCAAGCTCACCGGCAAGCATTGGGTGACTGCGGGGGCATGTCTGCAAGGACGGATGCTCCAGGCCGGGCTTGCTCGGGGGATCGATATCCGCCTCGAATTGCCGGTTTCCGAATTGATCGTCGAGGATGGTAAGGTCACCGGCGTGGTCACGGCGAAGGACGGCAAGCCGTGGCGGATCGGCGGCAATCTCGGCGTGCTGGTCAATGCCGGCGGGTTTGCCCAGAACCAGGCGATGCGCGACAGATACATGCCCGGCACCCGCGCCGAATGGTCGAATGTGCCCGAGGGCGACACCGGCGAGATGCATGTCGAGATGGAGCGGATTGGCGGCGTGCTGGCGCAGATGGACGAGATGGTCGGCTTCCCCGGCACGCTCGCGCCCGGCTGGGAGAAGGAATATGTCCGCCCCGGCATGCAGGGCGTCACCGCCAAGCCGCATGCGATCCTGGTCGATCAGGACGGCATCCGTTACATGAACGAGGCCTGCTCCTACGAGCTCTATTGCGAGACCATGCTCAAGCGTCCGCGCGCCAATCCCAGCTGGGCGATCATGGATGCGCAGTTCATGGAGGAATATGCCCTGGCCGGCAGCGTCGGGATCAGGAAGAAGCCGCAGAGCTGGTATGACAGCGGTTATCTGAAAGTCGCCGACACCATCGAAGGGCTGGCGGAGAAGATCGGCGCCGATCCCGCGACGCTGAAGGCCACGGTCGATCGGTGGAACGCGATGATGGATAAGGGCGCGGACAGCGATTTCGATCGCGGCGTGCGCTATTACGACCGCTATCTCGGCGACCCCTTCGGCGATCCCAGCCCGACGCTGGGCGATATCCGCCAGGGGCCGTTCTATGCGGTGGACGTGATCCCGGGGGATGTCAGCACCTATGGCGGCGTGGTGACCGATGCCAACTCGCGGGTTGTCCGCGCCGATGGCTCGGCGATCGAGGGGCTTTACGCCACCGGCGTTTCCACCGCCTCGCCGATGGGCCGGGTCTATCCGGGCGCGGGGGCTTCGGTGGGTCCGTCGATGTGCTTTGGCTATATCGCCGCCAAACATGCCGCCGGGCTGGGCAATCAGCTTGTCTGAGGCAATGACTGCGGAGAGCCTGCTCGCCGATGGCTGGGTGCGACTGCCGACGGTGCGCTATTCCGCCGCGATCGGGCCGACGTTTTCGAAGGTGATCGACGGCAAGGTCTGGGCCGGGCTGCTGGCGCAGGAACACCTCGGCAACGACAATCTCGGCATCGTCCATGGCGGGGCGATGATGACCTTCGCTGACATGGCGATGGGGCTGGGCACCGCCTATGCGCTGGAGGGCAAGGGTTTGTTCGTCACCGCGCAGCTGGCGGTGCAGTTCGTTGGCGCAGCGCAGATCGGCGAGTTCATAACCTGCCAGCCCGAACTGGTGCGCAAGACCTCGAGCATGGTCTTCATCCGCGGGCTGATCGAGGCGGGCGGCAGGACGGTGGCTTCGGTGGACGGGATCTTCAAGCTGCTGGATCCGGCGAAGGCGAAGGGGCTGAAGGCGGGTTAATTCACCAGCGCCGCCTCGATCGCGATGCGGATCGCCTCGGAGGTATGGCTCGCCCCCATCTTGTTGAGCATGTTGGCGCGGTGGATTTCGACCGTGCGCGGGCTGATCGCCAGCTGTTCGCCGATCCGCCGGTTGGACAACCCGCCGGCGACCCCGGCCAGCACTTCGCGCTCGCGCCGGGTCAGCTTCTGCACCCGGCTGCGGGCGCGGGCTTCGCGCAGGCGCAGGCTGCCGATCTTCGCGGCATTGGTATCGACCGCCGTCAGCACCGCCTCGATCTCCGCCGAACTTGCGGGCCAGGCGAGATAATCGACCGCGCCGTCCATGATCGCGTGGACCACCTGCTGGGTGCCGGGCTGTTCGGCGAAGGCGACCACCGGCAGCCAATTGCCCGCCTCTGTCATATGTTCGACCAGCTGGGCGATGGTGTCGCCATCGTCCTCCGCCAGAATGATCCCGGCGCGCGGCCAGTGCTGCTTGATTTCGGCGGTATCCTCGAACGGCTCGACATGGACGCCGCTGCCGGCCAGCGCGTGGCAGACCGAGGCGCGGCGGCGCGAGTCGCTGTCGATCAGGAGCAGGCTGGTGGCGTGATACATGGCGATCCCCGTAAGAAATTACGCCTAGGGGAATGCCGAACTTTGCCCGGCGCGGCGCGCGGGGTTCAGTCCGAAATGGACCTTCAAATTACGCAGAATATGCCTATTTTCGGAGTATCTCCGGCGGCAAGCCGGGAGGCCGGACTTCTCCGATCCGGGCCTTATCGTGCTGCCTGCATCGCCCGCAGGATGTCGGCGCAGTCCTGGCGGATCGCCGCGATGGCTGCGGCATCGAAGGCGAGCGCGCTGTCGAGAATGCTGCGGCGCGCCGCTTCGAAGAACTGGCGCAGCGCCCCGGCTACGCCGTCCGATCCATTCACGCCCAGCTGCAATGCGGTGATCGCCGCGAGCGCGCGGGTCAGCGACTTGCTCTTGAGGCCATTGTCGGCGCGTTCGTGCGCGAAGGCGGCGCTGCCCAATGCGGCGATCAGCTGCTCGTAGCACAGCGCGACCAGGGCGCGCGGGTCGGCGCCTTCGACCCGCGCGTCGAAATCGACCTTGCGGTAGGCGTCCTGCGGAGAGCGGAGGGCGAGCATGTCAGTTTTTCGCTTTCATCAGTTATTCTGGCCATTCCACGCATCGATCTGGTTCTTCAGGAAGGCCAGAGTCGAGCGGGAATTGCCGACGCGGCTGTCGGTAACGGCGAAGCGCGCGGTCAGGCGGGCGCGCAGCGCGTCCTGGCTTTCGGTCAGCTTGGCCAGGTCCTTGTCGACCTGGGTTTTCTGCGCGGTGTAGCGGGTGATCGAGCCGCTGAGCGAGCCGGGGTCGCTGATGCTGGCGGCACGGCGGGCGATGCCGTCGATCGTCGCGAAAATGCCGGAGACGCCATTGGTGAACATCGCGGCGGCGGCCTGCGGATCGCTTTTCAGCGTGGCCGCCAGCCGCTTGCCATCAAGCTGGAAGGTGCCGTCGCGCTGGGTCGACAGGCCAAGGTCGGAGAGCGTGCGGGGCGTGCCTTCGGCCGCGCCTGGCATGACGAGTGTTCCCGCCAGTGCCGCCAGCGAGCGCCGCAGCGTGCGTGCGCCGTCGTCATGAGCCAGTTCGCCGCTTTTGGCATCGCTGGCCTTGGCGAGTTCGGTGGCGATCTCGTTGAGCGCGCCGGTGAGGTCCTGCATCGCCGAGGTGATGGCGGCGACCGGATCGCTGAACGTCACCGTCGTCGGCGCGCCGATGTTGGTGGCGGTGAGCTGCAAGGTGACGCCGGGCACTGCGTCGGTGACGCTGTTGCTCTTGGCGGTCATCGCCAGCCCGTCGACCTTGAAGGCGGCGTCGCCGGCGCTGCCCAGCAGCCGCTCCGGCGCGGCGGCGGGGGACCAGGCGAGATTGGCGAGGCCTTCCTCGCCCAGCGTTTCGCTGGCCTCGAGCACAAAGCCATTGGCCGCGCCTTCCGCGCCCTTGAGCACCAGCTTTGCGCCATCGACGGTGTTGGCGACATAGGCGGAGACTCCTGCGCGCGCGCCGTTGATCGCGGCGGCGACGTCGCTGAGCGTCGCGCCGCTGGCTATCGCGATAGGCACGGCGGCATGGGCGGTGTCTTCGGTGAAGCCCGCGCCGGCGACCGTGCCGAAGCGCAGCGTCAGCGTGCCCGATCCGGCCGCGCTGGTGGCGGAAGCATAAGCGGGACTGGCGAGCGTCTGCGCTTTCGCCAGCTGGGTAACCTCGAGCGTGTAGCTGCCGCTCGGCTGGCGCGTGCCCGATAGCGTCGCCCGGGCCACCGCGCCATTGGCGATCTGCGGCTGCGGCGACAGGTCGCCCTCTCGCACCCGCGATCCCAACGAGGTGGACAGGCTTTGCAGCATGTTCTTGAGGCTGGAGGCGGCGGAGATGCGGCTTTCGAGCGTTTCCGCCCTGGCCGTCAGCCGGTCGGACCGGGCGGCGAACTGCGCGGCGGCGAGGCTGGCGGCCAGCGCCGTCATGTCGATCCCGCTGCCGCCGCCAAGCGTGGCGACAAGCGACTGGGTGGCGGAGCTGGTGGCGCTGGCGGTTTCCATGAGGTTTAGGACGGCGGGTTGGGAGCGGGGTTAAGGCCGGGATTGGTTCGCCCGGAGGCGCGGAGACGCGGAGAAGAGAAAGAATTGGTTTCGCGCAAAGTCCGCAAAGAGCGCAAAGATGTCGCGCTTGCGGCGAAGCCGCTATCGAATTTCTGCGATGCGCCGAGCGAAGCGGCTGACAGTTTCAAAGTGCCTGCGGCGCAAACTACCTCTTTGCGCTCTTTGCGGACTTTGCGCGAAACCGGCTTTCTTCTTTCCTTCTCCGCGCCTCCGCGCCTCCGCGCCTCCGCGCGAACCAATCTCAAGCCGCCCCCGGATCCAGCCGCCCCTCAGCATCGAAGCGCAAGGCCACCGGCACATCCACCCACGGCCGCGCCGGGGCCTCGCCGCGTTTGAGCGAGAAGACGAAGGCCAGCACGCTCGCCACCGCCGAAAACAGCTCCTCGCGGATCACCTGGCGTTCGCGCGTGGTGTAATAGACCGATCGCGCCAGCGCCGGGAATTCGAGGCAGGGCACCTCGAACTCCGCCGCCAGCTCGCGCATCGCCAGCGCCTTGTCGCCGCGGCCCTTGGCCAGCACCACCGGGGCTGAGGCTTTCAGCGGGTCATAGCTCATCGCGACGGCGAAATGGGTCGGATTGGTGATGACGAATTGCGCCTCGCGCATCGCGCTCGCCACTCCGCCCATGGCGATCTGGCGCTGCCGCTGGCGGATCGCCGCCTTCTTTTCGGGCGAGCCTTCGGCCTCCTTGTGTTCGTCGCGCATTTCCTGCTGGCTCATCTTGAGCCGCAGCAGCCGGCGCAGCAGTTGGATCGGAAAATCGATCAGCGCGATGACCAGCAGTCCCGCCGACAGCGCAAACAGCAGCGAGACGATCGCGTCCCAGCCGAAAGCGAGATCGCTGCCCAGAGCGCCGCTGCCGAGCCCGAACAGCGCCGCCAGATGCGCGCGCGCCCACAGCCAGGCAATGGCTCCCAGCAGCACCAGCTTGGCGATGCCCTTGCCCATCTCGATCCAGCCCTGCGCGCCGAACATGCGTTTCAGCCCCGCCAGCGGATTAAGCCGCGAGGCTTTCGGCGCCAGATTGCCGCCCACCCAGCGCCCCTCGCCGAAGCCGAGCTGCGAGGCGAGCGCGCCGGCCAGCACCAGCCCGCCCAGCACGAGCACGGGGGGCAAGGCCAGCGCCAGCAGCGCCGTCAGGATGCGCCCGGGGGCAAAGTCCTCGATCGCCGCGCGGTCCCAGACGAAGCCGATGCGCAGGGCGTCGGCCATGATCTCCAGCATCCATGGCCCGGCGAACTTCAGCCAGACCGCGCCGGTCAGCATGCCGATGGCGATGGTCAGCTCGCGCGAGCGCAGGACATCGCCCTTGCGGGCGGCGTCCTGCTTGCGCTTGGCGGTTGGGGCGAAGGACTTTTCGCCGGCGGTCTCGCTCATCGGCCGATCACTTTGCCCACATTGGCGATGGCCGTTGCCGAGAGATCGGTCATCTGCTCGGTCACCAGCGGTGCGGAAATAATCAGCGCGGCGATGCCCGCCAGCACGCCAGCGGGAAGCCCCAGCGCGAACAGGTTGAGCGCCGGGGCGGAGCGGCTGAGCACGCCGGTGACGAGTTGCACCAGCAGCAGGATCAGCGTCACCGGCAGCGCGATGGCGACGGCAGTGGCGAACATCGTCGCGGCGAAACTTGCGATTTCGGCCAGCCGCTCCGCCCCGAGCCAGGTGCCGCCCGGCGGGAAAATCCGGTAACTTTCGACCAGCAGCGACAGCCATTGCAGATGGCCGCCCACCGCGAAGAACACCAGCGTCAGCGTCACCGCGAAATATTGCCCCAGCGCGGGGGAATGCGCGCCGCTGTGCGGATCGGCCGCAGTCGCCATGCTCATCCCCATCGCCCCGCCGATTATTTCGGCGGCGATGACCGGCGCGGCGAAGGACAGTTGCAGCACGAAGCCGAGCGCGAGGCCGACCAGCACCTCGCCGGCAACGCTGAGGATGCCCTGCGCAGAGAACAGCGCGGGCGGCGCAGCGACCGGAGTCCAGACGCAGACCAGCACCGCCAGCGCACCGGTGGCGATCACCCGCGCCTGCGGCGGCACATTGCTTGCGCCGAAAAACGGCGCGGCCAGCATCGCGGCGCCGATCCGGGTCATGACGAACAGCAGCCGCCACAGCTCGGCCTCGATGCCGCCGAAGCCGAAGGAGAGCTGGATCACGGGGCAGTGCCTGCGGCGGAACCGGCGATGGCGGCGAAGATTTCCTCGGTGAAATCGGCGACCAGCCCCATCATCGATGCCCCGAACACCACCAGCACCAGCGCGGTGACGGCAAGCTTGGGCACGAAGGTGAGGGTTTGCTCGTTCACCGATGTCGCCGCCTGGACCACGCCGACGACCAGGCCGACGGCAAGGCTGGCGAGCAGCACCGGCGCGGCGACCAGCGCGGTGACCCACAGCATGCGGTCGGCGAGGGCGAGGAGGGAGGCGGTTTCGTTCATTGAGGGACAACCCGGCCAAGTTCCTCTCCATTTGTCCTTCGGAAAAATGGAGAGGATCGCGAGAGATCAGCGGCTTCCATCACCCGAAACTCGCCGCCAGCGAGCCCATCAGCAGCGCCCAGCCATCGACCAGCACGAACAGCAGCAGCTTGAACGGCAGCGAGACGATCGTCGGCGACATCATCATCATGCCCAGGCTCATCAGCACCGAGGACACCACCAGATCGATCACCAGGAACGGCAGGAACAGCATGAAACCGATCTGGAAGGCGGTCTTGAGCTCGCTGGTGACGAAGGCGGGCAGCAGGATCGAGAAGGGCACATCCTCGGCGCGCGCGAACTTGGGCGCCTTGGCCATTTCGGCGAACAGCGCGAGATCGTGCTGCCGGGTCTGGCGGATCATGAAACTGTGGAACTGCTGGCCGCCCGCCGCGATCGCCTGCTCGGCGTTGATCGTGCCGGCGGCATAGGGGGCGATGGCGGCGGCGTTCACTTTCTCCAGCGTCGGCGCCATGACGAACAGCGAGAGGAACAGCGACAGCCCGATCAGCACCTGGTTAGGCGGCGATTGCTGCAGGCCGATCGCCTGGCGCAGGATCGACAGCACCACCAGGATGCGGGTGAAGCTGGTCATCATCAGCACCAGGCTGGGCAGGATGGTCAGCAGCCCCATGATCAGCAGCAGCTGGAGCGACATGCTCATGCCCGATCCCTGCGCCCCGTTCATCGCCCCGAAAGCGCGGTCGAGCGCGCCGGGGATGGCGGTCTGGGCCTGGGCGAGGGTGGGGGTGAGGGTTGCGGCGAGGAGGAGGGGGAGGGCGGCCAAAATCCTCACGACACAACCTCCCGCCCGGGCGCTTCCGCCAGCCGGGTCAGCCCCTGCCGCG
This sequence comes from uncultured Alphaproteobacteria bacterium, assembly GCA_963779195.1. GTDB lineage: Bacteria > Pseudomonadota > Alphaproteobacteria > Sphingomonadales > Sphingomonadaceae > Novosphingobium. Next base: position 69,083 of record CAVZWZ010000004.1, read on the forward strand.
AGGCCGAGACCAGTATCTCGCGCCCGTGAAACTCGATCACCGCCAGCTTGAGGCTGGGCGAGAGCATCACCGTCTCGATTATCCGCACCGACTTTGCCGCCCCGGCTGCGCCCGCAACCCGCGCCTGCATTTTCTGCGCGAACTTCAGGCAGCCCCAGGCGAGCAGGCCGATCATCGGCAGCAGGAACAGGAGCTTGAGGATATACCACAGCATCGGCGCTACTCCCCGACGCTGTTGGCGGTGGCGGCGGCGGGCGGCGGGCTGCCGAGCAGTTCGACGATGCGCAGGCCGAAGCGCCCGCCCTCGGCGATCACCTCGCCCTTGGCGATCGGCTTGCCGTTGACCAGGACATCGAGCAGCTCGTCGGTCAGCCGGTCGAGCACGACGACGCTCTCCTCGCCGAGCGCGAGCACGTCCTTCAGGCTCATGTCGGTGCGGCCGAGTTCGACCGATAGGCGCACATCGACATCCTTGAGGAAATCGAGGCCGCGGGGATTGAATGTCATTGCCGGTTCCTTGCGTGAGTCAAAATGCTTGGACGATCTGCACCGCGACGCGGTCGTCGAGCGCGCCGATGGCGCCGTGGGCGATGGTTCTGCCGCCGGCCTTCAGCGGGATGCTGCGGGCGACCGAGACGGGGAGCACTTGCCCGGGCTGGAGCGCGGAAATGAGCGAGACCGGCAGAGCCATGTCGATCAGCACGGCGCTGAGGCTGAGTGGCATGGCGCCGAACGGTTCGGCGGCGGGGTCGATCTGCTGCGGCTGGGCGAGCGGTGCGGGAGAGCGCTGGCTGGCGGGTCCGGCGAGAAGAGCAAGCGTGGCCATCGGCAGCACCAGAACTGCGGACCAGTTTGCGCCAGATGTCTCATCGATTACAAGGCTTAAGGAAATAACCCTGACATCGTGCGCGAAGGGCAGCAGCCTGTCGATGCTGCCGTCGCGGCGCAGCGGGCGGACTGCCGGCGCGCTTTCCAGGGCGAAGGCTTCGGCCATCGCGCCGATGAACAGCCCTTCCAGCCGGGCGATCATCAATTCGGCGGAGAGCGGGAACACATCGGGCAGTTGTGCGGGCGCATCGCCGCGCCCGCCGAAGGCGCGGTCGATCAGCCCCAGCACCGGCGCGGCGTCGAGCGACAGCAGCAGCGGCGCGTCGTCCGGCCCGCAGGCCAGCAGGCTGTTCGCCGCCAGCGGGGCGAATGTTCCCGCCAGCTCCCCCCAGCCGCATGCGAGCGGGCGCGCGGGGGTGACCGCAGGGGCATCCCCGCCCATCAGCGGAGCGAGCGCCTGGGCCAGCCCGCGCGCCAGAACCTCGCTCGCAGCTTCCAGCGCCGGGAGCAGATCGGCGGGCGGCGCTGCGCTACGCAGCAGCTCCGGGCAATGCTGCGCCAATGCCCGTTCGGCGATAAAAGATCGTTCAGGTTTCATTGGTTTGGGTTACTGAACCAGAAACGACTTGAAGTAGACCGCATCGACCCCGCCGAAGCCCTCGGTGCCGGTCAGCACCTTGTTGATCGCCGCCGTCAGCCGCTTTTGCAGCCGCTCCTTGCCGGCGATGCTGTAGACCTCCTCTTCAGGGGTCTCCGCCAGAACCGCCAGCAGCGCCGAGCGGATCGCCAGTTCGTGCTTCTTCATCCATTGCAGCACCCGCCCGTCGCGGCGGGTCGAGGCGGCGAGGCTGACCTGGACCAGCGCCTGCGAATTCATCAGGTTGGAGGTGAATTCGTCGGTGAAGTTGTAATAGGCGGTGCGGTATTCGCTGCCGCCTTCGCCATCGATCTCGGGCGCGGCTTCGCCTTCCTTGCCGCCCTCGGCTTTGGGCGCATAGGGGTCTTCCTCGCCCTTCCGGATCAGCTTGGGGCGGTTGTCTTCCTTCTTGGCCTCGGCATGGCCGCCGCCGATCATCCCGGCCTGGACCATGGCAAACACCCCGCCGCCGCCCGCGCCGGTCAGGCCAAGGGCCAGCAGCAGTTTGACGATCAGGCCCTTGCCCTTCTTTTTGGGTTTGGCATCGGTTTCGGATTTCTCGTCGCTCATCTTGGGTCTCTCAAGTTTAGGTCGGCTGTTCAGGCGAATATGCCGCTGCGGGCGGAGGGCTCATCGCCATCGCGCTGGCGCGGCGAGGGGTTGTCAGCAGGGCGCGGATCGGCGCTGTCGCGGGCGGCGGACTGGCCGCGCTGCTGCGATTGCGACTGGGTGAAGCTCGCATTGGCCGATGACTGGCCGGACGTGTCCTGACGCTGCTGCGCACCGGTGTCGTTCGCAGTCTGCCCCCCGGGCGAGGCGGCCTGAACCGCGCGCGAAAAATCCGGATCGGCACTTGCCATCATGACTGTCATTCCACCGGCATCATGTTGAAATTGCAGTGACACCTTGCCGAATTCCGCATGCGCGAGCGCGGCCTGGACGGCTTGTGGGGCGAGGGTGGACTGCGCCGCCTCGCGCGCCTCGATCAACCGGTCGATCAGCGTGGCGATGTCGCGCGGCTGGGGAGCGGCGGCGGTGGCGGGCGCGGTGGTTGCCGGGGCGGCAGGGGCCGCCGCCTGCGGGTCGGCAGGGTTCAAAGCCGCGAGTGGCGGTGCTGCCGATGCCAGGCTGGCGGTTTCGGGCGCGGGCGCTTTGCCGGAGGGCGAGGGGGTGGTTTCCGGCGAGGCGGTGGTTGCTTCTGAGGGGCCGGATTCGCCCGCCTGGTTCGCCGATTTCAGCCGGGCCGCCTGACCGGCGAAGGCGAGTCCGGCGAGCGGCGCCTGTCCGGGGAGGGATTCGGCAAAGGCCGCGTCCGGCAGGGCAGCAGGTTTGGCCGCTGCCAATGCCAGCTCACCCGCGATCGGGGTCGGCGGCGCCATGGCGACAGGAGGAGCTGCTGCTGGCGGAGCCTTGGCGAGGGCCTCCGAGAGCTGCGCCAGCGTCCGCAGCGCGATTGCGGGCGGGACGAGGCGATCCGCGGTTGCGGTGACGATGGCCGGACCAGCTTGCACACTCTGCGGCTGGCGATCCGGTTCTGCTTGGGGAAGGGCAGCCGGGTCTGCCGGAACGATGGGGTGCTCTTGGTCAACGTGTTTGCGAGCCGCCATGGCGGCGGCGTTATTGCTGAACGGACCTTGCCGCACATGCGGTGCGACGGGCAGCGCTGCGGCGAGGGTATTCGCTTCGCGAAGGACTGGCCCGGATGCGTCTTGCGGGTTAGTCGCTGCCACCTGGGCCGGAGCGAGCGCGACAACGCCGGGCGCGGCTGCGGCGTTGTTCGCAGTCGAGGCAGTCGCGTCGTCCGGCACCGGGTCTTCGCCGCGCGTAAGCGAGACTTCGGCACCCGCTTCCGGCAAATCCGGCAAGTCCTTGCCGCCCGGCTTGCCGGGTTCCCTGCCGCTTGCCGCACTGTCCGCCGCGCCGAGCGCGCGGGCGAGGGCGGCGCGGAGCGCGGCGACGGGGCTGGCGGGAGGGGCAGGTTCGGCAGGTGCGGGCGCCTCGGCCTCCGGTTCGATCGGCCCAAGTCCCTGCCTTTTAGCCAGAAAATCGGCGAATTGCGCGGTTGTCGCTGCCGCTCCGGTGGTTTCCCCGGGCAATGCCGCTTGCGGATCGAGCCCGGGCAGCAAGGCGCTGGCGGCGGGCAGGGCGGAAGGCTGGATCATCGGTGGCAGGTCCTCGCGAAGCTTCTGCGGCAGTCTATTCAAGACCCGTGCCAAGCGGCTTGCGGATGCCAGAAGCCGATGCCGCGCCGCCCTTGCGGATAGCCTGCGCCTGGCGCTCGGCGCGCTCCTCCACCGCCGCGCGGCGGCGTTCGGCTTCGGCGAGGGCGGCGCGCTTGCTGTCGGCGAGCCCGCGCGCCTGGGCGGCGTCGCTGGCGGTGCTGGCGGAAATGCCCTGCAGGCCGCCGGCAAAGCGGGTGAGCTGTAGCAGCGCCGCGCCGTCAGCAATATTGGCGCGGGCCTCGCCGCGCCGGGCGTAATCGGCAGCGAGGCTGCGGGTGCGCGTCGCCAGCGCCTCCAGCTGCGCCAGCGTGCTCTCGGCCTGCGCCGATTCCAGCGCGGCGGCTTGCCTGGCGATGGCGCGCAGCCGTTCGAGGCGCTGGAAGCGCAGCAGCCGGGCGCGCTCGGCCGTCATGGCGCGGCTTCGGGATGCAGCAGCGCGGCGAGATCGAGGAAGCTCTGCTCGATGGCTATCGTTTCACCTGCATCCTGGCAAAGGAACGACGTCAGCGCCGCATGCATGGCGATCGCGCGGTCGAGCTGCGGATCGGCCCCGGCGCGATAGGCGCCCATTAGAACCAGATCGCGGTTCGCCTCGTAATTGGCGGAAAGCGAGCGGAATTCACGGGCCAGGCGCTGCAAGTCGGGCGCGACGATCGCGTTCATCACCCGGCTGAGCGAGGCGGCGATATCGAGTGCCGGATATTGCCCGCGCTGGGCGAGTTCGCGCGCCAGCACGATGTGCCCGTCGAGGATCGAGCGGGCGGTATCGACCACCGGATCGTCCTGGTTGTCGCCATCGGCCAGCACCGTGTAGATGCCGGTGATCGAGCCGCCGCTGGCCGCCGAATTGCCGGCGCGTTCGACCAGCTTGGTCAGTGTCGCCAGCGCCGAGGGCGGATAGCCGCGCGCCGCGCCGGGTTCGCCCAGCAGCAGCCCGATCTCGCGCGCGGCATGGGCGACGCGGGTCAGGCTGTCCATGATCAGCAGCACGCGTTTGCCCTGATGCCGGAAATATTCGGCGAGGCAGGTCGCCTGCATGGCCCCGCGCAGCCGCAGATTGGGGGCGTGATCGGCCGGCACGGCGACGACCACGGTGCGTGCCTTCTGGTCCTTCCCCATATGCTTCTCGACGAAATCCGACACTTCGCGGGCGCGCTCGCCGATCAGGCCGACGACGACGACATCGGCTTCGGCTCCGTGGGCGATCATGTCGAGCAGCACCGATTTGCCGACACCCGATCCCGCCATGATGCCGATGCGCTGGCCGACGCCGAAGGTGGTCAGGGCATTAAGCGCGCGCACGCCGGTGTCGAAGGCCTCGCGCACCGGACCGCGATCGAGCGCGCCGGAGCGGATGCCGCCCGCTGGCCACTCGGCCTTGGCGTGGATGGGTCCGCCGCCGTCGATCGGCAGCCCCTCGCCATCGACCGCGCGGCCGAGGAAGGCCTCGCCCACCGGCAACATGCCGGGGCGGCCCTCGGGGCGGACCTTCGCGCCGGGGCGCAGCATCACCGAATCGCCGAGCAGCATCATCAGCGTGCGGCCATTGCGGAAGCCGATGACTTCGGCGGCGAGGGTCCGGGTCTCGCCCTGGCTGACCCGGCAGATCGCTCCGACCGGGATGGCGAGGCCGGTTACCTCAAGCAGACCGCCGTCGCAGGCGGCGACCAGGCCGTAGCGGCGCGGGGCGAGGGTGAGCGGGGCGGCGGCGAGATCGGCGAGCAGGGGGGCAAATGAGCTTGAGTTAGTGCCGCTTTCACCCCTCCCCTTCAGGGGAGGGGCTGGGGGTGGGGTCTGTCCGTCAGGCGCGACGCTGCGTGGAAGGACAGACCCCACCCCAACCCCTCCCCTGAAGGGGAGGGGCTCAAGAGTATCATCGTCCCTCAACACAGCGCCATCGCCTCGGCAATCGCCCGGCGCCACTCGGCCGGGCCATCCTCGACCCCGCCGCTGGCGGTCTCCACCCGCAGCCCGCCGCGCGGCAGCGCGGGATCGGGGACCACCTGCCAGTCGTCGGCAAGGCGGGGGGAAATCAACGCGAGGTCGTCCGGATTAAGGCGGATTACCCGCTCGTCATCGGCGCGGGCGAACATCGCTGCGGCGCGTTCGATCCGGGCGGCCAGCGCATCCTCATCGAGCGCAAGCGGGGCGAGGGCCGCTTCACACAGCGCCGCGACAGTGTCGCGCAGGCGCCGATGCAGGGTCTCGGCGAGGTCGCGGTCGAGCCGGGTGAAGGCGAGCGACAGGGCTGCGCGCGCTTCGGCCTCGATCCGCGACTGCTCGGCGGCTTCGGCCTGGGCCTGCTGGATGCCGGCGGCGAAGCCATCGGCCCAGGCGATGGCGATGGGGTCTTCGGGTTCGGCCTGCGGCGGTTGCGGCAGTGCGGCAGTGGGGGCGAAGCGCGCATCGGATTGGAAGCTGGTGGACTTGGCGAGGAAATCGAGCGGAAGCGTGGCGGTCCTCTCCCCTCCCGCTTGCGGGAGGGGCCGGGGGTGGGTCAGTTGTCCTTGCGCGGGAGCGTCGTCGCTTTCAGCAACAGGCCCACCCCTAACCCCTCCCGCAAGCGGGAGGGGGACAAAGCTGGCTTGTGGCTCTTGCCCCTCAGACATAGTCGCCATCGTCCGACGCCGAACCGAAGGCGATCGTCCCTTCCGCCGCCAGCCTGCGCGCGGCAGCGACCACCTGTTTCTGCGCCTCCACCACATCGGCGAGCTTGACCCGCCCGCGCGAGGCGATCTCGTCTTTCACCCCGTCCGCGGCGCGGCTCGACATGGCGCGGAAGAAGCATTCGCGCTCTTCCTCGGCGATGCCTTTCAGCGCGTCGATCAGCGTGTCGTTGTCGATCTCGCGCAGCAGCGTGCCCATCGGAATGGCTTCGAGCACGAACAGATGCTCGAACTTGAACATCTCGCCCTCGATCTGCCTGGCCAGCGCTTTGTCGAGCTTGGCGATCTCTGGCATCACCCGTTTTTCCATCGCCTTGCCCGAATTGTTGATGATCTCCGCCGCCTCGCGCACGCCGCCGAGTGCGAAGCCGGTCTGGCCGTGGCTCTCGCCGATGCGGCGTGCGAGCAGTTCCTCCAGCATCGCCAGCGCCTCGGGCGAGACTGGCCCCAGTGTGGCGATGCGGTGGACCACGTCGGGCTGTAGCTGCGGCGGCAGCGAATGCAGCACCTCGGCGGCGACTTCGGGATCGAGCTGGACCAGCAGCACGGCGATCGCCTGCGGGTGCTCGCCCCTGACCAGGGGGCTGAGCGCCTGCGGGGTCAGCCAGCGGGCGATTTCCAGCGGCGAGGGCCTGGCTTCGCCGGGGGCGATGCGCTGCATCAGATTGCCGGCCTTCATCTCGCCGACCGCCTGGGTCATCAGGCTGCGGACATGGCCGACGCGGTCGTGCGGGGTGACGCCGAGCCGCTCGGTCTTCTCGACGAAGCCGGCGATCGCGTGGGCGATGATCTCCGGGTGGATTTCGCCCAGCGCGCACATTTTCTCGCCGAGCAGCCGCAGTTCCTGCGGTTCGAGCTGCGAGAGGATGCGCGCGGCCTGGTCGTCGTCGAGCAGCATCACCATGACGGCGGCGCGGTCGGCTTCGCCCAGAGTTGGGCCGGGGTGCTCTGCCGTGTTCATGGGGTGCTCCAGTCCAGCGTGGCGCCTTGAACCCGCCAACGAGCCTTGCCCCCAATTCCGTCTATGCTGAGCTTGTCGAAGCACTGCTTTTTTCTGCGGAGCCTGGCGCTCAGCCCCAAGAACCAGGACGGCCCTTCGACAAGCTCAGGGTAGCCGGGTTTGGGGGAGGAGGAGTGAGGATTCCGATCATGCAGTGTCATGCCGCCGCTCCTGCCTCTGGACTCAGCATCTGCTTGAGCGCGGCGACGGCGGTGTCGGGCTTGTCGGCGATCAATTGCTGGGCGAGGCCGACCTGCTGGCCGAGCGCGGCGGGGTCGATCGGGCGGGATGGAGCCGGGCTGGCGGGATCGCCTCCGGCATCGCCGCTGGCCGAGGCCTCACCTGCACTTGCGCTGTCGCCGCCGCCGCGCCGCAGCGCCTTGATCAGCGGGCGCACGCCGAGCAACAGCACCAGCAGCACCGCGATCAGCGCGACGCCGTTCCGCAACACCATGGCAAACCAGCCGCTCTCGTAGAACGGCAGCCCCTCGGCCTCCTCTTTCGTGAAATTGCGTGCGACCACCGCGACCTGATCGCCGCGAGCGGCATCGAGGCCGACGGCGGCGCTGACCAGCGCCTTGATCTGGTCGGTGTCGGCCTTGGTGTTCTTCATCGCCTTGGCGCTGATCGCCACCGCGACCGACAGCCGCTTGAGCTTGCCGGGGGTGGAGTTCGCCACCGCGACTTCGCGGCCGAGCTCGTAATTGCGGGTGGTGCTGTTCTCGCCATTGACCGGGGCGGTCGAAGGCGCGGGGGAGGGCGCGCCGCCCTGCGGCGGGCCGGGCGAGGCGGTGGCGGGCGGCGGCGGCGTGTTCGACATCACCCCGGGCACGCCGCCGGCCTGCGACGGTCCGCTTGTCGAGCTTTGCTGCTGGGTTTCGGAACGCACGACGCCGTTCTTGTCATAGCTCTCGCGCGCCGAGGTTACCTGATCCATGTCGAGTTCGACCTGGATCTCGCTGGTGAAATTGCCCTCGCCCAGCATCGGGGTGAGCAGCTGGGCGAGCTGGGTGCGCAGCTTTTCCTCCATCCGGGTCTGCAATTCGAGCCGGTCGTTGCCGGCATTGGCCACCTTGTCGGACAGCAGCCGCCCGTGCTGGTCGGCCACCCGCACTGCGTCGGGCGACATGCCCGGCGAGGAGGCGGCGACGAGGTTGACGATGGCGGAGACCTGGCTTTCGCCGAGCTGCCGCCCCTGCTTGAGCTTGACCATGACCGAGGCGGAGGGCGGCGCGTTTTCGCGCACGAACACCGATTTCTCGCCCTCGGCGAGGTGGACGCGGACAGACTTCGACCCCGTCGATCTGCGAAATCGTCAGCATCAGCTCATGCTCGCGCGCGGCGCGCAGGCGGGTGGCCTCGAGCGTGCGCGATGCGCCCATCGGCATGGCGTCGAGCGAGGCGGCGCCAGCGTCGGGACTGGCGAGGCCGCCGTCGGCAGCGACCAGCATGCGGGCGCGGTAGAAATCGGATTCGGCGACAGTCAGCGCGCCGGTCTGGTTGTCGATGCTGTAGGCGATCGACGCCTTGTCGAGCGCGCCGACCACCGAAGCCCGCTCGCTGTCGCCAAGCTGGGCATAGAGCAGCCGCTGCGAGGAAGGCGCGAGCGCGCCATAGGCCAGCGCCGCGCCGCCGATCGCCGCGACGCCGAGAAACCACGGCAGCATGCGCCTGACCGCGCCCTGTTCGGCAAAGCCGCGCAGCCGGGTGAGGGCGCTGCCGCCAGCCGGGTCGGTCAGCGGGGCGAGCAAGGAGGGTTGGGGGAAGGGACGAGGTCGGCCATCTAGCTACACTCCCATCCGCATGATGTCCTGATAGGCGGACAGCAGCCGGTTGCGCACTTGCAGGGTGGCCTCGAAGGCGACGCCGGCTTCCTGGCGGGCGAGCATCACCTTGGCGACATCGGTCACTTCGCCGCGCTGATAGGCGTCGGTGAGGCTCTCGGACTTGGCCTGGACATCCTTGACCCCGTCGAGCGCGGTTTTCAGCGCATCGCCGAAGCCGCCCGCCGGGCCGGTGCTCTCCGCCGGGGCCTCGGCGCCCTGCTGGGGCGTGCGGACCTGCTGGAGCAGCTGCCGAACGGTCGATGATCTGCTGGCGCAGCGCGATGATCTGCTGGATGCTGGCGGCGCTGCTGCCGCCGCCGCCGACCCCTCCGATCGCCGCTCATCGCCGGCCTCCGGCGCCAGCCCGGCTAACCTCGATCCCGGCCTCGCGGAACGAGGCGAGGCGGTAGCGCAGGGTGCGCTCGGATATGCCGAGCTGGCGGGCGGCGGCGATGCGGCTGCCGCCGCAGGCGTCGAGCGTCTCCATGATCGCGCGGGCTTCGGAGAGCTGGACGATGTTGGACAGGCGGCCGCCGGAAGGGCCGGCATCGGGCAGGGGAGCGGGTTCGCTGGTCACCAGCCGCGCCGGGCTGTCGAAGGCGATGTGCTGCGGCTGGATGGTGTCTTCGGTCCCCGCCAGCAGCAGCGCGCGGCGGACGACGTTTTCCAGCTCGCGGACATTGCCCGGCCAGCCGTGCAGCTTGAGCAGCGCCAGCGCGCCGTCGGACAGCCACGGCACTGCGCGGCCAGCGGGCGCATGGCGCAGGGCCAGCGCAAAGGCGAGCGGGGCGATGTCTTCGACCCGCTCGCGCAGGGGGCGCAGCGCGAGCGGGAAGACGTTGAGCCGGTAGAACAAGTCCGCGCGGAAGCGGCCCTCGGCGACTTCGGCGGGCAGATCGCGGTTGGCGCAGGCAATGATGCGGACATCGATCCTGACCGGCTGGGTCGAGCCGATCGGCACCACCTCGCCTTCCTGCAGCGCGCGCAGCAGCTTGGCCTGGAGCGTCACCGGCATCTCGGCGATCTCGTCGAGCAGCAGCGTGCCGCCGTCTGCGGCGCGGAAGAAGCCCTCGCTGGCCTGGGTGGCGCCGGTGAAGGCGCCCTTCTGGTGGCCGAACAGCAGCGCCTCGAGCATCGCTTCGGGCATGGCGGCGCAGTTGACCGCCACGAACGGCCCGTCGCGGCGGGGGCTGCGCTCATGGATGAAGCGGCTGAGCACTTCCTTGCCGGTGCCGGTCGGGCCATTGATCAGCACGGGGATGTCGCTGGCGGCGAGGCGTTCGGCCAGCGCCAGGATGGAGAGGCTTTCGGGATCGGCGGCGATCGGCGCCCCTGGCAGCGCGATCGCGGCGAGCAGGGCGGCGAGCGATGCGTCGCTGGCGGGATCGCGATAGCTCAGCGCGATCCGCGCCGCGCCGTCGCGGCGCAGGGCAGGCGATCCGTTGCGATCCAGCGACACGACATGGGCGCGCGGCGGCAGCGGCGAGCGGTCCGCCGCGTCGCGCAGCAGCACGGTGGCGGTCTGCCCCAGCGCTCCGGCGATCGCCCCGGCGCGCTGCACCAGCGGTGCGTGCAGGCTGGCGGCGCTTTCGCCCAATTCGAATCCGTCCATAGTCTTGCCCCCCGGTTAACCAATCTTCGGAAGGCTGTTTGCCGCGCTAAACGTCCAAGACACCGGTAATTTAAGGCCTCGTAGAAATGCGTATTTGCGGCGGTTTCCCGTGCCTTGGCGGCAGCAGCGCGGCAAATTTTTTCCCTTAATTTTGCCGCCCGCCCGCCGCTCTTCCCCTTGGCAGCCGCACCGGATGGTCCGGACGGTTCCCCCCTTTTCGGGACTATCACGGGAGTTACTCATGACGGCTATCAACACCAATATCAGCGCGATCCGCGCTTCGAATGCCTCGAACTCGGCCAACCGCATGCTCGGCACGGCGATGGAGCGCCTGTCCACCGGCAAGCGCATCAACGGCGCCAAGGACGACGCCGCCGGCCTCGCCATCGCCTCCAAGATGACTGCGGAAGTGCGCGGCATGGCGCAGGGCATCCGCAACGCCAATGACGGCATTTCGCTGGCGCAGACCGCCGAAGGCGCGCTGCAGGAAGTCAGCAACATGATGCAGCGGGTCCGCGAACTGGCGGTCCAGTCGAAGAGCGGCACCTATTCCACCGACGACCGCGCCTCGATGGATTCGGAAGTCAGCGAGTTGCAGGCTGCAGATCGACGACGTGCTGACCAACACCAAGTTCAACGGCGTGACGCTGTTCAGCAAGGTCACCGGCACCGATGTGACGGTCGATATCGCCACCGGCGGTTCGGCGACGGACGCGGTGACGCTGACCAGCAAGGGCATCGACGGCACCAAGCTGACCGCCGCCGCGCTCGACGTCACCACCGCAGCCCTTGCCGCGACGACGATCACCAACATCGACGACACGCTCAAGGAAGTGAACGCCACCCGCGCCACGCTCGGCGCCGGCCAGAACCGCCTGGAAAGCGTGGTCAACAATCTGACCACCAATTCGACCAACCTTGCGGACGCGCGCTCGCGGATCGAGGATACCGACTATTCGACGGAAACCACCGCGATGGCCAAGGCGCAGATCCTCAGCCAGGCATCGACCGCGATGATCGCCCAGGCCAACCAGAGCCAGCAGAACGTGCTGTCGCTGCTGCGCTAGGCGAAACTTGTCCCCGGCCAGTTCGTCCTGGCCTTGCCCGGCGGTTCCCCAGGGGCCGCCGGGCATTTTCTTGGCCATCGCCAATAATGATAATCACTCGCAATAGATATTGCTAATGAGAACGACTCGCATTAATGGCTCCCGACAGACAAGCCGTCGATGAGGGATCCGATGAACTGCAAGCCTGCCGCCGCCAACCTGCTCTCCCCGCCTGCCTGCTGGGCCCGGTGCTGTCGCTCGCCGTGCTGCCCGCCGCCGCCAGCGCCGGGGAAATGGACGATGCGGAAGCGCCCTCGGCGACCATCGTCGTCACCGGTCACCGTGAAGACGACGCCAATCCCAACGCCAACCCCGAAGCGCCCTACAAGGTCGAAAAGTCGCAGAACGGCAAATTCACCGAGAAGCTGCGCGACACGCCCAAGACGGTGATCGCCATTCCCAAGGAAGTGATCGAGGCGATCGGCGCGACCAGCTTCCGCGAAGTGGTGCGCGCCACGCCCGGCGTGACGCTGGGCACCGGCGAGGGCGGCAACGCCTTCGGCGACCGCATTTTCATCCGCGGCTTCGAGGCGCGCAACGATGTCTATATCGATGGCCTGCGCGATCCCGGCGTCACCAGCCGCGAGATATTCGCGGTCGAGCAGATCGAAGTGATCAAGGGCCCCTCGGGCAATTTCGGCGGGCGCGGCACTACCGGCGGGCTGGTCAGCCTCGAATCCAAGCGGCCGCAGTTCGGCAACAGCTTCATCAAGGGCGAGGCCGGGATCGGCACCGAGAATTTCTACCGGGCGACGCTCGACGGCAATTATGCCTTCTCGGATCGTTTCGCGATGCGGATCAACGGCCTGTTTCACGACAGCGACACCCCCGGCCGCGATCATGTGGGCGCGCAGCGCTATGGCGCGACCATCGCCATGGCCTGGAAAATGACCGGCGCGATCACGTTTTCCGGCGACTATTACCACTTCCGGCTCGATGGCATCCCCGATTTCGGCCATCCCTTCGATGTCGTCACCCAGCGGCCCTATGCGGTCGACGGCGACAATTTCTACGGCGTGATCGGCCGCGATTTCCTGAAGAACGGCGCGGATATCGGCACTTTCCGGATCGATGTCGCAGCGAGCGACGCCGTCAGCATCCGCTCGGTCACCAGGGCCGGGCGGACGTACAACAATTACATCGCCGGCACTCCCGGCGCGGTATGCCGGGTGGCGCGCACTGCCGCCGGCGCCTGTCCGGCGGGCGGCGCCAGCGCGCCGCCCACCGGCACCGACGCCGGTCTCGCAAACTATACCATCGCGGCGGGCGGCCAGCGGCGCTGGGGCGACAACAATTACACCGCCAATGTCACCGACATGACCGCCCGGTTCAACACCGGCGCGATCTCCCACACGCTGGTGGTGGGCGGCGAATATGCCCATGAGCGGGTCGAGACCCTGCCCTTGACCGTCGCGGCTTTCACCGAAGATGCGGCGGGCAACGTCATTTCGACCCCGACCACCTATGTGCGCAATCTGCTCAATCCCGATCCGGTGCTCGGCTTCACCGTGCCGGTCGGGCCGGACAGGACCAATGGCCCGACCCGGGTCAAGGTCGAATCGCTGTCGGCCTATCTGATCGACACCATCAAGTTCAGCCCGCAAATCTGGGCGACGCTGGGCGGGCGCTACGATCGTTACGATCTCGATTACCGCAGCAGCGACCTCGCCAGCGCGACGATCCTCGCCAACAAGGTCGGCTTCTGGAACTGGCAGGCGAGCCTGACCTGGAAGCCGGCCGAAGCGCTGACGTTCTATGGCTCTTTCGCCACCTCGTCCAATCCCTCGGGCGAACAGCTCGACGGCAACGGCATCGCCTATGACGGCATCGCCGCCCAGACCCAGAACCTCGATCCCGAACGCAACACCGGCTGGGAAGCCGGGGCGAAGTGGGAAACCCCCGATGGCAAGCTGCTGGTCAGCGCCGCGCTGTTCCAGATCGTCAAGGCCAATGCCCGCGAGAACATCGGCGGCAATGTCTACGAACTGGCCGGCAAGCTGCGCTCGCGCGGGTTCGAGCTGGGGGTCAACGGCACCCTGTTCGACAAGCTCCAGCTGTTCGGCGGATATACCTATACCGACGCCAGAATTGTCGAATCGGCGACTGCGACGAACGTCGGACGGCCCTTCGCCAATATTCCCAGGCACACCGCCAGCCTGCTGGCGACCTGGCTGGTCTCCAGCAATTTCGAGATCGGCGGCCAGGCCCATGTCCAGAGCAAGGTGTTCGGCGGCACCCTGGCGGCGGGCAGCGCGCATTATCCCGGCTTCGCGCGGTTCGACGCCGTGGTCCGCTGGAAGCCGATGCCGTGGCTCGAGACAAGGCTCAACGTCAACAATCTGGCCGACAAGCGGTATTACGATGCGATCTATCGCTCGGGCGCGCCTTTCGCCTATGTCGCGCCGGGCCGGTCGGCGGTTTTGACGCTGGCGGTGAAATACTGAACGGAGCGCCGATGCAGCTGACCATTCCCGGAGTCTTGCCCCGCGACGCCGCGCTCGAACTCGGGCGCGATCTGGCGGCGGCGGAATGGGTCGATGGCAATGTCACCAGCGGCGCAGGCGCGGCGCTGGCCAAGCGCAACCGGCAATTGCCCGAGGGTGGCACTGCCGCCGCGCGGGGGCGGCGCATCGTCCAGCAGGCGCTCGCCGCCGCGCCGCTGTTCCTGTCCGCCGCCCTGCCGAAGAAAATCTACCCGCCGCTGTTCAACCGCTATGGCCCGGGCGACAGCTTCGGCGCGCATATCGACAACGCCATCCGCATCGATCCGGCGAGCGGCGCCCAGCTGCGCACCGACCTGTCGGCGACGCTGTTCCTGTCGGAGGATTACGACGGCGGCGAACTGGCGATTGCCGGGGCGGGCGGTGTCCGGCTGGCGGCGGGCGATCTGCTGCTCTATCCCGCGACCAGCATCCACCATGTCACCGAAGTGACCCGGGGGACTCGCATATGCTGCTTCTTCTGGCTCGAATCGCTGGTGCGCGACAATGCCGCGCGCGCCATGCTGTTCGAGCTCGACCAGTCGATCCAGGCGCTGACCCTCGACCGGGGCGGCGGCGACGGCGAGGTGCTGCGGCTGACCGGGCTCTATCACAATCTTGTGCGCCGCTGGGCGGGGTGATGCTTCGGCGGGCCGGTGGACAGCTCCGCTAACTCTCTGTTAGTCCCCGCCTGCCAATGGAGCGCAACCATCCAGGGGGGACATCGATGAAAGCCGGCTTTCTGAGGCAGCTGCGCCGCGATCTCGAAGCGCCGATCGAGGCGCGCGGGCTGGGGACCGGCTGGTTTTCGGGCTTCTTCGCACTGCTGCTGGCAGCCGTGGGCCTTAGCCTGGTCGCCGCGCTGCGCTGGCCCTGGCTGCTGTCGATGCCCGAGCTCGAAGTGCTGCGGGCGAGCGGCAGCTTCCGCATTGCGCTGCATGTCATCCTGCTCGGCGCCTATGCGCTGGCGCTGCTCAGCCTGCTGCTGCGGCCCAGGAAAGCGCTGGGGCTGACCGCGCTGGCGGTGGCGCTGGTGGCCTCGATCCTCGGCGGCTCGTCGGCGCAGGCGGGCGAGGGTAGCGGCTGGGGGATCTTCTTCGGGCTCGATTTCTTCGCGGTGAACATGGTGGCGACCGGGCTGATGTTCGCGCCGATCGAGCGGTTCCTGCCGCACAATGCCAGCCAGCGCCTGTTCCGCAGCGAATGGCGCGAGGATTTGTTCTATTACCTGGTCAGCTCGATGATGGTGCAGATCATCACCTTCCTCGCGCTGGCGCCCTCGGGCTATATCAACGAGAACGCCGGCTGGCTGAGCGGCGCCCGCGAGACGATCGGCGCCCTGCCGTGGCTGGTCCAGTTCGCGCTGGCCATGGTGCTGACCGATCTGGCGCAATACTGGTTCCACCGCTTGTTCCACACCGTGCCGTTCCTGTGGGGCTTCCACGCGGTGCATCACAGCGCCAAATCGATGGACTGGCTGGCCGGCGCGCGGATGCATTTCGTCGAGATCATCCTGCTGCGCGGGGTCACTTCGCTGCCGCTGCTGACCTTCGGCTTCCAGCCATCGGTGATGCAGGCCTATGTCGGGCTGGTCTATGTCTATTCCTCGCTACTCCACGCCAATCTGGCGGGCAGCTGCAACCGGCTGGGGCAGCTCGTGGCGGTGCCGCGGTTTCATCACTGGCACCATGCAATCGACCAGGAGGGCGTCGATGTGAACTACGCCATCCACTTCCCCTGGCTCGACCGGTTGTTCGGCACGCTCTACTTTCCGAAGGACCGCTGGCCGAGCGGCTACGGCGTGCCGGAGCAGGTGCCGCAGGGATACCTGGCGCAGCTGCGCTATCCATTTGTCCGCAAGGCGGGGTAGGGTAAAAACCGCCCGTTCCGCCGGCCTCGGCTGCGCCCGGCCAAAAGTCCCTCGACTTCCGATCTGAAAGATCGGAAGTTTATCCAGAGCGAAGTCGATGGGCTCGGGACGAACGGTTATGTGTAAGCCCAACTAAGCATAAGCGATAATGGAGAGCGGAATGGCCGGACTTGAAGGCAAACGCGTGCTCGTCACCGGGGCGAGCGGGCTGGTGGCGCTGCCCGTCGCGGTGGAGCTGGCCAAGGACAACGAGGTCTTCGCCCTCGCGCGGTGGTCCGATCCCGAACAGAAAAAGCTGGTCGAAGCCAAGGGCGCGCAGGCGGTCTCCTTCGATCTGGCCAACGAAGACCTGTCGCCGCTGCCCAAGCACGTCGATGTGGTGATCAACTACGCAGTGCTGCCGCCCAATTTCGGCAACATGGCCTATGACGTCAACACCGGCGCGACCGGGCGGCTGGCGCGGCGCTACCGCGATGCCGAGGCTTTCGTCCAGGGCAGCACCGGCTCGCTTTACGAATACCAGGGCGAGCGGCCTTTGCGCGAGGACGATCCCTATGGGCTGCACAGCGCGGGCGAAAACTACGCCGCCAGCAAGATCGGCGCGGAATATCTGATCAAGCACCTCAGCGTCGATTACAATCTGCCGGTGACGCTGATCCGCATCTTCTCGTTCTACGGCCCGCGCGGCGGCGGGGTGACCCAGCGGGTCGATCAGGTCGCGCGCGGGAGCCGGTCAGCGTCTATCCCGGGGTGCGCAATGTCCACACCCCGCTGTATGAGGACGATTATGTCGAGAAAACCATCGGCTGCGCCGGGATCGCCAAGGTCGGCGGCGAGGTGGTCAATGTCGGCGGCTCGGAAAGCTGCACCACCCAGGAATATTGCATCATGGCCGGCGAGATGCTGGGCAAAGAGCCGATCTTCGCCGAGAACGGGCGCAGCTGGCCGATCTGGGCCGATACCAGCAGGATGGAACAGCTGCTCGGCCCCAGCAAGGTCTCGGTGCGCGAGGGCATTCGCCGGGTGCTGGAGGCGACCGATCAGCGGCTGGGCAATGTCCATCACGTGCTGGGCCAGCCGGTGGAGGCCGACTGAGTGATCACGATGGTCGCGCGGATGCAGGTGCTGCCGGAGAACCAGGCGGCCTATGAGGCGCTGATGGACCATGTGGCATTGCAAGTCCGCACGCATGAGGCGGAGGGCGTGCCCTATTATGGCTGGGCGAAGAGCGCGGATGATGCGGATGCCTACGTGGTGATCGAGGTCTACCGCGACCTCGCCGCGCACAAGGCGCATATGGCCAGCGCCTGGGTGCAGGAAAGCCTGCCGGTATCGAAGGGGCTGGTGACGGGGAAGTTCGACATCGAGCAGTATGTCACCCCGGGAGCGGAGCCGGTGAGGCATTTTGTTTCCAACCGCGAATAGTGGGTATATCGTTGCCGCCCAACCATGGAGGCTGGCATGCAGGACCATGTCTACAAGCTCACAGAAATCGTCGGAACCTCGCACAAGGGCAACGACGCCGCAATTCAGGCGGCGCTGGCGCGGGCGCAGAAGTCGATCCGCCACATCCGCTGGTTCGAAGTGATCGGCTCGCGCGGCTTCATCGAGGAGGGCGGCACGGTCCAGTATCAGGTGACGCTGAAAGTCGGCTTCACCCTCGACGACTAGCCGCAAGGCCCATTTGCGGGGGCGGGCTGCCACAGGCCATCCGCGAACAAACGGCAGGCGCAGGCTGGACCGCGCGACCTTGGCCGGCGAGGAGCCGGTGGCTGCGGTGCGAGCGTCTCGGCCAGAATTTCGGGAATTTCCATTTATGCTCCTCTCCCCATGCGGGAGAGGAAAGCGAAGCTTGCTGCCTTAGCAGCTAGCGCAGCTTGGAGAGGGGGGCGGAGTGCGACCACGCCCCCCCCTCCAACTGCGGCTGGTTCGCTTCGCTCTCAAGCCTTCGTATCCTCTCCCGCAAGGGGAGAGGAGTGAGGCTTTCGCAGATCGACAGATCGGTCGGTGGATGCAGGATTGCGCTGCGTGGGCATCGACTTATACCTGCACAATAACGACTGCATCCTTTGGAGAGGAACCCCCATGCCCCAGCCCGCTGCGCGCTTCGTCGCTCCGCCCGCCATGCTCGCCGAGGGCTGGACCCTGCGCCGGCTGACCCCGCCCAGCCGCCTGCACGGCGCCAACGGGATCAAGCCGGGCAAGGACGGGCGGGTCTATGTGGCGCAGGTCTGCGGCAGCCAGGTCAGCGCGGTCGATCCCGATACCGGCGACATCGAGACGATCAGCCCGATGGGCGGCGGCATCACCGGGCCGGACGATCTCGCCTTCGACGACGACGGCAATCTCTATTGCACCGAAATCACCACCAACCGGCTGTCCGTGCTGCACCCGGACGGCACCAGCCGCATCCTCAACGGCAATGTGCCGGTGGCCAATCCGGTCACCACCTACCAGAACCGGGTGATCGCCGGCGAATTGCGCATGGACGGCCAAATCCGCGAATTCGACCGTTCGACCGGCGAGGCGCGGCTGATCCTGGGCAACGTGCCGATGCCCAACGCCTTCGAGGTCGGCCCCGACGGCAAGCTCTATTTCCCCGCGCAGGGTGCCAACGAGATCTGGCGGGTGAGCCTGGAGGGCGGCGCGCACGAAGTGGTTGCGAAGGACCTCGGCATTCCCAATTCGGTCAAGTTCGACAGCCAGGGATTCATCGTCTCCACCCAGGCCGGAACCGGCCAGGTGCTGCGGATCGACCCGCGCAGCGGCGAGCGCACCGTGCTCGCCGATATCGCGCCGGGGCTCGACAATTGCGCTTTCGTCGGCGACCGCCTGTTCGTCTCGCACATCACCGGCGCGCTTTACGAGGTGGCTGGCGGCGTCGCGCGGCCGGTCATCGAGAGCGGCTTCCAGTGGCCGATGGGCATCGCGGTGAACGCCGCCGGCACGGTCTATGTCGCCGATGGCATGTTCGCCTACACGATCGCGCCGGGGCAGGGCCGGCAGCCCGCCGGCAATCTGTTCGGCGGCAATTTCCCCGGCTTCCTGCGCGGATTGGGGGTCTCGGGGGCAAACGGCTGGGTGGTGACCACCGCCAATGGCACCGCCGCGCGCTGGACTCCCGGCAGCGAGCCCGAATTGCTCGGCCATGGCTTCGCCCGGCTGATGGGCGTCGCGGAGGCGCCGGGCGGCGCAGTGGCCTTCGCCGACTACGATACCGGCCGGGCGATGCTGGCCGAGAAGGGCGAAGTGCGCGAGCTGGCGAGCGGCCTCGACAAGCCAATGGGCGTCGCGGTGGCGGCGGACGGCACGGTCTATGTCGCCGAATCCGGCGCGGGGCGGGTGTCGAAGATTTCCGGCGGCAAAGCAGAAGCCGTGATCGACGGCCTCGGCGAGCCGCAGGGCATCGCGGTCGCGGGCGGCAAGCTCTTCGTCCTCGACGTCGCGGCCAAGGAAGTGATCGAATGCGACCTCGCCAGCGGCGCGCAGCGCAGCATTGCCGGGAAGCTGCCGGTGGGTGCGCCTCCCGGCGTGATCGCCAAGCCGCTGGGCGGGGTGGGTGACATGTGCGGGCCGATGACTGCCTTCGCCGGGCTGGCCGTGGGTGCGGACGGAACGATTTATATCTCGGCCGATGCGGAAGGCAGCGTGATCGCGCTGCGCCCGACAAGCTGATGGCGCGGATCGAATCGATCGAACGGCTGACCGAGCTGATCCCCGATCCCAGCGCGATCGCGGCGGCGAAGGTGCTCGATCATCTTGACGATCAGGCCATCGCCTACATCGAACGCAGCCCGTTCCTGATCATGGCGACCGAGAACGAGACCGGGCTCGATCTCAGCCCCAAGGGCGACGATCCCGGCTTTGTCCATGTGCTGGGCGACAAGACCCTGCTGGTGCCCGAACGCAACGGCAACCAGCTGAAAATGGGCCTGCGCAACATTCTCGCCAATGGCCGGATCGGCCTGATGTTCTTCCGCCCGGCGACCGGCGACGTGCTGCGCGTGGTCGGCCGGGCGCAGCTGTTCGACGACGCCGACCTCTGCGAGCGCCTCACCAGCCACGGCAAGCCGGCGATCCTGGCGATCCGGGTAGAAATCGACAAAGCCTTCTTCCACTGCCCCCGCGCGATCCTGCGCGTCGCAATTGTGGAAGCCGGAAAGCTGGGACGCGCCCGCGCCGGTCAAGATGGGCAAGATCTATGCAAGGCGCTCACCCGGCCCGAGATCGAGGAATATATCGATACCGTGGGAGACGAGCGGAACGAGGAATTGTGGATTTGAACACTCAGCCCAAATTCACAAACATTTCTGAACTCATTTCTTCAGCGGCTGTCGCTCTTGCAAGAATTTCTGAAAGCCGGATCACTGTGACCCCAATCAGATCAACGTCTTCCAGAATGTCCTTCAATCGTTGAAGGGAGCTCATTTCAAGCGAAAGTATGCTTCCAAACCGGCGACTCATCTTGATTTTGTCTCTATCAGGCTGGCTCCCTCGTTCGCTTGTTGGAATCAAACGATTGTGACGTCTCACCAGCAGGAGCTCTGGTTCTGTACCATCTTCAAAGTAGTAATTTATTTTCAATGGCATAAAGACCATCATTTCTGACGATCCAATGTCAATACCCATGCTAATCAGGGCTTCCAGTGCCATGATTTCAGCGAGTTCATTCTTGCAAAACTCACGACCCCTGCCGGGGAGCGGGGGGGAGCGTAGCTCCAAAAAACCACGAGAAATCATCTGGTCGATCCGTGATCTTGAGACACCAGTGATTTTCAATGCTTGGAGTGTGCTGAAAGTTGGCATTGCGATATACCTCTGACAAGGTGTCATAGGTATATCGCGTAAAGTAGCGTGTCAACCCCCTAAGCCGCCAGCCGCAACCGCCCCTTTGCCTCGCCCGAAGGCGTAACCCGCACCTCGACATCCTGCCCGAGATCGCTCAGCGCGCGCAGCAGGCGGTCGGTGGAGAAGAGGGCGATCTTGCCGCCCACCAGCGCGGAGACGCGCGGCTGGTCCATTGCCATCAGCTTGCCCGCGCGCGTCTGGGTGAGGCTGAGTTCGGCGATGATCCGGACAATCTGGCGCATCAGATCGGCGCGCAGTTGCAGATCGTCGGCATCGGGCAGGCCGAGCGCGTGAAAGGCACTTTCGGTCGAATAGGTCACGGATGAGTCACTCAAGGATTTCTGGCTTTTCCATGTCCGGTACTCCTGCTCGGCTAGTTTCAGCCGGGTCTTGATCGTGTCCATTTCCTGCTTCGGTGTGGCGATGCCCTTCTTTGCTTTCTTCTGAAAAGCATGAACCACATAGACCACCTCGGTGATACCGCACGGTGTAAACCGCCCGGTAGGTGTCGCCGTCGAAGTTCTCGATCACTTCCAGAACCGCAGCTCCGCCAAATCCCTTGAGCGGCTTGGAATGAGGATGCTTGTCGCCCAACTGGGCGAGATACAGGGCATGGCCGATCTCACTGACGACTTCGGGCGGAAACGTTTCCAGATCGGCCTTGGTTCGACCTATCCATCCCAAAGGCTTCAGCATGACGCCTATATATCAGTACTGACATATTCTGTCAATGTGCGGCGGAGTGGCGACAAAGCTGTCTATCCGCCCAACTGACAAGTCAGCGTCTCCCCCGCCGCCAGCAGGGCCTGTTCCAGCTCCTCCAGCCCGCCGCGCCGCAGCGCACTCCCAATCCCGATGGCGACCAGCGCATGGCTTGGCCTGCCGCGCCCCCTCCACACCGGTACCGCCAGCACGGTGACGCCGGAGATGTAGTTGCCCTCATCGATGCCGAAGCCTTGCGTGCGGGTCTCGGCGACCTGGGCTTTCCATTCCGCGAAGCTAGGAGGTTCTTCCCAGCGCAGCTTGTGGAACCGGGCTTCCAGATCGGTCTCGTCATAAGTGCCGAACGCCGCGATGCAGCGCCCCGTGGCGCTGATCAGCGCCGGGAAGCGGCTGCCGACCTGGACCGAGAGCTGGAAGCCGCCCGCCTGCGCCGCCGCGACCGTGACGATGTGGTCGAGCCCGAGGATCTGCACCCCCAGCATGGTCACGCCGAACTGCTGCGACAGCCGGTCGAGCACCGGTTGGGCCAGGTCGGCGAACTGGTTGCGGCGCAGCCATTGGCGGGCGAGGGTGAGCACGCCGGCCTCGAGCGTATAGCGCTTGGTGCCGGGATCGCAGGCGACCAGCTCCTCGGCGATGAGCGCGCGCAAGACATAGAGGCAGGTGCTGGGCACCAGGCCAAGCTCGCGGGCGATCGCGTTCAGCGGCAGCGGCGTATCGCTTTTGCCGAGCAGCCGCAGCACCGCCGCCGCGCGGGAAATGGCGGGGGCCTTGCTGTCCTTGACGGTTTGGGCGAGCGTATCAGTCATTCAATATACAGAATATCATTCAGTATTTGCAACAGCAAGCGATTTCTGCGATAGGCTGTGGCAACTGCCGCAGCCGCCCGATTCGGGGGCTGATCTGCAATGATTTTTGGGTAGAGCGATGACCAGGCTAACCGACTACACCTCCTATGCCGACGCCCAGGCGCATGCCAGCGGGGCGGCGCTGTGGGAGCTGTTCGACGGCGACCGCGAGCATCTCAACATCGCCCACGAATGCATCACCCGCCACGCCGACGGTTCGGGACGTCCTGCGGTGCGGATCGCGCATGCCGACGGCGCCGATGAAATCCTGACTTTTGACCAGATATCTGCCGGGGCGGCGCAGTTCGCCCACTGGCTCGATGCGCAAGGCATCCGGAAGGGCGACCGCATCGCCTTCATGCTCGAGCCCTCGCTGCCGTTCTACGTCTGCCTGTTCGGGGCGATGCAGACCGGCGCAATCTCGGTGCCGATGTTCACCCTGTTCGGGCCGGACGCGCTCAAGCTGCGGGTAGGCGATTGCAATCCGGCGATCCTGATCACCAATCGCGAAAAGGCCGAACTGGCGCGCGGCGCGGTGAATGCCGACGGCACGCCGCGCGTGGTCGTCGCCGACGACGGGCTGCTGGGCGAGATCAAGCAATATCCCGCCACCTACACGCCGAAGAGCAAGGCCAGCGACATGGCCGTGTTCCAGTACACCAGCGGCACCACCCGCGAATTGCCGGAGGCGGTCAAGCATTCGCACCGCACGCTGGTGACGCTGATGTTCGCCGCGCTCTATGGCACCGGCATCCGCCCGGGCGACGAGTTCTTCTGCCCCTCCAGCCCGGCCTGGGGCCACGGGCTGTGGCACGGCACGCTCGCCCCGCTGGCGATGGGCGTCACCACCGGCACCTTCGCCGGACGCTTCGACGCAGTGCGGCTGATGAAGGCGCTCAGCGACTACAGGATCACCAACATGTCGGCCGCCGCGACGCACTACCGGATGATGAAGAACAGCGGCAAGGCGGACGACTTCACCTTCCATTTCAACAAGCTGTCCTACACCGGCGAGCCGATCGACCCGGCGACGCTCGATTTCATCGACACCTGGTTCAAGGTTCCGGCCTGCTCGATGTACGGCACCACCGAAATCGGCGTCGTGCTGGTCAACTATCCCGGCGCCAAGGATTTCGCGGTAAAGCCCGGCTCGCTCGGCAAGGCGGTTCCGGGGCAGAAGCTCGAAGTGCAGACGCCTGAGGGCAAGCCATCGCCCGTCGGCGAAATCGGCGAGCTGATGCTGTGGCGGCGCGAGCGCTGGGAGACCACCAAGGACCTCGCGAAGATCGACGAGGACGGCTATTTCTACCACTGCGGCCGCGCCGACGACGTGATCATTTCGGCCGGCTGGACGATGTCTGCGGTCGAGATCGAGAACACCATGCTCAAGCATCCCGACGTCAAGGAATGCGCGGTGATCGGTGCGCCCGACGCCACCCGCGGACTGGTGGTCAAGGCTTTCGTGGTGACCGACCGCGCCGCCAGCGACGAATATGTCAAGGAATTGCAGGATTTCACGCGGGAACGCTTGGCCCAGCACGAATTCCCGCGCATTGTCGAGTTTACCCAGGAACTGCCCAAAACGCCTGCGGGCAAGGTGCACCGCAAGGTGCTCCGCGACCGCGAGATGGCGAAGGCGGAAGCAATCCCCCCTCCCCTTTAGGGGAGGGGCAGGGGGTGGGGCAGGTCAACGTCCGCACAGCCCCCACCCCAACCCCTCCCCTGAAGGGGAGGGGCTTTTCAGATGTCAGGAGAAGAGAACATGTCGACCAACAAATTCCCCAAGATCACCGAAGCCGGTCTCGACGATCTGCGCAGCCGCATCGGCGTCAAGATCGAGAACACGGTCGAGCCGTGGAACTACGAAGCCACGCGCGATGCGATCCGCCACTATGCCCACGGCATCGGCGACGACAACCGCCTGTGGTGCGATCCCGAATATGCCAAGGGCACCAAGCATGGCACGCTGGTCGCGCTGCCCAGCTTCCTGTTCACCACCAGCCGGCTGATCTCGGGCTATTGCGGCGGCCTGTCGGGCGTGCACGCGATGTGGGCCGGGGCCGACTGGACCTGGCACAAGCCGGTGCTGCGCAACGATGTCATCACCACCGAAGCGCACCTCAAGGATCTGGTCGAGCATCAGACCAAGTTTGCCGGGCGATCGTTTCAGCAGATATATCACGTGAACTTCTACAACCAGCATGGCGACATGGTCGCCGAAGCCGACAGCTGGGTGTTCCGCACCGACCGCGACGAAGCCCGCGAGCGCGGCACCAAATACACCGAAGCGCGCGGCCGGGTGGAGCCGTTCACCGAGGAGCAGCTGCAGGCATTTTCCGATATCTACGCCAATGAGGAAGTGCGCGGGAGCACGCCGCGCTATTGGGAAGACGTCAAGGTCGGCGACGTGCTGCCGCGGATGATGAAGGGGCCGATGACGGTCACCGGCTTCATCTGCTACGCGCAGGGCTGGGGCGGGCTTTATATCCGCGCCAACAAGCTGGCGTGGAAGATGCAGCAGGCGCATCCGGGCCTCGGCATCAAGAACCGCTTCAACGTGCCCGACTGCCCCGAGCGGGTGCACTGGGACGAAGCCTTCGCGCTCGAAGTCGGCGCGCCGGGCGCCTATGACTACGGCCCGGAACGCAACAGCTGGCTGACCCACCACATGACCAACTGGATCGGCGACGACGGCTTCCTGCACAAGACCAATTGCCAGATCCGCCGCCACAATCCGGACGGCGACGCCATGTACATCGACGGCAATGTGACGAAGAAGTTCGAAGAGAACGGCAAGAAGTACGTCGAAGTCGAACAGAAGGCGACGACGCATCGCGGCGAGCTTTCGGCGTTCGGCACTTCGGTGGCGGAATTGCCGAGCAAGGGGTGAGTCCAGTTCCTCCCCGTTTCCGCTTGCGGGAATGGGGAGAGGGGACCGCCGCGAGACGCAGTGAGCGCGAAGGTCTACCGGTGGTGGAGGGGTACTACTGTCACCTTGCCCCTCCGTCAGCTGCTTTGGAAGCGCTGCCACATCCCCATCGCGCTTGCGGCCTGCACAGGGAGGAACTCATTCGCTTGAGCGGTTTGCGAGTAATAGAGCCAGATTCTTCCGACACCAACCTATCCCGGCCCCCTCGCACGGCATCCGCGTGCTCGATTTCACCCGCGTGCTCGCCGGCCCCGCCGCGAGCCTGGCGCTGGCCGATCTCGGCGCGGAGGTGTTCAAGATCGAGCCGCCGGGCATCGGCGACGAGACCCGCGGGTTTCCGCCGGTGCGGGACGGCGAAAGCCATTATTTCCTGGCGATCAATCGCGGCAAGAAAAGCATCGTCGTCGATCTGAAAGCCCCCGAGGGCCTCGCGCTGGTCAAGGATTTGGCGGCGAAGTGCGATATTGTCGTCGAGAACTACCGGCCCGGCGTAATGGAGCGCCTCGGCCTCAGCTATGAAACCCTGTCGGCGATCAACCCCGGGCTGATCTATTGCTCGATCTCCGGCTATGGCCAGACCGGGCCGCTGAAAGACAATCCCAGCTTCGATATCGTCCTCCAGGCGATGTCGGGCGCGTTTTCGCTCAACGGCGAGCCGGGGCGGCTGCCGACCAAGCTGGGGCTGCCGATGGGCGATCTGGCGGGCGGCATCAACGGCCCGATCGCCATCCTCGGCGCGCTGTTTGAGCGGACGCGGACCGGGAAGGGGCGGTTCATCGATATCAGCCTGGTCGATGGCTTGCAGGGCATGCTCGGCTATTTCGCCCAGCTCGCCTTCTTCACCGGCAAGGACCCCGAGCCGACCGGATCGCAGCACCAGTATCTCGTGCCCTATGGCACCTTTGCGGCGGCCGACGGGGCGATTGTCATCGCCTGCCTGACGCCCAGCTTCTGGGGCAAGATCTGCGCGGCGATCGAGCGGCCCGAACTGACCGGCGATCCGCGCTACGACAGCCTCGAGAAGCGCCGCGATGCGCGCGAAGAGGTCAATGCAATCGTGACCGAGTTCACCGCCGGGCGCACGGTCACCGAGCTGGTCGAAGTGTTCACCGCCCACGAAGTGCCGCATGCGCCGATCCTGAAATTGCTCGAAGCGCTGGATACGCCGCAGGCGCGGCACCGCGAGACTGTGGTGACGGTGGAGCATGCGGCGCTGGGGCCGATCCCCATCGTCAACCGTCCCTTCAAGTTCGACGAAGCCATGCCCGTCCCCGCCGCGCCGCCGGTGCTGGGGCAGCATACCGATCGAGATCTTGCGCGATGTGCTGGAGCTGGCAGCGACGAGCGGATTGCGGAGTTGCGGGCAAAGGGCGTGGTGGGTTGAAGCTGCCCAAGATCTCGCAATTCCCCCTTGATGGCAGGGCTATCGCATATCGCCATGCGAAAACCGGCAACCATGACCCGCTATCCTGAGCTTGTGCGAAGGGTCGGCCTGGGTCAGTCCGGCAAATCGGCGAGATCGCGCAGGTCACGAAGTGAAGCACAGCCCCTCCCAAGCTCGGAGGGTAAGTCGGGATAATTGGAATATGCGAAAGCCCTTCCCCATCAAGGGGGACGGGGAAGCAAGCGGCCAATTTCTCCCCGCTACTTCGCCTCCGGAAACCCCAGCCTCGGCGCGCCCATTCCCATGAATTCCGCCAGATTGCGGTGCAGGTTGATCACCTTCTGCTCCTGGTGCGGATTGGGCATGGGGCCGCGGAAGCCGCTCGATTTCATGCCTTTGTGGACATATTCCATATTGCCGAAATCCTGCATCAGCACCGAGCCCCAGTTTTCGGCGGTCTTTTCGGGGCGGACCCACGCGGTCTTGGGCTCCTCGCCCGGGGGGAAGCGTTCGAGGGCATAGGCCTCGAAGATGCAGCTGTCGGGATCGTCGCCATTGGGCCGCACGCGGTAGCCGAGCACGAAGGTTACCCCGTGGAGGATGTTCTGGTTGGGCCACAGCCCCCAGCCAAGCCCGCTTTCGGCCATGATCGCGTCCGGGATTTCCGGCCAGATCACCCCGCGCGCGGCGTCGTCGCGCTTGGCCGAGGCCATCCAGTGCTTGATGATGTCGGCCGGCGGCGTGCCCTCGGGCAGCTCGTCGACCAGGCGGCTGGCGGCCTTGACCAGCGTGTCGGTGGAGGCGGCGTTGTTGACCGTCTCGTAGTTCTCCTTGATCAGCTCGTAGGTCGAGACGCGCGGATCGTCGCCGACGCCGGCGCGGGTGGTGCCCGCGCTCTCGCTCATCTTGAACTTGTCTTCGCGGGTGTCGTAGCTCGACACCGAATGCAGGCCATACTGCTTCGACAGCGCGTAATAATCGCCATAGGCCAGCAGCTGGGTATGGGTGCCGGCGACGTGGTAAGGCTCGAGGAAAGCCTCGATCGCGGTCTTCCAGTTGCAGGGATAGATATCCCACTGCCGCCATTTGTAGCGCATCTTCGACAGTTCGAAATAGTCGAGTATTTCCCCGGCGCGGCCCATCCATTCCTTCAGGGAGACGCTGTCCGGGTCCATGTTGATGTAGATATAACCGCCCCAGACATCGACCTTGACCTCGCTGAGGCAGGTCAGTTCCGGGGTCAGTCCGCCTTTCCAGTCCTGCGGGTCGAGAATGAAGGTGTTGGCGCCGTCGAGATCGTAGGTCCAGCCGTGGAAGCCGCAGACGAAATTCTTGCGCATGTTGCCGCGCACCGAATGGACGCCATCGGGGGTATCGATCAACTGGCGGCCGCGGTGGGGGCAGACATTGTGAAAGGCCTTCAGCGTGCCGTCGTCCTTCCTGACGACGATAATCGAACTCATCCACCACATTATAGGTCAGCCAGTCGCCGGCATCGGGCAGGTCGGTTTCGCGCTCGACCATCTGCCAGACCCGGGGCCACAGCCGCTTCTTCTCGACCGCGAGGTAGTCGCGGCTGAGGAAGGCTTCGACCGGGTAGGTGACCTGCCGTTCCTTATCCATATCCTCGGCGGTGATATTGCCGGCACCGATCTTGGACATCTCGTTCATGGCATCATCCTCTTTCAGCTCAACTCCAGCCCCTCCAGCTTACCTGCATCCCGCCAGTCGCCAAGCATCTTCTGGAACGCGTCCCAGCCCAGACCATAGGCGCGGAACAGCTGCCAGGGCGCGCCCTTCTGGCCTTCGTTCGAGAAGTAGCTGGGGGTGCATTCGGCCTGGAAGGCGGAAGTGTCCATCTCGACTTCGGCGAAGTGCTGTTCGTAGGCGGCCTGGGCCTGCGCGCTCGGCTCGGCTACCTTGAAGCCGCGGCGCAGGGTCTCGGCGACGATATAGGCGCTGTGGCGGCACTGCTGGCCGAACTGTTCGGTGACCGAACCGTTGAGCGCGCCCTGAATGTAGCCGATTACGAACAGGTTGGGAAAGCCGCGCGCCATGTTGCCCTGGAAGGTGTGCGGGCCATCGCGCCAGAAATCATAAAGCGACTGGCCGCCGCGGCCATCGATCGCCTCGAAGCCCCAGCGCTTTTCCAGCTCGCTCGATACTTCGAAGCCCGAGGCGAAGATGATGCAGTCGACTTCGTATTCGACGCCGCCCTGCCGGAAGCCCTTTTCGGTGATTTCCTCCAGACCCTGGGTGTCCGAGGTGTCGATCAGGTGCACATTTGGCTGATTGAAGCAGGGGTAATAGGTGTCGCTCGACAGCGGACGCTTGCACAGGAAGCGGTAATAGGCCTTGAGCTTCTCGGCGAGCTCCGGTTCCTTGATCGTGGCATCGACCCGCCGGCGAAAGCGCTCCATCACCTGGTAATCGACCACTTCGCGGCGTTCCATGAACTGCTCGGGGGTCATCTCCGGCCAGCCGTCGGCGGCGTTCCACGCCAGCAGGTTGCGGTTGATCTCGGTCCAGAAGTCGCAGACCAGGTCGGTCTCATCCGGGTGCGGCACTTCCTGGGCGAAGCGCTGGAAATTGGCGATGCGCTCCTTCTGCCAGCCGGGCTTGAGACTGTGCAGCCACTTTTCGTCGGTGGGCGGATTGGGCCGCGTATCGACGCAACTCGGCGTGCGCTGGACGACGTAGAGCTCTTTGCAGAATTCGGCGAGGTGGGGCACCGCCTGGATCGATGTGGCGCCGGTGCCGACGATGGCGACGCGCTTGTCCCTGAGCTTGTCCAGCACCGGATTGTCGCAGGTGCCGCCGGTGTAATCGTATTCCCAGCGGCTGGTGTGGAACATCTTGCCCTTGAACTTGGCGATTCCATTGATCCCCGGCAACTTGGGCATGTTGAGCACGCCCTGGCCCATGATGACGAAGCGCGCGCGGATGTCGTCGCCACGGTCGGTCTTGACGTGCCAGCGCTGAATTGCCTCATCCCAGACCAGCGAGGTGATCAGCGTGTGGAACAGCGCCTTGTCGGCAAAGCCGTGCTTCTCGGCCATCATGCGGACATAGCCCATGATCTCCGGCCCGGGCGCAAACCGGCGCGAGGGCATGAAACCGGTTTCCTCGAGCAGCGGCAGGTAGCAATAGCTTTCGTTGTCGCACTGGATGCCGGGGTAGCGGTTCCAGTACCATACCCCGCCGAAATCGCCGGCATGATCGATGTTGCGGAACGAGGAGATGCCTTCCTTGGTCAGGTAATAGCCCGCCATGACCCCGGAAAAACCGGCGCCCAGCACCGCCACGTCGATATCCTCGACGATCGGATCGCGCGGGATGACCGGCATGTGCGGATCGTGGTTGTAGAGATCGTGCAGGTCGCCCGGGCCGTCGTTGATATATTGCGCACCCGCCTTTGCCTGAAGCCGCTTGTCGCGTTCGGCATAATATTTGGCGCGCAGCGCGGGGATGTCGATCTCCTCGCGCGGCGGAACGGCGGTCGTCGTGCAGTCCATGGTCGTCCTCTCGATTCGTTGCTTTTGCTATGCTGCCGGGCACATGCGCTGTCCATTCAGAATGATCGGCGCGCATGGCAGGCGTTGGCAATTGCGCGGCGCTGTGCATTATGCGCAGGAATAAGCGATGAGAGGATCGAAAACATGACTCAGATCAATGGCCAGGCGGCAGTCGTCACCGGCGGCGGCAGCGGCATCGGCATGGGGCTGGCCAGGGAGCTGGCCCGCCAGGGCGCGACCGTGGCGGTGGCCGACATCATCCTGGACAACGCGCAGAAAGTCGCCGACCGGATCAACACCAGCAACGGCCGCGCCGTCGCCATCCAATGCGATGTCTGCGAGCGCGATTCGATCGCCGAAATGCGGGCGAAGGCCAATGAGGCGCTGGGGCCGATCGGGCTGGTCTTCGCCAATGCCGGGGCGACCAGCTTCGACCCGCTGATGGAGATGAGCGACGCCGATGTCGACTGGATCCTCGACGTCAACCTCAAGGGCGTGATGAACACCACCCGCGCCTTCCTGCCCGATATGATCGCGGGTGGCGGCGGGCACATCTGCGCCACGGCTTCGATGGCCGGGCTGCTGCCCGGCTGGATTCCGGTGCATGTGCCCTATTCGGCGGCGAAGATGGGCATCATCGGCATGATGATGAACCTGGCGCTGGAAATGCGGGAACACAACATCTTCACCACCTCCTATTGTCCCGGCGGCGTCGCCACGGGGATGAAGGCCAACAATGCGCGCTATCGTCCGGCCAAGTTCGGCGGTCCGGGCGAGGGCGAAGTGCAGATCGGCGAGGCGTCGTTCGAGCATACCAGCATGGCCTTCTTCACCCCCGACGCCATCGCGCCGATGGTGCTGAATGCGGTCAAGAACAACCGCGCCTTCGTCTTCGATCACCCCGAACAGCGCGCCGAATTCCGCCGGACCTATTCGGCGATCGTCGAAGCCTGCTACGACGACGCCGACGCCTGGCACGCCAAGCATGGCACGCCCGATGCGAATCCGCATGGGGCGATGCTGGTAACGGAGGGGTAAGGGGCTGCCACCAGCCCGCCCCATTCCTTCATCGTCATCCTGAAGCAAGTTCAGGATGACGAAATTGGGTTAGGGGCAGTTCACTGCCCGAACACCCCCGCCGCCTCGGCAATCGCGTCATGCACCAGGGCCAAGTCCTCCGCCGAAATGCAAAAAGGCGGCATGACGTAAACCGTATTCCCCAAGGGCCGCAGCAGCAGGTTGCGTTCGAGGAAGAACGTTTTCAGCTGCGGCCCGATATCCGCCAGATAGCCGGGATCGCGGGCGGCCAGTCGACCGCGATCATCGTTCCGCACTGGCGCGGGTTTGTCAGACCCGGAACCGCCGCCAGCATCGCCAGCCCTTCCGCTTGCCTTAGAGCCAACGCCCCGATCCGCTCCAGCACCGGCTCGCCCTGCCAGATATCGAGGTTCGCCAAAGCCGCTGCGCAGGCGATGGGGTTGGCGGTGTAGCTCGAGGAGTGGAAGAACTGCTTCGACCGGTCGCTTGAATAATGCGCCTCATAGATCGCCGGGCTGGCGAGCGTCACCGCCAAGGGCAGCGCGCCGCCGGTGAGGCCTTTCGAGAGGCACATCATGTCCGGCACTACCCCGGCCTGCTCGCAGGCGAACAAAGTGCCGGTGCGGCCCCATCCGGTCAGCACTTCGTCGGCGATGAACAGCACGCCATGCGCCGCGCAGATCGCATGCATTTGCGCCAGGACATGCGGCGGATAGACCAGCATCCCGCCCGCACCCAGGATCAGCGGCTCGACGATGAAGGCGGCGGCGTCGCCAGCCTTGCAGGCCGCCTCCAGCGCATCGAGCGTCGCCTGTTCCGCGCCCGCGTGGGGGAAGGGCACCGTCGTCACGTCGAACAGCAGCGGCGCATAGGCGCGGCTGAACACCCCGCGCTCGCCGACCGACATGCCGCCGAAAGTGTCGCCATGATAGCTGTGTTGCATGACGACGATGCGGTGGCGCGCGCTCCCCCGGTTGGCCCAGAACCCCAGCGCCATCTTCAGCGCGACTTCGACGCTGGTCGAGCCGGAGTCGCTGTAGAACACATGGTCGAGCGCCCGATTGTCCCGACGCGGGGCGATGGCAACCAGACGGCGGGCGAGGTCCTCGGCGGGCTGGTGGGTCCAGCCGGCGAAGATGATCTGGTCGAGCTTTTGCGCCTGTTCGGCGATGGCGGCCATGATCCGCGGGTGGCAGTGGCCGTGGGTGGTGACCCACCAGCTGGAGATGGCGTCGATAATGCGCCGGCCGTCGGCGGTGTGGAGGATGGCGCCCTCGGCACGGCTGACCAGCGGGATTGTTTCTTCCAGCCCGTGCTGGGTGAATGGGTGCCAGACGGGGGAGGGGGGCGTCATGCGAAGGCCCCGGTGTCGATATGCGCGGCGAAGGCGGCGGCGAGGGTTTCGGCGGTGAGCGGATCGAGGTGGGGCAAGCGGCCGAGATGGCGCACCTGGCCGATGCGGACCATGGCCTCCTCGCTGGCCGGGTTGGCCTCGCCGGAGAAGACGACGCCCAGCACGGCGATCTCTCGCGCCCGCAGCGCTTCGAGCGAGAGCAGCGAATGGTTGATCGTGCCCAGCGCGGTGCGCGCGACGAGGATGACCGGCAGGCCCCACATCGCGAACAGATCGACCGCAAGCAGGCCCTCTCCATGCGGCACCAGCACCCCGCCCGCGCCCTCGATCACCAGCGGGCCATCGCCGCGCGGCAGCGACAAGCTGCGCCGGATCGATCGTCACCCCGTCGATCCGAGCCGCCTCATGCGGCGAGCAGGGGGTGTTCAGGCGATAGGCTTCGGGCAGGATGGTCGCCTTGCCGCCGGAGAGCCGGGCAACCGCTTCGCTATCGCTCTCCCCCGCAAGCCCGGCCTGCACCGGCTTCCAGTAACGCGCGCCGAGATGCGCGGCGAGACCGGCGGCGAAGACGGTCTTGCCGACATCAGTATCGGTGCCGGTGACGATGAAGCGCATTGCGCCGCTATGGCGGGCGCGGAGGCGGGCGTCGAGAGCTTGCATGCGCCATCGCTCAGTAGTATCATATGTGATATGAAGTTTGCGCTGGATACCGACGTGATCGTTGCGGCGATGCGCAGTCCGTCGGGAGCATCGGCTGAACTGCTGCGGCTTGTCAGGCATGGCAAGGTCGCAATGGCCGTCACGGTTCCGCTGGTGCTCGAATACGAAGCGATACTGACCAGGGCGGAGCACCTCGATGCAGCAGGTCTCGCCGCGATCGATGCCCAGGCAATCGTCGATGTGTTGGTGGACGTGGCGGAATGGGTGCGTATCGACTACAGGTGGAGACCGCAAACCCGCGATCCTGCCGACGAAATGGTGCTCGAAGCTGCGATCAACGCGGGTGCGGATGCTATCGTCACGTTCAACCGGCGGGATTTTGCCAAGGCGCCCACAAGTTCGGGATTGGGTGCTGGTTGCCTGCGGAAGCATTGGAGAAGACACGATGAACAAGCCTGCCGTGATCCAGCTGCGCCTCCCGCGCTCGGTTAAGGATGGGGTGGAACGTTGGGCGAAGCTCGATGGAACGAGCATGAACCAGCTGATCGCCAGCGCTGTCGCAGAAAAGCTGGCGGCGCTGGAAACCGCCTCGTTCTTCGAAACCCGCGCGGAGCGGGCCGACTACGCCCGGTTCGACCGCATATTCAGCCGCAGCGGCGGCGAAGCGCCACGAGCAGGCGATGAGGTTGCGGATTGAGCGGTCCGGAAATGCTGCGCCATGAAGAGAGCACACCCCCACACAACTCCGGCTAAGCCACTGCGTGGCCAAGCCTCCGTATCCCTCCCCCATCAAAGGGGAGGGGGCGAAAGGGCTATACCACCAGCTCCCCGATCGTCTTGCTGGTCTCCATGCTCTTGCCGCCCCATTTGTCCAGCGGCACGTCCATCAGCTGTTGCAGGGTGAGGCCAACCCGGCTCACCGGCGTGCCCGCGCCATCGACGTAAATCCCCGTCTTCATCCGCCCGCCGGCGCTACCCGCAGTCATCATCGGGATGTTGTCGATGGTGTGGAATTTGGCGAATTCGGTCTCGGAATGGGCGAAGACCAGCGTGTTGTCGAGCAGCGTGCGGTCGCCTTCCTTGACCTTGTCGAGCGCGGCGACGAAGCCGACCCAGGCCTCCATGATCTTGGTGAGGAAATAGGTCGCCTCGGGCTGATAGCCGAGCCGGTTGTCGAGCACTTCCTCGTGGGTCAGCTGGTGGTGGGTGATGGTGCTGCCGATGCGGGTAAGCGAGGAGGCGCCATTGTTGAACATCATGTTGAACACCCGCGTCTGGTCGCAGGCGAGCGCCATGACCAGCAGGCTGCTCATCAGCTGGTGGTTGAGCATGACATGCTCGATCTCGGCATTGACCGGCAGATCGGCGATGCTCTTTGGGACGATGCAGCTTTGCAGCGGCTCGGGCTTGGTCAGCTCGACTTCGAGCTGGTTTTCCAGCTGACGCACCGAAGTGTAATATTGGTCGAGCTTCTGCCGGTCCGCAGCGCCGACCGCGGCTTCGAGCGCCGCGCGCTGTTCGCTCACCGCCGAGAGCACGCTGCGCCGGGCCATGACTTGCGGATCGGGGGTGAAGGCGCCGCTGTTGGGGTCCTTGAAGCCAGTGCCGAAGATGCGTTGGTAGAGCGCCGAGGCGGAGACTTCGGACGGATTCAGGTTGCCGCCGCCCCGCCCCGACAGCGAATTGCGCGGATCGCCCGAGCTTGAGGTCTCCAGGCTGCGGAAGCGGGTGCGGGTGCCGATGCGGTCGCCGATGGTGACGTCGAAGCTTTCGCCGGGCAGCCCGCGTTCGGCGGTCAGCGCCATGCCGGTACGGATCGCCGGGCCGCCGCTGTTATGCGGCAGATTGGGAGCGCCATCGAGCAATACGTTGAAATTGCCGAGGATGTTGATCTTGCCTTGATACTCCTTGATCGGCGCGAGCTCGGGCTTGAGTTCGTAATTCGCGCCAGGCGTGCTGGGGAACCAGCGGTTGGGATTGACCCCAAGGCCCCAGAACCAGGTGCCGAAGCGCACCGGCACCGGCGCGACGCCTCCTGTTGCTGTTGGCGCGGCCAGCGCCTGGCCATTGCCGTCGAGCATGCTGTCGAGCAGCGGCACGCCAACAGTGACGGCGGCGCCATTGAGCATGCCCCTGAGGGCGGTCCTGCGCGAGATGTCGAATGCCATTGTCCGTCTCCTTCAGCGCTGCCGCGCCATGCTGACGTGAGTCGCGCCCTTATCGAGCGGGGCGGAATGGACCCGCCAGGTCTCGGGCATCGTCGCCACCCGCAGGAACAGCGCGCGGATGCCATAGCGACCGGCGGCGAACTGCTTGTCGAGGTCCTCGACCAGCGGCGAAACATCCTCGCTGCCGAGGCCGGTGGCATATTGCAGCGCGCGGGAGGCGACGCATTGGGTGGTGTCCGGGCTGGCGGCGAGCGCCTTGCCGAGCCCCGCCGCGCCGTCGAATTTCATCCCGTCGAGCATGCCGCCGGTGTCGATCGGCGTATCGTTCTCCATCCGCCGGAAGCCGCCGATGCCATCGAAACGCTCAAGGCCGAGGCCGGGCGGATCGGTGATCTTGTGGCAGCCGGCGCAGACCGCATCGGTGCTGTGGGCGGAGAGCCGCACCCGCGCGGTCGGCATCGCCTTGTTGGACACGTCCTGAACTGCGGTGAAATTGACGTTGCCGGGCGGGTTTGGCACCGGCTGGCACATCAGCACCTCGCGGATCGCCCGCCCGCGCAGGGTCGGCGAGCTGCGGCCCGAATGCGAATAGATCGCCAGGAAACCCGCCTGGCCAAGAATTCCGGCGCGGTCGTCGCCCGGCGCGAAGTGGAAGGGCTCCCAGCCTTGCGACTGCGTCACCGGCACCCGGTAGAGTCCGCCGAGCGCGCGGGTCATATAGGTGTGCGGCGTGGTGAACAGCTGGCGATAGTCGCCGTTGCGGGCGAGCAGATGCCCGGAAATCGTGCGCAGGGTCTGCTCAGGCAGGGCCTTGGCGACGTCCTGGTTGAAATAGGGATAGATCACCGGATCCTTGGCCAGCTCGTCGAATTTCTCGAACAGCAGCATGTCGGCGAAAAAGGCGCGCACACCCGCCTCGAAGCGCGGCGAAGCGACCATCTGTTTGGCGATGGCGTCGAGCGAGGCCTGATCGGTGAGCTTGCCCTGCGCAGCGGATTGCAGCAGCGCTCTCGTTCGGCGTCGAGTTCCACAGCATGAAGCTTAGCCGCGCCGCGCGGGAGCTGTTGTCGAGCCGCAATCCGCCAGGAATGGCGGGATCGGGCTCGGCGGTTTCGATCACATAGAGGAACTGCGGCGCGACCAGCATCGCCGACAGCGCAAGTTCCAGCCCCTTGTGGAACGAACCGGTGGGCGCGGCGGCATCGCCGGCCAGCTTGACGAAGAAGGCCTGCTCGGCGGCATTCAGCGGACGGCGGAACAGCAGGCGGCCGATGGGGGTGAGGGTGCTCGCCGCGCAGGCGGCATCGGCCTTGGCAGCGTCGGCTGGCTGGCAGGCCACGAACTGGCCGCGGTGCACCTCGTCGAAAACCTGCGCGGCGATGCCCCGGGCCATGGCGTCGAACTGTTCGAGCCCGGCGGGAGAAATCGCCGCCTCGCGCGCGCCATGGGCGATCAGTTCGTGCACCGGGCGGACGATCGGCTCGAACCGACCGGCGACGCGGATGTCGCTGCCGAAAATGTCGGCGATGCTATTGCGATACTGCGCCTCGGTGATCCGCCGCATGGCGACGATCTGCGGGGCGGGGGCGCTTGCCGCATCGGCAGCCGCAGGCCGTTCGAGGGCGGCGATGCCGCCAAGCAGCAGCGGCAGGGCGGCCAGGGCGAAGGCGAGTTTGCGAATGGTCACTTGGCCGCAGTCCTCACCTTGGCGGGCACGTCGTTGACGAAGGCCGGGATTGCGACAAGCTGCATCGCGGTGGAGACGCCTTCGCATTTGCCGGTCTTGGGGTTCTTCAGCCCGTCAGCCAGGTGCCGCAGGGTGCGCAGTTCCGCCGCGCAGTCGATGCCCGCGACCACCGCCGAGCCGAACCCGCCGATGCCGGGGCTCTGGATCGAATCGAATACCGGGCGATAGCCGCCGGCCATGCCGGTCAGCGAGCCGTCCGGCTGAAAGGCGAGCCGCAGGCGGCCCTTGCGGAAATCGTGTTTGCTGCGATTGCCGCGAATGTCGCGCGCGCCGCCCTGGCCCCAGGTCTGGGCTAGCTTGATGTCCTTGGGCTGGGTGGTCAGCACCCCGTCGATGATCCGCCCCTTCAGCACATTGCGGTCGCGCGGCGGGGTGTCGCTGATCGTAAAGCTGACGCCGGGCAGGAACTTGCCAGTGTTGTCGGTCACCGGCCGGTCGGGGGTGTTGGCGTAGATCACTTCGACATCGGGATCGTTGTCCAGGCTATTCACCCCCCGCAGCAGGATCACCTGGGTCCATTCTCCCGAAGCCATGAATTGACGCAAGCCGACATCGGCCTCCGCCTGCAATCCCTCTTCGCCGCGCCATACGGCCTTGCAGCCCATCGCCCGATACTCCTGGTTGTCGATTCCCGCCTCGCCGGTTGGCGTCTCGAAATCTTTCTGGGGGCAGCTGTCGGGATCGGCGGAGCCCTTGCCGCCATCGCCGTCGAGGTCGAACCCCCAGGAGTATTTGCTCTGCACCGTCCGGATCAGCGGCCGCTCGAACATGTCGGGATTGGTGCAGATATTGGTGCCGTTCGGACCGAAGGCTTCGCCCTGCCAGAGCCTGGTCAATTCCTGCTCGTTTTGCTTGAGCGACAGTCGGGCGTGCTCTTCGGGCGTCTGCCTGGCGAGGTAGGCCTGACGCAAGGTCAGCGCCGGACCCTCGGGGCAGGCGTCCTTGCCATGCACCACCGGGTAAGCAAACGACGAGACAACGAATCCCATTACGCCATCGGCCGGCGGTGCGGGCAGCTGGCGCGGGTTCGCCTCGCCCACCGCAGGCGCGCCCGCCATCGGGCCGAGCGCGAGCAGCACGGCCAGCGCCGATGCCATGGCGAGGGTTCGGGCAGGGCGCATCGCAGGTTTCCTCATGGGCGCAGCACCGTTCCGGCAGCGGGAACTCTCGCCGGGTTCGCTTCCTGGCTGATATACACCGGCTTGCCGCGCCAGGTCCATTGCGGCGCGTCACCGGCGAGGCTTACCGCCCACTCGCCCAGCCCCCGGCTCGCCATCGGCGCGGTGAGCGGCTGCCAGTTGCAGGGCGCGGCGCACGCGCCGGTGAAAAGCGCATGCCCGCTCCTGTCCGCGAGCACATAGGCGCCATCGGCGAACAGCGGAGCGACATTCGAGGGCGCGGCCAGCTTCGGCACGGGCGGCACGAATTTCAGCGTGTTCCAGCTGCGCTGTTCGGCGCCTTCGAAAGCGGTGGAGCCAGGCGTGTCGCCCTTGCGGGTGAAAACCATGTGCCAGCCCTTATAGACCCACTGCGGCCCTTGCGGGGCGGCGATAATTGTCCAGTCCGGGGCGCTTTGCGGCGGGATAAATCCCGCCGGAACCGCGTTCAAGTTGCCGCGAGCACCGCCGCCGGGCCCGCGCGGGAAGACGATGTTGGGCTTGGCGTCTGCGGGGGCGAGCATCGGCTCCCAGCTTTCCGCGCAGGCGCCCTGGCAGAACTGCGCAGCATCCGGTGACCAGCGGACCAGCGTGCGCATGTCCATGCCATAAAGCGTCAGTCCGCGCGCGTCGGCGTAAACCGGGCCGCTGGCGGCCTGTCTGACGGCGACGCCGGGCGGATATTCGGTGGTCTTGGCCGGCGGAATCGGCAGATCGGCGGGCTGGGCGACGGCGCAGGCCGGCACCGCCGCCGCAAGGGCCATCGCCCATATCGGAAGGCGCCGTTTCATCGAGCCTTCGTTCTCCCCTGCAAGGTTTGACCCATTGTTTATCAGCCTCGCCTAGCCTGCATCAAGCAATAGTCAATCCGGCAAACCCGCTCCGCCGCGCTCATTCCCCCGGCACCGGCATCCGGTCGCCCGGCTGCATGATCTCGAAGACATTGCCGTCCGGGTCGCGGCAATAGGCCGCGCGCATGCCGCCACCCATGAAGGTCTGCAATCGCCCGTGGATCGGCACGCCTGCGGCCTTGAGCTTGTCATAGGTCGCCTGGACATCGTCGACGGTCATGCCGAAATGCGAGATGCCACGATCGCTGACCTTGTAGTTGGGGTCCTTGGCCTTGCCTGGCGGGTTGGCGAATTCGAACAGCTCGAGCCACAAATTGCCCCCGGCGATCATGCACATCCGGCCCTGGGCGTCGGGTATGTCCATGATCTCGGAAAACTGCTCGCCGCTGAACGGGAAGGGCTCGCCGAGCGGCTCCATGCCGAACATTTCCTTGTAGAAAGCGATCGAGCGGTCGAGGTCGGTGACGGATATGCCGACGTGGTTGAACTTCATTGCTGGCCTCCTGCCGCATACATCGCCCGCGTGGTGCGGAAATATTCGATCATCCCGGCGCCGACCTTGCCTGCGACCATGGCGGGGATGGCATGGCCGCGATCGGCGATCAGCACATCGTCGGCGGCGAGAGCATGGCCCCCGGCGTCGAGCGCGCCCTCGATCAGCTGCGCCGCATAATCGTCGCCGCGCGTGGCCGGGGCGATGGCTTCGCCCGCCGCCAGCCTGGTGTAGCGCATGACCGGGCGGTTCGGGTCGTTCTTGTCGCCAAGGTCCCAGACCTGGCCTGGGTCCAGCCGCGTCTTCCACATGCCTTCCGCGCCCTCGAGCGACAGGCTGGAATG
This sequence comes from uncultured Alphaproteobacteria bacterium, assembly GCA_963779195.1. Taxonomy (GTDB): domain Bacteria; phylum Pseudomonadota; class Alphaproteobacteria; order Sphingomonadales; family Sphingomonadaceae; genus Novosphingobium. Next base: position 109,389 of record CAVZWZ010000004.1, read on the forward strand.
GCCCTCGTTCTTTGTGTTGATCCCTTCGCGCGGCTTGATCGCATGGTTGCCGCCGCGCAGGGTCGGGTGGTCGCGGTATTCGGGGCCATAGCCGCCGGGCGACAGCGACAGATCGCCGAACACCTCGAACAGGCGGCAACCCATCGGGCCGATCAGCAGCGGCCCGTATTCCATCGAGGGCGCGGCGACGAAGACATCGCCAGGCTGCATATACCAGTCGCCGATCAGGCACCTGCCCTCGATCACGATCACCAGCGTCCAGCAATCGTGCCAGTGCATCGGCCATAGCTGGTTTGGCGGCATGCGGATGTCGGGGATGCACATCATGAAGTCGTCGCGCTCGGTGCCGAGGACGATGCTCTCGCTCCAGGTCTGGCCGCCGGGGATGTCGTTGTAAACGATGCGGCCGGGCCCGGCCATGCCGCCGGGATAGAGCCGCCGCAGCGACACGCCGGGGGCGATTTCCTCGCAGTGGAATGGCTTGTCCGGGACGAGCGAGCGTGATCGGCGCGTTCATGGCAATCTCTCCGTCTGGGCGCTTGCGTGCGTTCTACGCCTTGGCGCCGCCAAAGCGCGATATCTGATAATCGGGGCGCAGCCAGCGGATTTTGCCCTGCCGTTCTTCTGCGGCGCGCGCGGCATTGAGCGCGACGAGGCGGGCGACCACTTCGGACGGCGGCAGGTCTGCCGGCCAGCCATAGGCCTGGGCGACGGCAGCATCGATCTGTTGGTGCAGGCGGCTGACGATCCCGGCGCGCGCCTCGCGGGCGCGGTCCTGCTGCTGCGGCGAGAGCGCCGCGCCGGAGGCGAGGCTGGCGCGCAGGTTGTAGATCTCGGTCATGGTCAGGCCGGGGACTTCGGCGAGCGCGGCCTTGCGGGTGGCGTCGAGTTCTTCGGCGAGGTCGGCGATTGTGGCGCGCTGTTCGGGGGTGGCGTCGGGGAAGGGGAAGGGGTCGAAGATTTGGGATTTGTTGTAGCGACTCTCGATCCTCAAGCGTTCCAGCCTTGCGGCTCGTGCCCAAGCTAGATGGTGGCTTGAGGACAGTATGCCTAAGACGGTGGGTTCGTTCACTGCAAAAGCAATAAGGGCATCGTCCGAGAGAAAGTCTTTGGAAAGAAACTGGAAAATTCGGTGTTTGGCCGTGACCGGGGTAACGATGTAACGATCAAGCTCAACTATAGCAGGCCTTAGTTCACCTCTTGGCTCACCAAAAATCCACCAATTACGCTTGTAACCTTCGCGCCGGTTTTCATCGCGTTCGGGTTTCACTGCTATCACGACATGCTGATAAACCTCGGGAAAGCGCTGCCGCACGTCCTTTTCGTCCAATCCGAACAGATCGATCACCATGGCCCCGCGCGAGTGCTGGAGCAGGTCGCGGCCATTGGCATAGAGCCGGATATGGTTCTCAAGCCCCTCGCGCTTGCCGAGGCCGAGTTGCGAGGCTTCCTGTGGCGAAACGATGAAGCCCGCCCCATGCAGCTTGACGCCGGGCGAAGACAGGCCCTCATTGGCTTTCAGCGGCACGACGCTGGTTGCGTCCGTCCCCAGCGACAAATCCGCGATTGATCCGCCCCTCCGCCGCGCGTTCCTCCAGCACCGGCACATCGCTGTCCAGCCCGGTCTCGCCGGTAATCTCGATCAGCCGCCCTTCATGCTCCCCGCGCGCCGCCACGGTCATGGCGATGCGCACGGCGGCGGCATCGGGGGTGGCGCGGGTCCAGGGGTGATCGGGGATGGCGAGGATGAGCGAGAGGGTCCGATCCTCTCCGAGCTTGCTCGGGGAGGTGGCAGCCCGCAGGGCTGACGGAGGGGTAGCGGCGGCGAAGCCGGCGCCTGCGGCGTCAGCCCCCTCCACCACCGCTTCGCGGCGGTCCCCCCTCCCCGAGCGAGCTCGGGGAGGATTTGAGATAGCCTTCGATCACCCGCCGTGAAAACGTCTGGGTGATCGAATTGGTGGTGACGAAGCCGAAGCGTTGCAACCGGCTTTCCGGCTGTCGCAGGATATGCGCGGCGCGATCCCACCATTGCATGACGAAATCGGCGCTTTTGGGCACGCGCGGATTGGCCTGCCACAGCGCCTCGACATAGTCGTCGCCAAGATTCCTCGCGCAGATACTTGCCCGCCGATAAAGGGCGGATTGCCGACAATGAAATCCGCCTCGGGCCAATCGGGCGCCATCGGCGTTGTCGGTATCCAGGCTCGCCGGTCGCCGTCCGCCGCAGCACGGCATCATAGCCGCCATGGGTGCCCATGTTGATATTGGTCAGCGTCGGCAGCACCGGTTCGCCGATCGAGTTGGGGTGGTTGGCCAGCCGGTGGCGCAGCCAGCCGATCCACAGCACCAGCTCGGCGATCACGGCGGCGCGCGGGTTGAGCTCCAGCCCCTTGAACTGGTTGGGGTGGACGGCGGGGGCAATGGTCTCGCCCAGCTCGGCGGCCAGCTGGATCGCCTCGCCTTCGAGCTGCTGGAGCAGTTCCATCGCGACATAGAGAAAATTGCCGGTGCCGCAGGCGGGATCGAGGATGGCGAGCGCGGTGAGGCGGGTGTGGAAAGCGCGGATGGCGCCGATATCGGCCGCTTCGCGCACCGCATTCCATTCCGGCCGCAGCACATCGCCGATGGTCGCGTTGACCAGCCGCTGGACATAGGGGCGCGGGGTGTAATGCGCGCCCAGCTTGGCGCGTTCGCTGGCCGTCAGCACCTGTTCCAGCAGCGTGCCGAAGATGGCAGGTTCGACGTTCTTCCACTCGTGGCGCGCCGCCTCGTAAAGTTCGCCGCGGAACTCCTGCGGCAGATCGTAAACCCGCGCCGCGCTGAACAGGTTGCCGTTGAAATAACGGACCAGCGCATCGCCATGCACCCAGAAGCGGTTGTGCACGTCGGCGCGGTTCATCGCCTGCCACAGGTCTTCGAGCCCGCGCCGCCACCACAGGTCCGACTTGCGGCGCGAATCGTCGAGGAAGCTGGTGAAGCTGCCCTTGGGCAGCAGCTCGACATCCTCGGCGAACATGCAGAACAGCACCCGCATGAGGAACAGCGAGGTTGCCTCGATGCCGAGCGAAACCTCGAACTCGGCCTTGCCGGGATTGAGCTGGCGCTGGGCTTCCTCCAGCGATGCGGCAACCCGGCTGAGCCGCCTGGCGATATCGCCGGTGACCTCGACCGCCTTCAGCCTGGGATCGACGCTGGCGGGATCGAGCCAGATGCCCCTGAGCAGGTCGCGCATTCCCTCGTCGCGCAATTGCTCCAGCGAGACGCGGTAGCTCTGCTGATCGGGGAAAAAGCCATAGCCGCGCCCGTCGCCGGTCCAGTCGAAATAGAATTCGAAGGTGCGGCCGATATCGGCGACGATCAGGAAGGGCGGCGGCTTGTGGCCAGTGGGCAGGGCGAGGCTGTAGCGTTCCGCCTGAATGCGGGCTTCGGCCATGAGGCGGTCATAGCGCGGCTTGCGTTTGCCGCTGGGGGCCTGGTGGCCGGTGATATTGCCGAACAGGTCGTAGACCGGCTCCAGCGCGTCTTCAGGGGGTTCGACAGGAAGCGACTCCCCGGGCTTCAATTGGCTTTGCTTGGCCTCAAGAATGAAGCAGCCGCGCTTGTAGAGATCGATCCGGCCGGTGCCCTTCTTGCCCAGCGCGGCTTCCGATCTGACCGGGCCTTCGAACTGATAGGCGCCCAATTCGCCGCCCGCGCCGGGATCGGGCGTGGGGGCGCCCAACAGTTGCGCCAGCTCGGTGAGGAACATCTGATAGGTGGCGCGCTCTGCGCCCCCCGGCTTGCCCCAGTATTTGCCGATGAAGTCTTCGATTTCCACGCTGGCCTTGGTGGCGGGGCCGGGTGGCTTTGTCCAGTCGGGTGATTTGGCCAAGTCCTCGCTTTCCGCAAGCTCCGACATGACGATTGACGAGAACGCCTGCGGGACTATCGCTGCTGGAAAATAGGAGAGAGAGCATGAGCACACTGGATCTGGTCATTCGCGGCGGCGCCGTGGTCGATGGCAGCGGAGCCGAGGGCTACACCGCCGATGTCGGCGTGGCGGGCGGCAGGATCGCCGAAATAGGCAAGATCGCCGCAAAGGGTGCCCGCGAGATCGATGCCGAGGGCCTGATTGTCTCGCCCGGCTTCATCGACGGGCACACCCATATGGATGCCCAGATGCACTGGGACCATCTTGGCCGGAATTCCTGCTGGCACGGGGTCTCGACCGTGGTGATGGGCAATTGCGGCTTCTCGATCGCGCCGATGCGCAAGGGGCAGCAGGCGCTGGTGGCGCGCAGTCTGGAGCGGGCCGAGGACATATCCGGCGCGGCGATGGCGGCGGGAATCGATTTCTGCTGGGAAGGCTACGACCAGTATCTCGATGTCGTCGACCGGCTGCCCAAGGGGATCAATCACGCGGCTTACGTGGGCCACTCGGCGCTGCGGACATTCGTGATGGGGGAGCGGGCTTTCGAGGAGGAGGCCGGCGCGGACGATCTTGCCGCGATGCTGGCAGAGCTGGGGCGCGGGCTCGATGCCGGGGCGATGGGCTTTTCGACCTCGCGCAGCGCCGCGCATCTCACCTCCGACGACCGCCCGGTCGCCTCGCGCCTGGCCAGCCGCGACGAAGTGGCGGCGCTGGTCGGCTCGATGAAGGGCCGCAAGGGCGCGGTGTTCGAGCTGGCGCACGAGATCCTGCTGCCTGGCAATCTCGAAGGCGATGCCTATTGGAACTGGCTTGCCGACCTCGCTGTCTCATCGGGCGTCGCCACCACCTACGGCGTGCTCGGCCGCTTCGCGCTGGGGCAGCTGGACTATATCGACAAGGTCGCGGCGGCGGGCGGGCGGATGTTCGGGCAAACCCACAGCCGCGGCGTCAGCTCGCTGTTCTCGTTCCGCACCGCTTTCCTGTTCGACAGCCAAGGAGTGTGGAGAGAATTCCGCAAGCAGCCGCTCGCAGCGCAGAAAGCGCAGCTGGCCGATCCGGCGATGCGCGCAGCCTTGATCCAGGCGGTCGACAATGCGGATTATGGCGCAGTCGGCGGTGCGGAAGGCCGCCCGCCCGAGTGGGACGCCTATTATTATTTCGACAAGCCGATGCCGCCCTATCGCAGCCTGGCCGAACTCGCCGCCGAGCGCGGCGTCAGCCATCCGCTCGAAGTGCTGTTCGACCTCGCCATCGAGACCGATATGCACGCGCTGTTCATGCAATATCTCACCCGCGCTTCGGACGAAGAGGCGGTGACAGTGATGCGCCATCCCAGCTCGATCATGACCTTTTCGGACTCCGGCGCGCATGTCAGCCAGATCGCCGACAGTTCGATACAGACGCATCTGCTGGCTTATTTCGTCCGCGAGAAACAGCTGCTGAGTATTCCGGAAGCCGTCGAGCTGATGACCAGCCGCGCGGCGCGGGCCTGGGGCTTTGCCGACCGGGGGGTGCTGGCCAAAGGCATGGCGGCGGACATCAATGTGTTCGATGCGGCGACGGTCGGACCGGAAATGCCGGTCGTCGCCCACGACCTGCCCACCGGCGCGCGCCGCCTGTCGCAGCGGGCGAAGGGTTTCAGGGCGACGGTGGTCAACGGCAAGGTGCTGACCGAGAATGGCGAGCATTCCGGGGAATTGCCGGGGATGTTGCTGAGAAGGCGGGACTAGGGTCTTTCTGCCCTGCTAATTTCTTCGCCGGTCGGGTCGGGCGCTTCGGCAGGTTCAGGATGAACTGCCGGCCTATGGTCGTCAGTCGAGACTCCGCTGGCGTTGCCAGCGAGTCTCGACATCGCTCGACACGAACGGAAGTTGGTCTATGAAGGGTGCGTAGCGATTTGAAACTGGGGTGCGCGAACCATATGAAACTCAACGCCGTAATCTCCGCCGCCCCCACCCGCGACCTCGCCGGACTCGCCGCCCGCCTTGAAAGTTCCGCCTGCGACGGCCTCTATTTCGCCGAACTCGGCCACGATCCCTTCCTCGGCGCGGCGGTGGCCTCTACCGGCACGAACAGCCTCACCCTTGGCACCGGCATCGCGCTGGCCTTTCCGCGCGGGCCGGTGCCGCTGGCTTACACCGCGCACGATCTCCAGACTGCTAGCGGCGGCAATTTCGTGCTCGGTCTCGGCCCGCAGGTGCGCGCGCATATCGAGCGGCGGTTCGGCATGGAATGGGGCGAGCCGGTGGCGCGGATGCGCGAGCTGGTTCTGGCGATGCGCGCGGTGTGGGACTGCTGGGCGAGCAATGCGTCCGCTGGCGTTCGAGGGCGCGTTCTTCAAGCTCAATCTGATGCCGCCCAACTTCCGCCCCGAGCCGACCCCGCACGGCTCGCCGCCGATCTGCCTCGCCGCTGTCGGCCCGAAGATGGCGGAAATGGCGGGCGAGGTGGCCGACGGGCTGTTCGTCCACGCCTTCGCCACGCCGGCCTATGTCCGCAATGTCATCCTGCCGGCGGTGGAGCGCGGGCTGGCCACGTCGGGCCGCAGCCGCAAGGACTTCCAGCTGATCTATTCGGGCTTCATCGCCGATACGTCGAATCCGAAAGCCCTGGCCGAAGCGCGCAGCGGCGTCGCCTTCTATGCTTCGACCCCCGACTATCGCGGCGTGCTGGATCAGCACGGCCTCGGCGACCTGCAGCCCCGGCTCCAGGCCATGACCCGCGAAGGCAAGTGGCAGGAGATGGCGGCGGAGATCAGCGACGAGGTGCTCGGCCTGTTCTGCGTCTCCGGCGCGCCCGACGCGATCGGCGCGGGGCTGGCGGCACGCTGGGGCGGGATGGCCGACCAGATTTCGCTCGGCGTGGACTATTGGAACACCCACCAGGACAACCGGCTCTGGACAGAGGCGGCGGAAAAGTTGAGGCTGTCCACTTGAGTCAAAAAGCATAATGGAATTCGAGGATGGCCGGAATGCCGCTTGCCCACGTCAGTTGGGCGATTGCCGAGAACAAGGACCGCAAGCCTTGCGATGAATGGGTGATCGATACCTTCGGCGCCGAACCGGTCTATGAAATGCTGATGACTCCCGAGGCCGAGAAGATGGGGCTCGACCGGGAAGAGACGCTGATGATGATCGGCGACACCATGGTCATCCCGATCGCGCCCGCGCCATCGGGCCCAGCAGTCAACTCCCCTACCGGCGAAATGCTGCGCCGCAGCGCCGGGGCGAACCGCTGGCTGGGCGTCGCGCTCAAGGTTCGCGACCTCAAGGCGGCCGCCGCCCGCTTCGAGGCCAAGGGCTTCAAGCTGCATTACGATCCGGGGATGGAGGAGATTTATTTCCTCGTCGGGCGCAAGCAGGCGCTGGGCGTGCGGCTGGAGATCATGGCGCACGATCTGCCCAACGACCCGCGGCTGGTCGCGGGCTGGAGCCCGCAGCGCTGGCGCGACGAGCATCCGCTGGGGATCGAGGGGCTGCAATCGATCGGGGTATCGGCGCCGTCGCTCGATGCCGCGCGGGAGGTCTTCGCCGAAAAGCTGGAATGGCCGGAAATCGGCAGCCGCAACCTGCCCGGCGAGGATGCGGAGTGCGTCTGCTTCGACATGGGCGATACGGTGATCGAGGCGATGACGCCCACAGTCGAGGACAGCGAACTTGCCCGGCACCTGCGCGAGACGCAGGGGATCTATTGCCTGACCTTCAAGGTCCGCTCGGCAGCGGCGGCGGCGGATTATCTGCGCGGCAAGGGCTTCGATCTGACCGGCGATGCGGCGACGCGGTTCGCGGTTCGTCCGGATCAGGCCTTTGACCGCACGATCTGGTTCACGGAGAACGAAGTGGCGGGCTATCCGCCGCTGGGTTCGCGGATTTTCAGGCTGGAGGCACCGGCGGCTTAGTGTTTTCTTACCCTGTCCGACGGCATGGCGCCTGGCATCATGGTGAGGTAGATGGGGTCTGAACCAGCCCCGTTCGTGTCGAGCGAAGTCGAGACACCGCGCGCCAGGTGTCCCGGCTTCGCTCGACACGAACGGGGTTGAGAGATTGGCAGGAAAGGGAAAGGATCGGGTCATGGAATTTCGTCCGCTCCATCCGGACTTCGGCGCCGAGGTGATCGGCTTCGACGTCGAACGCGGCTCCAGCGCTTCCGGCATCGCCGCGCTGCGCGAGGCCTATGACCGCCATTCGCTGCTGCTGTTCCGGGGCGCAGGGCGCCTGACGCACGAACGCCACATCGAGATCGCCAGCTGGTTCGGCCCGCCGTCGCCGGTCGACAACAGCGGCAAGGGCGACTTCGTCTCGGTGCTGCACAACCGCGATCCGGCGGGCAGCATGCAGCTGCCGTTCCACTGCGACCTCACCTATACCGATGTGCCGATCAAGGCGATCTGTTTGCAGGCGATCGAACTGCCGGGGAGCCCGACCTCGACCACCTATGTCAGCAATGCCGCCGCCTGGAAATTGCTCTCGCCCGAACAGCAGCGCCAGCTCGAAAATCTCACCCTGCGCCATGTCCACATTTCGGACGTCAAGGAATACGACTGGCCGCCGTTCATCGCCGATCACCCGGTCAAATTCCCCAACCCGCGCACCGGCGAGCCGATGCTGCTGGTCACCGAACACCATTCCACCCGCATCCTCGAGCTGGAGGAGGCTGCCAGCAAGGCGCTGCTCGAAGAACTGTTCGCCCACATCTACGCGCCCGCGCGCCAGTACGATCACGTCTGGCAACTCGACGATGTGGTGATGTGGAACAATCTGGCCGTGCAGCACGCCCGGCGCGAGCAATCCGATTTCGCCGGCGGTCCGCGCGCCTTGCAGCGGGTGGCGCTGTGCGAGATCACCTTGCAGGAATCGATCGACCGGGCGCGGGCGAAGCAGGCCGCTTAGTTTCCTCCCCTCCCCTTCAGGGGAGGGGATCGAGGGGTGGGGCCTGTCCTCCTGTCGAAGCGCATCGTGAAATGGACAGGCCCCACCCCAACCCCTCCCCTGAAGGGGAGGGGCTTTCAGAAACGGAGCTACCAGATGCCAACCCCCGAAATGCCGCAAAAAGCCCCTTATCCGGTCGAAGTCGAAGCCGGCAAAAGCTACTGGTGGTGCGCCTGCGGCAAGAGCGCGAGCCAGCCGTTCTGCGATGGCTCGCACAAGGGCAGCGAATTCACGCCGCTGCAATACAAGGCGGAAGCGGGCAAGACGGTCTATTTTTGCGGCTGCAAGCAGAGCAAGAATGGCGCGCTCTGCGACGCGACCCACCAAAGCCTATAGGCGCCGGCTCAGCCGCAGGCGCGCATGGCGCCTTCTGCCGCATAGTCCGGGCGGCAGGCGCGGATCAGTTCGTCGAGCTCGGCGTGGTGCAGCGCCTGGGCGAAGCGCAAGCCGACGAAACCCTCGCCGGCCCAGCGCACTTCCGCCCGGAAATCGTCGAAGCCGGCAAGCCGCACCTTGACCTGCTGACCCACCGCGAAGTCTGCGCTGCCGGTGGTTCCCATCCGGCATCCCTCGAGCGAGACCTCGACCAGCAAACCCTGCTTGGGTTTGGCGCCAGTGCAGACGAGATTGGCCTTGCGGCGTACGGCGAAGCGTTTGTGCTTGCGAATGGTCAGGATGGTCATAGCCGCAGTCCCCATGCCCGTTTCTCCGGACAGATCGATGAAATCACCAACTCCTTTCGAAATGGTTTCGCGTCCAGTGCAAACGCGCCGAAACGATGGCTGGCGGGGACGGTTTGCGATGATTAACCGTTTACACGCTTCCCGGTCGGCGTGGGTTCTGTGTCAAGATCGATTGTCGTCCCCGGCCATCAGCGAGGCATTGCCGCCCGCTGCGGTGGTGTCGATGCAGATCGCCCGCTCGACCGCGAAGCGCGACAGATAGTGCGGACCGCCCGCCTTGGGCCCGGTGCCCGACAGCCCCTCGCCGCCGAACGGCTGGCTGCCAACGACGGCTCCGATCTGGTTGCGGTTGACGTAGAGATTGCCAACCCGGGCGCGGGCCTCGACCTGGCGGCGGACCGCGTCGATGCGGCTGTGTAGGCCCAGGGTGAGGCCGTAGCCGGCGGCGTTGATGTCGTCGATCACCCGGCCCAGCTCACCGGCGGCGAAACGCGCGACGTGGAGCACCGGCCCGAAGTTTTCGCGATCGAGCTCGCCGATTCCGCCGATCTCTATGATCGCGGGGGCGACGTAGGTGCCCTTGTCCAGACCGGCAGGCAGATCGCGCTGCCAGACGCGGCGGCCCCGTTTGCGCATTGCGGCAATATGGCTGTCCAGCGCGGCCTTGGCCTCGGCGTCGATCACCGGGCCGACATCGGTCTCCAGCTCCTTGGGATCGCCGATGACCAGCGCCTCGAAACCGCCGCGGATCATCGCCAGCATGGTGTCGGCAACTTCCTCCTGCAGATAGAGCACCCGCAGCGCCGAGCAGCGCTGGCCGGCGCTCTGGAACGCAGAGGACAGGACATCGCGCGTGACCTGCTCTGGCAGCGCCGAGCTATCGGCGATCATCGCGTTCTGCCCGCCGGTCTCGGCGATCAGCACCGGGATCGGTCCGTCGCGCGCGGCGAGGCTGCGGTTGATTGCCCGCGCGGTCTCGGTCGATCCGGTGAAGGCAACCCCGGCAACCAGCGGATCGGCGGTCAGCGCCGCGCCGACCGAGCCATCGCCGGGGATCAGCTGCAGCACGTCCTCGGGTATGCCCGCCTCATGGCACAACCGCACCGCGAGCGCAGCGATCAGCGGGGTCTGCTCGGCGGGCTTGGCGAGCACGCTGTTGCCCGCCGCTAGCGCCGCCGAGGCCATGCCGGTGAAGATCGCCAGCGGGAAGTTCCACGGGCTGATAGTGGCGAAGACCCCGCGTCCGGCAAGGCGCAGCCGGTTGCTTTCGCCGGTGGGGCCGGGCAGCGCGATCCCGTCGCCGAACTGGCGGCGCGCCTCGGCGGCATAGTAGCGCAGGAAATCGACCGCCTCGCGCAGTTCGAGGACGCTGTCGGGGAGGGTCTTGCCGGCCTCGCGCTGGCACAGCGAGAGGAATTCGGCGGTATGGGCTTCGAAGGAGTTGGCGGCGGCTTCGAGCAATTGCGCGCGCTTGTCGCCGCCGAGGGCGTCCCAGCCGGGCTGGGCGGTGTGGGCGCGGCGGACGGCGGCTTCCACATCATCGATATTGGCATCGCGGCAAAATCCGACGAGATCGGCATGGATCTGAGGTGAACGGATATCACGCCATTCTTCTCCCCTCCCCTTAAGGGGAGGGGCCGGGGGTGGGGTCTGTCCTCCAGGCGAAACGATTCGCGAGCGGACAGACCCCACCCCAACCCCTCCCCTGAAGGGGAGGGGCTTTGAGGAAGCTTCCCAAACCCGACCGCGCAATTCCCCCAGCCGCACAAGCAGCGGCCCCAGCACCACCGGGTCCGCCAGATCCACCCCGGCGCTGTTCCGGCGCGGCGCGAAGATATCGCCTGGCAAAGGGATCGCCGGATTGCGCCGCACTGCCAATGCCGTCAGCTCCGCCACCGGATCGCCGGTCAGCGCCGCGACCGGCACCTCGGCATCGGCCAGCCGGTTGACGAAGGAGCTGTTGGCCCCGTTCTCCAGCAGTCGCCGCACCAGATAGGCGAGCAAATCCTTGTGGCCGCCGACCGGTGCATATTTGCGGACCGGCGTGCGGCGCCCGCCGGCCTCCTCCTCGATCCGCGCCAGCTCGGCGTAAACCTCGTTGCCCATGCCGTGGAGCCGCTGGAATTCGAAGTCCTGCCCACCCGCCAGCGCCTTCACCGCGCCGATCGTGGCGGCGTTATGCGTGGCGAAGGCTGGGTAGACCGCATCGGGCGCAGCAAGCAGCCTGGCCGCACAGGCGAGGTAGGAGACGTCGGTCCCCAGTTTGCGGGTGAACACCGGATAGTCGCCGTGCCCGCCGGTCTGGCCGGCCTTGATTTCGCTGTCCCAATAGGCGCCTTTGACCAGCCGGACCATCGCCCGCCGCCGGTGCTTGCGGGCGAGGGCGACCACCCAGTCGCACAGCGGCGCGGCGCGCTTCTGATAAGCTTGCAGGGCAAGGCCGAAGCCCTGCCAGCCGTCACCGAAGAGCGCGTCGTCGGCAACCAGCGCCTCGATGATATCGAGCGACAGTTCGAGCCGCTCGGCCTCTTCGGCGTCGATGGTGAAATGGATATCGGCGTCGCGCGCCTGGGCCGCGAGTTCCCTCAGAACCGGCACCAGCGCCGCCTTGGCCGCATCGGCGTGGAGGAAATCGTAGCGCGGATAGAGCGCCGAGAGCTTCACCGAAATCCCCGGCGAGCGCACCACGCCTTCGCCCGCTTGCCCGGCGATGGCCGTCAGCGCCTCGGTGTACGACCGCCGGTAACGCTCGGCATCGGCAAATGTCATCGCCGCTTCGCCGAGCATGTCAAAGCTGTGGGCGATGCCTTGGACGCGTTCGGGCTGCGCCCGGTCCAGCGCCTCGCCGATTGTCCGGCCGAAGACGAATTGCCGCCCGAGGATGCGCATCGCCTGTAGCACCGCCTGGCGGATCACCGGTTCGCCCAGCCGGACGGCGGTGCGCTTGAGCACGCTGGCCAGTCCCCGCGCCGGTTCATGGCCTTGCTCCAGCACCCTGCCGGTCAGCATCAGCGAGATCGTCGCGGCGTTGACAAAGGTCGAGCTGCTGGTCCCGAGGTGCTCGCGCCAGTCGAGCGCGGCCAGCTTGTCGTGGATCAGCGCGTCGGCGGTCTCCGCGTCGGGCACCCGCAACAGCGCTTCGGCGAGGCACATCAGCGCGATGCCCTCGCCGGTATCGAGGCCATAGGTTTGCAGGAAGGCATCGAGCCCGCGCGGCTTGCGTGTCCGTGCGCCTTCGACCAGCCGGGCGGCGAGAGCGCTGGCCTGCGGGTGGACAGCACTGGCCGGTGCTGCTTGCGTCAGGCGTTCGGCAACGCAGGCTTCCTCGTCCTGGCGATAGGCGCGGCGGAGTGCGGTGCGGTCGATCATCGCCGCAGAGGCTAGCACGATTGCCAGGCTTGCGGCGGAATTTCAGGGCGTCCGTGCTGTCAGGACCGCCCCACGCTGACATAGGCAAATCCCGCCTCGCGGACTTCCGCCGGGTCGTAGACGTTGCGCAGATCGACGATCACCGGGGTGCGCACCAGCTGCTTCACCCTGGCGAGGTCGAGCGCGCGGAAGGCGTCCCATTCGGTGACGATCACCACCGCGTCGGCGCCCTCGATCGCCGCATAGGTATCGGGCTTCATCTCGACGCCGGGCATCATCGGCGCGGCCAGCTCCATGCCTTCCGGGTCATAGGCGCAAACCTCGATGCCGGCGTCGGCCAGGGTCTGGGCGACGGCGAGAGCGGGCGAATCGCGCATGTCGTCGGTGTTCGGCTTGAAGGTCAGGCCCAGCATCGCCGCCCGGCGCCCGCGCGCTTCGCCGCCGGTCGCCGCGGCGATCGCATCGACCACCTTGCGGCCCATCGCGCGCTTGCGGGTGTCGTTGACCTTGGCCACCGCCTCGACAATGCGCAGCGGGCTGCCGAAGTCCTCGGCGGTCTTGAGCAGCGCCAGCGTATCCTTGGGAAAGCAGCTGCCGCCATAGCCGGGGCCTGCGTGGAGGAATTTCGATCCGATGCGTCCGTCCAGCCCGATGCCGCGGCTGACATCCTGGACATCGGCATCGACCTTTTCGCACAGGTCGGCGATCTCGTTGATGAAGGTGATCTTGGTCGCGAGGAACGCATTGGCGGCGTATTTGATCAGCTCGGCGGTGCGGCGGCTGGTGAACAGGATCGGCGCGCGGTTGAGGAACAGCGGGCGATAGACCTCACGCATGATCTCGCAGGCCCATTCGTCGTCGCTGCCGATGACGATGCGGTCGGGCCGCTTGAAATCGTCGATCGCGGCGCCTTCGCGCAGGAATTCGGGATTGGAGGCGACGGCGAAGCGGATCTTGGTGCCGGATTCGTCCGAGGATGCGCTCGACCTCGTCGCCAGTGCCGACCGGCACGGTCGATTTGGTGACGATCACCGCCGGATGATCGAGCGCCGGGCCGACTTCCTCGGCGACGGCATAGACATAGGAGAGATCGGCATGGCCGTCGCCGCGCCGCGAGGGGGTGCCCACGGCGATGAAGATGGCGCTGGCGCCCGAGATGCCCTCGGCCAGACCGGTGGTGAACGACAGCCGCCCGGCCTTCATGTTGCGGCGGACCAGCTCTTCCAGCCCCGGCTCGTAGATCGGCAGCTGCCCGGCTTGCAGCCGATCGATCTTGCCCGGATCCTTGTCGATGCAGACCACATCGTGGCCGAAATCGGCAAAGCAGGCGCCGGACACCAGGCCGACATAGCCCGAGCCAACCATCGCAATTTTCATCGAATGCTCCTGTTCAGGCCGGATTGGCCGCGATCGAAATGGTGCCGTCTTGCTCGTGGGTTTCGATCAGCCAGCGTGTCGTTCCTTCCAGCCCCAGCGCTGTCAACCGGCCGCTGGCATATGCCCCGGTATCTATTCCTATCCGGTTAAGCCGGAACACCGGCTCGTCCTTGATGGTATGGCCATGCACCACGACAAACCCGTGATCGCCGGCATGGCTGAGGAAAGGCTCGCGAATCCAGCGCAGGTCGCTGACCTTCTGCTCCTCGACCGGAATCCCCGGCGCGATGCCGGCATGAACGAACAGATAGCCGCCGATCGCGATCGTGTCCTCGAACCCGCGCAGGAAGGCGATGTCCGCCGCCGGCACGATCTCGCGCATCAGCAGCTGCGCTTCTTCCAGCGTGGCGGCATTCCATTGCTCCATGTCGAGCGGATAGGACAGGATGGTTTCGCGTCCGCCAAAGCGGAGGAAGTGGCGCAGCAGCTCGAGGTCGTCGAAGCATTGCAGGAACATTTCCTCGTGGTTGCCGGCGACGATCCGCACCTTGCGCCGCTCCTGCAGCGCCCGCGCGGCGGCAATGACCCCGGCGCTGTCGGCGCCGCGATCGACCAGATCGCCCAGCAATACGATGGTGGTATCGGCCTCGCCGCGATCGCGGTCGTCGGCCTCGATAGCGCCGATCAGCGCGTCGAACAGATCGCGCCGGCCATGGATGTCGCCCACCGCATAGACCCGCTCGCCGGGCGGGATGGCCGCTTGCGGCAATGCCGGTCGGGGCCGGAGGAGCTTGCGCAGAGTGTCGATCATGATGGATTGCTGCGCTGCGCTATAGTGCCGGGAAGCCCTGCGAACAAGCCGGACGGCTTGCCGGATACCAGTGTTGCCCTAAATCAACAGTCTCCAAGGATGTTCCCGGGGCGGCGATTTTTTCTCTTGTGCAATGCAGCAAAGTCGTCCAGTCAGCGGGGGCTTTCGCGTGATTCCACCCGTTTACGAGGTGAACCGCGAGCGCGCAGGTAGGGACGAAGCAGTAATAACCGTGAGGGAATTGACCATGCTTACGTCCGTCCGCGGCATCCTCGCCGCTACGCTTTTGACCGGTTGCGCATTCGCCGCGACCCCCGCCCTGGCAGACGAAACCGATCCGCCAAGCGACTTCACCATTTCCGGCAATGTCGCCGTCGTGTCCGACTATCGCTTCCGCGGCCTGTCGCAATCGAACGGCGATCCGGCGGTGCAGGGCGCGATCAACATCAACCACTCCAGCGGCTTCTATGTCGGCACCTGGGCTTCCTCGATCGATTTCTCGAACACCGTGCCCCTCGTCGATCCGGTCTACGGCAACCTCGAAGTCGATATCTACGCGGGCTGGACCGGCGGCCTCGGGGCCGGCGTCACCGCCGATGTCGGCCTGCTCTATTACGCCTATCCCGGCGGCAAGGTCGGCAAGGCCGAGTTCTTCGAGCCCTATGCCTCGCTGTCGACCACCATGGGCCCGGTCACCGGCAAGGTCGGCGTCGCCTATGCGTTCAAGCAGGAAGCGCTGAACTTCAACGGCGGCGGAAACGACGACAACTTCTACGGCTATCTCGACCTCGGGGTCGGCATTCCGGAAACGCCGATCTCGCTGGCGGCGCATGTCGGCTACACCAAGGGCGCGCTGTCGCCCAAGTTCGCCACCGGCGCTTCGGCGGATTATGCCGGCGGCTGGGACTATAACGTCGGCGCGACGTTCAACATCACCAAGAACCTGTCGATCGGCGTGATGTATGTCGGCGTCGACGGGGCCTCGATCGATGGCTATTCCAACGACACCGCGATCGGCACGCTGAAGCTCGCTTTCTAGGCAATTTCAGCAGGAGGAACTGGGCCCGTTCCGGCACGCCGGAGCGGGCCCGTTTCTGTTTTGGGGTAACTTCTCCTTTCCCCTTGATGGGGGAAGGATACGGAGCCTTGGGCGCGAAGCGGCTTAGGCGCAGTTGGATGGGGGTGATCGCGCCGCAAGCGCTGCGCAAGCCGGAGAGCACACCCCCACCCAACTGCGGCTAGGTTCGCTGCGCTCACCAAGCCTCCGTATCCCTCCCCCATCGAGGGGGAGGAGGGGGCCGCTCGCCCCTACCGCAAATAAAAATCGATCGTCGTCACCACCCGCACCCGCTTGTGCGGCGAATCGATGCCGCCCCCGCCGCCGCCTTCGCCGTCCGCGCCGCTGTCGCCGTCGCGCGCGGCGATCGAGAAATAGCCCTGGCTGGCGCTCTTGATCGATCCCACCGACGTGCCGCTGTCCTTGGCGAACTGCTCGGCGGAGGCGCGCGCGTCGCGGGTCGCCTGGGCGATCATCCCCGGCTTGATCGCGTTGAGCCCGGTGAAACGGTAATTCATTCCCGAGCCGTCCTCCAGCGCCACCCCGCGCCGCACCAGGTCGAACTGGCGCGTCGCCGCCTGCTGCGCGCGCTTGATGTCCTTGGTGCGGAACACCATGTTCTGGCGCACGGTGAATTCCTGCACGCCCTGGTTGGTATATTGCGAGACGTTGACCCCGGCGGGCTGCAGCGCGTCGTCGGGGAAGCCCAGCTCCTTGAAGAAGCCGCGGATCGCCGCGCTGTCCTGGTCGGCCTCGGCCTGGGCGCTGGCGAGATCGCCGGCCTTGGCCGAATAGGCGAGCGTCCAGCTGGCGAGATCGGCGGTGACGTCGCGCTCGGCCAGCCCGCGCACGGTGACCGAGCGGTCGGCGTCCTTGGCGCGGACCAGCCCGTTGCCGAGCAGATAGCCGCCGATTATCAGCCCCAGCGTCAGCACGCCCGCGCTGGCGAGCCAGCGGCGGTTGTCGGGGTCGCGGAAAAAGGCGGTGGCGGAGGCGGGCGGTTCGGGGTTACTGGCGTCCATGGCAAGCGGCTTTCGGCTGGAGGAATGCGGCCCGCCCTGCTTTTTGTTGGCGCGGATATGCCTGCGCGAAGCTTTCTGGACGATGAACCGTTCTTTGTATGCGATGAATGGAGTGAATGAGCGTGACGAAATACCTCCACACCATGATCCGGGTAAACGACCCCGCCGCCACCATCGCCCTGTTCGAGCTGATCGGGGTCAGGGAAGTGCGGCGCTATGACAATGCGCAGGGCCGCTTCACCCTGATCTTCCTAGCCGCGCCGGGTCAGGAGGGGCTCGCCGAAGTCGAGCTGACCCACAATTGGGACCCCGAGGAATTCAAGGGCGGCCGCAATTTCGGCCACCTCGCCTATGGCGTGGACGATATCTACGCCACCTGCTCGGCGCTGGCCGACGCCGGCGTAACCATCAACCGCCCGCCGCGCGATGGGCGGATGGCTTTCATCCGCACGCCGGACAATATCTCGATCGAGCTGCTGCAGAACGGGGGTAGTCTGCCTGCGGCTGAACCCTGGGCGAGCATGGCGAATGTCGGGGAGTGGTAGGACCTGGCGGGACCGGGCCGGTTGATTCCAGGAAACCGGCTATTTCCGCGACATGGCCCCGCTGAAGCCGCACGCGGCGCCATGCCAGCTCCTGCATCGGTCGTAGTCTTCCGAGACATCGATAGTCCGGCCATTTGCCTGCCGGGTCAGTTCGATCGTGCACACACCCACGCCTTCCTCGGGGATATATTCCGATGGATCGGCAGAGAAGGTGAGTGTGCCGGCTTGCGACTTCGATCGCGGTGCCGGCAATTCCGCCGACACAGCCGCTGCCGCCAGCACCGGCTATGGCAATCGATACGCTATATTTGGCAGGCGATCCGGCAATCGGCGAGATTTTCACATCGCCTTCCGAGCCATCGCCCACCAGATCGTAGTTCCCGGCCCAAGTGGGCCTTTCCGCCGCAGCCGCAGCCGCTGCCGCTGCCTTTGCCGGGACCGGCGCGGCGGAACTTTGAACCGCAGCCGGCATTGCGGCCGATTGCTGCTTCGCGGCAAACTCTGCCTCGACTCGCGCGCGTTCTTCCTGGCGAATCCGGTCTTCGGATTTGCCGCAGGCGGCCAGGGTGAATGTGGCCGCAGCCAGGGCGGCAACAATTGCGATGCGGTCGATCATGGATACCCCCGATCCGGTTTTCACTGTGTCATCGATTGGAAAATGCGGCCAATCCGGATGAATCGTTCATGAACTCCCAGATGGCGCAGCGCTAGACGGGCTTGCCCCCGCTCAGCCGCAAGATCGCAAACCCCAGCAGCGCCGATCCCAGCGAGCCCGCCAGAATGCCGATCTTCGCCTCGTCGACCAGCATCGCCTGCCCCGGGAAGGCAAGGGCCGAGATGAACAGGCTCATGGTGAAGCCGATGCCGCACAGCACCGACAGGCCCCAGACCTGCGGCCAGCTGGCGCCCTTGGGCTTTGGCGCGAAGCCCAGCCGGTCGGCGGCGACGATCGCGGCGAAGATGCCGGCCTGCTTGCCCAGCAGCAGCCCCGCCGCCACCGCCAGCGGCAGCGGCGCGAACAGGCCGTAGGGGCCGTCGAGCGTCAGGCTGACCCCGGCGTTGGCGAAGCCGAACAGCGGCACGATCAGGAAGGCGTTCCACGGCACGAGGGCGTGCTCCATGCGCAGCAGCATGCTGTCTCCGCGCGCATCGAGCCGCATCGGGATCGCCAGCGCGGCGGCGACTCCGGCGATGGTCGGGTGGACGCCCGAATGGAGGGTGCAGAGCCACATCGCGAAGGCCAGCAGCGCAAAGGCCCAGCCGCTCTGCACGCGCAGCCGGCCCAGCGCCAGCATCGCGCCGAGGCAGGCGAAGGCCGCCGCCAGCCAGGGCAGGCTGATCCCGGCGGTATAGACCAGCGCGATGATCGCCACCGCGCCGAGGTCGTCGACGATGGCGACAGTCAGCAGGAACAGCCGCAGCGCCGGCGGAATGCGCTTGCCCAGCAGGGCGAGCACGCCAAGGGCAAAGGCGATGTCGGTCGCCGCCGGTATCGCCCAGCCGGAGCGGAGCGCCGGTTCGTCCCAGGTTACGGCGAGGTAGACGGCGGCAGGCACCGCCATTCCCGCCACCGCCGCCAGCACCGGCAGCCGCCGCTTCGCCGGGCTCGACAGCTCGCCGTCAAGCACCTCGCGCTTGATTTCGAGGCCGACGGCGAAGAAGAACAGCGCCATCAGCCCATCGTTGATCCACAGATGCCAGTTGGCCAGCTTGGCCAGCGGGGTCCAGGCCAGCGGGTGGTGGAAGGCGTCGTGATAGGCTCCCGCCCAGGGCGAGTTGGCCAGCAGCATCGCGGCGGCGGCGGCGGCCATCAGCAAAAGGCCAGCCCCCGCTTCGCCCCCGGCAAGTTTCCGGACAGCAGTGGCGATGCGATTGGCGAGACGGCGGCGTGCGGGCAATGGGGCTAATCCTGAAGTGAATGCATTTCTCTAAAGCGGCACGCCAGACCCGGCTACCCTGAGCTTGGCGAAGGGCTGTCCTTTTCTTCGTGCCTCACGCGCGACTGCCCGAAGAAAAAAGCAGCCTTTCGACAAGCTCAGGGTATTCGGACTTGGGGGGACTGGATCGAATTTTCCTTACGCCGCCTTACTGTGCCTTTTTAGGTCATGCTTAAGCCATTGCATATCTTTCGATATGCCATAATCTCCGATTCGACGTTTAAGCCTGGGGAGGCTTGTCAGGGTTGTGTTCGAAGGGGCGCTTTCACTATTGGCGCAGCTATTGCAATGGCTGCAGGTTGCGGAGCACGAATTGCTGCTCTTCGCCGCCTTCTGGTTCGTGCTCAGCGCGGTGGACGAGGCGGCGGTCGATGTCTCCTGGCTGTGGCTGCGGCTGAACGGGCAGGGCAATGCCGGCAGGGTGCCGCAGGGCCTCGCCGAATCGCCGCTGCTGGGTCCGGCGGCGATCTTCGTTCCGGCCTGGCGCGAGGACGACGTCATCGGCGCGATGGTCTCGCATACGCTGCAAGCCTGGCGGCAGCGCGACTTCACGCTCTATATCGGCTGCTATCGCAACGATCCGGCAACCGTGGCGGCGGCGGCGGCGAGTGCGGGCGGCGATTCCAGGGTGCGGATCGTGCTGACGGGCCACGACGGGCCGACCACCAAGGCCGATTGCCTCAACCGGCTCTACGCCGCGCTGCGCGGCGACGAGGCGCGGCGGGGCGTCATGTTCCGCCACGTCATCCTCCACGATTCCGAGGACATGGTGCATCCCGCCGCGCTGGCCGTGATGGACCGGGCGCTGGCCGAGGTGGATTTCGTGCAATTGCCGGTGCGGCCCGAGCCCCAGCCCAAATCGCGCTGGATCGCCGGGCATTATTCCGACGAGTTCACCGAGGCCCACGCCAAGACGCTGGTGGTGCGCGACGCGCTGGGCGCGGCGATCCCGGCGGCGGGCGTCGGCTGCGGCTTCTCGCGCGAGGCGCTGGCGCATCTCGCCAGCCTGCGCATGGCGACCGGCGAGAGCGGACCTTTCGCCTCGGACTGCCTGACCGAGGACTATGAGCTCGGCCTGCTGATCTCGCGCAACGGCGGGCGCAGCCGCTTCCTGCGCATGCGCGACGGCGACGGGCAGCTGGTGGCGACGCGCAGCTATTTCCCGGCGACGCTGGAGACGGCGGTGCGGCAGAAGGGGCGCTGGATCCACGGCATCGCCCTGCAGGGCTGGGAACGGCTCGGCTGGAAGGGCCGCCCGGTCGATATCTGGATGGCGCTGCGCGACCGGCGCGGGCCGCTGACTGCAATCGTGCTGGCGGCAGCCTATCTGCTGGTGGTGATCGAAGGCATTCTCGGGCTTGCGCGGCTGGCCGGCTGGCAGGATGGTCTTGCGCCAACGCCGCTGCTGCGCTTCATGATTTTTGCCAGCTTCGTCAGCTTCGCCTGGCGGATGGGCTTCCGCTTCGCCTTCACCGCCCGCGAATATGGCGTGGTCGAAGGCCTGCGCTCCGTGCTGCGCATACCCATCGCCAATTTCATCGCGATCCTGGCGGGACGGCGCGCGCTGCTGGCCTATGTCCGCTCGCTCGGCGGCGGCGAGGTCAGCTGGGACAAGACCGTGCACGGCATCCATCCCGCCACCCCGATCGAGCCGAAGGCGGCAGCGGCATGATCCGCGGCTTCTCCCGGCGCGGCCAGCCGCTGCTGGCGCTGGTGCTGCTGCTGGGCGGCTGGGTTTCCGCCCGGGCGATGATGTTCGATCCGGCGGCGCTGCCGCCGCCGCTGCTGCGCGAGCGGCCGGCGGCGGCGCTGGCGGCGCCGGACGAAGCGGTTCGCACTCCCGGCACTGCGCAGATGACGCCCTTGCCGGAGGAGTCGCCGCCATGGGCAGAGGCGCAAACGCAGCCATCGCCGGACACAGTCAGCCCGGATGCAGAAACTGCGGCGCCGCCGCTCCATCGCGCTCGCGGCGCTCCTGCCTCCGCGCCGGCCTTGCCCTTGCACGAGCCCGCAAGCCGCGCCCCGGCCCAGCGCTTCGCTCCGCCGCCGCCGGCCCCGGCATTCGCCCCGGTGCCCACCCGCATCGCCGCAGGCCATCAGCTGCTGTGGATGGCGGCGCTGGCGCGGGTGCCGGTGCCGATGGACCTGCTGGCGATGCAACCGGGCGGCGCGGCGCTGGCGCCGTTTTATCCGGGGCTGGGCGAGGCGCCGGGACGATCGTCCGCAGGCCAGCCGTTCAGCCCCCGATCGGCGCGGCGCTGGTCGGCGGACGGCTGGGTGCTGTGGCGGCGGGGCGGCCAGGCCGGGCTGTCCGGCGGATTGCTGACCCCCAGCTATGGCGCGAGCCAGGCCGGGGCGGTGCTGCGCTATCGTCTTGCGCCGGACAGCGCGCTGCGGCCTGCGGTCTACCTGCGCGCGACGGCGGCGCTCAACGGTTCGCGCGAGCGCGAGGCGGCGCTGGGCCTGTCGCTGCGGCCATTCCCGCAGGTGCCGCTGTCGCTGCACGGCGAGGGCCGCTTCACCCACGCGCCGGGCACGCGGATGGTGCGGCCGGCAGCCTTCGCCGTCACCGAACTGCCGCCCTTCGCCCTGCCGCTGGGCCTGCGCGGCGAGGTTTACGGCCAGGCGGGCTATGTCGGCGGCAAGTTCGCCACCGCTTTCGCCGATGGCCAGCTGCGGGTGGATCGCGGCCTGTTCAAACTGGGCGGGGCAGAGATGCGGCTGGGCGGCGGCGTCTGGGGCGGGGCGCAGAAAGGCGCCTCGCGGGTGGACGCGGGCCCGGCGCTGACCCTGGGCAAGCCGCTTGGCGGCCCGGCCTCGATGCGCCTCGCCGCCGACTGGCGCTTCCGCGTCGCGGGCACGGCCGCGCCCGGTTCGGGACCCGCAGTTACGCTTTCCGCAGGTTTCTAGCCCCCCGGCGCTTCCTTCCCCGCCGCCGCTGGGCTAGTTGGCCGGGAAGATGGACGTTTATCTCCCCATCGCCAATCTCTCGGTCAACGGCCTGGTCATCGTGCTGCTGGGCGGGTTGACCGGGCTGCTGTCGGGCATGTTCGGCGTCGGCGGCGGCTTTCTCACGACGCCGCTGCTGATCTTCTATGGCGTGCCGCCCACCGTCGCCGCCGCTTCGGCAGCCAGCCAGGTCACCGGGGCGAGCGTGTCGGGGGTCTTCGCCCATCGCCGCCGGGGCGGGGTGGATGTCCAGATCGGCCTGGTCATGGTGGCCGGCGGTATTCTCGGCACCGGCATCGGCGCGATCCTGTTCCGGTTCCTGGAGGAACTCGGCCAGATCGATACGGTGATCAACATTCTCTATGTCGCGTTGCTCGGTTCGATCGGCGGGATCATGGCGCGCGAAAGCCTCGCGACGCTGCGGGCCGAACGCAGCGGCCAGCCGATCAAGCCGCGCAAACGGCGGCACCATCCGATGGTCGCCAGTCTGCCGCTGCGCTGGCGGTTCTACCGCTCGGGCCTCTACATCTCGCCGCTGGCGCCATTGCTGCTCGGCGTGGCGACCGGCATTCTGACCATGCTGATGGGGATCGGTGGCGGCTTCGTGCTGGTCCCGGCGATGCTCTATATTCTGGGCATGAGCGCCAATGTCGTGGTCGGCACCTCGCTGTTCCAGATATTGTTCGTCACCATGGCGACGACGATGATGCATGCGCTGACCACCAAGGCGGTCGATATCGTGCTGGCGGTGCTGCTGCTGATCGGCTCGGTCTCTGGCGCGCAGGTCGGCGCGCATTTCGCCCAGCGGGCCAAGCCGGAATATCTGCGCCTGGCGCTGGCCGCCACGGTGCTGCTGGTGGCGCTGCGGCTGGCCTTCGGGCTCGGCTACCAGCCCGACGAGATCTATACGGTGACCCAGCTGTGAGGGCGTGGCTCGCCTTGCTGGCGCTGCTGCTGCTGGGCGGCGCGCGCGATCCGATCCTGGTGCCCGAGGTCTCGCAGCACGAGGTGCAGGTGCGGCAGGGCTTCAAGGGTGCCGAACTGCTGCTGTTCGGGGCGATACTGGCGCCCGACGGCACGCGCGCGGGGCGCGACTACGATATTGTCGTGGTGCTGAAAGGGCCGACCAGCCCGATCGTGCTGCGCGAAAAGCGCAAGGTCGCCGGCATCTGGATCAATGCCGAGAGCACCAGGCTCAACTCGGTGCCAGCCTATTTCGCGGTCTCCTCCTCGCGGCCGATCGCCAGGATCGCCGACGGCAAGACCGCAGCGATCTACGAGCTCGGCCTGCCCTGGCTCCAGCTTTCGCCGACCGAGGCGATCGATCCCAAGGCGCTGGACCGCTTCGCCGGCGGGCTGGTCGATCTGATGATGCGCAAGGGGCTCTACCGGCAGGACGAGGGCGGGGTGAAGGTCAAGGAGCAGGTGCTCTACCAGGCGCGGATCGACTTGCCCTCCAATGTCCGGACCGGGCGCTATACCGCCGAGACTTTCGCGGTCTCGCGCGGCCGCGTCGTCGCCTCGGCGATAAGCGAGGTCGAAGTGCGCAAGCTCGGCTTCGAAGGCGCGGTGGCCCAGTTCTCGCGGAACTACGCGTTTCTCTACGGTCTGATAGCCGTGGCTATCTCGGTGTTCATGGGCTGGCTGGCGGGCCGGGTGTTCAATCTCGATTAGGCGGAATTTAACGTCTCGACCCTAGTTTCCGTTTTGGAAACCATAAACCGGGACACCGTGAAGCCAATGTCGGACATGAGCAGCCATAATTTCGCCGAAGCCCGTCCCGCCTCCGCCCAGGACCTGGCCGCGACGCGCAATGCCCCCGAAATCGACCACGCGCGCGAGCCCATCGGCATCGTGCTCGAGATCGCCGGTTCGGGCAGCCAGATCGCCATCGACTTGCAGCGGCTGACCGATTGCGCCGGCAACAGCGATCCTTCGGTGGCGCTGGCCGGGCAGGTCGGCAGCCAGATCAAGATTCGCGTCGGCAAGGGCTGGCTGCTCGCCACCGTGCGCAACCAGAAGCAGGATTCCTCGACCCCCGGCGGCATTCTCGCCGCCGTCGACTTCCTCGGCGAGGGCGACGAGGAGCGGCTGACGGGGCGCATCCACAGCTTCCGCCGCGGCGTAACGCGCTATCCGATCCCCGGCGCGCTGGTCTATCCCGCGACCAGCAGCGACCTTCGCCAGATCTACGCCAGCGACGGTCGCAGCTCGATCCAGGTCGGCACCGTCTATCCGACCACCGACATCCGCGCCGGCATCTACATCGACGCGATGCTGGGCAAGCATTTCGCGCTGCTCGGCTCGACCGGCACCGGCAAATCGACCAGCGCGGCGCTGATCCTGCACCGCATCTGCGAGAACGCGCCCGAAGGTCACATCATCATGATCGACCCGCACGGCGAATATTCGGCGGCCTTCCGCAACACCGGCGTGATCCTGGACGTCAGCAATCTGCAGATGCCCTATTGGCTGATGAACTTCCAGGAACACTGCGAAGTGCTGCTGACATCCTCGGGCGACAGCTTTCAGGAAGACGCGGAAATCCTCGCCAAGTGCCTGCTGCAGGCGCGTTCGAAGAACCGGCTCGCCGAAAGCCTCGGCAAGATCACCGTCGATGCGCCGATTCCCTATCTGCTGTCCGACCTGTCGACCGTGATCCAGAACGAGATGGGCAAGCTCGACAAGGCCAGCACCACCGCCCCCTATATGCGGATCAAGACCAAGCTCGACGAGCTCAAGGGCGATCCGCGCTACCAGTTCATGTTCTCGGGCATGCTGGTGGGCGACACCATGGCCGAATTCATCACCAAGATCTTCCGCATGCCGGCGCGCGGCAAGCCGATCGCCATCGTCGATGTTTCGGGCGTGCCGTCGGAAATCACTTCCACCGTGGTCGCGGTGCTCAGCCGGCTGGTGTTCG
Organism: uncultured Alphaproteobacteria bacterium; assembly: GCA_963779195.1. GTDB lineage: Bacteria > Pseudomonadota > Alphaproteobacteria > Sphingomonadales > Sphingomonadaceae > Novosphingobium. The sequence goes on from CAVZWZ010000004.1 coordinate 134,900, forward strand.
ACTTCGCCATCTGGTCGCGCGAGGAACAGACCAAGCCGATCCTGCTGGTCTGCGAAGAAGCGCACCGTTATGTGCCCAACGAGAAGAACGCCGACGGCTCGTCGGTCGGCAAGATTCTCAGCCGCATCGCCAAGGAAGGCCGCAAATACGGGATCTCGCTGGGCCTCATCACCCAGCGTCCCTCCGATCTTGCCGAAGGCGTGCTGTCGCAGTGTGGCACGATCATCTCGATGCGGCTCAACAACGAACGCGACCAGGCCTTCGTCAAGGCGGCGATGCCCGAAGGCGCACGCGGCTTTCTCGATTCGATCCCGGCGCTGCGCAACCGCGAATGCATCATCTGCGGCGAGGGCGTCTCGATTCCGATCCGCGTCAGTTTCGACGAGCTCGAGGAATTCAAGCGCCCGGCATCCGAAGATCCGTCCTTCGCCCAGCTCTGGTCGAAGACCGGCGGCGAGGAGGAAATGGTCGAGCGCACCGTCCAGCGCTGGCGCGCCCACGGCAGGTAGGAACTACTCCGCCGGCGCTGTCACCATCGCGGCAGAGCGCTGTTTCCGCCAGGCGCCGCGGGTATAGGCATACCAGGTCAGCAGCACCGACACTGCGCCGCCGAACGGATAAGCCCACCACAGCGCGTCCGCGCCGATGCCGGGATAGAAGGCGTAATAGAAGCCCAGCCGCGCGAGATATTGCGACACGAACATGATGATCAGCGGCACGATGACCACGCCATAGGCGCGCATCGTGCCCATCATGATCATCATCACGCCCGATAGCACCCAGGCCCAGGTCGAGAGCAGCTGCATGTGTTCGGCGATCGGGATCGCGGCGCTGTCGCTGCCCAGGAACAGCGCGAACAGCGGCCGGTCGAGCGCAATCAGCGCGAATGCCAGAACCAGGGTCATCGCCGTGTTGACGATCACCCCCAGCACGGTGATCCGCCCGACCCGCCCGTGATGCCCCGCGCCGACATTCTGCGCGACCATCGCGCTGACCGCCATCGATATGGCGAAGCTGGGCATCTGGATATAGTTCCACACCTGCAGCACCGCGCCAAAGGCCGCTGTCGTCAGCATGCCCTCGCGGTTGACCAGCCCGACCATGATCACCCCGGCCGACGAGTTGATCAGCATCTGCGCGCCCATCGGCAGGCCCTTGCCGAGGACATAGCCCAGCTCGCCGTTGCGAACGAAGGGGTTCAGCCAGGCCAGCTCCTTGCCCCGCAGCCGCAGCGGCAGGTCCTTCGCGTACATCACGGCAAGCGTGTAGACCGCGCCGCCGAAACTGGCGATCACATTGGCCAGCGCCGATCCGGCGATGCCCATGCGCGGGACCGGACCCAGGCCGAGGATGAACACCGGATTGAGCGCGATGGCGAGCAGGGTCGAGACGATCATCGACCAGAACGGCGTCTTGGCGTCGCCCGCGCCGCGCAGCCCCATGCCCAGCATCATGCCGAGCGTGCTGAACGGCATCGAGAGGAAGCTGACCTGGGTATAGGCATGGGCCTGGTCGAGGATCGAGGCCGGGGTCGCCAGCAGCTGCAGCAGCGGCCCGGTGAACAGCCAGCCGAACACGGCGACCAGCAGCGCGATGACCAGGCAGAAGCCGGTGCCGGTGCCGAAGATCCGCCGCGCCGCTTCGATGTCGCGCGCGCCGAAATGGTGCCCGATCTTGACTGTCGCCGCCATGCCGAAGCCGAACACGAAGGCGAAGGCGAGGAACACGACGATATTGGCGTTGGCGGTGGCGGCGAGCGCCTCTTCGCCCAGCAGCTGGCCGACCCAGATCGTGTTGATCGTGCCGCCCATGGTCTGGAGCAGATTGGCGAACAGCGCGGGCAGCGAAAACAGCACCAGCGTCTTGAGGATCGGCCCCTGGGTCAGATCGCCCTTCATCGCCTCGCGCCCCGGCGGGACGGCGGCAAGTTCTTCGTCTTCGAGGAGGCCGGTTTCGCTCACGTCGCCCTCGTGTCGCCATAGAGGTGGATATGCAAGCGGTCGGAGAAGGAAAAACCGTGTTCCGCACAGAGCCGCGCCAGCCAGATACTGCGCGCGCGCAGGGTCTCGCTGTCGCGGCCTTCGGGCATCAGGAAGATGCGCGCGGCGGGGATGGCGTGGGCTTGTTGCAGCGCGAGGACTTCGGCGAGGTCTTCGGGCGTGGAAATGACAAACTTGAAGTAGGCTTTAGGTTTTCTCGACCAGAGGTTCAGGGTCCCCGGAATTCAGTGCAATTTCAGCGGGATTTCCGCTGTGCTTCAGCTTGGGGCTGACATTGTACTGATGCACCAGCGCGTCCAGCACAGCGGGCGGGGCGACGGTGCCGTTGGTCTCCACCTCGATGTGCATGGCTGGCAGCAGCGCGATCATGCGGGCGAGGGCGGGGGCTTGCAGCAGCGGTTCGCCGCCGGTGATGACCAGCCGGGTTCCGCCCAGCGCGGCAATGCGCGCGGCGGCGTCCGCCTCGCTCAGCACGACCTGATTGGCCTTGCGGTCATAGTGGGTGCCGTCGCGGTGCGGCCGGTTGTCGCCGGTGAAGCGCCAGGTATAGGCGGTGTCGCACCACACGCAGGCGAGATTGCAGCGGGAGAGGCGGATGAAGGTGGAGGGCTTGCCGATGGATGGGCCTTCGCCCTGCAGCGAGGCGAAGATTTCGGGCTCGCCGGGGGTGGTGGCGGCGAGGGTTAGCATAACGCCTCGCTTCCCCCTCGATGGGGGAAGGCTACGAAGCCTTGGCGGCTTTGCCGCCTAGTCGCAGTTGGATGGGGGTGAGCGCGCCACAAGCGCTGCGCCCGGCGGAGGGCACACCCCCACCCAACCTGCGCTAACGAGCAAGCTCGCAAGCTCCGGTATCCCTCCCCCATCAAGGGGGAGGCGAGAGTAGCGCCAATCACCCCAACCGCGCCAGCGCCGCCGCCAGCCGCTCGGCCTCGGCCTGGTGCATGGCATGATCGGCGCGGGCCTTCTCGACCGCCTCGGGCTTGGCCTTTTCGACGAAGGACGGGTTGGAGAGGCGGCCTTCGAGCGACTTGGCCTCCTTGGTGGACGGCTTCGAGCGCCTTGGCAGGCGGGCCTTTTCGGCGGCGATGTCGATCACGCCTTCGAGCTGAAGCGCGACTGTCATGTCGAGGACCGTCACCTGCAACGTATTCCGTGCACCTGAGTCGTCAGGCGCAGCTTGGACCAAGCGGATACGCGCATCAGTCTGCCGACCGATGATCGCCCAGATTGGTCTTGAGCGATAAAGCGTTTTCGCTGCGCTGCCTCCGGCGCACGCCAACCAATCCATGCTTGTGCCCGGCGGCAATGCTAGTTCGTTCTTGGCCGCTCGAACTTGCGGACAGCCTCGATCACCAGTCGACCTCTGCAACTTGGCCTCCGCATCCACCGCTCGCCCCCGGCTCCGGCCACTTCGCCGTAATCAGCGGATAGCTCGCCCGGTCGCCCAGCGCCCCCCACAGCTCTTCGGTGACAAACGGCATCAGCGGATGCAGCATCACCAGAATCTGGTCGAGCACCCAGCCGGCGACCTGCTCTTCGTCTCCTCGTCGAACGAGCCTTGAATGAGCTCGATATACCAGTCGCAGAACTGGTCCCAGACAAAGTGGTAGATCGCATTCGCCGCCGCGTCGAAGCGCAGGTCGGCCATGGCCTTGTCGAGCTCGGCGAGCGTTTCGACCACCTCGCCGATGATCCACTTGTTGACCGCCAGCGTCGCTTCGGGCGCGGCGATGCTTTGCGAGGCCCCGATCCCGTTCGACTGGCAAAACCGCGCCGCGTTCCACAGCTTGGTGGCGAAATTTCGATAACCCTCGACGCGGCTCTTATCCATCTTCACGTCGCGGCCCTGGCTCTCCATCGCCGCCATGAAGAAGCGCAGCGCGTCGGCGCCATATTCGTCGATCAGCAGCAGCGGATCGACGACATTGCCCTTGCTCTTGGACATCTTCTGGCCATCGGCGGCGCGGACCAGGCCGTGGAGGTAGAGCCGCTTCCACGGCACATCGCCCATAAAGTGCATCCCCTGCATCGCCATGCGGGCGCACCAGAAGAACAATATGTCGAAGCCGGAGATCAGCAGGTCGCCGGGGTAGTGGCGGGCCACCAAATCCTCCCCGGAACGGGGAGGGGGACCAGCGAAGCTGGTGGAGGGGCACGGGCCTCCATTCGCAAGGTCGCGTGCGGACGAGGGTGCCCCTCCACCATCCTGCGGATGGTCCCCCTCCCCCTTCGGAGGAGGATTGTCCTCCGGCCAGCCGAGCGTGGCGAAGGGCCAGAGGGCGGAGGAGAACCAGGTGTCGAGGACGTCTGGATCGCGGACAATGATATGACAACCGGGATTTGTTCGAGACAGTTCAATTGCCTCGTCGAGATCGTCCAGCGATTAAAATTAGGTCGGACCCCACTTCGTAATATTACTGCTCGGCGACCATTGGCCTCGTCATCGGTCATCGCCGACGAAATGACTTCGTGGTCTCATGCGGACAAATCGCTATTGTTCGGATCAAGGCATGACCTTGACTTGGCCCATACCAAGCCGGTATCCGGTGCCCCCACCACAGCTGGCGTGACACACACCAAGGCTGGATATTCTCCATCCAGTTGAACCACGTCTTCTCCCAGCTCTTGGGCACAATCTCGATCCGCCCGTCGCGCACCGCCTGCTATCGGCGGCTGGGCCAAGGTCGCGGCATCGACATACCACTGGTCGGTCAGCCACGGCTCGATCACCACGCCGCCGCGGTCGCCGTAGGGGGTCTGAATAGCGCGCGGTTCGGCGTCGCGTTCACTCGTCCTCGCCGTCCTTGTTCTTCGACCAGATGCGGCACGAGGCAGCCCGCCGCCTTCAACTCGGCGACGATCATGATCGCGGCACGACGAAGCGATCGAGCCCCAGATATTTCTCCGGGATCAGCCCGTCGCTGGTCTGCACCACCTGCGCCTCGGCATCGAACATGTTGAGCATCTCGCGCGGGCTTGAACCCGGCCCGCTTGCCCACCTCGAAGTCGTTGAAATCATGCCCCGGCGTGATCTTCACCGCGCCGCTGCCCAGTTCCGGATCGGCATGCTCGTCGGCAACGATAATCGGATCGCCGCCCGGTGATCGGCTGCTCGATGAACTTGCCGATCGACGCTGGCGATATCGCGGATCCTCCGCATTCACGGCCACCGCCATATCGGCCAGCATCGTCTCGGGCCGCGTCGTCGCCACGACGATATGGTCCGCGCCGTTCGCCAGTCTTCACCCCATCCGCCAGCGGATAGCGGAAGTGCCAGAAGCTGCCCTTGATCTCCGCGTTTCCACCTCAAGGTCGGAAATCGCGGTCTTGAGCTTGGGGTCCCAGTTGACCAGGCGCTTGTCGCGGTAAATCAGCCCCTGATTGTAGAGATCGACAAACACCTTCACCACCGCCTTGGTGAAATGCGGGTCCATGGTGAACTGTTCTCTGGACCAGTCCATCGAGCAACCCAGCCGCCGCAGCTGGCCGGTAATCGTCCCGCCGCTTTCCTTCTTCCATTCCCACACCTTGGCGATGAAATCCTCGCGGGAGTAATTCGTCCGCTTGTCCTGCTGCGCCTCCAGCTGCGCTTTCGACCACCATCTGCGTCGCGATCCCGGCGTGGTCCGTCCCGACCACCCACAGCGCATCCTTGCCGCGCAGGCGCTCGTAGCGCACGACAATGTCCTGCAAGGTATTGTCGAGCGCATGGCCGATGTGCAGGCTGCCGGTGACATTGGGCGGCGGGTTGACGATGGTGAAGGGCACGGCGTCGGGGCGGTGCGGGCGGAACAGGCCCTCGCTCTCCCAATGCGCATACCACTTCGCCTCGATCGCGGCGGGGTCGAAGGTCTTGTCGAGTTGCTTGCCAGATGTGTTGAGCGTCATGGGGCGGGGCTTTGCCAGCGGGGAGGGGCGGGCGCAAGTTTGGTTCGCGCAAAGCCCGCAAAGCCCGCAAAGCCGGCAAAGAGGGGTGTTTGGCCGCAGGCCGCCGATCATCGCACAACGGGGGAGCGACTAGAGCAAAACGCGGCTCCGCCGCAGGGTGAACTCCTTTGCGATCTTTGCGGGCTTTGCGCGAAACCAAAAAGCCCGCCCCACTTGCCGCCCGCGCCATTTTCCCGCATCACCCCGCCGATGCGCGATTGGGCGGAATTCTCGCTGGAGACCGGGGAAGGGGGCGCAACCATCGTGGCCTTCCGGGGGCCGCTGCGCGTCTCGTCGATCGGCGACATCGACCGGCGGCTGGAAGCGCTGGGCGCGCCGGTGGCAGGGATCGACCTCAGCCAGGTCACCGATATCGACACCGCCGGGGCCTGGGTCGCCTACCGCTTCTCGCGCGACTGGAACGCGCCGATCGCCGGGGCCAGCACCAAGGCGGGCCGGCTGATCGCCGCGGTCAGCAAGGCGCGCGGCGACGACGAGGCGATCGCGCACCGCCCGAAGCTGCTGGAACGGGTCAGCGAATGGCTGGGCACGCGCATCGTCGGCGCGGTGCAGGGCACGGTGCAGGTGCTCAGCTTCCTCGGCAGTGTCGTCGTGTCGCTGGGCGCGGTGACGATCCATCCCGGGCGGTTCCGGGTCAAGGCGCTGGTCCACCAGATGGAGCTGGTCGGGGTAACCTCGCTCGGCATCATCGGGCTGATGAGCTTCCTGGTCGGCATCGTCATCGCCCAGCAGGGCGCGGTGCAGCTGCGCGAGTTCGGCGCCGAGATGCTGACGGTCAATCTCACCGGCCGGATCGCGCTGCGCGAGCTGGGCATATTGATGACCGCGATCATGGTCGCCGGCCGGTCCGGTTCGGCCTTCGCCGCGCAGATCGGCACGATGAAGCTGACCGAGGAGATCGACGCGATGCGCACCATCGGCGTTTCGCCGATGGAGGCGCTGGTGGTGCCCCGGGTGCTCGCCTCGATGCTGATGCTGCCGCTGCTCGGCTTTTTCGCCGCGCTCTGCGCCATCGTCGGCGGCGCGGTGATATCCACGCTCCAGCTCAATATCCCCTTCCTGACCTTTCTCACCCGCATCCAGGAAGTGGTGCCGCTGCACGATTTCTGGGTCGGGGTGATCAAGGCGCCGGTGTTCGGGCTGATCATCGCCATTTCGGGCTGCTATAACGGCATGCAGGTCAAATCGAATTCGGAGGAAGTCGGCCTGCGCACCACCAATGCGGTGGTCGCGGCGATCTTCATGGTGATCGTGCTCGACGCGTTTTTCGCCGTGTTCTTCAGCGAGGTGGGCTGGGGATGAGCGCCGGCGGATACGACCCTGCGTTTCCCATCGTCGTCGAAGGGCTGCGCAATTGCTTCGGCGACCAGACGATCCATGAGGACCTGTCGCTGAAGGTGCGGCGCGGCGAGATTCTCGGCGTGGTCGGCGGCTCGGGCACCGGCAAATCGGTGTTGATGCGTTCGATCATCGGCCTGCAGATGCCAGACGGCGGTTCGATCAAGGTGTTCGGGCACGAAATCCTCGACGGCATCGACGAGCAGGAAAGCATCGACATCCGCAGCCGCTGGGGGGTGCTGTTCCAGGGCGGGGCGCTGTTCTCGACGCTGACGGTGGAAGAAAACGTCGAAGTGCCGCTGCGCCAGTTCTATCCCGAGCTGGGCGACAACCTGCGCGAGGAAATCGCCCGCTTCAAGGTCAAGATTTCCGGCCTGCCCGAGGAAGCCTCGTTCAAATATCCCTCCGAGCTCTCCGGCGGCATGAAAAAGCGCGCCGGCCTGGCGCGGGCGCTGGCGCTCGACCCGGAGCTGCTGTTCCTCGACGAGCCCACGGCAGGGCTCGACCCGATCGGCGCCGCCGCCTTCGACCAGCTTACCAAGGAATTGCAGGAAACCCTTGGCTTGACCGTGTTTCTGATCACCCACGATCTCGATTCGCTGTATGAGATATGCGACCGGGTGGCGGTGCTGGCCGACCGCCAGGTCATCGCGGTCGGCACGATTCCGGAATTGCTGGCGCTGGATCATCCGTGGATTCAGGAATATTTCAACGGCCCCCGGGGAAGGGCGGCGCAGGCGTCGAAGGATCGCGCCAAGGCCAATGGTATCAACGCAATGGACAAGTCAGGGGATGGGGGGGCATAAGCCGGGGCGATGGAAACCAGGGCCAATCACGTATTTGTCGGAGCGGTGACGCTGGCGCTGCTCGCGGGGCTGGCGGCGTTCTTCATCTGGATCGCCCGGCTCAACCAGGGCGCGCAGAAGCGCTACGATATTTTCTTCAGCCAGTCGGTCACCGGCCTAGCCAAGGGCTCGAAAGTGACCTTTTCCGGCGTGCCGATCGGCAAGATCGACGAAATCGAGCTGTGGCCCAAGGACCCGAGCTTCGTGCGGGTGCGGATCAGCGTCGAGAAGAAGGTGCCGATCCTGATCGGCACCACCGCGACCATGCAGAGCAGCTTTACCGGCACCGGCGACATCCTGCTCGAAGGCGCGGTCAAGGGCGCGCCGCCGATCGCCTGCCCGGAGGAGAACCCGAAGGCGCTGTGCCCCGAAGGCGAGCCGGTGATCCCGACCAAGCGCGGCGGATTGGGCGCGCTGCTCAACAGCGCGCCGATCCTGCTCGACCGGCTGGCGACGCTGAGCGACCGGCTCAATCTGCTGCTGTCGGACGAGAACCAGAAATCGATCAAGGGCCTGCTCGCCAATACCGAAAAGCTCACCGGCAGCCTCGCCGAAACCTCGCCGCAGGTCGCCACGACCCTCACCGAACTGCAGACGACGCTGCAGGCGGCGCGCGGCACGCTCGCTTCGTTCGACAAGGTGGCGGGTTCGGCCGACAGGCTGCTGGGCGAGCAGGGCAGCGCGCTGACCGGCCAGCTGCGCACCGCGCTGGGCTCGGCGCAATCCGCCGCCGACGAGCTCAAGGCGACGCTCAACGACGCCCGCCCCGCCGCGCGGCAGCTCACCGCTTCGACGCTGCCCGACGCCGAAGCCGCACTGCGCGAGTTGCGCGCGGCGACGCGTTCGATCCGCAGCATTACCGAAAAGATCGACGAACAGGGGGCCGGCGCGCTGACCGGCGGCTCCAAACTGCCGGATTACAAGCCATGATCGTGCCGAGGACTATGCGCAGAGCCGGGATCGCGGCCGTGCTGGCGCTTGCTGGCGGGCTGCGTCAGCCTGGGCGGCAAGCCGCCGAAGATGCTGATCGGCCTGACCGCCGACAGCACCGCCGCCGCCGGGGCCATGGCCGGCGGGCCGATCGGCGAGGCGCTGGTCGTGCTCGATCCGCAGGCCGACCGGCGGCTCGATGTGCTGCGGGTGCCGGTGCAGGTCGATGGCAGCCAGATCGCCTATCTGCAGGACGTGGCCTGGGTCGAACGCCCGGCCCGGCTGCTGCGCCACCTGCTCGCCGAAACCATCCGCGCCAAGGGCAAGCGGCTGGTGTTCGAGGAGACCGACGATGTCACCGGCAGCAAGCTGACGCTGTCCGGCCGGCTGATCGACATGGGCTACGATGCCCGCAGCCAGTCGGTGGTGGTGCGCTACGACGCCCTGCGCGAGGACGGCAAGGGCGCGGTCGAGGCGCGGCGGTTCGAGGCGGTGGTGCCGGGGGTGTCGCCGACGGCGGAATCGGTCGCTCCGGCGCTGAACCGGGCGGCGAACCAGGTGGCGGCGCAAGTGGCGGACTGGGTGGGGTAAGCTTACCCCTCCCGCACCATCCCCGCAAACCCCGCCGCCGCCGTGAAATCCGCCAGCCGCCGCGCCCGCAGCGCCTCTGCCTCGGCATCCTTGCCCCAGAGTTCCGCCTGCCAGTCCTCCTCGAGATTGGCCGCGTTCCACAGCGCTTCCGCGTCGGCGTCCGGCGCGATCGCCGCCAGCGCGATGACCATCGAGGCGGCGAGGCTGGCGAGGAGCTGGACGGCGGCGAGGGTGAAGTCGCTTTCGGCCCGCAGCGCCGCCGCCATGCGGGTGAGGGTGTGCGGCGGCTGCGGGCGGTGGATCACCCCGGAAACGCGCGCGAAATGCACGTCCCAGCGGGCTTCTGCGGCGGTGAGCAGCGGCTCCCAGACTTCGATTTGCCGTTCGTGCAGTGCTTCGCCGTCTTCGGCGCGATAACACAGCGTATCGGTCTCGGCGAAACGCAGCATGCCCGCGATCGCCGCCTCGCGGCCGGGCGCGACGATGTCGATGGCGTAGTCGGCGAGATCGCGGAGCTTGAAGGTCAGTGGGGCGATCTCCTCGCCCTGCGCCGCCCATTCCGCCGCCAGCGCCTCGGCGAGCCTCTGCGTCGGCGCAATCTGCGCCGCGCCGCCCGCCGTATTGATCCCGCGCCGGTCGAGCAGCACCCGCCAGCCTCTATCAGCGGGCTCGACTGTCACGTCCTTGTAGAAGCGCTTCATTCCAGCGGAGTCTTCCAGCGTCTGGTCAGGACCGAGGGCATGAACAGCGCATCGACCAGGCCGGCCAGCACCAGCACATAGCCCACCACCCGCGGCAGATCGATCGTGCCGTTGACGATCAGCAAGCCCAGGATCACCAGCGCGGCCCCCATGAAGCGCATGAGCTGGATCGCCATGAAGCGCTTTTTCGCCAGCGCATCCTCGGCCGAAGGTCGGCCCTGCGGGTGGGATCGTCGATCATCGCAGCAGATACTCCTTCAGTTCGGCGGGATCGGCGGCGACGAATTCAGCGCCCGCCGCTTCCAGCTCCTTGCGCTCATGATAGCCCCAGTCGACGCCGACGGCGCGCACTCCGGCATCGCGGGCCATCGCCATGTCGAAAGCGGTGTCGCCGATCATCGCCGCTTGCGCCGGATCGGCGCCAGCCTCGATCAGCGCGGCTTCCAGCATGGCGGGATGCGGCTTGGAGGGGTGGCGGTCGGCGGTTTGCAGGGTGACGAAATGGGCGGTGAGGCCGTGCGTGGCGAGGCAATGGCCGAGGCCCCGGTCCGACATGCCGGTGGCGACGCCGAGCAGCCAGCCCGCCTCGCGCAGACTATCCAGCACCTCCGCCATCCCGCCGAACAGCGGCTGCTGCAACGCGCCCGATTGCCGCGCGGCGCGGAAATGGCGCTTGTAGGCTTCGGCGACCTCCAGATGCACCGCCTCGCGCGCTTCGGGCAGCAGGGTGCGGATCGCCAGCGGCAGGCTGAGCCCGACCGCGCGGCGAATGTCGTTGCGCCACGGCTTGGGCATGCCGAATTCGGTGAAGGCAAGCTCCATCGCGTCGCAGATGCTCGCCTGGCCGTCGATCAGCGTGCCGTCGCAATCGAACACAGCGAGGCGCGGCATTAACGCTTGGGCCTTTTGGCGACGGGCTTGCGCGCCGGTTTGGCGCTAGCGGGCTTGCCCCCGGAATCTTGCCCCCCGGAACCTTGCCCGGCGCCTTGGCCGGAGTTTTGCCTGCCGGGCCGCGCTCGCCGCTCTTGCGCCCGCGCCGTTCGCCGCGCCGTTCCTTGCGGTATTGCTTGGCATGCGCCTTGGCCGCCGCCTTCTTCGCCTCGCCCGGCGGGGCCTTGGGCGCGTCCGGCAAATTCGCGCCGTCCGCCTCGTCGAAGCCGAGCTGCTGCCATGCTGGCGGCGAAGTGATCGGGCAGCGGCGCGGTGACATCGAGCGGCGCGCCGTCGGGGTGGTCGATGATCAGCCGCCGCGCGTGGAGGTGCATCTTGCGGCTGATGCTGCCGGTGAGGAAGCTCTCCTGCCCGCCATATTTGCCGTCGCCGACGATCGGATGGCCGATCGCCGCCATATGCACGCGCAGTTGGTGGGTGCGCCCGGTCAGCGGCTGCAGCTCGACCCAGGCGGTGCGGTTGCCCGCCTGATCGATGACGCGGTAGCGGGTGCGGGCGGTCTGGCCCTGCTCGCTCTCGTCCACCATCATCTTCTCGCCGCCGGTGCCGGGCTGCTTGGCCAGCGGCAGCTCGATCAGCCCGTCCTCGATATCCGGCACGCCCGCCACCAGCGCCCAATAGATCTTGCGCGCCGAACGGGTGGAGAAGCGCTTGGAGAAATAGGCGGCGGTGCCCGGGGTGCGGGCGATCAGCAGGACGCCGGAAGTATCCTTGTCGAGCCGGTGGACCAGGCGGGGGCGGGGGCCTGCGATGACGAAGGCATCGAGCAGCCCGTCGACATGCTCCTTGGTGCCGCTGCCGCCTTGGGTGGCGAGGCCGGGCGGCTTGTTGAGCACGATCGCGGCGCGGTCCTGCGTCAGCACCATCGCCTCGGCCTGGGCGATCTGCTGCGGCGACAGCTCGCGGCGCTTTGGCGGCGCCTTGGTGTCCGATTGGCCGCCGGGCGGCACACGCACAATTTGCCCCGCCGCAATCCGGTCTTCCACAGCGGCGCGCTTGCCATCGACCCTGATCTGCCCGGTGCGGGCCCAGCGGCTGACGGTGGCGAAGCCGATTTGCGGCAGGTGGCGTTTGAACCAGCGGTCGAGCCGGACGCCGTCGTCGTCGGCCTGGACGGTGAACTGGCGGACGGTCTGGTCAGCGGGTTGCGGCTGGCTCATGCTGCCCCCCGCATCAGCGCGAGGCCCGCCAGCAGGCCGATCACCCCGCCGGCCAGCGAAGCTGTCGGCATAGATCGCCGCCGCGCCCCATTGGCCGCGCTGGCTCAGCCCGACGATCTCGAAGCTGAACGCGGAAAAGGTCGTAAAACCGCCGAGCACGCCGACCCCCAGCAGCAGCCGCCAGCCCTCGCTGCCCTCGCCGCCGCTCCCCTGCCGCGCCAGCCAGCCCGCCAGCAGCCCCATGGCGAAGCTGCCGAGGACGTTGACGGTGAGAGTAGCGTAGGGGAAGGCGGCCGGGCCGATCAGCCGCCCGGTCACGAAGCGCAACCACGCGCCGAAGCCGCCGCCGAGGGCGACATAGAGCGAGGCGACGAGGAGGGAGGGCTGGTCCATCGTCCGGGCCTTAGCCGGGGAATCGGCGTTTAGAAAGCCGCTCCGCTTCGGCTAGGGGTGCGGTTGGCACGTTCGGGATTGCCAATAATCCAACTCTTTGCTAGCGGCCCCTCATTCGCGCCGGTCCTTTTCCCGGATTCGGTCGTTGTTTTGCGTTCAATTCAAGGTGTTCCCCCGCGCAGCATGGCGGGGTTCTGGCCTTCATTTCTCGAGGTTCGGTTCTTTATGCAAATTATGGTCCGCGATAACAATGTCGATCAGGCCCTGCGCGCGCTCAAGAAGAAGCTGCAGCGCGAAGGCGTTTATCGCGAGATGAAATTGCGCCGTCACTATGAGAAGCCCAGCGAAAAGCGCGCCCGCGAAAAGGCCGCCGCTGTCCGCCGCGCCCGCAAGATGGAGCGCAAGCGGATGGAGCGCGACGGGATCAAATAGGCGTCGCTGCGCTTGATCGCAGTGCTGCGTTAAGCCATGAGGGCGCGGATTCGATCCCGCGCCCTTTTGCGTATCTGACGAGGAATCCCCGATGACCGAGATCACCCGCGTTCCCCTCCAGCCGATCGCCAAGGGCTCGATCGGCAAGCTGTGGCTGGGCGTGGCCGCCGCCGTGCTGGTCGCGGGCGGGGTGGCCTTTGCGTCGATGCCGGCTTCGGTCGCGGTCGAAACGCTGGTCGCGGGCAAGGGCCCTTCGCCGACGCGGGCCGATGTCGCGCTGATCAATTACAAGGGCACGCTGCCCGACGGCAAGGTGTTCGATCAAGCGGAGAAGGCGGCGTTCCCGCTGGAAGGCGTGGTGCCGGGCTTCACCAAGGCGCTCGAACAGATGCAGCGCGGCGGCAAATACAAGGTGCAGATTCCCTCCGAGCTGGCCTATGGCGACAAGCAGGCGGGTGACATCCCGCCCAATACCGACCTGACTTTCGAGATCGAATTGCTCGATTTCCGCAGCCGCGCCGAGATCGAGCAGCAGCAGGCGATGATGCAGCAGATGCAACAGATGCAACAGCAGCAGGGCGGCCCGGGCGGTCCCGGCGGTCCTCCGCCGCAGGGAATGCCCCCGGGCATGCCGGGCGGCCCGCCGCCGCAGCAGTAAGGATAAAGCCAATGTCGGTCGATACCGCCACCGTGGCCAAGATCGCCTCGCTGGCCAGGCTCAAGCTGAGCGATGCCGAGATCGCGGGGATGGTGCCCGAACTCAACGGCATTCTCGCCTGGGTCGAACAGCTCGGCGAGGTCGATGTCAGCGGCATCGAGCCGATGACGGCAGTGATCGAGAACCATTTGCGCCTGCGCGCGGATGTCATCGATGCCGATCCGCTGACCGGCGGCGGCAAGCGCGACGCGGTGCTGGCCAATGCGCCCGCAGCCGAACACGGATTTTTCGGCGTGCCCAAGGTGATCGAGTGATGTCCGATCTCACCGATCTCAGCGTTGCCGCGATCCGCGACGGCGTCGCCTCCGGGGCCTTCACCGCCAGCGAGGTCGCGCAGGCGTTCAACGCCAATGTCGCCGCCGCGCAATCGGCGCTCAATGCCTTCATCGTCGCCACCCCGGAAAAGGCGCTGGAAGCAGCAGCTAAAGTCGATGCCGACCGCGCCGCCGGGAAGGCGCTCGGCAAGCTGGCGGGCGTGCCCATCGGCATGAAGGATCTGTTCGCCACCAAGGGCGTGCAGACCACCGCCGCCAGCCACATCCTCGAAGGCTTCACCCCCGAATACGAAAGCAGCGTCAGCCAGAAACTGTGGGACGCGGGGGCGGGGATGCTGGGCAAGCTCAATCTCGACCAGTTCGCGATGGGCTCGTCGAACGAGACCAGCTATTTCGGCAATGTCGTCTCGCCTTGGCGGCGCAAGGATGGCGGAAACGCCGCGCTGGCTCCCGGCGGAAGCTCAGGTGGTTCCTCGGCAGCCATCGCCGCGCGGCTCTGTCCAGCGGCGACCGGCACCGACACCGGCGGCTCGATCCGGCAACCGGCTGCCTTCACCGGCATTTCGGGGATCAAGCCAACCTATGGCCGCTGCTCGCGCTGGGGCATTGTCGCCTTCGCCTCCTCGCTCGATCAGGCCGGACCGATGGCGCGCGATGTCCGCGATTGCGCGATCATGCTCGAAGTCATGGCCGGTTTCGACGCCAAGGACGCGACCAGCCTCGATATGCCGGTGCCCGCCTGGGAAGCCGGGCTCAGCCCCGATCTCAAGGGCAAGACTGTCGGCATCCCGCGCGAATACCGCCTCGACGGGATGGACGACGAGGTCGAGGCTAGCTGGCGGCAAGGCATCGCCTGGCTGAAGGACGCGGGCGCGGAAGTGATCGACATCAGCCTGCCGCACACCAAATATGCGCTGCCCTGCTATTACATCATCGCCCCCGCCGAGGCCTCGTCCAACCTCGCCCGCTATGACGGCGTGCGCTATGGCCTGCGTGACCTTCCCGACGGCGCGAACCTCCAAGACATGTATGCGGCCACCCGCGCGGCGGGCTTCGGCGCCGAGGTCAAGCGCCGCATCCTGATCGGCACCTATGTGCTCTCGGCGGGCTTTTACGACGCCTATTACACCCAGGCGCAAAAGGTGCGCACGCTGATCAGCCACGATTTCAAGAACGCTTTCAGCACCTGCGACGTGATCCTCGCGCCGACCGCGCCGAGCGCGGCATTCGCGCTGGGCGAGAAAAGCGCCGATCCGCTGGAGATGTATCTCAACGATGTGTTTTCGGTGCCCGCGAGCCTGGCCGGGCTGCCGGCGATGTCGGTTCCCGCCGGGCTGAACCGCGAAGGCCTGCCGCTGGGCCTGCAACTGATCGGGCGTCCGTTCGACGAGCAGGGCGTGCTGAATGCGGGGCTGGCGATCGAGGCGCGGGCAGGGTTTGCGGCGCGGCCGGAGCGGTGGTGGTGATTGACGGTATTACCTGAATCCGGTAATAAAATCGGATGAATGCCCATTCGCCAAAGCGCCGGTTGCGGTTGACCACCAAGTGCCAGGTAACGATCCCCAAGGAAGTCCGCGACGCGCTCGGGCTGAAGGCGCTGGACCTGGTGGATTTCGAAATCGACGGCGACGGCAAAGCACGCATCGTCAAGGCCGATGCTGAGGCGGATCGCGAAGAGTGGTTGCAGCGCGTCAAGGAAGTTCGACGGAAGTTCAAGCTGCAAGACCCGTTGAAGGGAATCAGCAATGCTGAATGGTTCAAGGCAGTGCGGGGTCCGGGTCCCGAAGTATGATTGTCGATTCGAATGTCGTGATCGACATCCTCAATCCCGACAGTTCTGACGCAGAGCGCGCGCTAGATGTATACTGGCGACTGTCGGTAAATCATTCGATACGATTCAATCTGGTCGTATTTGCTGAAACATGTTCGCGCTTTGTAGAATTGGAACAGGCGGTGAAAGCATTGCGTCAACTCGGCCTCGAAATGGCTGAACTGACACTCCAGGATGCTTTTCGCGCCGGGGTCGCCTTCCGTGAATACCGGCGCAAGGGCGGGCCAAGGCAGTCGATATTGCCAGATTTTCTGATTGGCGGCCAGGCCGCCAATATGGGCTGGCCAATCCTGACCCGCGATCCTAAGCGCTTTGCGGCCTATTTTCCCGAGGTCGAGCTGATCGATCCGCTGAAGGTGTCCCATGACTGAATCTACCTACCGCATCCACGGCGCCACCGGCGAATGGGAGGTCGTGATCGGCCTCGAAGTCCACGCCCAGGTCGTCTCGCAGTCCAAGCTGTTCTCCGGCGCCGCGACCCTCTTTGGCGCCGAGCCGAATGCGCAGGTCAGCCTGGTCGATGCCGCCATGCCCGGGATGCTGCCGGTGCCCAACCGCGAATGCATCCGCCAGGCGGTGCGCACCGGCATGGCGATCGACGCGCCGATCAACAAATGGAGCCGGTTCGACCGCAAGAATTATTTCTACGCCGATCTGCCGCAGGGCTACCAGATCAGCCAGCTCTACCATCCCTTGGTGGGCGAAGGGCGCCTCGACATCGTCCTCGACGAGAAGGACCCGGAAGGCTCGACCAAGACCATCGGCATCGAGCGCATCCATGTCGAACAGGACGCCGGCAAGCTGATGCACGATCAGCACCCGACGATGAGCTACGTCGATCTCAACCGCTCGGGCGTGGCGCTGATGGAAATCGTCAGCCGCCCGGACATGCGTTCTCCTGCCGAAGCAGGAGCTTACCTGAGGAAGCTGCGCACGATTCTGCGCTATGTCGGCTCGTGCGACGGCAATATGGAAGAAGGCTCGATGCGCGCCGATGTGAACGTCTCGGTGCGCAAGCCGGGCGAGCCGTTCGGCACAAGGACCGAGACCAAGAACGTCAATTCGGTGCGTTTCGTCATGGCGGTGGTCGAAGGCGAGGCGCGCCGCCAGGTCGATCTGATCGAGGATGGCGGCACGGTGGTGCAGGAAACCCGGCTCTACGATCCCGACCGCGGCGAGACCCGCTCGATGCGCAGCAAGGAAGATGCGCACGATTACCGCTACTTCCCCGATCCCGACCTGCTGCCGCTGGAGCTGGACGAGGCCTTCCTCGCCGAATGCCGCGCCAGCCTGCCCGAACTGCCCGACGCCAAGCGGCACCGCTACGAGACTGCGCTGGGCCTCTCGCCCTACAATGCCAAGATGCTCACCGCCGAAGTGGAGACCGCACGCTGGTTCGAGCGGCTGCTGTCAGCCTGCGCCGAACGGCAGAACAAGCCGGAAGCGATGTCGCCAAGGCAGGCGGCGAACTGGCTGACCTCCGAACTGTTCGGCGCGCTCAACCGGCTGGGGCGGAGCCTTGAGGATAATCCGGTCAGCCCGGCGCAGGCGGCGGAATTGCTGGCGCTGGTGGCGGATGGCACGATCTCCGGCACGATTTCCAAGCAGGTGTTCGAGAAGATGCTGGAAACCGGCGACAGCGCGGCGGCGATCGTCGAGCGCGAAGGCCTGACCAGCAGACTTCCGACACCGGCGCGATCGAGGCGGCGGTGGCCAAAGTGCTGGCCGACAATGCCGACAAGGTCGAGCAGTATCGCGGCGGCAAGGAAGCCCTGTTCGGCTTCTTCGTCGGCCAGACGATGAAGGCGATGCAGGGCAAGGCGAACCCGCAGGTGGTGAACGAGGCGGTGCGGAAGGGGCTGGGGTGACTGCCTTGCGGTCAGTTCCGGTTATGATAGTATCCGCCCATGAATCTCCTCGCCAATTCGACGCCCAACACAGGGACTGAGACATACCGGTTGATGGCCGAAGACTATATCCGGTTGATTTTGGCTGGTGGCTTTGGCGATGCGCATGTCGAGCTTGTCGAGGGGGAACTTGTCAAGATGTCGCCATCCCAGTCCACGCATGGCAGATTGCTTGGCAGTGTGTTTGCGAGTTTGAACGCTATTTATACGCCGCTCGGCTTTGAGCTGTTCATTGACACAATGGTCCAGCTCTCCAGTTCAACAATTCGCGCGCCCGATATAAGCGTCGTAGATGGTAAAGTGGCCGACCGGCGCAACCTTGTGCCTGCCGATATTCTCCTTGCCGTCGAAATCGCCGATTCAACGCTCGTCGAAGACATTGGCCGCAAGCGCATCGACTACGCCAGCGCGGGCATCCGCCACTATTGGGTGGTCGATGTCGAAGGAGGCCGCGTGCATTGCTACGCCAATCCGCAAGGCGCGGATTATGCGGCGATTTGCGTGGCGCCGTTTGGCGAAGCGGTGCCGGTGCCGGGGGCGGATGGGGCGGTTGTGGTTGCGTAGCCTGTGTCAGACGATGAAGTCAGCGAAGGGTAAGGCTAGCCCGCAGGTGGTGAATGCGGCGGCCATTAGAGGGTTCAGGTGATCGCACAGACTGCTCACTGCACTTGCCGCAAGTGGTGGCTGCCGTTCATCGCTATGCTGGGCCTCGCGGCCATGCCTGCATTAGCAGCAGAGTATGGCCAGGACATCCCCGACCCCGCGACAATCCGGGTTCCCGATCTATCGCATTCCAGCTATCCTGAGGTTGTCGCCAACGGCTGGAAGTATTTCTTCTTCCGCCGCGAAGGGGTCACCTTCGCCGAAGCTTACCGCGACATTACGGATTGCCAGAACTTCCTGTGGCAGTCGAACTTCTCGGTCTTTTCGCTGCCGCGCTTTGTCGCTTGGACCGAGCCTACCGGTCGCACGACGGGCCTGCCCGACCCTGACTTCAGCCAGGGTCTGCTCAAGAGCGCCGTTACTTCGGCGATCACAGCGATGGTAGAAGGCACGTTGGAGCGGCGCGACCGGCAATCAAAGATGCGCCGGTGCATGGAGACGCGGGGCTATATCCGCTACAGTGTGGCCGAGGAAACCTGGGAAAGCGTGACCGCGCTGCCGCGGCGTGAAGCGGCCGCTGTTCAGGCCAGGATCGCATCGGGCCCGGATTTTGGCGGAAGGGTGCCCGAAAAATGAGGCGGGCGCTCCGTTTTCTGCTTACCGCTTTGGCGACGATGGCCGGACCGGTGCCTGCGATGTCCGCAGCGGTAGACGAATTGATCGAGATCGAGGGCAAGACTCCGGTCACGATCCGGTCTGACCGCGCCTATATCCTGTTGCGGACCAATTACGCATTCCAGCCCCTGCTGTTGCGGGTGCCGACCGAAGCCGAGCTGACCCGGTTCGTGCAAGCCCGCGCGGAAGCCTTTGCCAAGGCGGAGCCGGAGCTGCGGCGCAAACGCGAACAGGCGCTCGCCCGCAAGGCCGCCGCCGAAGCAGCTAAGCGGCCGTTCACGGCTAGAATTCCGCCCGCTCCTGCCATCGCAAGCTTCGCGTTCGCTTATTCTGCGACGCTAAACCTGCAGGCGATCGATGTAGGGCGCGTGCTGTCCAGATCTGGCGAAGAGCGGACCGTGCTGGTCGAGGCCATTCCCGGAACCTACGTGCTTTATGGCGCTGCGACGACCTGTCTGTGCCTTGGCACGGTCAGCTTCCCGGTCGAAGCCGGCAAGGTGACGGATATGGGGACGATCCTGACCGCTCCGGCTGGGACTTTGGAAAAATCGACGATTCCCGAACTGCGCAACGAAACCGGCCTTGGCTTCAGCATGAACGGACACAGAATACTTGTCGCCATGGCTCTCCGGCCCGCGCAGCCCGGCTCTGCTTTGCCAGCAGCGCTTGCCGGTGCCGTTGTCCAACCCGCCGAATTGCGCGCTGTAGGAAAGTTCCTGAGTGCCGAATCGTACTCGATCAACCGCCTTCCCGCCATTCCCGGCGTGCTGGGGTATGATCGCGGCACTGTCCTCGATCTCAAGTCCGGAAAGCCAGCGCCGGATCACTACTGAGTTCTAACTTGCCGGCGGCGCGTCCTTTAGAGGCACTAGTTCGACTGAAGTCTTACTCCCTAACCCCCGACATCGCCATCGAGCCGAACGCCCCCGCCTTCACGTTCCCCGAAATCGCATCGCCGTCCACGGTCGCATCGCAGTCGAGCTCCATCGGCATCGGCACTTTCATGTCCATCTTCCAGGTGAGCTTGTTGCCATCGACCTTGCCGTCGCGCACGTCCATCGAGCCCATCGCGCCAGCAACGCTGCCGGTGAAGCTGTCGCCGCTGACGTTGACGGTGAAAGTGCCGTTCTGGTCGCCCATCGGGGTCTTGGTGACGATCTTGTAGCTGCCGGCGACTGTCATGGGTTCTCTCCTGATTTGAAACTTCCGGAATGTTCTGACTTACTTGGCGGCGGTGTCAACATCCGTGTCGGTTGCCGGCGCGATTTCGAGCGGGAGGCCGAGTTTCCTCAGTTGCGGCTCGACCGACTTGCGGTCGCCTACCACGACGAAGGTAAGCCCTGCGGCGTTAAGGTAGGTCTGCGCCGCTGCATCCAGCGCCTTGCCGTCGATCGCGCGGTAGCGGGTGGGCAGGGTGGCGTAATAGTCGTCGGGCCGGCCCAGCCGCTCGTTCTGCACGATCGCGCCGAGCACCTGGGCGTTGGTTTCGAAGCGATTGGGCAGACCGCGGATGTTGCCGTCGGTGACCCGGTTCAGCTCCTCGGCGTTGACCGGCGCCTTGCCCGGGAAAGCCGCGATGTTCGCCAATATCACCCGGATCGAATCGCCGGTGCGGTCGGCCTGGACCGGGGCGGCGAGGGCGAAGCTGCGCGGGCCGATCGGGCTGCGCACCGCGCTCGAGACGCCGTAGCTCCAGGCCTTGTCCTCGCGCAGATCGAGGTTGAGCCGCGACAGGAAGCCGCCGCCCAGCACCTCATTGGCGAGCTCGAGCGCCTCGAGGTGCGGCGTGCGGCCAGTCACCGGCAGCACCCTTCCGCCATAGATCACCGATTGCGGCGAATTGGGCCGGTCGATCAGCACGATGCGCGGGCGCGGCGCGGGGATGGGGGCCGCCAGGTCCTTGACCGGCCTGGGCGCGGCCGGCGGGCGCCACTGGCCGAAGCTGGCTTCGAGCAGCGGCAGCAGCTGCGCCATGGCGATGTCGCCGGTCACCGCGATCTGCGCAGCATCGGGCCGCAGCCACTTGTCATGCGCCGCCCGCAGCGCCGCTGGGGTCAGCGCGGCGAGCGATGCGGCGTCGCCCAGGCCGTCGTTGGGCTGGCCATAGGGGTGGGCGGCGAACAGCAGCTTGTTGAGCTCGCGCCCGGCCAGCGCGCGCGGGTTGGCCAGGGTCTGGGCGAGCTCGGCCAAGCGCTGATCCTTGATCCGCGCCACCTCGGCATCGGCGAAGGCCGGATTGCGCGCGACATCGGCCATCAGCGCCAGCGACGGCGCGAGATTGGCGGTGAGCGCATCGAGCGTCACCGTGCTGGCGTCGATGCTGCCGCTGGCCGAAATGCCGGCACCGAGCCGCTCCTGCTCCTCGGCGATCTGGGTGGAATTGCGGGTCGTCGTGCCTTCGTCGAGCATCGCCAGCATGAAGGCCTGGGTTCCCGGCGTATCGAGCGCGTCGGCGGCGAAACCGGCGTCGAACGACAGGCTGACGATCGCCTTGGGCACGGCGGTGCGGCGCGCCAGCGTCACCGGAATGCCGTTCGACAAAGCAGCGCGCTCGATGGCGGGGAAGGCGAGGCCGGCAACCGGGGCGATCGGCGGTGCGGTGCGGCGCGGGCCGGGGGTCAGCTTGCGCAGCGGCGGCTTGTCGTCGCGCTGGGTGACGGGATTGGCTGCCTCGTCGCCCCAGCCGCCCATGGTCTCGCCCTTTTCGGTGCGCGTGCCCGGAACTACAGCCAGCGCGAACACCGCCCGGCTCAGCCAGCGCTGCAATGCGGCGCGCACTTCTGCCGGAGTGACGGCGGCGGTGCGGGCGAGGTCGGCCTTGTATTTCGCCGGATCGCCCGAATAGACCTGTCCTTCGGCCAGCGTCGCGCCCTTGCCGCCGAATCCGCCGACAACTTCCAGCGCGCCGATCTGCGCCGAAACCGCGCCGGTCGCCGCGCGGCGGACTTCGTCCTCGCTCGGGCCCTCGGCGATGAATTGGGCGACGATCGCATCGAAGCGGGCTTCCGCCGCAGCGCGTTCGATCCCCGGTTTGATGTCCATCGTCGCCTGCAGAAAGCTGACCTGCTCGAAGGTCATGGCCATGGCGGTGACCGCGACCGCCAGTTTCTCGCCCCGAACCAGCGCATTGTCGAGCCGCGAGCCGGACAGGCCGCCGAGCACCCGCATGCCGACTTCCAGCGCCTGGGCGTCGGCGTCGTTGAGCCCCGGGCCGCTCCAGTTGCGGGTGATCCGGGTGACCGGCACCTGGTCGGTCATTTCGCGTTTGACCGGGGCGGCGAGGGTTACCGGCCCCGCCGCCATCTTGCCGACTTCCGGCCCGCGCGGTATCGCGCCGAAGTATTTCTCGACCATTGGCCGGGCGGTCGCCGCGTCGATATCGCCGGCCAGCGACAGCACGACATTGTTGGGGCCGTAGTGATCCATGAACCACTGGCGCACATCGGCGAGGCTGGCGGCGTCGAGGTCGGCCATCGAGCCGATGGTGGCGTGGCGATAGGGATGGCCGACCGGAAACAGCCCCTCGCCAACGGCATAGTCCATCAGCCCATAGGGCTCGTTGTCGTTCTGCCGCTTCTCGTTCTGCACCACGCCGCGCTGCTTGTTCAGCTTGTCCTGCGTCACCGCGCCGAGCAAATGCCCCATGCGGTCGCTTTCCATGAACAGCGCCAGATCGAGCGCGCCCTTGGGCACGGTTTCGACGTAATTGGTGCGGTCGTACCAGGTCGAACCATTGGTCGTCGTCGAGCCGGCATTTTCCAGCGGCACGTCGAAACTGGGCGCGTTCTCGGAGCCGCCGAAGAACAGATGCTCGTAGAGATGGGCAAAGCCGGTCTTGCCGCGCGGCTCGTGTTTCGAGCCGACCCGGTAATAGAGCGTGACCCCGACGATGGGGGCCTTGCGGTCGGTGTGGATCAGGGTGACCAGCCCGTTGGGCAGGGTGAAGCTCTCGTAAGGAATGTCCACCGCCTTGACCAGTTCGGCCAGCGGTGCAGGCTGGGCTGGCGCGGGAGCGAGTGCAGGTGCGGTGGAGAGCGGCGCCCTGGGCTGGGACGCGCAGGCGCTGAGGGCGAGGGCGGCGAGGGTGGCGGTGAAGAAGCGGTGCATGTTGGTTCCTGAAAGACGGATACCTCGCACTTAGAGGGTATCGATTCAAAAGTGTATTACCCAGCTCCTCTCCCCTTGCGGGAGAGGAAAGCGCAGCTTGCTGCTTCAGCAGCTAGCGGAGCTTGGAGAGGGGGGCGGCGGCTCGCAAGCCCGCCCCCTCTCCAACTTCGGCTAACGAGCAAGCTCGCAATCCTTTGTATCCTCTCCCGCAAGGGGAGAGGAGCGATGAGCCATTCCTCACAGGTCCAGATCGACGACAATCGCGGCATGATCGGACGCGGCGGTGCGGAAGCTGCCGAAGTCCGGATAGGGCTGCAATTCCGGAATCCGGCCTTCCGCCACCGCCGTCATGCCCCGCCGCATGACATCGACCGACTTCACCAGCGGCGCGAGTTTTGGCGAGACGAAGACATAATCGATCTGGCTGCGGCGTTTGGCGACGGTGTTGGGGTGATAGTAATAGGTCCAGCGGTCGCTCTGCGGCAGGCCCGTCACCTCGAAGACGTCGGTGAACAGGCTGGACTGCATCAACGGCGCGATCGCGGCGCTTTCGGGCGTATCGTTGAGGTCGCCGACGACGGCATAGAGGTCCTTGGCGGGGTCGTAGCGCTCCCCGGCGATTGCCAGCAGCCGGTCGGATTGTCCCTTGCGCTTGGCTAGCGTTGCCGGCGTGTCGCCGCCGAACTTGCTCTTGAAATGGTTCATCAGCAGGAACAGCGACCGGCCGGATTCGAGGATGCATTCCACCTCCAGGCAGTCGCGGCTCCACACCTGTTTCGTGCCCACCCTGTCGAAGGCATTGGTGCGGATCCGGCCCAGAGTTGGCTTGCGCAGATAGAGGCCGATATCGATGCCGCGCGGATCGATCGGCGAATCGATCGACAGGTGTTGCTTGAACCGGCGGTTCAGCATCTTGCTGTTGAAAGATTCCAGCGCCTGATTGCCTTCGACCTCGATCAGGCACTGGATATCGGCATCGATCTTCTTGAGCATCTTGGCGGTATTGGTGCGCTGGAGGTCGCCGAACTGGGCGCGCTTGAACACGATGCCGCCGTACCAGCTGCCCGCTCCCGAGGCGCTGACCCCGATAATCGCCACTCTCGAACGCTTGAACAGCTTGCCGACATCCTCCTGGATGTCGATGTAGGCGTTCAGTTCCATGTAGAGCGCGAAAATCTGCGCCTTGTCCGCGTCGGAATAGGTCTCCAGCTTGATCAGCTTCTGCAACTCGGCGACTTTTTCAAGCAGGGCTTTGACTTTGTCCTGGTCCTTGATGTTGAGTATTTCGGGGCGGTCGAACAGGTTTTCGACATTGAATGTGGCGAGCCGAATCATAGCTTCCCTCCGCTTCCCAGGCAGTGGGGCAGGCTAACACTGTTGCGGCCCGGCGGCGAATGGTTCCGGAAGGGCGCGCGCTATTGTTCTGGCACGCCGCTAACCCCGCCGGAAGGTCTGCCCGCTGTCGAACATGCCGATCCGCCAGTGCCCGTCCGCCTCGCGGCGCACTTCCATGCGCACATCGGCGACGGCTGCGGGGTCGCAGGTGTCGAAGGGCGGGGCGCCGACAGCGACGAAGAACAGCAGCTGGAAGCCGACTTCGGCCTTGTCGCCGCCAGTGAACCTGACCCGGTAGCCCATCATCAGGTGCCGCATCACCGGCACCCCGCCGGCGGCTGCGAGCCGGGTCTTGCGCTCGGCATAGAATTTTGCGGCCTCGGCGGCCCCTTCCCGCCAGGTGCCGCCGACATTGTAGCGGCAGTCGCCGGTCAGCACATCGGCTTCGATCAGCTTGAGCCCGTCGTTGGTGTCGAGCTCATCGCCCCATTCGTTGATGACCTGCTGGATGGCGGCGACATCGGCAGCCTGCTCGACAGTGAATTTGGCCATGATCTCTCCCTCGTCGATGCGCGATTCCCCTCGCTCGATATGCGCTGGCGGGCGCGAGGCCAAGCGGGATTATTCGGGCGGGGAGAGCGAGCTGTATTTGAGGATGCGCGTGCCATTGGCCGGGATCGTCGCCGCCCAGACGCGCTTGCCGGGTTTGGCCAGCAGCTTGCCCGGAATGGTGAAACTCTTGCCGCCGGTGGGAAAATCGATTTCGTAGCGGATGGCGAAGGGATTGGCGTTGCGCAGGGTGACGGTATGGTCGCCGCGCGTGCCGTCCACGCTGCGCTGCGTGACGACCTCCTGCGTGACATTGGCGGGCTCGCCGAAGGTCAGCTCCACTTCCTCGTCCACCGCCTTGTCCGGCGTGTTCGCTTCGCCGACCACCATTCGCCCCACTGCGCTCTCCTGATAGATCACCGCCTTGCCGGCAGGCAGGGGATCGCCGAGCCCGTCGGCCTTGCGGTTGCGGAAGCGAAACAGCATTTCGGGCTGGCCCGGCTCGTCATCTTGAACCCGCGAATGATAGGCCAGCACGCCCTGCACGCGCTCCTTTTGCAGGAAGGCAACCTGCTTCTGCGAGCGCGCGGCGACGGTCACCGGGACGGGAATGCGGTAGAGCTTGAGGTCGCCTAGGTTCTCGGACCTGGCCATGACAGAAACCGGTGCCGGCGCGGACATTGCCCCCAATTCGTTGCGTTTCATGGCGGTGACGACGATTAAATCGGCCTCCATCTGCATTTCCATCGGGGCGTCGTAACCTGCCATCATCCTGCGGCGGATTTCGATATCGCTGGTGGTGCCCGCCGGCCAGCATCCGGCGCCGCGGTTCAGCCAGGCCGCCGCGCGGCGGGCGCGCTGGCCGGCATCGTCACGGGTGGCATCGGAGCGATTGATCCGCCCCGCCACCGCCGAAGTCGTCGCATCGGCAAAGCTGGTTTCGTCGCCGCTGGCCATGGTCAGCCAGGCGAACAGCGCCATCGATTTGCCGTCGGGGGCGAGGGTGGCCACGTAAGTTGCGTCCCAGTCGAAGCCGGTGGCGATATAGGCGAGCGTGATCGTCACCTGGCCGCCAGGCTGGTCCTTGGTGGTCATCGACAGCACCGGCTTGGCCGACAGCGTGGCGGGCGCTTCGGGATAGAGCAGTGTTTGGTTGAGGCCGCTGCAGTAGAGCGCCTCCACCCCGCGCGGAGTGGTCACCACCAGCCGGTCGGCGGCGGAGCGGATGGTGGCGCGTTCCTCCACTACCCTGCCAGTCGATTTGTCGGTGCGTCGCAGGATCACGCTCTGGCCGGTGAAGGCATCGACCAGCCCGCCCTGGCTGAGCAGCGCCGCATCGCGGTTGCGCTCGCGCGGGGGCGCGCCGAACAGGATCGCCGATTGCGGCACGATGCCGCCCGCGACGCCCTCGAAACGGACGGTGACTTCGCCCGGAGGCAGGGTGACGGTGCGGGTTTCGGCGATAAGGGCGAAGGCGGAAGGGTTGGCGCGGTCGATCTCGCCCTGGCCGCGATCGGGGTCGCGGTAGAGGGTGACGGCGACCTTGTCCGGCGCGGCGGAGAGGATGACCGGCGGCGCGGCGAGGGCGGAGGAGGGGAGGAGGAAGGCGAGGAGTAGCGCGGCTGAATAGCCCCTCTCCTTCAGGGGAGGGGTTGGGGTGGGGGCTGTCCGATACACGCAACGTTGCACATAACGGACAACCCCCACCCCCGGCCCCTCCCCTGAAGGAGAGGGGTGAAGGTTAGCTCGCCCTACCACGGCGTCACGAATGTCACCGTCAGCTCGGTCTTGCCATTGGCCGGGACCGGCACTTCCCAATGGCGCTCGCCGGCGCTTTCCTGCACGCCTTTGATGCTTTCTGCGGGCACGCGCAGGTCGCGCCACCAGTACCACTGGTTGAGCCCGCCCTGGATGACATCGACGGTTACCGGCACCGGTTTGGCGTTGGTGACGATATAGCGCATGTGGGTGCGGTAAAATGTCTTGGGCACGGTGTAGCCGCCATCGGCGACAATTTCTTCGGTCTTGCCGTTGCGGGTGGTGACCCGCCATTCCGAGTAGGTCCGCCAGACATCCTGGGTGATCGTGTCGCGCTTTTCGATCACCGGCTGCACCTTGACGTCGAAGGCGTCCCCAGTGCGCAGCGCCAGCGCCGAGCCGCCGGGGGTATGCGGAATGTCGCTCTCGCCGATGAACTGCGCTTGGCCCCGCGCGTCGCGCATATAGACCCGCACCGTTCCGGCGGGCAGCGCCTCGCCGATGCCCTGGGCCCTGGCGTTGGAGAATTTGAGGATCGAGGAAGCGCTTTCCGCCTCGCTGGCGCTGGCCAGCCAGCCGTTGCGGAATTCATAGCCCTTGCGCGCCGGGACTCCCGAAGCGTCGAGGAAGCTCACCTGCTTGGTCTGGGCGTTGGCGATCGTCGTGCGCCCGTCGATCGGATAGACGTGGAAATCGCCGAGCTGCTCCCGGCTGCTGGTCTCGGTGCCGGGCCGGTTGCCGCGCGGACGCGATCCCGCGCCGCTGTAATATTGCCCGTATTGCTGCACCCGCCCGACATTGCCCGCGACCAGCAGCGCCTTGGAATTGGTGAAAGTGGTGCCGGTGTTGTTGGTCAGGGTGATCCAGCCCTGCACGTCGATCTTGCCCGCCTTCTCGTCGAACAGCGCGACATAGTCGGACTTCCAGCCCATGCCGGGGGTGAGGTAACTCAGCGTAACGGGCCGGGAGCCGCCGGAGCGCGCGTCGAGGGTGACGCTCAAAGTCGGCCTCGCGCGCAGATTGGGCGGGATCGAATCGAAAATCACCCGTACCGGCAGCCCGTCGTCGCGCAGCACTTCGATCCGGTCGCCGATCCGCAGCACCACCCCGCCATTGGCGGCGAGCACCGTCGCGCGCTCGCGGGTCTCCGCGCCGGTGGCGGGGTTGGTGCGCAGCAAAGTGACGGTCTGCCCCACCGCCTTTTCCATCAGCGCGCTGGGCGAGAGCAGATCGTAGTCGAAGTTCTGTTCGACGATGCCGAAGCCCTCGCCCGAGATCGTCACGGTCTCGGGCCTGATCTGCGCCGAGACATCGGGGAATTCCTGGCGCGAGCGGCCAGAAGGCAGGCTGACCTGCCGCACATCCTGCACCAGCGCGAGGTTGTTGTTGTAGATCGTCACCGCAACGTCGCCCTGCGCCGATCCGGTTTGCGCCCCCCCAGACTGCGCCAGGGCCGACGCCGCCAGCATCCCCGCGCCGATTCCCAACATAGCGCGATGGCCGAGCATCGCCCGCCGTCCAGCCTGCATCATGGCTCTCATCCTCCTGGTTCATGCGAAGTCTGAACAGCGCCGGGTTAATCCCGATTGAACGGGCGGAATTTGCTGTGACCCCCGATTTGCTTGCGCAGGACTATCAGGCGGGGATGGCGGTGGGGCAACTCTTGCGCCGGAAGTTACCCCCGGCGATAGATGCCGCAGCCTCCTTGCGAGGGGCGCTCGAACCTGGAGGAGCCATCACATGCTCGGGCGATCGCGCAAAGCGGGCGAGACCGACAGCGACCGCGATCTGCGCGTGCTGATGCACGATTGCTTCCTCGTGCTGATCCCGGCGCTGGCAATTTTCTCCTACTGCACTTTCCGCATGATCGCGCTCGCCGATGGCGACACCGGCTGGCACATCGCCGCCGGGCAATGGATCGCCGCGCACCGCGCCGTGCCGGAAAACGACATTTTCTCCTATACCGCGAAGGGCTGGCCGTGGACCGCGCATGAATGGCTGGCCGATGTGCTGATGGCCGGGGCCTATGCCCTGCGCGGCTGGTCGGCGATCCTGCTGCTCTATGCCGCAGCGCTTGCCGCCCTGTTCCTGACCATGACACTCTATCTGCGCCGCTGGCTCGCGCCGAAGATCGCGGTGCTGCCGGTCGCCGCCTGCGCCGCCGGGCTGATGCCGTTCCTGCTCGCCCGCCCGCATGTGCTGGCCTGGCCGCTGCTGGCGGTGTGGACCGTCGCACTGCTGCGCGCGCGCGAGCAGGACCGGGCGCCGCCGCTGGCCTTCGCCCTGGCGATGACGGTCTGGGCCAATGTCCATGGCAGCTTCATCTTCGGCCTGCTGCTGATCGGCCCCTTCGCCCTCGAAGCGCTGCTGGCTGCGGGGAAGCCAGGCTGGGCCAGGGTGGTGCGCGACTGGGGGCTGTTCGGCGTCGCCAGCCTGATCGCCGCGCTGATCAACCCCTATGGCGCGCACGGGCTGCTGTTCCCGTTCCAGCTCACCTCGATGCCGGCGCTGGGCAAGATCACCGAGTGGCTGCCGAGCGATTTCAGCTCGATCGGAGTCTTCGAGGTGGTGCTGCTGGCCGGGCTGTTCCTCTGCCTGTGGCGCGGCGTGAAAGTTCCGGCGATCCGTCTCGCGCTGGTGATCGGCCTGCTGCACATGGCGCTGGCGCATTCGCGGCATCAGGCGATCTTCCTGATCGTCACCAGCCTGGTGCTCGCCGAGCCGCTGGCGCGCAGCATCGCGGCGGCGGGCAGCACCGGCCCGCGCTTCGATCTGCGCGCCGCGATCGCCGCGCGGCGCAAGGATGTGCTGCCGCTGTTCGGCATGCTGCTGGCGATCGCCGCCGGCATGGCGGAGTGGCGGCTGGCGGTGCCTGCGGCGCGGCCGGACAGCGCGGGCGTGCCGGTGACGGCGGTGGCCAGGCTGCCGGCCCAGCTCAAGCGCCAGCCCGTGTTCAACGAATACAGCTTCGGCGGGCAGCTGGCGCTCAACCGTATCCCGGTGTTCATCGACGGACGGGTCGACATGTATGGCGAGGGCCATCTGCGCTACTATCTGAAGCTGGTCGAAACGCCCGACGCGGCGAGCTGGCAAGCCGCCCAGCGCCGCTGGAACTTCCGCTGGACGATCCTGCCGCCGGGCAAGCCGCTGGTGAAGCTGCTCGACCGGCAGCCCGGCTGGCGGCGGCTTTATGCCGACAAATGGGCGGTGGTGCATGTCACCGAGGCGCAGTGGCGGGAGTTGCAGGCGGGCCGGTAGCCGCCGCCTCTCCTCTCCAAGCTTCGCTGGTTCCTGAAGGAACAAGCTTCGCTATCCTCTCCCGCAGGGGGAGAGGTGCAAACTGCATTTTTGCCGCCGCCATCCCTTGTGTTGCCATTTCGCAACACTATCTCCTGGGGAGCAGGAGGCATTGTCAGCCATGAATCTCGAAAAATTCACCGACCGCGCCAAGGGTTTCCTACAATCGGCGCAGACCGTCGCGATCCGCCTGAGCCATCAGCGGATTGCGCCCGAGCATATCCTCAAGGCGCTGCTCGAGGACAAGCGAAGGCATGGCCGCCGGGCTGATCCAGCGCGCCGGGGGCAATGCCCGGCTCGCCATCGAGGAAGTGGACAAGGCGCTGGCGAAGATCGCGGCGGTTTCGGGCGGCGGTGCGCAGGCGACGCCGGGACTCGACAATGACGCGGTGCGCGTGCTCGATTCCGCCGAGCAGATTGCGGGCAAGGCGGGCGACAGCTTCGTCTCGGTGCAGCGCATGCTGCAGGCGCTGGCGCTGTCGGGCGGCGGTCGCCGGGCAGGCGCTGAAGGCGGCGAATGTCGATGCCAAAGCGCTGGAAGCGGCGATCCAGGAAGTCACCGGCGGGCGCACCGCCGACAGCGCCTCGGCCGAGGAAAGCTATGAGGCGATGAAGAAATACGCCCGCGACCTGACCCAGGCGGCGCGCGACGGCAAGCTCGATCCGGTGATCGGCCGCGACGAGGAAATCCGCCGCACCATGCAGATTCTCGCCCGCCGCACCAAGAACAACCCGGTGCTGATCGGCGAGCCCGGCGTCGGCAAGACTGCGATCGCCGAAGGCCTGGCGCTGCGCATCGCCAATGGCGACGTGCCCGACAGCCTCAAGGACCGCCGCCTGATGTCGCTCGACATGGGCAGCCTGATTGCCGGCGCGAAATATCGCGGCGAGTTCGAGGAGCGGCTGAAGGCCGTGCTCGACGAGGTCAAGGGCGCGGAGGGCGAGATCATCCTGTTCATCGACGAGATGCACACGCTGATCGGCGCGGGCGCGTCGGAAGGCTCGATGGATGCCTCCAACCTCTGAAGCCCGCACTGGCGCGCGGCGAGCTGCATTGCATCGGCGCGACCACGCTGGATGAATACCAGAAGCATGTCGAGAAGGACGCGGCGCTGCAGCGCCGCTTCCAGCCGGTGTTCGTTGGCGAGCCGACGGTGGAGGACACCATCTCGATCCTGCGCGGGCTCAAGGACCGTTACGAACTGCATCACGGCGTGCGGATCACCGACGGGGCGATCGTCGCGGCGGCAACGCTCAGCAACCGCTACATCGCCGACCGATTCTTGCCGGACAAGGCCATCGACCTGATGGACGAGGCCGCCAGCCGCATCCGCATGGAAGTGGAGAGCAAGCCCGAGGAAATCGAGGTGCTCGACCGGCGCATCGTCCAGCTCAAGATCGAGGAGATGGCGCTGGCGCGCGAGACCGATCAGCCGTCGAAGGACCGGCTCGATGCGTTGCGCGAGGAACTGGCCAATCTCGAACAGCAGAGCGCCGAAGTCACCACCCGCTGGCAGAACGAGCGCGACAAGATTGCGGGCGAAGCCGACATCAAGGCGGCGCTCGACGCCGCGCGGGTCGAGCTGGAACAGGCGCAGCGCAAAGGCGATTACGATAAGGCCGGGCAGCTGACCTATGGCCGCATTCCCGAACTGGAGAAGCAGCTCGCCGAAGCAGGCGGTCAGGCGGAAAACGCCCTGCTGCGCGAGGAAGTGACCAGCGAGGACATCGCCGCCGTGGTCGCCAAGTGGACCGGCATTCCGGTCGAACGAATGCTGAAGGCGAGCGCGAAAAGCTGCTGGCGATGGAGGAAACCATCGGCAAGCGGGTGATCGGCCAGCAGGATGCGGTGGTGGCGGTGTCCAAGGCCGTGCGCCGCGCCCGCGCTGGCCTGCAAGATCCCAACCGCCCGCTCGGCAGCTTCCTGTTCCTCGGCCCCACCGGCGTCGGCAAGACCGAGCTGACCAAGGCCCTCGCGGGTTTCCTGTTCGACGACGACAACGCCATGGTCCGCATCGACATGTCGGAATTCATGGAAAAGCACGCGGTCAGCCGCCTGATCGGCGCGCCTCCCGGCTATGTCGGCTATGACGAGGGCGGAGTGCTGACCGAAGCGGTGCGGCGCAGGCCCTATCAGGTGGTGCTGTTCGACGAGGTCGAGAAGGCGCACCCCGATGTGTTCAACGTGCTGCTGCAAGTGCTCGACGACGGGCGGCTGACCGACGGGCAGGGGCGGCAGGTCGATTTCACCAACACGCTGATCATCCTCACCAGCAATCTCGGCAGCCAGTATCTCGCCAATCTGGAGGAGGGGCAGGACGTCGAGGCGGTCGAGCCGCAGGTGATGGAAGTGGTGCGCGGGCATTTCCGGCCCGAATTCCTCAACCGGCTGGATGAGATCATCCTGTTCCACCGGCTGGGTCAGGAGCATATGGGCCCGATCGTCGAAATCCAGGTCGGGCGCGTCGCCAAGCTGCTCAAGGACCGCAAGATCACGCTGGAGCTGACCGAGGCGGCCAAGCGCTGGCTCGGGCGGGTGGGCTACGATCCGGTCTACGGCGCGCGGCCCCTGAAGCGCGCGGTGCAGCGCTATCTGCAGGATCCGCTGGCGGAGAAATTGCTTGCCGGCGAGATCGCGGACGGCACGGCGCTGCGGATTGACGAGGGCGACGGGGCGCTGAGTATCGGGGTGGCCTAAAAAGGCCGCGCAGCTTCCGGGCCAACTCACGCCTCCCCCTTGATGGGGGAGGGATACGGAGGCTTGGCCGCGCAGCGGCCTAGCCGAAGATGGGAGGGGGTGATCACTCGGCCAGACACGGCGCTTGCGGCGCAATCACCCCCATCCAACTGCGGCTAATTCGCTGCGCTCATAAGCCTGCGATCCTTCGCCCATCGAGGGAAGAGGGCGCTCCGGTTTAAAGATTAATGGGATCGGGTTAAAACGGTCGTCCCGGCGGGCCGCTGAGGTCCAGCGGGGCCTGGCGAATCCATTTCGACAGCAACAGCTTGCGTCCGCCCGTCACCGGCAGGCCGGCATGCCAGGCGAGCGGTTCGGGCTGGCCCTGGCTATCGGCATTGACGAAATGCAGCGCGTCGCCCGCCGCCAGCCGCAGGGTCAGGCCGATCCGGGGAAAGCTGGTCTCGCCGCCCGCGAAGCCCTCGGTCAGCGCCGCCAGAAAGGTCTGCGCGCGCTGGTTGCTGCCCGGCGGCAGGCAGTCGCTGTGCAGCCTGTATTCCTGCCCGGCCTGATAGGAGAGCACCTGGATCGGCTCGCCCTGCGCATAGAGGGTGCCGGTGGCCGCCATGATCCGGCGGTTCAGCGCATGGATCGCCGGGTCTTCCAGAACGAAGGGAAACGCCGCCGAGAGCGCGCTGCGCACCGGGTCGCGCACCTGCTGCCCGCTGCGCGGATCGACGACGATCGACGGCGCGAGCAGCGGCAGCGCGCGGTCGCCGAGATAGCGGCATTCGGCCATCGTCAGGAAACTGCGATAGAGGGCGATATGCGGGCGTTCGCTCAGCATTTCGGGCGCGGGCAGCGTCAGCGGATCGCCATTGGCGTCGATCTGCATCGCCGCGATCAGCTCCGCCTGCCGCCGCGCCATGCCTTCGCGCCGGGCCAGTCTGCCTAGCCGGTCGAGCGCCTCGCCCCAGCGCCGGCCGGTTCCGCCCGCGCCATTGGCGAGCATGGCGATATGCGCCGGCCCGGCCTCGCGATGCCCCAGCGCGGCGGCCTTGCCATAGAGCTCGCGGGCCGCCGACAGGTCGCGCCGGATTAGCTGGCCGGTCAGCCGCCACTCCGCCAGCGCCGCCGCTGCAAGGGCGTCGCCGGCTTCGACACCGGCGGTGAGCAGCTTGTACGCTTCGGTTATGCCGCCCTGCTGCGCGCTGGCCATGGCGCGGGCGACAAGCGCTGGATCGGGGTTGCGGGACATGGTGGAGGCCTAGCAACAAAACAAAGGGGCCGGAACAGCGTTCCGGCCCCCAAGATTATTGCACCGTGTTGAGCGGATCAGAACTTCGCGCGGAAGCCGGCGTAGAGCTGGCGACCGCGGACACTGTAGATCGGCGAACCGTTGCCGCCGCCGGCAACGCGTTCGCCGGTCCCGGTCAGGCCCAGCGGCGGGACGACGTTGGTCAGGTTGTCCACGCCGGCATACAGCAGGATGTTTTGCCCGATGCCCGACTTCTCCATGTCCCATTCGAAGCGGATGTCGTGATACCAGACTTCTGGATACTTCTGGATCGAAGAATAGTCGGCGTCCTGCGGCGAGCGCTCTTGCAGCTGGTTGAAGTCTTCGAAGTTGTTGATGAACTGCGGCCCGATGTAGCGCAGCTCGTAGCCGAAAGTGAACGCGCTCTTGCTCACATCGACTTGCAGGCGGAACTCGTCGGTCGGATCGCCGAGTTCGTCCCTGAGCCGGTTTTCGAAGTCCGGCAGCGTCGGGTTCTCGAAGTTGCTGTTCTTGAACGAGTGGACCCAGAGCAGGTTGGTGCGGATATTGAAGTCCGACAGATCGAAGTTGTAGGCCAACTGCGTGTCGAGACCCCGGCGGACGCGCTTGGCGAAGTTGGTCGGCGCCTGGATCAGCGTGTTGCTCTGGATGTTTCCGGCGACTTCGCCCTGCGGACCCGTGCCCGAGCGCACGCGCTGGAACAGGCCGCAGAACGGATTGTTCAAGCGTCGGCTGGTCATAGCAGGCGTTGGCGATGGTCTGCGCCGCAAGCGCGACAATCACCCCATCGACCTGGATGTTCCAGTAATCGACAGTCAGCGTCAGCCCGCGCGCGAAGCCCGGCTGGACGACGGCGCCGACAGTCAGCGACTTGGAGGTTTCCGCCTTGAGGCTTGGATTGGAACCGCTCAGCACGCCCAGCGCGGCGGCGACGTTGGAGACATTGCCGAGCAGCGGACCCAGATCGGCTGCGCAATTCGCGCCGCGGAACTGGGTGCCGGTGCCGATACGGCTGGCCGAACACGGGTCGGCAAAGCCCGGCGCGAAGTTGGGCACCAGCGGCGAGCTGGTTTCCGACAGGTTCGGCGCACGCACAGACTTGCCGTAGTTGGCCCGGAACCGCAGGCCCGGCGTGGGCGAATAGTCGCCGCCGACGTTCCAGGCCCAGACGGTGCCGGCGCTGCTGTTGTAATCGGAAACGCGCGCGGCGGCAGCAACGCTCAGTTCTTCGAGCAGCGGACTATCCTTGAAGATCGCGGCGCGCACTTCGCCGAAGGCTTCCTTCACCGTGAACAGGTTGGGATCGAAGGTGCCGAAGGCGACGGCGCTGGTGTTGCCAGCGGCAGCGAAGGCATCTTGCTGGTACTTCGCGTCTTCGCGTCGATATTCTCCGCCGAGCACGAAGGACACAGGGCCGCCAGGCAGGTTGAAGAAGCCGCTGGTGTCGCCTGCCACGAAGCCGGAGATGTCCATCTGGGTCATCCAGCTGTTGTTGCTGTAGGGCACACTGAAATAGGCCGCCGAGGCGCTGTTGTCGGGCGAGCCGAACGGGTTGTAGGGAACGCATGCCGCGATGTCGGCAGCCAGCCTTGCGGTGTTCGCCGCCGAGTTCGGGAAGGCGATTGCGGCGGCGGGATCGAACTTCGCCCGGCATTCCCTGGCGCCGGTAATCGGATTGGTTCCCGCATCCAGCGCGAGCATGAAGCGCTGCTTGTCGGTATAGCCGGTGGCGTTGGTCCGCTCGGTGAAGCGGCCATAGTTGAACGCAACCTCGTATTTCCAGTCTTCGTTGAACGTGCCGCGCAGGCCGATCACGCCGCGATAGGTCTGGCGCAGGAAGCGCTCGTCGCGCGAGTTCAGCTCGATGATGTTGCGGCCGATGGCGAAACGGTACGTCCCGTTGGCGATCGCGGCCTGGTCGGCCGCATTCAGCGGACCGCCGGTGCCAATCACGCCATAGCCGACCCCGGCCGTGCCGATGGTGCTGCGCGTGGTCGTCGCGGCGACGCCGGCGACGTTGCACGCCACCAGGAAGCTGTTGTTGCAGCCAGAGGCCAGGATGTTGTTGGCGATCGTCGCGCGTGCGGCAGGGCTGAGGAAGGGATTGTCCAGCCGGATGCGCTCCCGCAGGTCGAATACGTTGAACTGGCCCTGGATGCCGGTCGGGCCGGCGTTGCCGCCGGTCGAGACGATGCGCGAATATTTGCCTTCCCAGAACAGTTCGGCGGCTTCCGAAAATTCGTAGCGGCCCAGCATGTTCACATTGAACAGGTCCTGCTTGGGAAATGCCGTGAACAGCAAGCCCTCGCGGCCCGTCTGGCCGTTGCCGCCGACCATCGTCGGGTTCGGTCCCTGTCCATAACGAGTTCCGGTCTGCTGGGCGAGCGAGCCGTCGGCGTTGAAAATATAGGTGCAGTTATAAGGCGTGCCGTTGATCACGCCGTTGCTGATACCGACACCGCACTGCGCGGTATTGGTTCCGTAGTTGATGGGCACCAGGCCGCGCACGTTGATTGTGGCTGTGCGGAGGTCGGTCAGGAAGATGCGATCGAACACGCCATCGCTGCCGTTGGCCAGGCCCGCGGGATCGAGATCGGCGAGCACGAAGCCATCGGCGCGGCGCGCCCACGGCACGTCCGACGCATAGACGCGGTTCTGGTGGCTGTATTCGGCGGAGAGGGTGATGTTACCGCGGCCGTCGGCGAAGTTCTTGCCGTAGATCGCGTCCATGCGATAGTTGAAGCCATAGCTTCCGGGGGTCGAAACTGTCGCCTTGCCGGCGACTTCCAGCCCGTCGAAGTTCTTCTTCAGGATAAAGTTCGCGACGCCGGCGATGGCGTCCGAACCGTAAAGCGCCGAGTTCGAACCGGTGACGATATCGACGCGTTCGATCAAGTTAGCCGGGATCGTGTTGGTATCGACCGAGACCGCGTTGCTCAGGATGTCCGAGCCGACATGACGGCGGCCATCCACAAGCACCAGCGTGCGCGCCGTGCCGAGCCCGCGAAGATCGAGCAGGTTGAGGCCCGAAATGCCGACGCCAAGGTTGGAGTTCGCCTGGCCGCGCGTGGCGCGCAGTTGCGGCAAGTCGTTCAGCGCGTCGCCGATGTTGCTGTTGCCCTGCTTGAGGAACGAATCGCCGCTGATGATCGCGATCGGCACGGTCGAACTGAGATCGGGCCGCGAGATGCGCGAACCTGTAACGATGATCGTATCGGCCGGGACATCTTCCTCTTCCGCAGCAGCGGCCGCATCCTGCGCCAGCGCGGGTGTCGAAGCGAAGGCAAGCGTCAGCAGCGCTGCCGAATACGCTGCCGAATACAGGGCCGAATGACCGCGCAGCGCGGTCTTGAATGTCGATGTCATTTTGCCAATCCCCTTGGTCTGACCGGAACACATGGTTCGAGCTATGAATCTCCGAATCGCCCCCGGCCTGAATCTCAAGGGTTTCCAAGTTGCGACCCGAAACTGACTGCATGAATGTCCGAACGGCGGAATTCGGGCAATCGCAAACGCCAGTTTTCAGTTGCATTTTGCTATGCTGTTGCATTTTTGTTACAGAACAGGGGGCCGGGCGGCGCCTCGCCAAGCCGATTGACCCACTCGACCAGCGCGTTTAACCGGCTGCTTAATCCGCATTGCTGCGGCCATCTTATCTGCAAGAAGGATTCCCCGATGAAACTCGATTCCAGCATCGCCGCCGTCGTCACCGGCGCCGCATCCGGGCTTGGCGCGGCGACCGCGCGGGCGCTGGCGGCGAAGGGGGTGAAGGTCGCGATCTTCGATTTGCAGCAGGAAAAGGGCGAGGCGATGGCCGCCGAGATCGGCGGCATCTTCTGCGAGGTCAATGTGATGGACGACGCCAGCGTCGATGCCGGCCTGGCCAAGGCGCGCGCCGCGCACGGGCAGGAGCGCATCCTGGTCAATTGCGCCGGCACCGCCAATGCGATCAAGACGATCAGCCGCGACAAGGAGACCGGCGCGGTCAAGCACTTCCCGCTCGATGCCTTCGCCTTCATCGTCAATCTCAATCTGATCGGCACCTTCCGCTGCATCGCCAAGTCGGCGGCGGGGATGGTCACGGCGGACCCGATCGACGAGCTCGGCCAGCGCGGGGTGATCATCAACACCGCCTCGGTCGCCGCCGAGGACGGGCAGATCGGCCAGGCGGCCTATTCGGCCAGCAAGGGCGGGGTGGTCGGCATGACCCTGCCGATCGCGCGCGACCTGATGAACGAGGGCATCCGCGTCAACACCATCCTGCCCGGCATCTTCGAGACGCCGCTGATGAAGTCGCTGCCGGAAAAGGCGCAGGAATCGCTCGCCGCCTCGGTGCCGTTCCCCAAGCGGCTGGGGCGGCCGGAGGAATACGCCAATCTCGCCCTGGCGATGATCGAGAACGATTACTGGAACGGCGAGGATGTGCGCCTCGACGGCGCGATCCGCATGGCGCCGCGCTGATGGGCAGGATGGGGCCTTCTTCCCCCTCCCCTTCAGGGGAGGGGCCGGGGGTGGGGTCTGTCCGCAATCGCAGCGCCAGCCGGACAGACCCCACCCCAACCCCTCCCCTGAAGGGGAGGGGCTCTAGTGGCCGAAGCCGATCTCACCGCACCGCCGGGAGCCAGGGCGCAATTGCTGGGGACCGCCAGCGCCATCATGCGCGAGGGCGATGTCGCGGATATCTCGCTTTCCGAGCTGAGCTTGCGTTCCGGGCTCAATTCGGCGCTGGTCAAATATTACTTCGGCAACAAGGCCGGGCTGCTCAAGGCGCTGCTCGACCGCGACTGGCAGGCGATCGTCACCAGCGTCGATGCGCTGGTGGCGAAGGACGGCTGGGATCCCGAGGCAAAACTCCGGCGGCATATTTCCAAGACCGTCGATACCTTCTACCAGGTGCCCTATCTCAACCGGCTGACCATGCGGCTGGTCGGCGAGAGCGACGACGCCGAGGCGCGGCGGATCGCCGATTGCTATCTCTCGCCGCTCTACCGCGCCTATGAGCAGCTGATCGGTGACGGGGTGCGGGCCGGGGTGTTCCGCCCGATTGACCCGCAGCTGTTCTATTTCACCGTCACCGGCGCGGTCGACCGGTTCTTTTCGGCGCGGCTGGTGTTGAAGCACTGTTTCGATCAGGATACGCTGACCGAGGAACTGCGCGACCGCTACCGCGAACACACCGTCGACATCATCATGGCAGGCATTCTTGCAAAATAAGACGAAGCCCCAGACCTGGCATATCGGCGTGATCGGCGGCTCCGGGCTGTCGGCGGGGATCGGCCTGGAGGACGCGCAGGAGATCGCGGTGGCGAGTCCGTTCGGCGAACCGTCGGGTCCGGTGACGGCCGGTTGGCTGGGCGATGTCCGCTTCACCTTCCTGGCGCGGCACGGGGCGGGGCACTCGGTCCCGCCAGGGGCCGTCAACTACCGCGCCAATATCGACGTGCTCAAGCGTTGCGGGGTCACCGATGTGCTGGCGCTGAGCGCGGCGGGGTCGCTGCGCGAGGAACTGGCGCCGGGCAGCTTCGTCGCGGTGGATCAGTTCATCGACCGCACGATCGCGCGCGAGCGCAGCTTCTTCGGCCCGGGCCTGGTCGCGCATGTCAGCCTGGCCGATCCGGTCTGCCCCCGGCTTTCCGGCCATGCAGCGGAAGCGGCGCGAGGGGCGGGGGCGGTCGTCCACGAAGGCGGCTGCTACATCGCCATCGAAGGGCCGCAATTCTCCACCCGCGCCGAAAGCGCGCTATACCGGCAGTGGGGCGCCGATATCATCGGCATGACCGCCATGCCCGAAGCCCGCCTCGCCCGCGAGGCGGAGCTGCCCTATGCGCTGCTCGCCATGGTCACCGATTACGATTGCTGGCGCGAGGCGGAAGCCGGGGTCGAAGCGGCAGAGGTGTTCGCGGTGATGCAGGCCAATGCCGAGCGTGCCGCTGCGGCGGTGCGGGCGCTGGCGGCGGCGCTGCCTGCGGTGCGCGAGGCCAGCCCGATCGATCTTGCCCTGGACGGCGCCTTTGCGACTGCGCCGGAAGCGCGCGATGGGCGGCTTGCCGCGATGCTCGATGCCGTGGCCGGGCGGGTGCTGGGGTAATGGCAACGCCGGTCCCGCTGTGTCGCGGAACCGGCGCTGGTGGATTCCTGCCTATTTGCCCTTGGTCTGGGGGTCGATGAAGGAGTCGGTGATCTGGCAGGCGGCCGGGCCGAGAATGACCACGAACAGCACTGGCAG
The DNA here is from genome assembly GCA_963779195.1 of uncultured Alphaproteobacteria bacterium. Classification (GTDB taxonomy): domain Bacteria; phylum Pseudomonadota; class Alphaproteobacteria; order Sphingomonadales; family Sphingomonadaceae; genus Novosphingobium. Next base: position 175,426 of record CAVZWZ010000004.1, read on the forward strand.
AATGAACAGGATCAGCGGCACGGTCATGATCGCCGGCAGCCGCGCGGCCTTTTCCTCGGCGCGCATCATGCGCTCGTTGCGGAATTCGGCCGACAGCACGCGCAAGGCCGAGGCCAGCGGCGTGCCGTAGCGTTCGGTCTGGATCATCGTCGTGACCACGCCTTTCACCGCTTCCAGATTGACGCGGTAGGCGAAGTTCTCGAACGCCTGGCGCCGTTCGGTCAGGAACGACATTTCGATCGAGGTCAGCGCGAATTCGTCGCCGAGCTCGGGATAGGCGCGGCCCAGTTCCTTGGCGACGCGGTTGAAGGCGGCATCGACGGTCAGGCCTGCCTCGGCGCAGATCACCAGCAGGTCGAGCGCGTCCGGCAGACCCTTGCGGATGGCCGAAGTGCGTTTGCCGATCAGATTGGAGATGTAGATTTCCGGCAGCTTGTAGCCGAAACCCACCGCAGCGGCGAACAGCATGAACTTCTTGAAGGCGCTCCAGTCCGGAAAGCCGTTGAACACATAGATCGACAGCCCGGCGATGGTGCCGAGCACGATCGGCAGCACGGCGCGCGCGAAAATGACGATGACCGCAAGCTCTTTCTTGCGGATGCCGGCCTGGGCCAGCTTCTGCTGGACCTCCTTGAGCTGGCTGTCCTGCAGCACTTTCAGCGACGACAGCGTGTCGCGCATCTTGTCGGCGGTTTCGGACTTGCGCACCAGGCTTTTGCGCTTTTTCGCGGTGCCGGTGACGATGCCCAGCTTCAGCTGTTCGCGGCGCTCGTTGAGCGCCTTGACCCGCTTGGCCATGGGATCGCGCACGGTGACGGCGGCATAGATCGCCATCATCACCGCGACCGCCGCCACGCCGGCCAGAAACGTGCCGACCATGATGACGTCGAAGCCGAGGAGTGTCGGTCCAGGGGGTGTGTTCAACATGATGTCCGCAATCCCCTGCTCAAATCTCGAAATTGATCATTTTGGCCATGATGAAGGCGCCGATCGACATCCACACCATTCCGCCCATGCCGGCCACGATCAGGCGCTCATCGACAAAGAAGCCGCCCATATAATCCGGATTGATCCAGCTGATGATGCCGAACACGCAGAACGGCAGCGCCCCGATGATATAGGCCGAAGCCTTGGATTCAGAGCTCATCGCCTTGATCTTGAGGCGCATCTGGGCGCGCTTGCGCAAGACGTCGGCCAGGTTGGACAGCGTCTCGGCGAGGTTGCCGCCGGTTTCGCGCTGGATCGCCAGGGTGATGCAGAAGAACTGGAATTCCGGCGTGCCCAGACGGTCCGCAGTTTCCTGCAGCGCCTCTTCCATGGTGCGCCCGATCTTGATCCGCTCGGACACCAGCTTGAATTCCTCGCCGACCGGGCCGGGCACTTCGCTCGACACGACGCCGAGCGTTTCGGTGACCGGGAGACCGGAGCGCAGGCCGCGCACCAGCAATTCGATGGCGTCGGGAAATTTCGCGGTGAACTTGGCGATCCGCTTGCCGATAAAGCGGCTGACCACCATGTGCGGCAGGCCCAGGCCGACGATGGCGCCGACACCCAGCGAGAGCAGCGGCGCGCCGGTCTTGAGATAGAGCAGCACGGTGACCGTCAGCACGATGCCGAGGCAGGCGTAAAAATACTGGGTAACCGTCCACTTCTTGCCGGTCTGGTGCAGCCGCAACGCCAGCGCTTCGAGCCGGGAGCCCGAGCCGGCGATCTGATGCATTTTCGGCTTGCGCGAGGCGACCGCCTTGCGCAGCTGCGCTTCCACCTTGTCGATCGTGCTTTCGGAATGGCGGTAGCGCACGGCCTGGAGCCGCCGGGCGCCCTCCTTTTCGGGCGAGGGGCCGGACAGGGCCACATAGCCCAGTACCATCACCCCCATCAGGCCCACTGCAATGAGCAGGAGTTGCAAAATGCCCATCGGCGTTACTCGCCTTCCTTCACATCGGGACCTGGCGCCGGATCAGCCGGCGCCGGGAGCCGCTTCGATCAATCCGCGCCGGCGGCCGCCGGTGCTTTCGCCTTCTTGCTCGACATCATCGACTTGAGATCGATCTTGCCCAGCAGCGACTTCTTCGCCGGCGCCAGCGACGAGCCTTCCTCGACCGCGCTCGCACCGATCACCGCCTTGGCGATATCCCGCACTGCCGCGCCCGCCTTGCTCGACCGGTTGGCTTCGACGAAGGTCTGGCCAAGCTTGGCGGCATTGGCCGCCGCCTTGTTGTCGTAAGGCACAAGAAAATTGATCTTGCGTTCGATCGAGGCTTCGAAATCGGCCTTGCTGATCTCGGCGACGCCGGCCTGCACCTTGTTGGCGACGATCAGCACCTGCGCGTGGCTGGCGTTGGATTTCAGCCAGGACAGCAGGCGAATGGCGTCTCGCGCCGAAGCCAGGGTCAGTTCGGTCGCCAGCAGCACCACGTTCACATCCGCGAGCAGATGCGGGAAATTGATCAGCATGTTGCGCGGCAGATCGATCACCGTCATCTCGAAAGCCTGGCGGAATTCCTCCTCCAGCTGCACGAAGGCCGAGCCGTCGGTCATCAGCGGCGCACTGATCGGCGCTTCGGCGGAAAGGATCGCCAGATTGTCGTTGGCGCGGATCATGGCGCGTTCGATGAACAATCCGTCGATGCGGCTCGGATTGTCGATCGCGTCGGTGAGGCCGCGCCCCGGCTCGAGATCGAGCGCCAGCGCGCCGGTGCCGAAATGGATGTCGAGATCGAGCAGCGCCGTCGGCATCTTGTGGTCCGCGCTGAACATCCAGGCGAGCGAAGTCGCCAGCGTTGAGGCGCCGACTCCGCCGCGGGTGCCGATCACGGCGGTCGAGATATGCGTCTTCGCGCTGCTGCCGTCGTGGTGCTTGGGCGTGGCGAACACGGTTTGCGCATTGACCAGCGAATCGCGGACCTGGCCCGGCGACAGCGGCTTCAGCAGATAGTCGTGAATGCCGCTGCCCAGGAGGTCGCGGTAGAGCCGCACGTCGTTGACCTGGCCGATCGCGATCACCACCGTGCCGGGTTCGCAAACCTCGGCCAGCGCGTTGATGTCGTTCAGCGGATCGCCGCTTTCGGACAGATCGACCATCAGGATGTTGGGGCTCGCCGAAATCGACAATGACTGGACTGCATTGCGCAGGCCGCCCTTGTTGCACTTTTCCGGCTGCCAGCCCATCTCGATGACGACGGGACGCAGCACGTCGAGCGAACCCTCGTCGCAGATGAATGCCGCGAAGGCATCGCGGTTGCCGTGCGAACCGGCTTTCCAAGGCGCATTCATGGCTTACTTCCCTCCGCTGTCGCTAGTCTGTGATGCCTTCAGGCCTTCCGATCCGGTCGGCTTGGCTTCGCGATAGGTGTCGATCGCCTTGGTCGAGCTCATCACCACCGTATCGCCCTTGCCGGCCTCGCCCTTGAGCAGGTGCTCGGGATTGGCGACCATGGCGGCCAGGTTGCTGTTCGATGCGCAGCCGTAGTTCGAGCTGTTGGCGTTGTTCGGATTGGCGTCGGATTTGGCCGACCAGTCGGGGCAGCCCGGAACCGTCGCCTTGGAGCGGGTAATCACGATCCGCGCGGTGCCGGCGTTGACGAAGCCCGGCGTGACCGGCGCCTCGGCGCTGATCAGCAGGCCATAGCGCGCCACCAAAGCTTCGACCGCTTCCTGGGTCGCGCCGCTTTGCAGCGGATCGTCGATCGCGATGCGGTCGCCATAGCGCAGGTTCATCGCCTCGAACCAGCCGGCCAGCCGGCGCTGTTCGGGAAACGAGAGGCCGCCCGGGCCGGTGGTGACATCGAGCGAATAGTTGACCCGCTCGACCACCGGCTGGTGGATGCTCTCCATCGAGCGGTTTCCGGGGATTCCGCCGCAACCGGCCAGCGCCAGTCCGAGCGAGAGAGCAAGCGCGGCGCCGGCGAGCCGGGGCGTGTTATGAAACAGGCTCTTGGTCATGGTCGTCATCTCTCTCACTTCAGGTTGAAGCCGGGCGCCGGAGCTTCCGCAGCGGTGCTGCGGCGGCTCTTGCGCGACTTGCGGTCATCGGAGTCCGGACTTTCCGGAGCGTTCAGGCTGACATCGGGAGCGGCGGCCTTGCCGTTGCCCGCCGCCGTCGGCAGCGGCCGGGACGTGCCGGATTTGCCGCTGGTTTCCATATTGCCCAGCAGCTGCTGGACCATGTTCGGGTTTTCCAGCCCGTCGGTCGGCAGCTTGATGTCGTTGGCGTCGACCGGATTGACCAGGTAGGGCGTCACGACGATCACCAGCTCGGATTCGCCCTTGCGGAAGTTTGTCGAGCGGAACAGCGAGCCGATAATCGGCATGTCGCCGACCCCGGGGGTCTTCTCGATCTGGTTCTGCGAAGAGTTGCTGAGCAGACCGGCGATCATGAAGCTCTGGCCGGAACCGAGTTCGATGGTCGTTTCCGCCCGGCGAATGGTCAGCGCCGGAACCTGGAAGCCGTTCAGCGTAACCGCGCCTTGGCTCGAAAGTTCGGAAACTTCCGGGCGGACGCGGATCGATATGCGGCCATTGGCCAGCACCGTCGGCGTATAGGCCAGGCTGACGCCGTATTTCTTGTATTCGATCGAGGTCGAACCCAGGCCCTGCGAGATCGGGATCGGATATTCGCCGCCCGCCAGGAAGTCGGCGGTTTCGCCCGAAAGCGCGGTGAGGTTGGGGGTCGACAGCGAGGTCACCAGGCCGACCCTCTCGCCCAGATCGAGCGCCGAGAGAATGTCGAGCCCGGCCAGATGTCCGGCGAGACGGACCGTCGATGAGCCGGTCAGGTTGGACGCGGCGGTATAAGCGGTGCCGCCGACGACGAACTTGCCGGTGGCGGGGTCGAACGGCAGGTTAAGCGAACCGGCCGGCAGGCCGAACTGCGACGAAGCGTCGAGGCGGGGCAGTCCGGCGGTATCGATCGGTCCGATCGAACCCGGGCTGCGGCCGCGGCCAAAGCCGAACTTGAAGCCGCCGGTGGTGTCGCGGGTCAGCAGGTTGACGCCGATTTCGCGAACCAGCGAGCGGCTCACCTCGGCAAAGCGCACCTGCAGATTGACCTGCAAGGGTGTCGCCATGCGCAGGCGGCTGATGACATTGCTGGCGCCCTTGCCGCTGCCTTCGCCGATGAAGGCCTGGACCAGGCGCTGGGCCTCGGCGGCGTCCTCGGGCGAACCGACGGTGCCGGTCAGCAGATAGGTATTGGAGCCGACGGTCGATACGCTGACCTTGGCGTCGGGCATGGCGAGCCGCAGCATCTGGTCGACGCTCTCGATGTTCGAGCCGACCCGGACATTGGCCGACCAGACCACCTGGCCCGCCGCATTGCTGGCATAGACCGTGGTCTCGCCGCCGCCCTTGCCGAAGATGTAAAGCTGGCGCTGCGATTTGACCTGCACGTCGGCCACCGCATCGTTGGCGACAAAGACGTCGGTCATCGCGCCGGCGACATTGACCAGCTGGCCGCGGCCGATCGACAGGACCACGTCGTTGGCCGGACGCATCACCGACTGGGCTTGCGCGGTTCCGGCGGTGGCGATGGCCAGCGGGGAACCGATGCAGGCGGCAGCCAGCAGGGTAAGAGTAAAGCGGCGTTTCATGCTGTTGCCCCTAGCAATGACTTTGGCGGTGCGGTGCGGCATGGCGATCATGTCACTTGCCTCCCACTTCGACATCGGTGGTCGTTTTGCCGCGGGTAACGCGGACGACCGGACCCTGGCGGTATTCGGCGGCGCGAGGCGAGACCCCGGACGGTCCGCCAGCCAGCGAGCTGCCCGCAGCGGTCCCGGCGGCGCGCATGAATTCCTTCATCGCGACTTCCTTGGTCATCTGGATCGATTTGCGCTGGAACCGCGAGACGTCGCCGCCGGTGACATATGTCGTGGCGCCTTCGACCGGCTGGCTCATCGCCTGCTTGAGGATCTTGTCCTCTTCTTCCTTGCTCGCGCCTTCAGGCACCTTGACGCTGCCGCTGGCGATGGCGCGCTCGAGCTCGGTCTGGTTGTCGGCGATCGAGCGCAGCGACAGGTTGAGCGTGCCGATGGCGTCGGCGACAGCGATCTTTTCCGCGATCCGCGGTGTCACTTCCAGCGTCACGGTGGTCGCGGTCTTGACCACGGTCTTGCCGTTATCGGTCTCGGTTTCGGTAGACTGGTCGGTGGCGAGCACGCGCAGATTGCGCAGAATGGTTTCGGCGGCCTTCAGCGTTTCGTCGCCGCCGGAGTTTCCGGCGCCCTTGACGGTCTGCGTCAGCACCAGGTCGACCCGGTCGCCCGGGAAGACAAAGCCGGCCACACCGGTCTTCTTGGACACCGTGATGGTGACGGCGCGCATGCCCGGCCCGAGCGCCGCCGCCAGGAAGCCGCGGTCGCCCGGCGCGACCAGCGCGCCCTGGGTGACCGGCTGGCCGGCAGTGACCGGGAAGCGCACGACCGTGCCAAGCAGCTTGGTCATATTGGCTTCGCCGTCGATGAAATAGGCGTCCTGCACCATGTCCTTCGGCCATTGCTGGAAGGCGATGGAATCGGCGGTGATGATCGTGCCCACCGGCAGCGCCCGCTGCGCGACCAGCACCTTGGGACCCTGCGGGACTTGCTGGGCAGCCTCGGCCTTCGGCGCGGTCGCGCCGACGAACAGGCTCCTGGCGGCAAGCGCCGTGCCGATGGCGACGACCAGCGCGCCCAGCAGCAACATCAGCTTCTTCTTATCCATGGCTATGCAAGCCCCCTAGAAATTGCCCCAAGTAGAAACTTAAGATCGGGCAAATTGGTTAAAATCAGGTTCACCCCGAAAGCGTGGCCGCCTTGAAGGCGGGTAAATATCGATCGGCCAGCGTCCACAGCCCGGCGCTGGCGATCGCGATGCCATAAGGAATCGCGACCTTGCCCTGCTGGCGCCGGGCGATGTGCCAGGCGCCGAAGACGAGCGTGAGCACGCCGCCGGCGATCGCCATGACCATCAGCAGATGCAGGAAGGCCAGCGGCTCGATCCACAGCGCCAGCGCGGTCAGCAGCTTGACGTCGCCGCCGCCCATCGCCTTCAGCGCGAACAGACCGGCGAAGACGAGGAAGGCGGCCAAGGCGACCAGAAGATGGTAACCGATAGCGGTGAACGACTGGCCGCTCGCCAGCCAGAACAGCGGCGCGCCCAGAGCGATGGCGGCATTGAGCCAATTGTCGATCTGGCGGCGGCGCAGGTCGGTGAACGCGGCGGTCAGCAGCGCGATTGCCAATAAGGCCACCAGCCCGTAAGTGAAAACCCCGCCGTTCATCGCATGCCCCTGCTTAGAGGGCAGAGGTGTAGCGGTCAGGGCTTACTAAAAAGTAACCAACCCCTTGAGGCTGGAATTAGGGTTAGAATTCTGCACGACTATCGTTCACCGCCAGCTGCGGCCCCCCCCTTTTCGACCGGCGCGCGATACCCCGCGACGCCGTCGAATCGTGCTGGAGCGCAGGCGACGGCCACGCCATCCGGCGGATCGACTGGCCGCTGCCGCAAGGCAGGTGCCGCGGTTCGATCCTGTTCCTGCCCGGGCGCGGCGATGCCTACGAGAAATATCTCGAGACGCTGGATAGCTGGGCCCGGCGCGGCTGGCGGGTGACCGCGAGCGACTGGCGCGGCCAGGCCGGATCGGGCCGGCTCGGCAAGGACGGGGCGATCGGCCATGTCGGCGATTTCGGCATCTGGGTTAACGATCTGGCGCAGCTCTGGACGCAGTGGAAAGCGGCGACGCCCGGCCCGCATGTTCTGGCAGGCCATTCGATGGGCGGCCTGCTGGTGCTGCGCACGCTGGCCGAGGGCAAGGCCGATCCGGACGCAGCGGTGCTGATCGCGCCGATGCTCGGCATGATCAACTATGGCGTGCCCGCCGCCCTGATGCATGCCATCGCCTGGGCGATGACCCGGCTCGGCGATCCGCGCCGCCCGGGCTGGAAATGGGGCGAGAAGCCGCTGACCCTGCCAGCCGACCGCAATCTGCTGCTGACGCACGACGCCGATCGCTACGCCGACGAGGTCTGGTGGCGGGAACACCGTCCGGAGATCGCCATGGGCCCGGGCAGCTGGGGCTGGGTCGAGCGCGCCTATGCCGCGACCCGGGGACTGGAGCGGCGCGGCGTGCTGGAGCGGGTGGCGATGCCGGTGCTGCTGCTGGGGACAGACCACGACAGGCTGGTCGATTTCGCCGCGATCGAGCGCGCGGCGCGCCGGCTGCCGCGCGGCGAATTGCTGCGCTTCGGCGAAGAGGCGCGGCACGAAATTCTGCGCGAGGAAGACAGCGTGCGCGAGCGGGCGCTGGCCGGGATCGATGAATTCCTGGACCGCGCCGCGCCTGCTTCCGGCTGAGTCCCCATGACGGAGCGCTTCGATTTCGCCATCGCCGGGGCGGGCATGGCCGGGGCGTCGCTCGCGGCGGAGCTCGTCGGCTGCGGTGCGCGGGTGCTGTTGCTCGAGGCCGAGGCGCAGCCGGGCTATCACGCCACCGGGCGCTCGGCGGCATTCTGGACCGAAAGCTACGGCGGGCCGATGGTGCAGCCGCTGACCGCGGCCTCCGGGCCGTTCCTGTTCGAAAACGGCTTTCTCGCGCCGAGGGGGGCATTGACCCTGGCGCGAGACCGGCAGGCGCCGCAGCTGGACAGCTTCGCCGCCGATTTCGCCGCGCTGGGCGTCAGGGTCGAGCGGCTGGACCGTGCCGGGATCGCGGCGCATGTCCCTGGCCTCAGGGCCGAATGGACGCAGGGTGCTTATGAGCCGGACTGCTGCGACATAGACGTCGCCGCGCTGCATGCGCATTATCTCGCCGCCGCGCGCCGGGCCGGGGCGGCGGTATGGTGTTCGGCGCGGCTGACTGCGGCTTCGTCCGGCAGCAGCGGCTGGGCGCTGACCATGGCGGACGGACAGGCGGCGCATTGCGATGTGCTGGTCAATGCCGCAGGCGCCTGGGCCGACGAGGTGGCGGCTCTGGCGGGCGTGCGCCCGCTCGGCATCGCGCCGCTGCGCCGGACAATCGTCCAGCTCCGCGTCTCGCCCGCTGTTCCGGCCAGCCTGCCGCTGGTGCTCGACATCGCCGGAGCGTTCTATTTCAAGCCCGAAGCAGGGCGGCTGTGGCTGAGCCCGCACGACGAAACCCCCAGCCCGCCCTGCGACGCCGCCCCCGATGAGGCGGATGTCGCGGTCGCCATTGCCCGGCTCGAAGGCGTGGTCGATTGGCGGGTCGATCGGGTCGAGAACAAATGGGCGGGTCTGCGCAGCTTCGCGCCGGACCGCCTGCCGGTCTTCGGCTTCGACCCCGAGGCGCGCGGCTTTTTCTGGTTTGCCGGGCAGGGCGGCTTCGGCATCCAGACCGCACCGGCGGCGGCGCGGCTGGCAGCAAGATTGCTCGCAGGCGAGGCGGGAGGGGAGGTCGATCCCGCGCCCTATTCGCCCGGAAGATTCCGCTAGGGCAAAACCTCCGAAGGGTGAATCACCCTTACCCCACTCCCGACCATCCTGAGCTTGTCGAAGGATCGTCCTTTTCTTCGTGCCTCGCGCACAACTGCCTGAAGAAAAAGCAGTCCTTCGACAAGCTCAGGACAGTCGGGATTTGGGGTTGGGGTAATTCACATTAGGTCACCGACTCAATATGCCGCAACCAAATCCTGATGGAAGCGAGTTGGACTGAGGCGAGGAAGTTGTCGTCGCGTTTGTCATATCGGGTTGCGACAGCTCGGAAATGCTTGAGTTTGCTGAAGAAGCGCTCGACGAGGTTGCGATAGCGATAGAGGAACGGGCTGAAGGCCGGGATGCGCACTCGGCCCGGCATCGGTTTGACGCAGGCCCATGCGCCGCGTGCTGCCAAGGTCGCGCGCATGGCATCGCTGTCGTAGGCGCGGTCGCCGAGCAGGATGCAGCCCTCGCCAAGGCCGTCGAGCATGTCATCGGCGCTGCGCCCTGTCGTGTGCCTGCCCTTCGGTCAGTTTGAGCAGGATCGGCAGACCGAGCGCATCGACAAGAGCGTGTATCTTGGTGGTCAGGCCGCCGCGCGAGCGACCCATGCAACGGGATCGGCCATCTTTTTTTTGGCGTTGGCGGCGTGCTGGTGGACGCGGATCGACGAGGAATCGATCATCTGGATATCGCCCTCATAAGCCGCTGAAACTGCCTGCAATATCCGCGCCCAGTGGCCCGCTTTGCGCCAGCGGTTGAAGCGGTTCACGCAAGTCGTGTGCGGTCCATAGCGCGACGGAATATCCGCCCAGGGCGCTCCTGTCCGCAGCCGCCAGAATATCCCGTTCAGAACCCGGCGATCATCAACCCGGGCAACTCCGCGAACCTTCGTCGGCAGCAAAGGCTCGATCACCGACCACTCAAAATCCGACAAATCAAAACGTGCCATAACCAGTCTCCCTTCGCGGAGCACTAAATCAGAACTTACACGCTTTGGGAATCCTGTTTATGGGTCTGTGACCTAGAGGCGCCCACCTTACCCAATCGCCCGCATCGCCGCCGCGCTGGCCAGGCGGTCGGCGCGCTCGTTTTCCGGGTGGCCGTCGTGGCCCTTGACCCATTGCCAGTCGATGCGGTGGTGCAGCGCGGCTTCGATCAGGTCGTGCCACAGGTCCTGGTTGCGCACCGGCTGCTTGCTGGCGTTGACCCAGCCCTTGCGCTTCCAGCCCTCGACCCATTTGGTCATGCCGTCGATGACATAGCGGCTGTCGGTGTAGAGCGCGATGTCGCAAGGCTCGCGCAGGGCACCGAGCGCGCGGATCACTGCGGTCATCTCCATGCGGTTGTTGGTGGTTTCGGGCTCGGAACCGGCCAGCTCCTTTTCATGCTTGCCCATGCGCAGGATCGCGCCCCAGCCGCCCGGGCCGGGATTGCCCTTGCAGGCCCCGTCGGTGAAGATTTCGACTCGCTTCAAGGGGTTATCGCTCGTTTGGTCATCCGGCGAAGATAGCGGAATTGGCCGGGTCTGCATAGAATTCGAGTCGGCGGGCAAAGGCGAGCGGGTCCTTGCGGGTGACCAATGCCCCCGGCGGCGTGTTCATCCAGTCATAGGCGCGCGTCATCAGGAACCGCATCGCCGCGCCGCGCGCCAGCAGCGGCAGCGCCGCGCGCTCGGCTGCGGACAGCGGGCGGACCGCCGCATAACCCGCCAGCAAGGCCTCCGACAGCGCCGGTTCGAGGCGGCTGCCGTCGGCGCTGAAGCACCAGGCGGCGTGGGTCACCGCGATATCGTAGGCGGCGATGTCGGTGCAGGCGAAATAGAAGTCGATCAGCCCGGTCACCGCGTCGCCCAGCATCAGCACATTGTCGGGAAACAGGTCGGCGTGGATCACCGATCGCGGCAAATCCTGCGGCCAGTGCCGCGCCAGATGCGCCAGCTCGCGCGCGGCCAGCGCGCCAAGCTCCGGATGGATCGCGTTCAGCCCCTCCGTCCCGCAGGCCTTGGCCAGCGCCTGCCAATCCGCCAGGCCCAGCCCGTTGGCGCGGGTTGCGGCGAAATCCGCCGCCGCCAGATGCACCCGCGCCAGCGCCTCGCCGACCGAGCGCGCCTGCGCCGGGGTCGGCTCGCTGACCGAAACGCCGGGGAGGAACTCGATCAGCGCCAGCGCCTTGCCCTCGTGCAGGCGGAAGGCGGCGCCGGCGCGGTCGTGGATGGTGCGCGGCACCGGGCAGCCGCGCTCCGCCAGATGATCGAGCAGGCCGAGGAAGAACGGCAGTTCCGCAATATCGGTGCGCTGCTCGTACATCGTCAGGATGAAGCGGGTGCTGTTGCCGCCGGCCCCCTCGGTCTCGATCAGCCAGTTGCTGTTCGAAACCCCCTCGGCGATGCCCTTGGCCGAAACCAGGCTGCCGACGTCGAAATTCGCGATGATCCCGGCCAGCGCCTCGGCCCCGAGCTGCGTATAGACCGCCACGCCTGCCGGCCTAGTCTGCGAGCTGCTTCGGCAGCTTGAAGATCATGCGCTCTTCGGCGGTCTGCACCACTTCCTCGCTGACGCTGCGCAGTTCCGCGAGCCGCGCCGCGACTTCGCGCACCAGCGATTCGGGGGCGGAGGCCCCGGCGGTGAGGCCCAGCGTTTCGACGCCGTCGAGCCATTCCGGATCGATCTCGCCGGCGCGCTGGATCAGCCGCGACGGCGTGCCGCAGCGCTCGGCGACTTCGACCAGCCGCTTCGAATTGGAGCTGTTGGGCGCGCCGATCACCAGCACCAGCTGGCATTGCGGGGCGATCGCCTTGACCGCCTCCTGCCGGTTCGAGGTGGCATAGCAGATGTCGTCCGCGCGCGGGCCGGCGATCGCGGGAAAGCGCTGTTGCAGGGCCGCGACGATGGCGGCGGTATCGTCCACCGACAGCGTGGTCTGGGTGAGGAAGGCGAGCGGCGCGTCCGCCGCGAATCCCAGCGCGGCGACATCCTCGACTGTCTCGATCAGCGTCATTGCGCCGTCGGGAACCTGGCCCAGGGTGCCGATAACCTCGGGATGACCCTTGTGGCCGATGAACAATATATGCCGCCCCTGCGCAATCTGGCGTTCGGCCTGGCGGTGGACCTTGCTGACCAGCGGGCAGGTGGCGTCCAGCCAGTCGAGCCCGCGCGCGTCCGCCCGCTCCGGGATGATCTTGGGCACGCCATGCGCCGAAAAGATCACCGTCGCGCCATCGGGAACCTCGTCCAGCTCCTCGACGAACACCGCGCCCTTGTCGCGCAGCCCATCGACGACATGCTTGTTGTGGACGATCTCGTGGCGGACATAGACCGGCTCGCCATAGCGCTCCAGCGCCAGCTCGACGATGGCGATGGCGCGGTCGACACCGGCGCAAAACCCACGCGGCGCGGCGACCAGCAGCTTGAGCGGCGGCTTGGCGGCCGGCGATGCGTTCTGTTGAAAGGGTGCATTCATGTCGCGGCCTCTAGCGCTTTGTGGCTCGCGCCGCTAGGGCATCGGCATGAGCTATAGGGATGCCAGAATGAATCGCCGCACTCGGATCGTAGCCGCCGCCACAATCGCCGTCGCCGCCCTGGCCGGGTGCCGGTCGAGCGGCGAAATCGTCGTCGATGAGGGCGTCGGCATCACGGCGGTGCGCGGCGCTTGCCCGGCGGCGGGGATTCCCGACTATACCGGCGACGTCACCCTGTTCCGCCCGGGCGGCGGCAAGACTTCGCAGGATATCGATGTCGTCGCCGCGATGACCAATCTGCGCGCGCAGTGCAACGACGGCGCGAAGGATGCCAGCAACCAGGTCTTTGCCTCGGCCAGCTTCGACGTGCTCGCCCGCCGCAGCGACACGCGCGGGGCGCGGCAGGTGGTGCTGCCCTACTTCGTCACCGTGCTGCGCGGCGGCTCGTCGGTGGTGAGCAAACGCATCGGCCAGGTGGTGCTCGATTTCGCCGACGGCCAGGAACGCGCGCAGGGGCGCGGGCAGGGCTCGGCCTATATCGATCGCTCCGAGGCGACTCTGTCGCAGGAAATCCGCGACCGCATCACCCGCCGCCGCAAGGCCGGCGACGAGGACGCCGCTGTGGATCCGCTGACCGAACCCGAAGTCAAGGCGGCGGTAACCCGCGCGACCTTCGAGGTGCTGGTCGGCTTCCAGCTCGACGAGGGGCAGATCGCCTACAACGCGACGCGTTAGGGCAATCCGGGTCGTGGCCCGGCGATCTTACTTCCCCCTCGATGGGGGAAGGATACGAAGCCTTAGCCGCGAAGCGGGTTAGGCGCAGTTGGATGGGGGTGATCTTGCCATCGGGCGTTGCGCCATCAGGCGCGAACACCCCCACCCAACTCCGGCTATGCAGCAAGCTGCCTAGCCTCCGTATCCCGCCCCCATCAAGGGGGCGGCGAGGGCGAGTTAAGTTCCTGCCCGCCTCTCATCCAGCGCGCCGGAAATCGCCGCCTGCGCCGCAGCAGCAATCGCCTTGCGGTTGGCCAGCGCCGTGCCAGTCAGCGGCGGCAGGAAGCGCACGGTCAGCTCCAACGGCCTCCCGCGCGCCAGGATGCGCTTGAAATTGTCGATGCCGTGCTCCTCCCCCACCCAGGCGATGTCGCGCGCCTGCGGGCCGTAATCGAGCAGCACCGGCTGCACCGCGACGCCTTCCGGCAGTGGATCGAGCGCCGACAGCAGCGAGCTCTTGAACGGCAGCAACGCGGCGCCGTCGCTGGTGGTGCCCTCGGGGAAAATCGCCAGCGCGCCGGTATCGCGGATCGCCTCGCGCACCTGCTCGATCTGGCGGCGGACATTGCCGCGCTCGTGCCGGGCGACGAAGACGGTGTCGTTCATCCGGCACAGCCAGCGCACCAGCGGCATCGCGGCGAGCCCGTCATGCCCGACGAAGGCCGCGCCCGAGGCAGCGGCGAGGGCGGGAATATCGATCCAGCTGACATGATTGACCAGCAGGAACTCGCCGCCGCTTACCCGCTCGCCGGTGATGTGCAGATCGACCCCGGCGATCCGGGCAACGCCGCCGAGGAAGCGGCGCGGCATCGGGTTGCGCCCGCCTTTCAGCCGCCAGAGGTAGAAAAACGGCAGGCACGCCAGCAGCCATGCCAGCATGCCGGCGATTCTGGCCACGATGCGCAGCCAGCCGAGCGCCGGGATGGGCGCAGCCGGAGCGGCGGCGGCTTGCGGCATCAGTCCTCGCTGGGGCCGGGATCGCGCTCCAGCTTGACGCCGTAGAGTTCCATGCGGTGGTCGACCAGGCGGAAGCCCAGCCGCTCGGCGATCTGGCGTTGCAGCGCTTCCAGCTCGGGATCGACGAATTCCATCACCTTGCCGGTCTCGACATCGATCATGTGATCGTGATGCGCCTCGGGCGCGGCCTCATAGCGCGAGCGACCGTCGCCGAAATCGTGGCGGTCGAGAATGCCGGCTTCCTCGAACAGCCGCACCGTGCGGTAGACTGTGGCGATGGAAATGCCCGGATCGAGCGCGATCGCGCGGGCGTGCAGCTTCTCGACATCGGGGTGGTCCGAACTGTCGGACAGCACCCGCGCGATCACCCGGCGCTGCTCGGTGATCCGCAGCCCACGCTCGGCGCACAGCGCCTCGATGTCGATTGTCTGGTGCACGAAACCGGCGGCTCCAATGAAAACCCCGCCGGATCATAGTCCGGCGGGGGAATTCTACAACCGCGAAGCGGCGGCAGGTTCGGATTGTGGCAGGTCAGGCCTTCGCCTTGGCCGGGCGACCGCGCTTGACGCCCGGCTTGCGGCCGAGGCCGATCTTCTTGGCCAGTTCGCGGCGGCGCTCGGCATAATTGGGCGCGACCATCGGATAGTCCGCAGGCAGGCCCCAGCGCTGGCGATACTGGTCCGGCGTCAGATTGTAATGCGTCATCAGGTGGCGCTTGAGCAATTTGAGCTTCTTGCCGTCTTCCAGGCAGACGATGTAGTCCGGCTTGACCGAAGTGCGCACCGAAACCGCAGGTTCGGGACGGGCTTCGACAATCGGCGCGGCCTGGCCGAGACCGGCCAGCGCCCCGTAAACATTGGTAATCAGCGACGGCACGTCGTCCACCGACACGCTGTTATTGCTGACATGGGCGGCGACAATGTCTGACGTCAGGGTAATCAGGGTTTCGTTCATATCGATCTGCGCATTTTCCATTTGTTCTGTCCTCGAAGGCTAGGCGACCCCCCGATCTGTTGTGCGGCGGAGAGTGAATCGCGCAGCAAACTGCGCGGTCAATGAACGGATTTTACAGCTTGAACAAGAGTCAAATTGCGCTTTATTGACACCTAAGTTAGCTGTTTTACGGTATAGACGCTTAATTCTGGCGTTTTGTCGCATCGCGCGAAGTCACCGCAGCGTCGAGCGCGAAAGTCACGGCGTCGAGCCGCTCTCCGCCTGGTGCGCGATAATACCGGGGCCGCTCGCCGACCGGCAGAAAGCCGAATTGCCGGTAAAGGCTTTCCGCTGGATTGCCCCGGCGCATCTCCAGCACCAGCCGCCGCGCGCCGCGGGCCTGCGCCGTGCCGGCAAACCGCGCGAGCAGTTTGCGCCCCAGCCCCCGGCGGCGGTGGGCCGGATCGACCGCGAACAGCAGCAGCTCCTCTTCCTCGAAACCGCAGCGCGACAGGCTGAAACCGGCGGCAGCATCACCCGGCGCCGGCTCCTCGCCGTTACTTGCGATCAGCAAATAATGGCAATTGCCGATGGTCAGCGCGTCCTCGATCTGGCGCCGCGACCAGGCCTCGCCATAGGCGGGATCGAAGGCGCTGGCCATCACCGCCATGATCCGGTCGATGTCGTCCATCGGCGGACTCACGCCGCAGTTCCCGGCAGCCGGGCATCGGGCGCGCGGCCATAGAGCGGGCGAACCTCGGCGGTGAAGGCGGCGGCCGGCAGCGAGGGCAGGGCACGGGCGTCCGGCAGCAGCGCCAGCGCTTCGCCGCCGCGCAGGGCGACCAGCGCCTCGGCCTGACTGCCCGCGACCAGCGATTTGCCGGGCAAGGCGGCGGCCTGCGCCGGGTTCAGCGAGGCCAGCGGCCCCGCAGCCGCGCCATCGGCGGCGAAATGCTGCACGAACCATTCGCCATGCCCACCGGTGGCGGCGACGGTGACGGCCTGCGCGCCGCGCTGCCCCCGCGCCATCGCGGCGATCAGCGCCAATGTCGGATAGCCCGCCAGCTCGGCATTCCAGGCGAACGCCAGCGCCCTTGCGGCGGCGAGGCCGACCCGCACCCCGGTGAAGCTGCCCGGCCCCAGCGCCACGGCGATCCGGCCGGCGCGGCCCTTGTCCGGCAGCGCCGCGATCATCGGCACCAGCTGTTCGGCATGCCCGCGCCCGAGGATGCGGTATTCGCCCGCAAGCAAATGCGCGCCGTCGAACAGGGCGACCGAACAGGCCTCGGTCGCACAATCGATCGCCAGCGTCAGCATGGGAGAGGCTCTAGGCGGCGCGTACTTCGGTTACTTCGGGGACATAATGCTTGAGCAGCCCTTCGATCCCCTGTTTGAGCGTCGCCGAGGACGACGGGCAGCCCGAACAGGCGCCCTGCATGGTCAGATAGACCACGCCTTCGCGGAAGCCCTTGTAGATGATGTCGCCGCCGTCGTTGGCGACCGCCGGGCGCACGCGCTCCTCGATCAGCTCCTTGATCTGCGCGACGATGTCGGCATCGGCGGGGTCGTCTGCCCCAATTCGCTGGCGCCATCGCCCTCGGCGGGCACGGCGATGCCGCTGGCGTCGGGCCCGGCGAACAGCGGCGCGCCCGAGACGAAATGGTCGAGCAGCATCGCCACCACCTGCCCCTTGAGCTGGCTCCAGTCGACGCCCGGCCCGGCCGTCACCGAGACGAAATCGCGTCCGTAGAACACGCCGGTGACATCGCCGAGGCCGAACAGGGCCTCGGCCAGCGGCGAGGCGGCGGCCTCGTCCGCATCGGTGAATTCGCGGGTGCCGGCGGGCATCACCGGTTCGCCCGGCAGGAATTTCAGCGTCGCCGGATTGGGCGTGGTTTCTGTCTCTATATACATGGCGAAAAGCATGTAGGCTCCGCTTGCGGCGGGTCAAGGGAAACCGCCGAGTTGAAAAATGCTGCAAGTGCGAACAAATGGGCTGGTATTCGCAGAAAACCTATGTATGCGGCGCAGCATAATTGTTGGGTAAGGATAAAGGCCATGGCAAAGAACGATCATACGGCAGCCGATCAGGCGACCGACGCGGCATCCGCCTTCTTCGGCGCGGAAGGGCCATTCGCCACTTTGATGCGCAATCTCGATCCGCGCAGCATGATGGAACAGGGCATGGAGCTGACCAAGACCATGTTCGCCATCGCCACCGGCAATTCCGACATCGCGCCGGATGCGCGCGACGCGCGCTTCAAGGACGAGGCGTGGACCAAGAACCCGGCCTACAAGCGGCTGGCGCAGGCCTATCTCGCCACGGCCCAGGCGGTCGAGAAGATGATTCCCGACGATCTTTCGCTCGAAAACAAGCAGCGGGCCGAGCTGGCCGCGTCGATCGTCACCAGCGCCTTTGCGCCGACCAATACGCTGATAGGCAATCCGGCAGCGCTGGCCAAGACGATCGAGACCGGCGGCGCCAACCTGACCAAGGGCCTTGCCGCCTATCTCAGCGACATCAAGAACAATGGCGGCCTGCCCAAGCAGGTCGATAAGACGAAATTCGAGGTCGGCGGCAATCTGGCGATCACACCGGGCAAGATCGTCCTGCGGCATGAGATGTTCGAGCTGATCCAGTACAAGCCAAGCACCGACGAGGTTTATCAGACGCCGGTGCTGCTGATCCCGCCGCAGATCAACCGGTTCTATTTCACCGACCTCGCGCCCGGCCGCAGCTTCGCCGAATACACCCTTGGCCAGGGGCTGCAGTATTTCGCGATCAGCTGGCGCAATCCCCAGGCCGAGCAGCGCGACTGGGGCCTCGACAAATATGCCGATGCCGCGCTCGCCGCGATGGATGCGGTCGCCGAGATAACCGGCCAGCCGAAGATCAACCTGGTCGGCTTCTGCGCGGGCGGCATCACGGCGGCGATGGTCATGTCCTATCTGGCGGCCAAGGGCGATGACCGGGTCAACAGCCTGGCGCTGTGCGTGACGATGCTCGATTTCAAGGTCGATGCCGCGCTCGGTGCATTCCGGCTCCCGGCGATGCTGCGCGTCGCCAAGGGGAAGTCGGCGAAGAAGGGCATCCTGCCAGGTGCGGAACTGGGCAAGATATTCACCTGGATGCGCCCCAACGATCTCGTCTGGAACTATTGGGTGAACAACTATCTGATGGGCGAGCCGCCGGCCGCCTTCGATATTCTCGCCTGGAACAACGACTGCACCAATATGGCCGCGCAGCTGCACGAGGATTTCCTCGAGCTGTTCGAAGGCAACAAGATCGTGCAGCCGGGCGCAGCGAAAGTGCTGGGCGAACCGGTCGATCTGGGCAAGCTCACCTGCGATGCCTTCGTTGTCGGCGCAGTGACCGATCATCTGACGCCGTGGAAGGCCTGCTACCAGGCCAGCACCCACCTTGGCGCGAAGAATGTCACCTTTGCGCTCAGCAATGGCGGCCATGTCGCCGCGCTGGTCAATCCGCCCGGCAATCCCAAGGCCTATCACTACATCGGACCGCGCAGCGCTCCCGATGGCGAGAGCTGGCTCGAGCAATCGCCCAAGCTTTCGGGCAGCTGGTGGGAGAGCTGGGCCAAGTGGTGCGGGACGCGCAGCGGCAAGCAGGTTGCGGCGCCCAAGAAGCTCGGTTCCAAGGCCCATCCGCCGACGATCGACGCGCCCGGCGAATACGTCTTGCAGTAAACCGGTTGCAATTTGCTGTGTTGCAGTGCAGCATCTGTCTCTGAGTGGAACTGTTCGAAACTTTCATCGGCTATTCCTTATTGCCGAATTGATGGTTACACCGGTGTCAGCATTCGCCGCGCGCGGCTCGCCGCCGTGCCGTGCAAACGGGTCTTTGGAAGGGTAAAAGTTTGATATATCAAGCCTATGAAGCCGTGCGCCGTTCCACTCGCCCGCTCTATCGCCTGTTCGACGCCGGCCAGAAGCTGGCGCGCGACGAGCGCAATCCGCTGCGTGACACCCTCACCATGCGGGCGCTGGCTACCGCCTGGGAGCTCCCGGCCCGCGCGCTTAAGGATTACGGCAAGCCGCGCTACGAGGTGTGGGAAGAACTCGGCGATCTCGAAATCGACCTGCAAGAGACCGTGATTCAGAGCCTGCCGTTCGCAGATCTGCTGCATTTCCCGGTCGATGACGGGCGCGAGAAGCCCAAGGTGCTGATCGCTGCGGCGCTATCGGGCCACCATGCGACGCTGCTGCAGGATACCATCCGTGGCTTCGCCCGCGATTTCGACACCTATATCACCGACTGGAAAGACGCCCGCCAGGTTCCGCTGGAAGCCGGCGATTTCGGCTTCGACGACTATGTTGCCTATCTGATGGAATTCCTCGAGACGCTGGGGCCGAACACCCATCTGGTGGCGACCTGCCAGGCGGCGCCGCCGGCGATGGTCGCGGTGGCGACGATGGAGGCGAAAAAATCGAAATTCGCGCCCGCCAGCCTGACCTTGATGGGCGGACCGGTCGATACCCGGCTGAGCCCGAACAATGCGCTGAACAAGCTCACCACCTCCCTGCCGCTGTCGCTGTTCAAGAAGCTCAACATCCACACGATCCCGCGCGGCTTTCCCGGCAGCGGGCGGCGGGTCTATCCGGGCTTCTATCAGCTTTCGGGCTTCATCTCGCTCAACCCGATGCCGCACCTCAAGCAATACAAGAACTTCGTCGCAAACTCGGTCAAGGGCGACGAGGAAAGTCTCGAGAAATTCCGCGATTTCTACGACGAATATTTCGCGGTGCTCGACATGACCGAGAGCTTCTATGTCGAAACCCTGCAAAAGGTGTTTTTCGAGCATCATATCCCGACCGGGCAGATGACCTTCCGGGGCGAGCTCGTCGATTTCGGCGCGGTCCGCAAGACCGCGCTGCTCACCGTCGAGGGCGAGAACGACAATTTCTGCCCGCCCAGCCAGACCGAAGCCGCGCACGATGTCTGCGTGAATATCCCCGAAGCCCGCCGGGGCCATTACATCCAGCCGGGGGTCGGCCATTACGGCGTGTTTTCCGGATCGAAGTTCCAGGCGGAAATTTATCCGGTGATCCGCGATTTCATCCGCCACTCGGTGGTCAAGGCGCCGAACGGCAAGACGCCGGCGCCGCCGGCCAAGTCGCTGCGCCCGGGCAAGGGTCACCACGCCTTCGAAGGCACCGAATTCGCCGACATGGCGCTGGTTTAGATTGGCGACCGGAAAACGCGCCGGCAACCGGCGCAAAACCGGCAGAATGCCCGCCCTATTCACTAGCCCTTAATCCCTTGCGCACCTATACCGCGCGCCATGAACCTGACGCGCCGCATAGCCCGCTCGCTTGCTTTCCTGCTGCCAGTCCTGCTGCTCGCGACGCCATCGGCCCCGGCCCCGGCCAAGCCTGCGGCGAAACCGGCCGCTGCTTCCGCCAAATCCATCCCCTGGCTCTATCGCGGCAGCGACGTGCCGCGCGATCCCGATTGGGTGTTCGGCGAGCTGCCCAATGGCCTGCGTTATGCAGTGCGGCACAACGGCGTGCCTCCCGACCAGGTCTCGATCCGCATCCGCATCGACGCCGGTTCGCTGCATGAGCAGGACGGCGAGCGCGGCTTCGCCCATCTGCTCGAGCATCTGGTGTTCCGCCAATCGAAATATCTCGGCGAGGCGCAGGCGATCCCGACCTGGCAGCGGCTCGGCGCGAGTTTCGGCAACGACACCAACGCCGAAACCACGCCGACCCACACGGTCTACAAGCTCGATCTGCCCAATGCGACGCCCGCCAGCCTCGACGAGAGCCTGAAACTGCTCTCGGGCATGATGGCCGCGCCGACGCTGTCGGAAGCCAACGTGCGCGCCGAAGTGCCGATCGTGCTGGCCGAAAAGCGCGAACGCGGCGGCGCAGGGCAGCGGGTGATGGATGCGACGCAGGAAACCTTCTACGCCGGCCAGCTGCTCTCGCGCCGCGCGGTGATCGGCACCGAGGCGACGCTGACCGGTGCGCATCAGGATGCCGTCCGCGCCTTCCATGCCCGCTGGTACCGGCCCGAAAACACGGTGATCGTCATCGCCGGCGACACCACCACCGCCGCGCTGCAAGCCTTGGTGCGCAAATGGTTCGCCGATTGGCGCGTTCCGGGCAAGCCAACTGCCGCGCCCAGCTTCGGCGATCCGGTGGCGCCTGCGGGGGCCAGCGCGGACAATCCGGTGGGCGAGACCAGGGTGCTGGTCGAGCCCGAGCTTCCGCGCCTGATCAACTACGCGATCCTGCGTCCTTGGCGGAAGGTCGACGACACCATCGTCTACAACCAGGGGCTGATGATCGATTCGCTGGCGCAGTCGCTGATCAACCGGCGGCTGGAGGCCAAGGCGCGGGCGGGGGGCAGCTATCTGCTCGCCCAGGTCAGCCAGCAGGACGCCAGCCGTTCGGTCGATGCCACCTTCGTCTCGATCACCCCGCTGTCGGACGACTGGAAAAGCGCGCTGCGCGATGTCCGCGCGGTGATCGCCGACGCGCTGGCCAGCCCGCCGACCCAGGAGGAAATCGACCGCGAGGCGGCGGAGATGGACATCGCCTTCCAGGTTCCGGTCGAACAGCAGCGCCTGCTGGCCGGTTCGAAAGTCGCCGACGATCTGGTGACCGCTGTCGATATCCGCGAGACCGTCGCCGCGCCCAACGATGTGCTGGCGATTTTCCGCAGTTCCAAACCGCTGTTTACCCCGGAAGCGGTGCTCGCCCACACCCGCACCCTGTTCAAGGGCACGGTGACCCGCGCGGTGCTGGTCACGCCCAAGACCGGCGAAGGCGATGCCGCCGCTGTCAGGCAGGCCATGCTGGCCCCGGTCGCCGCCGATGGCAGCCACCGCCTCGCCGCCAGGCCGATCCGTTTCGACGAGCTGCCGCCGATCGGCGAGCCGGGCAAGGTCGTCAGCCTCGCGCCGACCGGGCTGCTCGGCATCGAGCAGGTGGACTTCGCCAATGGCGTCAAGGCGCTGATCTGGCCGACGCCGGAAGAGCCGGGGCGGATGACCGTGAAAGTCCGCTTCGGCGGCGGCTATCGCAGCTTCGCCCCCGGCGACGCCGCCTATATCGCGCTCGGCGACATGGCGCTGGTCGGCTCGGGTGTCGGCAGCCTCGGCCAGGAAGAGCTCGACCGCATCTCGACCGGCCGCAAGATGGGCTTCGATTTCAAGATCGACGACGGCGTCTTCCAGTTCTCCGCCGACACCCGCGGCGCGGACCTGGCCGACCAGCTCTATCTGTTCGCCGCCAAATTCGCGGCGCCGCGCTGGGATGCGAACCCGGTGCTGCGGGCCAAGGCGGCGGCGCGGCTGCAATACGATGCCTTCGCCGCCTCGCCGCAGGGCGTGCTCGAGCGCGACTTCAAATACCTCCAGCGCGACCGCGATCCGCGGTTCCGCACGCCGACCCCGCTGGAGATGGAGAAGGCGACGCCCGATGGCTTCCGCCAGGTGTGGAGCCGCGCGCTCGCCAGCGGGCCGATAGAAGTCCAGTTGTTCGGCGATTTCGACCGCAACGCCGCGCTTGCCGCGCTGGGGCGGACGTTCGGCGCGCTGCCGCCGCGCCCGCCGCTGCCCGCCGGCACCGCGCCCGCCACCGCGCGCTTTCCGGCAGCCAATGCGACACCTCTGGTGCTCACGCATCGCGGCGACGGCAACCAGGCGGCGGCGGTGGTATCCTGGCCGACCGGCGGCGGCTCGGCCGGCATCGGCGAATCGCGCCAGCTGGAGATACTCACCCAGCTGTTCACCAACCGCCTGCTCGACCGCATGCGCGAGAAGCTGGGGGCGAGCTATTCGCCGCAGGTGGTCTCGTCCTGGCCGGTCGATCTCGACAATGGCGGCTCGATTTCGGCGATCGCCCAGCTCCAGCCCTCGGCGGTGCCCGCCTTCTTCGACGCGGCGCAGGGCATCGCCGCCGACCTCGTCGCCCGCCCGCCCGGCGCCGACGAGCTCGCCCGGGTGACCGAGCCCTTGCGCCAGCAAGTCACCCGCGCTTCGACCAGCTCGGCCTTCTTCATGTATCAGCTCGAAGGCGCGACCACCGATCCGGCGCGCATCGCCTCGATCCGCACGCTGCTGACCGACTTCACCCAGACCACGCCTGAGAAGATGCAGGCGCTGGCGAAGCGCTATCTCGATCCGGCCAAGGGCTGGCGGCTGGCGATCGTGCCGGAGAGCCAGGCGACCAAGGATGTCGCGGCGCGGTAGGGGGTGCTCCTTTCACCTCCCCCTTGATGGGGGAGGGATACGAAGGCTTGGCCACGCAGTGGCTTAGCCGGAGTTGGGTGGGGGTGTTTTCTCGGCCAGACTCGGCGCTAGAGCCAGATGACGTTAGGTTGTACCGCCGTGATTGCCACTGGAAGCTTCTCGGCAAGGAGCGTCGCGCAGTGCGGGTCGGGAACCCGTGCAAGTGACGCGACGCAGTCCGAGGGGCTTCCAGTGGCAACCCCCAAGGGCGGGCCGCTTTTGGCCCATTGCTGCGTCCTTCGTCGGTCACTATGCTTTGGCATGGCTCCCTCCTCACTCCTTGCACTGGGCCAAAATCGGCTCCGTCATGGCGGTATAACCTAACGTCATCTGGCTCTAGCCGCTTGCTCACCCCCATCCAACTGCGACTAGGTGCCTTGCGGCGCCAAGTCTGCGTATCCTTCCCCCATCAAGGGGGAAGAAGTGAGACGCTTCCCCCGCGCCGCCCTTCGACTCGCTCAGGAGGGAGAGGAGGGGGCATCCGGCGCGGGGTGCGTGCCATCGGCGCTATGTGGCCGACGGCTCCGCAGCGACGGCGGCTGCGGGGGTCGCCGTCGTCGAACTGGCAAGCAAGCGCTGCGCCTTGCGGAAGCGCAGATAGAGCACCACCGCCGCAACCGGCAGCAGCCAGGGCAGGGCGTAGCCGAGCAGCAGCAACAGCGCCGCCGTCATCGTCTGCAAACTGCCCCAGGAGGCGCTGGCGGCCTTGCCGAAGCCGTTGCCGTTGGCCAGCATGCCCTCGCTGGCATAGGCGAAGCTGACCGGGGTGGAGGCGATTGCCGCTTCCTTGTCGCGGCGGTGCCGTTCCTCGCCGCGCAGCTGTTCGCGCATCGTCTCGGCGCGGGTTTGCAGGTCGATCCGCTCGGCTTTCGACAGGCCGGGCTGCTTCAGCCGCGCCTCGATCCGCTCGACCTCGGCCATCAGTGCGGCGCTGTCTTTTTGCGAGATGGCGATCGCGCCGCCGGCGTTCTCGCCGCTTACCGAGGCGTTATCGACCTTGCCGTCGGCTTTCTCGACTGCGGCAATGCCCTCGCTGCCGAAGCGGTGGGCGATGTCGGGGGCGAGCAGGAAGTCGAGCCGGGCGGAAACCTCGTCCTCGCGCGGCTGCTCGAACTGCATGCCGGTCACCCGGCAGCGGCTGGCGCCAAGCCGCTCGCAGGCGGCGGCGTGTTCCTGCTGCACCCCGGCGATCGCTTTGGCGGGCATGGTGAAGGCATAACGATAGGCGAAGGCGACCCCGGGGGCGACGGCGCCGCCGATGCCGGGGACGGAAGTCTCGGAGCTGGCCGCATCGCCGGCAGCGGCTTCGGCTGCCGCCGGGGCAGCGGCATCGGTGGATGTAGCGGCTTCCTCGGATTTCTTCGAACAGCCCGATGCAAGCAGCAGTGTGGCGGCGGCGAGGGCAGTGAGGGGCAGGTGAAGGGGACGCATGGGGGCTCTCCCGAAAAGCAGCTTTTCAGGGCTGCGGGCTGATAGTCTATCGAATCGGTAGACAACTAGTATCTACTCATTCGATAGAGATTTTGCAACGGTGAAACGTGCTGTGCGAGCGATAAACTGTTAAACTGGGTTAGTATTGGGGTCTGTGGCTTGGCCGGGCGCTAGCCGGGAGGCAGAACAATAGTGTTTCACACGAAGCCACGAAGACACGAAGATATCGCGCTCCGCCGCAGGCGGAATGAATCAATTGGACGCCACCGCAAGCCGCGACCAGTGAATCGACAGCAGCTTCGCCTCAAGCGAAACATCTTCGCGCCTTCGCGCGAGTCCCCCTTTCTTCTCCCTCTCTGCGATCTCTGCGCCTCTGCGCGAAACAATCCCCCCTCAGCGCCCCCGCGCCGCCGCCGCCTGGGCGCGGATATATTGCCGCAGGTCTTCGCGCGCCGAGGCGTCGAACTCGTCGAACTTGGGCATGCCCGCCGGTTGCAGCGCGCCGCCGTGGACCACTTCGTCGAACGCTTCGGCGGAAGGCACGACCGGGGACTTGCGCAAATCGGGCGCGGCGCCGGCGGGCCAGGCGAAGAAGCCGTGGCAGGTCGAACAATAGAGCCCGAAGGTCATCGCGCCGCGACCCTCGCGCGCCGGATCGCGTTTGAAAGTGGGATCGGCCATCATCTGCGGATCGGGTTTGACCTTCGGTGGCAGCACCGCCTTGCCCCCTATCGAAAAGGTCAGCACCCGCCGCGCCATGGTGCGATAGTCGAAATCCCACTGCGCCTGATCCGCGCCGAACAGAGCGGTATGGCCCGCGACGCCGGTCAGCACCGAGACATATTGCCTGCCGCCTGCAGTGTAGCTGATCGGCGGGGCCAGCACCGGCGAATTGGCCTGGAACGACCAGACACGCTTGCCGCTGTCTGCCGCATAGGCGTTGAACGTGCCGTCGAGGTGCCCCTGGAACACGAGATTGCCCGCCGAGGCCATGACGCTGCCGCCTTCGGTGCCCGGCACCGGCACCGACCAGGCGCGCTGCTGCGCCACCGGGTCCCAGGCATCGAGCCGCGCGGTCTTGTTGAGCCGGTCGCCGGGGATATCCGGCAGCGAATTCATCGTCGCGGCCTGGGTCGTGCCGATGGGGGTGACTTTCTTCCACTCGTCGCCTTCGAGCCCGAAATCGGCGAAATTCATCGCCCGCTCCAGCACCGGAATATAGACCAGCCGGGTCTTGGGACTATAGGCCATCGGATACCAGTTGTGCCCGCCATTGCCGCTCGGCTGGATGGTGAAAGTCTTGCCGCCGTCATAGCGCGCCAGCGGGTTTTCGACCGGGCGGCCGGTGGCCAGATCGATTTTCGCGGCCCAATTGACCCGCACCACCGGCTCGGCCGAAATCAGCTGTCCGCTCAGCCGGTCGATGACATAAAAGAAGCCGTTTTTGGGCATCGTCATCAGCACCTTGCGCACTTTGCCCTGAATGGCCAGGTCGGCGAAGGCCATGTCCATCGTCGCGCCATAGTCCCAGCTCTCGCCAGGATTGACCTGATAGTGCCACTTGTAGGCGCCGCTCTCCGCATCGAGTGCGACCACCGAGGCGAGAAACAGATTGTCGCCCTTGCCCTGACTGCGCGCCTTGTGGTTCCACGGGCTGCCATTGCCGACGCCGACGAAGACGGTATCCGTGTCCGGATCGTAGGAGAAGGCGTTCCAGGCGGTGCCGCCGCCGCCCAGCTTCCACCACTCGCCGTGCCAGGTCTTGGCCGCCATTTCCTGCGACGTGTCCTCGAAGCCCTTCGCCGGATCGCCCGGCACCGTGTGCCAGCGCCACAGCAGCTTGCCGGAGGAGGCATCGTAAGTGCTGACATAGCCGCGCACCGCGCCAAAATCTGCGCCGCCGAAGCCGACGATCACCTTGCCGTCGAAGGCGCGCGGGGCGCCGGTTATGTACGTGGGATCGCCGTCCTTGAGCGTTTGCACGCTCCACACCTCTTTGCCGGTCGCGGCGTCGAGTGCGATCAGCCGCCCGTCCATCGTGCCGACAAAGATCTTGCCGTCGTACCAGGCGAGGCCGCGCGAGCCCCAGCCATAGCGCATGCGCTTGTCCGCCTTGCTCCAGACCTGCGGATCGTGGACCCACAGCTGCTTGCCGCTGACCGCGTCGATCGCTCGCACCACTGCCTGGCCGGAGACCACATAGAGCACGCCGCCCACCGCCAGCGGCTGGCTGACCGAAGCCCCGGGCGGCAGATCGAGCGACCAGGCGAGGCCGAGCTGACTGGCATTCCCGGCGTCGATCTGGGTGAGGGGGCTGAAATGCTGCTCGCCATAGGTGCCGCCGGGCGCGGCCCAGTCTGCACCGTCGCTGCCATCGCGCAGCCGCGCTTCGGCCACGGGACTGGCGCGGTTGCAAGCGGCTGCGCCGAGCAGGGCGGCGACGAGCAGCACTGCGCCGAACGCGCGTTTCGGGTTTGGCATGGGATTACGGCTCCAGGCTCTCTCTCGCAGGCAGTCAGCCATAGTTTTGGGGGTAGTTCAATGGCTCCGTTCAAGCCGCCCCCAGCGCCGGTTTCCCGCCAGACTATGGCACTGATGGCGGAGCTGGCGAACTTGCGGCAGGCGCGACGAGGGCAGGCGCGGAAACCGCCGCTGGCAAGCGCCGCACCGTCAAAACCCGCACCGGCCTGGCAATCATTTGCCCCTTCATCACCCCTTCGCCCAGGGTCGGCGACAGCGGCACGTCGTAAATCCGGCGCACCACGTCCATGCCCGCCGATACGTTCCCGAAAACCGCAAACCCCGCCTGCAATTCGGGATTGTCCGACTTGGGATCGGCGTCGAGCCCGGGCATGGCGGACAGCAGGATCGAGAAATCGCCCGCCGCCGTGCCCGGGGCCCAGCGCGCCATCGAAATCGCGCCTGGCGTGTGCAGCAAGCCGGTGGCGCTGGTCGGTTCATGCGCGATCGGCGGCAAGGCGCGGCGCGGATCGCCGCGGGTGCCGGCCTGGATCAGCCCGTTGGGCTGCTGCCCCCAGGCGAGCCGCATCACCCGGTAGAAAAAGATGCCGTCGAACCGCCGCTGCTCGGCATAGCGCAGGAAATTGCGCACCGTGACCGGTGCGCGCTTGGCATCGAGAGCCAGTTCGATCGTGCCCAGTTCGGTGACCATGGCGACCCGCACCACATCGGGCAACGGCGCGGGCGGCGCCCGGCGCGGGGCCGGCCTGGCGGCGGTCAGCGCGATCAGCAGCGGCAAGGCGGCGAGCAGGGCGAATCGGCGGTTCATCGCGCGATCATGCGCGCGCCGGCCTGCGGATTCCAGCGTCTGGTTGCGCCGGTCGATTGTTGCCGCGCTGGCGCTGTCCGGCGACTGCTCTCCTGCAGCGCTCAGCCGCCGGGACTTGCACTTTGCCGCATCCGGCGCGTAGGCTCGGACAAGCCCCGGACGAGCGGCAACACGGAGAGGCCAGTCGATGAAATCCAGCCCCAATGCGATCATCGCGGCGATCTTCCTCGCCGAAATCTCGGCGACGTTCGAAACCTCAATGCTCTACGCCGCGCTGCCGACGCTGATCCGCACCTTCGGCGATCCGATCACGGCGGGCTGGCTGGTGACGATGCACATGCTGATCGGCACCGTCGCCTGCATCGTCGCCGGACGGCTGGGCGATATCTACGGGCGGCGGCGGGTGATGCTGATCATGTTGCTGGTCGCCGCGATCGGCTCGATCGTTAGCGCGGTGACGACCAATTTCGGGATCGTGCTGTTCGGGCGGGCGTTGCAAGGCTTGGGCTTCGGCGGTGATTCCGCTGTCGATCGGCATATTGCGCGAAACCCAGCCACCTTCGCGGCTGCCGGTTGCAGTCGGGCTGATGACCACGGCCCAAGGCATGGGAGTTGCCGTCGGACTGGTGCTGGGCGGGGTCATCATCGATTCGCTCAACTGGCACTGGCTGTTCGCCGCCAGCGCGGTGCTGCTGCTGATTTCCTGGGTGGCGATCAGGATGATCGTGCCATCGCAGCCCGGCATTCCGCCGAAGGAAAAGATCGACTGGGTGGAAGGCCTGCTGCCCGCACCCGGCATCGGCGCGCTGCTGCTGGGGCTCAGCCTGACCAAGACCTACGGCTGGCTCGATCCGCGCTGTTATGGCCTGATTGCATTGGGGGCGGTGCTGCTCGCGGTCTGGGCCCGGCTCAGCCTGGGTGCGCGCGAACCGTTCATCAATTTGCGGCTGCTGGGCCAGCGCAACATTGCTGTCGCCAACATTTCCGCCGTGCTGCTCGGTCTGGGCAGCGCGCAGATCGTCTTCGTCTTCTCGACCTATATGCAGGCCCCGGCCTGGACCATGGCCGGGCTGGGCTTCAGCGCGACTTTGGCGGGCTTTGCCAAGCTGCCGTCCAATGTGCTCTCGTTCTTCGCCGGGCCGCTGGCGGGCTGGCTGACGGTGAAATATTCGATCCGCCTGCCGGTGGTGGCCGGCGGCATCATGGCGACCGTCGGCTGGATCGCGGGGATGAGCCTGCCCAATACGCTGGGGGCGATGATCGCGCTGCTGATCGTCATCTCATTCGGCACTTCGCTGCTCAACGCCGCGCTGCCGATCATCGTCGTCGGCGCCGCGCCGGAGGACCGCACCAGCGAGGCGATCGGCGCGATGTCGGTGATCCGCAGCATGTTCGCCACGGTCGGCGTGCAGATGATCGCACTGACGCTGGCGACCAGCATGGTCACCGGGCCGGACGGCTCCTCGTTCCCCTCGCCCGATGCCTATCGCCTGACCCTGGCGGTGATCGCCGCGCTGGCGCTGGCGGCGGGGCTGTGCGGGCTGCTGCTGGTCTTGCGCCGGAGCGAGGCGCCGGCGGCCCCGGCCGTCGGAGCAAGCGCTACCTGACCCGCGGCCCGCCGAACGGCAGCGGCGGCGGCGGGCGGCGATGGCCGCGCGGCAGCTGCGCCTGATAGGCCCGGCCGCAATGCTCGACGCAATAGGGGAAGCCCGGGTTCACCTTCTCGCCGCAGAAATGGAAGTCCGGCTCGCCGGGATGGCCCATCGGCCAGCGGCAGATGCGCTCGTTGAGATCGAGCAGGCTGGTCTTGCTGGCGATCTCGGCGCTGGGCTTGGCGGGCACCAGGCGGCGCGGCGGGGCCGGGGGGATCGGCGCCTGCTGATCGCCGGGGCCCTGCCGCAGGAAGCCGCCGGGGCCGACCGAGACGATGCGCGGCTGCACCTTGGGTGCGACTGGTTCGCCGGGAGCGCCAGGAGTGCCGGTGGCTGCGACCGCAGCGGCGGTTGCTGCGGGACGCGGCGGCGCCGGGGCCGGGCGCGGCGGCGCGGGCTGCGCGGCGCGCGGCGCCTCGGCGGCGGGCTTGGGCCTTGCTGCCACTTCGGGAACCTCGTTCGCCTTGACCGGCGAGGGCCGCGCTTTCAGCCCCAGCCGGTGCGCCTTGCCGATCACCGCATTGCGGCTGACCCCGCCGAGTTCGTCGGCGATCTGGCTGGCGGTTGCCCCGCCTTCCCACATCTTGGTCAGTTTCTCGATGCGTTCGTCGGTCCAGCTCATGCCATTTCCATTCAAAAATCCGCGCCCGCTTGCCACGGACCGGGTCACCCGATAGTCGCCGACCCATGGCCGATCAACCCCAACCTACCCAGACACTGTCCAAGGCGATCGGGAAACGCAGCTTTCCGGCGCAGGGAGAGCCCTTGATCCACCGGGTCAACTGGATCGGGCTCAAGACGCTCTATATGAAGGAGGTGCGCCGTTTCTTCAAGGTGCAGACCCAGACGATCTGGGCCCCGGCGATCACCACCCTGCTCAATCTGGTGATTTTCACCGTCGCCATCGGCCGCGGCGGGCGCGAGGTGCTGGGGGTAAACTTCGCCACCTTCGTCGCGCCGGGCCTGATCGTCATGGGGATGATGCAGAACGCCTTCGCCAACGCCAGCTTCTCGTTCCTTTCGGGCAAGATGCAGGGGACCATCGTGGATTTCCTGATGCCGCCGCTGTCGGAGGCCGAGCTGATGGCCGGGATGATCGCCGGATCGATCACCCGCGCCATCCTGGTCGGCCTCGCGCTGGCATTCTTCATGCTGTTCTATCCGGGGGTAAGCCTGCATGTGGCGCATCCCTGGGCGGTGGTGTGGTTCGGCCTGATGGGCTCGATCCTGCTGGCGCTGATCGGCTTCTTCTCCTCGATCTGGGCGGAGAAATTCGATCACAACTCGGCGATAACCAATTTCGTCGTCTTCCCGCTGACCCTGCTTTCGGGCACCTTTTATGTGATCGACAATCTCTCGCCGTTCTTCCAGTCGGTCAGCCGGCTCAATCCGATCTTCTACATCATCTCGGGCTTCCGCTTCGGTTTCCTCGGGCAAAGCGACATCGGCTCGACCAATCTGGCGGTGATGCACGCCGCGCTGGGTCTGCTGGCGCTGAATGCGGTGTTGGCGGCGGGGACCTATCTGGTGCTCAAGAGCGGGTGGAAGCTGAAGAGCTGAGCGCCTAAATCACGAAGAAATCGGTATGGTTCAAATCCAGCCCCGCCGTCACCGTGGCGATCTGCACCTGCGCCGCTTTGCCGGATCCATCCGCATCGTAGAAGATCGCGCCGGTCGCCGGATTGTAGATCACCCGGTCGCTGGCGTCGTGCGCCTTGCTGCCTTCCCACCAGGCCGCCTCGGACAGCACCCCGGCCGGGCCGATCCTGGTGAAGGCGGCATCGTCCAGCGCGATCCGGTCGAGGCTGGCGACGAAATCGAGGATGGCGTCCCAATTCTTGCCGCCGCTTTCGGCGAAGGCGAAGGTGTCCGCGCCGCCGCCGCCGGTGAGCCGGTCGTAGCCGCTGCCGCCCTGGAGCCAGTCGTTGCCGCCATTGCCCAGCAGCGTGTCATTGCCGCCCTTGCCGGACAGTGTGTCGTTTCCCGCCGCCCCGGTCAGCGTGTTGGCGCTGTTGGTGCCGTTCAGCGTCAGGTCGGCGGGAGGCGGGGGAGGGGGAGGGGGTGACGTCACCGCGCCGCTCCAGTCGTCGTGCATGATCTGGCCGGGCAGCACGCCGCTGTAGCTGATCCCGTCGAGGTTGATGTCCGCCGTGTAATAGCCGATGCCGTCGCGCGCCGCCTGCGCCTGGACGTCGGCGATCTTGGCGGCGGTGGAAACATATTCGATGGCGATCACATCCTTGCCGGCCGCGATCATCCGCTGCATTTCGGCAAGGCTCCACTGGGTGTCGGCGACTGGCTGCTTGGCGCCGCCGTCGTCGTAGTAGAGGTTCTCCTTGATCATGCCGTCGAGGTGGCTGAAATAGGTGTCGTTCGCACAGCAATTCCTCGGCGTTGTTGGCCCAGATGCGGAAATGCGGCGCCCGGGCATGGGCATAGTCGGCGAGGATAGGCGACCAGATCGGCCATCGCCTGCGCCGCCCCTGCCGCGCCGCCCGGCGCGTTGGCCGCAGCCCAGGCCGTCTGGTATTCGTCGACGACATCGAACAGCACGCCATCGTATCCGGCGTCGATCATCCGGTCGATATAGGCGGCGGCGACCGCGCGCCATTCCTGGGTCCAGTAGGCGACCTCGAAATTGCCTTGCCCATTGCGGGTTTTCGGGTCCGAGCGCGGCGGCGGGGATCGAGCCGAAATAGGGCCGGTAGACCTCCGCCTCGCCGATGCTGAAATAGCCCAGCAGCAAGGCCTTGCCCGGCCCGCCGCCCATCTCGTCCACCTGCGCCGGCGCTGTGCAGCACCATGTTGTCGTTATAGATATCGACGATCTTCACGTCGAACGGCGCCGCGGCGACTTCCGATGGCACAACACCCTGCAATACATACATGCCGGTGCGGGCCATGCGGTATTCTCCTGAACGCGGGTTGGCTGCTTTGTTGCGACCGCCAGCATGTCCGGCGCGGCCTTAAGATTGCCGCGAGACATCTGGTTAAGCGCCCGGTTAGCTTTCGGCTGACGGCTGCGCCAGCCAGTCGTCTGGCGATGCGTGCCCAGGATGGGACAGTTTGCCGGGGAGGCGCGGATGCGCGGACAGGGCGTGCGGCAGCCGCGCCGGAGCGAGGCGCCGATCGCTGCGGGAGGGGAAGTTTAGTGGGTCAGCCCGCGCCGCAGCCGGTATTTGCCGCCGTCGAAATCGTCGAACAGCTGCTCCAGCGAGGGATGATCGACCGGGCCGCCCTCGCTGTCGCTCTGCAAGTTCTGCTGGCTGACATAGGCGACATAGCTCGAATCGCCGTTCTCGGCGAGCAGGTGGTAATAGGGCTGCTCGCGCTCGGGGCGCATTTCCTGCGGGATCGACTGATACCATTCCTCGCTGTTGGCGAAGACCGGATCGATATCGAACACCACGCCGCGAAAGTCGTAAAGCCGGTGCTTGACGACATCGCCGATCGCGAAGCGCGCCCGGGTGCTGAGCGGCGCGTCGATAAGCCGACCGGCCTGGGGCGAGAAGAAGCTGGCGCGTTCCATAGCCCCATATATAGTTTTTGTGCGCCTGCGAAACAAGCACGGCATTTCACCCATCCCCGGCGGCGGTTGCGAGGGGGCTTGGCAAGCGCGGACACTTGGGCTAACCGCCGCGCCTTGCCGACCGGGCAGGGTGCTTGCGCCCCGCCAGCGCACTTCACGGAGAGGTGGCAGAGAGGTCGAATGCGCCGCACTCGAAATGCGGTTTACGGGCAACCGTAACGTGGGTTCGAATCCCACCCTCTCCGCCAGAATCGCCTTCCGCGATCTTCCCATAACTGTTTGTTGCGCTTTATTTTCTGCCGTTCTGCGCGCCGTAATGTCCTTTATGTGGTTCAGCACCTCCGCCTGCTTGCGGCTGGCCAGCAACCTCGAATGCCGCAATCGCCCCAGCGGCCAGCGAAATCGACCGGGGCCTGTGGGCACGGTTGATTCCACGCTGGCCTGACTTTGAGCCGTTTCAGCGTGCGCGCGAGGACCAAAGCACAAATCGCCGCACGCTAAAAAGTGCATTCAGTCTGGCGAGAAGCACCTTGGCATTGCTTGGCACGTTCGAGGCCGCTTGCCCTTTTGCTTTGCGATTGAATGCTGCCGGGAGTGCCATTATAGTAGGACGAAATTGTCCGACTGCCTTTGGCACAGGAGTCCAGCGCAATCTCCGGTTTGCTGGGTGGGTAAGAGAGAGGGAATATGCTGGTATCGCGCGATGTCGCCGCCCGTTCGGATCAGCTGGTCGAAACCTGCCGGCTCGACAGCCTGTCGATATTCTTTTCGGCCCGTTCGGCGATGCACTCGGGGTTGAGCTATCTTACCACCACGGCGTTTCCGAAGCCG